>JAHBXF010000002.1 GCA_019636615.1 Phycisphaeraceae bacterium | reverse complement strand
GGCGGGGGTGGTGGCGGTGGCGGGGGCGGCGGCACCTCTCAGCCGGGCCAGAACGGCGCGGCGGGCGGTGCGGGCCTGCCCGGCAACCCCGGCGACTCGGGCAGCGTCTTTGTGCTCTCGGTCGCGGCCGACAGCGGCACCGACGGCACGCCCGGCCTCGCGGGCGATGCCGGCAACGTGGGCGGCAACGGTGCCGACGGCGGCCCCTCGGCCGATGCCGAAGACGGCGGCCCCGGCGGCGCGGGCGGCGGCGCGGTCTTTCTGCGCGGCTGCTTCATCGACGGCACCATTCTTTTCAACGGCGGCTTCGTCAGTGTCTCCGGCGGCGACGGCCTGGTGAAAGGCGGCGGCGGCGGCGCGGGCGGAAGCATCTCGATGCGGGCGCGCACCATGAGCCTGCACAACGGCGCACTCCTGGCCAACGGCGGCGATGGCGACGGCGAAGAGGGCCAGCGGGGCAGGATCGCCGCGCGTGCCAGGTATATCCATCACGCCACGGCGTTCATGCAGGCCCTCAACGGCGACGGCCTGGCCAACCCCGGCGGCGCGGGCTCGGCGGGGGGCGTGGGCGGCGGCGGCGGCGCGGGCGCAGGTGTGGGTGGCGCCGGCGGCGCACCGGGCACCGGCGGCACGGGCGGCGCGGGGGGCTGGGATCTTTCCACCAGCCTGGGCGGCGCGGGCGGCCTGGGCGGGGCCCAGGGCGCGGGCGGCGCGGGCGGTTGGCCCGGCGGCTGCTACCGCGTCTACGACTCGGTCACCGTGCGCGAGCCCGGCGGCAGGTATGTCATCTCGCCGGGCTTCTGGACCCTCGACGGCGAAGTCATCGGCCAGACCTTCCCCGAAGGCGACGAGGTCAACGGGCGCGGCAGCAAGACCGACTCGACCGATCTGCCCTTCCCGCCCAACGATTTTCATTACTACGACGATGAATACACCGACGCCGACGGCAACACCACGCGCCTGAAGGGCAACGCCGTCTGGAGCCTGCTCGCGCCGGCGGCAGATACCGGCTTCCCCTTCAACCTCTACGCACCCCCCGGCGGCGGCATCATCGAGACCGATTATCACTGGAACATCAACCTCTTCGACCCACCCATCGACGTGCGCCTCAACGAACTTCCTCTCTATTCGGGCCCCCTCTCGGGCTTCATGCCCGCAGACCTGGGCCTTGTCTTCATCGGCACGCGCGGCCCCGAAGGGTGCGCCTTTGACTTCGAGCCTTCGCGCCTCGTTCTGGGCACGCTCGACGGCCAGCACGGTTTTCTCTCCGCCGGCGTTGACAGTTTCTTCGATGTCTTCCACACCATCGGCAACCCGCTGGGCCTGCCGATGAACCCGGAGGGGGGCGTGCAGTGCGTGGGCGCGTTCTCGCAGCCCCCGGGCGGGCCAGAGTCGCGCATCTCGCGCCACACACCCTGCCTCACCGGCCGGCGCGATGTCTCCTTCGACACCGGCATCCAGTTCTTCAACCCGGGCTCAGAGCCCTTTACGGGGTGGGTCATTCTGGGCGTGTCGCTGCCCGACCAGACGCACATCCCCGGCGCCGCCATCGGCCTCTACCGCCTCAACCCGGCCGACCCCGCCTCCCCTCTGGCGGTCTTCATCCGTGCTTCATCTTTCGACGGCGATGAACTCATCAGCATCATCGAAACACCCCTCCCGCCCGAGAGCCAGTGGCTGCGCATCCGCCTGGGTGTCGACTTCGACCTCAACCGCCTGCTCGACATCAACATCAACGCGCTCAGCACCGGCGAGGAAGTCTCAATGACCCTCGACGATCACTTCCTCGCGGGCGGCGTCTCGCCCATGGGGCCCACCACACACTTCGGCCTCGTCGTCGCCCCGGACGGCTCCTACGCCATGGGCTTCGACAACATCCGCATCGAACCCCTGGCCGACCGCCCGACCCCCTGCCCCGCCGACTACAACAACGACGGCGGTGTGGACGGGGCCGATGTCGAGGCCTTCTTCGCCGACTGGGAGCAGGGCCTGCCCGCGGCGGATGTCAACGGCGATGGCGGCATCGACGGCGCAGATGTCGAGTTCTTCTTCGCCGCGTGGGAGAACGGCGGCTGCGGCTGAGCCCCAGCGCACAAACCTGTTTCCATCACCCGGCCCCGGGCCATGCCGCCCGGGGCTTTCGTGCGCGCAGCAACCCCAGAGACGCGGCGCACGCGAGGCTCTGCGTGGGCATCCAGTCGCGGTCTTTCATAACAGGAGGCCGGTCCTGAACATGTGCCCTTGCTCGAAACGTGTGAACTCCGGGTTCGGATGCCGCGTACCTCTTTGATGCCACCGCGAGGTGCCGTGGCAGCACCGCGAATCGACGCCCCTCACCCCAGACGCCCCACGTCTTCGCCGGGAACGGTCTCAAGGCTTCGACGATGAACCGGGAGTGTCACCCATGTCACAGCAGACACCGCGATCGGTTCTTTTCGCACTCATGACTGGTTACGCTCTGGCACACCCGCCCGCCTCGGCGCAGCCGGCCGCCCGCACCCATGTGTGGACATGGACCGGCTCAGACGCCCCCAGAGTTGGTCTGGCCACAACCCGTACCTCAACACACATGCCGAGCGGGCGACCGTGCAGGACAGGTGCTGTCAGCAGCGCTGCGAAACACCCAGAGTGTGTCTTCGACTTCGAAGAGCACCGCTTCTTTGGGGGCCCTCTCGAAGGTCAGCAGGGGTTCTGGTCGGTCCAAGACTCGGGTCACTTCGACGTGCAATCGATTCCCACAGGCATGCCGATGGACTTGATGTATCCGGAGCAGTATGTCTTCGCCTTCTCCAATGCCCCGGGTGATCGCCCCTACCGTGTTGTCCGCCGCACGGCGTGCCTTGCCGGGAGAAAAGACATCTCCTTCGACATAGGCGTTCAGGTTCTGCGCCCGGGCTCCGAAGTCTGTACCGGATGGTTTGAACTGGGCACCGTTGTGCCGACAGACACACCGGTATCCGTCGCCGCCATCGGGATCTATCGTTTTCATCCCTCCGACGCGGATTCTCCGTTGGGGGTTTTCGTCCGGGGCTCATCGGCCGATGGCGTGGAGCGATTCGCCGTCATTGAAACACCACTCAGCGCCTGCAACCCGTGGGCGAGAGTCCGCGTCGGCGTCGATTTCGATCTCAACCGCCTGCTCGACATCAACATCACCACGCTGCGATCAGGCGATGAAACATCGAGCGGTCTTCACGATCTGTACATTTCCGGCGGGACATTGGCGATGGTGCCCGTCGACCACTTCGGCCTCGTCGTCGCCCCGGACGGCTCCTACGCCATGGGCTTCGACAACATCCGCATCGAACCCCTGGCCGACCGCCCTTCTCCCTGCCCCGCCGATTACAACGGTGACGGCGGGGTCAATGGTCAAGATGTCGAGGCCTTCTTCGCCGACTGGGAGCAGGGCCTGCCCGCGGCCGATGTCAACTTCGACGGCGGCGTGGACGGGGCCGATGTCGAGTTCTTCTTCGCGGCGTGGGAAAACGGCGGCTGCGGCTGAGCGGCCAGCCAAAGCACGCTCCAACCTGCTACACCCTCACCACACTCAAAGCCCCGGCCTTACCGCCGGGGCTTTTTTATGCGCTCGTTCACGCGCTCCCGCCCCCATCTCACCCTTCACGCCAAACGCCCGATATTCAACGCCTTACAGCCCCCCCGCACGCCCCCCGCACGCCCACACCCCCGGCACAACCCGCAACTTCGGCATTGACAGACCCACAATCATGATGTATGTTGTCCTTCGGGGGCGCACCGCGTCTCCGCTCTTGCCGCGCTCACTCCGCGAGGGCCGGCATCCAAGAAAGGCGTGCGTCCCGCGATGAACCGCATTCAGCAACCACAGCGCCTCACCGCGGGCCTTCGCGCTGCGTGCATCCTCGCTGCGCTCTGCCTCCCCTCCCTCACCAACCATGCCTCTGCCCAGCCCTCCCCGGATGGTTACGACTGGGTCACGGTCGGCGACCCGGGCAATCAGCCTTGGCTTGGATTCAACCATCCTCTCAGCCCCACCTACGGCCGCGGCAGTGTTCCATACGAGTATCGCATCGGTCGCACCGAGGTCACAACCTCTCAGTGGGTCGAGTTTCTCAACTCCGCGATGGCCCGCCCCGATTCTCTGGGCTTCCCTGTGCAGTGGTGGACGATGCCCCTCTGGTGGGGCGCGATGGATGACCCCGCATACTCAGGCCCCGGGCGGCGCTTCGTCGTGCGCTCCGACATCCCGGATGCCGGCATGTTGCCAGCCAGCGGTATCTCGTGGCGCATGGCCGCCGTTCTGTGCAACTGGCTGCACAACGACAAGAGCCCGGCACGCGATGCCTTCATGACCGGCGCGTACGATGTAAACACGTTCGCGCCGGCGGGAGGTATCGGAGAGTTCACCGACCAGGCCACGCGCAGCCCCGGGGCGAAATACTGGATTCCCAGCCTCGATGAACACATGAAGGCCTCGCACTACGACCCCCATAAGAACGGCCCGGGCCAGGCGGGCTGGTGGGAGCACGCGGGCATGTCGGATGTCCCCCTCATATACGCCCCGCCCCAGTCTTTCGGCGGCGATGGTACGGGGCAGGCCAACGCTCAGTTTAACCTTCCAAACTCCATGGAACTCTTGATTCCTTTGGGTGCGTACCCGGATGTTGTCAGCCCCTGGGGTCTGCTTGATACAGCCGGGGGGGCTCGCGAGTGGACGGAAGATATCTATATCCTGGACACCCGATGGACCCGAGTGACCGAAGGGAGTAGCCGCGCGGTTGGCGGCGGCATGTCCGATAATGTGTGGGGGTGGGGGGCAAATCATCCTAGTTCTGTCAGGCTTGATATGGGTGTACGTCTGGCCAGCGCACTTCCCTGCCCCGCTGACTACAACAACGACGGCGGTGTGGACGGCGCGGATGTCGAGGCCTTCTTCCTTGATTGGCAACTCGGCCAGAGCGCGGCCGATGTCAACTTCGACGGCGGTGTCGACGGCCAGGATGTCGAGATCTTCTTCGTGGCGTGGGAAGCAAGCGGCTGCGGCTGACTCACACACTCTCTTCCGCTCGGCGCGCCCACTCAAACTCCAGCGGTTCGAGTTCCGCGGCCACCTTCGCACGCTCCTCGCCCAGTTCGTGGCAGCGCTGCGGGTTGCGCCACACCACCTCGCCCGCCATCTCGGTGTCGATGGCTTTGAGCCGCGTCTGAAGTTTCTCGATCGCCGCCTCGATCTGTTCCATCTTCATCCGCGCCAGTTTGCCCGCGCTTGGCCCGTTGCCCTTGGGGGCTCCCTGCGCGCCCTGCTGTGAGCCACTCTGCCCCCCACCTTGCCGCCCGCCCTGCACCCCGCCCTGCGGAGATGACTGCGTCGCGGCCTGTTTGCGCCGCTCCTCGGCCTGGCGCGTGTGCTTCTGCGTCTGCTCGCGCCGCAGGCGCTGGTCTTCTTCCTCGCGCGCCTTGGCCCGCTTGCGGTTCTCGTCCTGGCGCTTCCAGTCGGTATAGGTTCCCGCGTACACCTCCGCGCCCCCCTGCCCATCCAGAATGATCAGGTGGTCGCACGTGTGGTCGATGAGCGCGCGGTCGTGGCTGATGAGGATCAGCGTTCCCTCGTACCCGCTGTCGGGCGAGAGGGCTTCTTCCAGCCGTTCGGCGCTGGGGATGTCAAGGTGGTTCGTCGGCTCGTCCAGCACGATCAGGTTCTTCGCGCTCGCCAGCAGCCCCGCCAGCACGGCGCGGCTGCGCTCCCCGCCGGATAAAAACCGCAGGTGCTTGTCCTGCTCTGAGCCGCTGAAGAGAAACGCCCCCGCCAGGTCGCGCGCCTGCTGCTCGCTCATCGCCTGCGTCGGCGCTTCTTTCAGGATCACCCCCTGCAGGTAGCGGCACACCGATTGATCAAGGTCCAGCCCATCGTGCGTCTGGCGGTAATACCCGACCTTCACGTTCGAGCCGATGCGTATCACGCCCTCGTCGGCCGGGTGCTCCCCCAGCAGGCAGCGCACCAGCGTCGTCTTGCCCGCGCCGTTGGGGCCGATGATGCCCCAGCGCTCGCCGCGCTGGATGCTGAGTTCAAGCCCGGTGAAGAGCACCTTCTCGACGCCCTCCGAGTTGGTGTATTTCTTTGAGATGCCGCGCGCCGAGACAACCATGTCGCCCGTGCGCTCGGCCTTGGGCAGGCGCAGGTTGAAGACATCCAGTTCCATGGGTCTTTCGAGGGTGCTCTCTTCTTTCGCGCGTTCCAGTTTCGTCTCGCGCCCGCGGGCCTGCTTGGCGCGCTGGCCGGCCTTGTAGCGGCGGATGTAGGCTTCTTCTTTGCGGAACTTGTCCTGCTGGGCCTCGAAGGCGCGCAGCATCACCGTGCGGCGCTGGGCCCGCAGTTCGCGGAACTTGGCGTAGTTGCCCGGGTAGTCGATGAGCCGCCCCTGCTCGACCTCTTCGATGCGCTGCACGACGCGGTCGAGCAGGTAGCGGTCGTGGCTGACCATGAGCACCGCCCCGCGGAACTCGTTGACCAGGAACTCTTCGAGCCAGATGCACCCCTCGATGTCGAGGTGGTTGGTCGGTTCGTCGAGCAGCAGCACGTCCGGGCTTTGCAGCAGCAGCGTGGCCAGGGCCAGCCGGCCGCGCTGCCCGCCGCTGAGTTTGCCAACGGGGATCTCGAACTGGTCGTCGGTGAATCCAAGCCCGTGCAGCACCTGGGCGATCTTGGGCTCGATGGTGTACCCGCCCGCGGCCTCGATCTGGGCTTCTAACTGGGCCTGGCGCTTCATGAGCCGGTCGATGTCGGCGCCCGGGTGGGCCATCTGCTCGTAGACCTCGTGCATCTCGCGGTGCAGGGCGTGCAGGTGGGCAAAGGCCCGTTGCGCGCTGTCGTGCAGCGATTCGGTGGGATCAAGGTTGGGGTCTTGCTCTAAATATCCCGCCCGCATCCCGCGCTGCAGCACCACCTCGCCCCCGTCGGGCTTGAGGATGCCCGCCATGATCTTGAGCAGGGTGGACTTGCCGCAGCCGTTGCGCCCCACCAGACCGATACGGTCCCCGGGCTCGACGGAAATATTGACCGATCCATCCAGAATGATGTCGGTCCCGAAACGGTGGGCGATGTTGGTAGCGGTCAGGATGGGCACAGGGGGAGAGTGTAAGGGGCCCCGCGCCGGGAATCGCCCCCTCGCGCCCGCCCGCCCTGATACCATTCCTCCCGTGAGCACGCCCAGCGACGTTCCCCGGCGCGAGCCGGTCACCCTCCGAACATTGCGCCGCATGGCGAGCGCGGGCGAGCCCTTCGCCTGTCTCACCTGCTACGACGCCACCACCGCCCGCTGGCTTCAGCGCGCGGGGGTTCACGTGCTGCTCATCGGCGACACCGCCGCCGAGGTCATCCTGGGCTTCGACCGCACGATCGACATGCCCCTGGACATCGCCATCGCCCTCACCGCGGCGGTGAAACGCGGCGCCCCCGACACGTGCATCATGGGCGACATGCCGTTTATGTCCTACCAGGCCGACGAGGCCCAGGCCATGCACAACGCCGCGCGGTTCCTCACCGAGGGGCGCGCCGATGTCGTGAAGATCGAGGCGGATGCATCATTTGCGCCCCTGATCGGGCGCATGGCCCGCGCGGGAATCCCCATCTGCGGCCACGTGGGCAGCCGTCCGCAGCGTGCCGCGCTGAGCGGGGGCTACGGCTCTGCCGGGCGCACCCCCGCCGAGGCGCAGCAGATCGTGGATGATGCCGTCGCGATGGAGCAGGCCGGGTGCGTGCTGTTGCTGGTCGAGGCGGTGCCGCCGGAAGTCACCGACCGCATCATGGCACGCACCACGCTGCCGCTGATCGGCATCGGGGCGGGCACCGCCTGCCACGGTCAGGTGCTGGTGCTGCAAGACCTCGTGGGCATGACAGACGACCCCCCACGGTTCGCCGCGCGCTCGGCCAATCTCGGCCAGGCCCTGCAGAGCGCGGGGGAAGACTGGGTGCGCCGCGTGTCGCAGAGAGCCATCGGCGGGCACACGTACACGATGAAACAGGGCGACATCCGCCCCGGGGCGGGCGTCGAACCCCCGTTGGTGCAAACCCGCACCCCGGACCACGCGCCCACGCGGGCGCGCGGGTGAGCCCGGTGGGCGTGCGTGGTGCGCCGCAGGCGACCGGCCGAACCCACGGGGAGAAACGCCGGTAGTAACTGGTGCGCGGGTTGCGGGTGCGCCGCCCGGCAAGGCCGCGGGGCCGGCGCCGTACAGACTGAAAAGACCGCTGGCGGGCCGGGCAAGCCATCACGCCCTCCCGGCCGTTGCCAGGGCAAAGGAGCATCATGCGGAAGTTTGTCGCCTTCGGCCCCGCCTTTGTTGTGCTGCTCGTGGTTGCCGCGGTGCTGGTGCTGGGGCCCGCGGGCGTGCGCCGCCTGCACGACGCCCGCACGCACGCCATCGTGGCGGTGGCCCAGCGCAGCCTTGATCAAGACGATATTCTGGCCCGCCTCAACGAGGCCGTGCGCAACATCGCCCTGGCCGTGGAGCCCTCGGTGGTGCACCTGGACGTGGTGGGGGCCGGCAACGCCCCGGGGGGCTCGTCGGGCGCGGGGTGGGTCTTTGACCAGAGGGGCCACATCATCACCAACGCCCACGTGGTCGCCGGCGCCCGCGCGGTGCTGGTGCAGTTCCACGACGGTCGCGTGCAAGAGGCATCCCTCGTCGGCGCTGATCAAGACAGCGACATCGCCGTGATCAAGGTTGAGCCCGGCGAATACCTCTTCCCCGCGCGCCGGGCCAGCGGCGAGCGACTGCAGCGCGGCGAGCGCGTCTTCGCCTTCGGCAGCCCCTTCGGCTTCAAGTTCTCCATGTCCGAGGGCATCGTCTCGGGCCTGGGCCGCTCGGCGCGCACCGCCATGGGCGCGACACGCATCTCCAACTTCATCCAGACCGACGCCGCCGTCAACCCCGGCAACTCGGGCGGGCCACTGGTTGACATCCGCGGGCGCGTCGCGGGCATGAACGTCGCCATCGCCACCGCCGCCGACACGCGCGGCACCAACGAGGGGCAATCCGCCGGAATCAGTTTCGCCATCCCGCTGGCAACCATCGAGAGCCGCGTTCAGCAGATCATCGGCACCGGCGCCGCCGTCAGCGGCTACCTGGGCGTCTGGTTTGTCGATAACGCCGGAATCGCCGAGCAGGGTTCGCCGCGCGGCGTGCGCGTTGAAGACATCATCGACGGCGGCCCCGCGCAGACCGCGGGCATCCGCCCAGGCGACATCGTCACCAGCATCGACGGCGAGCCGGTGATCGATGGGCAGGTTCTCTCGTCGATCATCTCGTCGCGCACCCCCGGCGACACGGTGGCCCTGCGCATCTGGCGCCGGGGCGAATACATCGAGATCAACGCGGTCGTGGGCCAGCGCCCCGATACCCGCCTCACCCAGCAGATGAGCCAGCGCGTGTCGGCGCGCCTGGGCCTGCTCTTGCGCGATGCGCCCCCCGCGGTGATCATCTCGGGTGTTGAGCAGGGCAGCCCCGCCGCCCTCTCGGGCCTGGTCAGCGGCCAATGGCTCAGGGCCGTGAACGGCATTCCCGTGCCGGATGCCGAGACCGCCGCCGCGCTCATCGTGAACACAGGCATCTTCCGCGGGCGCTCGGCACGCCTGACCATCTCAGAGGAAGATGGCTCCGACACCCGCGTGGTGGAACTGCGCATGCGTGGGGCGTGGTGAGCAGCGAGACGATGATGAACATGATGAACCGGGCGTGAAAGGTCTGGGGTCGCAGGCGTCTGCCCGGGTTCGGCCCCGCGCTGGGGAGGGGGAAGGGCACGTCAGCAATCAGGCCCGGGAGGGGCTGGGTTCTCGCCCATGCGGCTCGGGCCCGGGCCCCGCCGCGCGCCGGATCTGTGCGAAAAGTGAGGGTGCGTCTGGCAAAAATCTTGCACGCCCCCTTGACAAATGATTGAACTTTGATAGGCTATCAAACATCGTACAGAAGGCCGGCGGCCGGGGCAAGCACCGGATGGGCCTGGTGGTATCATCGGCCGCTGGCCACAGGGGTTGGTTTGGTCTTGGCGCAGGCCGGGCACGTTTCATCCCGGCAGTTGGCACGCAGGAAATCGCACACAAAGGAAAGTACACCATGCACCGCACCGCACTCATCACGATCGCCGCGACAGCCGTTGGTCTTTCCGCCGGCCTGGGCCTTTCGACGCTGGCCGAGCCGCCCAAAGAAGCGCCCGCCATGCCCACGGCGGAGGACATGGCCAAGTACATGGAGGCCAACTCTCCCGGCGCTCCCCACCAGAAACTGGCCTTCCTCGTGGGCGAGTGGGATGCGCAGGCCAGTTTCACGATGGCGCCCGGCATGCCCCCGCAGGTCTCCAAGGCGACATCAGACTGCCGCTGGGTGCTTGATGGCCGGTTTGTGCACGATGTGTACAAGGGCATGATGGGCCCCATGCCCTTCACGGGCCTGGGCTACACCGGCTACAACAACGCCACCGGGGTGTACGAATCGGTGTGGATGGATTCCGTGGGCACGGGCATGATGATCATGACCGGTTCATACGACGATGCCGCCAGCACCCTCACGCTCGCGGGCAGTCTTGTTGACCCCATGACGCGCGAGAAGAAGGCCTACCGCGCTGTCACCGTCAAGACCGGCGACGACTCTCACACGTTCAAGATGTACGAGCCGGGCCCGGACGGCAAAGAGTTCGTGAGCCTGCAGATCGACTACACCCGCCGCAAGTAAAGGCCAGCGCGGCCCGCGTTCACCAGACCACGCCCCGCCGCCACGCGGCGCGGGCGTTATCCGCCCGCGTTCGTGAGCGCTTTGCTCAAGATCGCCGAGCGGTAGTTGGTATAGGGCCACTGCCAGTGGCCCACCAGCCGATAGCCGCGCCGCAGGTAGAAGTTCATCAGGTCGGTGTCGGGCTCTGCCATGGTGCAGGCCAGTTCGTTCGCGCCCACGTCGAGCGCGTGGGCTTCCATCACGTTGAGCAGCCGCAGGCCCACGCCGCGCCCCTGCATGGAGGGGTCTACGGCGAACTGTGAAAAACACGAAACGCCGGGCACGCTGAAGAAGGGCGGGCCCTGCGATTCTTCCACCTCGTGAAAGAGAATGGTGCCCACCAGGCGCTGGAGCGTCTGTTTGCCGGCCATCGGCACGTGCTCGACCGCCACGTAGCACTCGCCGCTGAAGACGCGCTTCTTGGTCATCGCCGCGTCTTGCCGCCCGGCCAGCGGGCGCAGCCCCATCTCGACCTGCTTGGCGTACGCGCGGTGCAGCAGTTCGGTGAGTTCCTGGATGGAGTCGCTGGGCGCCAGCCGCCGGATGGTGATCACGGTGCTCGACCCGGGGGGCACAGCCGAAGACTTGTCTGCTTTCTGCGCTTCGCTCATGGAACGCGAATCGTACCGGCCGCCGCCCCCCTCCGCCGCCGGGCGGCCGCGCTCTGTACACTTGCCCCCCATGACGCCCCACACCCCGGAACCTTCGGCCGCGCCCGTTGTCTCCGGATCCCTGCAACTCCGCGTGCGCTATTGCGAGTGCGACCCCATGGGGGTCGCCCACCACGCGTCCTACATCCCCTGGCTCGAAATGGGGCGCACCGAACTCCTCCGCGACTCGGGCATCACCTACGCACAACTCGAGGCCGCCGGCACCCTCCTGGTCATTGTCCGCCTCGACGTGCGCTACCGCCGGCCCTGCCGGTACGACGACCTGCTCGAGATCCGCACCCGGTGGGTCGGCGGCAGCCGCGTCAAGATCGAGCACGAGTATGAGGTTGTGGTGCTCGGGCCCGGCGCGGCACACCCGCCCCCCGCGCCGGTTGCGCCCTTCACCGCCGCCGTTGCCACCACCACGCTCGCCTGTGTCGGGCGCGACGGAAAAATCCGTGAACTGCCGCGCTGGCTCGTGCCCGCGAAGCAATAAAAAAGCACACGCCGCGCGGATCAGCGCGGCGTGTGCCATGAGCACCAAACAGAAAGACGGAATCAGGCCCGCCGGCGGCGGATGGCGGCGATGCCGCCAAGTGCAAGCACCGAGGCGACGCCCGGCGAGGGCACGATCACGGCCGGCACCTTGTCCGACTCGCCGTTGTTGAAGCCGCGGAAGCGGACAACGAACTGGTAGCGGTCGTCAACCGGCTGCACGAACGACGCCGCGGACATCGCGCCGACACCCGCACCCGAAACGTTGAAGGTCGCGGTGAGCGTGCCGCCGTTGGCCACGCCGTTGCCGGGGGGGCCGCCGCCTTCCCAGTTGCCGCTGGTCGCCGCGCCGCCACGGAAGTTGCCGAAGGGGTTGGCGGCCGTGGGGCCGAGGTTGGAGAAGTTGGCGTTGCTGGCGCTGGCCAGGGAGATGCTGACGCCCGCCCAGTCGATGCTGTTGAGGATGGCGATGCCGGTGAGGAACCCGCCCGGGCTGGGCGAGGTGTTCGTGAGGCTCACGTCGAGCGTGCCGGTGGTCGCGGTGAGCGCTGTGAATGTGAGTGTGCCGGTGAACCCGCCGAAGACGCCGGGGTATTGGGGCGATCCGGGGTTGTACGCGACGATGTTGACGACATCGGCCTGGGCCGAGCATGTCAGCACCGACGCGAGCGCACCGACAGCGCACGCAGTGATGTTACGGGACTTCATCTTCTCTCACTCCTGGCCTGTCGGCCTCGTATCTCCCGTGGCGCTCGCCCCATCGCCGCGAACAAACGAAGCGTGGAAACAGGGGCGCTGCCGCGGATGTCTTGTCATGATGAAGATACGAGATGCGGCGGTGAAGTGCAATATGAAACACGCCGGATTCGAGGTGATGAGCCTTTACATGCATGTTATAAGAACCGGCGCGCGTCGGATAACGCGATGCGGCGTCCGCAATGTCGGATGGTCTTGCCCGCCACCCCCGATCCGAGGGGCGGTCTCCCCCGCGGCCAGCTCGCATGGCTCGGCCCGGTCGGGTTGCCGGTGGCAATCTCAAGCCGCATGCTTCTCGGACGCTTGGCCTTGGACAGCCACCCCGGCCCCCGTGCCGGTGTGCCGCCAACCCGGCGGGAGGGCCGGAGGGGGGTGGGGGGGCAGACGGGGCGGGGGTGGGCGAAAATCCGTCAAATCGTGCTTGTGTTCCCGCCGGTTTCTGGTATAGTGAATCTGTCAGCGCTGCACCCCGTTCAGAGGAGGCCTTCTCGATGAAAACCATGCTCGCAATGATCACGCTTGCCGCCGTCGCGCCCGCCGCGATGGGCCAGGACTTCGCGATCAACTGGTACACCATCGACGGCGGCGGCGGCACCAGCACAGGGGGGGACTTTTCACTCTCGGGCACCATCGGCCAGCCCGACGCGGGCGCCCCGATGACCGGCGGTGAGTTCAGCCTTTCGGGCGGGTTCTGGGTTGGTATCGGTTCCGGCGGCGGCGGTTGCGGGTGCGCCGCCGACTACAACCAGGACGGCGGCATCGACGGTGCCGACGTCGAGGCGTTCTTTGCCGAGTGGGAAAACGCCGAAGGCTGCTCGGACGTGAACCAGGACGGCGGCATCGACGGTGCCGACGTCGAGGCGTTCTTCGCGGTATGGGAGAACGGTGGCTGCTGAGCCTCTGGCACACGATCTCAACGACAAACTCCGGGGGCCGCGCTTTCTCGTGGGCGTGGCCTTCGGTCTTTTTGCGGGGCCCAGCCTCATACGCCACCCGGTGATGCCCTATTCTGGGGGGTAGCGGCGGGACGCTGGGGGTTCCCCGCGGCACGCGCGACGGTTCATGGGCAGTCGGTGGGGGCGTTTGGCAACCACAACACTCCGGAGTTTGAGCATCATGATGCGTTCTGTTTTCCAGCGAGTCCTTCCCGCGGCGTGTGTCCTCGTGTCCGGCGCTGCCGCCAGCGCGCAGTGGAGCCCCGACCCCGGCCAGAACTTCACCATCGCCGACCGTGGCGGCCCGCAGGTGCAGCCCAAGGTGCGCCCGACCGCCGATGGCGGCTGTTACATCTCTTGGCTTGACAACGCCTTTGGCGGGTACGACACCTACGTGCAGCGCCTTGATGCGCAGGGCAACGAGGTGTGGGCGCGCAACGGCGTGCTCGTGATCGACACGGGGTATTCATCCACGCAGGATTACGGCTTTGTGGTGGCCCCTTCGGGCGACGCGGCCGTGGCCTTCCGCGATGACACCAGCGGCGGCTCGCACGTGGGTGTGCAGGTCATCACGCCGGATGGGGACTTGGCATGGGGGCCCGGTGGTGTGCGCGTGACGACGAGCAGCACGGCCAACGTGCCGCGCCTGGCGGCGCTGAGCGACGGTTCATACGTCGTCGGCTGGACGCAGGGGGCGGGGTTCTTCCTTCAGCGGCTGAGCGCGGCGGGCGCGGTGCAGTGGCAGGCGGGGGGCATCGGCAGCACGCCCGCGACGGGCAGTTACACGCTGGCGGAACTGATGCCGGGCGAGAACGGCACGGTGATCGCGTTGTGGGTGCGTCCGACGGGCGGGTTCAGCAGCCCGCGCCACCTGTACATGCAGAAGTATGACGCGAGCGGGGCCGCGCTGTGGAACAGCGGCAACCCGCTGGTGATCTTTGATTCAAGTTCGGTGCAACTGGGGTATTTCCCGACGTTCCTGCCCGATGGGCAGGGGGGCGCGGTGATCGGGTGGTATGAGAACGGGGGCGGGCGGCGGGCGTATGTGCAGCGTGTGACCGCCGACGGGCAGATGCTCCTGCCCGCCGGGGGCATGCCGGTTTCGCTCGATGCCGACCGCATCCGGCTTGATCCTTCGGTGGCGTTCGACAAGAGCACCGGGGACATCTACCTGGCGTGGCCGCAGGCCAACAGCAACCAGAGCCA
This sequence comes from Phycisphaeraceae bacterium, assembly GCA_019636615.1. Taxonomy (GTDB): domain Bacteria; phylum Planctomycetota; class Phycisphaerae; order Phycisphaerales; family UBA1924; genus UBA2402. The sequence goes on along the minus strand of JAHBXF010000002.1, from coordinate 1,893,270 downwards.
GTGGGGCGTGGCGGCGCAGCGCATCACGGCGGAGGGTGTCAGGGCGTGGGGCGACAGCGGCCGCATCATTCTTCCGCTCTCGGGCATGCAGCCCTCGTTTGTTCGCGCGCTGTGGTCAGAGGAAGCGCTGCGGGTTTATTGGTTTGACCGCCCGATGACGCCCCAGGTGGTTGGCACCGCGCTCGACGCCGACGGCGCGGACGCGTGGTCTCCCGCGATCGTCACGGTGTCGTCTGTCTCGTCGGGCAAAGGCCGGCTGGATGTCGCCGGGAGTGCGCTGGGCTGCTCTCTGGTGGTGTGGAGCGACACACGCGCCGACGACGGCAATATTGTGGGCGCCTCGGTGCAGGCCGACGGAACGCTTGGCGCCTGCGAGTCGTCATGCCCGGCCGACTTCAACAACGACGGCGGCGTTGACGGGGCCGATGTCGAGGCCTTCTTCACCGCGTGGGAGGCGGGCGACACCTCGGCCGATGTCAACAGCGACGGCGGCATCGACGGGGCGGACGTTGAAACGTTCTTCACCGCGTGGGAGGCGGGCGGCTGCTGATCGAGGGGGCCGGGCTGCCCAAGGTCGCTTACAGTTGACCGATGCCGCAGACCGCCGATCCCACGCAGACACCCACCCGAAGCGCCGCCAACCCCGCCGACGGCGGGGGGCGGTGCGAACTGTCGGCACCGATCATCGCGCCCGAGGGCTGGCCGTATATCGCGGCCTTTGTCATCGGCAGCGGGGTGGTGGTCGCGCTCGCGGCGTGGCTGGGGGGGGCTGTGGGCCTGGCGGTCGCCGGCGGGCTGTGCCTGGCGCTGTGCGTGTGGTGCGTGTGGTTCTTCCGAGACCCGCAGCGTTCGCTGCCGCAGGATGCCGACGCGCTGATCTGCCCGGCGGACGGCAAGATCGTGGCGGTAGACGGTGTGCCGCCGCCGCCGGAACTCGGCCTGCCGGCGGACGGGTGGCGGCGCATCAGCATATTTATGAACGTGTTTAACGTTCACGTGAACCGCAGCCCGGCGCGGGCGGTGGTGTCGCGTGTGCATTACAGGCCGGGCAAGTTTTTCAACGCGTCGCTGGACAAGGCGAGCGAGCACAACGAGCGCTGCTCGCTGACGCTTCGCACGCCCGAGGGCGAGGAGATGGTGGTGGTGCAGATCGCCGGGCTGATCGCGCGCCGTATTGTGTGCCGCGTGAAAGAGGGCGACAGTCTTGACGCCGGGCAGCGGTTCGGCATCATCCGGTTCGGTTCGCGGGTGGATGTCTTTGTGCGGGCGTCTTGGGCGAAGCCGGCGGTGGTGCTGGGCGAGGTGGTCCAAGCCGGTGCGACGGTGATCGCCCGCCGGGCCGGGGGGTAAGACGCGATGTTCCTGAGGCTTGGACACAAACGAACCGAGGTGCCGCTGGCGGCGCTGATCCCGAACCTGCTGACAACGCTGGCGCTGTGCAGCGGGCTGGCGTCGCTGCACTTTTCGCTCAAGCAGGACTGGGACAAGGCGGTGATGGCGATCGGCATGTCGATGATCTTCGATACGCTCGACGGGCGTGCCGCGCGCCTGCTGCGGGTGTCGTCGCGGTTCGGCGCGGTGCTCGACTCGCTCTCAGACTTTCTGGCCTTTGGCATCGCGCCGGCGATGATCCTTCACCAGTGGTTGCTGCACGATGACGGGGTAGGCCGCTTAGAACTGGCGGCGGTGATGACGTACGCGCTGTGCGCCGGGCTGCGGCTGGCGCGGTTCACGGCGTCGGCGCAGGGCGGGCCGGCGGTGGTGAAGCCCGGCGCGGGCTCATACTTCGTGGGCATGCCCACGCCGGCGGCGGCGGGCGCGGTGCTGATTCCGGCGATGCTCGAACTGTCGAAGAGCATCCACGGGTGGAAGATGCCGCAGTGGTCGATCACGGTCTTCACCCTGGTGATCGCGGTGCTGATGATCAGCCGGGTGCCGACGTTCTCGTTCAAGAAGATCACGGTGCAGCGCAAACTGGTGGCGCCGCTGCTGGTGCTTGTCGGGCTGTTCGTGACGGCGATGATCAGCGACTTCTGGCTGACCCTGGCGATTCTGGCGGGGCTCAATGTGCTGCTGATCCCGGTGGCGTGGGTGCAGCGGGCGCGAACGCGCGGCGCCGAGGCCGCCGAGCCCGCGCCGGCCGACGAGGCCACACCGGCCGACGGCACGCCGTGATCGGTTCGCGTCAAGGGGGTCAGGCGTTGTCGCCGCAGAGCGCCCGCTCGGCGAGCCGTTCGTGCGCGGCGACGCTGAGTTCGCCCGCGGCGACATCGGCGATGGTCATCTGCGGCGAGACGAGGTAGGTGACGCGCCGCACGCCGAAGGGAATGGGCAGGCCGAAGATGCCGACGGCCTTGTATGCTTTAGCCAGTTCGAGCCCAGGGTCGGCGATGAGCGCGAAGGGGAGGCGGTGCTGGTCGCGGAACCTGTTGTGTGACGCCTCGCCCTGCGGCGAGACGCCGATGACGGTGATGCCCTGCTCGGCCAGCACGGTGTGCATGTCGCGCAGCATGCAGGCTTCTTTGGTGCACAGGGGCGTGAAGTCGGCGGGGTAGAAATAGACAATCGCCGGGCCGCGCGCGACGGTGGCGCGCAGGGTGGTGGGCGGGCCGTCCGGGGCGGAAAACGCGAAGTCTGGGGCGGGGTCGCCGATTCGGAGCATGGATCAAGGTAGCACGCGGTGCGTACGCTGGGAGCACGCATGAGCACCGCGAGCCAGGTCGCAGAGAGATTCCGCCCGTTTGGCGCCTCGATTTTCGCGGAAATGTCCCGCCTGGCGGGGGAGCATCGCGCGATCAATCTGGCCCAGGGTTTCCCCGACTTTGACGGGCCGGAGGTCGCCAAGCGTGCGGCGATCGCGGCGATCGAGCGTGGGGAGGCGCAGTACGCGCGGATGATCGGGGTGCCGGAACTCTGCCGCGCCGTGGCGCACGCGTGGGGGGCGGGCGGGCGGTTCGTGGTCGATCCTGAGACGGAAGTGACGGTGACGACGGGGTGCTCTGAGGGGATCATCAACACGCTGGTGGGGCTGATCAACCCCGGGGACGAGGTGATCACGTTCGAGCCGTACTTTGACTTTTACACGGCGGGCGTGGCGATGGCGGGGGGCACGACGCGGTGTGTGGCGTTGCACCCGCCCCGCGGGGGCGGCGGGGAGTTCTGGTTCGACGAGTCGGAACTGCGCGGGGCCTTCACGGCGCGCACGCGTGCGATCATCGTGAACACGCCGCACAACCCCACGGGCAAGGTCTTCACGCGCGAGGAGTTGTCGCTCATCGCGTCGCTGTGCCTCAAGCACGGGGTGGTGGCGATCACCGACGAGGTGTATGAGCACCTGATCTTTGACCCGGCCAGGCCGCACATCTCGCTGGCGACGCTCGATGGGATGAGAGAGCGCACCGTGACGCTGTCGAGCCTGGGAAAGACCTTCAGCCTGACGGGGTGGAAGATCGGGTGGGCCATCGCCCCCCCGTCGCTCACGGCGGCGGTGAGGGCGTGCCATCAGTACATGACGTTTTCATCGGCGACGCCGTTGCAGCACGGCGCGGCGGCGGTGCTGATTCAGCCGGGCGACTACGCGGCGTGTCTGCGAGAACTCTTTGCGCGCAACCGCGACGTGCTGGGCGCGGCGCTGACGCGCGCGGGGTTGCGGGTGCACCCGTCGCACTCGACGTATTTTCTCATGGCGGATCACAGCGCGCTGGGGTATGGCGATGATCGCGCGTTCGTGACGCACCTGATCCGAGAGGTGGGCGTGGCGGCGATCCCGCCCAGCGTGTTTTATCACCGGCGCGAGTTGGGCACCCCGCTGGCGCGGTTTGCCTTCTGCAAGAAGGCCGAGACGATCGACCTGGCGGTGGAGCGTCTGAAAAACCTGCGGCCGTCGGGGGCGTGAAAGAAAGGTGCAGAGATGGATGCCGCGGGGATGCAGGTCCGGTTGCCCAGGGGGCATCACGACGCGCACGATGCGCTGGTGAGGGGCGTGTTTGACGAGGTGCGTCGCGCGGCGGACCCGGCAGAGGCGTTGGCGGCGCACTGGCCCGCCGACCTGCGCGAAGGGCGCGGGGTGTATGTGCTGGCGGTGGGAAAGGCGTCGTGGGCGATGGCCCGGCGTGCGCTGGCGCTGCTGGAGGGCGCACCGGCGGGGGTGTTGATTCTGACAACACCCGAGGATGCATCACGCCCGCCGCCGATGGTGCCGGGGGTTGAGGTGCGGGCGTGCGACCACCCATTACCGACTGTTCGCAACACACGGGCGGCGCACGCGGCGGCGGAGTTTGTCGCGCGCGTGCCGGACGGGGCCACGCTGCTGGTGCTGCTCTCGGGCGGGGGCTCGGCGTTTCTCGCGTTGCCGGCGGCGGGGGTGCTGCTGGAAGACTTGTCGGGTGTGACGGGGCTGTTGCAGCGGCGCGGGGCGACCATCGGGGATTTGAACGCGGTGCGCAAGCACCTTGAAGTGCTCAAGGGTGGCCGTCTGGCGGCGCGCACGCGAGCGGCGCGGGTGGAGGTTCTGGTGCTGTCGGACGTGATGGGTGACCCGCTGGATGTGATTTCTTCAGGGCCGTGCGCGCCGGACCCGACGACCTACGCCGATGCGCTCGACGCGCTGGCTCGCGCGGGTGTGACGCCGGGGGATGCGCCGCGGGTGTTCAACCATCTGAGGCTTGGCGCGGCGGGCGGGCTGGACGAAACGCCCAAGCCCGGCGCGGCGTGCTTTGAGCGAGTTCGGCACACGGTGATCGGGGGCAACGCGCTGGTGGTAGAACGCGCGGCGAATGCGCTGGCGGCCTTGGGGCATGCGCCGTCGAGCGTCATGACGCGTGTGGAAGGGGAAGCGGCAACGCGTGCGGCGGCGTTTGTGGCCCAAGGGGCAGCGCTGTGGCGGGCGCGCGGCACGCCCGGGGAGATGGTGACGCTGCTGCTGGGCGGCGAGACGACGGTGAATGTGGGGGCGGCCGGCGGAACGGGTGGCCCGAGTCAGGAGTTCGCGCTGGCGGGGGCGATCGCGCTCAAGGCCGAGGGCGTGGCGGGCACGCTGATGACGTATTCAACGGATGGGCGCGACGGCCCGACCGATGCGGCGGGGGGCGTGGTGCACGGCGGCACGGTGGAGGCGATGGCGGAAGTGGGGGTTGATGCGGCGCGAGCGCTGGCATCGCACGACAGCCACGCCGCGCTGGGGGCGGTGGGGGCGCTGATCCGCACGGGCGCGGCGGGCACCAACCTGAATCATGTGGCGCTGCTGGTGGTGGGCGGGGGGTTCTGAGGTGCCGGGGAGAACGTACTCTGACGGTCGGCGCATGGAAGAGCAACCGGCACAACCCGCGGGAGAAAGAAGCCCCCAGCCGCATTCGCGCTGGGGGGTGTTGCGTCACAGGCACTACCGGAATGTGTGGATCGGCTCGTTCGGCTCGAGCGTGGGCGGGCTGATGGAGTTTGTGGGCATCACGTGGATCATCAATATCGTGGCGACTCAGCCGGCGGTGTGGCTGGGGTGGCACGCGGCGGCGCAGTTGGGCCCGATGATGATCCTCGGGATGGCCGGGGGTGTGATGGCCGACCGTGTGAACCGGCGGACGCTGCTGCTGGTGACGCAGGGGATCATGATGGTGATCGCGGCGGTGCTGGCGGTGATCACCTTCTTCGGGTTGCCGTCGCTGACGACGCTGATGATCATCACGGCGCTGCTGGGGGCGACGATGGCGTTCAATATTCCGGCGTGGCAGGTGCTGACGCCGCGGCTGGTGCCGCGCGAGGAGTTGACCGAGGCGATTGTTCTGAACGGGCTGCAGTTCAATATGGCGCGGGTGCTGGGGCCTGCGCTGGGGGGTGTGCTGCTCGGGCTGTTCGGGCCGGCGATTCTGTTCGCGGTGAACACGCTGAGTTTCATCGGGGTGATGGCGGCGGTGCGGAGCACGCCTGATTCGCCGGCGCCGGAGCGCAAGGAGGCGGTGCCGATCTCTCGGCAGGTGGTGGAGGCGCTGGCGTTTGTGTATCACGAGCGGGGGGCACGGGCCGCGTTCCTGGCGATGACGGTGTTCGGCATGGCGGCGTCGCCGCTCCAACGGTTTTTGCCGCAGTACGTGAGCGAGGTGTATTTCACGAGGGAGTTGCCCAAGCACCAGCAGGAGTTCGCGTACGGATTTCTGCTGGCGGTGATGGGGCTTGGCGCGGTGAGCGGGGCGTTCATCATGCGTGCGCTGCCCAAGTGGTACCCCAAGCACCACCTGATCCCGCTGTCGATTCTGTGCAGCGGGGTGGCGATGGGGCTGTTCGGGGTGGCGACAAACGCGTGGGTGGGTTTGGTGTTTCTGTTTATCTCGGGGATCGGGTGGTTGATCAGTTTCAACGCCACGTTCGCGGCGATGCAGTTGCTGGTGCCCGATGCGGTGCGCGGGCGCGTGTTGGCGGTGTGCAACACGGCGATCTTCGGGGTGATGGCGGTGGGCCCGGTGCTCACGGGGATGCTGGGCGACTACATCGGCGGGAAGACAGACCCGGGGCGTGGTATTCAATATGGTGTGGCCGGATCGGGCGCGCTGCTGGCGGTGGCGGGGGTGGTGATGCTGATCTGGCGCACGCCTGAAGTGGATGGGCTCAAGCCGGGGGAGGCGGGGTATGACCGCAGGCCGAGCCTGATCGCGGGGATCACCGCGGCGAGTCACAGGCCCGGGCGCGGGTGAGTGCGCCGGGCATCAGTGGGGGTAGTTGGTGTCGTCGGTGTCGTGCGAGGCGGGCTCGAGCGCGGCGGCGTCGAGGCGTGCCTGGGCGGCGCGGGCGCCGTCGATCATGAGGGCGATGACCTCGTCGAGGGCTTCGCGCCAGTCGCGGTGCGCCTGCTCGTTCCAGGCGCTGCCGCTGACGGTGGCCATGGCTTCGAGGAGCGTGTCTCGGACGATGGGGTACATGTCGTTGGTGGCGCCGTAGGCGATGTGGCGAGCGCCCAGGCCCCTCAAGGGCTCGGCGAGCATGCCCAGGCGTTCGACGTTGCGTGCGACGAGGGTGATGGCCGAGGCGAGGTGCTCGCGCTGGCGTGCCATGTCGGCGGGGAAGAGTTTGCGGAGTTCGGGATAGGTGGTGAAGAGGATGTCGTAGAAGGCGATGGAGAGGGGTTCGACGCCTGCGAGGAGCCCATCGCGTGAGGCCTGGATTCGTCGGATGGCTGCGGGGTGCACGGGTGCTCCAGTTTGCGGCTTTTGTTTGGAATCTTCGAAAGAGGCAGCCGCGCTGATGAATGCGACGAAATCGGAAAAACCGGCTGGAGAATCCGGGGATGTCGCATGAAATGATGGCGGGATTGATAGTCTAGGGAATAGAACCCCTCACGGAAGGGGGAGGATACACCATGCAGACGAACCCACGGGAAGAAGTGACGCGGTTGTTGCAGGCGCTGGGTGAAGAGAACCCGAAGGCCGCGGCGGAGTTGCTGCCGCTGGTGTACGACGAACTTCGTCGGCTGGCCGAGTCTCACCTTGGCCGGGAGGCGTATGAGAAGACGCTTCAGCCGACGGCGCTGGTGCACGAGGTGTACATGCGTCTGGTGGGAGAGCAGGACCGGCCGATTTGGGACAACAGGGGGCATTTTTTCGGATCGGCGGCGCGTGCGATGCGGCGGATTCTGGTGGAGCGGGCGCGGGGTCGGCAGCGGATCAAGCGTGGCGGTGGGCGGCAGCGGGTTGAACTGAATGAAGAGATGCTTCGGCAGGAGCCCGAGCCCGAGCAGGTGCTGGCGCTGGACAGCGCGCTGAGGCGGCTGGAGAAGTTGCACAGCCGTGCGGGAGAGGTGGTGATGCTGAGGTACTTCGCGGGGCTGACGATCGAAGAAGCGGCGCGGGCGATGGGGTTGTCGGCGGCTACTGTGAAAGAGGACTGGGCGTTTGCGCGGGCCTGGTTGAAACGGGAGATCGGGCGACTCCAACAGGCCGAGGACGAGACGCCGGAGGGCGGGAGCGAATCCTGATGAGCGAGGGTGCGAGCCGAGCGGCAGCGATATTCGCCGAACTGGTGGCGATGCCGGGCGCGGAGCGTGCGAAACGGCTTGAAGAAGTGCGCGCGGAGAGTGCGACGCTGGGGTCTGAGGTAGAGTCGCTGCTCTCGTTCCACGAAGAGACGGAAGAGGCCGACGGCTTTCTGGATGGGGAAGCGCTGCGGCGTGCCCAGTGGATCACGGCGTCGAGAGAACTCGAAGCCGGGACGCGGGTGGGCTCGTACACGGTGATGCGGAAACTGGGCGCAGGGGGCATGGGGGTGGTGTACCTGGCGCAGCAGGCGCGGCCGCGCCGGCCGGTGGCGCTGAAACTGCTGGCCGGCGCGCTGGTGAGCCCGGTGGCGCTGCGCCGGTTTGAGCGAGAGGCCGAGATGCTGGCGCGCCTGCAGCACCCGGGCATCGCGCAGGTGTACGAGGCGGGGACGGCGCCGGTGGAGGGGATCGAGCGGGCGTTCATGGCGCTGGAGTTCGTGGACGGGCCGACGCTGACGGAGTTTGCAACCCGCGAGCGTCTCGGCGTGCGTGAAAGGCTGGAGTTGTTCGCGGCGATCTGCGACGCGGTGCAGCACGCGCACGAGCGGGGGGTGATCCACCGAGATCTGAAGCCGGCGAACATCCTGGTGAACTCGGAGGGGATGCCCAAGGTGCTCGACTTCGGCATCGCCCGGGCGCTCGACAGCGACATGCCGGACGTGACGCTGCACGCCGACGGCGGGCAGTTGATGGGCACGCTGGCGTATATGAGCCCCGAGCAGGTGGGCGGGCGGCCCGAGCAGGTTGACACCCGCGCGGACGTGTATGCGCTGGGCGTGCTGCTGTACGAGTTGCTGTCGGGGCAGCACCCGATCCCCATGAAGGGTCGATCGCTGACCGAGGCGGTGAGGGCGATCTGCGATCAGGAGCCGGTGCCGCTGCACGTGCTGCGGCCGGAACTGGCCGAGGACGTGGGTTCGATCGCGGCCAAGGCGCTGATGAAGCGCAGCGAGGCGCGGTACCCCTCCGCGGCGGCGATGGCGGCGGACGTTCGGCTGTGCCTGGCCGGAGAGCCCATCTCGCTGAGGCAGGTGACGGCGATGCGCACGCTGGCGCAGGGGCTGCGGCGGTATCAGATGCTCGCGGTGGCGGGGGTGCTGGTGCTGGTGAGCACGGTGTTCGTGGCGGTGCTGCTGGCGGTTCAGGCGCGGGCGGCGCGCGAGGTGGCCGGGCGAGAGCGCGACGCGCTGGTGATCGAGCAGCAGGCCAGGGCGCAGGCCGACCGCGACGCCCGGGCGCTCACGCGGGGGTTGTATTTCAGCAACATCGGCTTTGCGCAGGCGGCGTTTAACGCGGGTGACGTAGAGCGGATGCGCGGGCTGCTCGACGCGTGCCCGGAGGATCTGCGCGGGTGGGAGTGGTCGTATCTGCGGAGCATCGCGGACCAGAGCGTGCGGTCGCTTCGCGTGGGGCCGCAGGGGACGTTTTTCGCGGCGGTGAACGCCGCGGGCACGGGCATCGCGACGGTCTCGAACCGAGACACGGTGACCTTTCTGACGCCGGAGGCATCATCGGCGCGGTGGGTTCACCGCAGAACGGGCGGGGAAGACGCGATCGACGTTTCGCCCGACGGCCGGCTGGTGGCGACGGTGTGGCGGCCGCCGGACGGTCGCAGCGAGGTGCAACTGCTGAGCGCGACAGACGGTCGGCTGGTGCGTTCGATCTATCAGATGGGGCAGTGGGCGGGGCAGGTGGTGTTTTCTCGCGACTCGGCCCGGCTGGCGGTTCTTGAGTACAACGGCGCGGGGAGGATTGTGTCGCTCGCCGGCGCGCCGGATGTCGGCCTGGAGTCGTCGAGCACGTCGCAGTGGTACTGCGCGGCGTGGAGCCCCGACAGCGGGCTTCTGGCGGCGGGCGGGCACGGGAGCCGTATTTATCTGTGGGAGACGCAGCGCGGGCGCGTGGTGAGGGTGATCGAGGGGCACGAAGCGCCGGTGCGCGGGCTGGCCTTCTCGCCCGACGGCACAAGGCTGCTCAGCGGCAGCAATGACCTGACGGCGCGCGTGTGGGACGTGAAGACGGGGGAAGAACTGCGGGTGCTTTCGCCCCAGCGCAACAAACTCACGGCGGTGGACTGGAGCCCGGACGGCCAGCGCATCGCGATGGGCGGGACGGACGCGGTCATCACGGTGTTTGATACCGCGCAGTTCAGGCCCATGGCCACGCTGCGCGGGCATGACTTCACGCTGAGCAATCTTCGCTTCACGCCGGACCCCGACATGCTCATCTCGGCGGCGCGCGACGGCACGGTGAAGTTCTGGCGGCTGAGCGCGGCGGGCGAGTATCGGCGCGTGAGCACCGGCATGGAGCGAGGGCCGATCGCGCTGGATGTCAGCCCGGACGGCGAGACGGTGGCGGTGGGGATGGAGTTGGGGACGGTGGTGTTGAGCAGGCCCGGCGGGCAGGAGGCCCGCGTGGTGATGGCGCCGGGGGGCGAGCACGGGCGTGTGCTCGGGGTGGCGTTTGTCGATGCCCGTTCGCTGCTGGCGGCGGATACGCAATCGGCTGTGGCGCTGATCAACACGCACACCGGGGATCAGATCTGGACCCGGTACGACCCCGAGGTGAAAGGCTATGTGAGCGTGGCGCCCAGCCCTGACCGCACGCGTTACCTCGTCTCGGGGTATGACGGATCGGTGCGCGTGGGCTCGCTGGCCGATGGTTCTGGGCTGCGGGAGATCGGCAGGCACACCAAGGGCGCCCGTTCGGCGGCGTGGATCGATGATGCGCGCGTTGTGAGTTGCGGCGAAGACGGCATGGCGAGGTTCTGGCACGTTGACACGGGCGAGTTGAAGGCGGTGGCGATCGCGCCGGGCGTGCTCGACAGGGTGTGCGTGGGCACGGGCGGGCACGAGGTGTATGTGAACGATGAGACGGGCAATATCTACGCGGTGAGCACGGCGGACTTCGCGGTGCGGCGGATGATGACGGGGCACAAAGGCCCGGTCTACACCATCACCATGGACGCCACGGGGACGCGGCTGGCGACGGGCGGCTTTGACAACACCATCCGCCTGTGGGACCCGGAATCGGGCAAACTCATTCTTGTGCTGCAGGGGCACACGCTGTCTGTGACGGGTCTGCGGTTTGGCCTCAAGAACGAGTGGCTGCTGAGCGCCGGGCAAGACGGATTGCTCTCGTGGCAGACGTCGCGCCCCGGGGTTGCGGGCGCCGAGTGAGCGGGTGTGGCGGGCCCGGGGCTACTACACTTTCACCCTTGCCGGAGTGGCGGAATGGCAGACGCGCCGGATTCAAAATCCGGTTCCCCCTAAAGGAGTGAGGGTTCAAGTCCCTCCTCCGGCACTTTGGCGGCGCGGCGGTGTTGTTCGTGCCGATCGCGGACACCCACGGGGCCGGCAATGATGCACGCTGAAGAGTTCCTGACGTTCTATCGGTCCCAGCGGGCGTCGGCGATTCTGCGCACCGACGATCAGGGCACGGCCCGGCGCGCGATGCACGCCGCGATCGAGGGGGGCTTTCGCGTGTGCGAGTTCACGCTCACCGTGCCCGGCGCGCTCGACCTCATCGCCGAGTTTTCGAAGATCGACGGCGTGGTGGTGGGGGCGGGCACCGTGCTGACGCCCGAGGAGGCGCTCGCGGCGTACGACGCGGGGGCCTCGTTCCTGGTGTCGCCGGTGGTCGATGAGCACGTGATCGATCAGGCCGCGGGGCTTGATCTGGCCATGATGCCCGGGTGCGCCACGCCCACCGAGATGCTGCGCGCCTGGCGTGCGGGCGCGCCGCTGCAGAAACTCTTCCCCGCGCCGGGCACCGGGCCCGCGTGGGTGGCGCAGACACTCGGGCCCATGCCCTTCCTGCGCATCGTGCCCACGAGCGGCGTGACGTTGGAGAACGTGCGGGCTTATCTGGACGCGGGGGCCTACGCGGTTGGGTTTGTCAACTCGCTCTTTGACCCGGCTGACCTTCGCGCAGGGCGGTTCGACGCGGTGCGCGATCGCGCGGCGCTGATGCTCGCGGCGGCGCGCGGAACGCCCGCGGCCTAGGCGGGCTTATTGCTCCTGCGTGCCCAGAACCGCGCGAAGCGTGCGGGCGAAGCGCCAGACATCGTGGAACGAGTTGTAGAGCGGCACGGGCGCGGCGCGGATGACATCCGGCTCGCGGAAGTCGCACACCACACCCTCCTGCTTGAGCGCCCCGAGAACCGAACGCACGCGGGCGGGATCGATCGCCAGCGAGAGTTGGCAGCCGCGCTGCGCGGGGTCGGTGGGGGTGAGCACGCGCAGGCCCGAGAGGGGCGAGGGCGGGGTGGTGGCGGGGGGTGCAAAGCCCGGGGCCGGCGCGGCCAGGCCGGTGAGCAGATATTCGAGGTAGGCGGTCAGGGCCAGGCTCTTGGCGCGCAGGGCGGGCAGGCCGCCGGCCTCGTCGAAGATCGAGAGAGAGACGCGGACGGGCGCGAGAGAGAAGATGGGCGGGTTGGAAAGGGCCCAGCGGTCGGCGCGCTCGACGGGCACAAAGCCGGGCTGCATGTGAAAGCGGGTGAGAGGGTCGTTGCCCCACCACCCGGCGAGTTGGGGCAGCGCGCGGTTGGCGCAGTGCTTTTCGTGAACATACGCGCCGGCCACGGCACCGGGGCCGCTGTTGAGGTATTTGTACGAGCACCAGACGGCGAAGTCGGCGTTCCAGTCGTGCAGGCGCAGGGGCACGTTGCCCGCGGCGTGGGCGAGGTCCCACCCGGCCAGGGCGCCCGCGTCGTGCGCGGCGCGGGTGACCGCGGGGATGTCAAAGAACTGGCCGGTGAGGTAGTTCACGCCGCCGAGCATGACCAGGGCCAGGCGCGGGCCGGCGCGGTCGATGGCTTCGAGAATGTCCCGGGTATGCAAGGCCGTTTCGCCGTCGCGCGGGCGCAGGCGGATGACGGCGTCGGCGGGGTTGAGGCCGTGCAGCGCGGCCTGGCTCTCGACGGCGTAGGAGTCTGACGGGAAGGCGGAGTCTTCGATGATGATGCGCGAGCGTTCGGTGGTGGGGCGGTAGAAAGAGAGCAGCAGCAGGTGAAGGTTCACCGTGAGGGTGTTCATCGCGACCACTTCGTGCTCGTGCGCGCCGACAAGGCGGGCGAGGGGCGCGCGGAGCGGCTCGTGATAAGGCAGCCAGGGGTGGCGCGCGTGCGTGTGCCCTTCGACGCCAAGGCGTGCCCAGTCGTCGAGTTCGGTCAGCAGCGCCTCTTTCACGGCGGCGGGCTGCAGGCCCAGCGAGTTGCCGGTGAGGTAGACGCATTGGCCGCGCGGCGAGGTGCCGGGGCTGATGTCCTCTGCTCGCGGGATGAGGAAGCGGTCGCGGAAGGGGCGCAGAGGGTCCCGCTGGTCCATGGCGAGGGCGAAGGCCTCGTGCGCCGGTGGTGCGAGGGGGTCTGGTGTTGGCGGGGGGGTGTGCGTCGTCATGTGGTGGACATGGGTGGAGGGGCAGGGGGCGGCGTCAATCATCGGCGCGCGAGAGCAAAAACGCAACCGGCCGCGAGAGATCGCGGCCGGCTGGAGAAAGGTTCTGTGGCGAGCACCCCGATGAAGGCGTTACTTGGTGAGATCGATGGGGCGCTGCGGGGGCTGGGTGCGGTCCGGGGAGAGGTCGGTGGGTGCCGCGGAGGAAGAGGATTCGTTGCTGGGCGTGCCGGTTGAGTGGCTCTTGGCGAGGTAGATTTCGACGCGGCGGTTGCGGGGTGTATTGCCCGAGGGGGCGTTGTTGGGCACCAGCGGGCGGAACTCGCCCCAGCCGGCGGCCATCATGCGGCCCAGCGGCACCTGAAGCCCGCCCAGCACGTCGATGACGGCGATGGCGCGGTGTGCCGAGAGGTGGCGGTTGGTGGGGTGCATACGGGCGGTGTTGGCACTGATGCGCTGGCTGTCGGTGTGGCCTTCAACGATGACTTCGTAGCGCTGCGCCGAGGGCGTGCGGAGAACTTCGGCGAAGGCGGCCAGGGCGCGCCGGGCGTCGTCGCGCACGATGGCGGAGCCGGAATCGAAGGTGAGGTCGGAGGCGAAGCGGAGCATGCCGCGCGCCGAGTCATACTCGATGAGGTTCGGGTAGCGTTCTGCGAGGGCCTTGAGGGCGGCGTCGGTGTCTTCGTCAAGGGGGCCGAAGGAGAGGCCGGCCATCTGTGCTTCGAGGTCGCGCAGGCTGCCCAGGGCCTGGTCGAGTTGGCGGCGCAGTTCGGCGTTCTGTCGCTGGAGTTCGGTGAGGGCGCCCTCGCCCGATCCCAGGCTGCGGCGGAGGAGGTCGAGCGCGGCGCGTGCTTCGTCGCGTTCGCGTTCGAGTTCTTTGTTCCGGGCGGTGAGGGAGCGGTTGGTGGCGTAGAGGTTGTCGTATTCACCCTGGCCGACGCAGCCGGTGAGCAGAACGATCGATGCCAGGGCGCCCAGAGCAAGGCGCCAGGGCGTTGAGTGCGAACGGGGGGTCAACATGCCAACCTCCTGAGGGGTCAAAAGATCGCGTGGCCGGCCCCGGCGCATCCATTCGCCGGGGCGTCGCAGGAAAACGGCCGCGACGCGTCAGTCTGGATGATAGCGGACCCCCGCCCCCGGCAGGAAACCGGGATCGCCGGCCGGGGAGAAGGTCACAACACCTTTTCGGGCGGGGCTTGACTCCCGCATCACTTATGGCGGAACAATGGGAGGGGGCCCGCCCGGGCTCCCGAACCGGTGTGACCCTGCTTCAGGAGACGACCCATGCCTACGCGACCCCCGGCTGATATTCGCAACATTGTCCTCTGCGGGGCCGGCGCCTCGGGCAAGACGACGCTCGTCGAGAGGCTGCTCCTGCAGGCGGGTGTGATCAAGCGGATGGGCAGCGTGACCGAGTCGAACACGGTGAGCGACTTCACCGACGAAGAGAAGCACCACAAGCACAGCCTGCAGCCCTCCTTCGTGCACTTTGAGCACGAGGGGCACCTGGTGAACGTGATCGACACGCCGGGCCTGGTCGATTTCATCGGGCACGCGATCGCCTGCTTCCCCGCGGGCGAGACCATCGCGGTGGTGATCGACGCCACCAAGGGCATCGACAGCATCACGCGCCGGCTGATGAACATCGCCGAAGAACGCCGCAACCCGCGGATGATCATCGTGAACAAGATCGACGAAGCCCGCGAGGGCACGCTCGACACGCTGCTTGGGCAGATCCGCGAGACGTTCGGTTCGGTCTGCCTGCCCATCAACCTGCCCAGCCAGGGCGGGGCCAGGGTCATCAACGTTTTCGAGCATGACGGCACCGACGCCGAGGGGGACGCGACCGACTTTCTCTCGGTGCACGAGGCCCACAAGGCCATCGTGGAGCAGGTGATTGAGGTCGACGACGAACTCACCGAGCAGTATCTCGAAACCGGCGACGGGGGCTTTGACCCCGAAAAACTGCACGCGGCCTTCGAGAAAGCCCTGGAAGATGCGCACCTCGTGCCCGTGTGCTTCGTCTCGGCCAAAACCGGCGCGGGCGCCGACGACCTCATCCACATCTTCGCCAGTTTGTGCCCCAGCCCCGTCGAGGTCAACCCGCCCGAGTTCCTCCAGCGCGATGCCCAGGGCGAGTCTGAGCACGAATGGCACGCCCAGCCCGACGCGGCCGGCAAGGTGCTGGCCCACGTCTTCCGCGTGACCAACGACCCCTTCCTGGGCAAGGTCGGCATCTTCCGCGTGTGGCAGGGCACGGTCAAGGCCAAGAGCGACCTGATCCTGGACGACCACAAAAAGCCCGTGAAGGTCGGGCACCTCTTCCTGCTGCAGGGCAAGGAGCACGTGGAGGTGACCGAGGTGGGGCCCGGCGCGCTGGCGGCGATGGCCAAGATCGACGAGATCCGCTTCAACAGCGTGCTGCACGACAGCCACGAACTCGACAGCGTGCACCTCAACCCGCTGCCGCTGCCGCGCCCCATGTTCGGCCTGGCGGTTGAACTCAAGAACCACGCCGACGAGGCCAAGTTCGCCACGGTCACGCACAAACTGATGTCGGAGGACCCGTGCTTTGTCGTCGAGCGCATCGCCGCGACCAACCAGACGGTGATGCGGGGCCTGGGTGAACTGCACCTGCGCATCATCGTCGAGCGGTTCAAAAACCAGTACGGCATCGAGTTGCTCACCAGCACGCCCCGCGTGGCGTACAAAGAGACGATCACCACCCTGGCCGAGGGGCACCACCGGCACAAGAAGCAGACGGGCGGTGCCGGCCAGTTCGGCGAGGTCTACCTGCGCGTCGAGCCCCTCCCCCCCGACCACGCCACGGGGTTTGAGTTTGTCAACGACACGGTGGGCGGCAGCATCCCGCGGCAATACATCCCCGCCATCGAGAAGGGCGTGCGGCAGGTGCTGGGCGAGGGGGCGGTCGCCGGTTACCCGATGACGGGCATCCGGGTGAGCGTCTACGACGGCAAATACCACGATGTTGACAGCAAGGAAATCGCCTTCATCACAGCCGGCCGCAAGGCCTTCATCGACGCCGTGCAGAAGGCCAGGCCCGTGCTGATGGAGCCCTACGTCATGCTCGAGATCAGCGCCCCCAGCCGGTTCATGGGCGACCTGGCCGGCCAACTCTCGACCAAGCGAGGCCGCGTGCAGAGTTCCGACGTGGTGGGCGGCGACGCCTGCATCGTGCGGGCGCAGGCCCCACTCTCTGAACTGCAGAACTACGCCAACGAACTCAAGAGTCTCACCGCCGGCGCGGGTTCATACACCATGGAGTACAGCCACGACGAGCGAACACCGCCGCACATCCAGACGTCGGTGATCGCGGCGTACAAACCCAAGGCCGAGCAGGACTGAGCGGGGCGTGCGGGGGCTCAGCCCCGCCGCATGCGTGCCACCCAGGTGGCATATTCAAAGACCGATCGGGCCAGCGCCAGGCGCGATGTGGGCATGCCGCGCCCGAAGGCGGTGTGCATGCGCCATCGCCAATAGGGCCCGCGCAGGCGGAACCGCGAGATGACGGCGAGGCGGAGGAGTTCATAGACCGCGCGCAAAGTAAGCACGCCCGAGCGTATGAAGGCTCGGGCGTGCAAGAAGCGTGCGGTGGGGAGCCGAAAAAGGTGCTGGCTCAGGCGCGCCGGCGACGGAAGGCCAGGAGGCCGGCCGCAAGGGTGACAGCCGCGCCGGGGGCGGGGATGAAGCCCTGGTAGTTGGGCAGGTGCACTTCGCCGTTCTGGATCATCGACGAGGCGAAGACCGACCCCTCGATGACGGTGCTGTTGGTGATGGCCGCGCCGGGGGCGAGCATTGCGCCGTAGAAAGCGCGGTCAACGGTGATGGAGGTGGCTTCGACGAAGTTCCACATGGCATGAGCGCGGGCGAACTGGCTTGTCCAGCCGCCGACGAAGTTGCCGCCGTTGTGCAGCACCGAGGCGCCCGTCACATTGACGATGATGGATGATGCGCCGTTGGCGTTGAGTTCGATCTGCTGCACCAGGCCGTTGCCAAAGAGCGAGGCCGCGCTGATGCTGAAGACGGCGATGTTGTCTGGCCCCGAGGGCGCGGCGTTGAAAATCGCCGGGCCGGGCTGGCCCATGGGCAGTTGCACGCTGCTGTTGGGGGCAAGGCCCGCGAGGAAAGCGGAGGTGGAGGCGAGTTCCGCGGCGACGGTGGGGACCATCGCGGCGACCGTGGGGTCGTTGATCTGCGAGCCGCCGCCGTTGAAGTTGGCAAAGCCGGTGCGGATGCCGCCCAGACGCAGGTTGCCGGCCTCAACGTTCACGCCCGTGGCGGTGATGTTGCCGCCGACGACGAGAACATCGGTGCCCAGGAAGGCCGGGCGCGGGAAGAGCATCGTGCCGTAGTTCGAGGCGCTCCCCTGAAGGTTGCCGCCGATGAAGGCGCGGCCTTCAACCTCGGAGGTGCTGGTGAGCGAGCCGGTGAGGGCAAGGTTGAAGTTGCCGATTACGCCCGCGTGGGCACTGAGCGCCGAGCAGGAGACAGCGGCCGCGAGGGAAACGGCGCGAACAAAGCCGGGTTGCATGGGTGGGTCTCTCCGGAAACAAGGGGGTGAACGAAAGGAAACCCCTTCTCCTGACTCATTGTTCACCACGAGCGTGCTTTGGGCAAGGGCGGGAGTTCGATATACGGTGTGAAGAGTTGATTGGGAGGGAGGCGCAGGGTCGCGGGGGAGATATCGGGCGTGGGGGGGAGGGGGCATGGGGGCATGAGGGTGTGGGGGTGTGGGGGTGTGGGGATGTGGGATGGCGCACCATGAAAGTCGGCTCTGCCGGGTTCGATGCGATGGGTGACCCGGCGTTGTGATCTCAATGCCCTCAAAGATTGGCCGAGATGTCTGACCCAATGCCCTACCCAAGACACGGGGGGTACATGCCCAAGGCCCGAGAAGTGCGGCCCGTTTGACCGCGTTGCCACCCCCGGCTAACGTGTGAAAGAGGCCGCGCCCCCCCATGATGCTCGCACGAGACATCCCCAAGCCGGAAGAGCCCAAGCCGGACGCCTTCGGCCGCTTGACAACGGTGAAGACGCGCGGCGGTTCTCCCGCCACGGTCTCCGAGTACCGCTACAACGGCCTGGGGCACCGCATCGGCTGGCGCTCTGACACCAACTTCGACAGCACCGTCGATGGCAGCGACCCCTGGTACTGGTTCGTCTATGACGACCGATGGCGGGTTGTGGCGACCTACCGCGGGAGCGATGCGCACCCCAAAGAGCGGTTCATCCACCACAACGCGGGCGTGGGGGGGTTCGGCGGCAGCAGTTACATCGACAGCGTGATCCTGCGCGATTCGGATGATCCTGAAGGCTGGACCAACGCCGCGGACGGCACGCTGGAGACGCGGCACTACTACCTGCAGAACTGGCGGCACGATGTGGTGGCGCTGATCGAGCCCGACGGCACCCCCTTCGAGTACATCCGCTACTCGGCCTACGGTGTGCCGACGGTGTACGCTGCGGGGGATGTCAACCGCGACGGCGTGTGCGATGGGTACGACCCGCAGGACTGGGACGATTACAACGACTACGGCGTGGGCGCGCTGGCGGTGGATCTTGATGTCAACCGCGACGGCGTGGTAGACAGCGCAGACCGCGCCCTGGTGCAAGGGCATGCCGACTGGTTGTTGTGGACCAACCATGGCCGCGGGAGCGTCAGCAGGCTACACAACCGGCGCGGCTACGCGGGGTACGAGTACGACCCGGCGACACAGCAGTGGCACGTGCGCCACCGCGTGCTGGTCAGCGAGATGGGAAGGTGGAACCGCAGAGACCCGCTGGGGTACGTCGATGGGATGAGTGTGTACGAGTATGTGGGAAGTAGGGCGGTGGTGGCGGTGGATCCGAGTGGGTTGGTTTCTTATCTATGTTCATACAAATGGGTGGATGTCGAGTATGAGTTATATCCTACATGGATAATAGGAAGATACCCTTCCTTGCCTGGTCAACACACTGCCCTCGTTTATAGAACAATCGAACTTGAGGAGTGTTGCCGCTACCCGTTTCTTGAGGAGTTGGTCTGCACCAGGATACAACGCAAAAAATTAAAGAAGCGTTTCTCCTTCGATGGACAAAGAGGACCAATGTACCGTTTCGAGTGGCGGGATAGTCCGTGGGCAGATTATGGGTGTGTGCATGGGTGTTGGGTAGAAATGCTGCCAAATTGGGGTTTCATCGATGGTTGTCGACTCGGTGGCGCTCTCTGTTCCACAATCCCAGGACGTGTGCGAAATACTGTTCCAACGTATCCAACCTATATTCCGCCTGTCGCGCCTGCAGTGGGACCAAGATAAGTCACCAGCGACGACCTTTAGCACGATCTCTTGTATGGATATCTAGGAGCCGACATTGATACCATTTGCCCAGTTGTGGATCGTCTTCTGGATGGCCGTGCTCACAGCACTATATGTGCTCCACGTGATCGACAAAATCTGTCCGGCGACGGACCTCAGTAGCCGTGTTAATCAGTTTATGCGTGGGCATGAAGAAAATCGGGCTCTGGACGACGCAGTGCAAATGACGATCTCGTCGGTGAGGCTGACGGAAAGAGGCGGCGGCCTGCATGTGGAAATAGTGGTCGTAAACGAGAGCGACCGGCGGTTCGCCACATCAGTCCATTTCACTTCTCCGGCATTATTTGCCATGCTATCGAATCTAACTTCAGAGGACGGCCGCGTATGGACACTCACCATTCCGACGAACGAAATAATACGAGTGCAGTACGATCACGACCCTCTAGAAATTACTGTCGCGCCGAGGGAGTCGATAAGCATCAGGCTTTTTGCACCTTCGGTAAGTATACGCGAGAAAAGCAAGCCACGCCTGTCACAAAACCCGCCGGCTTTGCTGGCGTTCTCGGTAAAAAGCATAACTAACCCCGGTGATGTGACGGATGCGGAGACCGGCGAAGCGGTGGACGTGATGATCAGCGGGGCCGGTGCCTGCACATTTAAGCGAGAGTGACAGTCGCTGCGCATGACGACTGGTTGTAGGGCGGCGTCGATCGCGTCAGTGTGAGTATTCGTGCCCACAATCGCCGGTTCCTCCGGCGAGCGTTGCTAATAAACCTTCCGCGACGTGACGCGCTTTGGTATTCCTCTCATCCTTCCCAGATTGCCAACCATGGCAGTTGGGTAGATCAGAGTCGATCAATCGCTCGTGATCGGTTGCACGAAACGTCAGGCGGCACGGGCGGGGTGGCACCAAACGTTATAAGTTGAGAATTCGCTGGTCCCTCCGAAGATCGGTGCTGATACGCCTTCCACGTCGTCATGTGCGATGGTCTTTCATCCTTTCCAAGATTCCATCCTTTACAGTGGGGTAGATCACAGACGATCAACCGCTCGTGATGAGTTGCACGAAACGTCAGCCGGCACGACACTCCCCGTGCCACTGCACAGCCGTCTCCGGCGCGTGCAGTGCTGAACACCCGAGCCTACGACACGCGCGGCGGATTGGATTGACCCCACCTTCACCCCCTGCTAACCTGCCGTGAGGACCGCAGCACGATGAAACTCGCCAGAGCCATCCAGGAGCCGGAGACCTTCGGCCGGGTGACGGTGAGCGGGTGGGAGCGTCTAGGCGGGGCCTTCTACACCGACTTCCGCGTGGCGTACGACCGCAACGGGGGCGTGCTCTCCGAGACCGACGAGTTGGTCCGGCGGAAGGTCACCGGAGGTTCATGGAACGGCGGGTGGCATCGATCGCTTCAGAGTGAGATTCGTGCCTCCGATCGCCGGCTCCTCCGGCGATCGGTGCTGATGCACCTCCCGCGCCGTCACGCGCAACGGGTTCCTTCCGCTCTTCCCATGATCCTCATTCGTGGCAGAGCGACAAATCAGAGCCGATCACTCGCGCGAGGCGGGTCGCGCGATGGGTGAGGCCGCGCGAGGGGTGAAGCGGCGCGGCACTCCCCCTGCCCCGCCCAAGGCCCGGGGGGTTGGTTGCCCCAAGGTCCGAGAAGTGCGGCCCGTTTGACCGCGTTGCCACCCCCGGCTAACGTGTGGCAGAGGCCGCGCCCCCCATGATGCTCGCTCGTGACATGCCCACGCCGGAAACCTGCGGCGTTTCGACGGTGTACGCCGCGGGTGAGGTGATGCGTGAGGGCGTCGTAGAGCACACTGGCCGAGATCTGGTGCGGGTGCGCACGAGTGGCCGGCTCGCCCAACGCGGGAACGGCGGGGTGGCACCGAACGTTAGAGATTGAGAATACGTGCCACCGATCGCCGGTTCCTCCGGCGATCGGTGCTGATACGCCTTCCACGTCGTCATGTGCGATGATCTCATGCCATCCTATCCAAGATGTCCATCCTTTTACAGCGGGTTAGATCAGAGTCGATCAACCGCTCGCGGCGAGTTGCACGAAACGTCAGCCGGCACGACACAACCCGTGCCACTGCACCGCGGTCTTCGGCGCGTGCAGTGGTGAACACCCGGGCCCCGGTGCGCACTGACCTGCCCCCACTTTCTGTACCAGGTCCTATGAGAGTCGGTTGATTGTACCGGCCATCGCCTCGATCATGAACGAATCCGTCTCGTGGGGGGTAGAGGGGTGAGTTTGAGAGGGGAGAGGGGCCTCGTCTCCCCTCTCAAGATTCGGCGGGTGGCACCGAACGTTACAGAATGAGAATGCGTGCCTCCGATCGCCGGCTCCTCCGGCGATCGGTGCTGATGCACCTCCCGCGCCGTCACGCGCAACGGGTTCCTTCCGCTCTTCCCATGATCCTCATTCGTGGCAGAGCGACAGATCAGGGCCGATCACTCGCGCGAGGCGGGTCGCGCGATGGGTGAGGCCGCGCGAGTGGTGAAGCGGCGCGGCACTCCCCCTGCCCCGCCCAAGGCCCGGGGGGTTGGTTGCCTCAAGGTCCGAGAAGTGCGGCCCGTTTGACCGCGTTGCCACCCCCGGCTAACGTGTGGCAGAGGCCGCGCCCCCCATGATGCTCGCTCGTGACATGCCCACGCCGGAAACCTGCGGCGTTTCGACGGTGTACGCCGCGGGTGAGGTGATGCGTGAGGGCGTCGTAGAGCACACTGGCCGAGATCTGGTGCGGGTGCGCACGACTGGCCGGCTCGCCCAACGCGGGAACGCGTTCATCAGACTCGTGCAGATCGCCGATACCGGCTTCGTCTGCTTCTTCGGCGCTTCATCTATAGATATCGCCCAACAGGCGGCAGGCGGCGATTGTCTTGGCGGCAACGTCTCCAACTTGACGGCGGCAACGATGGCTCTGATGTTGAACTCTTCTTCCACCGCTGGGAGGGTGGGCGCTGAATCAGAATCGCAACGGGCACGTGCATCACACAGACCACGATAGCGACAACTTGAATGGAACAAAAATGAGCATCAAAGACCTGACGCTTGGCACGCTGGCTGCGTCGCTGGGCGCACTCCTCGCGTTCAATGCATGGGCCCAACCCGTCCTGATCACCCTGCCGCAAACGCTGAACCCGGGTGCAACAACCATCACCCCGACGGCGGGTGGAGCCCCGGTGCCCCTGGCAACCGCGGACATCACAGTGAGCGGCACGACACTGACGGTGAATGGGCGGCACACGGTTCGGAATCTGGTGCTTGAGAACAACGCGGTGGTGAATCACAGTACGATGTTCTCATATGATTACTCGGGCGGTGCGGGGACGGATGTGGTGAACGGGATGTGGTTGAACGTGCAGGCGAACCCGACGGGGGGCGATGTCAATATTCAGGCTGGAAGCCGGATCGATGTGAGAGGGCGCGGAAACTCGACTGGGCCAGGGGCGGGTACGAGTGCCACAACAGCATGGGGGAGCGGGGGAGGGCATGGTGGCCGAGGCGGCTCAAGCCAGACCAACGTGGGCGGATCAACCTACGGCTCGTCTTTCCTGCCGAGTGCGTTCGGCTCGGGCGGGGGCATCTCCCTCAACTATTCCGGCGGTCAAGGAGGCGGGGTCATTCGTCTGTCAGTTGGCGGGGTGTTGACTGTGTCGGGCACCATCACGGCGAATGCCTTTAACGGAGCCGTCGGAGGCGCGGGTGGCTCTGGCGGTAGCGTGCACCTTGAAGCCGCGCAGATCGCGGGTGCGGGGTCAATCACGGCCAACGGTGGCAACAGCAGCGATGGTAATGGCGGCGGTGGCGGCGGCGGACGCATCGCGGTGTATTTCGGGTCCTCATCGTTCACGGGCGCAACGACAGCGATTGGCGGCACGGGTTGGCAACGCGGCGGCGCGGGGACGGTGGTAACGAAGGCGACTTCGGCCTCGGCTCCGAGCATGCGGATCTCCAACGGGTCAACCACAGTGGGCGCGACAACACCATGGCCGACGGAGTTCACGGTGGTGGATTCGCTGACCGTGGTCCAGGGGGCTTCGGTCACGGGGTGTGGGCTGAGCGCGATCAACTCGCTGACGCTCACGGATGCGGCGGTGCTGTCGATGGTAACGCCAATCACGCTTCCATCGCTGGAGATCCTGCGTGGCGCGGTGTTGACGCATGACCAGTTGGCTGCCAGCGGCGTCAACCTGACGACGATGGGTGATGTTCTGATTGATACAACGAGCCGGATCGATGTGTCGGGCCGAGGTCATCCGGGTGGCACCGGGCCCGGCGTCGGACAGGACAACAACACCGGGAACTGCTGCGGCCGCGGGGGCGGCAGCCATGCGGGCCGTGGCGGGGCGTCACACACCGGCAGCGCCTCAGGGCCTACCTATGGGTCGGTGACCCAACCGACGCTCTTTGGTAGTGGCGGGACCAACAGGTCCATCGCAGCGGGCGGCGGCGCAGGTGGCGGCGTGGTCCGCCTTACGGTGGGCGGCGTGTTGACCGTCAACGGAGTAGTCGCCAGCAACGGACAGGATCGCGCCGGTGACAGCGCCCCCGCCGCCGGCGGCAGCGTCTGGATCAACACAACGACACTGACGGGCTCCGGCACAGTCTCCGCCAACGGCGGGATCGCCACCCCTGTTTCGGTCTGTGGCGGTGGTGGAGGCGGGCGCGTTGCCATCTACTCCTGCAACATCACTCTCCCGATCTCTAACATCCGCGTTCTCGGCGGCATCTCGCCCATCCAATTCGGTCAACCTGGCTCCCTCTACTTCGGCTCATCATCTATAGAGATCACCCGGCAACCCATTGGCGGTGATTATCGTGGTGGTGACTTCTTCCAACTCGGCGTGCAGGCCACATCACCCAATGGTGAACTTACGTATCAGTGGCGCAAGAAGAATGAATCGGGCGAGTTCATCCCGATGACCGAAGGCCAGGGTGGCGGCGTCTTCACCGACGTCACCGGCCCCACCCTCATTGTCTCGGGTGTCTCCTGCGATGGCGGGGGCGAATATGACTGCCTGATCTGCGATTCGTGCGGCTGCTATCCTTCCAACGTCGCCAATCTCAACGTGCAATCTCTCGCCGACTTCAACAACGATGGCGGCATCGACGGATTGGACATCGAAGATTTCTTCGCCGCGTGGGAATCTGGTAGTTCAGAGTCAGATGTCAATCTCGACGGCGGCATCGATGGCACTGATGTTGAACTCTTCTTCGTCCGCTGGGAGAGCGGCTGCTGAATCGGCACGGCATGTGACGCCGAACGCTACAGATTGAGCATGCGTGCCATCGATCGCAGGGTTCCTCGGCGATCGATGTTGTTGCGCCCCCCTCGCCATCACGCACGAGCGATCCTTCCATCCGTAGCATGATGTTCATCCTTGGCTGTGCGACAGATCAGGGTCGCTCAGGCGCGCGGCGGGCCGCGCGATGGGTGAGGCTGCGCGATGGGTGAGGCCGCGCGATGGGTGAGGCCGCGCGATGGGTGAGGCCGCGCGAGTTGTGAAGCGGCGCGGCACTCTCCCCGCCCCGCCCTCTTTGTCCAGGGCAGCGACACACGGCGCCATGCCCGGGCCCAATGGGCGTGAGACCTTGGCGGGGTGGAGATTGACTCTCGCGCCGTGTCGGCGAGAAAAAAACCCCCGCCGGGCGGGGGTGAGACGTGTGGGTGGGGGATGGTGTGTTGATGGGTTGAGGTCAACGCGAGGCGTTGATCAGCGGGCCATGGCCTTGCGCGCCTTGGGCTTGGCTTTGGCGGTAAAGGTGGGGGTGTTGCCGGCCTTCTCGAAGAGGTCTGCGAACTTGAAGGCCTTGCGGCCCTTCCATGCGCCGCGGTGGAAGGCGTCCGACGCGAGGATGGGGAAGAGGGCGGAGAGTTCGCCGAAGACCATCTGCTCGTGGACGACATCGACCTTGCCCCAGGAGCAGGCCTCGCGGAGTGTGGAGCCCGAGAGCGCGCCGTCGCGGCTGTCGGCGACGGTCATCTGGATGGCGTATTTGTGCATGCCCACTTCGTTCGCGGCACGGAGTGCCGCGCCACCCTTGCCGCCCTTGCGTTCGTGGAGGAGTTCGGCGGCGACGACGATGTCCTGGGCGAAGTTTTTGGGCACACCGCCGCCGAGCATGAGGAGGCCGGTGTCTTTGCAGGCCAGTTTGATGTCGGTGAGTTCGCGGAAGTCTTTGCCCGAATCGATGGCGACCTGGCCCCGCCCCTGCTCGATGGCTTCGGTCTGCTGGAGGACGATGCCAAAGCCGGCGGAGCAGTCGGAGAAAGCGGGGACGAAGATGGGGACGCGCTTGAGGAAGCAGGTCTTGACGATGGAATCGTTCTTGGCGAGTTTGGGGTTGTTGGCGAGGTAGGCGCCCATGGCCTCGATGAACTCGCGGCTGGAGTAGGCGCCGGGCTCGAATGCGTTGAAGATTTCGTAGGTGACGTGGTCGCAGGCGCGGAGATCGTCTTCGTCGATGTAGGTGTCGTAGATGCGGTCGATCATGAGGTTGCGCAGGGTCATGTCGTCGACCGGGGGCGCCTCGGGGCTGCCGGGGGCGATGTAGTGCTTGAAGCCCAGGCCCTCGAAGAAGTCCTGGTCGATGATGTTGGCGCCGGTCGAGACGATGGCGTCGATCATGTTGTTTTCGAGCAGCGTGATGATGGCCTTTTTGAGGCCCGCGCTGATGAGCGAGCCCGCGAGCGTGAGGATCACGGCGCACTCGCGGTCTTTGAGCATCATGGAATAGATGTCGGCGGCCTGGGCCAGCGTGCGGCTGGAGTAGGCCATCTCGCGGTAGGCCTTCACGAGCGGGCGCGCGTCGAAACGCGTGATGTCGATGTGCTCGATCTTGCGCGAGAGAAGGTCGTCTTTGGTCCAGGTGTTTTTCGGGGCGGGCATGGGTTCATCCTTTCGCCCGGCGGCGCGCGGTGGGCGCGGGCGGGGCACGTGTGGTTGTGGCCAAGCCCCCCTGGCCAGTTCGCGTGTGTGAAAGGAACCCGCCGGGGGTGACGGCGAGGAACAAGTATACGTCGCGCAGGGGGCGGGGGTTCAGGCGGTGCAGGCGCGTTCGACCAGTGCGCACAGGCGTGCAGATTCGGCGAGCAGGGCGTCGCACCGGGCCCGGGCTTTCTCGCTTTCGGCCGGCGGCAGCGAGGGCAGATTCACCGCGACGTTGCAGGCCGCGGCGCGGGTCGCGGCGTCGGCGAGGATGGCGGCGATGGCGAGGTCTGAGCGAAGGTGGCGGTTGGTGGTGGCGGCGAGGGCCTCGAAGCGGCGCAGCAGATTCACGCACATCGCGCCGACTGCCATGGGCACCTGCACGCTGTCGCGCTGGGCCTGGGGCAGTTCGGCGGCGCGGCGGGGATCACCCTCGGGCAGGCGGCTGAGTTCGTTGACCGCGCCGTAGGCCGCGGCGTCTTCATCGGCGAGGTCTAGGAGCATGGGCACGGCGGTGGAGAGAATGATCAGGGCCTGCTGGTTTTCGGCCTCGTGCGGGGCGAGGTTCTTCTTGCCCAGGGAGTAGTTGACGACCATGCCGGCCAGGGCCGCGCCGAGCGCCCCGGCCACCGAGGCCGCCGCGCCGCCGCCGGGGGTGGGTGTTCGCGCGGCAAGGCGCGAGAGAAAGTCGGCGAGGGTGAGCGCGTGGGTGGGTTGGTGGGGCATGGCGGGTTGGCTGAAAGAGCGTGGGTGGCGTGGGGCCTCAGCGCGAGGCCGGGTGCGCGTGCAGGCGGGCGAAGCCGATGAAGTCGGTAGAGGGGCGGTTGCCGCCGCACTCGTGGATGAGGCGGGCGAGTTGGCCGCGGTGATAGGTGGAGTGGTTGAAGGCGTGGGTGATGATGTCTTCGGCGATGTTGGCGCGGGCGATGCCGTCGCCGCCGGTGTAGTGGATGGGGGCGGAGAGAGATTGGGGGGCGAGCGCGGCCAGGTACGACGACCAGTCGGCGTCGGTCTCGGCGCAGGCCTGTCGCGTCTGGGCCAGGGGCCACGCGGGGAACCAGTCGGCCACGGGGCCGAAGGTGGTGTTGGCGAGGCGCGAGAGCCAGATACGCCGCGCGAGAACGTTGTGGGGGATGAGGCGCACCGCGCGGTCGTAGGCGGGGAGGGTGCGTGAGGCATCGGGCACGGTGTCGAGGGCATCGAGCAGCAGGGTGTTGGCCCAGGTTTCGTAGGCCAGGAGGCGCTGGAAGCGTGCGATGCAGGGGTTGGCGTGTGTGGTCATGGTGTTGCCTGGGCGGGTGGTGGAGGTGGGGTTGTGATCGGGCAAAGCCGCGGGGCGAAGAAGGGAAGTGTGGGTGAAAAAAGGGGGGGTGGGGGTGAAGTGGAAGCGATCAGTCTTCGGGCATGTCTGGCACCATCGCGGCTTTCATGTCTGCCACGGCGGCGTCGATGCCGGTATAGACAGCGCGGCTGATGATGGCGTGCCCGATGTGGAGTTCTTCGACACCCGGCAGCGAGGCGATGGGCCCGACGTTGTGATAGTTGAGGGCGTGCCCGGCGTTGAAGCGCAGGCCCGCGGCGACGATGCGCCGGCCCGCGCGGGCCACCGCGTGCAACCCATCGGCCATCGCCGAGACGCGCATGTCTCCGCCGCAACGCAGGAACTGCGCGGCGTAAGGCCCGGTGTGAACCTCGCACACGTCAAAGCCGATCTCGGCGGCGGCGTCGACCTGTTTTTCGTCGGCGTCGATGAAGGCCGAGACGATGCACCCCGCGTCTTTGAGGCGTGAGACGACGGTGCGCAGGCGGCCCTGCTGGCCGGCGACATCGAGCCCGCCCTCGGTGGTGACTTCGTTGCGGCCTTCGGGCACGAGCATCGCCGTGTGGGGGCGGGTGCGCGCCGCGACGGCCACCATCTCGTCGGTGGCGGCCATCTCCAGGTTGAACTTCACGCGCACGGTGGCGCGGAGAAGGTCGACATCGCGGTCGGTGATGTGGCGGCGGTCTTCACGCAGGTGCACGGTGATGCCGTCGGCGCCCGCGGCCTCAACGGCCAGGGCGATGCGGACAACATCGGGCTCGCCGTATTCCTCCCCGCCGCGGTAGCGGGCCTGACGCAGGGTGGCGATGTGGTCGATGTTCACCGAGAGCAGTGGCATGGTGCTAGGGTAGTGGGGCGTGGGGGTGGGGCTCTGGGATGAGTGGGGGAGTGGTGGGGGGAGTGGGGGTGTGCGGCGTACGCTGAGTGCGCGATGCGCATATTGATGGCGACGATGGGCTCTGGAGGAGATCTGCACCCGTTTCTGGCGGTGGGGGGTGTGCTGCGGCGCATGGGCCATGATGTGGCGCTCTTGACCAACCCTGTCTATGCCGCGCAGACACGGGCCGCGGGTGTCGAGCCGATGGCGCTGGGCGAGGCGGTGACACTGCGGGGCGTGCTGGAGCGGCACCCGGATATCACGCACCCGGTGCGCGGGCCGTATGTGGTGATGCGCACGATCATGGCGCCGATGGTGCCCGAGATTGTGCGCGCGGCCGCGGAGGCGATCGACGCTTGGCGGCCCGATGGCGTGCTGGTGCACCCGCTGTGCATGGGTGTGGCGTGGGAGTGCGAGCGGCGGGGTTTGCCCTTTGCGGTGGCGGCGCTGGCACCCTCGATGTGGATGAACCCCCGCGATCAACTGGTGATGCCGGCGTTCAGGTCTCACGCGCCCAGCCCGCGGGCGGTGCGGCTTGATCTCTTCATGGGGCGGCTGTTCATGCGGGCGATGCTCGATGGGCCGTTGAACAGGGTTCGCCGCTCGATGGGGCTGGCGGCAAGGTCGAACGTGTTTCTTGAAGACTGCCGCGCCGGCGTTGTGAACCTGGGGATGTGGTCGCCGGTCTTCCGTGGGTCGGTCGAGGGCGACCCGGCGCGGGGAGAGATCTGCGGGTTTCCATGGCACGACCGCAACCCCGGGCAGGAAGCGTGCGCGGCCGAACTCGGCGCGTTTCTCGATGCGGGCCCGCCGCCGATTATCTTCACGCTGGGCACGGCCGTGGTGCACACGGCGGGCGGGTTTTACCGCGCCGCGGTTGATGCGTGCCACAGGCTGGGCAGGAGGGGGCTGTTGCTCGTGGGCGAGCCGGACTATGCGCCCGACTGCGGCAACGACGGCCGCGTGATGGCGATGACGTACGCGCCCTACTCGGTGGTCTTCCCGCGCGCGGCGGCGGTGGTGCACCACGGGGGCATCGGCACCACCGCGCAGGCGCTGCGGGCGGGCCGGCCCACGGTGGTGACGCCGGCCGCGCACGATCAGTTTGATAACGCCGCGCGCGTGAAACGGTTGGGGTGCTCGCAGACGCTGCGGCTGTCGCGCGTGACCGGTGCAGGGTTGGCGCAGTCGCTCACTGAGGTGCTCGAAAACCCGGGCGTGGCGGCGGCGGCGCAGGGGCTGGCGACGGCGATCGGGAAAGAGGATGGGGCGACAGCCGCGGCGCAGCGGCTGCTCGGTGCCTTCGGGGGCGGGTGAAGGGTCGGTGGCGAAACTTGAAGAAATTGAAAATCAGGCTTGACAAAACGAAAGCCTGGCTGTATAAATCGTAAAGTGACTTTCGATTCATTAAACCTCGTGGACGGCCCGCCCCACCTGCTCTCGCGGCTGGCACGCGAAGATCAGGACCTGATCATGGAACTGGTGCTGTGCTCGGGGTCGCTCAAAGACCTTGCGGATGTCTACGGGGTGAGTTACCCCACGATCCGCCTGCGGCTCGACAAGGTGATCGAGCGGGTGCGCTCGCTCAAAGCGGGTCGCAAGCCCGATCCGCTCTCAGACCTCTTGGCGGACATGATCGAGCGTGGCGAACTGAGCGGCGCGGCGGCGCGGCGCATCCGCGATGCGGCCCGCAGGCGTGCGGACGGGTGAGCGAGAGGTGGCGAGTGCGAACGCAGGAAAGGAGGCGCGTGATGCAACCCTGGTGGACGGGCGAAATGGCGGGATGGATCGGCGGCATCGGCGGATCACTGCTGGGCGTCGCGGGGGCGGGGTTTGGTGTGCTGGCGGGCACGCTGGCGCCCAAAGGGCGGGCCAAGAGGTTGGTGGTGGGGTATGCGCTCACGTTCTTTGGGCTGGGCGTGCTTCTGCTGCTGCTGGGTGTGGCGGCGCTGCTGCTTGGGCAGCCGTACCACGTGTGGTACCCGTTCATGCTCGGGGGCTTCATTCTCACGCTGGTGTTGGGGTTGAACCTGCCGATGATCTTTGCGAGGTATCGTGCCGCGGAAATGGCGAAGATGGAGGCAGAGGCCATGCGTCGCTCGGGCCAGGAGGAAGGCCCGTCGGCGGGGGTGTGAGATCGCGTGGGGGGCGTGGGGCGAGTGCGTCGGGCTGTGTGTGATTGGCGCGCGTTATGTGTGATCGTGGGGCGCGGGGTGCTCGGGCGGTTGCCCGCAGAGCACGCGCCAGAGGTCGCGCACCACCCAGGACATGTTGGCGTGCGCCGTGGCCGTGGCGGCGGCGATGTGCGGCGTGAGGTGCGCGTTGTGCAGGCCCAGCAGGGGGTAGTTGCCGTCGAAGGGCTCGGGGTCGTGCACGTCGATGAGTGCTTTCGAGGCGGGGCGCGAGCGCAGGAAGTCGGCCAGGGCGTGCGCATCGGCCATTATGCCGCGGCTGGTGTTGATGATGATGGCGGTGGGCTTGCACAGGGCCAGGGCCTGCGCCCCGAGCAGGTGCCGGTTCGAGGGGCGGGGGTCGGTGTGCAGCGTGAGGACGTCGGCGCGGGCGAGGAGTTCGTCGCGGCCGACGGGCTGCGCGCCCGCGCGGTCGGCGTGGGGGATCTCGCGCAGGTCGTGGTAGATGACACTCATGCCCAGCCCCGCGGCGGCGCGGGCCACGCGCGTGCCGATGCGGCCAAGGCCCCATACGCCGAGCACCATCTCGCTGAGTTGGTTGGGGGCATTGAGTTCGGCGCGCAGCGCGTTCCATCGCTGCGCATCGATGGCCCGGTCGAGGAAGAGCCGTGGCCGCAGCGCGTCGTGCAGCAGCGCGAAGACAAACTCGGCCACGGCCTGGCCGTTGGCGTCGGGCGTGTGGACAACTTCGACGCCGCGCGCCCGGCAGGCGGCGACGTCGATGCGGTCGAGCCCCACGCCGGCTCGCCCCACCACGCGCAAGTGGGGCGCACGCGCCAGCAGCGATGGCCCCACCCGGGTGTAGGTGCGCACGATCAGCCCGTGCGCCCGCGCGAGCAGTTCATCGAAACGCTCGGCGCGCTCCTCGCGGCAGGCGACAAGGTCGCAGCGGTCTGAGAGCCACGCCGCCGCGGCGGCGTCGAGTTCTTCGGCCTGCACTACGAGATATCGTGTCATGCGTGCGTGGTGAAGTGAGCCGTGTCGTGTGTCAGACGTCGAACCCCGGGCCGGTGATGCCGCTGGAGATCAGGCCGCCGCCATCCGGGCCCGGGCGCGGCGGCTGGGGTCGCGGCTGGGGGCGGGCCTGGGGCGGGGGCACGGGCGAGATACGCGCCTTGAAGACGTACTCGGTGACCTTGCCCTTGACCGATTCCATCATGGTGGCGAAGAGTTGCGAGCCCTCGCGCTTGTACTCGATGCGCGGGTCTTTCTGCGAGAAGGCGCGGAAGTTGATCGAGTCGCGCAGTTGGTCCATGCTGTAGAGGTGGTCCTTCCACGCGGTGTCGAGCGTTTCGAGGAGGATGCTGCGCTCGAAGTGGAGCAGTTCGGAACGCAGGATGTTCTCGATGCGCGAGCGGATGGCGTCGAGGCGTTCACGCCCGTGCAGGTAGCGCATCGACTCGGGGAGGGGGACGTTGTAACGCTCTTTGAGCAGCGCCTCGAGTTCCGCGTCGGTCTCGCAGGCCTGCGCCTGGGCGACTTCCTCGTCGAGTTTGCGGGCTTCGACGAAGGCGGCGCTGGCGGCCAGGAGTTCCTGCCTGACTTTCTGCGGGGTAGACGTGCGGAAGATCTCGGGGGTCCAGTTCATCTTGTAGCGCGAGTTGGCCCACGCGAGAAGGTGCGTGCCCGCCTCGGCGGGGTTCTGGCGCATCATCAGTTGGGTGATGTGCATGGCGAAGTCAACGGGGTATTCAACCTCGCGCTTGTTGTAGAGTTCTTCCACGCGCTGCATGAGCATGGCGGTCACCGAGAGGCCCGTGTCGGCCTCGGCCTTGCGGGTTTTCACGATCTCTTCGACGGGCACGTCGAAGTCCAGGTTCTTCTTCACCCACTTGGCCAGTTCGCCCGCGCCGTAATCGGCCTGCAGATAGACCGAGAGGCCGTTGAGGTCGGCCGACTGGATGGCGCGGGACGCGGCCCTTTCGAGCAGGGCCTGCACGCGCTTGCGTTCCACGGCGCCGCCCTCGCGCAGTTCTTCGGGGCTGATCTCAACCCCGAAGCGGTTGCGGGCCCAGTTGCACAGGCCCGCGGCGTCGAAGTCGACAACCACGTCGGAACCCTCGGTGGGCATGTACTCGCCGATGGTCATGGTGATGTTCTGGCGTGCCTCGTACTCCGCCTCGGCGAGGATGGTCTGCTCCATCTCGGCCAGGCTCTTGCCGCGGAGGCGCTCGGGCGCGATGGAACTCTCCAGGCGTGCCTTGGCGAACTCGGCGGCGCACTGGGCGGGGTACTCGGGGTCGAGGTAGGTGCCCACGGCCTCGTCAACGGTCTCGGAGATGAACTCAAAGAGCAGGCCGCGCACGTCGCGCCCTTCGAGCACGCGCTGGCGCAGGCCGTAGAAGGACTGGCGCTGGTGCTCCATGACCTCGTCGTATTCGAGCACGGTTTTGCGGATCTGGAAGTTGCGTTCTTCGACCTTTCGCTGGGCGCGTTCGACGCTCTTGGAGAGCATGGGGTGCTCGATGGCGTCGCCCTCTTTCATGCCCAGGCGTGCGAGCACGCGCATGGTGGTCTCGCCGGCGAAGAGTTTCATGAGGTCGTCTTCGAGCGAGACGAAGAAGCGGCTCGAGCCGCGGTCGCCCTGCCGGCCGCAGCGGCCGCGCAACTGGTTGTCGATGCGGCGTGCCTCGTGGCGCTCGGTGCCGATCACGTGCAGGCCGCCCATGTCCTCGATGGTGTTGAACCAGCGGACGCGGTGGAGCAGCAGCCGGCCGTGCTCGTCGAGGCTGTCGCGCAGCGTCTCGGCGTTGGCGCGCGTGATCTCTTTCTCGGTGAGCCAGGTGTGGGCCTGGGCCCAGGTCCGCAGCAGTTCGAGTTCCAGTTCGGCGAAGGGCATGGTGTCGGCCTGCTTGCGGTCGATGCCCAGTTCACGCGGGGCGATCTTGCGGAAAACCCCCTCGCGCAACTGTTCATCGGTCGAGTCAACCGTGACCGAGGCGGGGCAGATGCCGCGCCGCTGCCAGTGCTCCAGCAGCGTCTGGCGCGAGACGCGCCCGAGTTTGATGTCGGTGCCGCGCCCGGCCATGTTGGTGGCGATCATCACGCTGCCGAGCTGGCCGGCGTTCTCGACGATGGAGGCCTCGCGCTCGTGCTGTTTGGCGTTGAGCACCTCGTGGCGCACCTGGTGCTTCTGGGCGAGCATCCTGGCCAGCGACTCGCTCTTCTCGACGCTGGTGGTGCCGACCAGCACCGGGCGGCCCACGTCGTGGAAGAGTTTGATCTCGTCGACGATCTTGTTCCACTTGTCCTTGGCGGAGAGGAAGACCATGTCCTCGAAGTCTCGCCGCACGACGGGCTTGTTGGTGGGGATGGCCACGACATCGAGTTTGTAGATGTCGTGGAACTCCTGCGCCTCGGTGTCGGCCGTGCCGGTCATGCCGGCCAGGCGCTTGTACATCTTGTAGAAGTTCTGGATGGTGACCGTGGCGACGGTCTGCGTCTCCTGGCGGATGGGCACGCGCTCCTTGCACTCGATGGCCTGGTGCAGCCCGTCGGACCATTGGCGGCCCACCATGGGCCGGCCCGTGTTGGCGTCGACGATGACGATGCTGGGCTCGGTGCGCCCCGTCTGCGGGTTGGGCGTGGGCATGACGATGTAGTCGCGGTCACGCTCGTAGACGGTATAGGCCCGCAGCGACTGCTCGAGCAGGTGCGGCAGGTCAATGTTCTCGTCGACGTAGAGCGAGCCCAGGCCCGCGACGCGCTGGGCCTCGCCCACGCCGTCGTGCGTGAGTTGGGCCTGCTTGCGCTCCTCTTTGATCTCGAAATACTGGGTGTGGCGGTCGCGCTGCAGCATGAGGTTGGGCAGCTGCGCCTTGGCCTCGCGCAGTTCGTCGTTGAGCCGGGGGATCTGCGACTTGTCGCGCGTCTGCCTGATGTCGCCCTCCAGGCCCTTGATGCGCATCATGCAGCGGGTGACCTCTTCGTTGGCCTGCGTCCACGGGCGCTGCTTGTCGACCAGGTGGCGGGCGAGTTTGTCGGCCAGGTCGTAGCGGGGCTGGTCGTCGTGCGCCTGCCCCGAGATGATCAGCGGCGTGCGGGCCTCGTCGATGAGGATCGAGTCAACCTCGTCCACGATCGCAAAGTCGCGGCGCTGCTGCACCTGCTGGTCCACGCTCCGCTTCATGTTGTCGCGCAGGTAGTCAAAGCCGAACTCGGCCGTAGTGCCGTAGACCACGTCGCAGCGGTACATCGCCCGCTTCTCCTCCTCGCTCTGCATGTGCTGGGGGTGGATGGCGCCCACCGTGAGGCCCAGCGCGTGGAAGTAGGGGAATGTCCAGTCGCGGTCGCGCTGCACCAGATAGTCGTTCACCGTCACCACGTGCACCCGCTGACGCTGCACGCACGCCAGGTAGCACGCCAGCGGGGCCACGATTGTCTTGCCCTCGCCCGTCTTCATCTCGGCGATTTTGCCCTGCGTGAGCACCATGCCGCCGATCAACTGCACGTCGAACGGGCGGGCGCGGAAGGGCGGGCGGCTCTCGCTGTACACCCCGCGGACAGCCTCGTAAAACTCCGGCGGGATATCCACCTGCATCCAGCCCGGCTGCGGCTGCACACACCCCAGAAACTCGCCCACAGGCGGCGCGGGCTCGCGAGCGTCCATCTCCGCTTTCAATGAGGCATACAGATCGCGCGCGGCCTGGGGAAGCACCGAGGGGTCAAACCCCGATTCAGGGTTGAAAACGTTGCGGATGCCCACCGCACGGTCCATCGCTTCTCGCGCAAAGGCAAAGGCCTCGACCAGCAGGTCTTCGCTCGCCGTGCCCCCGTCGTGCCGCCGACGAAGTTCGTGCACCGCCCCGCGGATCTCCGCGTCGGTCAGCGACCGCATCTTGGGCTCCAGCGCGTTGATCGCGGCGACCCGCTGGGTGTACTTCTTCACGAAGCGCTCGTTGCGGGTGCCGATGATTTTGTTCAGGATCGGACCGATCAGGGGAATCTCTGCCATTGGTATCTCGCTGTGATCTCTGGCTCGTGGTGCGCGCCCCGCGCCGGGGTCATGGCACGGGTGCGGGTCGAGGTGGCCCATGAAGGGGCCACGAAAGGCTGTCTGGTGGAACGTGGTGGAGGGCTTCGGCCACGTGTGCCGGGCGGTCACAGGGGCGCGCCGGCCGGTGAGGGCATGGGCGCACGTTGTGTTCCCCGATCTGCCGGCTCTTGCCGGGCGCTGTCACACGGAAAAACCACGCGGCGCGGCGGGCGAAGCGGCAAGCCTCAACGCTTGTGCTCGGCGACTTCGTCAAAGTCGCACGCGCGGCCCTGTGCGGGCAAGCGGCGAGGCGCCGCGTCGAATAGGTGTGAAAAGTGCGCGAACGCCACTCTCACCACGCGACGCGGGCCGGTTCGAGGTCATGCCAGCGGCGGGGGAGGCAGGCTGGTGAAGCACACCATGGGCCTTCGCGGGAAGGGGGCTTCCCGGGCTGCCCGCGGAAGGTCCCCATCGAGCGGCTTGGCCGAAGCACCGGCGAAGAGCGGGTGTTGACGCGCGGGCCGCGTGGGCTCGCGCTCATCGTGGCGAACCTGCGTGAGGCGGATGGTGTGCGCTACGGCGCGGGTAAACTCGCCGATTCGGGAACGCTGTCCGCCCGCGTAAGACCACTCCGCCCCCGGGAGTTGCACGGTGAGTGCGACCAGGATGAGCAGTGAAATGCCCCCCAGCGCGGGGCGCAGGGAAATCGAAAGCGGGGTTTGCTCGGCGGGCTTCAAGTTCGAACCTTCGCGTGGCTGATGTCCAAGGCAAGGGTATCGGCAATCCGCGCGGCTGGTGATGCACAGGGGGACGAAATGCGCGAAGTGGCCCCAGGATGGCCCCCGAACAGGTGATTCGAGGGCGGGCCGAGGATTGTCTTGGGCCGCAAAGGCCGGTGGATACGAGGGATAGTGGTTTGAAAAACAGGAAGCACATTCTTTTGTGTTGATCGAGTGCCGGAGGCCGATAGACTCTCGACCGCGCGGTTCAGCGCGGCGGGCTGAGGGCGGTGTGCGGGGGTAAACTCGTTCGAGGAACCCGCATGAGCGAACTGCCGAGCCAGAAGATTCAGACGTCCCCCGGCGCCACAAACGCCTCATCTCTGGAGGTAGATCCCCAGATGGTTGCTGCTCGCCAGGTATTGCCCGTCACCCGTGACTCGATCACGCACAAGTTCAGCATCGGCAACCACGAAGGGTACCTCACGGTGGGGCTCTATCCCGACGGTCGCCCCGGAGAGATCTTCCTGAAAATGAGCAAGGAAGGCTCGACCCTGTCGGGCATGTGCCAGGCCTATTGCCGCGCATTCAGCCTGTCCATCCAGCATGGTTTGTCCGTGCGCGACGCGGTGTCGCGGTTCAAGGGAATGCGTTTCGAGCCCATGGGCCCGACGAGCAACCCGGATATTCCCACCACCGAATCGATCGTGGACTACATCGCCCGGTACATCGAACTGCACTTCTGCGATACCCAGCGGCAGTGAATGAAGGCGGGCCCGCGCGCCCGTCGTTGCGTAAGGATTTTGATAGTGTGTCGGACGGCTCAGGCCGCGGGCTTGCTTTGTGCCCGGGGCCCGCTACCATCTCGACCCACGGTCGCGCGCTCCGTCTGACGGCGGAGCGTTACAACCCAGACCCGATTGAACTACCGCGTTCGTCGTTCCCGGCCGGGAGCGACTGCCCGAAGAGGCTAAAAACCTTGCCGGGGGCCGGTAGGAGGTGGAAAAGGAATGGCCAAGAAAGAAGTTACCAACGTTTTCAAGATCATGGCACCCGGCGGTCAGGCGACCCCCGCGCCACCGATCGGTCCTGTTCTGGGCAGCAAGGGCGTCAACCCCGGGCAGTTCATCCAGAAGTTCAACGCCGCGACGCAGCACGTCAAGGGCAAGGTCGTCGGGTGCATCGTCACGGTGTACAGCGACCGCACCTTCGAACTGGAGATCAAGGGAAGCCCCGCTTCCGTGCTGATCAAGGACGCCGCGGGCGCTGAAAAGGGCTCGGGCACGCCCAACAAGGACAAGGTGGGCAAGATCACCAAGGCCCAGGTGCGAGACATCGCCACGGCCAAGATGGCCGACCTGAACAGCCAGAGCGTCGAAGCGGCGATGCGTGTAATCGAGGGCACGGCACGCTCGATGGGCGTGACTGTCGTTGACTGATCTTCCCAGCGGGTAAACAGAAGACTCATCGCGGCGAGGGGGCGACGCCCCGAACTCGGCGCTGCATACCAAGGATGTGACCGATGGCGGTACGACTGACCAAGCGTGACAAGGCCAACCAGGGGCTGCGCGTGACCGATCCGGTGGAGCCGGCGGGCGCGGTGGCGGCCCTCAAGAAGTTCAAGGGCCCCAAGTTTGACCAGACGGTCAACGTGGTGCTGCACCTGAACGTGGACACCAAGCAGAGCGACCAGAACCTTCGCGGCGCTGTGAGCCTGCCCCGCGGCATCGGCAAGAGCAAGCGGGTGATCGCCTTCTGCCAGAGCGACGTGGCCCCCAAGGCCCTCGAGGCCGGCGCCGTCAAGGCCGGCGGCGAAGACCTCGTCTCTGAAATCGAGAAGGGCTGGATGGATTTCGACGTCGCCGTCGCCAGCCCCGACATGATGCGTGTCGTGAGCCGTCTGGGTAAGGTCCTGGGCCCCAAGGGCCTCATGCCCAGCCCCAAGGCCGGCACCGTCACCCCCAACATCCCCGACGCGGTGAAGGAATACGCCGCCGGAAAGGTCGAGTACCGCACCGACAACGGCGGCAACATCCACGCCATCATCGGCAAGATGTCCTTCGACGACCAGGCCCTGGCCGAGAACCTCAACTTCTTCATCGGCGCGATCGAGAAGATCCGCCCCTCCAGCGTCAAGGGCCAGTACATCAAGAGCATCACCATCAGCGGCTCCATGACCCCCGGCGTTCCCGTGAAGTACGCCCAGGCCATCGTCGCCGAGTAAGCACCGGATCCCTCCCCAGCCCGGTCCGGCCTGCCGGCCCGGGGCAGTGAACGAAGCGTTCCACATCCGGCCTGCGGCATGCCCGCCCAGGCCTGAACGACAGAAGAAGGACGAGCCATGTCGAAGGCAGTCAAGCAGTTGCTCATGCGGGATTACTCCAGCCGGATCGCCGGCGCGAGCGAGGAGTGGCCCGACGCGATGCTCATCAGCATCCGCGGCCTCAAAGCCGTTGACACCACCAAGTTCCGCGGCACGCTCGCCAAGAAGAACATCCGCGTCACCGTCATCCGCAACTCGCTGGCCCGCAAGGCCTTCGAGGGCACACGGCTGGCCGCCCTGGGCGAACTGCTCACCGGCGCCAGCGCCATCGCCTACGGCGGCAACAGCGTCGTCGAGGTCGCCCGCGAGATCATGGCCCTCGCCGGGGGCATGCCCGCCCTCGAACTCAAGGGCGCGGTGCTCGACGGCACGCTCTTCCGCGGCAAGGAAGGCGTCGACGAACTCAGCAAGTTCCCCACGCGCGAAGAGGCCATCGGCCGCATTGTCACCCTCATCGTCAGCCCGGCGCGCAACGTCATGGGCCAGGTGAAGGGGCCGGGCGCCAAGGTCGCCGGCATCATCAAGGCCGTGGAAGAGAAGTTGGAAAAGGGCGAGACCATCGCCAAGGTCTGAGCACCCGGCGCCGGTCACCGGGCCCCGGGCCGTTCAGATAACCGAAGGTGGCCCACGCCCCTTCGTCTCGGTGTGTTCGGTTGGTTGGTTTTTCAGACTTCTGCGCCCGACTGGTCCGCGAATGCGGATGAAAGGCCGAACGGTTCGGCCCCTCTCGGGCGAGTAAGTGAACAGCGAGGCGTGCAACCCACGCCCGGTGTTCGCGGATACGAGAAAGGTTCGAAACATGTCCGATACCGCTGTTGACGCGACGATCAAGGAACTCGGCGACAAACTCGCCGGCCTCACCCTCAAGCAGGCCGTTGAACTCGGCAAGTACATGAAGGATGCCTACGGCATCGAAGCCGCTTCCGGCGGCGCGGTCATGATGGCGGCGGCCCCCGCGGCCGGCGCGGCCAAGGCCGAAGAGAAGACCTCTTTCGACGTCGTCCTCAAGGCCGCCGGCGACAAGAAGATCCAGGTCATCAAGGTCGTCCGCGAAGTCACCGGCCTGGGTCTCGCCGAGGCGAAGGCCTTCGTCGATGCCCCCGGCAAGCCTGTCAAGCAGGACCTCTCCAAGGAGGACGCCGAGAAGCTCAAGAAGACCCTCGAAGAGAACGGCGCCACCGTCGAGATCGTCTAAGCCCCACGGGCCCGGGCGACGCAGTTCGATCCAAGCGACGAAATCAAGGGCGGGGTCCGCGCCATCGCGGGCCCCGCTTTTTGCTCAACGTCGCGACCTGGTGCCGAACGAATGACGAAAATCAAGAATTCTGCGGATTTGTTTGAAGATTGGTGTGGCACGTCGGTTGCTCGCCGGCCCTGTACCCGCGTACAGTGACAGGTTCGGCGCACAGCGCCAGGTGAGCGGCGGCGTGGGTTTTGCCTTGAACACACACAACGTAGAAAAGTGACTCGGCCGGTTCCTGGACCCAGAGGGAGCGTGAGTGATGCTGCCAACCTGGACCCGGTCGCTTTGTCACCATCGCGAGGACATCGATGGCATCGATGGGTACGTCTCATGTCGGCACGTCGGAACTGAAAATCCGCAACTTCGCGAAGCGCGGCGACGCCGCGCCCATCGGCGACCTGTGCGAGGTGCAGCAGCGGGCCTACGACCGCTTCCTGCAACTCGATAAGTCGCCCGACGAACGCGACGGTCTGCACGGCCTCGAGTCGCTCATGCGGGAAGTCTTCCCGATCAAGAGTTACGACGAGACGATGACCCTCGAGTACATCAACTACTCGCTGGAAGAGCCCCGCTACACCCCCGACGAGTGCCGCGAACTGCGCCTCACCTACGGCCGGCCCTTCAGGGTCGGGCTGCGCCTCAAGCGAGAGGGCAAGCCCGAACTGCCCGAAGAGCAGATCTACCTGGGCGAGTTCCCCATCATGATGGGCGGTGGCGAGTTCATCGTCAACGGCGCCGAGCGCGTCATCGTCAGCCAGTTGCACCGCTCGCCGGGTGTTGACTTCTCCATCCTCTCGAGCGAAGGCGACCGCCCGCTGCACAGCGCGCGCGTCATCCCCGAGCGCGGCAGTTGGATCGAACTCGAAGTGACGAAGAAAGACGTTCTGGCGATGCGCATCGACCAGAGCACCAAACTCGCCGCGACCACCTTCCTCCGGTGCCTCGACGAGTCGGTGGCGGAAACCGACAAACTGCTGGGCCTCTTCTACGAGATCTCCAACATCCCGGTCGAGAAGGTCAAGCCCGAGCACTGGGCCGCCGAGTCGATCATCGACACCTCGACGGGCGAAGAACTGGTGCACGTGGGCCGGCAGCTGGGCGACGCCGCGACGGCGATCATGAACAGCAGCCTGAAGAAGGTCCGCGTCATCGAGAACCCCAGCGACGTGCTGATCCTCAACACCGTGGCCGAGGAAAAACTCGAGCAGTTCGAGGCCGAAACCACCTACGCCCGCGCCATGCTCAAGGTCTACAGCAAACTGCGCCCGGGCAACCCGCCGCAGGTCGAGAAGGCCAAGCAACTCTTCTTCGAGAAGTTCTTCGACGAGAACCGCTATCGGCTGGGACGCGTGGGCCGCTTCCGCATCAACCGCAAGTTCGAGCTCTCCGCCTCCGAAGACCAGA
Source organism: Phycisphaeraceae bacterium (assembly GCA_019636615.1). Taxonomy (GTDB): domain Bacteria; phylum Planctomycetota; class Phycisphaerae; order Phycisphaerales; family UBA1924; genus UBA2402. Next base: position 1,851,537 of record JAHBXF010000002.1, on the reverse strand, counting down.
TGTTCATCAGCAGCGAGGATTTCCTCCGGGTCATCCAGTACCTGCTCGACCTCCGCAGCGGCCGCGCCGACGCCAAGACCGGCCGCCCCGCCGCCATGGTGGACGACATCGACCACCTGGGCAACCGCCGCCTGCGCACGCTCGACGAACTCGCCGTGGAAGAACTCCGCAAGGGCTTCCTCAAACTGCGCCGCACGGTGCAGGAGCGCATGAGCGTGAAAGACCCGGACGAACTGGTCAAGATCGCCGACCTGGTCAACACCAAGAGCATCAGCAGCGCCATCGACTTCTTCTTCGGCCGCAGCGAACTCTCCCAGGTGGTCGACCAGACCAACCCCCTCTCCACGCTCGTGCACGAGCGCCGCCTCTCGGCCCTGGGGCCCGGCGGCCTCAACCGCAAGCGTGCGGGCTTCGAGGTCCGCGACGTTCACATCAGCCACTACGGGCGCATCTGCCCCATCGAGACGCCCGAAGGCACCAACATCGGCCTCATCGCGTCGCTGGGCCTCTACGCCAACATCGACGAGTTCGGCTTCCTCCGCACCCCCTACCGCGAGGTGAAAGAGGGCAAGCCCACCGGCAAGATCATCCACCTGCGCGCCGACGAAGAGATGAAAGCCGTGCTCGCCCCGGCCGACAGCCTGGGCGACGAGGGCCGCCTGCGCAAGGGCATGATCCTGGCGCGCGTCAACGGTGAACTGGCCGAGGTCGATTCGACCAACGTCGATTACCTCGACATCAGCCCCAAGCAGATCATCGGCATCTCGGCCTCGCTCATCCCCTTCCTCGAACACGACGACGCCAACCGCGCCCTGATGGGCAGCAACATGCAGCGCCAGGGCGTGCCGCTGATCAAGGTCGAGCCGCCCAACGTGGGCACGGGCATCGAGAAGTCCGTGGGCCACAACAGCGGCATGGTGGTGAAGGCCAAGAACCCCGGCGAGGTCACCTTCGTCGATTCCGAGCGCGTCATCATCGACAACGCCGACGAGTACGTGCTGCGCAAGTTCGTCGGTCTCAACGAGCGCACCTGCCTCAACCAGAAGCCCGTCGTCAAGGTGGGCCAGAAGGTCGAGAAGGGTCAGGTCATCGCCGACGGCGCCAGCACCCGCATGGGCGAACTGGCCATCGGCAAGAACGTGCTCGTCGCATTCAACACCTTCGACGGCTACAACTTCGAAGACGCCATCGTCATCAACGAGCGCCTCGTGAAGGACGACACCTTCACCAGCATCCACATCGACGCCTTCGACGTGGAAATCCGCGAGACGAAACTCGGCCGTGAAGAGTTCACCCGCGACATCCCCAACGTCTCCGAGAAGATGCTGCGCAACCTCGACGAGGGCGGCATCATCCGCATCGGCGCCCGCGTCGGGCCCGGCGACATCCTCGTCGGCAAGGTCAGCCCCAAGAGCAAGACCGAACTGACCCCCGAAGAAAAACTCCTGCACGCCATCTTCGGCCGCGCGGGCGAAGACGTGAAGAACGACTCGCTCGAGGTGCCCGCGGGTGTCGAGGGCATCGTCATCGGCGCCCGCAAGTTCAGCCGCCGGCTCCACATGAACGAGGAGCAGAAAAAGGCCCTGCGCAAGGAGATCGCCGACTACGAAAAACTGATGGACGACAAGGCCATCGACCTCTTCAAGCAGATGACCGAGGCGATCAACACCGTCCTCGGCACGCCCATGGTCGACCCCAACACCCGTCAGAAGGTCGGCGCCAGCGACATCCCCGAAGTCATCATCGAGCAGATCCGAACCTTCGACATCAAGTGGGCCAAGGGCGGCAAAGACAACCGCTCCGACGCCGAAAAACTCTTCAAGCAGTTCTGGCCCCGCGTCCAGGCCATCCTCACCGAGAAGGGCCGCAAGGTCAGCCACATGAAGCGTGGCGACGAACTCCCCACCGGTGTGCTCGAGATGGTCAAGGTCTATCTGGCCACCAAGCGCACCCTCAGCGTCGGCGACAAAATGGCCGGCCGCCACGGCAACAAGGGTGTCATCGCCAAGATCGTCCCCGAAGAAGACATGCCCTTCATGGAAGACGGCACCTCCGTCGAGGTGCTCCTCAACCCCCTGGGCGTGCCCAGCCGCATGAACGTCGGTCAGATCCTCGAAACCCACCTCGGCTGGGCGGCCAAGGTTCTGGGCTTCCAGGCCATCACCCCCGTCTTCGACGGCGCCTCCGAGAACGAAATCCACGCCTGCGTGCAGGAAGCCAACAAGCACGTGGAAGACCAGATCGCCGACCACGAAAAGAACGGCACCTGGCCCCACCCACGCGCCCTCCTGGCCAGAATGCCGCGCGGCGGCAAGATCCAACTCTTCGACGGCCGCACCGGCGAACCCTTCCGCCAGCGCACCGCCGTGGGCTACATGTACCTGCTCAAACTCCACCACCTCGTCGACGACAAGATCCACGCCCGCGCCACCGGCCCCTACAGCCTCATCACCCAGCAGCCGCTGGGCGGCAAGGCCCGCACCGGCGGTCAGCGCTTCGGCGAGATGGAAGTCTGGGCCCTCGAAGCCTACGGCGCGGCCTACATCCTCCAGGAACTCCTCACCGTCAAGTCCGACGATGTCGAGGGCCGCACCAAGATCTACGAGAGCATGGTCAAGGGCAACAACAAGCTCGAAGCGGGCATGCCCGTCGCCTTCGACGTGCTCTGCAACGAACTCAAGGGCCTGGGCCTCAACATCGCGCTGGAGAAGAAGCAGTTGGAAGGCGGCAGCCTGCTGTAAAACGTGAGCCATGGAGGCCGGTGCCGTGCGAACAGCGGCGTGGTTGGTCGGCTTCGTGGCCTGGTTCTCGCTTGTTTTCGGCGTGTGTCACTGGTACTTCGGCAGCACAACCTTCGTGGCCGGAGCGGTTTATGGAGCGATGATCGGGCTTGTGGTACTCGGGCTGAATGAAGCAACGCGTCGGGGTTGGTTGCGTCCCTTGCTCGGGATGTCGCACGACGAGGCGAGCAAGGCGAGGGCGAAGTTGGCGAAGGAACGAGAAGACATCCTGGCCACGGCTCGCGCCAAGGCCGGTTCGAAGGTAAAACATCATCGCCCCCTTGAGGGCTTGATGAGTGGAGCACGACATGGCTGAGAACGTGTACGATCGGGTGAACGACTTTTCCGCCGTCAAGGTCACGCTGGCCTCCCCCAACGACATCCGCGGATGGTCGTACGGCGAGGTCAAGAAGCCCGAGACCATCAACTACCGCACCTACCGCCCCGAGAAGGACGGCCTCTTCTGCGAACGCATCTTCGGGCCAGAGCGCGACTACGAGTGCGCCTGCGGCAAATACCGCGGCACCAAGTACAAGGGCATCATCTGCGACCGTTGCGGCGTGAAGGTCACCCACAGCCGCGTGCGCCGCAAGCGCATGGGCCACATCAACCTCGCCAGCCCCATCGTCCACATCTGGTTCTTCAAGAGCATGCCCAGCCGCCTGGGCACCCTGCTGGGCATGAAGACCAGCGACCTCGAAAAAATCATCTACTACCAGGATTACGTCGTCGTTGACGCCGGCGACACCGAACTCAAGTTCAAGCAGGTGCTCACCGAAGACGAGCACCGCACCGCGCAGGAGAAGTACGGCAACGCCTTCAAGGCGGTGATGGGCGCCGACTCCATCCGTGAACTCATCGAGCGCACCGACCTCTCGGCCGAGGCCGCGCAGATCCGCACCGAACTCAACCAGACCAAGAGCAAGCAGAAGATCAAAGACCTCGCCAAGCGGCTCAAACTCATCGAGCAGATCCGCTCGAGCGAGAACGACCCCTCGTGGTTGGTGATGGATGTCATCCCGGTCATCCCGCCCGACCTGCGCCCGCTGGTGCTGCTCGAGAGCGGCAACTTCGCCACCAGCGACCTCAACGACCTCTACCGCCGCATCATCAACCGCAACAACCGCCTCAAGAAACTGATGGACCTCAACGCCCCCGAGGTCATCATCCGCAACGAGAAGCGCATGCTTCAGCAGGCGGTCGATGCGCTCTTCGACAACAACCGCTGCCGCCGCCCGGTGCTCGGTTCGTCCAACCGCGCGCTCAAGAGCCTCACCGACATGATCAAGGGCAAGCAGGGCCGCTTCCGCGAGAACCTGCTGGGCAAGCGCGTCGATTACTCCGCCCGCTCGGTCATCGTCGTCGGCCCGGAACTCAAACTCTGGCAGTGCGGCCTCCCCAAGAAGATCGCCCTCGAACTCTACCAGCCCTTCATCATCCGCAAACTCAAAGAGCACGGCCTGGCCGACACCATCAAGAGCGCCAAGCGCATGCTCGAACGGCGCGACCCCGCCGTGTGGGACATCCTCGAAGAGGTCATCTACCAGCACCCCGTGCTGCTCAACCGCGCGCCCACCCTGCACCGCATCGGCATCCAGGCCTTCGAGCCCGTGCTGGTCGAGGGCAACGCCATCCGCCTGCACCCGCTGGTCTGCACCGGCTTCAACGCCGACTTCGACGGCGACCAGATGGCCGTGCACCTGCCCCTCTCCGTCGAGGCCCAGGCCGAGGCCCACGTGCTGATGCTCAGCACGCACAACGTCTTCTCCCCCGCCAACGGCAAGCCCATCATCTCGGCCAGCCAGGACATCGTCATGGGCGTGTACTTCATCACGTACATGCTCGCCGACGAATACCAGATCGAGAATCTCCCCCGCTTCAAAGACCGCAAAGAGGCCATCCTCGCGATGGAGCAGCGCAAGATCGGCCCCCACGAGCCCATCCTGCTCCGCATCGACGGCTTCAGCACCGTCGTTGACAGCCAGACCGGCCCCGTCAAGCCTCTGCCCGAGAACCGCCGCATCGTCACCACCGCCGGGCGCGCGCTCTTCGCCGACGTTCTCTTCGACGGCATGCCCTTCTACAACTGCGCCATCGGCAAGAAGGGGTGCGCCCGCGTCATCGACGACGCCTACCTCATGGGCGGCAAGGCCCGCACCATCGACCTCCTCGACCGCCTCAAAGAGATGGGCTTCAAGCAGTCCACCCTCGCGGGCCTCTCCTTCGGCATCACCGACATGCGAATCCCCAAGGAGAAGACCGACCTGCTCAACGACGCGCAGGCCAAGGTCACCCGCGTCGAGAAAAACTACGACCGCGGCATCATCACCCACCGCGAGCGCTACAACCAGCTCCTCGACATCTGGTCTCACTGCCGCGAAGAAGTCCAGAAGAAACTCGTCGTCGTCCTCAAGCACGACCGGCGCGACGAGAACGGCAACGAACTCCCCCCCGATTCCAAGCAGGGCTCGTGGTACCTCAACCCGGTCCACCTCATGGTCGACTCGGGCGCGCGCGGCAACATCACCCAGATGCAGCAGCTCGCGGGCATGCGCGGCCTCATGGCCAAGCCCGACGGCACCATCATCGAGACCCCCATCCGCTCCAACTTCCGCGAGGGTCTCAACATCCTCGAATACTTCTCCTCCACCCACGGCGCCCGCAAGGGCCTGGCCGACACCGCCCTCAAGACCGCCGACTCGGGCTACCTCACCCGCAAACTCTGCGACATCGCACAGTCCGTCATCATCGGCGAGATCGACTGCGGCTCCAAGCGCGGCGTCGTCAAGCGCGCCATCTACAAGGGTGAACAGGTCGACGTGCCCCTCGGCGAGCAGATCATCGGGCGCGTGAGCGTCAACCGCATCGCCAACCCGATCACGGATGAACTCATCGTCGACGAAAACCAGATGATCACCCCCGAGGCCGCCCGCAAGATCGAGGACCTGAGCATCGAGGCCGTCGCCGTCCGCTCCCCGCTCACCAGCGAGAGCAAGACCGGCTGCTCCGTGCTCGATTACGGCATGGACATGTCCACCGGCAAACTCGTCGAGCCGGGCCTGGCCGTGGGCATTATCGCCGCGCAGTCCATCGGCGAGCCGGGTACCCAGCTCACGATGCGTACGTTCCACACCGGCGGCATCGGTCAGCGCACCGCCGAGAACACCAAGTACGACGTGGCCAACTCGGGCACGCTCGAACTGCGCGACTGCAACCCCGTCCCCAGCAAGGACGACGAAGGCAACGACGCGCTGGTGGTGCTCAAGCGCAACGGCGAAATCGCCGTGCTCGACGCCAAGGGCCGCGAACTCGAGAAGTTCAAGATCCCCTACGGCGCGTTCCTCTACGTGCAGGACAAGGCCGACGTGAAGAAGGGCCAGACCGTCGCCAAGTGGGACCCGCACCGCGTGCCCATCCTCGCCGAGAAGGACGGCTTCGTGCAGTTCCAGGACATCATCGAGAAGGAAAGTTACCGACTCGAAGATGCCGGCGGCGGCAAGAAGGCCAAGGTGATGATCGAGCACAAGGGCGACCTCCACCCCGCGATCAACATCGTCGACAAGGACGGCAGCATCCTCGACTTCCACTACGTCCCCGCCCGCGCCCGCCTCGAAATCGAGGACGGTCAGCAGATCAAGGCCGGCCAGATGCTCGCCCGCCAGCCGCGCCAGTCCGCCGGCTCGCAGGACATCGTCGGCGGTCTGCCCCGCGTCACCGAAATCTTCGAGGCGCGCAAGCCCAAAGACCCGGCCGTCATGGCCGAAATCTCCGGGCGCGTCGAACTCCTCTCCGACAAGCGCAAGGGCAAGATGACCATCCGCGTCACCTCCGACGCCGGCATCGAGAAAGACCACCACGTCAGCAACGACAAGCAGATCCTCGTCCACACGGGCGACTTCGTGAACGCCGGCGACCCCGTCTCAGACGGCCCGCTCGTGCCCCACGACATCCTCCGAATCAAGGGCGAAGAGGCGCTCTGGTCCTACATGCTCGACGAAGTCCAGAACGTCTACCGCGCTCAGGGCGTGACCATCAACGACAAGCACATCGAACTGATCCTCAGCCAGATGCTCCGCAAGGTCAAGGTCGAAAGCCCCGGCGACACCGACCTCCTTCCCCAGGAAGTCGTCGATAAGTGGAACTTCAAGCAGAAGAACCGCGAGATCGAGAACTTCGCCCGCATCACCGAGGTCGGCGGCACCGAGTTCCGTGTCGGCGAGATGGTCTCCAAGCAGCAGATCAAGGAAGCCAATGCCCGCGCCGAGGCCGCCGGCAAAGAGCCCGCCAAGGCCAAGCGTTGCCGCCCGGCCTCCGGCCGAACCCTGCTCCTGGGCATCACCAAGGCCGCCCTCTCCAGCGAGTCCTTCCTCTCGGGCGCCTCATTCCAGGAGTCCACCAAGGTTCTCACCGAAGCCTCCCTCCGCGGCGCCGTTGACACCCTCATCGGCCTCAAAGAGAACGTGCTGCTGGGCCACCTCATCCCCGCCGGCACGGGCTTCCGTCCCTACCAGGAGATCAAGGTCCATCCCCTCGTCGACATCGCCGACGAAGACGAAGACTTCGACGACGACGACGCCGATCTCCTCATCGAAGAGACCAAGTCCCGCAACGGCGCTTCCAGCGTGCTGCGAGACGTGATCGCCGGCGAATCCCCCGCGACCACCAACTGATCCCCCCCCGCAGTTCCAGCGCCGCGCAGCCTCAACACCTGCGCGGCGTTTTTACGCGCCCCCGCTCCCCGGCCTCCGCGATGCTTCCTCATCGAGAATCGCCCGCGCCTCGCGCGCGCTCAGCAGGCGGAACGAGGTCCGCCCGGTCTTGAGCATCAGCAGCACATACGGCCTGCACAACCCGCACGAGGTCGAACACCCTGTCGCCTCGCTCAGATCATCGATGCCGCCCCCGGTCTGCGCCGCCATCTCTTTGAGTGCGGCGAAGGTCACCCGGTGACAGACGCATCGGTCAACGGCCATGGACAAGCATACCAGCATCCCCCCCTCTCCCCCGGCTGTGCGGGCCGTCTCACTTTGATATTGCATCAATCAGGCCATGTGTTCGTATGGTGTTTGTGCAATATGGAGTAACCCCGGGCACTCCGGGGGCGTACAAGCAATGTGGAGTGCGCCGATCCCGGGCGGCCGGGGCGGTGGTCGTTCGTCACTTGGGGTCTTCATGGCGTGCCAGTGTTCAACACTTTTCGCGGCAGCATGTCTCTCGGCATTCGCCGCCGCGCCGGTGGCCGCCCTCCCACTCGACCGCGCACTCCTGCCGCCCGACACCGCATGGGTGCTGCACCTTGATCTCGAACTCGCCGTGCGCAGCGAGGCGAAGTCAGAGGTCATGGCCTGGCTCCGCGCCGGGGGGCGCGGGCCGCTGGCCCGCCTCGAACACGAACTCTCGCTCAGCGCCGAACGCAATCTTCTCTCGGTCACCATGATCGGCGGCGCCGCAGCGCCCGGGCGTGGCGTCACACTCCTGTCAACCTCCGCCGACATCAACGCGATCACCCAGGACATGCTCGCCTCCCGCCGCGAAGAGGTGCAGGCACGCCGCGAAGGCGATTATGTCGTCTACTGGTGGCACTCGGGGCCGTCGCAGGGTTTCGCCCGCTCTGGTCCGCGCCGCACGCGCGCCGTGGCCATGCCGCGCCACCCGGCCCCACGACAGAACCATGTGCTGTGGGGAGATCATCCCGGCGCGGTCGGGCGGCTTGCCGCCTGGCTCAGCGTGCCCGCCTCAGACCGCAAAGACGCCGCCTCATCGCTGCCGCTCGATCAACCCCAGCCCGGCTCCATCGTCTTCGTCGCGGCCAGCGGGTTCGAGGGCGCCGCAGGGCCGCGCGCCCAGATGCTCCGCGATGCCCGCGCACTCGTCATCGATATGGGGCAAGAGTCCTCGGGCGCCGCCGAGCCCGCCCGCATGATCTGCCGAGCATGGATAGATACCGACACCCCCGAGCAGGCCGCCCTCACGCGGCAGGTCGCGTCGACCATGCTCGACTTCCTGGCGTCGCGCGTCTCGCAAGGGCCCGGGCGTGGCGATGTCATCCGCGACGTGGTCTCGGGCGTGCACATCACCACCGCGGGCAATCGCTGTGTCATCCACTCGCGCCACGATGCCAAACTCGCCGCCGCCGCCATGACCATGCTCCGAGAATCCATGGACGGCGCGCCCGCGCGGGAAAAACCCATGCACCGGGCTGGAATCCCCCTCCGCGCCGAACAAACGTCCCAGAATCAGGGCTCGCCCGGGTGGCGCGAGTGACGAACAATACCTCACAGGCCGATACTTCTTCCGGCCGCCGTTCCATGTCCCCTGTCAAACGATCCAACCCCGCAGCGCCTTGTGCAACGCCCCTCTCCGAGCGCACCGCCGAAGAGTTGGCCGTGCTCGCGCAGCGCGACAACCTCGCGGCCTACGGCGTTCTCGTCGAGCGCTACGAAGCACGCCTCTTCAACTTCCTGCTCCGCCGTGTCGGCCGCAGGATCGACGCCGAAGACCTCACGCAGGAATCCTTCGTCCGTGCGTGGGAGCGAATCCGCAGTTACGACCCCACCTGGCGTTTCTCCACGTGGCTCTTCACCATCGCCTCGCGTCTGGCCGTGAGCCACCTGCGACGCCGCAGGGCCGCCGTCTCCATCGAGTCGGTCGAGGTGTCGCACAGCGCACGCCACGACAGTGCAGACCACGAATCAAACCTGCGCACCGGCGGCCTGCTCTGGGCCTTGGCCGCGCGCATCCTCAAGCGTGAGCAGCACACCGCCCTCTGGCTTCGATACGCCGAAGACATGTCCGTCAGCGAGATCGCCATGGTCATGGGCAAGAGCCAGGTCGGCGTGCGTGTCTGTCTCTTCCGCGCCCGCCGCACGCTCGCCGAGTCGGCACGCAAGGCCGGCATCGTCGTGAATCAGCCCGACCCCGAACTCTTGGCAGACAACGACACACCGCGCAGCGCCCGCCGCGCCGCCGCTTCGCACACGGGGGGTGAACAGTGATCAACCTCTTCAGGGCTCTGCGCGCTTCCCGCCTGCTCGACGAGCGCGACCGCACCCACGCGGGCGTCCCCGCCGATCTCAACGACCAGGCCGTGATCGACGCCGAACTTTCCGACCAGCGCAGCGCGCCCTGGCAACAGCCGCCCAACTTCGTCCGCGACCGAGTGATGAACGCCATCGCCGCGCGCCGCGACGCCGCTATGCGCGCCCGCTCCCTCCCCACGTGGCCGCTGGGCTGGGCCGCCGCCGCCGCGGTGCTCCTCATGGTCGCGGGCACCCCACTTGGCCGTTCATTCTGGTCCTCCCTCCAGCACGCCGGCTCACTGCTGCGTGACAGCACCAAAGCCCGCATCGCGCACGCCACCCCCGCGGCGAGCGAGCCGCAAACCTCGTCGATCTCCGCCGCGCTGCGCAGCGACACCGACGAACCCGTCTGGAAAGAAATCCAGGCCCTGCGCGAAGACACCCGCCGCGCCGCCCGCGCCATCTTCAGCGATACCGACGACAACGACGGCTGGTAATCTCCCACGCGCCCCGCATCAGCGCCACGACCGGGCATCGGGCACATAGTGCGCCTCGATATCCGTCCCCGCCGACCCGATCCCCAGCACCCCATCCACCAGCCAGCGAGCCTCGCTCGGCGCGGTTCGCACGCTGCCGTCCGCACGCGCCGCGCACACCACGCCGGCCCCGCCGCCGCGCGGCCGCTCATGCCTGAAGGCCGTCGTGGGGGAGGCGTTCTCCGCCCACGCCCCGCCCGAATACAGCATCGGCGGATCAAGCAGCGCGTTGTTCATCGGCGGGTCGCCCGCCATCAGCGTGTCGGCGAACACAAAGAGCCGCTCGGGCGATGGAATCTCGCCGAGCCTTCTCCACGGACGAAAGCCGATGCTCGCCGACCAGCCCGGCGTGGTCGGCGGCGAAAGGTAATACCCGTTATACCCATACGTGCTCGTCGGCTGGCGGCTCGGGCCCTGCGCCGCGTACGTGCCCCACGGCTGCGCCGGGCACTCGTACACCGACGCCGCCCCCAGCGAGCCATCCAGATACGGCGCCACAAACCCGCGGCTGTGATCCACGCCCCCCGCGCCCGTCCCGTGCGTGCCCCACCAGTACACCGCTTCGGCCGTGCCCGTCAGCCGTTGATCGACATACGCCAGGGGCATCACGCGGTCGCGCGAGTCATTGGCGTACATCGTCCACGCGGTGATCAGATGCCGCTGGTTCGAGAGGCACCTCGTGGTGCGTGCCGCGCTGCGCGCCCCGGCCAGCGTCGGCAGCAGCAGCCCCGAGAGCAGCGCGATCGTGGCGATGACCACGAGCAACTCAACAAGCGAAAAACCGCCGCGCGTCACCACGGCAGGCGCACTCTCCCCGCGTGCGGGCTTCATCGGCGGCCCTCCGTCAACAGGGCCCGCTCACCGGCACGAAGCACACGAATCATCGCCGCGCGGTCTTCGCTGTCCGCGCTGCCGTCCGAGTTGATGTCCCTCTCGCCCACGCCCTGCTCCCACGCGTGCAGGTCATCGAGCGTCACCGCGCCGTCGCCGCTCACGTCGCACTCAGTGCGCAGCAGCCCCATCGCCCTCAGCCCGCCGGGCCCGATCGAATACAACGCGCCGCCGACCAGCGCCGCGGGCGAGCCCGCGCCTTCGCTCAACAGGCGCACGAAGCCCTCTTCCTCGGGGTGGAGCGTGAGATCCACCAAGAACAGGCGCGTCGAAACGCCGCCAGACACGCCCGGCGCAGCGCCCACCACAAGCACATCGCGCCCTCCATCACGCGTGCGCAGCGGCTGGCTTGTCCAGCCGCCGGGCGCCTCAACGCCCGTCAACCGCCACACGAGCGACGCGTGCGTGCCGTGATCTTCAAAGAGTTCAAGGCCCGGCGATGTTCCAAACCCGTTGATGCCCCCCGCCAGCACCACCCGCCCCGCGTCCAGCGCCACGGGAATACTCTGCGTGCGGTTGCTCGCCACGGTCCACATCACCGCGCCGTCGCGGGCATCCATCTTCACCAAGTTCGCCGAATCCTCACCGCCATAAAAGGCGTACGACGCCGCGTACACCGCCGCGGGCCTGCCCGGGTCGCCCGTCTCGCGTGGTGCCACCGCCACCCCGCCATAAAACCCGTGCGGCTGCGGGTTCACGCGTTCCCACACGGGCACCCCGGCGCCATCGATCGCGTACGCACGCACCGAGCCCGGCACACCCAGCGAAAAACGCCCTGCCGACGCGACATACACACGATCCATCCCGCCCGCGTCGCGGGGCAGATACGCCGGGGTATTGCCCGAAGCCCCGCCGATCACCGCGCTCCACACAATCTCGCCCGGCTGGTACGGATTCACCAGCGCATCAAAAGCGTCCGCATTCAGGCAGTACAGCCGCCCCGCGCTGCCGAAGCCGTCATAGTCGGTGATGAACACCCGGTCTCGGCCGCCGCGATCAGTCGTGATGAGCGACGAGGCGTTCACCACGGGGCGCTGCAGCGTGCGCTCCCACGCGGGCTCGCCCGTCATCAGTCGCCACGCGCGCAGTGTGTTGCCCGATGCAAAGAGCACCAGCCCGCGCCGCGAATCAATCACCGGCGACGAGTTCGAATCAAGCGCGGGCGCACCCACCGGCGCACGCCAGCGCACACCACCGTCGTCGCGGTCAACCGCGAAGAGAAAGTGCTGGTTCGCCGGCTCGCCGGGCGGGCTCACCCTCCCCGCCGCAAAGACCAGCCCCGCGCCCCACACATCCGCCGTGCTCACCGCGGGGGTCTGCTGAGGAACAAAGGTGATGTTGTTGCCGGAGCCATCAAAACCGCTCACCCAGCGCACCGCGAGCGAAGAGGGCAGCATCCACGCCGCGCTCCCGCTGCGCTGCACGTCCGCCGCCGCGTGTGTCCACGCGCGCTCGCCCGTCGCCGGAAATACCACCAACTGTCCCCGGCATGGAAGGGAAGCACAGCACACCCCCGCCGCGCACGCGGCGAGCGCCACCCGCGCGCACGCCGCGCGACGTCGTGTGGATTTGTACTGTGCGTTCCCGTCCATGCCTTCTCCACGAACCCCCACGAACCCCCCACGAACCCCCACCCATGATCCCCGCTCCTCACAGCGGGTCAGTCAAAGCCAACGCTCAACGCCGCCGACGCAGCGCGCTCAACCCCACGAGGCCCAGCAGCACCGCGCCGCCCGGCGCGGGCACCGGCGTCACCGCCGCCACCGCGTCGATGTAGTACGTGCCGCCCGTGTTCGAGAAACGAATCATCGTGATCTCGCTCAGGCCCGTGCCCGCAAGATCGATCCCCATCCCGCCCCCCGAACGGCCATACGCCGCGACAATCTCGGCAAACGTGCGCCCGATCGGGTCGAACGCCGGATCAACAGGCATGGTGAAATCTGACAGCACGTTGCCCGGTTCAAAGACCGTCGGCCCCGCGACATCAAGATACCCCAGCGTCGGAAAGACCGGCAGCGCGCCAACACCAGGCACCGGCACCCATCCTCCCCCGTTGCTCACCTCGATCACCGCCCCCGCCAGCGAGCCGAACCGCCCAGCGGCCACGTCGTTCTCATCGCCCGCGAAGAAGATGTTCGTGAACACCAGCAGATCAATCCCGTAGGGGTTCAGCGGGTCATTGCGCACCGGCTTGTCAAACGACAGCGTCAGGTGCCCGCCCTGTCCAACACCCACGATCTCATCCGCGCCAAAGGGCGGGTTGAAGGGCGTGACCGCCGTGGGAAACACCCCCTCGCCGGTGAAGCGCTCGGGCGCGCCGGTCGCCACCGCCGGGTTCTGATACACGCCAGGCACATTCGCGCCCGGCTCGTAACTCATCACCCCCGTGGCGAAGGGGCCGCCGGCACCGCTCGCAGCGCCGACACTGCATGAAACCAGAACACACGCACAAACACAGGAACGAAACATGCCGTCTCTCTCTTTGCCGCGGTTCTTCCGCGGCCCGGGTCTTGAAGCGCGAAGGCCCGGCCCCTGGGGTGAACACAAGGCCACCCGCGCGATGAGAGAGCACGTCACCGGACAAAGAGCGCGCGGACGGGGATAGCCGCGCGGCAATGCCGGGCTCCCTTGCCCGCCCGGTGCGCGACAACCGCCGCGCCCGGCACGGGCCCGCGAGGGGCCAACCGACAACACACTCCTCGGCAGGTCTTCCGGCTTCGGGCGACGCGGGTTGAGCCTTCCCAGGTTCGTGCTCGATGGCGGGCACTCGGCCCTTCACCGGCATCTTCCCAGTGGCCGCCGAAGAAGGGCCCGAAGGCCGTTCCTCAGCACCAACCCGCGCCTGTGCCCGTTACGGCGGCGCGTCCGCGGCGGATTTTCACCGCCTTCCCTTTTCACCGCGAATCCGCCCGCACTCGGGCAAACCCTCGGCACCGAAGAGACATCCCCAGCATAGTGAGATCCCCGGGCGTGTCAAGGCCTCCTTAGGCCCGCCCCCGCGCCGCAACGCCGCAAAGCAATGCACCACAGGGGTTTACGTGCGAAGAACTTTCCCCGCTCCTGCCCGCTCGGCGCGCGTGGGGGCATGGGGGGCATGGGGGGCGTGGGGGAGTGGGGGGGCGTGTGGAAAAACTCAGGGTTGGAATCACGGCCGGCGCTTCGACATCGCGCGGTCGATATCGCGCTTCGCCTCGCGCTGCGAGATGGTCTGGCGTTTGTCGGTGTGGGTTTTACCCCGCGCCACGCCGATGAGCACCTTGGCCCACGGCCCCTTGAAGTAGAGTTTGAGGGGCACGATGGTCATGCCCTTCTTGCTGATGATCTTCGCCAGCCGCACGATGTCCTTCTTGCGGGCCAGCAGCACGCGCGACCGCGTGCGGCGGTGCCCCAGCGAGCCCGCGGGCTGATACTCACCGATGTCCACGTTGATGAGCGAGATCGAGGGGGGGTCATCCCGCACCACCACATACCCCTCACCCAGCGACACCTGCCCCGCCCGCACGCTCTTGACCTCGCTGCCCATCAGCGCAATGCCGCACTCCAGCGTCTCGTCGATGTGGTAATCAAAGCGAGCCTTGCGGTTCTCAATCGTGGGGAGTGTTCGTTCAGACTTCTTGGACATGTGGGCTCGGGAAGGGTAGGGAGCCCCGGGCCACTCGCCCCCGGTGCGCCCCGCCAGCGCGACCACCCTTCCCGCGCGGCCGCGCGCTGCCCGGTGGCGCTCCCCGCGCTCTCCGCCCCTCTCGATCATGCCCGTGCGCCGCCCGCGCTTGCCCAGCCCAACAACCACCTTCTTGGCGGCACACGCCCGCGGGCGACACCCTCTCGCCGCGCCAATGATGCCCTGCGCCCAAGGAGCACACGCATGGAAAACAAACCCCGCGGTTTCTGGAGCGAGTTGTTCTTTGACACAACAAAGAGCATCGGCCGCGCCATTGTCAGCATCATCGCGTGCGCCATCGTCGGGGCGATCATCGGCGGCCTGGCCGGATATTTCTACAGCGGCAACGCGCTGGCCATGCTCGGCGCCGCCGCGGGTGCGTTCGTGGGAGTTGCCCTCTGGCTCGTGGTCTTCTTTGCCGTCGCGGGCCTTTGACCCGGACGCCCGCGCACCGGCACCATCACGCCAGACTCAACCAGCCTCTGGGCTCGGGTCACGAGGTGTGGCGTATTTTCGATGTCGTGCGCGGCGAGACCAGGCTCAGTTTTGACTCTGGCATTGGCGGAATGCGGGCCCACAACTTCTCGCGTTGGGTGAGCACGAGCGGGGCCGCCGGGCCATACGACGACACGGCCAGCGCGATGGTGGCGGCTTCGGAGTCTGGAACTCGAAATCAGGTGGAAGGCTGGTCGGTCGTGACCTTGCGCCCGCGGGCCGTCCAGCCGCAGTACATTCCGGTTCCCCATCCGACAACGAACGCCACCGCGATAGGAATCCCGGCGGGAAGAACGACCGTCCAGTCAAACACATTGACCGGCGCATCCTTCCAGTTGAAGTACACGTGGCACATGATGAGGATCGCCGGCGCCGCGACGACCGCATCTCGTACTTTCTCGGCGGGGGTCATAGGTCGATACTTCGCCGGGTTGATGCTGCTCATGCAGGATCCTAGGAACCCGGCGAAAGTGACCGACTCTGCCGCGCTCACGTTCCTGACCATGACCACCAAGCCGAGTTTCCACGCCGAGTTCAAGGCTTGCGAGGGCGGCGAACCGCTGCCTCCATGGCCAGTTGGGAGAACACCCCCGCGGCGAAGAGGCGACATGATCGGAATTCACGACGGTGAAGGTGGCGGCGTAAGGCCGCGACGCGGCGAGGAAACCGGAAAGGCGCTGAGCGGGTCTGACGCGATCCCGCGTCTGGCACTCCCACACGACCAGGACGCGCCGTCCAGCGCATCTCAGTGCGGCGAGTGTGCGCCGGTCGCGATCACGATTGCGGGCGACTTTCGCAGTCCAATACTCCGCGTTTGTCGAAGTCTTGCGGCGGCCATGCGGGCAAGAGTGCCCACGCCAGATACACCCATGCACAAACGCGAAACCGGGCCGCGCGGGCATCACGATGTCGGGGCGTCCCGGCAGAGGAGAGCCTATCCGCAAACCGCGCAACCGTGTTACGTTGTGCTGCGTAGAGCAAGGCATGGCGATGCGATTGAGGACGCACGTGGGCGACGGGGGCGTGAGATAGTAGTTGTGGACGTGCTGTGACTTGAAGCGATGCGGCCGCGCGGGGGGCGAGGGAGGCAATCTCACCGATCGCCGGAGGGGCCGGCGATGTGGCGGCACATCATCTTAATCTGTCACGTTTGATGCCACCCGCCGCGGAGGGCGTGCTTGAAGGGAGTATGCTACGCGGTGGGGCTGGATGTCATGAGATTCGGCCGGAATGCGGGAAGAAGGCCGAGAACCACCTGTTTTCGGGTGAAGGTGGGGGGCAAGGGGGAGGAGAATGGGCGTGTACGACCACGATAAACCGCCCAGGCGAAGCAACAATGCACCGGCCCGACCCTATACAACTACCCTCGGGTTGAGGTTTTGGCATGGTCTGAGTGAGTTGGGCACAAGCAGGGGTGAAGGGTGGATGGAATGACGGCGACCGAAGAGGGAGCATGGCTGATCGATCGGTTCAGGGTCGATCGAAGCCAGGCGGCGAGGGAGCATCCTCCGCGGTGGCGGCATGCGCACAAGCAGGCGATCTGGGAGGTCTTGAACGCGTCGGGCGGGCCGGCAGAGGGTGAGATGGAGTACTCACGCTGGGGCGCCACCGAGGCATGGCCGCGCGAGTGTCGGCGTATCGATGTGCGGAGAGAGCCCGGGGTGTTTGGATATGAAGCGAGCGAGCCGGGATGGGTGGCGTGGCACGTGAACTTCGCAGATCCGGAGGTGTTTGGGTATTACGGTGGCCCGCTGATGGCGCAGGATGAACTTCAGGTGATGGAGCATCCGTGCCTGGCATCGCTGCGCGAGGCGTTGGTGAAACGGGCACAGGTGGAAGGCAAACCGATGCCGCGCACGGTGGATGAGCGTGGTGGCCCGACGCCGGTGCTGGTCACCGGCGTACACCGTCGGTGCAGGCTGGAAGTGGGGGTCGATGCGGGGGCGGGCCGGCCGGAAGGGTTGTATGGCGCGGCGTTCGCGCGGGCTCGGGCGGAGGCGGTGCGCGGAGCGGTTGCTGTGCTGCGGCCCGCGGGGGTTTCGAATATCGTGGCGATGGCAGCGCCGGCGTATGGGCGCGGCGTGTATACGGCAGGGGAGATCCGCGGGGTGCTGCGGACGTGCGTGACAGCCATGAGCGCGGTGCGTGAAGAGACGCGGCGCGCCTTTGGGGCACAGCGCATTGAGTTTGTGACAGGGTGGTGGGGGTGCGGGGCGTTTGGCGGCAATCGCGAGTTGATGGGCGTGCTGCAGTTGGCGGCGGCGACGTGGTGCGGGATCGATCGGGTGTGCTTCTCGGCCTTTGATGAATCGGGCGTGAGGACATTTGACAGGGCCCGGGCGTGCTGGGAAAGGCACAGCGGGGCGAGCCCGGATGAGTTCATCAGCGCGATGGAGGCACGCGGATTTGAGTGGGGAGAAAGCGACGGAAACTGAGGGGCACGCGGACGAAAGAGGCGAGAAAGCAGCGGGGAACATCGATCGTAAAAAAAACAACCCCCGGGCTGAGGCCTCGGGGGTTGGCAATGATGGTGAGATTGAGAAAGGAAATGGGCAGAGCCGGACTTGAACCGGCGACACCCGCATTTTCAATGCGGTGCTCTACCAACTGAGCTATCTGCCCGCCGCGGGCGAACCCGTCGTGGAGAGAAGGGTAGACGCGTGGCGGGACGGGTCAAGATCATGAGGGTGCGGGCGGCGGCTCCCGTGAGCAGGGGACAGGCGGCGGGGGGGTGGCATTCTGGGCGGGGCGGAAAGGCAATGATGTGGCTGCGGTGAGCGTGGGGGGCCATGGATGGGCACGGGGTGCGGCGGGGCGGGCTTTGATTCTCTGGAGAACGACGCGGGATGAAGCCGGAACAGGCAGAGACTCTTGGCGGTGGAGGCATGCGGCCGGGCGCGGGGGCCGAGGGTGCGCTGGCGGCGGGCGAGCCGGTGCTTGAGGTCGAGGGGCTGCGGGTTTCGTTTTCGAGCGGGCGGGGGTGGTTTGGCAGGGGGGGGATGGAGCGGGTGGTGGATGGGGTGTCATTCCGGCTGGGGCGTGGGCGGACCCTGGGGCTGGTGGGAGAGTCTGGGAGTGGTAAGAGCACGGTCTGCCGCGCGGTGTTGAGGCTGGTGGAGCCGGAAGGTGGAAGGGTGCAACTGAGAGGCCGGGACTTTCTGTCGTTGCGAGGGGGGGCGCTTCGGAGTGCTCGGCGTGAGATGCAGATGGTGTTTCAGGACCCTGCTGGGTCGTTGAACCCGCGGATGCGCGTGGCGGAGATCGTGAGCGAGCCGCTGCTGGTGCATGGTGTGTATGAAACGACCGAGGCGGCGCGGGGCGTTGGGGGGTGGCGTCGGCGGCGAGCGCGGCGGCAGTGGCTGCGCGAGCAGGCGGTGACGCTGCTGGGCACCTGCGGGATGCCGGCCGAAGCGGCGGAGCGGTATCCGCACCAGTTTTCGGGCGGGCAGAGGCAACGCATCGCGATCGCCCGGGCGCTGGCGCTGCGGCCCGCGGTTGTGCTGTGTGATGAGCCGACGAGCGCGCTGGATGTTTCGATTCAGGCGCAGATTTTGAACCTGCTCGGGGATCTTCAGCGGGAGTTCGCGGTGTCGTATGTGTTTGTGAGCCACGATATGGCGGTGATCGAGCACATGAGCGACGAGGTGGCGGTGATGTATCGGGGGCAGGTGGTGGAGCAGGGGCCCGCGGCGGACGTGCTGGGCGAACCACGGCACGAGTACACGAAGGGGCTGCTCGCGGCGGTGCCGCGCATGCCGGATCATGTGTGGCGGCCTTGAAGCCAAGGGGCATTTGGGGGGAACTCACAATGGGTGGTGCCAAAGGTGTGCGTGTCGCGTCGGAGGACGATGGATCTCGTCGGGGGTTGCTCATTGGGTTGGGCGCGGCGACGCTGTGCATCACGCTGGCGACATTGGCGGCGGGCTCGTGGCTGACGACGCTGAGCGTGGCGCTGGTAGGGGCGATGGCGCTGGTGGGGGTGTGGCGTGGGGGCGCGGAGATCGCGGGCGCGGCGGTTGGGGTGCTGGCGGCGGTGTGTGCCGCGCCGGGGATGGGGAGGCTCTTTGAGGGCGCGGTTGGCGGCGTTGTGGGCACCACGGGGATGTTGAACCGGCTGGTGTCGATGGGCGTGTGCGGGGTGGTGATCTTGATCGGGGTTGGAGCGGCGGTGAACTATGGCGTGAAGCGGTATGTCGGCGGGCGGCCGGGGCTCGAGGCGGTGAATGTGTGGAGCGGGCTCGGGCTGGGCGCGTTGAAGGGTGTGGTGCTTGCGCTGGCGGTGCACTGGGTGCCGATGGCGCTGGAGCCGCTGGCGATGGCGCGGGTGTTTGCCGAGAGAGAGGATGCGTATATGACGGCGGGCGGACCGCCGGAGCCGGTGGCGGATGGCGTGCTCAAAATGGCGCGGGCGTCGCGGGGGACGTGGGTCGGGGGCGTGGCGGAGGCGACCAACCCGGTGGCTGGGATGGATCTGCTGCTTCTCGCGGCGGACTTTGCGGCCATTTCGCGCGACGAGGCGGCGATGCAGCATTTTCTCGCGAGCAAGGTGGTGAGGTCATTGCTTGAACTGCCCAGCGTTCGCGAGGCAACGGCCATGCTGGAGGCGGACGAGGAACTCAAGGGCCTGGTGAGCGCCGAAGGGGTGACGGTGCAAGGCATCATGGCGATGCTGCGGAGCGAGACGGTGCTGCGGATCATCGACGAAACACGGATCGTGCGCGATGTCTCGCCCCAGAGCGGCGCGCTGGTGCGCGCGATCGCGGAGGCGAGGGCGCGAGTGGGAGAAGGTTGAGGCGGGGGGGTCAGCCGACGCGGCGGGTGTCGCCGCGCTTGGCCTTCTGGTGAAGGACCGGGGTGACGTGGAACGTGGCGACGCACTGGCCGACTTTTCGGTCTTTGGCGCAGATGCGTGCCATGAGGGGGTCTTTCTTTTTGAGGCGGGCGAGGGCCTCGGGGACGAGGGCCTGCTGGATGATCTGCATGTCAAGGGTGATGTTGAACTCTTTGCCCGTGGCGAGGAGTTGGCTGATATCTTCGCGCGGGACGATGCGGTAGATGGCGGGGCCGTAGCAGGGGCGGAGGAAGTTGTAACTGAGGTGCTTGCAGACGATGGTGTAAGCGCCGCCGGAAGCGCCGAAGACGTATGCGCCGGCGGCGATTTCGCTGTTGGCCAAAAGGGCGGCGCCGGCCATGGCGTTGTACCAGTTGCGGTTGAAGCGTTTGAAGGGGAGGGTGGCGGAGAAGGTGCGCTCGTCGACGCGCTTCATTTTGATGCCGCTCTTGAAGGCGTAGGGAAGCCAGATGAGCGAGCAGACTTTGTGCCAGAAGCGGTTGCGGGTCGAGAGACGGGCGACGAAGACCTCGAAGCGTTCGCGGAGCGAGAGCGTGACAGGGGCCTCGCCCTTGACCACGCGCGCGAGGAGTTCGGTCTCGGCGCGTTCGTCAGAGACCTCTTCGTGCGGAGGTGGCGGCGGAGGCTGGTCTTGGAGGGTCTGGGCGGACACGCTTGAGAATCGTAGACGATGGCCTCGCGGGCGAGGCTGAGAAGTTGGAGGTTGAGGGGGCTTGTGGCGGGGGTGTGTCAGGGTGTTGGCTGAGGGTGGAGATCAAACCAGCCGCGGTCGTTGCGCGTCACGCGGACGCAGGGGTTGGCGGGCTCGTGGTCGAGCACGAGGAGCCAGCGGCGGTCGGCGGCTTCGCTCAAAAGCCAGTGCTTGGTGACGCAGGAGGTGTAGGGCTCAACGTCGTAGGCGAGGCTGTAGGCCTGCCCCGCGTGCGCGATGGTGGGCAGAACATCGGGGACGAAGACGACGGTCTGGTTTGTGGTGTCGCGGAAGATGAGGGCCTGCTGTCCCCATGTGTGACCCGGCGTGAGAAAGGCCCCGACGCCGGGGAAACCCGGGAGAGGAACGACGCGCTCTTCGAAGGGCAGGGAGGGGAGTTGATCGCGGAGGGGGTTGTCGTGCGGGGTGAAGGGGGGCGGGGCGTGAAGCAGGTGGAGGCGGTCGGCGAGGGGTTCGAGGTGGTCCTGGAAATACGTGCGGGTCATGACGCTGCGGTTGAGGCGGGCGTCTTGCCACTCTTGCTGCTGCACGAAGAGCGTCGCGCTGGGGAAGGTGCGTTTGACGGAATGGTCTGGGCGGGTGCCGACCATGCCGCCGGCGGGGCCTGTCCAGTCGGGGGCTTCGCCGTCGCGGCAGAGACGGGTGAGGCCGCCGGCGTGGTCGAAGTGCAGGTGTGACACGGCGACGCCGTGGATGTCGCCGGGGTTGAGGTTGATCTCGGCGAGCGCGGTGAGAATGCTGCGGTCTTCGAGCGCGAAGATGTCGCGGCTGCGCGGGTCGAGTTTGTCGCCGGTGCCGGTTTCAATGAGCAGGCGCTTTCCGCCGCTTTCGAGCAAGAGGCAGTTGTGCTGCACGCTCATGCGTCCGCGGTCGTCGGTGGGGACCGCGCGCGACCAGACGGTGCGCGGGATGAGGCCGAACATGGAGCCGGCGTCGAGGCGGAAGGCGCCGGCGCGCAGGAGGGTCCAGGAATATGCCGGTGCGCTTGGGGAGAGTGGGGACATCGTGCGAGCGTAGGGACGGCGCGGTTAGCCGTCGGCCGGGGGGGCTTTGAAACGCTCCTGATGTGCGCGGGCGCGGCGTTTGATGCTGGCGCTCTTTTCTTTGCTGTTGATGATGGCCCAGGCGCAGAGCGAGGCCAGGTTCCACGCGCCGGAGACGATCGAGAAGTAGCAGAGGCAGGTGATGCCGCCGCCTAGAACCACGAGGAATGAGAGGGGGTTGAGAGGAAAACTGATGGCAAAGAGGAGGGAGACCACCGTGTAGTAAAGAATGAAAAAGCCGGGGAAGACCGCGGGGATCCAACCCCAGCGGAGGCGGCGCGCGGCGGTGTCGTCTTCGGCCCAATCGGCGTAGCGCCCGGCGTGGATGCTGATGAAGGCGAGGTTGCTGATTCCGAAGGCGGCGCTGACGAGAACGATGCTGTAGAGATTTATGGGAGGTACGACCGGGGGAGGTGGCGCGGGTGCTACTGGGGCGGCGGTCGATGCCAAGAGGTGGGCGAGAAGCAGACTGATGCCCGTGACAACCCATGAGAGGCTTGACCAGCGCGCGGCGAAGGGGAGTCGGTCATTGATCCATGAGGGCGCGGCGTGGATCGGGGTGGTGAAGAGCCAGCACGCGGGCACCCACAACGCCACGCCGGTGCAGAAAATCGCCGGGCCGATCGTGGCGGGAAGGGTTGAGATGAATGCGAATGACAAGACCGACACGAGCGCCCCACAGATCATGAGCGCCGCGGCGCAGGCGAACATCCAGAGGGCGGTAGAAAGGCGAGCGAGGACCGCGTGAGGGAGGAGCGCGAACTCAAGGAAGGCGCGGCTCGCGGCGATCAGGGTGCCGCACTCTGGGCAGTGTCCGCCCGGGCTCAGGCCCTTGAGTGAGTAGCCGCAGGAGCGGCACGGGGTGTCTTTGAGAATGACGGTGTTGGTGGGCCTGAAGCCGGCGAGGTGTGGGGGCAGTTGCGACATACTGAGCGGAGTGGGCGTAGGCGCGAGCGTCAGGGTTGCCAGGTGTCGCGCTGGATGGAGAAGTCGTGCTCGTCGTCGAGAAGGGCGGAAGGTGTCTGCACGCTGGAAGAGATCAGGTGGTCCATTCGTGTGCGGAGGTCTTCGATGAAGGCGAAGACCTGCGCGGGCTCGCCCTGCGCTTCGAGGAGCACGGTGCCGCAGGGTTCGTTGCAAACCCAGCCTGTGACGTCGTGCTGCCTGGCGAGATCGCGAGCGGTTGCGCGGAAGCCGACCCCTTGAACACGGCCCGCGAAACGGACGCGGGTGCGGATCGCGGCTGCGACAGGGTGCTGCGTGCTGTTCATGCGTGTTGCTCCTGATCGAGGGGGAAAACTCGGAGGGAGAATCGCGGTGGAGACGCCTGGGGTGGATGGGTTGATCGCGAAGCGTGAGTTGAGCGCCGGTGGCTCGCTGAACGCGAGCCGCACCAATGGCAGTGTAGCGGGTGGGAGGTGTGGGGGCGGGGGTGCTGACAGGGGGCGAACAGGGCTTTCCCGGGCGGGGAGTTCGGGGGTCCGGATAATCGGTGAGTGCCGCGCTTTGAGAGGCGAGAGTGAGGAATTCTTTGCATTCTTGAAGGCGTGTGGTACATTGAAACTGGGGCGGGGTGTCCGTAATTGGGCATGAGAGGGTGTGAGGGCCCCTGGTGCGGAGCGGATGGTGGGCGTTCTCGGGCGTCGGTGGGGTTGGGGGGTGCAACAATTCGGGGCGTGGCCCGATGACCCGTGACGGGTGCAGGCAGGGCGGCCCGGGTGGTGCACAAGCCATGGATGGAGCAGCGTGTGTCAGAGATGTGGAAGCGACAGAGCGCCGACGACCGCCGGGATATAGACCGGGTGCGGGACGCGTCGCGCATTGAGCGCATCGTGGGGGAGCACGTCGCGCTCAAGCCCAAGGGGCGCGAGTATGTGGGGCTGTGCCCGTTCCACGACGACCACAACCCGTCGATGCGCGTGGTGCCGTCGAAGCAGATTTTTCACTGCTTTGTGTGCGCCGCGGGCGGGGATGTGCTGAGTTTCGTGCAGCGGTTTCACAAGATGGAGTTTCCGGAAGCGTTGGAGTATCTCGCCGAGCGGGCGGGGATCACCCTGGAACGCCGCCAGCGGGGGGCGGTGGGCGCTGAGGACGGGCCGACGAAGCGGGAACTGATCGCGGCGTGCGAGGCGGCGAAGGAGTTTTATCAGAAAGCGCTGCGTGGGCCAGGGGCCGGAGAGACGGCGCGCCGGGTGATTTCGTCGCGCGGGATCAGCCCGGAGATGGTGACGCAGTTTGCGCTCGGCGCGGCGCCGGATGACTGGGAAGGATTGAGCCGCGCGCTGATGCGCACGGGCCAGCGAGAGGCAACGCTGGTTGGTGCGGGGTTGGCCAAGCGTCGCGAGAGCGGGGGCTGCTTTGACATGCTCCGTCACCGGCTCGTGTTCCCGATCTGTGATCGGGCGGGGCGGGTGGTGGCGTTCGGCGGGCGGCGGCTGAAGGACGAGGACGAACCGAAGTATCTGAACACGCCGGAGACGGCGCTGTTTGACAAGTCGGCAACGCTGTACGGGCTGCACCTGGCGCAGAGGTCGATCCAGGCGCAGCGCACGGCGCTGATCACCGAGGGGTATATGGATGCCATCGCCTGTCACCAGGCGGGGTTTACCAACGCGGTGGCCACGCTGGGGACCGCGCTGACGGCCGGGCACGCGGGCACGCTGCGGCAGACGTGCGACACCGTGGTGCTGCTCTTTGACGGGGATGATGCCGGGCGGCGCGCGGCGGACAGGGCCGTGGGCGTGTTCTTCGCGGAGCGGCTGGACGTGCGGATCGCGACACTCTCGGCGTTGACCGATGCCAAAGACCCCGACGAACTGCTCAAGCGACCCGGCGGGGCCGAGGTATTCAGGCGTGTGATCGCGGAGGCCAAGGACCTGCTGGAGTACCGGTTTGCGAGGGTTCGTGCCGGGCTGGCGGGTGGGGGCATCGCGGCGGTGAGCCGCGCCGTTGAAGAGGAGATCGCGTCGCTGGTAGAGATGGGGCTGCGTGATGTTGAGCCGCTTCGGCAGACACTGATCATCAAGCGACTGGCATCGGTCGCAGGAGTGGAAGAGTCGTTGATCAGGCGGATGGTTCCGGCGGGTCGGCGCGGTGCGGTTGGTGGCGGTGCGCCTGTGCAATCGGTGCAGAAACACAGCGAGGTTGAGTTGCCGACAGACGGAGGGGGGACTCTCTCGCTGGCGGAAGAGTTGCTGGGGTGCGTGCTGTGCGAGGGGGCGTTGTGGCGGCTGATGGGAGAGCGTGAACTGGACGCCATTTCTCCGGGAGAGCAGCGGCACGAGACACTCAAACGGCTGGCGCAGTTGGTGATGGATATCGGAGAAGATGGGCTCGAGCCGGGGCTGGACGCGGTGCTTTCGGCGACGGAGGATGAGCCGGTGAAGGCGTGTGCGGTGCGTCTCGCGCAGCGACTCAGCGTGCAAACGGACGGGATTCATGAACGGCTCAGGGCGCACTGGGATGGGTGTGTGGGCAGGGTTCGCGCGGGCGCGGTGCGCCTGGCGGAAGGGGCAACGCTCGCGGAGCGGCTCGCGGAGATCAAGCGCGTGAAAACGGCGCAGGGCGCGGACAGGCGTGTGCTGCCGCGCTCGGGGTGAATCGGGTTGGGTGTGTGGCCCCCGGTGGAACGCGGGGGTGTGTGCGTGGGGTTGTGGTGTGATCGGTCGAGGCCGGGAGGTCGTACGTGCTTGAAGACCTGCATCCCGCTGTTGCGGAACTGCTCGGCGTCGCGTCGCGTCGTGGGTGGTTGAGTTATGAAGAACTCAACAACACCCTCCCGGACGAGATGGTGGACCCGGTGCACATCGACGAGATGCTGGTGCTGCTGGACTCGATGGGCATCGAACTGATCGATGAGATGGAGTTCCGCGCGCGTCTGCACAGGATGGCGCTGGAGCGGGGGGAAGCGCCGGGGCCGCTGGGGAAGGGGGCGCCGATCATCCCGGTGGTGTGCCGCGCGATGACGGTGGTTGGGGAAGAGCGATCGGGCGATTCGGCGCGGCTGAGGCAGGAACTCTCGGGGAACGCGGGGCGACAGGGTGTGGTGCCGGACGCGGAGCAGGTGGCGATTGAAGAGGACATCGCGGAGGTGGTTGCGGAAGAGGTGACGGGCAAGCGTCTGGACGACCCGATCAGGATGTATCTGTCGCAGATGGGTTCGATACCGCTGCTGTCTCGGGAAGAAGAAGTACGGCTGGCGAAGAAGATCGAAACAACGCGGATGATTTTCAGGCGGCGGTGCCTGGAGAACGACTACATCGCGCACCAGGTGGTGGATCTGCTCCGCAGCGTGGCCGAGGGGCACACCACGTACGACCGGACGTTCAGAACTTCGACCGGGGATGACGAGGTGCGCGGGCGGACGCTGGGACGGATGGCGTGCAACATGCCGACGATCGAGGCGTTGCTGGCGTGCAACCGTGCGGACTGGGAGGCGGCGGAGGGGGCGAAGCGGTCGGGTGATCACGCGGGCGCGGCGTTGGCGGCGCAGCGGATCAAGGGGCGTCGCCGCCGGGTTGCGGCGCTGATCGAAGAGTTGGGGCTCAGGACGGGGCGGATCATCCCGCTGATGCGCAAGTTGCGGTCGATCACGAAGAAGATGACGGAACTGGAGGCGCAGTTGCACGCGGCCGAGAACCCGCACGCGCCAAGCAGCGGGCGCGTGGCGAAGCGGCTGGCGAGGCTGCGTCGCGAGGAGCGGCTGCCGCTGACGTACGCGGAGGAGGACATCGCGGTGATGCGCGAGGAACTCGACGGGTTGAGGTCGCTCGCGCTGGAAGAGCCCGACGAACTGGTGCGGCGGGTGCGGGAGTTGAACACGGCGTTCTGGGAGTATGAGCAGGCCAAGCGCGACCTGTCGGGGGGGAACCTGAGGCTGGTGGTCTCGATCGCCAAGAGGTATCGCAACAGGGGGCTGTCGTTCCTGGATGTGATCCAGGAGGGGAACACGGGGCTGATGCGCGCTGTGGACAAGTATGAGTACAAGCGCGGGTACAAGTTTTCGACATACGCGACGTGGTGGATCAGGCAGGCGATCACGCGGGCGATCTCGGAGCACTCGCGGACGATCAGGGTGCCGCTGCACATGATGGAATCGATGGGGAAGATCAGGTCGTGCCAGAAGGCGTGCATCCAGCGGCTGGGGCGAGAGCCGACGGTGGAGGAGATCGCGGAGTTGACGGACCTGACGGCGGAAGAGGTCGTGAAGGTGATGCGGGTGGCGCGCCAGCCGGTGAGCCTGGACAAGCCGGTGGGCGCCAGCGAAGAGAACTACTTCGGCGAGTTGCTGGAGGATACATCGTCGGCGTCGCCCTCTGAACCCACGGCGCAGGACATGCTGCGCGAGCGGATCGAAGGGGTGCTGCGGACGCTGTCGTACCGCGAGCGGGAGATCATCAAACTCAGGTACGGCATCGGGGACGGGTATACGTACACGCTCGAAGAGGTCGGCAGAATCTTCAAGGTGACTCGTGAGCGGGTCCGGCAGGTGGAGGCCAAGGCTCTGCGGAAACTTCAGCACCCGGTGCGGGCGTGCAAACTGCAGGGCTTTGTGGAGGATGCGGATGTTGAGGACCCGGCGCAGCCGCCCAAACCGCCGGCGCCCGGCGCACGCCGCGCTCGAAAGGGCACGGCAACGAACGGGCACGCGCCGTCGGGGCGTGAGGGGGCGTGAGGACGGGTGTGGCCGCCGCGGACGAGGCGGCGTGGCATACAGTCATGTTCCATGTTGGGGAGTAGCCCTCGCCGGAGCACCCGGAGAGCGAGCGGGGTCGTCAACACGGGCTTTTACCAGGCCCCGGCCCGCCCGAACGACGGCGAGATGTGCTCGAACCGTCGGAGTGCGAGACCAACGTCCGCCCGCGCTGCGGTTGAGCGTGGCCGTGGAGGTTGTTCGTGCTCGAAGCGTTTTTGACGGTCGGGGTGATCGCTGTTGACGGCGTGCTGGCCCTGGTTCCCTCGCAAGGCAAGTTGGTGGCGTACGCGGGGTTCATCGCGCTGGTGATCGGCGCGCTGGCGCTCGACCTCGGGGTGTTTCACAAGCGGCCGCACGCGGTGAGCATCCGAGAGGCGGCTGCGTGGTCTGTGGTGTGGGTGGTGACGGCGCTGCTCTTCGGGTGGTTTGTCTATGAGGCCTACGAGCGGCACTGGCTCGGGCTTGGCCTCGACACGCCCTACTACGTGACGACGGCGGTGGAGGGTGCCGGGTCGATCGTTCGCGGCGAAGTGACGGGGATGCAGGCGCTCAAGCAGTACCTGACGGGGTATATTGTCGAGAAGTCGCTGTCGCTGGACAACATCTTCGTGATCGCGCTGATCTTCGGGTATTTCGCGGTGCCGGCGATGTACCAGCACCGGGTGCTTTTCTGGGGCATTCTGGGGGCGCTGGTGCTGCGCGGGCTGATGATTCTGGTGGGCGCGGAACTGGTGCAGCGGTTCGACTGGATCCTGATCATCTTCGGCCTCTTCCTGGTGCTCTCGGCGGTGAAGATGGCGTTGATCGAATCGCACGATGACCCGGGGAACAACCCGGTGGTGCGTCTGGCGACGCGGTTGCTGCCCGTGACGCAGAAGTATTACGGCTCGCGGTTCTTCGTGCGCGAGGGTGAGGAGGTCGGCGGAGAGCGGGTGGTGGCGCCCGAGGGCAAGCCGGGCGTCGGTCGGTTGCTGGCGACCCCGCTCTTCCTGGCGCTGATCCTGGTCGAGGTGACGGATCTGATCTTCGCGGTGGATTCGGTGCCCGCGATCTTTGCGATCACGCCGGACCCGTTCATCGTGTTTACGAGCAACATCTTCGCGATTCTGGGCTTGCGGTCGCTCTACTTCTGCCTGGCGGCCATCATCGGGAAGTTCCGGTTTCTCAAGACCGGGCTGGTGCTGATTCTGCTCTTCATCGGGGTGAAACTGCTGCTGCTCTCGGCGCCGCCGTATCTCGATGAGATGGCCGGGTGGGTGGGGATCGAGGTGGGGCCTGTGAAGGCGATCAAGATTGACACCGGCATTTCGCTGGCGGTGATCGGCGGCACGTTGACGCTGTCGATCCTTGCGTCGCTGGCGCTGCCTCGCAAGGAGAAGGCGGCCCCCCGCGTGTGAGGCCAGGGCGGACACGAGCCCATGCGGGGCACGCCCGCGTGGGATGGTGGTCGCGGGGCTTGCAGGTGAGAATGAAAAACGGCCCCGGGTGGTCGCTCCCGGGGCCGCGAAGGATCGCGTCAGACTATCGAGAGGCCGTGATCAACCCAGGAGCTGAAGGGCGGACTGGGGCGTCTGGTTGGCCAACTGAAGGATGTTGGTCGAGGCCGCGACCAGGATCTGCGAGCGGGTGAGCTGCGCGGTTTCCTGGGCGAAGTCGACATCGCGGATGACGCTCTGGGCGGCCGCGGTGTTCTCGATGCTGATGTTGAGGCTGCGGATGGTGGCACCGACGGTGTTCTTCTGGAAGGCGCCCAGGCGGCCGCGGAGGCCGGAGACCTGCGAGATGGCCTCGGCGACGATCTGCTGAGCACCGGCGACATCGCCGCTGACGATGTTGTTGGCCTTGCCGCTGGCGAGGCGGTCGAGGGTGCCGACGCTGCTGTTGCCGAGTTTGCGGACAGCGACATCGCGGATACCCATGGAGACCTTGCCGGCGATGTCGACCTTGCCGGCGAGCTGGAACTCGGCGCCGCCGCCGGTGATGTGGAAGGCGGGGTTGCTGCCGGAGCCGACGTTGCCCAGGCCCTGTGACTCGGCGGTGCTCAGGGTGACTTCAACATCGAGGAAGTCGGTGTTGATGCGGGCGGTCTTGCCCTTGGAGGTCGCCTGGATGCCGTTGATGGTGGCGCGGACGTCCTGGCCGTAGTCGGTGACGCCGTTGGTGGCGCTGGTGAAGGAACTGTTGATGGTGGTGTTGGCGGCGTTGAAGGAGGCGGCCTGGCGGTTGTAGACGCCGCGGGTGGGGGTGCCAGCATCGCCGTTGCCGGTGGAGTTGATGCCGGCGGCGTTGATGACCTTCACGGAGACGAACTCGGCGGAGCCGAACTCGCTGCTGGAGAGGCCGATGCGGGTAGCGCCTGAGGAGAGAGAGGCCGTGACGCCGGTGACGTCAGAGAAGGTATTGATGGCGTCAACGATCTTGTTGAGGGTGGTGCCGGAGGCGAAGGAGAGTTCGCGGCTGCCGCGTGTGCCGGAGATCTCGATGACGAACGAGGACCCGGTGTTGATGTCGAGGCTGGTGCCGCCGAAGGAGAGGAACATGCCGCCCTGCTGAGCGGAGGCGGTGACCTGCATATCAACGGCCATGCTGGCGCCCGAGAACTTGGCGGCGTTGACGCGGAAGTCGGCGACGCCGGACTGGACACCGCTGGTGCGGAAGTCGAAGTTGCCGTTGAGGAGTTTGATGCCCTGGAAGTTGGTGGCGGAAGAGACGCGGTCGATCGTCTGAAGGATGGAGTCGATCTGGAGTTGGTTGGCGTTCTTCTCTTCGACGGAGAGGCCGGCCTTGCTGGCGCTGTTGGTGACAAGGCCCTGCAGTTCGGTGAGGAGGCTGGAGATTTCCTGCAGACCGCCCTCGGCGATGTTGACGACCTGGTCGGCGCGGTCGGCGTTGGAGACAGCCTGGCTGAGGGACTTCTGCTCGGAGCGGAGGTTCTCGCTGGCGATAAGGCCTGCGGGGTCGTCCTTGCCGCGGTTGATCTTCAGGCCGGTGCTGAGGCGTTCGAGCGCCTGAGAGAGGCCCGAGTTGTTCTGCGTGAGAACACGCTGTGCGATGAGACTCTGAACGTTCGTGTTGATGCGACCCATTGCGATCCTCCGTGCTTACCAACCGGCGGCGGGGAGAGTTCGTTCTGCCTGTACGCCGGGCGTGCGTGCCGCCGGAACGCCGACGCGGCGCCCGGCCCGGGGAGGCGGAATCCGTTCCGATCCCCGTGTGCCCGGCCAGGGAGCCGAGCAACGTCCAGAAGCATCGGAAGAGAAATGAGGCGGCTTCAGCCATCGTGCGCACTTGAAAGAATCTTCGCGAGGGATTGGGTACGGTGCGGCGAGAGAAAAGAGGGCCGATAATGAAAAAGCCCGGGGATGAACCCGGGCGTTGAGTGGGCGTGCGTGATGTGAAGGCGGGAACGATCAGCCGAGCAACTGGAGGACCTGCTGGGCCTGCTGGTTGGCGAGGGTGAGCGTCGAGGTGCCGGCGCTGGAGAGGATCTGTGCCCGTGTCAAGCGGCTGGTCTCGAAGGCGAAGTCGGCATCGCGGATGGCGGAGTCGCTGGCGGTGAGGTTCTCGAACTGCGACTGGAGCGAGCGTCGGTTGGTTTCGAGGACGTTGCGTTCGAAAGCGCCGAGCCGTCCGCGGAGTCCGGTGACTTCTTCGATGGCCTTGTTGAGGATGTCGGTCGAGTCGGCGAAGTTGCCCCGCCGGACACTCTCGGCGATGCTGTTGCGCTGGCCGGTCTTAAGAGAACTGAGGTACTGAACCTCGCCGCTGAGGAGTGTGGCGCCCAGGCGTGACGCGGCCATGGAGGGGATGCCCGTGGTGGCCTGCTGCGCGGCAGAGACATCCGGCCCGAGTTGGAAGAGTGCGCCGCCGCCGGTGATGTAGAACTCGGTGGGGGTGGCGCTGGGTCGGGTGGCGTGGTCGCGGCTGAGGAGGATGTCGAGCCCGAGGCTGGGCGAGTTGATGGAGAGGTTTAGGCCGCGCCCGGTGGCGAGGTTGCCGTTGACCAGGGCGAGCACATCTTTGCCGTCGTCGCGTTCGGCGCTGACGAGGGTGTTGCTGCTGATGAGGGCAGACCAGGCGAAGGGGGTTGCCGAAGGGACTGGCGCGTTATCGGCGAACTTGTAGAGGTTCCAGGAGTTGTCGGGCTGTCCGGGGCCGCCGATGCGTTTGACCGAGACGAAGGCGTCTGAGCCGAACTCGGAGGACTGGAAGACCATGCCGGAGGCGGCGGTGTTGTTGATGAGGGAGGCCTGGATGCCCGTGAGTGAAGTGAGGTTGTTGACGGCCTCCACGACCTTGGCGAGGGGCTGACCGGAGGCGATGGTGAGAACCTGGACGCCCCGCGGGCCCGCGACTTCGAGGGTCATCGAAGAGAGGGTGACCCCCGGCGGGGTAGTGGAGCCGTTGTAGTAGAGCGCGCCGACCTGAGCCGAGGCGACGACGTCGACCTCGACCTTGAGCGAGGCGGCGTTGAGGAAGGAGGCGTTGCGGACGGCGGCGGTGGTGATGGCGCTGCCGCTGAGGCCCGAGAGGGTGTAGTCGAGCGAACCATTTAGGAGTTTGAGCGAACCGAACGAGGCGGTGTTGCTGATCCTCGTGATCGACTCGATGGCCGAGTCGATCTGGAGTTGGTTGGCTTCGCGCTCGGTGGCCGAGTTTGCGCCGGTGTTGGCGGCTTCGACGACGAGGCTGCGGATGGAGTTGAGGAGGTCGTTGACCTCGGCCAGGGCGGACTCTGTGGTCGAGAGCATGCTCCCGGCGCGTTCAGAGTTCTTGATGCTGGCTTCAAGCCCGTTGATGTTGGAACGGATGCGTTCCGACACGATCAGCCCCGCAGGATCGTCTTTGCCCCGGTTGATTTTGAGACCGGTGCTGAGACGTTCGAGACGAAGGCCGAGTTCCGATTGCGTGCGCTTGAGATTTTCCTGCGCGATGACGCTCGGAACATTCGTATTGATGCGAGCCATGACAATCCTCCGTGATTGAGGCTTCTCGCGATGCCAACCGACACTTGGGCGGTCACCGCCCTTCCACATTCAGCCCTGGCGAGACACCTCGTACCGGGCTACGACCGTCAACCGTCAGCCTGTCTTTCGCAAACCGCGTGCCAGGCTGTGCGCCGCGGTGGAACCCTGGTCATCGGTGGTGGGCCCGCCGGGTGTCTTGCCGGCCCTGATTCGTAACCTGCCCGGTCCGGGTGAGACGGGCGCACCTGGAGGCGGGGCGATGGCCCCGACATCCGCGCCGCTCATTCGGGCCGCGTCTTCGTTCTCCTTGCGAATGGATTCGTACACTTCTTTGCGATGAACGGCGATCTTGGTCGGGGCGTTGATCCCGAGGCGTACCTTGTCGCCCCGGATATCCACCACCGTCACCTCGATATCGTCGCCGATCATGATCGTTTCGTCGCGCTGCCGGGACAGCACCAGCATCTTTTCGCTCCTTGCTCCGCCGCATAGGTCGTTCCTGTCCGGCCCACGCCGCGCTGTTGATGGGTCGGCGGGTGAGCACCGAACCAGAACGCTGCGCGGCGTCCCTCTGCCCGGCGCACAAAGGCCGGGCTGTGTGTTGTGCATGCTGAGGCCGCATGTCAGGCCGGCACAGCGCGAGGCGCCATCTGGTCGACCCGCAGGAGCGGGTGACGGGTGCTCCAGCGGCGGTCTGCCAGGACGAGCTGTTCGCCCGTTCGCGTGATGGTGTTGATGACCACCGGGCCCTGGAGGTTGCCTGTGAGCATTCCGTCGACCTTGTTGACGATGCTGAAGGTCTGCGCGTCTTCGAGGCGTTCGAGACCGAGTTCGGCCATCTGGTCCGGGCGGATGGGCACCGCGTACTCCGGGACAAAGAGGCTTGGGTCTGTGACGACGAAAGCGAGGCTCGGCTCGT
The DNA here is from genome assembly GCA_019636615.1 of Phycisphaeraceae bacterium. Lineage (GTDB taxonomy): Bacteria > Planctomycetota > Phycisphaerae > Phycisphaerales > UBA1924 > UBA2402. Next base: position 1,817,967 of record JAHBXF010000002.1, on the reverse strand, counting down.
CGAGAGACTGGAGCCAGAAGAAGCACGCGTCTTCGCCCGGCTCAAGCAGGCAATAGCGCGTGAACTTCGAGAAACCGAGCAAACCCTTGGGGATGGTGATGACGCGGTCCTCCGCGATCTCCACCACCCCAAACCGTGTCGTCCGCACTTCCATGGCGTACGCTCCGATAGGCCGGCCGAACCACGTCCACCCGTTGCCGCGGCGATCCCCGCCGCACACGCGATCCGCCGGTTCTGGCCGTGGATCATCCGGCAATCGCGTGTTCCCTGCCCCGGGTTTCTACTACTCACATTCAGTACGCAAACTGCTTGCCAAAGTCTTGAGAGTGATGCGACCGCCGCGGTTGGTGGTCGCGGGTGTTGTGTGCCGCGCGGGAGTTGCGCGTTGAGCGCGTTCTCTGCGTGTTACCCGAGGAAATCGAGGAGAGATCGCTGCCCGGCCATGGCGGTGACGCGCAGGCCCGCGTCGAGTTGCATCTGGAGGAGGGAGAAGCGGGTGGCGGCGCTGGCGAAGTCGGTGTCGGCCAGGGTGCTTCGGATCGAGGTTTCGAGCGTGGCGCGGTCTTGTTCGCGTAGTTTGGCGCTGTCGACGCGTTGAGCGTGCCCGCCCAGGACGCCGCGCGACTCGGCGATGTCGTCGAGGGAGGCGGAGAGGTCTGTCGAGGCTTTGCCGATGGCGCGAACGTCGTTGCGCAGCAGGGCATCGCGCAGGTCGATGAGGTAGGTGAAGAGGCCCTCGCTGCGGACGGTGGCCCGGTCCTCCCCCAGGAGGGTTGAGGTGGAGGGGTCGTAGCGGCCGCCGGTGAGCCCGAGTTGTTCGGCGGCGGGAGAGTTGTTGAGCGGTTCGACGCGGAGGGCGTCCTGGAACACGCCGGACTGGGTGAGCACGATGCCGTTGCCGTCTGACGCGAGCCCCGCTCTGAGCGCGTCGGGCGGGAGGCCGGCGGCGGCGAGTTGCGCGGCGGCCTGATCGTTGATGCGGTCGATGAGCGTCTGCACGCTCACGATGTCTTGCGGACGCAGGTCGATCTCGATCCGGGTAGCCTGGGCATCGCCCAATGTGATGCGCATGTCGGCGTTGAGGGCGGTGTTGACAGCCCCGGATGTGGGATCAAGCACGCCATCGATGATCTGCACACCCTGCCCGAAGTTGAAACCCGCCAGGCGCGTATCACCCGAGAGGGTGCGGATGCCCAGTCGGGTCGCGGTATCGCCGCCGTCGGCCTCGCCGATCGACATCGCGCCGGCGCTGCCCGCGGCGAGTTCGTTCTCGATGCGGATGGCGCGGCCGTCATCGGCGATGCGCACGCGCACGCCGAGGTTTGTTCCCTCGATGAGGTTGCGGATCTCTCCCAGGGTTTCTGCCCCGGAGAGATCGACGGTGGCGGTGCGCCCGGCGTTGGTGATCTTGATGTTGCCCAGGGGGGCGGTGAGTGATTGCAGGGCGGCCACCGGGGTGCGCCACGTGAGGCGCGGGCCCAGGTTCGCCCCGTCGGTGGTGCCGCCCCCGAAACCGGTGTTGGGCTGCGAGCGCAGGCCAAGGTCAAGGGCGGTCACGCCGTTCTGGGAGTCTGAAAAGAGGAGAGATCCTGCGGGCGCGGCGGGGTCGATGTCGAAGCGCAGTGCGCCCCCAGACGTCGAGACACCCTGACCGCCGAGGATGGAAACGCCGTGGATGCTCTCGTAATCGCGGATGGCGCGTTCGACGAGCGTTGCGACATCGCCGATGGTGTCGGCCAGGCGCAGGTCGATCTCTGCGCTGGGGCCGGCGCCGAAGGCGAATCGGATGGTTCCAGGCTGCACGCCCAGGCCACGCGTGCCATAGAGGTCGTCGAGGCGGGTATCGGCGGTCAGAGCCGGTGCAAGATCTGCGGAGGGCGCGGTGCCGGCGGCACGCCTGAGGATGGGGTTGTTCTCGCTGAGGGTGAGCGGCGCGGAGGTCGCGACACCCAGATCGGTGACGGCGCCGGGGCCTGTGGCCAAGAGACGGAACCCGCCGAGGAGTTGGGTGATCGGGCTTTGCGAGGCGTTTGACGCGCCGAGCACGTGCCCCGCGACGCCCTTTTTGTTGGCCACGGCGAAGAGGCCCTGGAGGAGGCCGTCGATGACGGCGGCCTGTCCGGCGCGTTCAGATGCCGAAGAGGTGAGGTTGACCTGCGATGAGGCGATGGCGCGGGCCTGCTGCGCGAGGTCGCTCGCTTCACTGAGGGTTGATTCGATCTCGGAGATCGCGGCGTCGGCGTGCTCGAAGTTGCGGATCAACTGGCGTGAGCGGTCGAGGCGGTCGTCGAGGACACTGACGGTGGCGGACTTGACGATGTCGTCGCTGGGCCTGAGCAGTGAGCGTCCGGTGGCGATCTGCTGCTGGGTGGTGATGAGTGAAGCGTTGGCGCGCGTGATGTTGGTCAGCGCGAGGCGCGAGGCCATCAGGTTCGAGACGCGTTGTGGAGCGATCTGAGTCATGGTGATCCTGCCCCGGGGTGGCGCGCGGTTCCGCGGCGTGGCGGATTGGCGGCGCGATGGTGCTGCAGGATTGGACGCAAGCCGCGTGCCAGAGGAGAGGCCGCGAGCGAAGGCGCACCGGGAGCGATCAGACCATGGAGAGCAGGACCTGGGTGAGCTGGTCCACGGTGGAAATGACCCTGGCGGCGGCCTGGTACTGGCGCTGGAAGTCGAGAAGGCTGATGGACTCTTCGTCGATGTTCACCCCGCTGAGGGATGAACGCTGCATCTCGAGGCTTTCTCTGACGATGGCCTTTGCGTCCGCGGTGCTTCGGGCGCTGGAGGCCGCGCCGCCGACGGCCTGAACGGTTTCCTGCCAGGCACCCTGCAGGGTTCGCCCGCCCATGGAGGGCAGGCCGCTGGTGGCGAGCGAGGCGATGCCCATTGCGCCGGCGTTCTCGACGTGCTGGCCGTTGATGATTCGCCCCGAGGCAAGGTTGGAGGGTTGACGGACGAGGCCATCATCAACGCGGATGTTGGCGGCGTTTGTGCCTGAGAAATAGGCGTTGACGCCCATGACTGCCAGGATTCCCGAGGAGTCGCTGTCGAAGCGGAAGTTGTATCCCTCGGCGGCGGTGATGCGCAGGCGGCCGTCTGTGCCGAACTGGGCGCTGATGCCGTCGACGGCATCGAGCGAGGCGCGGAGCGACTCGGGCGAGGTATCGTCGCCGAAGCCGGGGGTGCCGGCGTTGTTCACGCCGTCGAGATCGACAGGGATGCGCACGGTTCGGGTCGCGCCGGTGGGGCCGTGGGTGACGGTGACCTCAAAGCCCCCCGAGACGGGGCGGAAGGGGAGCGAGGCGAATGTCTGGTTGGCGCCGTCGGAAAAAGCCAGCGCGCGGTCTGCAACGCGGATGGGCATGCCCGACGAGGCGGAGGTGAGGCCCGCCGCGTTGCTTGATGTGCTGTGGATGCGGTTGATCTCGAAGATCAGCGACGACGCCAGCGTGTCGAGTTGGGCGATGGTTTTGTCGGCGGTAGAGGTGCGCTCCTGCAGGAGCGAGCCCAGGCGGCCGGAGGTCGGCGTGATGGTTTCGGGGGGCGTGCCCGCCGCCAGCGAGATTCGTGATCCATCGGCGCTCTCGTGTTGTTGCAGGCTGAGGGGGCGGATTCGACCGCCTTGCAGCACGGGGAGGGACCCCACGAGCAGGTCAACGCCGCCCATGCCGCGGTCGATGACGGTGACATCGATGAGTTCGGAAAGGAGTTCGATGGCCTGGTCGCGCTGATCGCGCAAGGGGTTGGCGGGTGAGCCGACGCCCTCGGTGGAGGCGATCTGGGTGTTGAGTTGTGCGATCGTCTGGAGGAGTTCGTTCACCCGGCCGACACCGGCACGCATGGTGTCATCGATCTGCCGGCGCTGGTCTGTCAACTCCGAGCGCACGCGTTGCATGAAGGTGGCGAGCTGCTCGCCCTGCTGCACGACGGCGGCCTCGGAGCGGGTCTGGTTCGCACGCTCGCTCCATGAGTTGAAGAACGCGGAGAGTTGGGATGAAAGGTCGTTGTCGCCCAGTTCGCCCAGGATCGACTCGATCTGGGCGAGCACATCTGAACGGGTCTGCGCGGCGGCCTGCTGTGAAGTGCTCAGCATGACCCGGGCCTGCAGCGCCTGATCAACCTGACGGCTGACGGCACGCACCGCGACGCCCCGGCCCACGCTGGCGCCAAGGCCGGAGGAGTCTCCCCTCATCGGGGCGAGGTTCATGACCTGGCGCGAATAGCCGGGGGTCGCGGCGTTGGCCATGTTGTTGCCGGCCACCTGGATGCCCAGTTGGCTGGCGGCCAGCGCTGATCTGCCCGTCTGCATCGCCGAGGTAAGGCTCATCGTTCGCTCCTTCGTGCTCCGCCGAGTTGGACTGTGCCGTGCGCGGTTCCACCGCGGTGAATGGGCCCGAGGCGAGATCAGGTGCGGGCGTCAAGGGCTGAAACCACGGCCTTGCCGGCTTCAACCACCCCGCGAGGGCCGTAGGTTGCGGTGTGGCTCATGCGGTGTCCGATCTGCCGCATCACACCCTCGATGTGGGAGAGAACGTCCGCGGTGGCGGCCCGAAGCGCCTGGCTGCGCTGCGCGGCATTCTCGGCCATGTCCCGGACGCGCTGAGCGCGCGAGGCAAGGTCGGCGCGGCGGTGACCGGGCGTCGCGTCGACGAGGTGGGTGAGGGTCACGGGTTTGCCGCGGAGGGCGCCGATCTGATCGATGGCGGCGGCGGCGGAGGCGGTGAGTTCTCGGCGGTGCCTGTCCACGCCGCTGAGGCGCTCCATGACCTGGCGTTCGCACTCAACGGCCTTGGCGAGGGCGGTGGGTTCGCCGCTGAGCATGCTGAGCCGGTGCTCGTCGAGCACCTTGTGGAGTGCTTCGTACTGAGCGCCGAGTTCGCTGAGCAACCCGTCCAGGCGGTCGGCGAGGAGTTCGGGCGTGAGTTTGTGCTGTGATGGGCTGTTCATGCCGCGGCTCCGTTCGTAGGACCGTTGTTCGGTGGCGTCTCGTTGCCCAGCATGCGGCGTGCCACGGCGTCGACCAGCCCCCAGCGGCCGCTTGTCACGAGCCTGTCGGCGGTCGCGGTGTCGAGGAGTTGCCGGAACATTTTCTCGCCGCGGCCTGGCGCGAAGGGGCCGGTCGCCTGCGTGCTCTCTCGCATCTGCTTGAAGACGGGCTGAACAAGGGCGGCGCTCACAAGTTGCGCGGCGGCGAGTTGGGCGCGTTCTTCTTTGGGCAGTTCCTGCGCTCTGGCTCGCCCCAGCGAGGAGGCGAAGTCATCGCGGGAGGCGGAAGCATGGGCGTGCACGGGCTGAAGGAGCGTGCCGGGCGAGCGTGCTGGTTGTGCGGGGTTCAAGTGCATGGCGTGTCTGGCTGGGGGGGGAGGGCTCATCAGGCCAGAGCGGGTCACTGATCGATGACCAGACGGGCCTGAAGATGGCCGCTCTTGTGGAGCATCTGAAGGATGTTGACCTGTTCCTGCACCGGGATGGCGAGCTGCTTGAAGCCCGAGATGAGGTCGCTGAGTTTGGCCGTGTCGGCCTCGCTGGCTGAGGTCTTGAGGTCGGTCCATGCGCTGCGGGTGACCACCGGGTTGAGTGGTGTGCCGGCGGGGGGCGGGGTGACGGTGGTGATGCTCAGGTCGCGCTGGGTGATGGCGACAGGGCGGATCTGCACATCGCCGGTGATGATGATGGCCCCGGAACGCATGTTCACGATGACCTGCGCGGGCAGATCGAGCATGGCCGGGTTGACCTCGGCCGAGAAGACGTCGGCCAGGAATGCGGCGCGGTTCGAGCGTTCGACAGCGGGAACAACGACGCGGATGGTGCGTTCATCGATCGCGGTGGCGACGCTGTTGTTGAGGGGATCGGCCTTGCCGTTGATGGCAACGGCGATCTGCGTGGCGGCGGACCAGCCCGCGTAGGGAGACTCGATGATGAGATCGAACTCGTCGGTCATGACGGGGCCGGGGATGTCTTCGATCAACCGGGCGGCACCCCGAACGACACCAACGGTGGGCGTGGCGGGGTCGGGGATCTCGATGAGGCCTTCGGCCAGCGCGAAAACCGGAGAATCGACCCAGGGGCCACGCATCGCGGTGAGGAAGAGTTGTCCCCCGGCCAGGCTGCTGGCCGAGTAGAGGACGGAGACGCGCACGTCGTAACGGTCGTCGGCTTTGGCCCCTCGCGGGGGGATGATGCAGGTGACCATGACAAGGGCGGCGGCCTTGGCCTTGGTGAGTTCGCGCGGGCTGGCGACGGTGTTGCCGCTGTTTCGCAGGAGTTCTGCGAGCGGGCGTGCCACGGCGAGTTCTTTGCCGTCGTCACCGGTGCCCCTGAGGCCGATGACAAGGCCCAGGCCGCGCATGATGAACTCGCCCTCGCCCTTGACCCGTGTGAGTTCACGGACGGTGGTGGCGCTGAGGCTCTGAACACAGAAGCAGAGGAGAAGCAGAGCGGCGAGGGTTCGCATGCGCTCATGTCACGCGAACGGCGTGCCAGCGGAGATCAGACGATGCGACTCTGGCGGACCCATCGCTCGTGCCAGATCCAGCGGCCGTCGACGAGCACTGTTTCTCGCTCGCTGGTCTGCACAAAGCCAGCGGCGGCGGCGATTCGCCTGCTGGCCTGGTGGGAGGGCATGATGGAGGCGGAGAGTGTGTGCAGGCCCATGCCGACAGGGAAATCAGCGGTGGCGTGATCAGCCAGGAGGCAGGCGCCCTCTCGCCCGATGCCGCGGCGGAGTTGGTCGGCGCTCACCCACCAGTTCATCTGTGCTTCAAAGCGCAGGCCACGCGCCAGGGATATGAGGTTGAACGCGCCGGCGATCCGGCCGCACGGGAGCACAGCGATTCGCCTCAGCGCGTGGGCGTGGGTTTCCCCTTCCCAGGCGAGGCGCAGGTGTCGTGCGAAGACATCGGCGTCTGACTCGCCGGGGTGCCAGAGCCCCAGGGAGGGTTGCAGGATGTGGCGTGACAAGACCAGCACTCGGATGTACTCGTCTCGGTCGCTCTCTCGCAAGATTCTGAGCGTGAGGCGTTCGCCGCGGAGCGGGTTGCCCGCTTCTACCTGAACGGGTGATGCGTGATGAGGTCGCGTGTGCAGGAGGGTGGCGGCGGGTGCGTTCGGGCTGTGAGTCTTCATCATCGTGTTCCTGCCCACGGGCGTGCTCCGGTTGCCCGTGTTGATCGCTCAGACCACCAGGATGACCTCAGACAAGCGTCAACGGGTGAGGAATCGGCACGAGGAAGATTTCCACAACACATTCACACCCTGTGCACAATCAACACGTCGCCATGATGGGTGAGCGAGAGGGAGGGGAACGATGGCCGCCTGTTCAGGCGATGGCGTGCAGGAGATCGGCGATTTGAAGGGCGTTGAGGGCGGCGCCCTTGCGGAGCTGGTCGCCGCACAGCCAGAGGCAGACATGGCGGCTTTGGCCATGATGATGCATGGGCATGGAGGGATCGAGCCGGATTCTACCGACGAGCACCACGTCCCCGCCGACCGCTTGCAGGGGCGTAGGGAAGTGGTTCTCGCTGCGGTCGTCGATGATGCTCAGGCCCTTGCCCGCGTGCAGCGCGTGAAAGAGATCAGCCTCGGAAGCGGGCGAGCAGAGCGTGAGTGCAACAGAAGCGCTGTGCGCCCGAACCACGGGCACTCGGATGCACGTTGGGGTGATGGGGATGGACGTGTCACGCCAGATCTTCGCGGATTCGTCGATCATTTTGCGCTCTTCGCCGTTCACGCCGCTCAGTGGATCAACGGCGGAATCATGGCTGAACACGTTGAACGCGCAGGGCGTGTGAAAGACGGCCGGCCTGGGGGTGTGCCCTTCGAGCACCGCGCGGGTTTGCGATAGGAGTTCATCGATGGCGGGCGCACCGGCGCCCGAGACAGCCTGATAGGTGCTCACAACAGCGCGGGAGATGCCGAAGCGCTGACGGAGAGGCTCGAGCGCGGTGAGCAGCAGGATCGTGGAGCAGTTCGGGTTGGCGATGAGCCGGGGCGGGCCGGCGGAACGGGCGAGGTCGCCGTTGATCTCGGGGATGACAAGCGGCACGCCGGGATCAAGCCGGAAGGCGGAGGAGTTGTCGATCACGTGCGAGCCCGCGTTGAGGGCCTCGCGTGCCCAACGGGCCGAGAGTTCGGCCCCGGTGCAGAAGATCGAGATGTTCACGCCCTCGAAAGCGGCGACGGAGAGTGTGTGGATGGGCAGGTGAGTCCCGCCGTAGTTGATCGTACCGCCGGCGGATCGCTCGGAGGCGACGGCCCGGATGTTGGCCGGCGGGTGGTTTCGCTGCTGGAGAATCGCCAGTGCCTCGCGGCCGACCGCGCCCGTGGCACCGACAATCGCGACGGTGGAACTGGCGGGGATCATGAACACGGACTCGCTGATGTGATGGCTGGCTTGGCGTGAAGCGACGATTCGGCGGTGCTCGCGTGCCCCTCGCCGCGGGGGTGTGCGTCGAGCGCTGCGGTGAGGTCTTCGAGAAGATCGCCGGGGTCTTCAATGCCGATGCTCAGACGGATGAGGTCTTCGGGGAAGTGGCGCGAGGCACGCACCTCGGGGGGTATGCTCGCGTGCGACATGCAGCACGGGAGCGATGCCGACGACTGCACCCCGCCGAAACTTACACGGATAGGGAACAACGAGAGCGATTCGACAACGCGGCGCGATCGGCCGGAGTCGCCGGTTCGCACGCAGATGACCGCGCCGTTTCCGCTCGCCTGCGAAGCGTGACGCGCGGCGTGCGGCGATGAGGGCAGGCCGGGATAGAGCACCCCGTCCAGATCGTCTCTCGCGTGCAGCGATCGGGCGATTCGCTCTGCGGTGCGCTGTTGACGCTCGATGCGAAGGTCGAGGGTCTTCATGCCGCGCAGGAGCAGGTAGGAGTCTTGCGGGCCAAGGCCTGCGCCCTCGGCGTTCTGGATGAACGCGAGGTTGTGTGCGATGGTGTCGTCGCAGGTGGCAACGGTGCCGGCGGTGACATCGCTGTGGCCGCAGAGGTACTTGGTGGCGGAGTGGATGACGATGTCGGCGCCGAGGTGCAACGGGCGCATGAGGATGGGCGAGAGAAAGGTGTTGTCGATGCACAGGCGGGCGCTGCGCGAGCGGGCCAGGGAGGCGAGGAAGCGGATGTCGCAGATGCGCATGAGCGGGTTGCTGACAGATTCTGCGTAGATGAGGCGGGTTCGGGGCGATATCGCGGCGCTGGCGGCCTTTTCGTCGGTCAGGTCGGCGTAACGAACGCTGATCCCTCGGCGCGAGAGAAGCCCCGAGAAGAGTCGGTAGGTGCCGCCGTACAGATCATCGCAGGCGAGCACTTCGTCTCCGGGAGAGAGCAACCCGGCCACGGCGTTGATCGCCGCGAGCCCGCTGGCGAAGGCGAAGGCCCGCGGTGCGCCTTCGAGCATGGCGACCTGGCGTTCGAGCGCGTCGCGTGTCGGGTTACCGCTGCGGGAATAGTCATAACGGCCGAACTCCTCGGCGGAGTCCTGATCGAATGTCGCCGTCTGGTAGATGGGTGTGGCGGTGGCGCGCCATGGGTCGCCGCAGGCGTGATCAGATTGGACGAGACTGGTTGAGGTTTTCATGCCGCGACCTCCTCAAGGGCTGGCGTGGTGTGCGTGTTGCGGTCGCCTGACTGAGGCGGCGCGGCAGGATCAGAGCGGTTGCTGTTGAGAAGCGAGAAGAGATCGGCGAGCACCGATTGAGCGGTGGGCCACCGGCCCGCGCCACGCCCGCAGACAAAGACGGGTTCGGACGAGTTCTCGAGTTCGATGATCAAGCCGTTCTGCTCGCCGCGCAGACGGGAGAGGGGGGAAGTTGCATCAAGCGCCCTCGGTTCGATCACGATCTGCGGGCCCCTCGCGTGCAGTGAGATGTGCGCGACGAGCCTCAGCAGACCGCCGCCGGCCTTGGCCCGCGTGACCTCATCGGCGGTGACGGCGTCGATGCCGGTGCAGCGGATCTGCGCCGTGGTGATCCACGAGCCGGTAGCAGCATGAGCGATGAGCCGGGCCTTCGCGGCGGCGTCTGCCCCGGAGAGGTCGGCGCGGGGGTCTGACTCGGCGAACCCCGCACGCTGGGCGAGCGAGACGGCCTGAGCGAACGATACACCCCGCGCGAGTTCATCGAGCACGAAGGATGTTGTGCCGTTGAGCACTCCGGTGATGTGGGTGATTCTTCCGCGGGAGGCGCAGCGTCGGACGGTTTCGAGCATCGGCACCCCGCCGCCCACGGCCGCGCTGAAGCACAGGCGGGCCTGTGTTCGCTGGCAGAGTGTCTCGAACTCTGGGAGTCTGTCGGCGAGTAGCGATTTGTTCGCACTGACCACATGAACCCCATTGTCGAGCGCGGCACGCACGAGGTCGGCGGCGACACCCAGGCCGCCGATGGTCTCGACGAGAATGGCTGGCTTTCGCCCGAGAAGATGCGCGGGTGAATCGACGAGGAGGGAGCGGTCTACCCCCGCGTCGCGATGGGCCGCGACATCGCGCACGGCAACACCGACAAGATCGAAGAGGTCGGGCAGGCCCCGGAGGAGGTCGTGCACGCCTCGCCCGACCACGCCGCACCCGGCGAGGGCCACCCGCACGGGCGAGTGACCCGCGGCAGACTGTGCGAGGGCGCTGGGCCCTGGCCCGACACGTGTTGGCGCGGGGTGGCCGACGGTGCCAACACCGAACTCGACGCGGTACTCACGCGAGGCCCGCACGGCCTTGTGCTGAACGATGCCTTCGGGCAGCGCCAGCACGTCATCGTGCGAGGCGTGCACATAGCGGCGCGCACTGTGGGGGTAGAGCGCCGGGTCGCGGTCATAGAGACCGTCAACGTCTTTGATGAGCACGCAGCGCACGCTGTGCGTGGTGTTCGGCGCGTGCCGCAATCGCGCGGCGATGTACAAGGCCGTGAGGTCTGAGCCGCCCCTGCCGAGCAACGTGGTGGAGCCGAGTTCATCGCGCCCCAGAAATCCGGGCACCACAAGCACGGGGCGCTGCGAGAGCGCGAGGAGGATTCGCTGCACATCCAGGCCTGTCGGCGCGGCATCGAGTGCGCCGCCGGTGGTTGTGAGCCCGATGGCCCCGGCATCTAGCACGTGCGCGGGCACGCCGGCTCGATCAAGGTACAGGCCCACCAGCGCCGCGCTTCTGGTTTCACCCTGGGCGACATAAGCCGCCAGGGTGGTGTCTTCGGCGTTCGGGTTGAGGGCTCTGGCGCCGGCGAGAAGCGCATCGGTCTCTCCGGCGAGCGCGGAGACCACGGCGATCACACGGTGGCCGTCCCGCCACGCGTTGTAGACTTCGTGCACCACGCGCGCGGCCGCGCGTTCATCGGTGAGAACAGAACTGCCGAACTTAAGTACTGAAATAGGGCCTTCCACGTGTGTCTCCGGGTTGTGTGGGTGTGCGGGCGGGTGTCGGGCAAGCGTCCGCGTTGATGTGGTGTGCGATGACGTGTGGTGAGCATTGCTCAGAGAGCGACCAGAGTGCGGGGCGCTCGCCGTTCACTCGAAGGAAGCGCCCGGGCAAGGTCGTCGATGATGTCGTCGGGCTCTTCGAGGCCCACCGAAAGCCGGATGAGGCCGTCGGTAAGGCCCGCACGCTCGCGGATGTCCTGCGGAACATCGGCGTGCGTCATCGTGGCCGGGTGCGTGACGAGTGTTTCGGCGGCGCCCAGGTTCTCTGCCCGGGTGCAGAGGGTCAGCGCGTTCATCACCCGCAGGCCCGCCAATGCGCCGCCGCGCACTTCGAAGGAGACGATGCCGCCGTGCAGCCCGCCGATGTGCTGGCGGCGTGCGAGGTCGTGCTGAGGGTTGTTCGCGAGGCCCGGGTAGCAGACGCGGGTGATGTCGGGGTGAGCGCTCAGAAAGCCGGCGATGCGTGCGGCGCTCTCACACTGGCGGCGCATGCGCAGGCCGAGGGTCTTGATTCCTCGGATGGTGAGCCACGCCTCGAACGGCGATTGGATGAAGCCGAGCGTCTTGCGGACGAGCCTGAGCCTGGCGTCGAGGGCTTGGTCGCGGGTGGTGATCGCGCCACCGAGCGTGGCGTTGTGGCCTTCGATGTACTTGGTTGTTGAGGCGAGACTGACGGTTGCGCCCAGATCGAGTGGCCTTTGGATGAAAGGCGTGAGGAAGGTGTTGTCAACCGCCAGGGGCACCCCGCGTTCGTGGCAGAGGTGCGCCACGGCCGCGATGTCTGTGAGCACAAGTGTCGGGTTGGCGGGTGTCTCGATGAACACCAGCCGGGTTGCCGGGGTGATCGCGCGGGCGACTTCCTGGGCGCGGGTCGTGTCGGCATAGGTCACGGCGATACCCAGGCCCGCGAGGATCTGGTCGGCAAGGCGCATCGTCCCGCCGTAGACAACGTCGGAGATCACCGCGTGGTCGCCGCTGCGGAGCAACGAGAGAAAGAGCGCGGAGATGGCCGCCATGCCCGTCGAGAAACAGACCGCTGGCGGGGCATCTTCGAGCGAGCCGATGGCACGCTCGGCGGCGCTCACGGTGGGGTTGCTCGCGCGTGAATAGGTGTGGCCCCGGTGCTCGCCCACGGCGGCGTGGGCGTAGGTGGTTGATTGACAGATCGGCGTGAGCACGGCCCCGGTGTGCGGGTCTGCCTCTCCGGCCCCGTGGACAGCGCGCGTGGCCGAAAAGCCATGCTCGTAGAGTGATTGCGTGTGGGTTTCGACGTGTTGCTGCCGGTTGCACATGACCCGATGCCTCCCGAAGGCATCACAAACGGCGAACGTGGCTGTGCAGGGGGAGCGACCGGGGGCGACAATCGCCCCCGTCCTTTGCCGAGTTCGTTGACGCCTGAATTGCGTCAACGCCTGGGCCGCATCGCTACCCCTGCAAGGGGTTTGCCCGGCACCGCGGCGGGAGGGGTCGAGTGTTGTTGCTCGATCGCGCCCGCTCGGTTGCCGCCCGATGTGTATGCACACCGGGGCTCTTGATGCACGAGAACGCTAAACCCGGGGCGTGAGGTTGTCAAGAGGGCGGGGCGCGAAATTCTCCAAAGCGTTCTGAAAAGGCGTGTTCTCGGGGCGATTCGGTGGTTCTATGGGGGCAGCGGCACGCGCACTGTGGTCTTTGATACAGTGGCGAGATGTCTACCTGTGCACCAACGACGCGCTCCGGGCCGGTTGTGATCTTCGACTTTGATGGGGTGGTGGCCGATTCGGAGCCGATGCACGAAGCCGCGCTGCGGCAGGCGGTACGCGAACTGGGGATGGACCTGAACCACGAACAGAATGTGTCGGCATACCTGGGGTGTGACGACCGTGACGCGTACGCGTTGATCGCGCGTGACAACGGACGCACGCCGGACCCGAGGGAATATGAAAGGCTGGCAACGCTCAAATGGGAGGCGGCACGCCGCGCCATCGACCGCGGCGACGTGAGGTTGTTCGAGCACACGGTGGCGATGGCGCGAGAGGCGAAGGATCGGGGCGTTCCGATCGCGATCTGCTCGGGGGCGCGTCGGCACGAGATCGACTACATCCTGTCGGTGAACGGGCTGACGGAACTCTTCCCGGTCGTTGTCTCAGCGGATGACGTGGCACGCAGCAAGCCGGACCCGGCCTGTTACCAGATGACGCTGGGGAGGCTCAACGCCGCGCCGGCGCGAGCGGTGGCGATCGAGGACACCGACCGGGGCATCGCCGCGGCGCGGGGTGCGGGCATGGCGGTGGTGGGGGTTGGGCACTCGCTGCCGGTGCAGCGGCTGCGTGAAGCAACGCTCGTGGTTGAAGGCACGCACGCGATCTGCCTGGATACGGTGCTGGAACTTGTGTCCCGCGGAGCGTGAGGCGCGGCGAAGCGTTGCAGCGCGGCGCGAGCCACGGTGTTCGACGGGGTTACATGCGACGGGCGAATCGTTTGGCGGTCTGCGCCTGCAAGCCCATGAGCCCCGCACCGGGGATGAGCGCCAGCGCGAGTAGAACGCCCATGAGACCCGTGTAGAGCGCACTGCCCAGGCGTGGCAGCAGGTCTTGAGAGGGCGTGAGGGCGAGTTGGTCGCCGATGGAGATTCTGATGGCGTAGATGCCCACGAGTGTGACGCCGGCGACGATGCTTCCGAGCATCGCCAGGAACCCCATCGTGAGCGGATTGCGCCGGATCATGATGCCACGAAGCGCCACGATGAGTTGCACGGCCAGGAGATAAGCCAGGGCGTGGGGGCCGATGATGACGATGGTGCCCGCGCCGTCGCTGAGTGGAATTCGGAAGGTGAGGTCCATGAGGGCGCCCAGCGCCAGCGCGTACCAGTTCGGGCGGGGCTGCGGGGCGAGCATGGCGATGAAGGTGAGAAAGCAGAAGACGAAACTGGGTGCGATGCGTGAAGGGCCAAGGGCGAGGGCGTCGCGCAGGCCCAGTTCCATGCCGATGAAGACCCAGGCGCAAAGAACGAACGCAAAGGCGTTCATCGCCCACCCCCGGGCATGGCGGTGCGCAGCACAACCTCGCTCACGCGTTCGAGTCGCTCGATGGTGGGGCGGACAGTGACGACCTTGCGCAGCGGACCATCCGGGCTTGTTTCGACAGCGACCACGGTGCCCAGCAGCAGCATCTGCGCATCGCGGGGCCAGCGGCCGGGGTCGTTCAGGCGCACCTGCTGACCGATGCGGGGCTCGATGGCCGCGCCGGAGGCATCTCGACGGTCTTCGACGGGGCCGCGCACAGTGCCCTCACCGGTGGGCTCGAGTTTGCAGACCAGGCCGTTGGGTGTGCCGTCAAAGATGATGACGCCCTGGATGGGCCCGGCGGCCCTGTCGGTGAATGGCATGATGTCGCAGGTGCGGGCGCTGACGGAGAGAACGCGGCCGACGAGTTGCATGCCGGAGGTCGTCGCAACGCTGCCGGCTTCGACACCTTCGCGCGTTCCGGCGCGGGCGCGAAGAACACCGCTGGAAAGATCGCTGGAAGAGGCGAAGATGGGCGCATCGACCTGTCGGACCGGCGCGGGGTTCACGGCCGAGAAGACGTTCATGTCTTCGAGGGCCCTGGTGAGGCGGTCGATCTCGAGTTGGCGGCGCAGCAGTTCCTGCTGGCGTGCTTCGAGTTCTTCGCGCAGCATGCGGAGTTGTTCGTTGTCCTGCGGCAGGGCCGACGCGGGCGAGGCCCAGCGGGAGAAGGCCGCGAGGGGGTGGCTGATGGGCGCCACGAGCGTGGTGACAAGCCAGCCGAAGTGGTTGACCCAGCCCAGGTAGCGGGCGGGAATGGCGACGCCGACCACGATCATGAGCGCGATCGTGGCGGGGAGGAGTCGCTGTGCATGCGCGGGGTTGAGCACGGTTCTGCCGTTTGGAGTTGTGGGGCGGCGTTCAGCCGTCCATGTCGTTTTCGAGGGTGGACTTCCACTCTTCGAGGTGCTCGAGGTAGATGCACGTTCCCCGGGCAACGCACGTGAGGGGGTCGTCGGCGAGCCGTGTGTCGAGGCCCGTGGCCTTCTGAACGACCTGGCAGAGGCCCCGGAGCAGCGCGCCGCCGCCGGCCATGACGATGCCGTTCTCGACAAGGTCCGCGGCGAGTTCGGGCTCGGCGCGTTCGAGCGTTCGTGTGACGGCCTCGACAATTCCCTGCACGGGCTCCTGAAGGGCGGAGCGGATCTCCTCGCTGCTGACCTCGGTGCGGCGGGGCAGGCCGCTGATCATGTCGCGGCCTCGCACGTCCATGGTGGTTTCGGCCGAGACCGGTGAGGCCGAGCCGATCTCAATCTTGATGCGCTCGGCGGTCTGCTCGCCGATCATCATGTTGTACGTGCGTTTCATGTGGTTGATGATCGCCTCGTCCATGTCGTCGCCGGCGACGCGGACGCTCTCGCAGGTGGCGATGTCGGCCAGGGAGAGGATGGCGACCTCGGTGGTGCCGCCGCCGATGTCAACGATCATCGAGGCGGTGGCCTCGGCGAAGGGCAGGCCGGCACCGATGGCGGCGGCGATTGGTTCTTCGATGAGGTAGGTGCGACGCGCGCCGGCACGCTCGCACGAGTCGAAGACGGCGCGTTTTTCAACGGCGGTGATGCCGCTGGGCACGCTGACAACCACGCGCGGGCCGATGATCTTGCTCTTGCCGTTCACCTTTCGGATGAAGTAACTGAGCATGGCCTCGGTAATTTCAAAGTCGGAGATGACGCCGTTCTTGAGAGGGCGCACGGCGGTGATGGAGCCGGGGGTTTTGCCGAGCATCTCCTTGGCGGTCCAACCAACGGCCTCGCCGTTCTTGAGAACCTGGTTGGTGCCCTTTTTGACGGCGACAACGCTGGGTTCGTTGAGAACGATGCCCTGCCCGCGCACCGCAACGAGTGTGTTGCAGGTGCCCAGGTCGATGCCCATGTCAACGCTGAATAGTCCGACGAGTCGATCGAAGATCACTGCGGGAGCCTCTCCGTGGCTTGCAAAGCGCGTACCACAATCAGTCGCCCGTCCATCGGGCCTCACAGGTTATCGGCAGCAGCCCCACAAAGCCATTGAAACCGGAAAAACAGTCTCGCGGGCGGGGCGGGCCCCGGGGCGGCGGTAGACTGCGGCGGAGGGGCAAAAAAAGGGCCCGGGCCGCTGTGGCCCGGGCTTGAGATGGGGTGTGTGGGTGTGCCGCGCCGAAAGAGGGGATGTCAGCGGCGGCGCTGGTGAGAGATCGGTTCGAGGGTCATGGCGATGGGGCGCTTGGCAGCGGGGGCCTGTTCCGCGGCCGGGGCGCGGTCTTCCGGGGTGATCTCGATGATGGTCGGGCTGAGCCGCGGCTCTGCCTGCCAACCCGCCGGGCGGTTGGCCTGGGGGCGTGCATCGAGTTCAAACTTGGCACGCTCTTCGTAGTTGAGGGTGTTGGCCGACTGCACAAGGGACTGGAGGCGTGCCTCCTGCTTGCCGCGGATGTCGGCGAACTTTGAAGAGAGTTGATCCAGGCTGACAGCGCCGTAACGGCCCTGCTGGTCGATGGTGCGCTGACGCTTCTCCATCATCTCGATCAGGCGCTCGTTGCGGGCGATGCTGTCGACCTGGCGGTCCATCTGCCAAAGTTGGGCCTGGAACTCCTGGTGCTCGGTTTCCAACTGGGTGAGAAGGCCGGCGAGGCGTTCTTCCTGCTGGGTGAGGTAGCCAAGGTCACGGTCGATCTCGGACGCGCGGTTTGAGTAGGCGTGCCGGACCTGCTGGATCTTGTTGGCGCGGCCGTACGCGTCGCGCAGATTCAGGGACTCGTTGTCGAAAACAACCCGCACGATCGCGGCGTTGCCGTCGAGGGAGGCCTGCGTGGTTTCGGCCTTGCCGATGAGGGACTGCATCTTGACGAGGTCCTGCTCGGCGAGGGCGACAACGCGCTCCGAGACGGCCTGCTCCCGCCGCAGTTGGGCGACTTGCTCGCGGAGTTCCGAGAGGTCGCCGCGGACGGCCGCGATGCGCTGGGGGTAGGCGGATTCGAGTTGCTTCATCTGGGCCCGCAGGGCGATGGGGTCGTCGATGTTGCGGTCGATGGTTTCATTGACCTTGGTTCTGAACTGGCTGTACAGGGCGTTGGCCCGCTCGGGGCCGGCGATGAGCACCGCCGTGCCGCCGACAAGCCCAGCCACCACCGCGTAACGAACCACATGCTTGGCAAATGACATGGCAACCTCCTGGCTCGCCGCCGTCCTTCCCGGGTACGTTCCGGGCAAGGCGCGGCCGTGAATGCGCCGATTCAGGGGTGTTGTTGGGAAACGGGCAGCAGGGATTTCACAACAAACGGGGGTGAGGGGCCCCCCTCGTCACCACCGGAGCGCCACGTGAACCCGCCAACCAAGCCCGAGAAGTCTGCGGCCGCGAGCACCGAAGTCTTTGCCGCCAGTGCCGGCGGCCCCGGGGGAGAGTCTGTCTATCCTCCATGGATGCTTTCACCCGTGACAACACGGTTTATCCAGCGGCTGCGGAGTAATGACCAGGCCGCGTGGTTTGAACTTTGGGAGATGTTCGGGCCGGTGGTTCGCGCCCAACTCATGAAATGGGGGAAGGGGCGGATCGGGGCAGAAACAGTGCGCGACCTGTCGCAGGAGACGCTCGCGGCGTTGTCAGAGTCGATAGATCGCTACGACCCGGCCCGAGGGGCGCGGTTTTCGACATGGCTGCTCGCGATTGCCAAGCACGTTCTGGGCGATGAACTCGACCGGCGCAACGCCCTGAAGCGCGGGGGCACACGCCGGGCCACCACGCTCGATGACGGGTGGATGGGTCAGGCCAAGGGGCTGCCGGTCGACGCGCAGTACGAATCGCAGATCTTCGCGGCGAAGGTCGAAGCGGCCCTGCGGGCGGTGGAAAAAGAGAGCGATTTCACGGATTTCTCGATCTTCACGATGCGAGTTCTCGAGGGGATGCCGGGCAAGGACGTTGCCGCGGCGATGGGCATCAGCGAGCCGACGGTGAGCCGACGGCTGGCGAAGGTCCGTGAACTGCTGAGGGCGAGGCTGGCGAACATCATCGCGACGTATAGTTTTACAGAAGACGAACGGCAGGAAGCGGCGCGAAACGGACTGGACCTGACTCCCAAACACGACACAGCCGCCGCGGACGATGCCCTCTTCGACGAAGCCATCGCTGAGATCCACCAGCGACAGGACGAGTTGAGGCGGGAGGATCAGGCCCGCCGGCTCGTGTAAGCCCCGCGAACGGGGCGGAGCCGGGCGTCACGGCACGTCGGACGTGCAGCGATGGCCCGGTCAACAGTGGGCGAGGCCGCCATGAACCCCGTGCTGATGCTGCTCGTTCCATTCGCGCTTGTCGCCGCCATCGTGATCGGCGTGGTGCTGATCGTGTGGTTCATCGTGCCCTTGTTCAAGGGCATCGCCTGGTTTGTGAAGCACCTGGCGCGTTTTGTGTGGGGCATGCTGTCGGACACCGTTCGTTTCGCCGGCGCGCTCGTTCTCTCGCTCGTCTACATCCCGTTGATTCTGGGGAGCATCATCATCGCCCGCTGGTCGGCCACGGGGCATTTCGGGCGTGCGCTGCAGAGTGAACTGGGCACCGCCGGTGTGTGCCTCTACAGGGTTGTCGTGGGCCACCCCGCGCGGCTCTTCATGCTCCACGGGCTGACCGAGGGGCTGGAACGCCGCCTGCCGGCCGTGCTGGCCGCGGCCCCCACGGCCGATGAGCCCAGGCGTTCGCACGGCACCTCGGGCAAGTTCGAGGGGTACACGATCGTCGGCTCTCTGCCCTCGGGCGGCAGCGGCGCGAAGTTGTACATCGCGGAGCCGGACGACATCAAAGCGGCATCGCTGGCCCGCGCCGGGCACGATGTCCACCAGGTTGTGATCAAGTCGTTCTCGCTGTCGGAGGGCAGCAGCCTGCCGCAGATCGTGCGTGAGAGCCGTTCGCTCGAGGCGGCACGCCGGCTCGGGCTGATCCTCGACCATGATCTTCGTCCTGACCGCTTCCACTATGTCATGCGGTACATCCCGGGCGACAGCCTCACGCTGGTGACCAGGCAACTGCACGCCACCAGCCCTTCGGACGGCCTGGGCGAACTGCAACTGCGCACCGCGCTGGGGTACAGCGCCGACCTGGTGCGCACTCTCGCGACGTATCACCGCGGGGGGCTGTGGCACAAGGATGTCAAGCCTGACAACATCATCGTTGACGCACGCGGCGATCGGCGTGCGCACCTTGTCGACTTCGGACTGGTCTCTTCGCTGCGCAGCGCGATGACGCTGACCACGCACGGCACCGAGTACTTCCGCGACCCTGTGATGGTGCAGCGGGCCTTGCAGGGCGCGAAGGTGCACGAAGTCGACGGAACGAAGTTTGACATCTACGGCGCGGGCGCGGTTCTCTTTGCCACCATCGAAGACACCTTCCCGCCGCACGGCGTTCTCTCGCAGGTGAGCAAGCGGTGCCCCGAGGCCGTGAAGTGGATCATCCGGCGTGCGATGGCGGCCTACGACAATCGCTACGCCTCGGCCGACGAGATGCTGCGCGACCTTGAGTTTGTGCTCGCCGCCAAAGATCCGTACGCGGTGCGACCCTTCGAACTGCCCAGTGTTCGGGCCGGCAATCGGGGCGACGAGGGCGCAGCGCATGAGCCCGTGCACGTGGCCGCGGCCCGTGCGGTGGGCGGCGCGGCCGCCGCGGCGGTTGGGGCTGTTGGCGCTGCGGCGGTGGCTGCGGGGCAGGGTGTGGGCCAGCGTGTCGGGCGATACGTTCCCAACCTTCGGGTCACCAACTGGTGGAGCGGGGCCTCGGTCGTTGATCAGTCACAGGGGGTGCAGGGCGGAACAGGCGCACGCTGGTCGGAGGGCGTCAAGAGGGCAGTGAACTCTACAACCGATGCCGCGCGGGCCGCGGTGGGCGCCGCGCGGCGCTCGCCCGCGCCGTACGAGGTTCCCCCGGCTGCGCCCGCGGCGCAGCCGGTAACGCCGCTGCCCCGGCGGGCGGCCGAGGAACAACTCGCCAGCGCCAGGGCACGCGCGAAGGCGGCACGCTCGCGGGCGAACGCCAGGATCGACAGCAGACGCGGCGCCGCGAAGGCGCAGAAACGGGGCGGGGGAGTGGGCATCGCCGTGGCGCTGCTGGTCTTCGCCGGCGTGTGCGGCACGGTGGTTGTGGGCACGGTGCTGAGCGCCAGGGAGCGCATCGAAGTCTCTTCGCCCGGTTTCACGCGAGAGCACTCTGTGTTTGTCGCTGAGTTCGGAGACGAGTTGACACAGAAGCCCGAGAGCGTGATCGAGGCCTCGGGCACGGCCACCATCACGCCCAGGCGCACCCGGACGGCATCGTCATCAACACGTGGCGGCAGCGGCGATGCCGCGCCGACACAGGTTGCGAGCAACGGGCAGCAGGACGTGGCCGAAGTGGCAGGGCCACCCGCGCCGCTGGGCACGATACTGATCATCAGCGATCTGCGCCCGCCGTATTCTCAAGAGACGCGTGAGGCCTTGGAGCGCTTTGGTGAGGGGTTGCTGGCGGCGCCCGTCCGCTTGCTGGGCGAGGGCACGCTGCCGGGCCTGAGCACGTTGGAACCGCAGATCGATGCGGTGGCTTCGTTGAGGCTGGCGATCGGCAGGTCAACCCCGGACGCCTCTGGCGTGGGGTCGATCATCGGTCAGTGGACCGCGCAGCAGGAGCGAGAGATCGCGGGCGTGCTGTGGATCACCCCGCGCACCGATGCAGCGACATCTGGCGTAGACGTTCGAACCGATCTCTTCCTGACAGGGCAGGCGCCCGGCGGCGGGAGCGGCGCGGGCGAGATCAAAAAGGTGTATGAG
This sequence comes from Phycisphaeraceae bacterium, assembly GCA_019636615.1. Taxonomy (GTDB): domain Bacteria; phylum Planctomycetota; class Phycisphaerae; order Phycisphaerales; family UBA1924; genus UBA2402. The sequence goes on along the minus strand of JAHBXF010000002.1, from coordinate 1,796,754 downwards.
CGTGCGGCGAGGCTGTTGACACCGGCGCGCAGCGGGCGCTCACGCTGAGACGGTGCATGCGGGGCGGCAGCGCATCAGGCATCCTGAGATGGCGGGGTTTCGGGTGGCGGGGTGAGGCCAAGCAGCCCAGAGGCGGCGGGCGAAGGGAGTTCGTCAACGTTCTTGAGAGTCCGCTGCATGGCGCGTGTGCGAACCTCGGCGCTGGATATGGTGTTGCTGGCCTCGCCGAGTTTCTTCTTGACCTTGGCGAAGACCTCGCTGAACCGTGAGAACTCGGTTTTGACAGCGCCGAGCACACCCCAGACTTCGCTGGATCGCTGCTCGATGGCCAACGTGCGGAAGCCCATCTGCAGGCTGTTGAGAATCGCGGCCAGGGTGGTGGGGCCGGCGATCATGACCCGGTGCCGCTGGAGGCTTTCGCTCAGACCGGGGATGCGCAGGGCCTCGGCGTAGAGCCCCTCGGTGGGCAGGAAGAGAATGGCGAAATCGGTGGTGTGCGGCGGGGCCAGGTATTTCTCGCTGATGGTCCGCGCGGACGAGATGAGGCGATCCTCGAGTTGCTTGCCGGCCTCACGAACCCCATCGGCGTCCCCCCTCTCGGCGGCTTCGACGATGCGCAGGTAGTCTTCCTGCGGGAACTTGGCGTCGATGGGGAGCCAGACGGGGGTCTCCCAGTGGCCATCGCGGCCGGGGAGGCGCACGGCGAACTCGACGCGTTCGCCCGAGGCGGGGCGCGTCATCACGTTGGTGTCGAACTGGTCTCGCGTGAGGACCTGTTCGAGCAGGTTGCCCAGTTGCACCTCGCCCCACATGCCGCGCGTCTTGACGTTGGTGAGCACTTTCTTGAGGTCGCCGACGCCCGAGGCGAGGGTCTGCATCTCTCCCAGGCCCTTGTGAACCTGTTCGAGCCGCTCGCTGACGAGTTTGAATGATTCGCCGAGCCTTTTCTCCAGGGTGCCCTCGAGTTTTTCGTCCACGGTCTGACGCATCTGGTCGAGTTTGCGGGTGTTGTCCTCCTGCAACTCTTTGAGACGCTGCTCGACCATGACGCGGATGCCGTCGATGCGTTTCTCGCCCGCTTCGACCATGCTGTTGATGCGGCCGGTGAGTTCCTGCATCTTCTCGGCGTGCAGCGTGCCGTGCTCTTCGACGCGTTGGCGCACGGTCTCTTCGAAGGCTTTGAGTGTGCCCGTGATCTCGGCGCGCATGTCCTTCACGGCGGCGCGGCCTTCTTCGCGGGTTTGTGCGAGCGACTTCTCGCCGGCTTCCTGCATCTGCGCGATGCGCTGCGAGAATGAGTCGAGCCGCTCCTGCTGTGTCGCGGCGGCCTGCCCCGCCTGCGTGAGCGACTGGGCGGTGAAGCCGCGGATGGTGCCGGTGACATCCTCGCGCATCAGGCGGGCGGCATCCGCCGATTTCTCGTTCAACTGCGCCAGCCTGGCCGAGAAGCCGTCCATCTGCGAGGCGTGCTGCTGGGTGAAGTCTCGCATGGCGCGGGCCATGGCATCGGTCTGTGCACGCGCACCCGAGCCTACCTCGTCGCGCAGAAGTCTCGCGTGTTCCAGCGACTCGGTTCTGGCGCGGGCGAGTTCGTCACGCAGGGTGGTCTGCGAGTGGTCGAGGGATTCATCGAGGCGGTTCAGGCGAGCCTCGAGATCTGTGGAAAGGCCGGCGCCGCCGCCGCCGGTGCGCCGCAGCACGAGCACCAGGAGTGCCACGCACGCCAGGAGCAGGATCACGCACACGATCAGCAGTGTTTCGACCACGAGACTTCCTTCGGTGCGAGGCGGCGGCAATCCCGCGGTTCGGGGGTGCCGTCACGCCCCGGCGGGGGCGAGGCGGACAGAGGCGATGGTCACATCGTCGGCGAGGGAATCGGTCTGCGCAAAGGCCTTGAGCCGCCTGAGAATTTCCTCCACGTCTCCCGCCTCGTCGCGGCTTGCTTCGAGCGCGGCGGCGGTGCCCGAGAAATCAAACTCCGCGCCTTCCGGGTTGCACTGTTCTCGCACGCCGTCGCTGAAGACCACCACACGGTCGTTGGTCTTCAGCGGAATGCTGCGGGGGTTGAACTTCTCGTCTTCCATGATGCCCAGGGCCAGGTGCTCCGCGTAGGGCATGCGTTCGATGCCGCCGCCGCTTCTGGCGATCATCCAGCAACTGTGGCCGCAGTCGACATACTCGAGCGTCGACGCGTTGGTGTCGACCACGCCCAGGAACAGCGTGATGAACTCGCCGCTCTCAGAGCGAAGGCTGATCTCGCGGTTGAGTTCACCCATGACCACAGAGAGGTCACGCTCTCGGCAGAGAAGGGTGCGCAGGTGTGTCTGGGCCGAGGCCATGAGCACGGCGGCGCCCATGCCCTTGCCCATGACGTCGCCCAGAAAGAACGCGACACGCCCGTTGGAGAGGTCGACAACATCGAAAAGGTCGCCCGCGACAAGACGCCCGGGGATGCTTTCGAGTGCGTAATGAACCTGCCCGACTCGGGCTCGCAGCGGGGGCATGAGCCTTTCCTGAGCGTGCCGCGCCGCCGAGAGGTCCGCGGCGAGTTCGCGGTATCGTTCTTCGGTGGCGCGCCGGCGAAGGTCGCCCAGGGCCAGTCCATACAGGTGAGCGACCGCGGCGAGGAACGAGGCGGCCTCGTGCCCGCGTGAGCCGACGTTCTCGCTGTGGTCGGCGTACAGAAAGGCGACAATCTGACCCCCAACGGTGATCGGGGCGCACAGGGCCGAGCGGATGCCCTGCTGCACGATGCTGTGCGCCTGGCGCAGCGCAGAATCGCCCGACAACTGCGACACTTCGCCGCTGGCGGCGGCGCGCACGAGCGAACGGCTGATCGGGAACCCGTCGGGGCGTTCGAGGTTGTTGGCCAGCGCGGCGAGGAAGACGATGGAGTCTCCGCCCGGGAGAAGGCGCACGGCGGCGGCGCGAGAGAAGCCCGTGCCAGTGGCGACGGCCCGCACCACAGCGGAAGAGAGGGACTTCTCATCCGCGGCGCGTTGCATGGCAGAGGCCAGGTCGAGAACCTGACCCAACTGACGCTCTGCCTGCGCGAGGAGTGATTCAACCTTTACGGTGGAGACCTGGCCCGCTTCTTCGGGCCCAAGCGCGCTGCCGCGCTCGGCTTCTGAGACCTGGCCGCCGAGTTGAATCCGGAACCACCAGAGCCCGATGCCGATGACATCGCCGTGGTTGAGCGGGGTGACGCGTCCGCGTTCCAATGGTGTGGCGTTAAGGGTGGAGGGGAGTTGGCTGCCCAGGTGCGTGATGAACCAGCGGCCGCGCTTGCATTCGATCACGGCGTGCTTGCGGGAGACGGATCGATCTTCTCCGAGTTCGACATCGACGCCCTTGTCGCGTCCGATAACAGTTGGGCGGTCTGTTCGAAGGATAGCAGGTTGTCTCGCGGGCCCGGCAACCGTGACAAGAACACCCTGGCTCGCGCTGGCGGAGTCGGGGTTGTGCCTGGGGCCGGAGACGATCGTTTGCGCGTCCATGAGACTCCTTCGCGGGCCAACGGAGAATGGGCCGACACCGTTATCGGGGTTTCGACGTTGAAAAACCGCGTCAGCATACCCCAGTGTGGGTGCTAGAGTATACAGATCCCTCAGCGCTTTGCCGTTTCCAGCGGTCGAAGATCGGCCGGGCGGGTGTCGTGAGGGGATGAGGAGAGAGACATGAAGACGCAGCGCCTGATGTGCGCCCTGACGGTCGCGGCCGTGGGATTGGTTGTGGCGGCCCCTGCGCATGCAGGCCCGGATTGGCTTGAGCAGGGAGACGCGGGGTCGCTGCTGCACACAGCGCAGGTTCCCACGCGGCCCTCGCCGAGTGTTCTGCAACTGTCGTCGATCTCGGGCACGCTGGCGACATCTCTGACGCAGCCGGATTACGAGGATCTGTACTTCATCAAGATTCTCGACCCGGTGAACTTCACGATCACGCTGAGTTTCGCCGACTTCAACGCGGTGATGTACCTGTTCCAGGTGACGGTGAACGGCGATGCGCTGGGCATGCTCGCCAACGACGACCAGAGCGGCACATCGAATATTCCCAAACTGCTCTCGACCGCGACCGACTCGACGGGCATTTTCATCAACAGCCCCGGGGATTACGTGCTGGCGATCGCGGGTCTGGGGCGAGTTCCGGTGAGTGCCACCGGCCCCATCTTCAACATGGCGACGCCGACAGAAATCTCAGGGCCCGACGGCCCGGGCGGTTTCAACCCGCTCATCGGCTGGACCGGTGTGGGCGAGCAGGGCCGGTATGTCATCGGGCTGGAGGAGACAGACTTCCCCAGAACGCCGGCCCCGGGCACGGCGTTCACGATTCTTGGGGCCGTCGGTGCGGTTGGACTTCGCCGCAGGCGGTAAAGGGTGCGGTCATCTCGGGGCTCACTGGTGGCCAGTTGGGTCATGATCGCCCACGGGCCGGTCTTCGCATGCGGTGAACGGCGCTGCGCCGATGTGCAATCAGTGCATCGCGCCGGTGCTCATGGCGCGGCTCTCGGCGACGCGGTCGAGGGCCTGCTGCAACTCGGAGAAGAGCAGGGGCGACGCGAATGACCTGCGGAAGTGGAAGCGGCTTTCTTCGATGATGCACGCCGCGTCATCGAACCGGCAGAGCAACCGCCAGCACTCGCCCAAGCGGAGTTTGAGCATGCCCAAGTCGCGGTGGTTCATCTCGCGGCCCACGCCGAGCACCTCGATGGCCCGCAGGAGGTGATGCTCGGCGCTCGCCGGGTTGTGGGCCCGCATGTGCATGATGCCCAGCACGGTGTGCGCTTCGGCAACGTCGGGGTGTCCGGGCTTGCGTGCTTCGATGGTGTCGACGATGGAAGCAACGCTGGCGATGAGTTCGCCGTCGGGGGTATCCATGCTGATGGCGCGGTCTCGGCCGAGTCTGGCCCAGAGCACCATGTCGTGGTCGGGGCGGAATCGTTCGGTTCGCACTTTCAGGGCACGCTCGAACATGTCGCGGGCCTGGGTATAGCGGCCGATCTCGGCGAGGAACGACCCCATGTTGTAAGCGGCGCTGGCCGTGTTGAGGTTGTTGTGCCCGGCCGTCTCGATGATCATGGCGAGTGCGGTGCGGAAGAGGGCTTCGGCCTGCATCACGTCGCCGCGTTCCCAGAGGCACTTGGCGAGGTTGTTGCACGACGCGGCCACCTGCGGTGATCGGTCGCCGAAGAGTTTTCGCCGCATCATGAGCGCGCGTGTGTAGTACTCTTCGGCGTCGTCGAGCCTGCCCTGTTTGAGCAGACACGCGGCCAGGTGGGTCATGCTCATTGCCACTGCTTCGTGCTCTTCGCCGTAGTGCTTGCGGCGCATCTCCAGGGCTCTCTGATAGAGCGGGAGTGCTTCGTCATACTCGCCGTTCCACCACAGGGCCGCGGCCAACTGGTGGAGCGATTCGGCCAGGCGCGGGTCGGTGGGCTTGAGGAGTCTTTCCCTGAGTTCGACGACGCGGCGGTGGTGGCGGATGGACTGTTCGTACTGGCTCAGCCCCCGGTACGCCTCGCCGAGGATTTCACGGAAACTGGCCTCTGTGGCGGGGAGTTCGATGGTGGTGCGCTCCATGCGTTCCGCGGCGGCGTCGAGGATCTGTCCGACATCGACCAGCCCCTGCTGGAGGTTGTCGGGGCGCATGGAGGCGAAGAGTTCGCGCACCAGTTCAAAGTTCTTCTCGGCGGCCTTGAGGTTCTCGTTTGCGCGCCGGCTTTCGATCACGATTTTCGTCACCAGCGTGACGCTGAGCACGAGCAGAATGGCCAGCGAAACAGACCCCACGGCGGCGACGGTTCTGTTTCGCCGCACCCACCGGGCCAGGCGCCCCGCGGCGCCGATAGGGCGGGCGAGGATGGGCTCGAAGCGCAGGTAACGGCCGATGTCCTCGGCCAGTTCCGAAGCGGTGCCGTATCGTCGGTCGCGGTCTTTCTCGAGCGATTTGAGGATGATGGTTTCGACATCGCCGCGCAGTTCGGGTCGGTGCTGCGCCGGGGGGCGTGGGGGGGTTTCAACGATGGCCTTGACGGCCTCGGCGAGGGAGCAGCCTTCGATGCTGTAAGGCCGGTTGCCGGTGAGCAGTTCGTAGAGGATGACGCCCAGCGCGTAGACATCGGTTCGGACGTCTGAGTCGCGTGCGCCGTCGCCGGAGCACTGCTCGGGCGACATGTACTGCAGGGTGCCGACGAGTTCGCCGGCGGTGGTGTGGCGGTCGCCGCGGGAGGTGTCTTCGGCGCTCATCGCCACGCCGAAGTCGATGATCTTCGGGCAGTTGTTGGAGTCAACGAGCACGTTGGCGGGCTTGAGGTCGCGGTGGATGATGCCGCGCTGATGGCCGTGGTGGACGGCATCGCAGACCTGGACAAAGAGTTCGAGCCGCTGCCGGAGGTCGAGCGCCTTCTTTTCGGCGTGGTCGACCAGTTCAGAAGCCTCCGGGATGTACTCCATCGCGTAGAAGGGCACCTGCTGGCCGGTCGCGGCGTCGAGGTGTGTGCCCGCCTCGAAGACCTGGGCGATGCAGGGGTGCCGGAGGCGCGCGAGGAGTTCGGACTCGTACTCGAACCTTTTGACAATTTCCGGCGAGGCGAGCGCGCCGCGGATGACCTTGAGCGCGACCGTGCGGTGCGGCTGCTCCTGCAGGGCCTCGTACACAGCGCCCATGCCCCCGGACCCGATGAGCCGCTGGATGCGGTAGCGGCCGATGCGGTCTGGCAGGGTGGGCGTGTCGCGCACACCGATGCCCGAGGGCGCTGTCGAAGCGCCCGCCGCGATCGTCACCATGTCTTCGGGGCTTCCAAGCACGTGAGTGATTCCTCGAACCCGTCGGATCTCTGCGCCATATCGGCGCACAACGATACCGCCGCCATACCAGACAGACACCCGAACCCCGCAGGGTGCGCTGCGGTCCCTCGGATTCGTTCAATCCGGCGCAGACCACACCAAGCCCTGAGGGATGTGAGCCCGACCCCCCTGTCCACGGGAGTGTAGTAGCCGAACAACGCGGGCCGGATACAAGCATCTGCGCCCCCCAATGCGTCGTCCGGGCATAGTGAGGCGGCCATAATCACTCCCCGAATGGCACCCGCACTGAACGAACCACACGCGACGGCCCTGCTCCTCGTTGTTTTCGGGGCGTTGATGGCCTTCTGCGTGCTCTTCACCCGCACGCTCGACCGTGCCGGCGTGCCCGTGGTGCTGATCTTCCTCCTGCTCGGCATGCTCGGGGGTTCCGAGGGGCTCGGGGGCGTGGCCTTTGACAACTACGCCGTGGCCTTCCGCCTTGGCACGATCGCCCTTGTCTTGATTCTCTTTGATGGCGGTCTGAATACGTCGTGGACGGCCATCCGACGAACGGCCGCGCCGGCGGGGATATTGGCCACCGTGGGCGTCGCGGGAACGGCGGGGTTGCTCGCGCTCTTTGCCAGGCTCATGGGGCTGCCGTGGACAGAGGCGATCCTGATCGGCGTCATCGTGTCATCGACCGACGCGGCTGCGGTCTTCGCGGTGCTGCGGGGGGGCAGCATCCGCCTGAAGCAGAAAGTCGGGGCCACGATCGAGGTTGAGTCGTGCATCAACGATCCGATGGCGGTCATCCTGACAGTCGCGGCGATCGAAGCGATCCGGGGAGGCACATTCTCGGCAAGCGCGCTTCTTGTGGGTGTTCCGCTGCAACTGGTGATCGGCGGCGTGGTGGGCGTGGCGGTGGGGTACGCCACGCGGTTTCTGCTCGGGCGTTCACGGTTTAAGACCGGCGGCCTCTACCCGGTTGTGACGCTGGCATCGGCGTTCATCGCGTTCGGCGCGGGCACCGTGGCGAACGGCAGCGGTTTCCTGGCCGTCTTCGCCGCCGCGGCGGTGCTCGGGAACAGCCCGTTGCCCTATAAGTCCGGCCTGGCCCGTGTGCACGACGCGATCGCGTGGATGTGCCAGGTGTCGATGTTCCTCATGCTCGGGCTGCTGGTCTTCCCGAGCAAACTCGCGCCCGTTGCGCTGGTGGGGCTTGCCCTGGGGCTCGCCCTGGCCTTCATCGCGCGCCCGTTGATCGTGGCGCTCTGCCTGCTGCCGTTCCGTTGGCCGCTGAAGGAGATCGCGTGTGTTGGGTGGGTGGGGCTGCGCGGGGCGGTGCCCATCGTGCTGGCGACCTTCCCGGTGATGGCGGGGATTGATGGGTCTGAGCGCATCTTCCACATCGTTTTTTTTATCGTGGTTGTCAGCGCGATCGTGCCCGGGGCGAGCATTCTTCCGCTGACGAAATATCTGAAACTCAACGTGCCGCTGCCGCCGACGCCCGCCGCGGGCTTGGAGATGAACTCGCTGTGCCGCCTGGACGGCGAGATCCGCGTGTACTTCATCGACAGTTCGCTGGCGGTCTGCGACGCGAGGCTCTCGGAGGTCAACTTCCCCGACGGCTCGGCGGCGATTCTGGTGGTGAGGGGTGATCACCTGCTCGCGGCACGCGGGAATACCGAACTCAAGGCCGGCGACTTTGTGTACGTCTTCTGCCGGAAAGAGCACGAACCCTATCTGGGGTTGCTCTTCGGCAAGCCTACAGACGAATAGGCCGCCCGGGTTAGGGGGCGAGCAGGTCGCTGGTCCAGCGCGCGGGGAGCGTGGTTCCTTCTCTCTGCCAGCGGATGCGATGGTGCAGCCGCGCTTCGCGTGAAGACCAGAGTTCAACCGCCGTGATGTTGATGGCGAACCCTCCCCACCAGTCTGGGCGTTTGATCGACTCGCCGGTGACGAGTTGGCCGGCGAAGGCTTTCGCGGCCTTGATGATGTCGGAGCGTGACTTGATGGGCCTGCTCTGCGGGCTGACATGCGCCCCGATGCGGGAGAGGAGCGGCCGGGTGGCGAAATAGGCATCGCTCTCTTCGGGCGTGACACGCTCCACCGCGCCCTCGATGCGAACCTGTCTCTTGGCGTGGGGCCAGTGAAAGACCGCGGCGGCGCGCGGGTTTGAGGCGAGTTCACGCCCCTTTCTACTCTCGTAGTTCGTGAAAAAGACGACCCTGGCTGATTCGTGATCGATCGATTTGCACAGGACGACGCGCACCGAGGGAACGCCCGCGGCCGTGGCGGTCGCGAGGCTCATCGCGTTGAAGTCGTCGTACTTCCCGCAGGCGCGGGCCTCTTCATACCACACTTTCAGCAGGGGCAACGGGTCGGGAGGCGGCGGATCGGGCAGGTCACGCGTAACCAGAAGCGACGTCAACAGTTCATCGATCACGGCGAGAGCTCCCTCGGCGGGCGGCGATACTCAGGCTTTCTTGCCCTTGACTGTGGGGGCGACCAGGCTTTGGCACTGGCGTCCCGACTTTGAGTTTGTTTCGAGGACCTCGGCCAGCGTGGTCTGGGCGAAGTCCTGCTCGATGGCCGCGAGGGCATTATCCAGTCGGCGGTGGAGGGGGCAGAGGTCGATGTGGGCGGGGTTGCCCAGCGGGCAGCGCCTGATGCGTTGGATGCCGTCAACCGCGTTGACGATATCGAGCATGGAGATCTCGCTCGCGGGTTTGGCGAGGGAAAAGCCGCCGTTCGGGCCGCGCTGAGAAGAGACCAGTTCCGCGACGACAAGGTCCCTGAGCACTTTCGACAGGTAACCGTGCGGTACTTTGGTTCGCGCGGCGATGGATTCGCTGTTCGAGGCCACGCCGGGCGCGAGGCTGGAGAGATAGATCATGGCCCGAAGTGCGTATTCGATGGTCTGGGAGATCATGGGTGCTCCGCGCCGGTCGTCGGCCGTCATTGGTGTGATGGGATGTCCGTTCCCATACCGGAGAAGTCTACCACGTTATCCACAACCCGTCTGAATCGCTCGGAACGATTCCGCCGGTCCGGATCGTCACGCCAGTCAGCAGCATGATCGACGAAACGCCGGTAACCGCCCAGGCGTAGAGTGCGAACGAGCCAAGCCGCCCGCCGGTGAGCCGGGGCAGAGCCAAGTGGTATGCGCGCCAGCCCAGCACAGCCGTCACCTCGAGCAGGATCAGTTTCAGGCTGACCATGCGTGAAACCTGATGGCTCAGGTCAAGGAGGCGGTTCATCCGTCCCAGCCAGTACGCCGCGAGCGCCACCCCGGTGAGCGTGAGCACGGCCAGCGAGGTGAGCGCGACATTGCTGAAAGTTTGCTCGAACGACGCGATCCGGGTCGAGTCGTTGATGTGCATCGCCGCCGGGGCCACGTGCCCCCCGGTCCACACCGCCGCGGCGAAAACGTGCATGGCGACGAAGAACTCGTACATCACGTTCTGTCTCCGCGGCGCGGCGTGCCTGAGCCGCATGTCGGCGTTGACCCGTGGCACGAGCATGACGCAGGACGCCCCCCGGCCAAGCGGGCGGCTTCTGCCGCGACACCGGCCGGGAAAAGGATGTTGTTCTCTTTGTGGATGTGCACGCGGGTGTCGGAGTCAAGCCTGTGGAGCAGGTCTATGACCACGGCGAACGAGCCGCACGCGTCTTTGGGCACGGCGTACCCGGAGGTGAGTTGGCGGATTCTGGTCAGCGCGAGCGAGACTTCGACGTGGTCATGTACCATGCCTTCGATCGGCCGGATGACGCTCGCGTGCGGCTGGGAGTCATAGACGGAACCCTCTTCGAGCGCACGCAACCAGGGGAAGAGCACCCGCTCTTCCCTCTGCATGTGATCGAGCATCTCGTGACGCAGCGACGAGACAACGTCGGCGAGTTCGAGCAGCCAGGGATGGTGCGGGGCGTGCGACTGCACCACACGGGGCAGCACAGATTCGAGCCTGTCGAAAAGGTCAGCCACGAGCACGTGGTGTGTCTTCTCGATATGGTCCGCCAGGTCGGACATGCTCGCACGCCGCCAGTCGGTCGAATCAACCATGGCGGGAAGCGGACGCGCCGCGGCCAGTTGCGCGATCGTCGCCTCGGTGTGCACCCCGGCGTGCTCGCAGGCGTGCGCGAGTGACCGTGAGCCGTGGCAGCAGTAGTCGATCCCCAGCCGATCAAAGATCGGGATGAACTCGGGGTGATCCGCCGCGAGAGAACCAACCGTGCGCGTGCCGTCGATCAGCAGTTCCATGGGTGCCTCCGGTGTGCCGGCGTGCGACACAGGGTGTGGGGGTGCAAAGTCAATCGCCCTTGCCGAAGCGGGCTTCCATCCATGCGCGGCGTGCCTTCGTCAGCCGTTCATAGTTCAAGACCTCGCCCGCGTGGCGTGACGCGCATTCGTCCGCCGCGGCTCGCGTGCCGAAGGCGACGATGCCCGACCCCATCGGGGTCTGCAGACTGTCGGGGTTGGCGAAGACATAGTGGGCCTCGTGAGCAGGAACCCACGCCCTGGAGGTGTGATCATGCACATAGCCGCGGATCACGTCGCCGGGCTTCTGCTTCCAGTGTTCGAAGTCGAGCATGCAGCCGATGTCGTCGAACATCGCGTATTCCTGCACTCCCTGGATCTCCACGACGAACGCGCTGGAGCAGCGGTCCTCGTTGATGAGCATGCCGCACTCGGCGCACTCGTCGCGGCCGAGCCGTAGGTTCGGGGGGCCGTCCAGCGTGCGGGGTCCGCAGCCGTTGATGAACAGGGCGCAGGCCCAGAGAGAAACACAAGACATGATGAACTTCAGCACGGCGACCTCCGGGAGAAGACGACGCCGGCCGCCGCGAGCGCGGCGAGGCCCCACGCGGCTGTGCAGCCGGCAAAGATCAGATGCAGGCGTTGGCCGTGTTCTTCGGTCGCGTAGAGCCCCGCGGGCCCCAGGACATCGAGCGAGGCCTCGACCGAGAAGAGCGACCACATTTTGAAGACCTGGAGCGGGTTCACCAGCGAGAGGGCGAAGAGCTCTTCGATGCGCAGCCGCATCGCCATGGCGCCGGCCATCAGGCCGAGGTCTGTGACGAAGACGAGCATGAGCCAGACGAAGATCGCGGTGCCGACGGCGACCGCCGCCTTGCGCGCCAGGACCGAGATGAGCATGCCTATGGAGAGCATGCACAAAGCAAGCGAGAAAGAAAGCCCAGCGAGCCAGATGATGCTCTCGGGCCGCGTGGCTTGCCCTTTCCACGCCAGCACCGCCGCGCAGGCGCCCATGCCCAGGCAGATGCAAGCCAGGAGCGTGCCGGCGAGGCCGACGAACTTGCCCAGGAGCACCTCCCATCTGGAAACCGGCTGCGCGAGCAGGTATTGCAGCATGCCCCGTTCACGGTCAGAGGCGATGGACCCGGCGCCCGATGTCAACGCCATGAGCGGCACCACGAGAAGCACAAGGTTGACCAGGCCGGCGGTCGTCCTGCCAAAGCCGGAAAGGCCAGCGCCCCCGGCGCCGGTGGCCGAGACGTACGACACCGCGAGCCCCAGCGCGGCGAAAGCAAGGGTGTAAAGGACAAACCAGCGGCTGCGGATGGACTCGCGCAGTTCGCGGCCGGCGATCGTGAGTGTGTTGCGGATCATGCCCGGCGGTGGCGCGTCGCATGCGCGGGGTGAGGTCGTGCAGGCGGCCTGAGAAAGAGCGGTCATGATTGGTCCTCCACGCTGTGGGTGCGGGCGTGATCGCCCGAGAGCATCTCGAAGTCGTCGACTCTGATTCGCGCGTCGGCGAGCACGCGGAAGGGCGCGGCTTTGCGTTCGGGCGAGACGCGGACGAGCACGCCCACTCCGTTGAGCGATGCCGCGAAGCCCTCGGCGCGGAGTTGAAGGATGGCGTGCTCGCGCACCGACGGCGACAGCATCAGGTGAAGCACCGCCCCTCCGGTGGCGCTGGCCGCGAACTCCGCGGCGGGCACGACCGAGGTGATGCGTCCGCGGTCCATCGTGACGACACGCCTGGCCAGCGAGGCGACCTCCTCGACTCTGTGTGAGGCGAAGAGCATGGTTCGGCCCGAGCCCGAGAGGCGGGCAAGGAGCGAGACAAACTCGCTGCGCCCGCAGGCGTCCAGGCTGGCGGTGACCTCGTCGAGCACAAGCACGGGCGGGTCTCCGAGCATCGCGATGGCCAGCGCGAGCCGTTGCTTCATGCCGCCCGAGAGTTCGCGGATGCGCTTGTGGTCGTGGCCGACAAGGCCGACGGTCGCGAGCACGCTGTCTGTTGATGGCACGCGCAGCCCCTTGAGCGCGGCGAAGAAACGCACCGCCTCGGCAACGCGCAGGTCGTCGTAAAAGCCCAGTTCCTGCGGCACATAGCCGATGCACATGCGCGCGGGCTTGCCCCTGCGGGCCACGTCATGCCCGCCGACGTTCACAACACCAGAATAGCGGAGCAGCCCGAGCACGCAACGGATCAGCGTTGACTTGCCCGCGCCGTTCGCGCCCCAGAGGGCCACGCTGTCGCCCGCGTCGATGCGCAGCGATGCATCATCAACCGCGACCGCCCTGCCGAACCGCTTGGTGAGATGGGAGATGGTGATCATGTGAGTTCCTTCCCGGCGAGGTTCCCGGGTGTTTCTGCCCTGCGCCGCGTCGCGGCGGGCGCTGCCGCGGCGACCAGGCCGATGCCCACCGCCAGCATCATGACGCCCGTGCCTGCGAGGCCGGCGATGTCCGCGGGTTCTGCCCTCAAGTCGTGGCGGATGACGACCGGCGACATCAGGGGCACTTCATCGGTGAACTTGGGTTCGGGGCGCACGGCCGGCATGGCCCGCCCGACAAACTCAACGGCCTGCTGCGCCGGGCTGAACAAGAAGAGACGCAGCCGCGGCTGCTTGTCCATCATGTTCTCGAAGAGGGTGTACGACTCGTGCACGAAGTCGCCGATGCCGTCTCTGTTCTGGTCGTAGCCTGTGTAGTCGCTCCAGAAGTTTCCCCCGTCGCCCTTCCAGAATCGGTTGGCGTCGAGATTCCCCCGCCCGGCCACCGCGACCTGGTCGATGTTGTCGATGAAGTTATTCGTGTACAACTCGTTGCCCTTGGCCGAGGGCAGAAAGGTGATTCCCACGTCGTTGTGCGCGATCGTGTTGCGCGTGAACACCGCGGGCTTCGCGTCGGTGAACGGCGAGCCGTCGATGTAGATGCCCACCCGGTTGCCGGCCACCAGGTTCTCGCTCACCGAGTAACGATCGGCTTCCTTCAGCCCGAGGCCGTAGCCGCTCGGGCCGCGGTTGCGCACCAGGCGGTTGCGGTGCACTTCGACACCCGCGCTGTACATGATGTAGATCCCTACGGAGTTGCCCCTGAAGACATTCTCCTCGATGGTGATATCGTCGCTGAACATCAGGTGCAGGCCGTAACGGCAGTCGTACGACGTGTTGCCGCGCACCGTGACCCCGGTGCTGTACCAGAGAATCGCATCGCGTCCGTCGTGGATGACGTTGTTCTCGATGATGGCTCTGTCGGAGCGCCACAGGCGCAGGCCGTCGCCACGGCGCGCGATGTCCAGTTTCTTGCCGCCGATCCTGTTCCCGCGGATGATGCTCCCGGGGGCTTCGCGCATGTCGATGCCGAAGAGGATGTTTTCAAAGACCGAGTTCTCGATCGTCGTTCTTGGGGCCAGCGCCCGCAGCGCCGCGTTCTCCTTGTCAAGGTCTGTGCCGGTGTTGCGGATCACGAACCCGCGGATGGTGACGTCGGGCGCTGTGATCTCCACGATGTCGCCGGCGCCGCCGCCGTCGATCACAGGCATCCCGCGTCCGACCAGGGTCACCGGCTTGTCGATGCGGACATGCTCGCGGTAGACCCCGGGGCCGATCTCGATGGTTTCGCCCGGCGCGGCGGCGGCGATGGCTCTGCCGATGGGCCCCAGTTCGCGCACGGGCATCAGGGTTCGTGCGGGCGATGCAGGCTCGGCGTGCTCGCCGCTCTGGCCCTGGGCGGCGGTCACCGCGAGCATCATCCACGCGGAGAGTGCAAGATACTTCGCTACGCGTGTCACGGGGCACCCCCTGCCATCAACCGCGATTGACGAATGCGGTCGAAAAGCGGCTTGTACGCACGCCGGTGGAAGTAGAAGCCCACGATGGTGAGCCCCGCGCACGCAACGGCGAACCAGTACCCGCTTCCGAACTCGGCGTAGGTCTTGAACTGGCCGATGCCCCCTTCACCGATGACCGTGGGCACAAAGGGCTTCACCGAAGAAGAGAGCGGGGCGTCGGGGTCGAGGCTGAGCCCGAAGGTGCGCATCCAGAAGTAGAGATCGGCGATGAAGGCCACCGGGAACGTCACGGCGGGAAGAGCCAGGAGCACCGCCCACCTGCTGTGCACAAAGGCCGCGCCCTCGACAAGCAGGACCATGGCGATGATCACCCAGATCGAAGCCGCACGCTCGAAGGCGGCGGCCTCACCGAGGGGGCGCATGCCGATGTAGTGGTTGAGCCCGTCGATCTCCTTCACGTCGCCCGAGAGGTGGTTGACGTGCGCTGTGAGAAAGAGCCCGTTGGGATACTGCGGCGCGTCGAGTTCCATGTGCCAGTAGGGAAGGAAGATGGAGATGAGCAGCATGATCCTGGCGGCCATGAAGATCAGCGTGGGGGTGAGATAGCGAGCGGTGTGTGATTGCAGTTCGGCCGCGGGAACCCGGGGACCGATGAGCGATGAGACGATGCGTGACATGCCGGGGGTCTCCTCTCGACAGCAGTGTCGTGGCCGAGAATGCCCGCGGCACGAGCGAACGCGCCGCGGACGGGGAGGGGAGAATCACTTGCCTGAAACAGGGCCGTAGACAGGGCCGACAACGCCGGACTTGGGCTTGACATGCAGGTAGCCCATCATTTCAAGGTGCAGCGCCGAGCAGAACTCGGTGCAGTAGAAGGGGTAGGTGCCGGGGCGGTCCGCGATGAATGAGAACTCGGTGTACTCGCCGGGTTCAAGAGACAGATTGATGTTGTACCCGCCGATGCAGAAGCCGTGCGTGGCGTCCATCGTGGTTTCGAGCGAGACGATGCGCCAGGTCACAAGGTCGCCCTCGTTGACCTCGACATGCTCGGGCTTGAAGTGGCTGCGGATCGACGTCATCTTGACAAGAACCTTGTTGCCTTCGCGCGTCACGCCCTCGTCGCCCTTGCGCGGCGAGTTCGGGTCGAGCCGCATGGTGTGCGGGTTGAAGCCCACCTCGGGGTAAACGGTCCAGGTCTTGAGTTTGTCGGCCTTGATCATCTGGCAGTAGTGGGGCTCTCCCACCGGGAAGGGCATGTCGTAGATCACGGGCATGGCCGTCCCCGGCTCGCCGATGTCCAGCAGTTGGAAGTTCTGTGGCAGCAGCGGGCCCGTGGGCAGGAAGCGGTCGACCGACCACTTCGACATGGAGATCAGGAAGCGCCCGTCGGGGCTCACGGTGTCGCCCTCGGCGGCGGAGAGGTGGCCGATGTTGTAGTGCACGGAGGTTTTGGTGATGAGTTTCCAGGGCTGCTCTTTGTGGAGTTTGGCGTAGTCTCCCCCCAGGCTCCATCGCGCCACGGCGGAATCGAGGAAGAGCGACGTGTAGGCGTAGCCCTTGTCGTCAAACTGGGTGTGCAGCGGCCCGAGGCCCAGTTCAACCTGCACTTCCTTCACCGCGTCAAAGTCGAGCACGGGCACGCCGTACTCGTCGGTCGTGCTGTAGTTCTTCGTCTCGATGGCCCGCTTGATCTTCTCCATCGAGTACACGGTGACGTGCGGGTCGAGTTTGCCGGCCACCACCATGTACTTGCCGCAGGGCGTCACGTCCACCCCGTGCGGGCTCTTGGGCTCGGGCGCGAAATGCAGCAGCCCCTCGGCGATGCTGGTAGCCAGCGAGATCACGGGGAAGCCGTTGATGGTGTCGAACTTGCCCGCCTTGAAGACCTGCTCGGCCTTCTTCCAGTCCACGATGTGCAGGTAGTCCATGTCGCGCTTGCTGGCGCCCGCCTCGAAGGGCGGGTTGCCCCGCTCCACGCCGCCGGTGGCCATTTCCACGTTGAAGGAGTTGATGAAGAAGTACCCGTCGCTGGCGCCCTTGCCGGCGTCGGCCAGGTCCTGCCAGTAGGGGGGCAGCTCCATGGCGAACGACTTGTCCGTGTCGATCTTGCCCTTGGCGCGGTCAAACTTCCACAGCGTGACCATGCCGCGGTAGTGTTTCTTGTACTCTTCGATCGGGGCGTAGCCGTACCCCAGCACGGTGGCGTACTGCCCGCCCTCGATCACGTAGTCGGTGTTGGGCGTGACGAAGGCGGCGCCGTGGTCGCTGATGGTGAGGGGGTTCTTCACGATCTGCTTGGTCTCCCAGTCGCGCAGATTGATCACCGCCACTCTGGCGTTGGCCTTGTCGCCGATGAAGAGAAACTCGCCGTCGTACTCGCCCGCCGTTTCGGAGAGCGCGGGGTGGTGGGTGTCGCCCCAGAGCACGGGGTGGCCGTTGATCTTCAGCGACTCGTGCACGGGGTCGTTCATCCCGGCAAAGCCGTACCCCTGCCACGACTCGGGCGTGAAGACGGCGATCGACCGCAGCATGCGCATGCTGGGCACGCCGATGGCGTATACCTGCCCGCTCTGGCCGCCCGACGAGAAAAGCACATACTCGTCGTGCTTGCCGCTGGGCATAAACGTCTTGGCCGCCGAGAGCAGGTCATCGACGTTCAGTTTGCGCTCGTTGGCGATGCGGGTGAGCTGCGCGACCTGATCTGGCGTGATCTCGATCGGGCGTGCCTCCTGCTGCCCGCCGCGCCGCCGACGCCCTTCCTGCTGCGCATCGGCCTCACACACCATCACCCCGGTCGCGGCGGCCGCGCAGAGCAGCGCCGCCATCCCAGTCAGTCGGCCCCGTGATTGTTTCGGACGTTCCATGTGCGTGTCTCCAGGCGAGGGGGATCAGAGCCCACTGACATCAGTGCGCCCGACCCCGTGGTGCTTCACTTGGCAGCGCTCGCGCTGCCGTTTCCTTTCTCCAACGTTCGCAGGTAGGCGATGATGTCCAGCAGGTCGTCCTCGTCCAGCGCCGGGTTCCCGCCCTTGGCGGGCATGCCCACGCCGGTCGTGTTCTTGGGGTCGCTCGGGTCTCGACCCCGCTTGAGGAAGGCCAGCAGCCCGTCGTCGTCGAGGCTCTTCACAAACGCGTTGCCGATCATCGAGGGGCCGTTCCCCTTGATGCCCACGCCCCCTTGCGCATGACAGGCGGTGCACGAAGCGGCAAAGAGCTTGGTGCCGCTGGCGATGTACTCGGCGAGTTCTTCATCACCGCCCGCGGCCGCCAGCGCCGCGTCGAGTTCGCCCGCGGTCACAGGGGCAACACCCGCGAGCACGGGCTCGCGCAGGGCGGGCATGCGCCGCGGGTCTTGAAGGCCACGCACATACGCCACGATCGCGTGCAGGTCTTCGTCGGTCAGGTCGTCGCGACCGGCCCGGGGCGGCATGCCCACGGGCTGCGCGTTCGGGCGGCCCGCGACGAGAAACTTCACCATCTCGTTGTCGTCACGCGCCGCCACGAATGGGCTGCGCGTGATATCCGCGCCCAGCCCCGCGATGCCCGTGCCGCCCGCACCGTGGCAGGCGACGCACGCCGAGGTGAACAGGTCTCGGCCGCGCGCGGCGGTTTCGGCATCAAGCAGCGGCAGCGCGGGCGCTGATACCAGCGCGGTGTGCGCCCGAGATTCTTCCAGCGCGGCCAGGCGGGCCTGTTCGATGGCTCCCCAGTAACTGCCCATCCTCCACGCGCCCAGCGACAGGATCGGCACGCAGAGCAGACACGCCAGCGCGACCGACTTGGCCGCATGCCCAAGGCCGGATCCTTGAGCCGGTGCCCACGGGTTCGTGTCCGGCGATCCCCTCTTCAGGCGTGTTTCGCGATGCCTCGGCTCCATGTGCGTCTCCCGTGCGTCGGTATGCTGGATTAATGGATAGATATATACAGGATATCGGCACGGGTCAAGATCTGTCGCCGAATTTCAGAGATGTTTTCTCGTTTCCCGCACCCCGGCCGCTTCCGCGGCTTTCGGGCGACGATTTGGGACGTCTCACCCGCCGACCGCGGATTGGTTCCAATAATCCGCCATGCCGAGCATGCGCGTGATCACTCCATTGGCAGCGCACACCGCGGCGTGTGTGCTGTGCTTCACGGTTCTTCAAGGGTGCGACGGCCCCGCGATCACGGTGTATGAAGCACCAAGGGATGCGCCCCGAGAGGTGCCTCCCGTGCCTCAGGCGACTGGAGGACAACCAGAAGCGTCCCCCGCCACGCCCCCGGCGCTCGATGAAAAACCCCCGCCGTGGGAAGAGGCCGACCTTCGTTGGGTCCTCCCGGAAGGGTGGGCAGAGTCGGACGAGACCCCGCCGATGCGTTTCAAGACGTTCATCGCCCAGACATCCGCCGGTGAGGTCGAGATCGCGCTGTCGCGGTTCCCGGGCGATGTTGGCGGCGTTCTGGCCAACATCAACCGCTGGCGGATGCAGGTCGGCCTCGCAGAGATCGGGCCAGAAGCCCTCGAATCAGAGATCGAGCGGTTCAGCACCCACGGATTGCAGGGGTACGCGGCACACCTCACGGGCGAGGCCGCCCACATGCTCGCGGCCGGCATCGCGCAGCCCTCGGCGGGGCGCACGTGGTTCATCCGTGCCACAACCACACCCGACAAGGCCCATGAGATCAAAGATCGGTTTATGGCTTTCGCGCGATCGTTCCATGAGCCATCGTCGCCGGCACCCGAGCACCCCTGACCACACCACACGGAGCCGGCTCTATGTTCCGCCAGATTCTCAGCGTTCTCGCATCGCTCCGCCTCACCGTGGCGCTGCTCGCGCTCTCGATGGTCCTCATCTTCGTCGGTACGCTCGCGCAGGCGAGGATCGGCGTGTGGGAGGCGGTCGAGATCTATTTCCGCAGCATGGTGGCGTGGATTGATCTGCAGTTGCTCGTGCCGGAACGCCTGGCACGCATTCCGTGGAGCATCCCGTTCCCCGGCGGGGCGTTGCTCGGGGTGCTGCTGCTCATCAACCTGCTCGCCGCGCACGCGGCCAGGTTCTCCCTCACACGCCGCCGCGTAGGCGTGATCATCACACACGCCGGGCTTGTGCTCCTGCTCATTGGCGAGTTCATCACGGCGATCTACGCCGACGAGGGCCTGATGAGCATCGGGGTTGGGGGCAAGTCGTCGTACGTCGAGGACATCCGCTCGGGTGAGTTGGTCGTGATCGAACCCATCAGCCCCGAGAGAGACCGTGTCGTCTCCATTCCCGGGGAGTTCCTCGAGCGCGCGGCACGCTCTTCCGACCCGATCGCCCACGATGCCGTGCCCTTCCAGGTTCAAGTTGTGCGATGGGCCCCGAACGCGCGCCTCCTCCGCGCCACCCGCCCCACGCCCGCCGACCAGGGTGTGGGGCGAGAAGCCACGCTCGATGAACTCCCAAAGGCGCGCGGCGTGGATGGGGCGCAGACCGATATGCCCGCGGCATACGTGCGGCTGATCCGCGATGGGCAGCCCCTGGGCACATGGCTGGTGTGGGCCGGCCTCATCGATCCTCAACCGGTGACCATCGGCGACACAACCTACGGCCTGGCGCTGCGCTTCCGGCGCACCTACAAGCCCTATGAAATCCACCTCATCGAGTTCAGGCACGACAAGTTCGTGGGCACCGAAATCCCCAGGAACTTCTCCAGCCGTGTTCGTGTTGTTGATCCCGAGCACGGCACCGACCGCGAAGCGCTCATCTGGATGAACAACCCCCTGCGATACCGGGGCGCCACCTTCTATCAGGCTTCATACCGGCCAGACGGCAGCGGCACGGTTCTGCAGGTCGTGCGCAACCCCGGCGCCATGCTCCCCTACGCCGCGTGCGCGGTTGTCAGCGCCGGCCTGCTCTGGCACTTCGGGGTGGGGCTCACCGGGTTCCTCCGCCGCCGCGCTGCAAAGCCCGGCGCACAGCCTTCGCCGCGCCAGCGTGCCCACACGCCCTGGTGGCGAAAGGCACTGCCGTGGGCCGCCGCGGCGGTCGGGCTCGTCATCGCGTGCGGGGCTCTGCTGCGACCGCCGGCAAGGAGCGACTTTGATCTCAAGACCTTCGCTTCACTCCCGGTCTCGTCTGGGGGTCGCATCAAACCGGTCGATACCGCGGCGCGCCATGTGCTCATGGTCGCGGGGGGAAGGCAGTCGGTGCGTGCCGAATCGGGCCAGGTAGACGCGACCAGATTCCTCATCGACCTCATCGCCAGACCAGAAGACGCCGCGCGCATGCCGGTAGTCCGTGTTGATCACCCCGACCTTCTCTCGATGCTCGGCAAGCGTCCTGAAGATGGCGGCAGACACCGGCTGACACTCGCCGACATCGAGCCGCACTGGCCCGAGATCGCCCGCCAGGCCGAGAGGGCGTTCGAGGTAGACTCGAAGAAGCGTGACCCGTTCCAGAGGGCGGTGGTCAACCTCTATCGCGCTGTCGACACGCTCCTCTCGCACGCGAGGATGCGCGAGCCGTACAGCATCCCGCCCCTCGGGCCGGACCAGGAGTGGCGGCCCTTCCACGACGCCTTCCTCGACTCGGGGGTCGGCCGACCGGACGATCACCCGCTGGGCCGCGTCGATCCGGCCGATATCCACCCGGCGGTGGCGTATTCGGTCGCGATCATGACCGCCTACAGCCAGAACGACGCCGCGAGTTTCAACAGCGCGGTGCGCGGCTACGACACGCTGCTGCGGGCCTCGATGCCCGAGGTGATGCGCAAGGCAGATCTTGAAGTTGCCTTCAACCGTGCCGACGTGTTCATCGGCGCCACCACGGTCTATGTCATCGCGTTCCTGCTCATCTGCGCGTGGCTGCTGGTGCGCCTGCGCACGCAGGATGGCGGCGCGGGAGACAGCCTGCGTTCCGCGGCCGTGGGAATGCTCTGGGCGGCGCTCTTTGTGCACACCCTCGCCATCATCCTGCGCATCTACCTGCAGGACAGGCCCCCGGTGACGAATCTCTATTCCTCGGCCATCTTTGTTGGCTGGGCCTCGGTGCTCTTTGGCCTTCTCCTCGAGAGGCTCTACCCCATCGGCGTGCCGGCGCTCGGCGCCGCCTCCATCGGTTTCGCCTCGCTCATCGTCGCCCACAACCTCGGCAACGACGGGGACACCATGCAGATGATGCAGGCCGTGCTCGACAGCAACTTCTGGCTGGCCACCCACGTGGTCACGATCACCCTGGGCTATTCTGCGACGTTCCTGGCCGGCACCATCGCGGCGGCCTACCTCCTTCTCGGGGTGTTCACGCGCATGCTCACCCCCGACCGTGCTCAGGCCCTGACCAAAATGGTCTACGGCGTGGTTTGTTTCGCGCTGCTGCTGAGTTTCGTGGGCACGGTGCTCGGCGGCATCTGGGCGGACCAGTCGTGGGGACGATTCTGGGGCTGGGACCCGAAAGAGAACGGCGCCGCCCTCGTGGTGCTCATCTGCGCCGTCATCCTCCACGCGAGGTGGGGGGGGCTGGCGGGTCCACGGGAGATCATGGTGCTCGCGGTCTCGGGCAACATCGTGACGGCCTGGAGTTGGTTCGGCACCAACATGCTCGGTGTCGGTCTGCACTCCTACGGCTTCATGGATTCCGCCGTCTTCTGGATGCTCCTCTTCGTCGCCAGCCAACTCGCGATCATGTCGATCGGCCTCGCCCCCCGGCACCTCTGGCGCAGTTCGTCGGCCTGAGCCGCGAGGCTACGCTCGGGTGGCTCGGGTCGGATACTCTGGCACGATCTTCAGCGTGGTCCGATGGGTGCGATCAAGATGTCTTCTGAAACCACGCCATCCCTGCCGGCCAACTCACCCGCGAGGCGAGCGATGGGTTTCGGCGCGCTCCCGCTCGTGACCGCCGCGATTGTCGGTGTCTTGGCCGGCCTGGGCGCGTTCACGTTCGGGTATGGCGAAGGGGCTTCATACCTCTCCAACAACCCGGCCTCGTGCGCGAACTGCCACGTCATGCAGGGTCACTACGACTCGTGGGTCAAGTCCAGCCACAAGAACGTCGCGACATGCAACGACTGCCACCTTTCCCACCACCCCGTGGGCAAGTGGCTCGTGAAAGCGGACAACGGGTTCTTTCACTCGCTGGCTTTCACCATGGGCGGCTTTCATGAGCCCATCCGCATCAAGCCCCGAAACAGCAGAGTCACCCAGAACGCGTGCCTGCACTGCCACTCCGACTTCGTTCACAGCATGCTCCCGGAACAACCCGGCGGGGACATGCTCTCGTGTGTCCACTGCCACAGCGATGTCGGGCACGCCCTCCGCCGTTGACGTTCCGGGAGTTCAGCCACAGTTTCAGCAGAGCCAGTCATGAGCAACACCACACCCCAAGCGCCCAGCAAGACCGCCGGAACAAGCCGCGTGGTATTCATCATGGCCGGCGTTCTTCTCGTGGCGGCCGCCGCCACCGCCGTGGTGACATTCACCCTCGTGACGATGGTGCAGCACAAGCAGGACGCCCGCTCGCCCTACCTGCGTCTGGCCGACCTCAACGAGGTCAGCATTGATCCTCGCCCCTGGGGCAAAAACTGGCCGCACCACTTCGAGCAGTACAAAAGCACCGCCGGCGACACCTTCTACGGCGGCTCCAACGCGCTGCCCGAGAGCAAGATCGAGCACAGCCCCTGGCTCAAACGCCTCTACGCCGGCTACGCCTTCAGCATTGACTACCGCGAAGCGAGAGGGCACGCCTACATGCTCTACGACCAGGTCGTGACCGAACGCGTCAATCAACGCCCGCAGGCCGGTGCCTGCCTCCACTGCCACGCCTCCACCACGGTTCTCTACCGCAAGGCCGGGCTCGAGGCGATGGGCCTTCCCGCCGACGACGCGACCCTCGCCAAAGAGTTCAACATGCCCGCCGTCATCAAGGGCTTCGAGGTGCTCAGCACGCGTCCCTACCACGAGGTGCTCCAGATGCTCACGCAGGTGCCAGACGGCACCGCCGCCGACGGCACGCAGGCCTTCGAAGCCCCCCCGGTCGGCGGCTTCAGCGGCAAAGATCCCCCCCCCGGTCACTTCGCCATGAGCGAGGCACACCCGGTCAGTTGCATCGACTGCCACGACCCCGCCACCATGGGCGTGCGCATCACGCGGCCCGGCTTCATGCTCGGCATGCAGGCCCTCGCGAGCAGCGACGACCCCTTGCCGCACATGCCCAGCGTGGAGCAGTGGCGTCGAGGCGACAGGAAAGAGCCATACGACCCCAACAAACTCGCCACCCGCCAGGAGATGCGATCATTCGTCTGCGGGCAATGCCACGTCGAGTACTACTGCGCCACCAAAGACACGCTGGTCTTCCCCTGGGGCTTTGGCCTCAAGGCCGAGCAGATCGAACGCTTCTGGGAAGAGAAGAAGTTCCCCGACGGCTCGCCCTTCGACGACTACAAGCACGGCGAAACAGGGGCGCCCCTCTTCAAGGCCCAGCACCCCGAGTTTGAACTCTGGAGCCAGGGCATCCACGCCAGGTCGGGCGTCAGTTGTTCCGACTGCCACATGCCCTACGAGCGCGTCGGCGCGATGAAACTCTCCAACCACAACGTCCGCAGCCCCATGGAGAACATCAACAACGCCTGCCAGACCTGCCACAACGTCCCCGAGCAGGACCTCCGCGACCGCGTGAAAACCATCCAGACCCGCACCGTTGAACTCATGGAGCGTGCCGCGGCCGCCATGACCGACATGCTCGACGCCATCATGGAAGCCAAAGCGCACGGCGCCACCAACGAGGCCCTCGCCGAGGTCTTTACGTATCAGCGAAAGGCCATGTGGCGGCTCGACTACATCAGCAGCGAAAACTCCAAGGGCTTCCACGCCGACCAGGAGGCGGCGAGAATTCTCGGCGAGTCGATCGACTACAGCCGCAAGGCTCAGGCCTTGGCGATCCGCCTGCGTGCCCCCAAAGCGCCAGACACAACGCACCTTCCCGTGGTTCCGGTGCAGGGTGTCACGCCCACGCAGCGATGATGCCCGTTCATGGTCCCCGGCGAGCACCCCCGGCCGGGCGCAGCGAAGCCCAAACCCGCTCGCCGCCGCGTGATGCTCGATCGTCGAGGGTTATGGTTGCGGTTCAGCGGCCGTCGTAGAGTCGCTCGCCCAGGTGATCGATCAACTGCGGGATCGCCTTGATCTTGTTGGCCGTCTCCGCCACGTTGTAGGGCACACGAACAAACTGCACGTGCGTGCCGTTGAGCACCGCGTAACTGGCCCGAGGGTCCATGTCGCGCGGCTGCCCGACCGAACCGACGTTGATGATCACCTTCTCGCCCTTCTGAAAGGTGAACTTGCCCTCGGTCAACTCCTGCGGCGGGTAGAAGTCCGGCTCGTCGGTGAATACCCCGGGCATGTGCGTGTGGCCCACGATGCACACACCCTTGACCCGATCAAAGATGCTCTCGAGTTTGTCCTGGGCGTTCACCGGGTCATCGGGAAAGATGTACTCGTTGATCGGCCGTCTGGGGGAGCCGTGCACCGCGAGCAGGTGCAGCCCGTGCCCGTTGTTGTCCGGCGCGGGAGAGGCCGGGTCGATGGGCTCCAGCCCGTTCTCACCCAGACGCTCAACCACGCGAACCCGCAGCCGGTTGAGAAAGTCGTAGCGGCGTGCGCGTTTCTGGGCGTCGGGCTCCTGGTCGAACTGATCGCGTGTCCAGAACGCCGCGGACTCCGCGCTGGGGTTGAAGTTCGTGGGCTCGTACAGAACCCCGTAATCGTGGTTCCCCATCAGGCTCCAGGCGCACTTTTCCATGACCAGGTCAACGCACTCGAGCGGATCGGGCCCATACCCGACCGTGTCCCCCAGACAGACGATCCGCGAGATGCCCCGGGCTTCGATGTCCGCGAGGACCGCCCGAAGGGCTGACGCATTGGCATGGATATCACTGATGACTGCGGTGGGCACGTTCGTTTCTCGTTCCGTTTGGCAGCGCCCGAAGCGGCGCGGCTGACACAACTTTAGCAAACCTCTACCCCCCGGGTCACAGGGGGTCTTTGACTCATCCCGGCCGCGGGGCGCGATTCGGACGATCCCCCGAGGGTGGCCCCATCTCACCAGCGACCGACGGTCACTTTGACAGCCAATGCGACTTTCGCGCAGCCCCGAGTGCGAAAAATCATCGCCCACCGCCCACCACGGAGTGGCGCACGGGGTAGCCTCCGTCCGATTCTGGCATCAGGATCGCAGTATCATCGGTCGATATACCCTGTCCCAGATGGTTGGGCGACGACCGCCCACCCGAACCGGACCAGAAGGAACCCAGACATGCCAGCAGCCGGCGTGAGTTACCAGCGTACCCGTGAGATGACCATCGACGAACTCCTTCTGGAGAACCGCATTGTCTTTCTCATCGGCGAGATCAACCAGGGCTCGGCCGCCCGGGTCATGATGCAGATGCTCTACCTCGAGAACCAGAAACGGGGTCAGGAGATCAACTTCTACATCAACTCCCCCGGCGGCGCCGTCGACGACACCCTCGCCCTCTACGACACCATGCGGTTCCTCTCTTCCCCGGTCGCCACGTACTGCCTGGGAAGGGCCTACTCGGGCGCGGCCCTCCTGCTCACGGCGGGCGCCAAGGGCAAGCGATACCTCCTGCCGCACGCCAAGGTCATGATCCACCAGCCCTACGGCGGCGTGACCGGCCAGGCCGAAGACATCCGCATCCAGGCAGAGCAGATCATCAAGAGCAAGAAAGAACTCACCCGCATCATCGCCAGCCACACCGGCAAGACCATCGAGCAGGTGCAGGCAGACTCCGAACGCGACAAGTACTTCACCGCGGAAGAGGCCGTCGCCTACGGCCTGGCCGACGAAGTGCTCACCGAGCCCCCCAAGAACGATGTCGCCACCTTCGGCGCCCGCTGACCACCCGGCCCGAGACGCCCAAACCCCCACAGCCGGCGATTCTTCCTCCACGTACCTCCACGGACCACAGAACATGTCCTACCTCGTCCCAATCGTCATCGAGAGTTCACAGCGCGGCGAACGCGCGTACGACATCTACTCACGACTCCTCAAAGACCGCATCATCTTCCTGGGCGGCCCCGTCACCGACGACATGGCGAACCTCGCCGTCGCCCAGCTCCTCTTCCTGGCCAACCAGGATGTCAAGAACGACATCCACATCTATGTCAACAGCCCCGGCGGCAGCGTCTCCGCGGGCCTGGCCATCGTCGACACCATGCAGTACGTCCAGTGCGATGTCGCCACCTACATCGTCGGCCAGGCCGCGAGCATGGGCAGCGTCATCGCCTGCGCCGGCACCAAGGGCAAGCGGTTCACGCTCCCCAACAGCCGCAACCTCATGCACCAGCCCCTCCTGGGCGGAGTGATGGAAGGCCAGGCCACCGATATCGAGATCGAAGCCCGCGAAATGCTCCGCATCCGCGACCGTCTCTACCACATCTACTCCAACCAGACGGGCCAGAGCGTCGACAAAATCACCCGGGACTGCGACCGCAACAAGTGGCTCGACGACCAGGAGATGCTCGACTACGGCCTGATCGACAAGATCCTCAAGCGCATGCCCGCCGTCAAGACTTCGCCTCAGCCTGACGACGAATAAGCAACGCCCGAGCCCCGCGAACCCCACCCGCGCCGCGTAGCCTTCTCCATGATCACCGACGATCTTTCGGTCGGCCCTTCCCCCCGGCGCACCCGCGCGGCCTTCCCCGCCGCGGCGGTGTGTCTTTCGCTTGCAGCCCTGGCCGGCTGCACGGTCGGCGGTCAGCGCTCATCCTCCGCCGAGAATGACCGCCTGCGCCGAGAGGTCATCGCCCTCCAGGAACGCGTCCGCCTGCTCGAAGGCCGCGAGCGTGAACTCAGCGTTCAACTCGCGCAGACCACCGCCTCGCTGGCCGCGGCTTCACCCGCCGAGATCATCGACGCCACGCCCGTGGTCACCTCCATCGAGATCGATTCTCTCTCTGGTTTCTCCCCGGCCGATCCCGCAAGGCCCGCCGAGTCGGTCGTCTGGTACGTCCGCCCGCTGGATGGGTACGGCCGCTTTGTGCAGGCGGTGGGGGCCATGGCCGTCGAGGCCATCATCGTTGACAGCACCGTGGGCAGCGCGGCCTCGGGCACCGTGATCGCTGCCCGCACACTCTCCCCCAGAGAACTGCGCGACGCCTATCGATCCGGGCTCATGGGCACGCATTACACCGTCGAGGTTCCCCTCGGCGCCCACATCGCCCGCCCCCCAGGCGCCTCGCCCACACTCCTGCTGCGTGCGCAGTTCACCGACGCCCTGCACGGCGCGGTGCACACGCAGGAACGGGTCGTACGGCCGCGCTGAGGGCGGCAGTTCAGTAGAGCACACGCACGCGGATTGTCTCGGGCATCGCCCGCAGGCGGTCGATCAGCGGTGCTTGGTCGATCGGATCGATGTCGAGCACCACATACCCGACTTCTTCCGTGGTGCGGAGATACTCGGCCCAGATGTTTGCCCCCAGCGACGCCACCGTGCTGTGCAGCGAACTGAGCACCCCGGGCACGTTGCGGTGAAAGTGCAGCACGCGCCACCGCCGCCGGGGCATCGCGGCCCCGCGTCCCACAGATCCCTCGCCCGTGTATTCCTGCTCGGGCAACTCCACCTCGGGCACGTTCACCGCCCCCGTGGTCGTGCCCACGTTCACAAACTTCACGAACTTCCCCGCGACATCCAGCGCGATGGATTCCTGCGCCTCCTCCGTGCTCCCGCCGACGTGCGGCGTCAGAATCACGTTCGGCAGGCCCCGAAGTTCGCACTCAAACCGCTCTTCTTTGCTCGAAGGTTCATACGGAAAGACATCCAGCGCGGCCCCGCCGATATGCCCCGATGTGATCGACTCGGCCAGCGCGCACACGTCCACAACGCTCCCCCTGGCGTTGTTGATGAGGAACGCACCCCGCTTCATCTTTTTCAGTTGTGCCGCGCCGATCATCCGTTCGGTCTGGGGTGTCGCCGGCACGTGCAGCGTCACCACGTCGGCCTCTTTCAGCAGAGTACCAAGGTCTTTCACCTGCCGGGCGTTGCCCAGGGCCAGTTTGGGCACCACGTCGTGGAAGACCACGCGCATGCCCACGGCCTCGGCCATCACCGATACCTGCGCACCGATGTGCCCATACCCCACGATGCCCAGCGTCCGACCGCGCACCTCGTGCGCCCCCGCCGCGGACTTGTCCCACTCGCCGCGGTGCATCCGAGCGCTCTGATCGACCAGCCGTCGATAGAGGGCGATGATCTCGGCGATCGTCAACTCGGCAACGCTCCGCGTGTTCGAGAAGGGTGAGTTGAACACCGGCAACCCGGCGCGTCGGGCGTGCGGCAGATCAACCTGGTTCGTGCCGATGCAGAAGCAGCCCACCGCCAGCAGTCTGGGCGCGGCATCCAACACCTCGGCCGTCACGTCCGTCTTTGATCGAACCCCCAGCAGATGCGCATCGCGCACCATCCGCAGTAGTTTGGCCTTGTCGGGCGAGCCCGCGGCCGTCTCGACCTGGTACCCCTCTTCACGCAGCAGGTTCAGGCCCGCCGGGTGAATGTTCTCGAGCATCACCGCTTTCATCTTGGTCTTCGGGAACGATGTTGTCACGGCGCGCTGCCCCCGGTTTTCTCACGCCACTCAAGCGGGGCGATCACCCCGCCCCCCTCGGTCGCCGCCGGTGATCCCACTCCGGATGGCGGCTCGATGGTGACAACACCCGCCCAGATGAAGCCGCCGAGCACGGCGGTGAGCGCCAGTCGGTACCACGCAAAGGCCAGCAGGCCGTGCTTGCTCAAGAACGCGACCAGCCATTTCACGGCCACAGCCGCCGATACCGCGGCGACCAGCGCGCCCAGCAGACACGGGGCCCACCCAAGCGTCTCGAACATGTTGGGCGTTCCGTCACGGTGGCTCTTGTACAGGTCTTTGACCAGTTTGTACATCGTCGCCGCCATGAGCGTGGGCAGCCCCAGCAGAAAACTGAACTGCGCCGCCTGCGCAGGACGCATCCCCGCCAGAATTCCTCCCGAGATGGTCATCATCGAGCGGCTCGTGCCGGGCCACATCGCCACGCACTGCATGCAGCCGATGAAGAGGGCTTGCCTGGGCGAGAGGTCGTAAATCCCCGGTTCACTGCCGTGCTTGCGCCACAGCCCGAACCGGCCCGAGGCCCGCATGTCCACCAACACCATGAAGAACGCCCCGAGCGCCAGCGCCAGCAGCACAGGCCCGGCACGAAAGAGGTACGACTCGATCAGATCATCAAGCAGCAGGCCGATCACCGCCGCCGGCATGAACGCGATCACCAGATTGATCAGCAGCCGAAGGCCCGGCCCGTCGCGGCCCAGCAGGCCCTTGAGCATCCGCACCACCGCGGGCCAATACAGCCCAAGAACCGCCGCGATGGCCCCGCCCTGGATGACAATGTTGAACGTGTCCACCGCCTGCTGCTGCTCGGGCGTCTTGTTCAGCCCCATCAGCGCGGCCGTCAGGATGAGGTGCCCTGTCGAACTCACGGGCAGGTATTCTGTGATCCCCTCGACCAGCCCGAGGATGGATGCCTGAAGAAGCGTCAGTTGGGTGCTTGGGTCGGGCATTCGTCTCTCGTCGTGCGATCTGGGGGCCATGGAGCCGTGCGAGGCGGCAATCGTTGCTCACCAATGGTGCCCGCGGAGGCGGTCTCAAACCCGTCGCGGCCCATGCCACAAGCGGGGGAGGAGTCTACCTTGCCCGCGGACCTCGTGCATCGACCAAACCACATGCCCAACTGCATCAACATCACCGATCCCCGCGACCCTCGTCTGAGCGATTACTTCGACCTGAGCGACCCCGCGACCCGTCAGCAGGAGTTCACCGGCCGCCGCCCATGGTTCATCTGTGAGGGAGAGATCATCGTCCGGTCGCTCCTCGAATCAAACTACCCCGTCCGTTCACTCCTGTGCACACCCGGCAAGGCCCAGGCTTTCTCCCAGGCCCTGTCCCTGCGCAGTGCCGACACGCCGGTGTATGTGCTGCCTCGCCCCCTGGTTGAGGGGGTCACCGGATTCGATTTTCATCGTGGTGTGCTCGCCAGCGGCGCCAGGCCTGAAGTGACCACGGACGACCTCGCCCGCATTCTCTCGCAGAGCCGAGCCGTGATCCTTCTGGAAGAAATATCCAACTTTGACAATCTCGGGTCGGTCTTCCGAAATGCCGCGTGCCTCGCCGGCCCTGGCGTGGCGGTGCTGCTCACGCCCGGCTGTTGCGACCCCTTCTACCGCAAGGCCATCAGGGTCTCGATGGGCCATGTCTTCCGAACGCCTCACGCGCAGGTTTCCTCTGTCGCGGCCGCGCTGCCGCTGCTGCGTGCTGCCGGGTTCACCACCTTGGCCTTCACCCCGGCACACAGTGCCGTCGATCTCGAGCATGTCGTCCTTCACCCCCCCAGTCCGGGGCGGTTGGCCTTTCTCTTTGGCAACGAGGGGGCGGGTCTGACCCCGCAGGCGATGGAATCAGCGGACATCAAAGTGCGAATCCCCATGGCTCCGGGCACCGATTCCATCAACATTGCGACCTCCTGCGCCATCGCCCTCTACCGGCTCTGCCCGGTCGGGTCCGCATAATCCCGGGGGCGGACGGGAAATGGTCGGACACCGCGCGAACCATTCGCACGCTCGTGCGTCGTACTGTGTGAGCAGCACGACCCCTGACGCCGCACCGCGCGGCTTCGGTTTTCCATGGTTCCATCAGTGAGCACCCAACCCATGACCCCCTTCACCAGATTCGCCGTTCTGGCCCTCGCCGCCGCGACGCTCTCCGCTTCGCCCGCCTCGGCACAGCCCGCCGACTCATTCAAGCGGGAGGGTGAGGGCCAGCGCCGCGTACAACTCAACGACATGGAGCGCAAGCCCTTTGACCAGGCGCTCTGGTCCAAGGTTTCGGGTTGGTCTACCACCGCGCCCACCCCGGGCGATTTGAGCGGCAAGGTGGTGGTGGTCTGCCTCTGGGCAGACTGGTACGCCCCTTCCCGGCGCGTCATCACACAGTCGCTGCGTTTGGCCGAGCGGTTCGCCAATGACGGCGTGGTTGTTGTCTTCGTGCACCACTCAGAAGGCTGGGACGGCGCACGCAAGCCCACACCGCCCAAGGAAGGCGTGATCTTCTCGGGCCACGATACCAAGAACGAGTTCCGCACGGCCATTCTCGCGGATCAAGACCCCAACTACTACGTCATCGACCGCGCGGGGCAGATGCGATTCGCCGACCTCGACAAATCCGCCCTTGAATCGGCCGTCGAGTTTCTCGTCAAGGAAACCGTGAACGACGCGTCAGAAATCAATCAGCGCCTGGCGCGCGAAGCCGCGCAGCGCGAAGCAGATGCCCGGCGAGCCGGCGCGATCAACAGCGCTGTCTCCATGGTTGAAATCCCCGAACTCGACTTCCCCGCCCCTACGCCGGATGTCTACCGCGGTGTAACCTGGCCCAAGTTCCCGCCCAAGCAGAACGCCCAGCCCGAAGACCCCAACAACCCGCCGGCCCCCATCCCGATGCGTCTTCCCAGCGCGGGGTGGCTCACGCCGCGCCCGCCGGAAGCCGGACGCGCCACCCTGATGTACTTCTGGCACCCTGACTCGCGCTTCACCACCCAGATCATGCCCACGATGGACATGATCCGCACCCAGCGTTCCCGAGACCTCGTCGTCGTGGGCGTTGTGAGCGTGCTCAAAGACAACAGCGTGGCCCAGAACAAAGACCTCGAGAGCGACCCCAAGAAAGTCGCCGACCGCCTCGCCGAGTTCTTCCGCGGCCGCGATCTGCGGCACGCCATCGTCACCGACCTGAGCAACGGCCTCTACGAAGCCTCCCTGCGCGGCGAGGGCACCAACGCCGTTCCGCTTCCGTGGGTTGCCATCGTCAGCAGCGACGGCATTCTGCGCTGGTCAGGCTGGATGGGCGAGCCCTCCTTCCAGGCCGCGCTGGAGCGCGTCGTCAACAGCGACCCGGGCATCCAGGCCAGGCGCGCCGTCGAGGCCGAGTATCTGCGCCGCAACAACAAGTAGTCACACGCGACCGCACGCCCCGTGAGTCACCAAGGCTTCAAGCCGCACGCCGAGCCCCTCTTTGAGGTCGTCCTCGTCGAGCCCGAGATTCCCAACAACACCGGGAACATCGGTCGAACCTGCGTGGCCACCGGCTGCCGCCTTCACCTTGTCCACCCCTTGGGCTTCGATGTCGACGAAAAAGCCTGCCGTCGCGCGGGCCTTGACTACTGGCCCCGACTGCCGCTGCGCGAGCACCAGTCGTGGGCCCACTTCCGCGAGCGCGAGCCCGCCGCTTCGCCTTGGGTCTTCTCAACCAAAGCCTCTCGATCACTCTTCGATGCGCCCCTGCGTCGCGGCGATTATCTGATTTTCGGGCGCGAAACCGCAGGCCTGCCCGATGCCATCCTCGCGACCTTCCCACCCGAAAGAGTGCTGAGCCTTCCCATGGTGGCCGGTGAACGCTCACTCAACCTCGCGACAGCGGTCTGCGCGGCGGTGTACGAGGGCATCCGTCAGTGCCTGGCACGTGGCGAAATCTCCACGACTCCAGCGGGCCGGCTCACGCTCTGACAGCCCTCGGCAGGCCACCGAGACCGGCTCGCAGAATAACTTCAAAAAAAAATCTCTGCCGCTGAACCTCGCCCCGTAAAGCCCGTATATACAAGAGACTACCCGCTGGTTTGAGGCCTGCCCCAAGGCACGCCCCCACGCGGAAGACTGCGAGATCGCTCCCAGGCGCCCCAGCGGGTGCCACCGGCCAAGGCCAGCCGGGAACGGAGCCCGCGGCCGGCTATCCCGACTTTCGTCACCTCTCTCCTCTCTCTGGGTGTGCCGTCCGCTTCCCGCGGGCGGTACACTTTTTGCACCAATGCCCGCCACGCCCCGCTCTACCCGTTCCCCGCGCCGCACGCCTTCATCGCGCAGCAGCCTGTGCCTTGTTCTGTTCGGCGCGTGCATGCTGTCACTCCTGCCGGGGTGCCGCGAGCCGCTCTTGACGCCCGATGAACCACGCAGCCAGTACGACCGTTTCGACGCGGTGCGCGACCGGCGGGCGCCGAGTTACGTCTTCGATGAGTTCGGTCGCCGCAAGCCCAACATCCGCGCAAGGCTTGTCACAGGCGAGTGAGCATCGGCCCGGGCATGGGTCCGGGCATGGGTCCGGACATGGGCCCGTCGTATCACTTCTCACCGCGGTTCATCAGCCGTGCAACCAGTCTTTTCAGCGGTGACGAAAGCCCGACGCGCTTGAGCGCGTCGTTCGCCCGGTCTGCCATCAGGTGACGCAGCGGCGCGGGGCAATCCCGCGGCTCGGCTGGCGCGCTGCGCAGGCGGCACTCCAACTCGCCCACGCGCCGCTCGAGGTTCATGTATTCCACACCCAGCATGGCGATCTCGGCGCACGTGCGCTGGCCGGGGACCTGCCTTGGCGAACGCTGAGCAAGCCCGCGGGCGCGATCAAAGAGCCCGACCATGCGGTCGCCCATCGCCCGCAGAGAAAACTCGTCGGCGATGCGCGCCTTCCCGGCTTGGCCCATCGACGCGCGCCGGCCGGGGTCTTGCAGCAGCATCGAGAGTTGCCCGGCGTACCACGCCACCTGCGCCTCTTTGTCAAGCCCCTTGGGGCACAGCACGCCGCACGCCTCGGTCACGAGTTTGGCCTGGCCGCCCACGTCGGCCCCGACGATGGGCAACCCCGAGGCCATCGCCTCGAAGATGCTCAGCGCGATGCCTTCTCTGTGCGAGGGCAGGAAGAGCACATCCGCGGCCGCATAGACGGCGGGCATCCTGCCCGCGGGCACCGAGCCGAGCATCCTCACGTGCGAGTCGAGGGCGTGCTCGCGGATGAACGTCTCCATGTACGCCCTGTCTGGCCCGTCGCCGGCGACGATCGCGCAGAACGCCCGGCCGCTGCGCCGCAAAGTAAGCAGGGTCCGCAGAAAGACATCCGGCTGCTTCTGCTCGCACAAGCGCGCCGCGTAGACCAGCGCGGGCGTCTCGTGAGCGATTCCCATGGCCGTGCGCTGGGCTTCCCGCACGCCCGGCTCGACACGCCAGAGGTCGGGGTCTTCGTTGATGGTGCAGACCTCAACACGCTCGCCGCACGCCCCGCGCGTGATCATCCACCTTCGCAGGTGCTCTGAAGTCACGATGTTCAGGTCGAGCAGTTCCTGCCAGCCCACGCCGTAGCGGCACCAGCCGCCGTTCTTCCAGCCTTCCTCTTCCATGTGGGTGTAATCGACGAACGCCGCCCAGGGGGCGTGCCGCCGCATGTACGGCAGGCACGCGTACGCCAGTTCGCTGTTCGACATGAAGACCAACTCGGGCCGGCGAGACCCGAGCAGGTAGCGCAGCACCATCGGCGCCTCGTTCTGGCGAACGATGTGGGGCAGCACAAAGACATCCGGCGTGATGGCCGTGAACTCCGGCAGCCACGACTGATCCCCCGGAGTCGTCGCGCACACGGTGATCTCGAACCCGCGGTCGCGCAACTGCGACATCAAACGCAGGTTGAACTTGTCGGCCCCGCCCATCGTGAACCAGGGCACGATGAAGAGCACCCGGCGGGTGCCCTTCGCCGACGCCAGCGGATTTGTCAGCGGGGGCGCATCGCCGAACCCGCTGAAGGGCATGACCTCTTCCCGCGGGTGCGGGGGGAACCAACCCCCGGCAAGCCCGGGGCAAAGCGACGGGATCGACCGCACAAAGGCATCGCGCGCCCGGGGGTCATGCCACGCGGGCCAGCGCTGCGTGTGCTGCTCGCGCCGGCGGTACCAGTCGAGGTATTCTGGTATGGTGCCGCCCCAGAAGCCCATCTCGGCGCATCGCAGCCAGAAGCGCCAGTCTTCCAGCCCATCGCGCATGGTTTCGTCAAAGCCGCCCGTGTCGCGCAGCACCGCCGCGCGAACCATGGCACAGACCGTCGCCCGGTTGTCATGAAGAAACGCCCGCCCCTCGTGAAAACCGCCGTTGTGCAGGTAACGGTCGGCCCCGAAGGCGACGTTGTACCCCTTGACAAAGGCCGCGTCAGGGTGAGAGGCCAGGTAAAGCGCGCACTTTTCCAGCGTGGTGGGCTCGATCTCGTCGTCGCCGTCGAGAAAGAATACCAGCGGTGCCCGCGCCGCGGCCGCGCCCCGGTTGCGTGCCGCGCCCGGGCCCGTAGCGCCCCCCGGCGGGGGCGAGAGCAGGCGGATGCGCGGGTCGCTGGCCGAAACCTCGCGCAGACGCTGCAACGCCGCGGGGTCGGTGGTGCTGTCGTCCGCCAGGATCCATTCAAAGTTCTGGAGCGATTGGCCCAGCACGGTCGAGGCCGTGGAAAGAAGTTCTGGCCCGCAGTTTCGGCAGGGGGTGACAACCGAAACCTGGGGGTCACCCTCGCCGGCCCCCCCCGGGCGATAAACAAACGCTCCCGCGCGGCGGGCGCTGGGGGGGCAGTCGTAGTCTGGGGCTCTCGGGTCGATCATGTGCCGTCTTCTTTCGCCGCCGGTACGCATCGGGCTGATGGCTCCCCTCGCGGGCCGGCCCGGTGTGTGACGCCCGGAGGGTACGTTCACGGGCGGGGCGTAAGCCCCCCGGTCAGCCTCGGGGCCCGTGTCGCCCGCTACACTTGGCCCCTATGCCTAGTTGGATCACAGCGCAGTTGGTAGTCTCCGTCGTGACGATCGTTCTGGTCGTTCACGTCATGCTCATCTGCGTGGCCTATTTCGTGCAGATGGAGCGAAAAGTCTCCGCCTACATGCAAGACCGCATCGGCCCCAACCGGGTCGGCTTTGACTTCGGCCTGCCCTTTCTCAAGCCGCTGCGCGGGTGCCTGGGCTTCGGGCAGCCCCTGGCCGACGGCATCAAGTTCATGCTGAAAGAGGACTACACCCCCCGCAACGTCGACAAAACGCTCTTCACCCTGGCCCCGATCATCGTGGTCGCCCCCGCCCTGATGGGCTTTGTGGTGATCCCCTGGGGCGGGAAGTGGCTGTGCCCAGATATCCACCTGCCCTTTGGCGGTCTGGTGATCCCGGGTCAGTTGGTTGACGTGGCCGGCGCCAGCGTGAACGTCGGCATCGTCTATCTGCTGGCCGTTGCGTCGCTTGGCGTCTATGGCGTGACGCTGGGCGGCTGGGCGGGCAACAACAAGTTCTCTTTCCTGGGCGGCCTGCGTGCCACGGCCCAGATGATCTCGTATGAAATTCCTCTCGGGCTGGCCATTCTCGCGGCACTGCTCATCTACGGCTCTTTCCGCCCAGACGACATCCTGCGGCACCAGGCCCAGAACGGCTGGCTCATTCTCAGCCAGCCACTCGTGGCCGTGCTGTTCTACATCACCGCCCTGGCCGAGGCCAACCGTGCCCCGTTCGACAACGCCGAGGCCGAACAGGAACTCGTGGGCGGATACCACACCGAGTATTCCTCCATGCGGTTCGCCCTCTTCTTCCTGGCCGAGTATTCCCACCTGTTCACCAGCAGCGCGTTCTTCGTGCTGCTCTTCCTGGGCGGCTACCACCTGCCTTTCGTGGGCTTCACTGATCCGGCCTACCAGGCCGGTTTCCTGGGCGTGATCGCCAAGTTCCTCGTCTTCTTCACCAAGGTTGTGCTGGTGGTGGCCTTCGCCATGGTCGTTCGCTGGTCGATCCCGCGACTGCGCTACGACCAGGTGATGATGATGGCCTGGCAGGTCATGATCCCCCTCTCCCTGGCGCTGGTCGTAGTGGTGAGCGTGCTGGTGTACTTCGACTACACCGGCATTCTGCCGATGCTGCTGGCCAATATCGCCCTGGGCGGTCTCATGCTCGTCTGCGCCCCGCTCATCATGAAGAGCACGGTGAACCGGCGCGTGCCGATGTACGGTTCACGCTTCAGCCCGGTGCCCGGCACCTCGGTCAAGACGCAATCCTCCGAGCCCTTCGCGCACGAAGACCGCCCGGTGCAAGGGTCTGTGCCGATCACCCGGTGATCTGGGCTGGGGTTCTGGATCGTTCACCCCGGCGACCGTTGGGCCAAGGCCTCCGTGTGGCGGTCTTGCCCGCGCGTTCTGGTGCCCTCGCGGTTTGTTTACTGCAACGGACGCACATCCGTGCGGGGTGTCATCTGAAAGAAGACCGGCAGCAGATAACTCTTGCCGTTGCAGGTCATCACCCGCCCAGAGACACGGAAAGCGGCATCGTCACCGTGCGACGAGGCGTACTGCTCCATGCGCTCCAGCACCCGGGAGGGCTGCAGGATCAACGGCGGGTGTGCGGGGCTGTCGGGGTCGTTGTCTGGGGTGAAAGCCAGGCGGCCACCCTCCGATATCAACCGTGTCAGCCGACCGCGCCGCAGCGTGAGCATCGTTCCTTCGGCCAGTTCAACCTTGGCCGAGCCGCTCTGTTGAGCGGGTGGCATCACGGGCGTGGTGCCCTGCGGTGCCTGTGGCGCGTTGGGGGCGGGTGGGATGGCTACAGGTGAAGCCACCCGCCGGGGGGCCATGCGCTGAGATTCAAGATCGCTGAGAAGGTCGGCCACGCGCGGATCATTCTGCGCGGCGGCCGCGGGCCTGCGGGCCGAAGCATCGGCAGGGGGCGTGTCTTGGCCGGGCGAAGCGCCGTTCGCGGTGGGCGTGGGTTCCACGGCGAAGAGCGTGGGGAGCAGGTAGGGTCTGTCGCGGTAGACATAGACCTGCCCGCTCACGATGAACTTCGCCCCTTGCCCATGGGCGGTGTGCGAGGCGATCATCTGCGCGAGCCGCTGGCTGGGCAGCAGGATCGCCAGTGTGTTCTTCGAGCCCGCGGGGGGGATGAGAATCGCATCGCCGGTTTCGGCCAGGTGCAGGGTGCCGTGCAGATCAACCACGAGCGACCCTTCCGGGATTCTCGCCACCATGTCGGCGCCCAGGAGCGCAGGGCCCGCCGGCGGCAGGATGGTGGGGGGTGTGAACTGCGGCTGTGGCTGGGGCGTTGGGTCGACCGCGGGGGGCTCTTCACCGGCAGGCGGGTAGTTCGCTGGTTTCGGATCTGTCAGGCGTGGGTCGCTCAGCGTCGGGTCGGTCTTTGGTGTGCCCGGCTGCGCACCACCCGCAACAAAGGCAAGGAGCGCGGCAATCGGCAGAGTGAGGTTGGCTGGACGGAAGTGTGCCATGGCGTAGTTCATTCTTCGGCGCGCCGAGGGGGTTGTCTGCTCAATCCGTGCGGCGGTCGGGTTCGGTCCGTGTGCCGCCGCCCCTGGCCTTGCGTGGTCTTTGCCATGGGTCTGACGCCCGTGGCGTGCGAAAGTGCCCTTCAAGACATCGCGGAGGCTCGATTCGGTGGGCCCGGCGAGAGAGGGCACCTAAAGTCTGGGGTCGGTCGGGTGCCAGAGTGGTCTAATGGGGCGGATTGCAAATCCGTTTACCGTGGGTTCGAATCCCACCCCGACCTTTCCTTGAGGCCGTGCGTGTGCACCGCGGCCTTTCACAGTCACATCAGCCCCGGCCACTCGGCCGGGGTTGTTCGTTTGATGGGCAGGTGGTGCGGACGGCGGGGCGACCTGAGCCGGTGAATCACGACTCTGGCGGAGCGGCGGCGCCGCGTCATGGAGTTTTTCTGGGGCGGGCGATCACCAGCCCGCCGATGAGCACGGCTCCCGCCCCGCCGATGGGGTTGAAGATGGCGACCCAGGTTGGTTCGCGCCCGACTTCCATGATCTGCTGGACGGTCATGCCGGGTTCGCGAGGATCGGCCGGGTAGGGCTTCTGGAGTGTGAAATAGGCCATCGTCAACCCGAGCACAAGAACAACGCCCGCCAGCGCCACCACGGGCCGTGTGCCGCGGCCGATTCGTGCGCACATCCAGCCGCCGAAGAGCCCGCCGCAAACCGTGATCGCCGGCGCGGCGATGCTGATGAGCATGTTGCCCTTGAAACTGCCCGGCAGCAGCAGGCGGTCCGGCCCCAGGCCGAACCACATGCTCATGAACGCCACCATGATGAGCACCGCCATCGTGAGATACGTGGCGACAACGGCGACGATCGACCGGAGCATGGGCGCCTCCCGTGTGGTGTTTACATGCGGCCGCGTGACGCACGAGCGTATCCAGCCGGCGGGTGCGGGAGTTCTGACACGTGCAGTGCCGGCACGGCAGCAGCCGTCGAAAAATGAGGAACGTGCGGTTGACACGCAAGCGTACGCTTGCCTATTGTTTCCTGAAAGGCAGTGCCTGCGTGCGTGGTTCATGGACGACGTGTTTCGAGCGATAGCAGACCCGACACGGCGCGCGATTCTGGACGAGTTGGTTGACCGCAACGGTCAGTCGCTGTTCGAAATCTGTGCGCGCCTCACTATGAAGCACGGCATCACATCGACCCGGCAGGCGGTGTCTCAGCACCTCGACGTGCTGGAGGCGGCGGGGTTGGTTGAATCCCGCCGAGAAGGGCGGTTCAAGTTTCACTGGTTCAATGCGCAGCCGCTCAAGGCAATCGTGGCGAGATGGCCCGAGCCGCGCCCCAAGCCGGATCAATCATGAGAATCCACCTGTCGAGCGTGTTTGTGGAGTGCCAGGAGCGTGCCCTTCGCTTCTACACCGGTGTGCTGGGCTTCCAGACAAAGCACGATATCCCGCTCGGTGAGCACCGCTGGCTGACGGTGGTGTCGCCCGAAGACCCAAACGGCACAGAACTGGTGCTCGAACCCGCCGCGCATCCCGCGGTGCGTCCCTTTCTCTCAGCGCTCGTCGAAGACGGCATCCCCAGCACGTCGTTCGCGGTGAGTGATATCGCCGCGGAGCACGCGCGGCTCGAACGCATGGGCGTGCGGTTCACGCAGCCGCCCACCGATCTTGGGCCGGTCATCACCGCGGTCTTCGACGACACGTGCGGCAACCTCATCCAGATCACCCAGGAGACGCGACGGACATGAACACTTCATCATTACGGCTCTGCGTGCTGTGCCTCGTGCCCGCGCTCCTGGGGTGTGAACACGAAGCCGGCCCGCCCGCCGGCGGCCCCGGAGCCGCCGTCGTGCGGCAAGAAGCGCCACTACCGCCGGTGAAGGAGAATGCCTTGAAGATTCACTACCTCGAGATCGTGACCCCCAAGGTCGATGAAACCTGCGATGCGCTGGCGAACGCGCACGGCGTGACTTTCGGGGGGTCGGTCGCTGAACTCGGGAACGCACGAACCGCGACGCTGGAGGGCGGCGGGGTCATCGGCGTGCGTGCGCCGATGCGTCCGGATGAAGCGCCGGTCATCCGGCCCTATGTCAAGGTGACAGACATACATGCGGCGATCAAGGCGGCCGAGGCCGCGGGCGCGGTCGTCGCGCTGCCCCCGACGCCCATCCCCGGTCAGGGCACGGTCGCCATCTACATTCTGGGCGGCATCGATCACGGCCTGTGGCAGCAGGAGGCGGGGGGCCACGCTGCGCCGCACGAAGGGTCATGAACCTCGGGGAATCTCAACCTTGGCCTGCGTGCCCGAGATGTGCGCAAGGCCCCAATCCCGCATGGCGCCAAGCAACGGCAGCAGCGACCTGCCGCGCTCGGTAAGGTGATATTCAGAACTCCCGGCCCTGTCGGGCGAAGCCTTCGCGGCGATCAGCCCCGCGGCGGTCAGTCGTTCGAGCCGCGAGGCGAGAATGTTGGTGGCGATTCGCTCGGGCGAGGCCGCGAGTTGCCTGAAGCGGGTGCTGCCCGCGAAGAGATCACGGATGATGAGCAGAGTCCACTTGTCGCCGATCAGGTCGAGCGTGGCGGCGACGGGGCAGGGCGAACGCTTCGCGCCGGGCCTGGCGGTTCGTTTCTTCACGCGGCGCCCCGTGCGGCAAGAATGCGGGCGATCTGGACGCGATGGATGCCCATGTGCATCGCGGCCATCGCGAGCCACCCGGCCGCATCGAGCGGGCCGAACCACGGATGATCGTGCCGCAGGGGTGTGCGAAGGTCGGCCCGGGCTGACACGAGCGCCAGCAGGTTTTCACAAGAGGATTCATACTCGGGCACGACATCCGGGGAGGTGTCTTCACTCGGCTTGACCGCCGCGGTGCTCACGCGGCCTATAGGCGGCTCTCCCCGGGTGAGTGAGTCGATGACGCGGGTGATTTCCTGATTGACGATGCGCAGGTGGTCGAGCGTCATGAAGACCGACCAGAACCGGCTGCTGTCTTCGAGGCCTCGCAGGCGAGAGATGAGCACGCGCCGGCCCAGGCTGGATTGTTCGTGGTCGCGGCACAAGCGGGAGATGGCCGATTGCTCGCGTCGGAACTGGGCGCAAAAACTCTCTGGCGTGCCGCGCCAGCGTCGCAGCGCGAAGATGGCCCCGCCAATAAAACGCTCGACGGCGGGAATACCGGCGCCTGGGGGAGCGAGGCGCGGGTGGGTGAGAGGAGGGTGTGCCATGGCGGAGGGTAGGACGAACACTTGCAAAATGCAAGCGATACGGCCGGGCGGAAGGCACGCGGCGGCAACAATCGATGAACACTGTGAAAAATGGGGCAGGCATGCCGCGGCCTCTGCGGCAACGCTTCGAGGACAGAACTGTCTCGGAAACGTCTACTCGTCGGGTTGTAGCCGATGACGCGTGCGGCCTGCGCATGCCGAGGCGATGAGTGTCGCCACCGCCAGAATGAATGAACACGCACCGATGGTGCCCGAGATTTGCAAGTGTGCAATCTGTGATCGACTGGTGTGTTCGTAGCCGCTGGCGAATCCGTAGGGCAGAAGGAGCCGGACGGCAAAGCCCTGAACCGCGGCAAGCAACCAGATGCAGGCGAGTACGAAGAGCCAATGCCTTGGATGATGCCACAGGTCCCGGCCGGCGAGCGCTGCGGTCAGGCCGATGACGGCC
Organism: Phycisphaeraceae bacterium; assembly: GCA_019636615.1. GTDB lineage: Bacteria > Planctomycetota > Phycisphaerae > Phycisphaerales > UBA1924 > UBA2402. Next base: position 1,754,159 of record JAHBXF010000002.1, on the reverse strand, counting down.
AGAGGAATTCCGACGATTGTGGCGATCAATCGGCTCGTGACGTCCGCGTTCTGCGTCTCGGTCGCGCTTCTGTAGAACTGGTGGAAGGGCGCGGGGCCGGCATAGAACTCCCAGGCCGTTATGACGCAGATGGCCAACGCCGCGCCGGCCACCACGAGAAGGCCAGGTCTCACCCATCTGAGTTTCCGCTCGTCTATGGGCTGCGGCATATCTGGCAGATCCGCTCTATGAAGCCGTGGCAGAGATCCGAGAAACAGGGGGTCAGTTGAACGCTTCGTGGTGAAGTCAGCCTTCGAGCGTTGCCTTCATCGTCTTGAGCCCGTGCTCGATCATTTCAGCAATCGCACCGGCGACCTCGTGTGGCATGACATCCGCGATCCAAACAAGGCGGCAGGCACTCTCACCCTCGGCGAATACCTGGATAGACGCATTGTGGTGTGTCAACGGCTCGCCCCTCGCTGACCAGGCATGGCGATAGTGCAGATCATCAACGTCAACGATGATCTCGCGGATGGTCATTCCATTGCCAAAGGTCAAGTACCGCGTATCACCTTCGAGCCTGCAATTTGTCACGAATCCGGGGACCAATCGCTTGTGGATCGCTCCAACGTCTCGAATCGCATCCCAGGCGACATCGCGAGTCTGCCGGACTTGTATCTCTTTATGTATGCTCGCCATGTGTGTTCCAGGAATGGTCAGCAGTGCATCTGAGATGAGCCAGTCAAGAGTGACCTGCCTCGTTTCTGCGCCGGGGGCACCGGGGCTCGAATGGCCAAAGGTAGGGCTCGGCGTTGGGCGGGCCGTGGGTGGGGGCCAGCCCAGGCCGGTGGGCCGGCCGCTGTGGACAACGCCCGTCATCACTGCGTCTTTGCCAACCCAGCGACGCAGCGCCACTGTTTGAGTTGGCCCAGGTGATGCGATGGGTGCGCCACAAGCATGATGACGGCGAGGTGCCCGATGGTTGATGCGTGCGGCCGAAACTTCTCTGGTGAGGGTCTCGAGAAAAAGTCCGAATGCTTCTGGGCGACAACCGCGGCAAGCCGCGCGTTTCGGTCTGTGAACAGGTCGAGCAGTTCACGCTTCGTCGCATAGGCAGCCAGTTCGGCGATGGGCGTCGTCCCATACCCGAACCGCGCCATCTCGGCGTCGGTCGCAGGCGCGCCCGGGTCATCGAGTATCGTCAGCAACAACCCCGCGTACGCGTTGAGATGCGACAGCGTCCACGCTGGGTGGTTCGCGATGCCACTGGGCTGCTCGACCATGCGCGATTCAGGAACGTCTTCGACGGCTTGGATGAGAAACCGGTTAACCATCGCGTGGACACTCAGGATCGCGCCGATGGCGTCAAAGGGAGCCGTTGTAGTCATCAAGCATGCTACGCCGTGCGGGCTTCCTGGCTCGTGAGCAAGGGCAATGCCGCCTGCTGTGCCGAGAAGACTCGCCAAGAGTGAGACGAAGCAGATCGATGGGAAAACCCCCGCAAGTCATTGACTCGCTGGGCTTTATGTCTAAGCGGGGTGGCGGGATTGTGCTTCGCGGCTGCGCCGCTCCGCAGCGCCTGCGCTTTGCTCCGGCGTGAACCCACGACCTTTCCGGCTGCGCCGGGGTCGCGGGATTCATTCACGGGGTGGCGGGATTGTGCTTCGCGGCTGCGCCGCTCCGCAGCGCCTGCGCTTTGCTCCGGCGTGAACCCACGACCTTTCCGGCTGCGCCGGGGTCGCGGGATTCAATCGGTCACGTCTACTCAGCCAAAGACCCTGCCTTTGGGCAGGGTCTTCGGCTGAATCGGGGTGGCGGGATTTGAACCCACGACCTTTTGACCCCCAGTCAAACGCGCTACCAAGCTGCGCTACACCCCGTCGTGGACCATGAGGGTAGGCAGGGGCCCGCCGCGCGGCTTGGCTTGGCGGTGTCTCGCGTGATGGTGATGCGGGTATTGGGCCCCAACACACCCCTTCCTTGTCGGGCTTGCTGGGTGCAGGTTGCAGGGTGTGTGTGGGGTGTGGAGGGGCGTGGGGGGGCGGGGGAAAGTCGCATGGCTTACCCTCAGGCCCATTCGGGCGTGCGTCGGCGTGCAGCCGGGCTGTTCGGCACGTGGGGGGAGTGATTGAGGGTTCAGACCATGCAAGAGGAATCAACAGGGGCGGCAGAGTCGTCGGGTGCGGCACAGGCCGCGGGTGCTGCCACCCCCCCGGCGGGGGCTGGCGCGGCCGGTGGGCAGGCCGATTACTTCACGGCCGAGGCAATCGCCATGCGAGGCTTTGATCTGGTGCTTGACTACACGCCGCGCGTGCTGGGCGTGCTGATTCTGCTCACGGTGGGGTGGATTCTGGCGGGCTGGGTTCGAAGGGCGATCAACCGGCTGTTCGCCAAATCAAAGATCGATCTGACGTTGGTGAAGTTTCTGGCCAACGCCTCGCGCTGGCTCGTGCTGGTGCTGTCGATCCTGGCGTGCCTGGGCACTTTCGGGCTGAATGTGACGAGTTTCGCGACGGTGCTGGGCGCGGCGGGCCTGGCGATCGCGCTGGGCTTCCAAGGGTCTCTGAGCAACCTGGCGGCGGGGATCATGCTGATGGTCTTTCGTCCGTTCAAGATCGGCGATGTGGTGGTGGTGGCGGGGCAGTTGGGCGTGGTCGACGGCATCGACCTGTTCACGACGTACCTCGACACGCCGGACTATCGCCGCATCGTGCTGCCCAACGGTCAGATCTTCGGGAACATCATCGAGAACATCACCTATCACCCGAGGCGACGCGTGGATGTGAAAGTTGGCATTGTGTATGCCGCGGATATCGACCGCACCCGCTCGGTGCTCGAAGAAGCGGCCAGGCGTGTTGTCGAGACGGTGCCCGGGGTGCTGGCCGACCCGCCGCCGCAGGTGCTGTTGATCGATCTTGGCGCATCGTCGGTGAACTGGGAAGTTCGCGTGTGGGCCGATTCGAAGCAGTTTTTCCCGGTGCGTCAGGGATCAACGGCGATGGTGAAGAAGTCGCTCGACGCCGCGGGCATCGGCATTCCCTTCCCGCAGATGGATGTGTGGATCAAGCAGATGCCGGCGGCGCAGACCGGCGGCGCATCGGCGACGACCGGTTCATGAGGTTGCCTTGGCGGCGAACTTGTCGCGCCATCGCGGGTGCAGCGCCTCGTGTCGGGCGGCCGCCGCCCAGGCCTCGCGTTCGTCCTTGGCGAAGTAACTGAGGCGAGCCGTCTCGCTGATGGTGAGCCCCGCGGGGTCGCGTGATTCGAACTGGGCGGTGTCGCCCGCGCCCACGTCTCCCTCGTGGAGCACGCGGAAATAGACCCCCACGCGCAGGCGCGCCAGGAAGGCCTTGGGGAAGGCGGCGTCGCCCACGGCGATGCCGAGTTTGAAGCAAGGGGCGCGGGGGACGGTGGCCTGCACCACCAGCGATGGGCCGATGCGCAGCACATCGCCGATGCACAAGGTTGTGTCGTCGAGGCCTTCGATGGTGAGGTTCTCGCCGAAGGCGCCCGGGGCGTGGGCGGTGCCGTTGAGGGCGTTCCAATAGTCGTACTCATCTGCGGAAAAGGCGTAGACCGCCATGAATGGTCCGCCGTGGTGGACTGTGTCCGCCTGTGCATCTGCCACAAGGCCCAGCGCGCCCACGCGGACGCGCCCGGTCGCCGGCTGTTTGAAGATGCCCGTGGGGACGAGCGATCCCTCGTGGAGGATCTCGCGTATGACGGAGGTATTCACGCTGATGATGCGCATGCGGTCATGGTACGTGACGGCGGGGAAAGCCCGGGGCCGCTCGGGACTGGTCGCTGGGAGAAGTGGCGATCGGGCTGAGACCGGGGCTCAACTGTGCCGGGAGGTTGCCCGATGTTCGCGGGGTGACCGGGCTCGCGTCGGCCCCGTGGCGGGGTTATATTGAGGGGTTGCGTGGCCTGTCCGTTCTTGTGCAGGAGGTCTACACCGTGCCCGATCATGATTCACACGCCGAACACACGGCCGAGACTCCGATGATGAAGACCGCCGTTTCGCGGCGCGGGTTCATGCAGAGCCTTGGCGTTTCCGCGGCGGCGGCCTCGATCGCGGGGAGCGCCGCGGCGATGACCCGCCCGTCGAAGGGTGCATCCACGCTCGACGACGGCACGCCGATCATCGGACCCGGGCCCGTCGAACTCACGCTGAAGATCAACGGCGAGGCCAGGCGGCTGCGGGTTGATGCCTCGACAACCCTGCTCGAAGCCCTGCGGCTGCACGCGGGGTTGACGGGGAGCAAAGAGATCTGCGACCGCGGCTCGTGCGGCGGGTGCTCGGTGCTGCTCAACGGCACGCTCGTGGTGTCGTGCATGATGCTCGCCGCGGACGCGGTGGGGGCGGAGATCACCACGGTCGAAGGGCTGTCTCGCGCCGGGAAACTCGACCCGGTGCAGGAGATGTTCATCAAGCACGATGCGCTGCAGTGCGGCTATTGCACGCCGGGGCTGGTGGTGGCGAGCCGCTGGCTGCTGAACAACACGCCCCGCCCGAACATGGAGCAGATCAAGCACGCGCTTTCGGGCAACATCTGCCGCTGCGGCACATACACCAATATTTTTAACGCCGTGCTGGAGACTTCCGGCCAGTCGCCCGTGATCGATCCGGCCTGAAGGCGCACCCGCGGCGGCCTGCAGGCCCCGCCCCACGAGCAAGAGGTTCACGATGAGCACCCTCAACGATCCCAGGTATGTGGCGATGCCGACGGCCAACAGGCCGATCAACAACGGCTCGTCGATGCACGACGACGCGTGCCGCATGGACGGCGAACTGAAAGTCACCGGCAAGGCGAAGTACGGCAAAGACATCTACCCCGCCAACGGTCTTTTCGTGGCGTTTGTGCGCTGCCCCTTCGGCTCGGCGCAGTTGGTGTCTTCTGATGCCGATGCGGCCAGGAGCGTGGCGGGCGTGGTCGAGGTTGAAGTGTCGCGCCGAGAGGGCAACTACCACGGCGCGACTGTGGGGCACGTGGTGGCAGATTCGCCCGCGGCGCTGCGTCGCGGGCTTGCGGCGCTCAACTGCAGGTGGCGGCGTCGGGCGGAGATTGTGACGGCGATCGAACAGAAGATTGATGAAGAGCCCCAGACAACCCCGGACACCAGCGCGCTGCTGAAGGAGGAGGGGGTGCTGGTGCTGCGGGCGGTGTACACCACGCAGGTTCAGACGCACTCGTCGCTCGAGACGCACGGCGTGAGCATCGACCACAAGGGCGATTCGGCGACGGTGTATGCCTCGACGCAGGGCACCTTCTCGGTGCGTGACGGGCTCGACGAGGCCATCGCCCTGCCGCGCAGCAAGTATGAGGTGGTGTGCGAGTTTGTGGGCGGGGGCTTTGGCAGCAAACTCGGGGGCGCGGGCAAAGAGGGCAACACGGCGGCGCGGATCGCGGCGAAGTACAAGCGGCCGACCTACCTGTTCGTGAACCGTGCCGAGGAACACCTCGACACGGGCAACCGCCCGAGCAGCCGCACACATGTGACCATGGCGTACCGCAAAGACGGCACGCTGCTGGGCGGAGATATCTTCACCTGGGGCGGGGTCGGGCCCAACCGCGGCGGCGGCGGCGTGACGATCCCCTCGGGGCGTTACAACCTTGGCGCCGTGAAGAAAACGCACGAGGATGTCTCGCTCAACGCCGGCATGCCCCGTGCCTTCCGTGCGCCGGGCCACCCGCAGGGGGCCTTCGCCGAAGAACTGATGCTCGACGAGATCGCGCACGCCTGCGGCATCGACCCCCTCGCACTGCGCCTCAAGGCGATCAGAGAAGATGCGACCCGGAGCATGGCGAGCCTGGGGGCCAGGCTCATCGGCTGGGAGCAGCGCCCCAAGACCGGCGCGCAGACCTCCATCGTGCGGCGTGGCATGGGCATGGGCATCGCTTCGTGGGGGCGATTCCCGGCGCAGGTGCTCGCCGAGGTGGTGATCAACAAGGACGGTTCCGTCGTGGCCCGCACCGGCACGCAGGACATCGGCACGGGTCAGCGCACGATGGTGGGCATTGTCACGGCCGACGGCCTGGGCGTGCCGCTGGCTGCGGTGAGCGTCGAGATCGGGCGTTCGTCGCTGCCCATCGGGCCGGGCTCGGGCGGCAGTGTGACGACGGTGAACTCGGCGCCGGCTTTCGCCCAGGCGGCCGCGGACGCGAAGGGGCAACTGCTGGGCCTGCTGGCGCGGCGTGCAGGCGTGAGCGAGCAGGAACTCTCGATCATCGCCGGCGACATCATGCACGGCGAGAAGAAACTCGCGTCGTGGAAAGACGCCTGCAACCTGCTGGCCGACAGCATTACGGGCAAGGGCGAGAACAACCAGCGCACGGTGCAGGCCGACAAGACAACGGGCACCAGCAGCGGGGCGCAGTTCGTCGACCTATCGGTCGACACCGAAACCGGTGTGGTGATCATCCACCGGGTTGTGGCCGTGCAGGCCTGCGGGCGCGTGGTGAGCAGGAAACTCTCCGAGAGTCAGATCATCGGCGGTGTGATCCAGGGCATCAGTTACGCGCTGCACGAAGACCGCATCCTGGATCGCCAGACAGGGGCCATGGTGAACCCGAACTTTGAGTGGTACAAAATCGCCGGGCCTCGCGACATGCCGCTGATCGAGCCGGTGCTGTGGACAGAAGGGGGCACGGGGCCGCGATCGCTGGGAGAGCCGCCGACAGTTCCCACGGCCGGGGCCATCGCGTGCGCGATCTTCAACGCGATCGGCACACCGGTTCGCGGCCTGCCCCTGACACCAGACCGCGTTCTGGCGGCGCTCGAAGCATCAGCCAATGGAGGTCGAGGATGAGCACGTTCGCCATCGCCCAGCCCAAGACGTTTGAAAAGGCATCAGAACTCGTCCGCTCGGGGCGGTACACGCTGCCGCAACTCAAGGGGGCGGGGCTTGACATCCTCGACCATGTGAAGGAGGGGCTTGAATCCCCCGACCTTCTCGTGAACCTCGCGGGCGCACGCGAGCCGTCCCGCGCGCCGGTGCGTGTGGAGGGGCAGACCATCCGCATCGAGTCGGGGGCCACGCTGGCCCAGATCGCCGAATCGGCGGACATCCTCCGGCTGGCCCCGGTGCTGGCCCACGCCGTGGGCAACGCCGCGACGCCCGCGGTGCGCCACGTGGCGACGGCCGCGGGCAACCTGCTGCAACGGCCCCGCTGCTGGTATTACCGCAACCATCAGTTCGAGTGCCTGAAAAAGGGCGGGGCGACATGCTTTGCGGTGGAAGGGGAGAATCGGTACCACGCGATCTTCGGCCCAGGCCCGTGCCACATCGTTCACCCGTCGAATCTTGCGCCCGCGCTGATGGTGTGCGAGGGTCAGGTTCACGTGATCGGCGGGCAACGGGCGTCGCTGCCTGTCGCGGCCCTCTTCCACACCCCCGACAAGGGCATCCGCAGCGAGCACAACCTCGAACCCGGTGAGGTGATCACCCACATCACGCTCGCGGCACGCCCGGCGAGCGGGTTCTCTGCCGTCAAAGAAAAGCAGTCGTTCGACTGGCCCCTGGCCTTCGCGTGCGCTTCGCTCGACATTCAAAGCGGGGTCATCCGCTCGGCGAAAGTGTGCGCCGGCGCGGTCGCCCCGGTCCCCTGGCCGTTGCCGGCGGTCGAGGCAGCGCTCGCCGGGGCCGCGGCCGATGACGACGCGGCGATCATGGCCGCGGCTGCGCTCGCGGCGCGTGGGGCCAAGCCGATGACCGACAACGCCTACAAGGTTTCGCTTCTCAAAGCGGTGGTGCGCCGGGCCGTGGTCAAGGCCACGGGCCGCACCCCGGAGGGGCTGGCATGAACGAGAACGCTCCGGCCGACTTCCGGGCCGTGTCACTCACCGCCAGTTGCCTGAACATTCGCCACAAACTGATGTACGTGGATGACCGTCAGGCGCTCCCGGGCATGATCGACACAGACTCGGACACCCGCATCTACTTCTGCATGAAGACGCAGGAGCAGATCGGGCCCGACGACGAACCCGTGGGGCCAAAGTTCTGCGTGAGCGGGCGGGGGTGCTTCTGCGCGCCGGCGCTCTAAAGCGGGCCGCCAGCCAGGCATGGCCCGCCGGCGCCGCGAGCCTCGTGGATCAGGGGTCTGCGGGCCGCCGCCGCGCGAAGGCGTGTACCCTCTGACGGGCCGAGCGTTGTGGCGAGGCCGCTCGTGTGCTCGGTCAACGGTTTTGCCACGCTCATGATCGCTCGAATCGCCATCTTCGTCGCGCTGCTGTTCGTGCTGGGCGGGCCGTTTCTGCTGCGCCCGCCGGCCGAGCAGCGTGCCGAGTTGCCCCCCGGTTCCACCATCGTGGTGGTCACGCCGCACGTGCCCCAGATTCAGACCGAGTTCGCCGAGGCGTTCAACGCCTGGCACCAGCGGGTGTACAAGGCCCCGGTGCGGATCGATTGGCGCCAGCCAGGCGGCACGAGCGAGATCATCAAGCAACTCGAGGCCCAGTACCAGGCGGCGGCGAAGTCCGGGCTCTTTGATTTCACCGATCCGGCCAACCCGGTGTGCCCGCCGGGCACGATCGCCTTTGATCTGATGTTCGGCGGCGGCACGTTCGACCACGGCAGGCTCAAGAGGGGCGTGACGGTCTCGCTGGGGGGCGTTGAACGGCGCATCCCGATGTCGCAGCCCGCGGGCTTTTCTCAGGAACAACTCGACGGGTGGTTCGGAGAGAATGTGCTGGGCAGCGGACAGTTGTACGACCCGCAGCAGTACTGGATCGGCACGGCGGCATCGGGCTTCGGCATTGTCTACAGCAAAGACGTGCTCGATCGCCTGGGCGTGCCATACCCGGATTCGTTCGAGGACCTGACCGACCCTCGCCTCATGGGGTGGGTGGTGCTCGCCGATCCGCGGCAGTCGGGCAGCGTGGCGACCACGCTCGATTCAATCCTGAGCAACTACGGTTGGGAGAAAGGCTGGCGCATCCTGCGCGAGTCGTGCGCCAACAGCCGCTACTACACCAACACCGCGCCGCGTCCGCCCATCGACATCAGCCAGGGAGAAGCGGCGATCGGCCTGGCGATTGATTTTTACGGCCGCACGCAGGGGCAGGCGGTGCTCAGCCGCGGCCAAGACCCCGCCACAAGCCGTGTGGGGTATGTCGATCCCAAGGGCGCGGTCTATATCGACGCGGACCCGGCCTCGATCCTCCGCGGCGGGCCAAACCCGGCCTTGGCCCTGCGATTCATCGAGTTCTGCCTCACCGATGAAGCGCAGGCGCTGTGGCAGTTCCCGGCCACCGAGTCGGCACGCGGGAAGAGCAATCCTCTCACCGAAGAGGGAATACAGATGGGCCCGCGGCGCAACGAACTGCGACGCATGCCGATCCGCCGCTCGGTGTACGAGCGGTACATGCGGTACATGATCGACCAGACCGATCCATTCGAACTCGCCAGCCCCACCAGGCCGGCCGGGTGGCGTGGCGCGCTGGGCATCATGATGGGTGCCTTCGGCATCGACACACAGGACGACCAGCGCGCCGCGTGGCGTGTGCTCAACGCGGCACGCGCCGATGCGTCCTTCCCCCGCGGTCGGCTGGCGCAGATGGAGTCGCTCTTCTACGCGTGGCCCGAGACGACCCTGCCCGACGGCACGACGCTGGCCTTCACGCCGGAGAACATCCCCGCGCTCGTCGCGGCGTGGCGTGACCCGGCTTTCCGCGCCAGGGCCGAAATCGCCTACACGCAGTTCTTCGCCTCGAACTATCGGCGCGTGATCTCGCTGGCCCGTGAGGGCGATGCGCCCGTCGCGGCGCGAGACCGCCAGCCTTGAGCCAGCCACCGTGCCCAGGTATCTGCTGACCATCGCGTACGACGGCACAGACTTCTGCGGGTGGCAGCGGCAAGAGCCGCCCGCGCCCCCGCAGCAGGCCGCGCAGGGGCACCCGCCCGACCCGGCCTCGCTCATCCCGGGCGCGAAGATCGTGGGAACGTCGCGGCGTGAAGGAGAATCCCGCGACAGGCTGCACCTGCGCACCGTGCAGCACGCGCTCGAGCAGGCCCTCGTGCAGGTGCTGCGCGAACCGGTGACCACCAGGGGCAGCAGCCGAACCGATGCGGGGGTTCACGCCAAGGGGCAGTTGGTGGCGTTCACGTGCTCGGGCGATGCAACCGGCGACACCCCGCCGCCGCGCGACCGCGGTTGGCCGGTTGATCGCGGGGCAGACCGTCTCGTGAGAGCGCTCAACGGCAGGCTTCCCGATGACCTGCTGGTGCTTGATGCGCGCCCCGTGCCCGAGGGCTTTGACCCTGTGACTTCCGCGGTGTCGAAGGGATATTCATACACCATCCACGCCTCGCTCACACGCCCGCTGTGGGACAGGCGTTTCGTGCATCAGGTGTGGGAACCGCTCGACCCGGCCGCCATGCAGGCGGCGGCGGCCATGATGGTGGGCGAGCATGACTTCGCCTCGTTCGCGGCGGCCGGGCATGGAAGGCAGTCTACCGTGCGCACCATCTTCGGCTGCACAGTGACCCCAGAGTCTGCCCAGCGGCTGCGGATTGATGTCTCGGGCAACGGCTTTCTGTGGAACATGGTGCGCATTCTGGCGGGCACGCTGGTTGATGTGGGCAGGGGGCGGCTGACGCCGGCGGACATCCCGGAGATTCTGGCCTCGCGCGATCGTGCCCGGGCGGGGCCTACCTTGCCGCCGACGGGTCTGTGCCTTGAGTGGATCAGGCTCGCGGACGACACGCTCGCTACGCCGCCCGGGGCTTGACCAACCCGCACCTCGATGCGCATCCTGCATATTTCAACCCGGCTCATCCTCGGCGGCTCGCAAGAGAACACCGTGCTCTCGTGCGAGGGGCAGGCGCGGCTGGGTCACCGCGTGCACCTGGCCTTCGGCCCCATCCACGGGCCCGAGGGCTCGCTGCTCGACCGCGTGCTCGCTTTCAACGCCAGGTGTGCTGAAGGCGAAGAAACGACGCACGACGGCAGGGCTGTCTGCCCGATCACCACGCATGTGGTGCCCTCGCTGGTGCGGGAGGTTGCGCCAAGGACAGATGCCAGGTGCCTCGATGAACTCAGGGCGCTGGTGCGCACGCTCCTGCCGGACATTGTCCACACGCACAGCAGCAAGGCCGGCGTGCTGGGGCGCATCGCTGCCTGGGATGTGCTGCGCGAACTGCGTGCCGGAAAATCTCCCGAGATGCGCATGCGGCGGCACGCGCTGCTCGCCAGGCCGGAGCATGAAGCGGGCGGCGCGGCCGTGGCGCGCGGTATCGCCGGGAACCCCATCGGCGTTGTTCACACCATCCACGGCCCGCCCTTCATGCCCGTCGAGGGTGCCTTGCTGCGCCGGGTGAAAACACGGCTGGTAAACGCGGCGTACACCCTGGCCGAGAAGCACGCCGCGAAGCGGTGCCACGCGATCGTGAGCGTGGCCGACGCGATGACGCGGACGTTTCTGGGGCGGGGCATCGGCACGCCGGAGATGTACCGAACGGTCTACTCGGGGATGGAGATCGAACGCTTCACCAACCCCGCCCTGGCGGCCATGCGACAACGGATACGCGGGGGGCTTGGCATCACCCCCGGCGACACGGTCATCGGCACCGTGGCCCGCCTGGCCGAGCACAAAGGCCATGACGACCTGCTCACGGCGCTGGCGGAAGTGGTGCGGCAACGTCAAGACCTGAAACTGCTCTGGGTTGGCGATGGGTGGTGGCGTGAGCGGCTGGTGCGGCGTGCGCAGTCGCTGGGCTTGCGTGTTGATGCGCTGGACGAGGCAAAGAAGGATGTCGGCACAGACGCCCACGCGGGCAAGGCGGCCGGCGAAGCCCCGCACGTCATTCTGACGGGCCTGGTGCCGCCGGGCGATATCCCGACGATGATGCACGCGATGGACATTCTGGCTCATCCAAGCCTGCGAGAAGGGCTGCCGCGCACGGTGCCGCAGGCCCTGCTCTGCGGGGTGTGCCCCGTGGCGTATGACGCCGACGGCACCGGGGAAGTCTGCCGCGACATGGAGACGGGCCGCCTTGTGCCCGTCGGAGATGTCGGCACGCTGCGTGAGGCTCTGCTCTGGTGCGTCGACAACCCCGAAACTCGGGGAGTTCTTGCCATGCGAGGGCGGGAGTGGTGCCGCGCCCGGTTCAGCGCGGCGGGCATGGTCTCGCAACTGGAGGAGGTCTACAGCCGGGTGCTTCGGGGAGAGGTGCCTGGCTGAACGCTTTGGAGCCCGGGCGGGCTGGCGGGCATGGGTGGGCGGCCATTGGCCCCGGGTGTGAGCCGGGCAGGCCGGGGCGGCTCACAGAAGGTGCCCTGGGGCGTCTTTTTCGCCCCGTATCAGAGGGGAAAAAGGCGGGTCTTTTGCATAGAATTGCTGCTCTTTTGACCCGCCGGAGGCCCCCGGCAGTTTCGCGTTTCAAAGGTGAATCACATGATCGATCCGCTGCGGTTGGGAGGACCCTTGTTCGCTGCCGAAGGTGACCAGCGTGGCGGCGGTGAGGACGAGTCTTCGGGCCCTGTCGGCGATGGGCCGGCCTTTGATGCCGCGCCGGTTTCGCGGGTGATTGATCTTGATATCCAGCGGGAACTGAAAGACTCGTACCTGACCTACGCGATGAGCACGATCATGGACCGGGCGCTGCCCGATGTCCGCGACGGGCTCAAGCCCAGCCAGCGTCGCATCCTGCTGGCGATGCACGACTTGAAACTGCGGCCCGGGCGCAAGCACCTCAAGTGCGCGAAGATCTGCGGCGATACATCGGGCAACTACCACCCGCACGGCGACGCCGTGATCTACCCGGCACTGGTCATTCTGGGCCAGAAGTGGCGCATGCGCGTGCCGCTGGTCGATCCGCAGGGGAACTTCGGTTCGATCCTGGGCGACCCGCCGGCGGCGATGCGGTATACCGAGGCCCGCATGACGGCCGCCGCGGTGGACCTGATGGCGGATCTTGAACTGGGCACGGTGAACTTTCAGGCGAACTACGACGACCGCCTGATGGAGCCGGTGGTGCTGCCGGGCAAGTTCCCGAACCTGCTGATCAACGGCGGCATCGGCATCGCGGTGGGCATCGCCACCAGCCTGCCGCCCAACAACCCCACAGAGGTGTTCGATTCGATCATCCGTGTGGTCGAGGCGAGGCTGGCGGCTCGGCCCATCGGCCTGGACGAACTCATGCGCGATGTCACGGACGACTCGGGCAATATTCTCCGTCGCGGCATCAAGGGCCCCGACTTCCCCACCGGCGGTGTGATCATGGGCCGGCAGGGGATCATCGAGGCGTACCACGCCGGGCGGGGCAAGGTCAGCCTGCGGGGCGTGTGCCGGGTCGAGGATGTCCGCGACGGCGCGCGTCAGCGCATCGTGATCGACGAGATCCCCTTCATGCTCAGCCAGGGGGGGCTGCTCGAATCGATCAAGCAGGCCGTGGAAGACGAGAAGATCACCGATGTGTCGAACGCCAACGACGAATCGGGGCGCGAGGCGCAGACGCGGGTGGTGATCGACCTGAAGAAGGGCGCCGACCCGCGCGTGGTCGAGAAGCAGTTGTACGAGTTCACACCGCTGCAGCAGACCTTCAGCATTCAGAACATCGCGCTGGTGAACAACGCGCCGCGCACGATGGGCCTGGTGCAGATGATCGACTGCTACATCGATCACCGGGCGAATGTCATCCGCCGGCGCACCGAGCACCTGCTGCGAGAGGCCAAGCGGCGCGCGCACGTCTACGAGGGCATGATCTACGCGGTCTGCGAGATCGACGAGGTCATCAGGGAGATCAGGGCGAGTTCAACGCGGGACGAAGCCATCGAGCGGCTCATGGCGCGTCGATTCCGCATCCCCGAAACGCACAAGCACGCGGCGATCCTGCCCGCCCGCCTGATGAACCGGGTGCGTGCCGCCGAGGCCGTGGGCGGCATGGCACTCACCCGGGTGCAGGCCGAGACGATCGGCGGGATGCGCCTGATCCAGCTCGTGGGGCTCGAGATTCAGAAACTCGTCAACGAGTACAACGAACTGGTCCGCCAGATCGAGGAGTACGAGGCGATTCTCTCGGAGCCGGGGCGGATCCTGAAGATGATCCGCGAAGACTGCGAAGAGATGCGGGCCAGGTACGACTCGCCCCGCAGAACCGCCATCGAAGAGAACGGGTCGGACTACAACATCGCCGAACTGATCCCGGTGACGGATGTCGCCGTGACCATCAGCCACCACGGGTACATCAAGCGTGTGCCGCTCGATACCTACCGCGCCCAGGGGCGGGGGGGCAAGGGCATCCTCGCGGGGGACGCGAAGGAAGGCGACTTCATCGAGCACGTCTTCGTCGCCAGTTCTCACGACGACCTCCTGTGCTTCACGAACACGGGGCGGGTCTTCAAGATCAAGGTCTTCGAGATTCCCGAGATGTCCCGCACGAGCATGGGGCGCGCGATCATCAACCTCATGGAGTTGCGAGAGGGTGAACGCACCTGCGCGTACCTGGCCGTCAAAGACTTCGAGTCGGGCAGTCATTACCTCACATTCGTCTCACGCGCGGGCATCATCAAACGCACGCCCCTCAAGGCCTACGCCAACGTGAACCGTTCAGGCATCATCGCCGTGGGCCTGAAAGAGGACGATTCGCTCCTGGCCGTTCGCCTCACGGCGGGCACCGACGACATCCTGCTCGTCACATCCAACGGCATGGCCATCCGCTTCGCCGAGAACGACGTGCGTGACATGGGCCGCTCCGCGGCGGGCGTCAAGGGCATCGAACTCAGCGACGACGCCCAGGTCGTCGGGATGCTGGCGATTCCCATGGTCCCGGACGCGGCCGACCCCGAGATCATGCACACAAGCCCCGAGGCCATCGGCGCGGGTCTGTGCCTGCTGACGATCACGGAGAATGGCTACGGCAAGCGCACGCTGGTTGACGAATACCGGGTCAAGCCGGAGGATGGCCCCCTGCGGTCACAGTCGCGGGGCGGCAAGGGGCGCGCCGACATCAAAACCGGCGAACGCAACGGGGCCTCCGTCGCCGCGCTGCTGGTCTCGCAGGATGATGACGTGGTCGTCGTGAGCGTGGGGGGGCAACTGGTTCGGATGCCGGCGCGCGAGATCCGCGAGTGCGGGCGTGGGACCATGGGCGTCCGCGTAGTCTCCCTCAATGAGGGGGATAGGGTGGTCTCTGCCGCGCGGGTTCCCGAAGGGGAACAGAAAGAAGACACCGAGCCAAGGTCCGAATAAAATACGTACATTGGGTAGTTGCGCGAGGAAATCTCTCAAATCGAGGAATTCGGTTTCCTGCGCCGACCACTTTCTGGTATGCTGAAGAAGAGTCTGCGTGCGGACAGAACCGTCCCGGCAGCCGTCGCGTATCACAAGGGCTTTTATGCTCACCCAGTGGTCCGAAAATATCGCGCTCGTTGAGATCGGTGACGAACCGGCCTTCTCAGAGGAGATTCTGTCTCTCTCTCATTTTCTTGACGACCCCGCGGCCGAGCCGTCGCACGTCGTGCTGAACTTCTCGGGCGTGACCTATCTCAACAGCACCAACCTCGGGCAGTTGCTCAAGGTTCGTCGTCAACTGGGTGAGCGCGGGCGCACGATGATCATCTGCTCGGTCTGCGACGAGGTGATGTCGATCATCCGCGTGACGGGGCTCGACAAACTGCTTCGCGTCGCCCCGGACCCCATGACCGCGCTGGCCGGGCTGCAGATCGAAGACGAGCGGGCCTGACCCCCCTCGCGGCCGTGCTACTCTGGCGGCCATGCGGCACGTTGTGCTCATCACCACCGGCGGCACCATCGAGAAAACCTACGACGAGACGACGGGCGACCTGAACAACCGCCGCAGCATCGTCGGTCGGATGCTGCGCCGGCTCCGCCTCGACGATGTCTCGGTCTCGATCAACGAACTGATGAGCAAGGACAGCCTGCTCCTGACCGACGACGATCGAAAGCGGATCGTGGCCACGGTGCGCATCGCCGCGGGCGGCGCGCCCGCCCCCTCCGGCGTGGTCGTGCTTCACGGCACAGACACACTCTCGCTCACCGGCGAGACACTTCTGGCCGAACTCGACCCGGTGCCCCTGCCGGTGGTGCTCACGGGCGCGATGCGTCCGTTTGAGATGAAGCACTCGGACGCGCTGCAGAACCTCACCGAGGCGATCTTTGCCACCGGCGTGCTGGCGCCGGGCGTCTATTGCGTGGCGCACGGCAAGGCGCTGGCCTTCCCCGGGGTGGTCAAAGACCGGGTGCGGCGCACATTCACCAAAGCATGAGGGGGCCGGCCGGGCCTTTATGCGGCCGCGCCGCCCTTGCGGGTGTCGTCGACGGTGGCAAGGCGCAGGATGTTGGCCTGCGTCATCTGGTCGCCGGCCAGTTCGCCGGTGATGCGTCCGGCGCACATCACAAGCACTCTGTCAGAGAGGGCGAGGAGTTCGGGCATCTCGCTGGAGACGAGCAGCACGGCGGCGCCGCGGTCGGCCGCCTCGCGCACCAGGCGGTAGACCTCGTTCTTGGTGCCGACATCGATGCCGCGCGTGGGTTCATCGAGCAGGAGCACGCGGGTGTCGCGGCTCATCCACCGCGCGATGAGGAGTTTCTGTTGATTGCCGCCGGAGAGGGAGCCGGGGAGCGCGCCGTGCCCCGCGGCCTTGACCTTGAAATCGGCCATGCGCTCGGCGACCAGGGCCCGCTCGCTCCGCCTCCGGCGGATGCCCAAAGCCCGCGCCAGCCTCGCCATGAAAGGCATGAGGATGTTTTCATCGATGCCGAGTTGAAAGAACAAGCCCTGGTTTCTGCGGTCTTCGGGCACATAGCCCACGCCGGCCTCGATCGCGCTGCGGGGGTTGCTCAGCGAGATTTCACGCCCGCCCACGCGCACGCTTCCGCTCGCGCTGGCATCAAGACCGAAGAGCGCGTCGAGCAGTTCAGATCGGCCGCTGCCCACGAGGCCGCCGATGCCGACGATCTCGCCCTGGCGCACGGTCAGGGCGATGTCCTTGAGTTTGCGCTTCGAGTTGAGGCGGGCGACATCGAGCACTCCGGGGCCCAGCGGGTGGGGGTGGTCGTCTCCCGCCGCCTGCCGGATTCCCTCGGCGAACGCGGCGGTTTCGTGGTCTCCACCCGGCGCACCGACCTTGGCGAACTGGCCGCGCACCGCAGTCTGCAGGCGGCGGCCGATCATCTGCTCGACGAGGGTTGGTTCGTCGATCTCGCTGACCTTGCTTGTGGCCACAAACTTGCCATCGCGGAGCACGGTGACACGGTCGCACACCTGAAAGATCTCGCCCATGCGGTGGCTGACGTAGATCATGGTCAGCCCTTGCGAGGCGAGGGCGCGGGTGATCTCGAGCAGACGGTCGGCCTCGGAGACCGAGAGTGAACTCGTGGGTTCATCGAGCACGATGCACGTGGGGGCGTGCCCCCCCGCGGCGGCCCGGGCATCGGTCGAATCGAGGGAGGCGGCGATCTGGCAGATCTGCCTGCGGCCGGGCGACAGGGTGTCCAGCGGGGCCGAGACATCGATCGATGGATCGAGCGTGTGCACCAGGCGTGCGGCACGTTCGAGCATGGCGCGCCGGTCAACCAGACCAAGCCGCGTGCGCGGCATGTCATGCAGGCACAGGTTCTCGGCCACGCTGAGGTTGGGGCACTGGGCGAGTTCCTGGTGAACAAGCCGAACACCATGGGCGAAAGCATGGTCGAGGCTGCCGGGCTTGAGGGCGACCCCGCCCAGGAGCACAGTGCCGGAATCCTGACGGTGCAGGCCGGCGATGACTTTGCCGAGCGTGCTCTTGCCCGCGCCGTTCTCGCCCATGAGCGCGTGGACCTCGCCGCGCGCGAAGGTGACAGAGACGTTGTCGAGGGCCTGGGTGATGCCGAAACGCTTCGAGACTTTTTCAACGACGATCAACGGCGGCGAGGGCGGGGGTGACGCCAGCGCGTCGCGACCTTCGGCAAGATGGCTGCCCGTGCCCGCGTCGGTTTTTGCCTGCTCGCTCACGCGGGGAGTGTAGAAGATTCACCCTTCGGTGTCTTGCAGGTCGGCACGGGCCACGGGCGTAAAAGAAAGGCCCGGCCATGTGGTGGGCCGGGCCTGATGCGGGTGTGGGTTGGCGGGCAAGAGCCCGTGAGGCGAGCCCCGGCGGGGCCGGGTTTGTGGCGGCCGGCCCAGGCCGGCAAGCCGGGGTTATTTCTTGCCCAGCCACTTGTCCCAGAGGCCGGCGTACTCCTCGACGTTCTCGCGGGTCACGATGGCCAGGTCGAAGTGGTTGATCTCGTTCTCGGGGGCTTTGTTCGAGTGGATCTTGTTGATGAGCAGCCGGACAGATTCGTACCCCCAGCCGTAGCAATCCTGGCCGACGAGCACCTGCACCTGTCCTTTACGCACGTATTCGAGTTGTTGGGGCAGGGTGTCAACACTGGCGACTTTGGCCTTGTCGTAGACGCCGTCGAGGGCGTTCTCGGTAAAGAGCGGCCAGCCGCCGACCATCGCCCAACCGGAGATGTCCGGGTTGGCGTTCTGCACCTGCTGCACGGTGCGGGCGGCTTCGGGCGCGGTCTCGGCGTGGTAATAGGTGTCTTTGATCTTCACGCCGGGGTGCTTGCCGAGTTCCTCACGCACGCCACGCACGCGGGCCTGCAGGTTCGGGGCGTTCTGGTTTCCGGCGAGGATCGCCACGGTGCCCGTGTCGCCCATGACCTTGATGAGTTCGCGGGCGACGGCCCGCCCGGCGTCCACGTCGTTGATTCCGTAGTAGGCGAAGCGTTTGCTCTCGGGCGCGTCGGAATCAAACGTGACCACCTGCACGCCTTTGTCTACGGCGGAGTTGATCGCGGTGGTCAGCACCTTGGCATCGGAGCATGAGACGGCGATGCCGTCGACGCCCGCCGAGACGAGTTGTTCGATGAACTGGGCCTGCTGCTGGGCGTCCTCGTTGTTGGGGGTTCGCCAGATGACATCGATGCGCACGCCCATCTTCTCGCCCAGTTCGCGGCCGGCATCCATCGCGCCGGTGCGGGCGGCCTGAAAGACAGGGTTGCCCTGGCTCTTGGCGATCACGCCCAGCGTGTACTTGCGCTCGCTTCCGCTGGTGGCGGCGGCCACGCGTGTGGCGGTCTCATTGACCACTTCGCGTGTCTTTTCGGCGGCCCGTTCGGCGGTTTCCTTCACGGTTTCGGCCGCGGCACCCGCCCCTTCCTTGATCGCCTCGGCAGACTTGATCGCGGCTTCTTTGGTGGCCTGGGTGGCCTGGCTGATCGCCTGCTTGGCCTCGCCGGCCTTCGTGGGGGTGCCGTCGGGGTTTTTCTCTTCACAGCCAGCCAGGGGCAGTGTTGCTGCGGTCAGCGAGAGCAGGCCAGCGGCGAGCCACCGAAACGTTCGTGAGTGTGTCATGTGTGTTTTCTCCACGGAGTTTGTTCCTTGGCTTCATGTTAGCGCATCGGCACGCCATCGCGGCGAACCTCAGCGACGCTCTGCCCGGGCCCCCTCACGCAGCGCCGCGGCTACAGGGGCATAGGCCGATGCATCGATGTATTCCCCGGGGGCCTGGGCCGCGAGCCGCGCGGCGAGCACCCGATCCGATACGACCACGGCCCGTCCGTGGTTCACCATGGCGTTCCATCGAACGGCCTGCCAGCCCGTGGCAACGCCCAGCAGTCGCGGGGCGGCGTCGTGGCCTGGTGTATACCCCAGCGCCACGGCGATGGCACTTGGCCCGGTCCCAAGCACCAGCACCGAGGCCTGCCGCACCGTTTCATCGTCGGGGGCCGGTGTGAGTGGCGGGGGGGCCACTGCGTACGAGGCGCGACGGGCCACACCGCGGTCTTCACGGGCTTCCGCGGCGAGTTGCTCGCGGCTCATGCGCCACGATCGCATGTGGTCCCACCGAGCCCAGAGCGTGTCGGCCATGCAGACAAGAGCAAAGAGACCTGCCGATGTCAGCACAAGGTTGTTCAAGGTCGCTGAGGCGGCCTGCGCGAGCCACGCGGCGCCCTGGCCGCTCGCCTCGGGCAGGGCCCAGGCCCACACGCGGAGTTCGCCCCAGCAGATGGCTGCCAACGCGAAGGTGGTCAGGGCTGCAATCACCAGAGAGCGGAGTGCGCCCCGACCAAGCCGTCCCCAGCGGGGCACGAGCCTGGCGCTCTGGAGTGAAACAGCGGCCCCGGACCACAGCCACCCGCTCGAGACCCAGCCGGCGAGCAGCCCGCCCGCGGTCGTGGCGAGAACAACCCCGCCGAGGGCGACCGTGACGGCACTGAGGGGCTCGCCCGCGCCGTGAAGGTCAAAGCCTTCCGACGAGTGCTCGGCCAGTGTTGTCGCCGCGCTCACCATGGAACGAGCGATGACCGGTGCTGCGAAGGCCGCGCCGAGCAAGAAGCCGATGGCCATGCCGCCGGCCGCGGCGAGTGGGGCGTGGGGGGCGTGACCTTCGCGGCGGGCCCTGGCCAGGCGGGCGGGGGAGGCGGCGTGCGATGCCTCGCTCATGGCGAACCCTGCGTTTCTGCGAGGGGCGGAGGGGCGGCGATCTTGGAGAAGCCTTGCGATGCTCGCGTCATCGCGGCGTCCATGATCCAGACCCCGCCCGCGGAAACAACAAGGAGCGCGCCGAGCGCGGCCAATGGTGTGCGGATGCTCGCCGCATCAAGGTATGGTGCGAGTTTGGTGAGCAGGGCCGTGCTGATATCGATCAGCAGCACGAGCACAAGCACGGGGCCCGCGAGCATCAATGCCGTCGCGAATACCGAACCGGCGAGCGAGAGTGTTTGAGCGAAAGTAGCGCCGTTGAGTGGGTCGGCCCCCAGAGGAAGGGACTCGTGCAGCGAGAGGGCGCCGGCACAGAGAAGCCGCAGGCCGCCGGCCGACGCGACAACCGCCAACGAGGCGAGAACGGCGAGCGCCCGCAGTGGCCCGGGGTGTGACGGATCGGCCGGGGTGCCGCGCCGTGAAAAGAGCGACGCATCGATGAGCGCACCCGCGGCCCACACGCCCTCAAAGACCAACCGAACGCTCACCGCGATGATCAGCCCGAGGGCAACTTCATAGAGCAACTGGAGTATGAAGGGCGAAGCCGTGGCTGAGGCGGGACCGCCGGTGGTCGAGAGCCACACGGCGGCGACCACGCCCGCGCCGGCACGGAGCGGCATCGGCAGAGTGCCGCACACGGGAGAAAAGAGCGAGACGGGCATCCATCTCGCCGCGGTCAGGGCGAGCGCCTCGGTGAAAGCGGGGTTCATGCCGGCATCATGGAACATCGATGAGGCTCTGAAGCGTGTTGATCATGAACTGGACGACTTCCCGCAGCGCGGCCGCGCCGAGGAGCATGATCACCCCCGCGAGTGCGAGCAGTTTTGGGCCCCCCGCGAGTGTTGGCTCGTGCACCTGGGTCGCGCCCTGGAGCAGGCCCACGAGGAGCGCAACCCCCGCGACGACGAGCAGCAGCGGGGCGGCGAGGGTTGCCGCGAGGGTGAGGGCCGCGGAGATCTGGCCCATGATCGTGTCAGGCGTCATTGACATCATCCTTCCTGGGGGGTGGGATTCGAGTGTGCGAGCCCGATCAGATTCCAAGGCGATAACCGGTGAGCAGGCCTTCGGCCAGCAGTCGCCACGCGTCGCTGAGCACGAACACCAGCACCTTGAGGGGCAGTGAAAGCGTTGCGGGGTTGAGTTGGGTGCCCAGCGTGAGGCAGGCGGATGCGACGACGAGGTCGATGACGATCAGGGGCAACACCACCAACAGCGCGATCTGGAATGCGCGGGTGAGTTCGCTCACGACGAAGGCAGGGGCGTACACCGTCCAGAGCGCGTCGGCCTGTGGCGGCGCATCGTTTTGCGGCGAGGCCCGGCGGGCGGCGATGGTCCGGAACATCTCGGCGTCGGGCGGGCGGGTGTTGGCTTCAAGAAACCGAAGGGCCACC
The DNA here is from genome assembly GCA_019636615.1 of Phycisphaeraceae bacterium. GTDB lineage: Bacteria > Planctomycetota > Phycisphaerae > Phycisphaerales > UBA1924 > UBA2402. The sequence goes on along the minus strand of JAHBXF010000002.1, from coordinate 1,732,310 downwards.
GGCTGGGCGTGGGTCGCGAGGGCCGCGGCGTCGGCACCCTCGCCGGCGCGGGCGCGGATCTCGGCGAGCATCGGCCACACGGCGTGCAGCGAGAAGATGAGCGCGATGCCCGCGACCACGGGGCCGCTGAGCATGTGGCGTGCGCCAAGCCCGTAGCGGAGTGCCCCGAGGACCACGGCGATTTTCAGGAAAGGCGTGAGCGCCACCAGTACAAAGGGGATGACCAGCCCCGCGACAATCATCCACGTCGTGTCGCTGATATGGGTTTGTGGTGTCATGTTCTGTCTCGGTTCTTCGTGCGGTGCGGCGTGCGGTGCTCGCCGGTGGCGTTGATACCTTCCCGCCTCGAATCACACCCCTGGGGTCGCGGCCTGGGTGTGGGGCGATCGTGATGGTGGCGGGCTGGCTGCTGGCGTCACCGCTTGACCCAGGAGTTGCTCGAAGCACGCCGCCCCGCCAGGTTGGGCAGAGGCCCCGCCGAGCGGGTGCAGGCCATGGTCGCTGGCGCCTACGAGGTAGTCGCCCCGGGCAGGGCCATCTTCGACGCGCACAAGATAGACAGCGTGCTTTGAATCGATGCTGCACCCGCCAACGACCCGAACCCCACCCGCGGGCAGCGACGGTGCTCGCACCTCGCCCGCACGCCGGCGTGCGAGGAGACGGGTCACGATGAGCAGCACGGCGACCACAGCGCCGAGAACGAGGAATGTTCTCACGGCCTGCCAGAGAAAATCGCCGCTGGGTACGGCGGGTGTCGCGGCAGCGAACGTGGCCCAGGAGGCGCCGATCTCGGGCAGCGAACGACTGAAACACGGCACGAGCACAGGCATCACCCGTCTCCTTCCGCGGCGGACATCACGTCGAGAAGCCGCAGCCCGATCTCTCCTTCGCAGCGCACCATCTCACCCCGCGCAACTAGTCGACCATCGATGATGAGGCTCCCGCCCGCGGGATCGTTGGCGAACTCCATCGCGCCGGCGGCGATGCACGCCCCCAGCGTGCTCAGTGGGGCGGGGCCCGCACGCCCGAGCAGAACGGTCGCGGAGGATACCCCGCGAGCACGGGGCAGCGCGTCGGTGGTCAATGGGGCCGGGGACCACGGGCCGCAGGTGACTTTGAAGGATGTCGCGCCGTGTTCTTTCACGTGCGCGTGGCACAGCCCCCAGAGCGTGGGCGTGGCCACCATGCAGCCCGGCGCGGCGGTGAGGTCGCTCACGCCGCACAGAACGACATCGCCGGGGGCGAGCGTGCGGCGCTCTTCGGTGTGAATATAGAACGCGGGTAGCGCGAGGTGAACGGCGGTCGTCGCCGATGAACCCGCGTCGTTCCAGTTCGGCGCGAGCGTCGGCGGAAGGGCCGGCAACACGCCGGAAACCAGGAGTGCGCCGGCGCCTTCCCGTGCGCCGGCTCGCAGGCCGATCCATGCCTCGACAGGGCCTGCGCGGGGCACGTCTGGAAGGTCTTCGCCGGTGAGCGTTCGTCCGAACGCACACCGTGAGCCTGGCAGCAGCGCGGCGAGATGATCGAGCGTCTCGAGGGCGAGGTATTCAAGCACCGCGTGTTCTGCGCTCGTCAGCGGCCCGGCGCCCCGGAGACCGATGAGCGAGCGGGAAGCCGCGTCCGCCAGGGCCCGCGCGCCGTTCGCGTCGAGAAGCAGGCGCAGCGATGCCCCGCCGCACGCGAACTCAAGGCCCCAGGCCGGGATCATCGCCTCGCGGGAGCGGTCGGGGTGCACCTCGACGGGGTGACGGATCACCGCGCTCAACGCGTCGCTGGCGAGGCCGCACGCGATCGATCTCCATACCCGTCGTGCGATGTCGCCCGAGAGGCCCGGGCCCGCCGGTTCGAGCAGCGCCGACAGCCCCCACCCGCGCGGAGCCTGCGGGGCGGGTACTGCCGGGGTTGAGGTGTCGGTCGTCATCCCGCGTTTGGTTCCTGCGTGACGATGTTCACCATCTTGTTGGGCACCACGATGATCTTCTTGATCGTCTTGCCTTTGAGCAGTTCCACCACCTTGGCGTCTGCCAGCGCGGCCGCTTCCAGTTCCTGCGCGCTGAGCCCGGGCGACACTCTGATGCGGTGCCTGGGCTTGCCCATGAAGGCCACGGGGACTTCAACCTCGTCGTCCGCGGCGAGCGATTCATCCGCGACCGGGAAGGGCTCGAAGGCGATGCTGCCGGGGCCGGTGCCCTGCGAACGCACCACACGGTCGTACAACTCTTCGGCGATGTGCGGCGCGAGAGGCGCCAGCATGAGCACGAGCGGGCGGGCGACCTCGAGCGGGACGAGGGCAAGCGAGCCGAGGTGATTGTTGAGTTCGATCAACTTGCTCACCGCGGTGTTGAAGCCCAGCGTCTCCATGTCACGGCGAACGCCGATGATGGTTTTGTGCAGGATGCGCCGTGTCTGCCTGTCGGCGGGCTCGTGGCTCACGCGGGGTGCGCCCGTCTGTTCGTCGATGAGGTTCCGCCAGATGCGCTGCAGGAAACGGAACGCGCCGGTGATATCCCGCGTGTTCCAAGGCTTGCTCGCTTCGAGGGGGCCCATGGACATTTCGTAGACGCGGAGCGTGTCGCAGCCGTACGCCGCGCAGATGTCGTCGGGGGCGACGGCGTTCTTCAGGCTTTTGCCCATCTTGCCGTATTCACGGGTCACCGGCCGCCCCTGATAGAAGTACGGGCCGGGGTGGTCCTGGTTTTCGGTCGCCGGTGATCCATCCGCCAGCGTGACAGCGGATGCTTCGACGTAGACGCCGCGCTCGTCTTTGTAGGCGTAGGCCTGGATGTAGCCTTGATTGAAGAGGCGGTGGAAGGGCTCGGGGGTTGAGACGAAGCCGAGGTCAAAGAGCACCTTGTGCCAGAATCTGGCGTAAAGCAGGTGCAGCACCGCGTGCTCAACACCGCCGACGTAGAGGTCTACGCCGGGCGAGAGGGCGCTCTCAGCATCGGCGCGGGGTGGGGTGCCGCCGCGCATCCAGTAGGTTTCAACATCGGGCGAGCAGAGCGAGTCGTCGTTCTCCGGATCGAGGTACCGCAGGTAATACCAGCAGCTCCCCGCCCAGTTGGGCATGGTGTTGGTCTCGCGGGTGTATTCGCGGGGGCCATCGCCAAGGTCGAGCGTGACTTTGGTCCATTCCGCGGCGCGTGCCAGCGGGGGGCGGGGGGGCGCGTTGGGGTCTTCGCTGCTCTCGGGTTGAAAGTTGGTCAGTTCGGGCAGCATCACCGGCAGCATGGACTCGGGCAGCGGGCGCGGCCTGCCACGCTCGTCGTAGACAATCGGGAAGGGCTCGCCCCAGTACCGCTGACGCGAGAAGAGCCAGTCGCGCAGTTTGAAGTTGGTCTGCCGGGTTCCATCGCCCGCGGCCTCCAGGTGTTGGGTGATTCTGGCCTTGGCCTGGGGCGTGGGCAGGCCGTCGAGCGAGATCGCCGGCCCGGTCGAGTTGCACGCGACGCCCTCGCCGCTGAAACAGCGGGCGGTTTCGGGGCGGGCGCCTGGCTCGTGCACCACGGGCACGATGGGCAGCCCGAAGGCGTGTGCGAACTCCCAGTCTCTCTCGTCGTGCGCGGGCACGGCCATGATGGCGCCGGTGCCGTACCCCATCAGCACGTAGTCGGCGATGAAGATGGGGATCTTCGCGCCGTTGACCGGGTTCACGGCGTAGGCGCCGGTGAACGCGCCGGTCTTCTCTTTGCCCTCGGTGCGCTGTGTTTCGCTGCGCGAGGCGGCCAGTGATTGATACGCGACGACCGCCTCGCGGCACGACATGCCCTCGCTGTAGCCCGGGAACGCGCCCCGGAGGAACCCGGCGACGGGGCGGTCTTCCGTCGCGAGTTTCTCGACCAGCGGGTGTTCAGGGCTGAGCACCATGTACGTCGCCCCGAAGAGCGTGTCTGGCCGCGTGGTGAAGACGGTCAGCGGGCCGTGCGCGGCGGGCGGGCCATCAACCGCGAAGCGAACCAGCGCGCCCTCGCTCTTGCCGATCCAGTTGCGCTGCATGAGTTTGACGGGCTCGGGCCAGTCTACAAGGTCAAGATCGGCGAGCAGGCGCGGCGCATACTCGGTGATGCGCATGATCCACTGTTTCAGCGGACGCTTGTAGACGGGGTAGTTGCCTCGCTCGCTCCGGCCCTCGGCGGTGACTTCTTCGTTGGCCAGCACCGTGCCCAGCATGGGGCACCAGTTCACGGGCACCTCAGCCGAATACGCCAGCCGGCGGGAGTCGATCTCTTCGTGCTGCTCGTCCTGGCTCAGCGTGTTCCACGGCCTGCCGCTGCGCGTGGGGATGGCCCCGGTGCGCAGCCCCTGCTCGAGTTCTGAGATCGGGCGGGCTTTGCCCATGGCCCCGGCGTTCTGGTCGTACCACGATCCATAGAGCCTCAGAAAGATCCACTGCGTCCAGCGGTAAAACTCCGGGTCTGTGGTGCTCACGCCGCGCCGAGGATCGTGCCCCAGGCCAAGCCGGCGCAACTGCGCTTTCATGGTGGCGATGTTGTTGTACGTGGTGATGCGCGGGTGTTGCCCGGTCTGCACGGCGTACTGCTCGGCCGGCAGGCCGAAGGCGTCAAACCCCATGGCGTGCAGCACGTTGTGCCCGGTCATGCGAAGGTAGCGTGCGTAGATATCGGTGGCGATGTAACCCAGCGGGTGTCCCACGTGCAGGCCGACCCCGCTGGGGTAGGGGAACATGTCCAGCACGTATTTCTTGGGCTTGGCGCCATCAAACCCGGCCTCGCCGGGGTTGGGGGCCGCGAAGACGCGCTGTTCTTCCCACAGCCGCTGCCACCGTTCTTCAATCCGCCCGGCAAGGGCGGCGTTGTAGCGGTAGGGGGGGGCATCCGTCGGGGGCGTTGAAGGCGGGGTTGCGTGGGGCTGCATTCGGTGCGCAGGGTAGGGTTTCCCCCGTGCGCTCGGCGGCGGCACGAGACAAGCGTGGAAAGCGGCTGAGCCCGTGTTCAGGTGGCCGGCCGCCGGTAGAGCAGTTCGACATCGTTGCCGATGGTCCGAACGCGCCACAGGCTCAGCAGGCGTGCCGCGTTGAGCGACTGGGCCACCCGGCCAACCGCCACCGACCGTGCGAGTTCATCCCCCAGCAGCATGGGCGCGATGTACACCAGCGCCTCGTTCACCACGTCGGCATCGAAGCACGCGCCGAGCAGGCCCGGTCCCGATTCGAGCAACACGCTCGATATGCTGTGCATCTCCCGCAGGCGCACCAGGAGCGTGCGAACACACAAGCCTCGCCCGTTGGCCGAGGCGGGCACCCCCATGAGGTGCACCCCGGCACGCCCGAGTGTTTCGCGCTTGGGCCGCGTGATCTCCGCGGTGAGGAGTGTCTCGTCGCACGCCACGATTGTCGGCGCCTGGCCGGCGGTGCGCACCAGCGCGCTCTCGGGCGAGATGCTCAGGTCGGTATCCGCCACCACCCGCGCGGCCACCCTGCGCACCCGTCGAACCCCGCGGGCGGTCAGCATGGGGTCGTCGGTCGCGACCGTGCCGATGCCGGTGAGCATGGCGTCGACGCGGGCCCTGACTTTGTGAACGCGTGCTCTGGATCGGTCGTTGCTGATCCACTTGCTCTCGCCGCCACGCGTCGCTACGCGGCCGTCGATGGTCTGCGCCCACTTGGCGATGACCCAGGGCAGCGGGGTTGTGATGCGGTGGACGAACGGGGCCGAGATGCCCGTCGCCAGCGGGCTTGCGTCGCTGAGCAGAGTGTCGATGCCGGCGTCGCGCAGGGCTTGTGCGCCGCCGGCTTTGAGCGGGTTCGGGTCTGTGCGTGCGTAGACCACCCGCGCAACCCCCGAGGCGATGATGGCCCGGGTGCACGGGGGCTGTCGCCCGGGTGCGTTGCAGGGTTCGAGGGTGACATACATCGTGGCCCCTCGCACGCAATGCCCCTGTCTGTGGGCGCTCCCGAGCGCTTCGGTCTCGGCGTGAGGCCCACCATAACGCCGGTGATGACCGAGGCCCAGCAGGGTTCCATCCCGCACGATCGCCGCGCCCACGAGGGGGTTGGGCTCGACATCGCCCGCGGCGCGCAGCGCGGCCCTGGCGGCCAGGTCGAGGAAGAGTTTGTCGTCGGCGCGCGTGCTCATCGGTCTCACAAGGTAGTACCTTCCCGCGGGGTCACGCGGTCCGCACCAGTTGGGCACGCTCGTGGGGCGGGAAGACATCAGGGCCGACTTCGTTGAGCCAGCGGCGTGCGTCGAGGGCGTAACCGGCGGTCGCACGCAGCGCACGCCCCGGATGGGCTCGGGCGTGCACCGCTGACCAGTGCGCGTTGAAGCGGTGCATCATCAACTCACGGACATACTTGGCGATCATGGAAGCGAGCGCCACGGGGAGGTGGTGCTGCTCGCCTTCGGTGAGAAAGGCAACGCCGCCGCGCCTGCCCGCGGCGGTGCGAACGAGATAGCGGCTGCGGGCGGGGCCTTCTTCCAGCGTGTCAACTTCGATGCCGGGCTCGATGGTTCTCATTTCCCGGGCGATGAGCCCCGCGTAGGCGGCCCTGCCGCCCAGCCGATCGCACACCACCCCAAGTCGCTCGTGGTGTTGAGGGATGACGGACCACGCTTCACGAAGGAAGCCGCCGACGGCGGCGGCGGTGGTCTCGGCCTTGTTGCCGGTTTCTCTGATGATCGCGTTGAATCGTGCTTCGTCGATGATGTTCACCCGCGCCGCGAGAAGTTCAACCCCGGCGGCCTGCAACGCGCCCCTGACCAGGCCCGTAGCGATCGAGAGTTCGCCTTTGTTCACCCCCGTAGGCAGAGTCGTGGGCGTGGTGTGGTAACACTCATGCCGCGGGAGGGTGCCGCCAAGAGCCTCAACCAGGGAGGTGTCGTCGGCGGGTTCGTGGCCCAGCACGCGGAGGAAACCCAGCACGCCCCGCTCCAGGTGCACCAGCGGGTGGGCGGACTTCACGCTGTTCGAGAGTTTGAGCGCTTTGGAATCGGCCACGGCGATACGCCCGTGCGCATCCGCGCGTCCCCCGCGGCCCGGCTCGCGGCAGACCCCCTTGGCGAGCAGGCCCCAGAGATCGGGCGCGGGGGCATCCTCGGGGGCGCGCACCCGCCACACCGTCATGCCCACACACAACGGGCCCAGCGTTGGGCCATACCCGGCTTCGTCGATGCCCGCGAGAATCCAAGACACGCTTTCAGGGTATTGCGCGTGCGGGCCGCGTCACGGCTCGGGGCTGTGCGCGGCGCGAGAGGCGTTCCTGCTGAGCCACGCGGCGCAGACCAGGCCGACAACCAGCGAAGCCACGATTTCACAGCCGCGGTTGACAACATCCGCCGCCAGCGAAGCCTGCGATGAGAGCGTCGCGCCGGTGGCCAGCCACGCGGGCAGGGCGGGGCCGGCGATGCGGATGACCCACTCACGCACCCCCAGGCCATTGCCCGCGACCGGCGTGAGCATGGCGGCCTGGCTCACCGCGGCGATGGCCGCCGTCTGCGAGAGCGTGAGGCCCTGCCCGACCGCGGCAAATGCCAGGGCGTACCGGGCCATCCACACGCCCATGTCGGCGAAACGCACACAGAGCGCGGCGAGCATGGCGCGCCGGAGGCTTGGCCCCTTCATCAGGAACGCACCCGCGCCCGCCAGGGCCGCGGGGAGCGTGACGAGCACACCCGCGCCCACAGCGCCGCCCGGTTGCGAGGCGGCGAGCCTGGCGGCGCACGCGGCGGCAAAGATGAAGACAACGACCGCGATCACCCCCAGCCCGGCGCTGATCAGCGTGGCGCGAACCGAAACCATGACAGGCACCTTGTGCACCACTTTGTGCAGCGCGATGCGGCCCACGAGGCCCGGCCGGACAGGGATGTAGTTGAGCAGCCAGGCGGCGCCGACCGCGGCGGTCATGTGGCGCAGGGGCACGCCCGGTTTTTCGCCGCCGATGCACGCACGCGTGAGCATCCAGAGCGAGAGCGATGACAAGAGCCAGTTGGCGCACGGGAGAAGCACAAGCCCCGCGAGCAGGAATGGAGAGGCCCGGGCCTGTTCAACGGCGTGCGCGAGCGAGTCTCGCTCACGCAGCGCGAACCAGACGGCGAGCACAAAGAGCGAGAGGCCCGCCGCGGAACCGATCCAACGCCAGGTTTCACGCCCCGTGATCATGGGCAGGTCTTCAGCGGCGGCCGCCCACGCCACCGACGAGCGTCGAGATGCCGTCGCGGGCGTAGATGGGGCCGCCACGCTCGATGCGCTGCTTCTGGAGGTATGCCGCCCGAGCAACAGCGGGGGGTGCGTTCTCGTCTGTGCCGCGATCGAGGAGCGGATCATTCGATTCGAACGCGCGGGTGAAGATGGCCATCATGGCGACATCGGGGTCGGTATCGGCTCTGATGGCATCGTCAAGCCCGCGGAGTTCGGCGACGGTGCCGGAGGGGGGCATCATCGCCACCACGAGAAGGCGGACATCCTTTGGCCATCCCGGGTAGTTCCTGCTCATCGCTTCAGCGACCTGAGCCTTGCCGGGGTCGACAAAGCCATCTCTGGCGGGGGCGAGGACGAGGGCCCTTGCCCCGGCGAGCAGCGGCACCGCGCTGGCGGGTGTGAGTTGTGCGAGCCGTTCGGCCATGGAATCGGCGGGGATTCTTGCTTCGAGCAGCGCGTCCCTGGCCTGGGTGCTGGTGTTGATCTCAACAGACGCAACGCCGCGGTCTTTCATGCCGCCGCGCGTTTCAAACCCCTGCAGGATGCGCCATCGCAGCCGTGTGGGCGCGGAAGAAGCCTGCTGCGCGAGGAGCCCGACCAGCCCGCCCTCGGGCCAGAGGGTGAATGAAACCTGCTCGCCGGGCATCAACCGGAAACGGCGAGAGAGGTCGAAGACTTCGGCCTCGGCGAGAAAGTTGGTGTCGTAGAGGTTTGTTTCGAGTTTCGGATTGAAGAGGAAGCGGGTGTTGATCGGCTTGTTCGAGCCCATGGCCATGGGAATGGGGCTGACGTTGCGTAGCGTCAGGGTGACGGTCGCGCGTTCCAGCGATGCGCGAGCCTGCGGGCCCGAGTCGGCCGAGACCTGCTGGAAATGCCTTGGTTGGTCGACCATCGTGTCGATCCAGGCGGGCACCGTTCGGGCAAAGGCCGCGGCACGGCGTGCGTCGGCGGTGAGAAGGTCGCCGGGTTCGCGACGTCCGCCGCGCACCTGCGCGGCGCGGTCATAGGCGTAGGCGCTGAGGATGGTCAGCGGGTTCTCGTGAGCAGATTTCTCGAAGGCGGCGATCGATTCCGCGGCTCGCCCGAGCCGGTCGAGGGCTTCGGCGCCGGCGAGGTCGATCCACTGGGTCTTGACGCCGGGCATCAGGGAGATGTCGTAGGCGAGTTCGGGTTGGTTGGTGCGGAGGGCTTCCCACGCGCGCAGCGCACGCCGCACCTCCGAGGTTTCGTCGAGTTGGGCGACGAGGTCCTGCATCTCCCGCAAGGCGGCATCGACATCGATGCCCGTGAAGAGCCGCCAGATGCACAGGCGCAGGGTTGCATCGTCGATCATCCCGCGTGCCTGGGCCTCGGTCATGCCCGCGGGGCGGGTGTTGACGGCCGTGAGATCTTCGACATAGCCCCGGAGAAACCGCGCCATGTCTTCCATCGAGGCGGCCAGCGATGCACGGTCTCCAAGGGCCAGGGCGGCAGAAGAACGCACTTCCTCATATTCGGGGGTAAGCAGGACATCTTCGGGGCGGGGAAGCGTTGAAAGACGCGCCCGCGCGCCGTCGCTCTCTTCGCCCAGCAGTTCACGACGCTGCCTCAGCACGAGGCTCCGCTCCATCTCGAGTTTTCCGATGACCAGTTCCATCGGCCTTCTCGCGCCCTCGACCATCCAGTCGAGCACGAGGGCCTCGCCCTGGCGTACCGGCGAGAGTTGAGCGCCCGCGGCCAGAAGAATGCGCTGCGCGATGCGGTGGAATCGGCGGGCCTCGACGAACGCGCCGAGCCCGGCCAGTTCGCCCGAGATCATGAAGTGCACGTTGGGGTCGAGCGGATCAGCGTACAACAGGTTTGACTGCAGTTCCAGCCGGCCGAAGGGGTCGTCGACGCGCTGGCTGTAAAAGTTCAAGGCCAGGAGCGCGGCTTCCTTGTTTGTCGCATCAAGCCTCAACGCCTGCTTGAGCCTGTCGAGGAACCCCCGCTCGTCTCCGTGCTCTCGAAGCAGCAGGGCCGAGTCGAGCGCCAGGCGGCTCCGCAGCGACGCGTCGAGCTGCTCGCCCCGCGAACCCAGAAACTGGTCGTACATCGCGAGGCGGGCCTCGATCGTCTGCAATCTGCTGAGCCTGGAGGAGATGAGCCGCAACTGCGCGACCGTGTCGGACGGGTCGGCACGTACGATCTGCGCCGTGATCTGTTCCAGCAGGCCGCTCTCGCCCTCGCCCCACGCGGCCTCGGCACGCCGGTGCAGCAACTCAAGATCACCGGGGGCGTAACGCTGGGCCAACTCCATCAGCATGCCCGCCGCGGCGTAGTCCGCCGCCTGCGGTTCGGTGCGCACACGGATGTCGAGCAGGGCCACGCGCCACAACGCATCGGCGATCGCCCTGCGGGTAGATTCGGTCAGATCATCTGAAGGCTGCGATGTCGCGGCGGCCTGAGCAGGAACGAATGGGGCAGCGCCCAGCGCGAGCCCAGCCGCCGAGGCCACGAACAGCAGGCCACCCGCCAACAGCGAGACCGGCCGCGCACGAGCCCGGCGGTGCGTGACCAAGCGTTCCTGCGGTACGAACTGAGTCGCTGGCAATGTCACTCGTGCTGCTCCCTGTGGCTGGACCACCCAATCGGGCGGCCCGCCCGGCTGGTTCTCCCGCTGATCGTTGCGGCCTGTGCCCGAGAGTACATCGGCTCGGCCCGCCATGAGCATACGCCCGGGCGGACGCACAACCCGCTCTTTCAACGCCGCGCCGTCACCCGCCCCGGGGGGGAGGCATTCCGGCAGTGCAGATGCCGGCGGGTGGAGAGGTCAGCCCATGGCCATGTTGATGAGGAACTCGGCGTTGGTCTTGAACTTCTTCAAGCGGGACTTCATCAACTCCATGGCCTCAACGACGTTCATGTCAGAGAGGACCTTGCGCAGGCGGTAGACGAGTTCGAGTTCTTTGGGGTCGAGCAGCAGTTCTTCGCGTCGGGTGCCCGAGGCGGCCACGTCGATGGCCGGCCAGATGCGTTTCTCGACGAGTTTGCGGTCGAGGTGAAGTTCGCTGTTGCCCGTGCCCTTGAACTCTTCGAAGATCACCTCGTCCATCTTGGAGCCGGTATCGACCAGCGCGGTGCCGATGAGCGTCAGGCTGCCGCCGCGCTCGATCGCGCGTGCCGACCCGAAGAACTTTTTGGGCCGCTGGAGGGCGTTGCTGTCGAGGCCGCCGGACATGATCTTGCCGGAATGGGGCATCTCGGCGTTGTAGGCCCTGGCCAGGCGGGTGATGGAATCGAGCAGAATGACGACATCGTCGCCGAACTCAACCATGCGGCGCGCCTTCTCGATAACCATCTCGGCCACCTGCACGTGCCGCCCTGTGTTCTCGTCGAAGGTGCTGGCGACCACTTCCACGTTGGGCCCGTGGCAGTTTCGCTTGAAGTCGGTCACTTCCTCGGGCCGCTCGTCCACAAGCAGCACGATGATCTTCACCTCCGGGTAGTTCTTCGTGATCGCCCGTGTCATCTTCTGCATGAGAACCGTTTTGCCGGTGCGCGGGGGGGCCACGATCAGCATGCGCTGCCCCTTGCCGATGGGCGTCACCAGGTCGATGATGCGGCACTCGATCTCGTCGGGGGTGGTTTCGAGCACAAACCGCTTCTCGGGGTGCAACGGGGTGAGGTCTTCAAAGTTGCGCAGTTCGTGCGCCTTGGATGGATCCCGTCCGTTGATCTTGTCGACGCGGAGCAGCGCGAAATACCGCTCGGCCTCCTTGGGCGGGCGCACGATGCCGCGCACCACCATGCCGCGCTTGAGGCCAAAGCGACGGATCTGCAGCGGCGAGACGTAGATATCGTCCGGCCCGGGCAGATAGGACTGGTCTGAACTGCGCATGAACCCGAACCCATCGGGCATGATCTCCATCGAGCCCTCGCCGATCATCAGGCCTTGCTTGGCGGCCTGGGCTTTGAGGATCTTGAAGATCAGGTCGTGCTTGCTCAGTTGCTGATAGTCGGTAAATCCTTCGCGTTCCGCGGCCTTGTGCAGGTCGGCCACGTCCATCTGCTGGAGTTCGGCGATGCTCACCGAATGCATGGTCTTGGGGTCTGTCTGCGCGATCACACGCTCGAGTTCCGCCGCCTCGCGCTCCAGTTCTTCGTCGGTAGGAAGTTCAAAGTTGCGCACCTGAGGGGCGCCGCCGCCGCCCATCGCTCCGCCCATGCCGCCCATGCCGCCCTTGCGGCGTTTCTTCTTGCGGCGACCGAACCGGCCTTCGCCGCCGTCACCACCCCCTCCGCCTCCACCCGGGAAGAACCGCTGCTGGCCCCCGTGCCCCTGGTTGTGGCCTTGGCTTTGTCCCTGGCTTTGATGGCCGCCACCCTGCTGGCCGCCGTTCCCCTGGCCGGGGTTGTTCTGCGGGCGTTCTTCGTTCTGGTGGCGTCGTTCGCTCTGCGTGCCCGACTGGCCCTGATGACCACGCTCGCCGTCGCCGCTCTGCTGGCGCTCGCCGCCATGACGCTCTTGCCTTGGGGGTCTCTCTTCGCCGCGGTTCTCGGGGATGGGGCGGCTCTCGGCGGCGCGCGACTCGGCGGGGCGGGGCTCCGCGGGCGGTGCTTTCTTCACTTCTACCGTGCGGGCCGGTTCGGCCCGACCCACGGGAGAGAGGTCCGCTCGGGCCACGGGGCTCGCTGGGGCCGCGGTGGCGGTCGCCGCGGCCGCCTCCCGCTTCACGCGGGGCCGGGTCGCGCGGGCGCCCACTTCTCCTGCGGATTTAGACTGCTTCGAATCATCGCTCGCGTTGGTGCTCTTGGCCATGCGTGTTCTGCTGTTCTCGTGTGTGTATGAGGTGATGCACGGGCACCACCAGATGAAACGCGGAGCATTGCCCCGGAAAGCCGCTGCGCCGTGAACCGGCGTGCGGCGCTGTCTTGAACGAAGGGGGATCGTTTTTCGCACACCCTCCGCCGCCTTCACAAGCCGGCGGTGCAAGGGTGCTGACCGGACCATGCCCGGCCTGGCGGTTCCTCGTGATGTCAAAGCGTGAAGCCCCGGACCGTCGCAACCCCCGCGGCGTCGTGCCGCTCCGGGCAAGGGGTCAAGTACCTTCCTTCTCTATCAGAGAGCCGCAGCACCCCGGCGACGGCAACCCCCCGCGTCCGGCGGTTGAGCGCATCGCGAAAGCCTCTCGGCACAAAGAGTATAGCCATGTACCGATTGTCAAGCCCGCCCTGAAACTCGCTCCCGCCACTTCTCCAGCGCCGCACGGAGCCTCTCCCGCAAGGCCGCGATATCACCGTCATTCACCAGAACCTCATCGGCCTTTGCCCGCTTTTCATCCAGCGGCATCTGGGCCGCCTCGCGCCGGTCGAGTTCATCGCTGTCCCAGCCGCGCCTGGCGACGCGGGCCAGCCGGATGTCTCGGGGGCAATCAACAAAGAAGACCGCGTCGCAGTCTTGATGCGACCCCGCCTCAAAGAGCAGGGGCGCGTCGATCACCACGCCGGGTCTTCCTTCCTCGGCCGCGCGTTTCACCAGGGCGCCCCGGTCTGCCTTCACAATCGGGTGAACCAGCGATTCGAGCCGGTTGCGCTCCATCGGGTCTGCGAAGACGATCTCGGCCACTTTCTTGCGATCGATGAGCCCTTCCGCCGTCAGCACCTTGGGCCCCCACCAGCGAACGAGCATGCCGCGCACCTCTGCGCGGTCGAGCGCGGCACGCGAGTCACGGTCTGCATCAACCACCAGGCAGCCCAGATCACCCAGGATCTGAGCCGCGGTGCTTTTGCCCGCGCCGATTCCCCCGACAAGCCCGATCACCACGGGCCTGACCCGTGTTCCCGGCGGCTCGACAAGCCACACCGGCATCGGCCGGGCCGCGCCCACCGCGGCCCGCACCCGCTCCACCAGCGCGTCGGGGCGTCGCACCATCACCCACGCGACATCGATCCGCTGCGACCCCGCGCTGCTGATGAGCACCGTGCCAAGGCCCAGCAGCCGCTCGCCCAGCGTTTTGTCCACGATCACCTGCTGCACGTTCCTCAGCGGCACCTGGGCCTTGGTGCGGTGCAGCACGCCCGAGGTCGCCGTGACGTCATCTGCTTCAATCGTGTACACCCGCGACCAGCGCAGCAGCAGTTCATAGCCCACGCGCGCCGCGCACCACACGGCCACCGCCAGCGCCGCCCACCCCACAACAAACCCGGCCCCCAACGGCTCCAGTGCACTCACAGCCGCAGCGCCCCACACCCAGTACGCCGCGAGAACCACCCCCGTGAGCACGAGCGGGCGCAGGCTCCGCAGCGGCACCGAGAGCACCGACGGGCGCACCCGCAGCGATACCCGGTGCGTGGGCTTCACCGCCGCAGCCCCGCCGCTATTCGCCCGTGGTGTTGGCTGTGTCTGGGGCGGCATACGTACCTTCACCGTGCCTCGGGCCTCAGCGTCGCGATCTCTGGCAAGTTGCGGTAAAACCCGTCGTAGTCGAGCCCGTACCCAACCACGAACTCATCGGGGATATCAAACCCCACATACTCGGGCAGCAGTTCCACCTTCGCCTTGCCGGGCTTGCGCAGCAGCACGCACAGCCGCACACTCGCGGGGCGCTGCTCGTTCACGAGTCGCTTGAGCACATCAAGCGTCTGCCCGGAATCAAGAATGTCGTCCACAATGAGCACGTGCTTGCCTTCGAGGTTGGCGGGCAGGTCGCCCCGCATGCACACGCCCTTGCTCTCGATGCTCTTGCCGGGATAACTCGACACCGCCACCAGTTCCAGGCTCAGTTTCATCGGCAGGCAGCGGATGAGGTCCGCCGTGAAGACCACACTCCCCGTCAGCACGGGGATGATCACGATCCGCCCCTCGGTCTCCGCCAGCGAGCCCAGCGCGGCTTCAAGGTCCGCGGCGATGCGCGCGCCAAGCTCAATCACCCTCTGGGCGATCGCTTCCCGGCCTACCAGCACGCGTTCGATGTCGCGGTACACCAGCCCAGCGTAGCCCGACCTCTGAACGTCTGCACAACCGCGCATCTTTCGCCAGCGGTTGCATGAACCGTGGAAGCGCAAACGCGTTTCCGTGCGCACACGCTGCCCGCCAAGCGAGAGGCCGATGGGTGAGTGAAGCCGCTCATGTCCCGGGCCTCCGCGGCGGAGGGTGGAGGTGGGGGGTGGGGGGTGGTGGGTGGTGGGTGGTGGGTGCCGTTATGGGGCGTTGCGGTCGCGTGCCTTTCGACCGCAGGCATGTTAGAGTACGTGAACTCTACTTATGGGAGGTATCAAGTGTCGCACATGGTAAATCAGCAGGTTGTTGTAGTCGTAGAACGAAAGAGCGTCGGGCTTGCGTTCCTGCTCGCATTGATCTTTGGCCCACTGGGAATGCTCTACAGCACAGTCGCAGGCGCTCTCATTATGCTTGTGGTAAGTGCTGTTTTGGCATTCTTCACACTTGGGCTTAGCCTGATCATCACGTGGCCCATCTGCATAATCTGGGCATGCGTGGCGGCATCCCAATCAGGCCCGAAGTCCGTTCGCTCACAATCGTATGTTGATTCTCCGGCTGCGCGTCCCGCCCGCTGACCGGCTCACAGCCCCTTCATCTTCCCCTGCCGCCGCAGTTTCTCGTAGCGGTTGAGCGAATCCTCGATCACCGCGTACGCCGCCTCGGCGGGCATGATCTCGTCGACTTCAACGTCCTTGCCCTCCAGCGTCTTGTAGTCTTCAAAGAAACGTTTGAGCATTTTGAAGATGTGTTTGGGAAAGTCGCTGGCCTTCTCAAACTCGTTGTACACAGGGTCGCTCGTCATCACGCTGATGATCTTGTGATCCGGGTCACCGTGGTCGATCATGGTCATCAATCCCACGGCCCGGGCCTCGCACAGGCACATGGGAGGTATCTCCTCCACGCTGTACACCAGCACGTCCAGCGGGTCGTCGTCTTCCGCCAGCGTCTGCGGGATGAACCCGTAGTTGGCCGGGTAATAGACCGCGCTGGAGAGCACGCGGTCCAGTTTCAGCATGCCCGAGACTTTGTCCAACTCGTACTTGTTGCTCGACCCCTTGGGAATCTCGATCACCGCCTGAAAGTTCGCGGGCAGGTCTTTTCCCTGAATGCCCGGCGTCACTGCGTGCCATGGATGAATCATCCGCCAGAGTACGACGCGAGATCCTGTTCTGCCCGGCAAGGCCTGACCACACGCCCGCACTCCCGCTTCGGACACACCCTTCTCAATTCCGTACATCTCTGCCGCGCGGCTGACCCGGCGACGCGGTATCCTTGCCCCCCATGCTCTCCCTCGATTACGCCAACTGTCTGGCCGACCGTGTCGGCGCCCACGGGCTCGATCCCGCGATCCTCGCGCCGGGTGGAGATGTGGCGACGGCCATGGCCGCGCACACCCAGCGTCTGGCTTCAACGCGCGGCACCAACTGGGAACGCTGGCGCGACCTGCCCTTCGACCCCGTGAGAACGGCCCATCTCACCGCCGTCCGCGACATCGCCTCGCGTTGCCGCGGGAGGTTTGATAATCTGATCGTGTTGGGCATCGGCGGTTCTGCCCTGGGCAACATCGCGCTGCACAACGCGCTCAACCCGGCCACGCACAACCTTCTTCCCGACGGTGTGCGAACCGGCCCGAGGCTGTTCGTCGTCGACAATGTCGATCCCGTCGCGTTCGACAACGTCATCGAATACTGCGAATCGGCCGGCGGCGGCCTTCACCGCACCCTCTTCAACGTCATCAGCAAGAGCGGCGAAACCGCCGAGACCGCCGCGCAGTTCATGATCGTTCGTGAGCGGCTGCGCGCTCTGCTGGGGGCCGGGCACGCCGAGCAGGTCGTTGCCATCACCGACCCCGCGCGCGGCACCATGCGTCAGATCTGCGAGCGGGAGGGGTACCCGACACTCCCTGTGCCCGACGGCGTGGGCGGTCGATTCTCGGTCTTGAGCCCGGTGGGCCTCTTCTCCGCGTGCATGTGCGGCATCGATATCGAGGCTTTGCTCACCGGCGCCGCAGAGATGGACGCCGTCTGCTCGCGCCCGCAGGTTGAGCGCAACCCCGCGGCCATGCTGGCGCTGCTGCTGGTGGAACTCGGCCAGACCAAGGGCAAGACCAACCACGTGCTGATGCCCTACGCCAGCAACCTGTACTCCATGGCAGACTGGTACCGCCAGTTGTGGGCCGAGAGCCTCGGCAAAGCCAAAGACCTCGCGGGGAACACGGCGTACACCGGGTTCACCCCCATCAAGGCGCTCGGCGCCACCGACCAGCACAGCCAGGTGCAACTCTACCGCGAAGGGCCCAACGACAAAGTCATCGGCATGATCGAGGTCGAGAAGTTCGACACCGATGTCCCCATCCCGACCGGGCTGGGTGTCGAGGCGCTGCGGTATCTCGAGGGCCGCTCGCTGGGCGAACTCTTGTCCGCCGAAAAGCGGGCGACCGAATACGCCTTTGTGGAGTCGATGCGTCCGAACTACACCATCCGCTTCCCCGTGGCGGATGCCTACCACATCGGCCAGTTCATTTCGCTCTGGCAGATCGCCACCGCCTACGCGGGGTTGCTCCTGAACATCGACGCCTACGACCAGCCGGCCGTGGAACTCGGCAAGCAGGCAACGTTCGGGCTCATGGGGCGAGCCGGATACGAAAAGTTCAAGAACACCGTTGACCAGACCCTTCGGCCCACCGAACGCATCATCAACGGGTGAGCAGGTGATTCTGCCGGGCTCCCCGGGTGCAACCCGCAGAGGGCCTTGGGCGTATCCACTCGTGTGATCTGGTCCGAGTTTTTCAAGGTCTACCGGGCATACCGCGAACTGGACATGTTCAGCGATGGTGAATGCCGCGCCTTGATGCAACGGGTGAGAGAGAACGCCTCGGCTACATTCATGATCGTGCCGGCCGTCATCGGTGCGTTGGTCTACCTGCCGCTCTCATACGCCATCATCTCCGGGTATGCGATGGACCTCTGGATGCGGTATTACCCGCTGGAGGCAGTGCCCTACACGCTGGCTCTGAGTGTGGTGCTCGGGGCTGTGGTGATCACGGTCTTACTGATGATTCTCACGCGCGAAGTGCAGTATTGGTTCGCCGTGGGACGCGAGGTGCGCCGCAAGTTGTGCCGCAAGTGCGGCCAGTCGCTCATCGGTCTGCCCATGGAATTCATGGGAGATACCCCCGACCCAAACCGGGTATATGTTCGCTGCGCCGAATGCGGCTATCGCGCCAACCTGCTCGAACTGGGCCTGACCAGGCGCGATCTCATCCCCGCCGACGAAGCCTCCAACCAGAACGTGGGCAAGTTGCTCAAGGTGTCGAAGTGGGGCGGCAGGCACTACTGCCTCGGCGAGCGAACCCCGGACTGAAGCCGCCGACACCCGCCGCGGCGATCAATGTGCTCACGGCGATCACTCAGGCCACGCGGGCCTCTGGTTCAATCGGGTTGATCGGCATCCAGCGCGGCCAGCAGCCGCGCCTCGTCCCACACCTCGATGCCCAGTTCGTTGGCCTTGTCGAGTTTGCTCCCCGCCTCTCGGCCCGCGATCACGAGCGATGTCTTTTTCGAAACGCTCCCGCTGACCTTGGCCCCGAGTGCTTCCAACCGTTCAGAGAGTTGCGTGCGATCAAACGCATCGAGCGTGCCCGTCAGCACGATGGTCTTTCCAGCGAAAGGGTTGTCGCCCGCGACGGGTCGCGATTCGCGGGGCGCATAGTCCTTTGAAGCGAATTCGACACCCGCTTCGCGCAAGGCCTTAAATGTTCTGGCGGCGGCCGGGCTGTGCAGATAGGTGAACACCGCCGGGGCTGTCTCTTTGCCCAGGCCGGTTTCGGGGCGCTGGCCCGGCTCTTCGGGCAGCCCCAGGGCGCGGGCGTCTTCCTTGTTCAGGGCGCGGGGCATGAGCATCGGCAGCGGGGCTTGAAGCAGCGCGTCAAGGCTTGGAAAGAGACGGGCCAGCAGGCGGGCGGTCGAGTCGCCGACGTGCCGGATGCCCATGCCCGCAAGCAGGCGCGCCATGCCCCGGCTCTTCGCGGCCTCGATGCCCGCGAGCAGATTGTCAACCTTCTTCTCACCCATGCGGTCGAGCGAGATGAGTGTGTCGCGATGCCCGTGGAGGTGGAAGATATCGGCGAAGGTGCGCAGCGGGATGTCGGTCTGGGTGAGGATCAGGTCGATGGTCTTTTCGCCCAGCCCGTCGATGTCCATCTGCTTGCGGCCCGCAAACCAGACGAGTTTTTCTCGCACCTGCGCGGGGCACTCGGGGTTGACACACCGGCGGCTGGTTTCACTCTCGGGTGATTCGGGGCCGGCCGCGTACTCGATCTCAAGAGGGCCATTGCAGACCGGGCACTCGGGCGGCGGCGCGATGACGCGTGCCCCCCGGGGGCGTTGTTCGGGCACGATGCCCACCACGTACGGGATGATATCGCCCGCCTTCTCGATGTACACGCTGTCGCCGATGCGGATGTCTTTCTGACGGATCTGGCCGTAGTTGTGCAGCGTCGCGTGCTGCACGGTTGTGCCGGCGAGATGAACAGGCGCCATCACCGCGCGCGGCGTGATCTTGCCCGTTTTGCCCACCTGGTGCAGAACGTCCAGCAGGCGCGTGGTCGTGCGGTCGGGCGGATACTTGTACGCCACAATCCAGCGCGGGCTCTTCGAGGTTGTCCCCATCCGTTGCTGCAGCGCATGCTCGTCAACGCGAACAACCATGCCGTCGGTCGCGTGGTCGAGCGTGCGCCGGATGGTGTCGAAGCGGTTGATGGCGTCGATCACGGCATCAACGCTGTCGCAGCGCACCGCGTGCCTGCTGGTGGGCAGGCCCAACGCCCTCAGCCGCTCCAGGAACACCGTGTGCGTGGGCGCAAAGTCCGCCGGCGCGCCCGAGACCTCGCCCCGGCCGTGCGCACAGAACGAGAGCCGACGAGAGGCGATGAGTTTGGGGTCCTGGTTTTTCAGCGTGCCGGCGGTGGCGTTGCGCGGGTTGGCCAGCGTGTCGTCCCCCGCATCTTCAAGGTCTTTGTTGATGCGAGCAAACACCGCGGAGGTCATGTAGATCTCGCCGCGCACTTCGAGAACTTCCGGCGGGGGTGTCGTTGTGCCGTCGAGACGCAGCGGGATAGGCTGAATCACCCGCGCGGCGTGCGTGACGTCATCGCCCGTTGTGCCGTCCCCGCGGGTCACGGCGTGCACCAGCAGGCCTTTCTCGTACCGCAGGGATATCGCGACCCCGTCGATCTTCGGGTCGCAGACGAACGTGACGGCCGGCGCCCCGAAGAGGCCCCCGGGCCCGCGTGACTCGCCCGAGAGCGTGCGAACAACCCGCGCGGCCCAATCCCGCACGCCGCTCTCGTCATAGGTGTTGTCGATGCTCAGCATCGCGACGGCGTGCCGGATCTGCTTGAAACCCTTGATCGGCTCCCCGCCCACACGCTGCGTGGGGCTTGTTGGGTCGGCCAGTTCCGGGTGGCGTGCTTCCAGTTCAGCGAGTTCGGCCAGAAGGCGGTCGAACTCGGTGTCCGGCATGAAAGGCGCGGCGTCGACGTAATAGGCGCGGTTGGCTTGCTCAAGAAGCCGCCTCAGTTCGTGGATCCGCGCTGGTTCATTGGCCGGGGGCATAGGTCGGCAAGGATACCGGCGCGCCGGCCGCTTTGTTCCGGGTGGGCCGCAACTCCGGCCGGCGAACGTAGAATGCCGCCCACATGACCACCCTCCCGACCGCACGCATCATCGATGGGGCGGCCCTGGCCGCGCAATACCGGCTGGCGCTGGGGGACCGCGTTCGCGCCGTTCGCGAGCGGGGGGGAAGGGTGCGGCTGGATGCCGTTCTGGTGGAGGCGGGGGATAACTCGGCCAGGGTCTACGCCGAGAACCAGGCCAGAACATGCGGCGAGTTGGGGATCGAATACCGCCTGCACCGCATCACGCCCGATGATGAATCAACGGCCTACGACGAAATCGCCGGGCGTGTGCTTCTGCTGAGCAGCGATGAATCGGTGAGCGCCGTCATGCTGCACCTGCCCCTGCCGCACGGGGTGGATGCGTACCGCGTGCAGCGGCTGATCGCGCCGGAGAAGGATGTCGAGGGCGTAAACCCCGCCAACATCGGCAACATCGTCTACGGCCGCTCTTCGCTGGCCCCCTGCACCGCGCTGGCCGTGCTGAAGATGCTCGAATGGGTGTGGCACACCCGGCGGGCCGAGGGCGACGCCGTCGCCGGCGAGGGGGTGCCCTTCCTTCGCGGGCAGCGCGCTGTGGTGGTGGGGGCGGGCGATGTCGTCGGCAAACCCATCGCGGTGCTCCTCATGCGGCAAGAGGCCACCGTGGTGTCGTGCAACAAGTGGACAGCGGGCCTCGAAGACCTGACCAGAAGCGCGGACATTGTCATCGCCGCCGCGGGCGTGCCCGGGCTCGTGACCCCGGAAATGGTCAAGCCCGGCGCTGTGGTGGTTGATGTCGGCGTCACCCGGATCAAAGGGCAAGACGGCAAGTCTCGCACCGTCGGGGATGTTGCCTTCGCGCAGACCGCGCGCGTCGCGGGCTGGATCAGCCCCGTGCCCGGCGGCGTGGGACCGATGACCGTGGCGATGCTGCTGCACAACGTCGTCGAAGCCGCCGAGCGGCGGCTGGGCGCATGAGCCCGGCGCGACGCACGCCCCGTGCGTGCCACATACGCTCTTTGCTGCCATGCGGGGCTCGCACTACTTTGACAACGCTTCGACCAGTTTCCCCAAGGCCCCGGGCGTGGGGGAGGCGATGGCGCGCTGCGTCGATGATGTCGGTGCATCGCCGGGGCGAGGCGGGTACCGCGCGGCTCAGGCCGCGGCCGGCCTCGTGGCCATGGGCAGGCGGCGCCTCGCCGAGTTTCTGTGCGCCGAGGGGCCCGAACGCTTCGCTTTCACACTCAACACCACAGACTCGCTGAACGCGGCGATCAAAGGCGCCGTCCGCGCCGCCAGGGTTCGCAGGCCCGGTGCAGAGATTCACATCATCGCGAGCGGCCAGGAACACAACGCGGTCACTCGCCCGCTGGCCGTACTCCAGGGCGAGGGTGTCGAAGTCACCTTCGTGCACGCGGGGCGAGAGACGGGTGTGATCGACGCCGCGGATATTCAGCAAGCGCTGCGGCCAACCACAGTGCTCGTGGTGCTCAACATGGCCGGCAATGTCAGCGGTGCCTTACAGCCTGTGGCGGGGGTTGCCGAGGCCTGCCGGGCCGCCGGGGTGCCGCTCTTGGTCGATGCCGCGCAGGCGGCGGGGCACATCCCCTTGAACCTTGCAAAACTCGGCGCCGATGCCTGCGCCTTCCCCGCGCACAAGGGCTTGCTTGGCCCGCAAGGCGTTGGGGTGCTCTACATCCGCCCGGGGAGCGAAGAACGCTTCGCCACCGTGCGCGAAGGGGGCACCGGAGGGCAGTCCGCTTCTGATGAGCACCCCGCTGAAATGCCCCAGCGCTTCGAGGCCGGCACACCCAACGTGCCCGGCATTGCCGGGCTGGGCGCGGCCATCGGGTTCCTGCTTTCGCGCGGCGGCGACCACTTCGCGCACCATCGGGCGCTCGTCGAAGTCATGCTCGGTGCGTGTGCCAGGCGGGGCATCCCCGCCGTGCCCCACGCTTCTCACGCGCCGCCCGAGGGCGTCGCGCTCCTGGGCCCCGGCGATGCCCACGACCGGGTGGGCGTCTTCTCCTTTCTCACCCCCGGCGCTCGCCCCGCCGAAGTAGCCATGATCATGGAGCAGGAACGGGGGTATTGCGTTCGTTCAGGCCTGACCTGCGCCCCGGCGGCGCACGCATCTCTTGGTACACTCGAGCCCGGGGTGCAGGGCGATATCGTGACTGACCCTGGCGTGGTCCGGCTGTCACTGGGCGCGATGCACACGCCCCAAGATGTCTCCAACGCGTTGGAGGCGCTCCTGTCCGCCGTCGGGGTGCTCAGGGGCTCGGGGTAACCGGTTCGGGCGGGGCCAGCCCGGGCATCTGGGTTGTGGGCCCGCGCAAGGGTTTGGGTCTATGTCGGGTCATATTGTTCTATGTGAACCAACCTCCACAGCAACCAACCCCTCCGAAGTTCAACCCCGCCGCGCTCCACCACCAGCACCCGCGACTGAGGCCGGTGAGGGGGTTCGCCGCGCAGATCGCCAACCAGACCGCGCTGGGCCTGGCCGATGCCCGCCAGATCTCAGACAAGGCTGTGTTCACGTCGCCCGCATTCCAGAACGTTCTTCCGCTGCTCGACGGGCAGAAGTCAGTCGATGACATCGTGAAAGCAGTGGGGCGGGGGCTCACACGCGAGCCCCTGGAGCAGTTGGTGGCGCAGTTGGATGACGCCGGGCTTCTCTACGGGCCAACCTTTGACGCGATGCTCGCCAAAATGCGGGCAGACTTTGACAGTTCCCCCGTGCTCCCCCCGGCTTCGACCGCCGCTTTCGCCGACGCGCTGGCCGAGCACACCGTGCGTTCCCAGCGCCCGCCTGAGCAGCAGAACGACCCCGTCGAAATGTCCGACGAGGAAAAGGCCACTCTCGGTGCCAAGCGCCTGCAGGAAGTATTCGACGAGTGGATCGCCGCGGCACTCAAAGACGCCCCGAACCCCAGCATGGACACCCTCCCCCGCGGGATTGTCGTGCCCCACATCGACTACCAGCGCGGCTGGCTCAACTACGCCAGCGTCTGGGGGCGGCTCAGGGTCGTTGACCGCCCCGATCGGGTGGTCATCCTCGGCACCAATCACTTCGGTGAATGCACGGGTGTCTGCGGCTGCGACAAGGGCTACCAAAGCCCGTTCGGTGTTTGCAATGCTGACGAAAACCTTATTTCGGCACTGAAGTCCAAACTCGGTTCACTCGGCGAGACGCTCTTCGCCCATCGCTTCGACCACGAGCGCGAGCACTCCATCGAGTTGCAGATCCCCTGGGTTCAGCACTGCTTCGGCAAGGATGAGGCCGGCAACTATCCCAAAGTCTTCGCGGCCCTGATCCACGACCCAAGTGTCAACAACGGCGAGAGTTACGACGGCAACGGCATCGGCTTCGATGTCTTTGTCGCGGCCATGCGCGAGGCCCTGGCCGAACTTCCCGGGAAAACTCTGGTTGTCTCTTCTGCCGACCTCAGCCACGTCGGGCCCGCCTTCGGAGACCCCACCCCGCTGGCGGGCGAAGAGCCCGAAGCCGTCGAAGCCCGCAACAAAACCTTCGGCCATGACCGCGAACTCATCCAGATGTACGCCGAGGGCAAGGTGGACGAGATGATTTCCAGCATGGCCTGGCAGCAGAACCCCACACGCTGGTGCAGTCTGGGCAACATGGCTGCCGCCTTCAAAATCGCTCAGCCCAGCCGGGTTCACATCTTCAACTACGCCGCCGCCATGGATGAAAAGGGCGGAAGCCTCGTCAGCAACGTCGGCATGGCGCTGGAATAAGCACTCCCGTGCCTGTCCCCATGTGGCTCGCCATCACGGCATACTTCATCGCTGCGGCGCTCGCCGCGGCCGGGGTGTGGCTGCTGATCGACCGTTCGCCGGGAGTTTCCCGGGCGGACGACGATGATCATCAAGAAATGCCCGAAGAGGGCCAATCGCTCCCGGTTCGCTTGGCCGCGTGGCGGCGCTCGATGAGCCTGACAACCCGCACGGTGACAGGGTTGTGCATGGTGCTTGTGGCGTATCACAGCGCGGCGTATGTCAGCCCGGACTCCTGGTTCGGCCTCAAAGTGCCTGTTGGCCGCGCGTGGCTGCTGGGCATCGGCGTCGTTGCGGCGCTGGTTTTGTCGAGGGTTGCCGATCGGCTGGAGCGCGACGGGTGACCCCGCAGCCGCGTGGTTACAGACCTGTGACAGTCATGAGGCAACATCGGGCGTCTGGAATCCGTATGCTGGATGGTTGATCCGGGATTGGTTCGCGGGGGCCGCCTCGTGTACCATCCGGCCCAACAGCCGGAGTGTGGGGAGTTTTGGTGCGGTCCGCCCCGGCGCGCTGTGCGCCCGGGCCGTGGTTTGTGTTTACGCCAAGCGAGGTCGGCATGCCTGCAACGAACATGTGCTGGGGGATCGAGATCGGCGCATCCGCCATCAAGGCCCTGAAGCTCGAGGCCGATGGCGAGGGTGGGGTGCGGGTGCTCGAGCAGGTGGTCATCGACCACCCCAAGCCCCTATCAACACCCGATGTCAACGTCAACGACGTGCTCCGCGTGTCGCTGGGCACGCTGGTGAGCCAGCACGAGTTCGGCAAGGTGCCCATCGCCGTCTCGGTGCCGGGCCACTCGGCCTTTGCGCGTTTCGCCAAACTCCCGCCTGTCGAGCCCAAGAAGGTGCCCGACATCGTGAAGTTCGAGGCGATGCAACAGATCCCCTTCCCTCTTGAGCAGGTCGAGTGGGACTACCAGACCTTTGTCACCCCCGATTCGCCCGATGTCGAAGTCGGCATCTTCGCCATCACCCGCGAACGCGTGAACGAGCACCTCCAGCGACTGGCAGACGTCGGGATCACCCCGACATACGTCGTGCTCAGCCCCATCGCGGTGTACAACGCCCTGGCGTACGACCTCGACTTTGGCGCTAAAACCCCGGGCACGATCATTGTGGACGTTGGAACTACCTCCACAGACCTTGTCATCGCCACCCCCGGCCGCATGTGGGTGCGCACGTTCCCGCTGGGCGGGCACCAGTTCACCGACGCCCTCGTGCAGCAGTTCCAGGCCAGTTACTCCAAGGCCGAGAAACTCAAGCGTGAAGCCGAAGACAGCAAGTACGCCCGCCAGGTCTTCCAGGCGATGCGCCCCATCTTTACCGACCTCGCGCAGGACATCCAGCGCTCCATCGGCTACTACCAGTCTCTCAACCGCGACGCCGAACTCACCCGCCTGATCGGCATCGGCAGCACCTTCCGTCTGCCCGGCCTGCGCAAGTACCTCAAGCAGCAACTCTCGATGGATGTCTACCGCATCGAGGAGTACAAGAAACTCAAGGTCACCGGCGACGCCGCCCCACGCTTCAACGACAACTCGCTCAACTTCTGCACCGCGTACGGGCTGGCCCTGCAGGGCCTGGGCCTCAACGCCGTCGGCGGCAACCTCATGCCCACCAGCGTGCTCCGCAAGAGCATGTGGAAGGAAAAGACCCCCATGTTCGCCGCCGCGGCCGGGGTCGCCCTCGCCGCCAGCGGTGCCATGTTCCTCTTCCCACTGCGCGACAGCATGGGTGTCTCGGCCAATCAGCCCGGTGCTGTCATCCGCCAAGCCCTCGCCCGCCAGGCCGACCTCAAACGCGACGCCGACGAAGCCGGGGTGCTCAACGCCGGCGACCCCGACATGCGGGTTGCCAACATTCTCACCCTCCTCGAGCGGCGCGGCATCTTCCAGTACGTCGTCAACGACATCGGCACGATGCTCGCCGAGGCCGACACCGCCGTGCCCGCATGGCAGCGGCGATTCGCCGAGGGCCGCCCCCCCTACACCGGCCCCGCCTACACCATGACCCGCTTCGACACCCAGTACCTGCCCCCGGCCGCGCCCCAGCAGGACACGGGCTTCGGCTTCGACAGCGGCTCACAAGCGCCCGCAGACCCCCTGAACATTTCGCAGTACCCCCGCCTCGAATGCACGCTGGTGCTCAGCACCCGCCAGCCCGAGGCGCGCCGTTTCGCCGAAGAAACGATCGACCGCTGGCTGCGTGCCAACGGGGTTCGCGCCGATGTGCCCTACGAGATCGTCGCCCCGCCGCGTCCTTCCACCGTGGCCGAGCCCGGCCGCGACGGCGCCGACCTGCTCTCGGGCGGCTCGCCGCGATTCCCGGGCGATGCCGCGGGCGGTCGCGGCATGGTCATGACCAGCGAAGGGATGATCGAACGCGACGCCATGGGCGGCGTCGGCCTGCGGGCTCAGGTGCAGCGGGGCGCGGTCGTCATCGGCGGCGGTGGGGCGCCACCCCCCTCGGCCACCGAGCAGGCGGCAGACGTGGCCCGCGCCGCGGCACAGAATGAACTCGATCGAACAGTCCCTCTCACGCCCCCCGCGGACGGCCCCCTGCCGCCCGAGACCGGCACCGTGCGCGTGACGTGGTATGTCGTCTTCAAGCCCGCGGAAAGCGGCGACGGTGACGCAATGAACCCGGGAGGCCCGCAGTGAACAGCGTTATTTCCTGGATCAAGTCCAACATTCTCATCGTCGTGTGCGTGGTGGTCATCGCCGTCTCGCTGCCGGCGAGTTTCGTAGCCAGCCGCATGTGGCAATCCACCATTGTCAGCGCGCGTCAGAAGGCCGCCGACGACGAATACAGGAAGATCAAGGCCGCCGAGGTCACCTACACCCTGCCGACGTACGTCGCCGGCCAGCAGCCCGTCTCGCTCAAGACCCCGCCCAACGCCGAGGTCACCGCCTGGTTCCGTGCCCACCGCGAAGACCTGAGCAAGGCCGCGGCCGAGACAGCGCTGCGTGCCGAGCAGTTCAACGAGGGGCTCGGCGCCGACGCGCAGGCCGTTCTGCGCACCGCGCACCGGCCCCTGGTCGAGGGGCTCTTCCCCAGCAACCCCAACGCCGACGCGGAACGGGCCAAGCAGTACGAGATGGAAGAGATCCTCGTCGCCAAGCGTGGCCGGCCGAACATCTATCAGCAACTGCTCGACTCGGTCCGCGCCGGCGCGCCCGCAGACCCCGTCGCCGTGAACGAATCCATCAAAGACATGCTCACGCGCGAGACCGAAAAAATCACCGCCGGCAAGCGGGGTCTCACGCAGGAAGAGCAGGACGCGCTTCTCAAGCAACTCGGCGAACGACGCATCGCGTTCTACCAGGCCGCCGCGCGCGACCGGGGTGTCTACGCCACGCTTGAAGTCTTCCCACGCACCCCGGCCAAGGGCAAGAACACCATCCCCTTCGGCTCAATCCCCGAAGACGCCATCACGACACCCGACCTCTTCATCAATCAGTGGGATTACTGGGTTCTCTCCGATGTCTTCGCCGCGGTTCGCCTGGCCAACAGCGCCTCGGGCGGCGGTGGCGTCGAAAACGCCGTTGTGAAGCGCATCGAGACCATCGAACTCTTCGAGCCCGAAGGCCTGTACGCCACAGAAGATACCAGCGCCGCGGCCATGGGCTTCGGCATGGATACCCCTTCCGAGCCCGTCGCCGCGGTGCCCGGTATGGTCCCGGAAGACCCCACGGCCTCCATCACCCGGCGCGGCATGGGCAAGTGGAACACCGTCTACGACATCCGCCGCGTGCGCATGGTCGCCGTTGTTTCGTCCGCGAGGCTCACCGACTTCCTCAACGCCATCACCCGCACCAACTTCATGACCGTCACGAGCCTCAACCTCGCCGAGGTCAGCGTGTGGGACGACCTCCGCGACGGCTACTACTACGGCACCGAGCATGTCGTCAGGGCCACGCTCGAAATCGAAACGATCTGGCTCCGCAGTTGGATGCTCAAGTACATGCCCCGCGCGGTCCGCGGCGCACTGGGCGTGCCGGGTGAAGACGGCGACGCGGGCTCGTTCGGCGGCTTCGGCGCCGGCCGCGACGCCTCGGGCGACGTTGGTGGCGGCGGCGGCAGGGGCCTGGGCACCGATTCCACATTCACCTCTCCCAGAAAGGGCGGGGGCGGCTGATCCGCCGACTAGGGGCACCATCGCTTCTCTTCACGACCCTCAATCGCAGATTTTTCGAACGCAGTGACGCTCAGCGCGTCTGCACACGGGGCAACGAACCATGAAACTCAAAGGCATCAAGCCGATCGAGCAGCACGCGGACAAGATCGTCATGGGTCTGGTCGGCGTCGTAGGGCTGGGCATGCTCGCATACCAGTTCTTCACCCCCTCCACGGTGAAGGTCGGCAACCAGTTCGTTCCCCCGGCCGATGCCTTCCGCCCGGTCGAGACCGAAGCCAGAGAACTCGATTCAAGGCTCGGGGCCGCAGGCCTGACCGCCGACCTGCGCGCCCCCGAGGGCTTCAGCGGTCAGGCGCTCGCCATCGGCCCCGCGGCCAATCCCGGCCCTGCGCAGCGCGTCGCGCTCACGCTGGGCCCGCCCCCTCGCATCACCGCCATCGCCGATGCCGGGGCTGTCGCCGCCGCGATGTTCAAACTGCCCGAAGTGCCCGCCGTCACCGCGCCCCTCGCGCATTCGTTCCGCTCCACGATCAGCCCTGTCGAGGTGCTCCGCAACCCCGAACTCGCGGCCTCGGGCCTCATCCCGGCCCAGCAGCCCTTCGACAAGGCCTCCGTCAGCATCGAAGGCGTCTTCGACGGCACCGCCTTCAAACAGCAACTCATGTCCGATCCCGACGGTAGTGGCCCGCTCGAACCCGTCCCACTCAACTGGTGGCGCGACACGCTCTCAGACAGCAACGACTTCATCGAGATCGTCGCCGTGGAGGTCGAGCGTGAAACCCTCGTGCGGGCCGATGGCTCTATCCCCTCACAGCCCGAACGTTCCATGGTCGCGTCCCTGCCCGGCAGGCCCAACGCCCGCAAATTGTGGGAAGAGAGCGTGCGGGCCGTGGGCGATGTTCCCCCGCTCATCGAGCAACTCCGCTCCATGAGCGAGGACGTTGTTCGCCCGGCCTACTTCCCGACCATCGCCGGCCCAGAATGGAAGCCCCCCTTCGAGGCCGTGGTCGCCAGCGATCAGGCCGGGCGTGGCCGTCAGATCGATACACTCCGCCGCCGTTACAACGACCTCAACCGGCAGATCGATGCGCTCCAGCGTCAGATCGAGACCGCGCCGGCGACCGACCCCCGCATGGAGCAGCGTGACCGCCAGACGCCCCCGCAGACCGGCGGTCGTCCAGGCATGGGCGGCGCACCCCCCCAGCCCCGACAGCCTGCGACCCGCGAAGAACCCAGGGCCAACCGCGCGGTGCTGACCAACCAACTGCGCACCCGCGAGCGTGAGCGTGACCGTGTGGTCCGCCAGTTGGAGGAACTCGGCGAGCGCGTCGAACAGGCAACCACCGATACAACGACCACCCCGGTGGCGATCGCGCCGACCCTTTCGATTCTCGACAACCCCGAGATCCGGCTTCACGCCCACGATTTCACCGCCGAGCCCGGCGCACGCTACCGCTACCGCGTGCGGGCGGTCATCAACAACCCGCTCTATGGTCGCAACCTGCAACCCCAGCAGCAGGCGCTTGGCGAAACGCGGCTGCTCGAAGGGGCGTGGTCTGAATGGACAACCCCGGTCGAGGTTGACCGCGACGAGTTCTTCTTCGTCACCAGCGCCGAAGGGTCCAATGAGATCAGCCCGCTGCCCCGCGCCGTGGCCGAGATGTACGTCTTCTACTACGGCTACTACCGCGTCGCCAGCACCAGTTTGGACCCGGGCGACATGCTCGGCGGCGAGATCCGCCTGCCCGAGTTGAAGGTGGCCGACATGCGCCAGTTGGAGCAGATGATTGCTGATCCATCAGGAATGCCTCAGCCCACAGCGCCCGCGGTCCCCGCCGCGCCGACCACGCCAGGGCGGGGCTTCCCCGGCGACCCCGGTCTGGAACGCCGCCCGGGAACCCAGCCCGCCGCGCCCGCGGCGCAGCCCGCCGGCCCAGATTGGCTCTCTGTGCCCCTCGCACGCGAACGGCGCGTCTCGGTGCCCGCCGTGTTCATGGATGCCAACGTGCTTCCCGTGGTTGCGACAGGCATGGCCGGGGAAACACGCCAGCGGTTCCAGGTCTTGCTGCGGGAGGAGAACGGGCGGATCGTCGCCCGCTACCCCGACCTAGACCGCGGTTCAGATGTCTATAAGCGTCTCGAAGCCTCGGCCCGCGCGGGTGAGACACAGGGCGCCCCGCGCATCCGACCGGAAGAGACCCGGCCCACACTTCCATTCCAACCGCGCGAGCGGCCCGGAACAGCCCCGACGCCGGGCAAGGGTGGCGGCGGCGGCGGCGGCTGAGTCGGGCGTTACCGAGAATGACCGTACATATCCAGAACACCGGGGCAAGGTACCCGGTGTTTTGGTTTTTGAAAGGAAGGCGCGAGGGTGTCACCGAACTGTGCGCAAAGGCTTGTATTTCAGGGAATTGCGCGAGAGTGATCAAAAGGCGGGGCCTCACGGCTTGACGCGGCGAGGAGGAACGCTACACTCTCCACCCCAGTCCGCGAGGTGCTGACAACAGCACGCAGCGAACCGGGCCTGATCTTTGACAACCGGATACCAACGACTGAAGAAGACGTCCCGGCGTGAGCACGGGCCACGGCGAGAGCCGCGCCGGTGCACCAATCGCACCGGGACGTAGAAGCATGCTGCAAGAAAGCAAGAAAACGAGTCGTTGCCCGTCCCGCAAGGGCCGGGCACACACAACGTTCTGAAAAACTGCAGCGCCAAGGCAATGCACATCACGCACGATGGGCGGACGGCACGGGGCAACCCGGGCCGTCGGTCAGCAGTGCGGAGATCCGTTCGGTACCTTGAACCGAACGGGGAAGTCAGCCGAAGCGACGGGCCGTAAAGGGTGAGCGATCACCCGATCGGCGCGGCGTCCGGTTGGCGACCGGGCACAAGGGCACATGGTGGATGTCTTGGTGTCGAGAGGCGATGAAAGACGTAGGAACCTGCGAAAAGCCCGAAGGAGCCGGTAACCAGGCAGTGATCTCGGGATATCTGAATGGGGCAACCCACCCGCAAGGGTATCTTCCGCTGAATGTATAGGCGGAAGAAGCGAACGTGGAGAAGTGAAACATCTCAGTATCCACAGGAAAAGAAAGCAACAGCGATTCCGTGAGTAGCGGCGAGCGAAAGCGGATAAACCAGGAAACGAATGAAGCGTTTGAATGACGCGCCGCAGAAGGTGAAAGCCCTGTAATCGTGAACTGGCCAGCCCATCGATTAAACTCGGGCTCGTGAAACCCGGGTTGAATATGGGGGGTCCACCCTCCAAGGCTAAATACTACTCGACAACCGATAGCGAACCAGTAAGGCGACTGAACGATGAAAAGCACCGCGATGAGCGGGGTGAAAGAGTACCTGAAACCATGTGCTTACAAGCGGTCGGAGCCCCTCGGGGTGACGGCGTGCTTTTTGCATAATGAGCCGGCGAGTTACTCTGTACGGCGAGCCTAAGGCCTACCAGGCCGGAGGCGGAGCGAAAGCGAGTCCGAATAGGGCGCTAAGTCGTACGGAGTAGACGCGAAACCTTGTGATCTACCGTTGGCCAGGGTGAAGGGCGGGTAAGACCGCCTGGAGGCCCGAACGCGTGACCGTTGAAAAGGTCTGCGATGAGCTGACGGGAGGAGTCAAAGTCTAATCAAACTGGGAGATAGCTCGTTCTCTCCGAAATAACTTTAGGGTTAGCCTCAGGGGTCAAGCATTGGGGGTAGAGCTACTGGATGAGGCAGGGGGACTACCCGTCTACCCTCCTCAACCAAACTCCGAATACCAATGTCTATGCCCTGGGAGATAGACCGCGAGTGACAATATCCGCGGTCAAAAGGAGAAAAATCCTGATCGCCTGCTAAGGCCCCTAATGTGTGCTTAGTTCGAAAGGAAGTTGGGTTGCAATGACATCCAGGATGTTGGCTTAGAAGCAGCCACCATTTAAAGAGTGCGTAACAGCTCACTGGACGAGGAACTCAGCGCCGATAATGATCGGGAATAAGCACGCAGCCGAAGCAGCGGGAGTCGAAAGACTCGGTAGGAGAGCGTTCTTGGTGCGGCGAAGCCGTCCTGTAAAGGTAGGTGGAGCGCCAAGAAGTGAATATGCCGGCTTAAGTAACGATTAACCAGGTGAGAATCCTGGTCGCCGAATACCCAAGGTTTCCTGGGGAAGGTAATTCCGCCCAGGGTTAGCCGGGACCTAAGGCAAGGCCGAAAGGCGTAGTCGATGGACGTGCGGTCAATATTCCGCAGCACACGCGGAGATCAAATCACGGTGCGGATCTTGAAGTTGGGAGGGACTGTCAGATGTCCAGGCCCTTGTGGCCGACCCCCGATGGATAGGTTTCTAGAAAAGCCGTGAGGGCAATGCGTGTCCCGTACCAAAACTGACACAGGTGGGTGTGGCGAATAGCCTAAGGCGCTCGAGAGAACGGTCGTGAAGGAACTAGGCAAGTTAACCCCGTAAGTTCGCGATAAGGGGGGCCTACCCCGCAAGGGGAGGCCGCAGAGAAAAGGGTCTGGGAACTGTTTATCAAAAACACAGCTCTGTGCAAACACGCAAGTGGAAGTATACAGAGTGACGCTTGCCCGATGCCGGAATGTCAAGGGAGTGGGTCAGCCGAAAGGCGAAGCTTGCAACCGAAGCACCGGTGAATGGCGGCCGTAACTATGACGGTCCTAAGGTAGCGAAGTTCCTTGTCGGGTAAGTTCCGACGCGCATGAATAGCGTAATCACTGGACTCCTGTCTCCACGACCGACTCGGTGAAATAGTAGTGGCGGTGAAGATGCCGCCTTCCCGCAGCAAGACGGAAAGACCCCGTGGACCTTCACTATAGACTTGTATTGGCCATGAGCATTCACTGCGTAGCATAGGTGGGAGGCTTTGAGGACCGGGTTCCGGCCCGGGAGCAGCCTAAGGTGAAATACCACCCTGTGTACGTTTGTGGCCTAACTTCGATTCCCGTGAATCCGGGCGAGGGACAGTGCATGTCGGGTAGTTTGACTGGGGCGGTCTCCTCCAAAAAGGTAACGGAGGAGCGCAAAGTTCGGCTCAGCACGGATGGAAACCGTGTGTCGAGTGCAAGAGCATAAGCCGGATTTACTGCGAGACCGACGGGTCGAGCAGTCTCGAAAGAGGGCTCTAGTGATCCTGCGATCCCGTGTGGAAGGGTCGTAGCTCAACGGATAAAAGGTACCCCGGGGATAACAGGCTGATCGCGCCCGAGCGTCCATAGCGGCGGCGCGGTTTGGCACCTCGATGTCGGCTCATCACATCCTGGGGCTGAAGGCGGTCCCAAGGGTTCGGCTGTTCGCCGATTAAAGTGGTACGCGAGCTGGGTTCAGACCGGCGTGAGCCAGGTCGGTCCCTATCTGTTGTGGGCGTTGCATGCTTGAGAGGAGTCAACCCTAGTACGAGAGGATTGGGTTGGACGAACCCCTGGTGATCCAGTTGCACCGCTAGGTGCACGGCTGGGTAGCTACGTTCGGCAGGGATAACCGCTGAAAGCATCTAAGCGGGAAGCCCCCCTCGAGATGAGGCATGCTTGTCGAAAGACGAGAGACCCCTGGTAGACCACCAGGTTGATAGGCCGCAGGTGTACGGGCAGAGATGCCTTGAGCTGAGCGGTACTAACGGTCGAAGTCCGGTCGCCAACCAGCCGTCGCGTCATCATCGACGCAGCACAGGTTGGCAGCATTGATCTTCGACGCTGCAGTTTATTCTTCTTCACGCTTCCAAACCGGGCTTCACACCCCGGCGCTTCTTCAGTCTGGTATCCTGTCTTTGGTCCGGCTCCGCCGCTTCGCGGTGGGTTGCCGGCTGTGGGGCCTACCGGCCTCCAGTCCGGATTGTCGGTGACAATAGGCAAGGGGAAACACCTGTTCCCATCCCGAACACAGCAGTTAAGCCCTTGCCGCCGATGATACTTCTCTGAGGGAAAGTAGGTCATCGCCGACTCTTGGGCTCTCGAAGGTAAACCTTCGGGAGCCTTTTTCATTTTTGCCCTCACTTCATCCTCTCCTCCAACGCCTCTCCTCCAAACGGCGAATCCACTTCCCTTCTCTGCCCCGCCCAGTCAACTTGGCCTGATCCAGTCTCAAACGAATGGGCCCTGCGCGGCATTCGATGCTGCGGGTTGTTTCCATCCTCTCCAGATCAGCACCCTGCTGCGTCTTTCAGCGGGTCACCTGTATCGCCACTGCGCAGCCACCCCCGGGCCTTCTGCAAGCCTCTGACTTCCCGTGGTTGATTCCCACGTCAACGGACGGAGTTGGCGCTGGTCGGGCTTTGGGCCGGTCTCTGGAGCCAACCAGCAGCCCTCAACCACGCGCAATAGTGTCCTGGAAGCATGGGCCGAGCATGCTCATAGCCGGTGTTGATGCCTTCCCTGCGAGCACCTGCTCCACATGACCTGCCCCCACTTTCTGTACCAGGTCCTATGAGAGTCGGTTGATTGTACCGGCCATCGCCTCGATCATGAACGAATCCGTCTCGTGGGGGGTAGAGGGGTGAGTTTGAGAGGGGAGAGGGGCCTCGTCTCCCCTCTCAAGATTCGCCGCGTACACCGCCGGCGGGACATACCCCAGCGACGAGTGCGGCCGACGATGGTTGTACTCGTTCTTCCACGCCGCGGCCAGCGCCTTGGCCTCCCGCACATCCGCGAACTCTTCAGCGTTGAGCAGTTCATCCCGCAGCCGCGAGTGGAAGCTCTCGGCGTACCCGTTCTCCCACGGGCTCCCGGGCGCGATGTACAGGTTCTCTATGCCCGTGATCTCGGCCATCCGCCTGAGGGCCTTGGCCACGAACTCCGGCCCGTTGTCGCTGCGGATGTGCACCGGCACCCCGCGGATGGTCATCAACTCCGTCAGCACATCAACAACGTCCGCGCCGGTGATGCACCGGTCCACCTCCAGCGCCAGGCACTCCCGTGTGAACTCATCGATCACGCTCAAGCACTTGAGCTGACGGTCACGCTCATCCCGGTCATAGATGAAGTCCACGCACCACACATGGTCCTTGTGCTCGGCCCGACGCCGCACGATGCCGTTCTCCGAGTGGCCCAGACGCCTGCGTTTGTGCTGCTTCTGGGGCACTCTGAAGCCCTCACGACGCCACAGCCGGTGCACACGCTTGAAGTTCACGCGGAACCCTTCGAGCCGCAGCATCCCGCACATCATCCGGTAGCCACGCCGAGGATGCCGACGGACCAGCTCGTGCATCCGCTGCACCAGACGCGCATCATCGTCTCTGGGCACAGCCTTGTACCGCTGGGTCGATCGCGCCT
The DNA here is from genome assembly GCA_019636615.1 of Phycisphaeraceae bacterium. Classification (GTDB taxonomy): domain Bacteria; phylum Planctomycetota; class Phycisphaerae; order Phycisphaerales; family UBA1924; genus UBA2402. The sequence goes on along the minus strand of JAHBXF010000002.1, from coordinate 1,696,328 downwards.
GGCCGAGCACGCGGCACACGCGCCGCTGCGACCGATGCAGTTGATTCTGTACGTGCGTCACGACGCCCCTCCTCCGCGAGGGGCTCGCGGCTTTCCCAGGTAGTCGTTGGCCTCCTTGAGGATCGAGATGTCGATCGCCTGCTCGGCCACCAGCCGCTTGAGCCGCGCGTTCTCGAGTTCCAGATCCTTCAGCCGCCGCGCCTCATCGGCCTGCATCCCTCCATACTGGTTCCGCCATCGGGCGTAGGTCTGCTCGCTGACCCCCAGAGCCTGCACCACCTGCGCCACGCTCTTGCCCGCCGCGAGCATCGCGTCCGCCTCCCGCAGCTTCTTCACGATCTGTTCCGCCGAGTGTCTTGTCCGCTTCATCTTCGAGAGTCTCCTGGCCGCGACCGGCGGCCCTCGGGACTCTCATAGTTGGTGGATCAGGTTTCGGGGGGCAGGCCACACAGAAGTCTGCTTCATTGCCATTCAGTGGCCTGGGGAACGCGTGCTCCTGCTGCCACCAGACCGTGAGGCGGGAACGCGGCTCAGTGCAGCAGATCGTGACCAGGCTGCACGAGACGACGCGAAGCTCGCGGCAGCCAAAGCACAGTGCGGGCAGACACGTCTCAAGCCTGATCCACCAGCCCTTCAGCCTTCGGCGAAGCCATGACGGGCGAAAAAGTGCCAGCGCGGCGGCGTCAGACTCTCGAATCCATGGCACAATGGCTGAAGTGCTCGTGGTCCATCAGCCGTTCGAAACGGTGATGTTGAAACAGGCAGTACTCACTTTGAGAGAACTCCAAACCCCTCTAACGAGAAGGTCCGTGACTCTCTCGGAAACCGCGGCGAGTTCGGGAAACGTCCGGATTGTGTCTCAGAGATTCCCAAAAACAAAAACCCCCGCAAGTGCGGGGGAAAGTGGGCGCAACAGGACTCGAACCTGTGACCTCGGCTATGTGACAGCCGCGCTCTAGCCAACTGAGCTATGCGCCCTAGTGAGGCAGGGAGTGTAGCACACGAGTCGCTGCTCGAAAAGTGATTGGAACGTAGAGAATCTCTGGCCGCGTGCCGGCCTGATGGCGCATGGAGCGCCGGAGGATCACGCCTAACCCCGCGTAGATCCACCGTGGTGTACGGCAAGACGCGATGGCCTCCCTTTCTTCCGCAGGATGCATCGGTACCGCAACGGGCATTGATGCCTCCGAGGCGGTTCGGCCCCGCAGGTGATGCCGCGGCGTGGGCAATCTGACGGAGACGCTGAGCGGCTCTTGTGGGCCTCCAGCCACATGCCGGAAAGTAGCCCCGGGAAACAATGGGATCAGAGGCTTCTCGCGAAGCATGTAAGGGTTAAGATAGGGTGGGTTCTCGGAGAAAGAAAATCACACTCTGTTTGCACCTGGCAGAGCCATGAGTGCCTGTCTTGCGTACCGAGAGTTGAGACGAATCCCCTTTGGTAAGGCATCGTCTTCAAGAAGCGTCGGAAAAACCTGTTGGCGTGTGCGGAGTGGTGCAACGAAGCCTGGGCTGGTCGATAACCGGGTCAGGGAGTTCCATTGGCGGAGGGTGCATCGCATGCCGGGCGGCACCGCTTCGTGACGGGCAGTGAGCGGGTTATTGAACGTCGGGAGATTCGCCGGGCAAGGAGCCGGCGTGAACTGAGCCATGTGTGCGGGTTACAGAATCTAAGGCCGTTCTTTACCGGGTTTTTACGGTGAAATGGTCTTGTGGCATGTCTGGCTTCCCGCTATACTCTGAGTGAAGGTCGAGATGCGGATGAATGTTCGCAGTCTCTGCAAGCCCCGGGGTGGTGCCCGGGGCTTGTGCATTTTTGGCCTCGCTGTTTCGCTCCGGCTAGGCCGCGGGGGCAACCGTGCCGATCACTACCGTTGAGATATGGCGAGGGTGCATGAATGCGCGGCGGTGGTATCGGTCGGCGACGAACTGGTGCTGGGGCAGACCCTCGACACCAACGGGCGATGGATGGCCGATCGTCTGCTCGCGGCCGGCGTGGTGGTGCGGGAGCACGTGACAGTGGGGGATGACGCGGCCCGGCAGGCCGAGACGATGCGTCGGCTGGCGTCACGGGTTGATGTCATCGTGTGCAGCGGCGGGCTTGGCCCGACGGCCGACGACCTCACGCGGCTCTCTCTGGCCAGTGCGATGGGCGATGAACTGATCGCAGATGACGTGTCGATGGCCCAGATCAATGCGTGGTATCAGGCCCGGGGGCGCAGTGTGCCGCCCAACGCGGCGGTGCAGGCGTTGCGGCCTTCGCGTGCGTCGGCCTTGACCAACATCCACGGCAGCGCCCCGGGGCTCTACGCGGTGCTCGCCGAGGGGTGCGAGGTCTTCTGCCTGCCGGGGCCGCCCAGAGAAATGAAGCCGATGTTTGAGCAGCATGTCATGGCCAGGCTGCGACCGTCGCCTGATCGCACCGTGCTGACACGGGTGTTGCACTGCTTCGGGATCGGCGAGAGCGACCTGGCGGCGCGGCTTGGCGCCCTGATGCACCGTGAACGAAACCCCAAGGTGGGCACCACGGCGAGTGAAGGTGTGGTGAGTTGTCGCATTCGTTACGAGGGGCCGCTGCGCGGCGAAGACGCGGCTGAGGAGATCGATAAAACCGAGGCGTTGGTGCGTCGGGCGGCCGCGCCGTATGTGTTCGGGGCAGAGGGCCAGACGCTGCCCGGCGTGGTCATCGAGATGCTGCGCGACAAGGGGCTCACGGTGGGCGTGGTCGAGAGTTGCACGGGGGGCATGCTTGGAGCCTTGCTGACAGAAGTGCCTGGTTCGAGCGCGGCGTTTCTGGGCGGGCTTCTGACCTATTCAAACGAGCAGAAGGTGTCACTGGCGGGCGTGCCGCGCGAGTTGCTGGCCGAGGGTGGCCCCGGCGCGGTGAGCGCCGAGACCGCGATGGCGATGGCGCGGGGCGGTCTTGCGCGTCTGGGGTGCGACGAGTGCCTGGCGATCACTGGCATCGCGGGGCCCGGCGGGGGCAGCGAGGCCAAGCCGGTGGGCACCGTGTGGATCGCGCTGGCCGGGAAAGGCGGGCGCGAGGATTGCAGGCGGTTTCTGATGGGGGGCGATCGGGGAGCGATCAGGGATTGGTCGGCCAAGGCAGCGCTGGGCATGTTGCGGCTGCACCTCGCTGGGGCGGGTGACGCGCCGATGCTGCGGCAGGTGAGTGCGCGGCCGTAAGCGTGGCGGGGGTTATTCGCCGGGGATGTAGGAGATCACGCCCTCCCACGGGCTGCTGGCCGAAGCGTACCGGCGCTTGGGAATTCTCCCCGCGCGGTAGGAGGCTCGTCCGGCCTCGCAGGCGTGCCGAACGGCATTGGCCATGAGCACGGGGTCTTTGGCGTGGGCGACGGCGGTGTTGAGGAGCACCCCGTCTGCTCCGAGTTCCATGGCGACGGCGACATCGCTGGCGGCACCCACCCCGGCATCCACGATGACGGGGTATGACGGGTCTTCCTTCTTGAGCATCTCGAGGCAGAAAACGATGTTGCCCGCGTTGACGATGCCCTGGCCCGAGCCGATGGGGCTGCCCGCCGGCATCACGCTGGCCGCGCCGGCCTCTTTGATGCGGAGGGCCGCGATGGGATCATCGCTGGTGTACGCGAGCACTTTGAAGCCGTCGGCGGCGAGTTCGCGGGTCGCCTCGATGGTGCCGACCGGGTCGGGCAGGAGGGTCTTGCGGTCGGCGAGCACTTCGAGTTTCACCCAATCGGCGCCGGGGTTGCCCAGTTGTTCGAGGATGTCGCGCCCCAGGCGGGCGACGCGCACCGCGTCATCGGCGGTGAAGCAGCCGGCGGTGTTTGGGAGGATGGTGTATCTGGAGAGGTCGATGAACTCAAGCAGGCTGCGCCCCTGCTCGTTGTAAAGGCGCTCGCGCCGAACCGCCACGGTGACAACCTCGCACGCGCTGGCGCTGAGTGAATCACGCATGAGGTCGTAGGTCTGGTACTTGCCGGTGCCGACAAGCAGGCGGCTGGTGAAGGTGCGCCCCGCGAGGTTGAATGGGTCGGCGTGCATGGTGGGCGTGGTGGGCGAGGTGGTGTGGGGCATGGGCGGCTGGGGTGTGCGCTGGGGCAGGGGGCTGTGGTGGGCGGGCGATGTGGTCAGCCGCCGCCCACGAGGGAGACGAGTTCGATGACATCGCCCTCGCTGAGGGTGCGTGACTCGTGCTCACGCCGGGGGACAAGGCGTTTGTTGACCTCGGCCGCGCAGGCAGTGCGGGCGAGGTCTAGGCGTTCGATGAGTTCGCGCACGGTGGTCCCGGTCGCTACCTCTTCTTCACGCCCGTTGACGATGATCTTCATCGCACAAGGGTATGGGGCGGCGGGGTCTTGAGAGGGCTCATTGTGCGAGCGCGGCGGGGTCGCTGACAAGGAAAAACCGGCCGATTCCGATGGTGAAGGCGGCGCCTTCGTCGCCGACCATCTCGTATTGACCTTCCATGGTGCCCCACGGGGTGCGCAGGGGGCAGTGGCTGGTGTACTCGAAGGATTCGCCGGGGCCCAGGCGAGGGAACTGGCCAACGACGCCGCGCCCCTTGACCTCGTTCTCGCGGCCCGCGGCATCGACGATGCGCCAGGAGCGATTGCGGAGGCGAGCGGGAGGGGCGCCGAGGTTGGAGATGCGGATGGTGTAGCCGAAGACGTACTGGTTGGTGGAGGGGTCGGAGGCGTCTTCGAGGAAGAGGGGCGATGCCACGACCCGCCAATCGCCCGTGCGCGTGTCAGAGGCGAACCTGCTGTTGGGTATGGTGAGGGTTGATCCTGTGGGCATGTGCGGGGCTCCTCCGGGGAAAATCGTAAACCCTCTGAGGACGCGGGGCGAGGCCCAACCCGCAGGAAGGAGGGGGCGGTGTGAAGGGGAGTTCGCGCCTTTGAGCGAGGGTTTCAGGGCTTGGCGGGCGGGGGAATCGTGAGATCCACCCATACGGGGAAGTGATCGCTGGGGAACGTGCGTGCGTTGGCCGGGAGCGCACGCCAGACACCGGACGCACGGATGCCGATGTCGGCGGAGGGCAGGACGTAATCGACACGCAGTTTGAAGGCCGCGGTATCGGTTGGTTCAAGGCCGGGGATGGCGATGTCGCTGCGCGGGGCGACGTCCTTGGCGATGCGTGGCGAGGTGAATAGGTAACGGTTGACAGGGTCTTTGAACGAGTTGCCTTTGAGCGGATCGGCGTTGAGATCGCCGAGAATGACGAAACTGGCGTTGAAGGGAAGGCCGCCCTCGGTTTCTTTGTCATCAACGAGGTAGGAGGCGTTGTCGATGTAGTCGGCGATGAGGCGGATCTCATCGTGATTGCGCTTTTGGTTGCGCATTTCGGGCCCGTCGAACGCAGGGGGCGTTGGATGACTGCACAGCAGGTGAAGCGTGGCCCCGTTGGGGAGGGCGACTGGTATGTCCGCGAAGGTCTTGGATGCGAGGCGGAAGTAGCGGAGTTCCTCTTCGGTGTACCACGACGAACCGTCGGCTTTGGTCGGGAGGAAGGCCCCGCCGACGTAGGACCAGGGCAATCTCTGGAAGGTGCGGATGGCGTCGTGCGAGATGGCCAGGCGGTCATCGACGAGAATGGCCATGCCGTACTGGCCTGGGAACGTGCCGAACCCCCAGCAGTCGTTGCCAAACTCGCGTGCTTCGTTGCTTTGCGGGGCGGGGGTGCCGTCCGGGTTTGGGAGCGAAAGGGGCGGGAACGCGGTGACCACGCGGCCGTTTTTGTCGAGGTCGAAACCGCTGGGGATGCCGGTGTTGACGGGGGGCATCCATGCTTTCATCCGGAGGGGTTGCACATCGGCGGCTTGCGGCACGGCGAGGTAGAGATCGGCGAAGCGTTGGGCGTTCTGCCCCGTGGGCTGGCTTTCGTCAAAGCCCGGCGCGCCGGGCATGTCGTAGGCGATCTCGTTGAGCAGGATGATGTTCGGGCGGATCCGCTGGATGACCTCGGCGAGGCTCCGCAGACGCTGGTGGTCGGCGTGCCGGAGATCTTCTGATCGGACATCTTCGATGTTGAACGTCGCCACGCGGAGGGTGACCGGCTGCGCACGCGCTGCCGGAACCAGCAGCAGGAGCAGCGCGGCCAGGCATGAAGCGGTCAGTCGTTGGAAGCGTGAGGCGGCGGGCATGGCAGAAGTTTATGGAGAATCCCGGCGTGCTTGCGTGATCGGAGGAGCCCGGGAGAGCGTGCGGCGTTTCCGGTACAATGGCGGCGGTGCCGCGGGGTGGGCGTTGATCTTCCCCGGGCAGCGGAACAAGAAAAGGAGCCGTGTGGAATGAAAAAAGCATTCGTCGCAATCGCGGGGTGCGCGGGGGTGTGTGTGATGGCGTGCCAGGCGCTGGACCCGAAGCCGGGCGGGATGTCTGAAGCATCGCGTGCCGCGGCGAGCCCGAACCCGATCACGACCGATGCGCGTCCGCCGTCGACACGGGTTGAGACCGTGGTGAACCGGTTGCACGGGGTTGACGTGAGGGACGACTATCAGTGGCTGGAAGGGGACAACTCAGACCCGGCGGCGATGGGGAAACTCACCGACGAGGTGGCGACGTGGACCGACGCGCAGAACGCCTATACCCGGAGTGTGCTCGACAACCTGCCGGGGCGCAAGGAACTCGAAGAACGGCTGCGGCCGCTGATGGAAGTGGGCTCGGTGAGCACGCCGCAGATGCGAGGAAACCGCTACTTCTACTCGAAGCGGGAAGGGACGCAGAATCAGGCCGTGGTGTACATGCGAGAGGGGTATAACGGCGAGTCGCGCGTGCTGCTCGACCCCGCGGCGATTGATGCAAGCGGGCTGACGACCGTGTCGTGGTATGTTCCGAGCCATGACGGGAAGCTGCTCGCGTACGGCACGTACCGCTCGGGTGACGAGAACTCGACCCTGCGGCTGATGGCGGTGGACACCGGCGCCGACAGCGGGCTGGAAATCCCCGGCAAGGTTGGCGGCGTGACGTGGCTGCCCGACAACTCCGGCTTTACCTACCGCAACCTGTGGGACGTGAAGAACCCGTACAGCGGCCAGGTGATGTTCCACAAGATCGGGCAGGAGGTCTCGACCGATGCGCAGTTGTTCCGGCAGTTCACGCCGGAAGAAAACAAGGAACTCGCGACGACCTACGGCCCGTACGGCGGCCTGAGCGACGACGGCAAGTGGCTGGTGCTGGCGTACTACACCGACACCAGGAACAACGACCTGTGGGTGGCCGACTTCCAGCAGTGGCAGCGCACGGGCAGGCTTGAAAGAAAGGCCGTGGCGGTCGGCGAGAAGGGGTCGTTCAGCGCGGACGTGTACAAGGACAAGGTGTACATCTTCACCACGCTTGATTCCCCCAACGGACGCATCATCGTGACCGACGCGGCCAACCCGGGCCGGGAAAACTGGAAGTCGCTCATCCCCGAGCGGCCAGACTCGGTGATCCAGGGATTCTCGATCGCCGACGGTGTGATCGCCGTTGACTACCTCAAGAACGCGTCGAGCCAGATCGAACTCTTTGACCTCTCGGGCAAGACGCGCGGCACGCTGCGGCTGCCGGGCATCGGCTCCGCCGGCCTGGCGACTGCCAAAGACCGCACCGAGGCGTACCTCACGTTCACGAGTTACAACTATCCCTCGAGCATCTTCCGCGTTGACCTGGCCAAGCCCGAGGCAGAGCCGGACCTGTGGGAGCGGCCCGACGTGCCGGTCGATCCTTCGAGCGTTGTCGTCAAGCAGGAGTGGTATACCTCGAAGGACGGCACGAAGGTGAGCATGTTCATCGTGCACAAGAAGGGGCTTCGTCTCACGGGCGACAACCCCACGCTGCTCTATGGCTACGGCGGCTTCCGCATCAGCCTCACGCCCACGTTCAGCGCGCCCCTCTTCCCGTGGTTCGAGGATGGCGGCGTGTATGTGGTTGCCAACCTGCGCGGCGGCGGCGAGTATGGCGACGCGTGGCACGAGGATGGACGCCTCGCACGCAAGCAGAACGTCTACGACGACTTCATCGCGGCCGGGGAACACCTGATCCAGAGGGGTTACACCAACTCCCAGCGGCTGGCGGTGCTGGGCGGCAGCAACGGCGGCCTGCTCACGGGCGTGATGGTGACGCAGCGGCCCGACCTCTTCCAGGCGGCGATCGTCGCCGTGCCCCTGCTCGACATGCTGCGATACCAGAGTTTCCTCATGGCGCGGTACTGGGTGCCCGAATACGGCTCGGCGGAGAACCCCGAGCAGTTCGAGTTCATCCGGGCCTACTCGCCCTTGCACAACATCAAGTCTGGCACGAAGTACCCCGCGGTTCTGGTGACGGCCGGCGAGAACGACACCCGTGTGCACCCGCTGCACGCCAGGAAGTTCGCGGCCGCGCTGCAGGCGGCCACGGGCAGTGATATCTCCCGCGAGCCGGTGCTGCTGTGGGTAGATCGTGACGCGGGACACGGCCAGGGCAAGCCGTTGAACCTGCGCATCCGCGATGCGGCGGACATGCGCATCTTCCTCATGTGGCAACTGGGCATGCTCAAGAAGTGACAAGCGTACCCGTGCGAACGTGCACGGCGCGTGTGATAGAACACATGACCAAGCAAAGGCCCCCGACCTCGCGTCGGGGGCTTTTTCTCTTGAAGGGTGTGGCTCGCGCGCCGGGGCGGGGCGCGGTCAACCCAGCAACTGCAGAACCGTGTTGGGGGCCTGGTTTGCCAGGGAGAGCACGTTGGTCGAGGCGGCGACGAGGATCTGCGATCGCGTGAGTTGGGCGGTTTCGGTGGCGAAGTCGGCGTCGCGGATGACCGAGGCTGCGGCGGCGGTGTTCTCGAGCGCGACGGAGGTCGCGCGGATGTTGGCGCCCACGACGTTCTTCTGGAACGAGCCCAGGCGGCCTCGCATCTGCGAGATCTGTTGCGTGGCCTCACCCACGACGCGCTGAGCGTCTGAGAGGTTGCCGTTGACGAGGTTGTTGGCCTTGCCGCTGGCGAGGCTGTCGAGGAAGCCGATGCCGACGGTGCCCAGAGAGCGGGTCTGGATGCTGGAGAGGCCGATGGAGACTTTGCCGGCGCTCTCGACATTGCCGCTGAGCATGAACTCTGCGCCGCCGCCGATCACGTGCGCGGCGGCGCCGCTGCCGCCGACGCTGCCCAGGGTCTGAGATTGGCCCGCTGTGAGCGTGACGGCGGCCTGGAGTTGGTCGCTGTTGACCGAGGCCGTGCGGCCTTTGCCAAGGGCGCTCATGCCGTTGATCGTGGCCCTGATGTCCTGGCCCGTGTCACGCACGCCGTTGAGGGCGGCGCTGAACTCAACTTCAGAACCCGCGCCGTCGTTGATGATGGTGGCCGCGGCGTTGAAGTTGGCGGCGTTCAGCCGGTGGATGCCGCTGGTGGCGCTGTTCATGCCCGCGGCGTTGAGCACCTTGACAGAGACGAACTCGTCTGAGCCGTACTCCTTGCTGGCCAGTCGGATGCCGGTGCCCGAGACGGTGGCGGTCACGCCGGTGGTGTCGCTGAGCGAGTTGATGGCGTCGCGGATGCTGGCGATGGAAGTGCCCGAGGCGAAGGAGAGTTCGCGGGCGCCGCGGTTGCCCGCGATCTCGACGACCAGAGCGCTGCCGGTATTGAGGTCGATGGAGGCGGCCCCCATCGAGAGGAAGAGCCCGCCCTGCTGGGCAGAGTTGGTGACGATGACATCCAGGGCCAGCGAGGCGCCGGGGAACTTGGCCGACATGACCCGGGCCTGCGAAACGCCCGAGGCGATCGAACTGAGCCGGTAGTCAAGGCCGCCGTCGAGCAGACGCTGCCCCTGGAAGTTGGTGGCCGATGCCACGCGGTCGATCGTTTGAAGGATGGAATCGACGCTCAGTTGGTTCGCCTCGCGCTCTTCGCGGCTCAGGCCCGCGCCGTTGGCGGTGGCGGTCACCAGCCCCTGCAGTTCGGTGAGCATGCCGGCGACCTCTTGCAGGCCCCCCTCGGCGATGTTGCTGATCTGGTCGGCGCGCTCCGAGTTGGAGAGGGCGGTGTTGAGCCCTTTCTGCTCGTTCTTCAGGCGCTCGCTGGCGATCAGGCCCGCGGGGTCGTCCGAGCCGCGGTTCACACGCATGCCCGTGCTGAGCCGCTCGAGGGCGGTTTTGAGTGAAGCGTTGTTGGCCCCCAGAACCCGCTGGGTGATAAGCGATTGAACGTTGGTGTTGATGCGAGCCATGACGTACGGTTCCTGTATTCACCTAAGCAGGCAGGGAGTGATGTGACCCACCCCGAACACAACGGGCTATCGGAAGCAAGATGTGAGGCATGAAGCGGCGGTGCGCTTCTTGCCGCCGCTGTGCGCGCGTTGACGCGCCTGCATGGCGTTTAGCGATGGGGGCGTCTGCACCCGGGGCGCGGCCCGTAGTGTCTGGGAGGGTTAGACCGTCTGCGACGACTGCGCCGCGATTCGGGCCGCGCCTCGCGCGGCGTGCAGGTCTGACGTGCCGCAGCCCAGCGTCCAGCCCGGTCGGGCCAGCGAGGTCAGACGGGCATCAATGTTGGCCCGCAGGGGGGCGAGCAAGTGAGAGAGACGTATGCCCACACCTCCCAAGAGGCGGATGTGGTGCGGGCGGTAGATCGCGTGCGAGATGCGGATGGCGCGTGCGAGGGCGCGGAGCGGCGGGTCGCCAGGCGAGATGGCGGCGCAGATGGCTTCGTCGGGAACGCGGTAGCGATCGCGGAGTGCGTGCAGCCCGATGTAGGCCTCCAGGCTGCCCGCGCTACCGTCTGAGCCGGTGGGGGCATCGTCCGGGTCGAGCGTTACATCGAACTGGCCGATGTGGCCGGATGAGTCGCCGCTGACGCGCAGCGGTGTGCCATCATCTTCGAGCACGCACGCGCCCACGCCTGTGCCCAGCGAAATGGCGAGCAGGCGGCCCGCGAGGGGCGCGCCGGTGAGCGGGTCGAGACGCACATCGCTGGCCGCGGCGAAGGCATCGCTTACAACGCGGCAAGCGGATGGAACAACTGGCAACGCGCTGAGCATGTCGGCCAGGGCAAGGCCCATGATTCCGGGAACGTTGGCTGAGTATGTCACGGTGCGGGTGGCAGAGTCCCAGAGCCCGGGCAGACAGAGGCCAATGGCGTCTGGACGCTGCCCCACCAGAGCACGTTGCGCGGCGGCTGTTATGGCGTGGCAGAGGGTGCGTGTGTCGGCGTGCTGATAGGGCTCGCTGCGGGCGCTGGCGAGTTCTTCGCCGGCACACATGAGCACGGCCTTGACACTCGTGCCGCCGATGTCGATGCCCAGCGAGAGGAGAGGCGGTGAGGTGTCGGTCACAGTGGAACTCGGCGGCGGTGGGGAGGTGAGGACGGGCGAAAGTTGCTACTCTGCATGGATCTCTAAACCACGTTGCTCAGTCTTCGTTGTCACAGATGCGAGCAAAACCAGCCATTCTGCGGACTTTGGCATCAGGTCTGCCAAGGTGATCTCTCGCGAGCCGACGAAAACTCGCGGCCACGCCTTGCCATCCTTGAGATACTCACGGATAGTTGAGCCTGGTACGAGCGCGGCAACGGCGTTCACATACTCCAATCCGGGCTGTGGGTCAATACCACACTTGCGGTAGTTGTGAAGGACAAACTTTAAGTTGACAAACCCGCCCTCAGCAAAGATTGAGGCAAACGAAAAGCGTTGCTCTGTGTTCGGTTCGTACCAGACGAGGGACAGGCTTGTGCCCTTTGTCTCCGTGTTGATGGCGAGCTTCTCGCAATCTCGTAGGAAGACTCGGAACTGATCGACCACGTGTGCGCCGAGGGCCGCGGCCATGGTCTCGAACATGGCTTCTTCTGTGAGCCGACGACGCTCCCCCGCCCCTGCGCCGTGGACGGCTTCTGGCATCGTGACCTTCACATCCCTTGTTCTGAGCGGGTCACGCAACTCGATCACGGCGCGTGTGACTTCCTTGGTTCGGGCCATCACGCGGGGCTGAGCGAACAGAGTGTTGACAGGCGTTCCCGTTCGGAAGAGAGCGAGTTCCAGCAACGCAAGCGAAAAGTGCAAGTGAGGCGTGGCAGCCAATGTCGCAGCAAGATGCTCGACGCCGTGTTGGATGCCATCACCAACGACCAGGAGCAAGAAGCGCCCTTCGGAGAGGTTCTTCGTGACAGAATCGATGAATCGAGCCTCGTCAAAGTCGGGATGATCTCTCACCAACTGAACGATCGGGTCGGTGTCGTTTTCCGGACGGAGTTCCTCGCCCCGATTCAATCGGACTGCCTCGCAGAACTCCTGGTATGTCCAGCCCGACATTGCCGAGGCGTAATCAAGAATTTGCGCAACCACCTTGCGCCGTGACTCGGGGTTGCGGAACAACTTGGTCTCGACGAGCGTGATGTATCCATCAGGGCTGATGTACACAACGTCTACGGGGCCAACCCCCGACTGCAACTCACGAGCCACGGGGATCAGAGGCCCAAAGATCTTCTCGATTTCATCGATTGGGATGAGAGAAGGATTGTTGTAGAGGAGGTTTTGAAACCAACCTTCCTTGATGGAGCGGTCGTCGAAGACAACCCGCTCGAGCGGAATCGCAGAGTTCTCGTCTACAAGGTGTGGTGTACAGAATTGGCGGGTGTGCATTCACGCCATGATATGCGATAGCGAGTTCGAGACGTTCTTTCACTTACCGATATGCTCTGCGAAGCACCGCGGGCTGACCGGGCTCGATCGGCAGAGTGGTTGAGCGAAAAAAAGACGGCCCGGGGAGATCTCTTCCCCGGGCCGGTATCGGTCAACGTTCGCGCCACGCGCGTCGGGGTTACTTCTTCTCGCCCGAGAGGATCTTCTCGGCGTCCTCTTTGGAGACTTGCACGGCCTTGGTGATGGTCACGGGCTGGGCGGGCACGTCCTGATGGGGGCCCTTGACGGTGGTCTGCACGGCCTTGATGGCGTCGACCACGCTGATGCCGGCAACAACGCGGCCGAAGACGGCGTATGCGCCGCCGTCGGGCTGGGGGCGGTCGAGGAAGTCGTTGTCCTTCACGTTGATGAAGAACTGCGCGGTGGCCGAGTTGACCGTGTTGGGGTTGGGGCGGCCGTCGCCAAGGCGGGCCATGGCCACGGTGTACTTGGTGTTCTTCAGGCCGTTCTGCCACTCGTTCTGGATGGGTTCATCGGTGGGCTTCTGGCGCATGTCGGGGGTGAAGCCGCCGCCCTGGATCATGAAGTTGTTGATCACGCGGTGGAAGATGGTGCCGTCGTAGTGGCCCTTCTTGGTGTAGTTGAGGAAGTTCTTGACCGAGATCGGGGCCTTCTCGTTGTTGAGTTCGAGGAGGATGTCGCCCATCGAGGTGGTGAGGTTGACGAACACGAGTTTCTCCTGTTGTTCCGCATCTGGGGCGGGGGTGGCCGGGGGTTCGGCCGCTTTGGGGGCGGCCGGCGGGTCGGCGGGCTTGGTTTCGGGCTGGAATCCGGCGGCCGCGACGACCAACATTCCCGCGGCAACGGCCGCACCAGCGATCTTCAGGCCACGAATCATGGGTGTATTCTCCGGTTGAGTGTTCGTACACGGCCCGCGGGCCGTGTGCAAGAATGATAGTAGTTCGCTTTCCCCGCGGGTTCACCCCCCCATCCGCCCGGGGTGAACCGGGCCGGCGGGGCCTGCGGAGTTCACGGGCCGCGGGGCCGCGTGGCGAGCGTTTGCACAAGAGGTAGACCGATGCGCGATGAACGAGACAGACTCGCCGACAGGATCGCGGCTCAGGCGTGCATGACGCCTGCGGAATCGCGAGCCGCGTTTCTCGAGTCGGCGTGCGGGGGCGATGCCGCGCTGGCAACGAAGGTACGTACGACCATCGAACAGATGGAGTTGGCCGCGACCAAGGACCGTGCGCCCGTGACGGGTCGGGGTGAGCAGCACGAGACACAGGCGCTCCCTGCCGGCGCGGTGGGCGAAGAAGCAGGGACGCGTCTGGGTACAGATTCCCAACCCTCGGCGGTCGCCTTCGGGGCCCCCGCCGAGGGGCCCGGCGACTGGCTGGGGCCTTATCACCTCGTGAGGCCGCTGGGCGAAGGGGGGTTCGGCGTGGTCTTCCTGGCGCAGCAGGAGCACCCGGTTCGGCGCGAGGTCGCGGTCAAGGTGCTTCGGGCGGGGCTCGAAGGAGGAACAGCGGGGGAGCGGATCCAGAGTGAGCGGCAGGCGCTGGCGGCGATGAACCACCCGGGCATCGCGCGGATGTTCGACGGCGGAACCACGCGCGCCGGGCGGCCTTTCATCGTGATGGAATATGTGGACGGGCAGCCGATCACGCGGTACAGCGATCGTGAGCGACTGGGCACACGCGACAGGCTGGCGCTCTTCGTGGCCGTGTGCCGCGCGGTGCAGCACGCGCACGACCGGGGCGTGATCCACCGGGACATCAAGCCCAACAACATCTTGGTGACGACGGTGGACGGTCGGCCGTGGCCCAAGGTGATCGACTTCGGGGTGGCGAAGATCCTCAGCCCGCTGCTGACGCCGGCGGTGGTCACGCAGACGCTGCAACTGATGGGCACGCCCGAGTACATGAGCCCCGAGCAGGCCGACCTTCGTGCGGCTGATGTTGACGTTCGGGCGGACGTGTACTCCCTGGGCATCGTGCTCTACGAACTGCTCACGGGGGTAACGCCGATCGACACACGCTCGATGACCCACGCCTCGTTGAGCGAGTTGCAGCGGCTGGTGCGAGAGGTAGACCCGCCGGCGCCCAGCGAGCGCGTGCTGGGCATGTCGCGGGGCGCGGGGCCGACACACGACGGGGCCATGGCCGGGACAATCGCCCAAGCCCGCCGCACCACGGCGCGCGCACTGGCGGGCGGCCTGAAGGGTGAACTCGACTGGATCGTGATGAGGGCGATTGAAAAAGCGCCGCCGCGCCGATACGCCTCGGTCTCGGCGCTGGCGGACGATGTCGAGCGGTATCTGTCGGGCAGGCCCGTAGAGGCGGCGCGCCCCTCGACCGTGTACCGAGCCCGCAAGTGGGCGCTGCGTCACCGCGCGGCGACCGCGGCCATGGCCACGGCGGTGGTCTCGGGGGTGGTGCTGATCGCGGGGGGCGCGGTGAGTTACCAGAACATCCGGGCAGAGCGAGACCGTGCGACGCAGGCCGCCACCAAGGAAGCCGCCGCGCTGGAAGAGGCGCGGATCGCGCTGGCGCGCGTGCAGCAGACGGACGAGTTTTTCCTGACGCGCGTCTTCGGCATGCTCATGCCCGACGTGTCGGGCACACGCGAGGTGACGGTGCGGCAGGCGATGGACGGGGCGGCGGCGTGGGCGAAAAGTGTGCAAGACCCGTTGTTGCGTGCCGCGCTGCACGACCGGATCGGGCTGATCCACATGACGCTGGGCAACGCGGAGAAAGCGGCGGAGCAGCAGGGGCAGGCGATAGAACTGTGGGAGGCGGCGCGGGGCGCGGATCACCCCGACACACTCTCGGCCAGGTATCGGCACGCGCAGGCGGTGTCGTACATGGGCGAGTGGGAGCGGGCGCTGGGCCTGCTCGACGCGCTGGCCGCGAAAGCCCGGGAGATTCTGGGCGAGAACCACACGCTCGTGGCCGCGATGCAATATTCGCGCAGCGACGTTCTGACGCGTCTTGGGCGAGAGGCCGAGGCGGCCGCGGCATTGCACGTGGCGCACCGGCTCTACCGCCAGGCGGGCGATGCCTCGCACGCGGCAGAGCGCATCTTGACGCTGTACGCGATCTCTGCCAGAGAGATGCAGAGCGGGCGTGCGCAGGAGTCGCTGTCGCTGGCGTTGGAAGGCATCGAGGTGCACACGAAGGCCAGAGAGCGTCCGTTGCTGCGCGCGGCGCTGCTGTCGCAGGCCGCCAACGGGTTTGCCACGCTGGGCCGGCATGACGAAGCGCTGACGGCGATCGAGGAGTCGATCGACCTCCGCCGGAGGTTGATGGGGCCCGACGACCAGCTGCTGGCGCAGTCGCTGGCGGTGGCGGCCAATGTACACGCCGCGGCCGGCCGTTTCGTAGAATCGCAGCAGGCATCGATCGAGTCGCTGCGCATCTACCGCTCCGCGGCCTCGCCCTCTGCCGAGGCGATCGGGTGGGTGCTGCTGTCGATGGGCAGGACCCAGGCCCGGGCGGGACGGCTGGACAGGGCCCGCGCGACTCTGGCCGAGGGCGCGGCGGTCTTCACCGGCGCACTCGGGCCTTCAGACTGGAGGTCGGCCAACGCCGACGTGCTGTTGGGCGCGTGCCTGGTCGATATGGAGCGGTACGCCGAGGCCGAGCCGCTGCTCAAGAGCGCCTACCAGCGCCTGGCAGCGAAGAACGAGGTGCCCACCGCCACGATCACCGCCGCGGGCAGGCTCAAGGTGCTCTATGAGCGCACCGGCAACAGCGAGGGCGCGGCGGAGTGGAGCAGGGTTGAAGCGGCGTTGATGGCGAGCCTGCGCGGGCCGTGAGCGGCGCGGGCGGGGCCACGAAACCGGCGTGAACCGCCGGCGTGATTCAGCGTCGCGCGTTCACCGCTCCGCGGCGCCGGCGAAGGTCACGGGGCTGCGGAACCCGTCGCGGTCGTAGGCGCGCAGGCCGAAGTAGACATTGTCCTTGTTGATGGGCAGTGTGACCTCGGTGCGGTCGCCGACATCCAGCGAGTGCGCCCATTGCCACTGCGTGGTGTCGCGCCAGACGACTTCGTAGCCGGCGACATCCGGCTCGGGGCTTGGGCTCCACCGCAGCGTGGTGTTGGGCGAAAGCCCCGCGGTGAGGATGCGCACGTTGGCGGGCGGCGTCGGGGCGTTGGCCAGGTGCACCAGCGCCGCGAGGTTCAGCCGTGCGACATCGGCCAGGTACGGCGCGTCGACAAACTCGGCGGTGTCGCCGTACGGCTTTCCGCCGCGCTGCACCACGTCGGCGTGCTGGCGGGAATAGTCCTCGTGCAGTGTGGTGAAGCGCACGGCGGCGTGCCCGGCTTCGTTGAAGGGGGTGTGGTCGCCGCCTCGCAGGAAGCGGTCCGGGCGGAAGACGGGCATCGGTTGAACCAGCAGCCGCTCGGTGAGCGCCACATCGGCGATGAACCTGGCCAGTTGGCGGCTGGGGCTGTCGCTCTCCGCCGCGAGGGTGCGGAGGCGCGCCAGTTCGGCGGCGGATGGGTTGCGCGGGATGCCTTCAGAGAAGACACGCACGACGCGGCGCGGATCGGGGCCTTCCGCGGCGGCCCGCAGGTCTGGGGTGGTCGTCAGGTCGCCGGGCCAGGCACTGAGGCCATCGACGGCGGGGCCCGGCACCGGGTCGCCCACGATGTCGTTGCTGAGCACCATGCACAGGCGCCAGGCCTTCTCGCCGGTGAGGTTCAAGGCGTGCGCCCGGGCGCCGAGCAAGCCCTGTTCTTCACCGGCGGTGCAGAGAAACACAACGGTGGATTCGAGCGGGCGCGAGGCGAGCAGACGGGCGAGTTCAAGAACCAGCGCGGTGCCCGAGGCGTCGTCGTTGGCGCCGGGCGCGTCGCCCGTGGCGTCCATCACGTCGGCGTTGCGGCTGTCATAATGGCCCACGACGTAGTACGCACGCTGGGCCGCCGCGGGCATGGTGCCCGGGAGCACGGCCACGACATTGACAACAGTGGCGCCCTGGGGCAGTCGAACCCCTGGAGGAACATCAAAGGTCTCGAGCGAGGGTTGAAGCCCGCCGCCGATGGCCTGAAACTCACGCAGCAGCCATCGGCGCGCCGCGCCGATGCCGCGCGTGTCGCTCTCGGTCTCGGAGAGGGTGTGACGGGTGCCGAAGTTTTCGAGCGAGCGGACGGTGGCGATGAGAGCGTCGGGGCTGACTTCCTCAAGGAGCGGGGCAAGGGCACCTGGGCCAAGCCCCGCACCGGCGGGTGCGGGGGGCTGCGCAGCGGCAGAAAGCGAAAGAAGGCCGCATGCGGCCAGGCCGCGAAGCGCATGGGGGGTGCTGGAAGTCATGGAACACTGTACCCGGGGGGATTCGGAGCCGGACGAAGGGGGGGAGGAAGGGGGAGGCAGGCACGATTACGATGGATGCGATGAACACACACACCCAGATGTCGGCGGGCATGAAACTGAGGCAGGCGATGAACCGCGGGTGCGTGGCCGCGCCGGGCGCGTTCAACGCCCTGTGTGCGAGGGCGATCGCGCAGGCGGGTTTCGAGGCGTGCTACATCTCGGGGGCCGCGACGAGCGTTTCGGCGGGCGTGCCGGACGTGGGGCTTCTGACACTCGAGCACTTCGCCAGGGTCATCCGCGAATCGGCCGACGCGAGCGGGCTTCCCGTGCTCGCCGACGCGGACACAGGGTTCGGCGAGGCGGAGATGATGCGGCGGACGGTGATCGAGTATGTGCGTGCGGGCGGGGCGGGGCTGCACATCGAAGACCAGAAGTTTCCCAAGCGCTGCGGGCACCTTGACGGCAAGGAACTGATCTCGAGCGACCACATGATCGAAAAGATTCAATGGGCCGTGAAGGCCCGCAACGAGGCCGAGGGGCACCCGGCTTCGCCTGGCTTTGTGGTGTGCGCCCGCACCGACGCCCGCGGCGTGGATGGCTTGCAGGCCGCCATCGATCGCGCCGCGGCCTATGTCTTCGCCGGGGCCGACATGATCTTTCCCGAGGGGCTTTCCTCGCCCGAAGAGTTCGCAAAGTTTGCCCAGGCCATGAAAGGGCTTCGGGGGGCCAACCCGTCCGGCGGCCCATACCTGCTGGCCAATATGACCGAGTTCGGCAAGACGCCGATCATCCCGCTGAGCGAGTTTTCGGCGATGGGCTATTCCATCGTGATTTTCCCGGTCACGCTGCTGCGGGTGGCGATGGGGGCGGTGGCGCGGGCTCTGGAGACACTGCGCGAAACAGGCTCGGCTCAGGGCCTTCTGGGCGACATGCAGACCCGCCAGCAACTCTACGACCTCGTGGGCTATAAACCCGGCACGCCCTGGGAATGGCCCGCACGCTGACCGGCGGGCGGCCCGGGCATGTGATCCCGGCCGCGGTGCGTGGGGGAGTGGGCGACTATCCTTGCACCCCAATTTTTCATAGGAGCATCCATGTCCCAGTCAGCAGCAGACGCGGCGTTTTCGAAGGGTCTTGAGGGCATCATCGCGGGCGAAACCTCTGTCTGCTCGATCGAGCAGGGCGGGCTTTTCTACCGCGGGTATGAGATCCACGACCTGGCGCAGAACGCCACGTTTGATGAAGTCGCCTTCCTGCTGCTCGAGGGGCACAAGCCCAGCGCGTCCGAACTGGCACGCTTCAAGGGCGAGATCCGCGCAGAGCGGCCCATTCCGGCGAGCGTCACGCAGTTTCTCAAAGACGCAGGCCCCGCGCTCAAGGCCGGCACCGCGGTGCCGATGGATGTGCTGCGCACCGGCGTGAGCATGCTGGGCCACCTGGACGCCGACTGCCAGAGCGTCTCGGCCGATGCCAACATGCGCAAGGCCAAGCGGCTGCTGGCCAAGATCCCCACGATCATCGGTCAGATGCAGAACGTGATCGACGGCCGCCCCATCGTGGCGCAGGAAACCGGCGGAGACCCCTCGCTCGATCACGCGGCGAACCTGATGTACCTGATGTCGGGCCAGAAGCCCAGCCCGGACTATGCCCGCGTGGTTGATGTCTCGCTGATCCTCTACGCAGAGCACGATTTCAACGCCAGCACGTTCACCGCCCGCGTCATCGCCGGCACCCTCTCGGACATGCACGGCGCGGTCTGCGGCGCCATCGCGGCGCTCAAGGGCCCGCTGCACGGCGGCGCGAACGAGGCGGCGATGGAGATGCTCAAGGAGATCATGCACGACGTGGGCGAGGCGGGCATCGGCACGGACAAGGTTGATTCCTGGATGCAGCGCGCCTTCGACACCAAGCGCAAACTCATGGGCTTTGGCCACCGTGTCTACAAGAACGGCGATCACCGGGCCCCCATCCTGCACAAACTCGGACGGGCCATCGCGCAGAACGACACGAAGAACCCCGGCGGCCACCCCGCGCTGCAGTGGTTCAAACTCGGCGAGCAGGTGCAGAAGATCATGCTGGAGAAGAAGAACATCCACCCCAACGTCGACTTCCCCTGCGGGCTCACGTACTACACCATGGGCATCCCCGTGCCGCAGTACACGCCGATCTTCGTGGCCAGCCGCATCACCGGCTGGTGCGCCCACGTTCTTGAGCAGCACGCCAACAACCGCCTCATCCGTCCGCTGAGCAAGTATGTCGGCGAGCCCACCCGCTCCTGGAACGGCTGATACGCGGGGCGCCACCCTCAGCCGGTGGCGCGCGGCTCCGCCCCGCCCAGTACTCCCAGCAGCGCACCCTCGACGTCCTGGACGTACTCCTGAAAGGTGCGCACCGGGGATGTCTGCTGTACGCGCGCCGGGCTGGCCAGCGGGGCTGTGCCGCTCACGATCGATTCAACCGCCGCGGCCAGCGCGCGGCTGTCACCCGCCGGGAAGAGCAGGCCGTTCTCGCCGTGCCGCACCCACTCGGGCGTGGCGCCCAGGTTTGAAGCGATGAGAAACTTGCCCGCGCACAGCGATTCAAGCACCACCAGCGGCGCGTTCTCCAGGCCCATGTTGGGGAAGATGCAGACATCAAACTCGCGCTGCGCCGCGGCGATCTGGCCCGGGCTGTACCCGCCGAGGAACGAGACATTGGCCCGGCCCGCCATGCGGCGGCGGAATGGGGCATCATCGCCGGAAGCGCGGATCACAAAGTGCGTGCGCGCCGCGGCGTGGGGCGAGAGCAGTTCGATCGCGGCGATGAGTGTCGCCAGCCCCTTATTGGGAAAACAGTTGCCGAAGTAGCCCAGCCTGAGCGGGCCGTGCGTGTGCGGGGTCCAGGGCGGGCCGTTGAACCACGGGGCGGCTTCGGCCGCGGCGCGCAGGTCGTCAAAGTGGGGGGCGCTGATGGGCGTCAGTCGCAGCACGGCGGGGTTCACACCCATCGCGGCGTGGATCTGCATCAGCGTGCGGCCGGGGCAGAGCACGACATCCGCCGCGCTGAGCGCCGCCACCCCGGCGCGCCGGCGCGCGGCGTGCGGGCCGGGAGCGGTGGCATCGCCGCCGCGGTTTTCGATGAGGCGTTCCACACACCCCTCGCGTGCGATGGGCAGGGGGCTGTGGGTTTGGGGCAGCGGGGCCGCCTGCGGGCCCGCCGGTTCGTCGTGAAGCACCAGTGGCGCACGCGTTGAAAACAGGGCGCGGCAGGCGTCCGCGGCGTGACGCAGCCGGGCTTTCATGCGGGCCAGCGCGTGCGGCCCGAACAAGCGCTCGGCCGTTTGATATCGGCGACGCCACGAGACGTGCGCCGCCGGGGGCGGCGCGTGCCACAGGCACGAGGCGCACGCGCGACCGCCCTCAAAGTCTTCACACACGCCCGATTCATCGCGCAGCAGGTCTACCTGTGGACAGAGCGCGAAGTAGTTGTGCGGCGTGACGGCGACACGCACCCCCGCCTTCTTGAGCGTGCCGACCAGATCAAAGCCAAAGCCCTCGAACGATTGGATGAACGCGAGTTCAACACGGTGCGACAGGGCCCATCGGGTGACAAGCGCGGCGTGCTCCGGGGCGGCGGCCTGCCGCGCGGGGTGGTGCAGGTTGAAGTTGCCCGGCGCCAGGTTCGGGCTGTTGAAGAGGTCGTGGCATTCCACGCCGTTCCAGGTTTCCCGGTGTTCGATCCACATCCCCGGGCGCAGGGAATAGTCCATGCCCGAGCGAAGGTACAAAACGGTGTGCCCGCGCGAAGCAAGTTCACGCGCCAGCGCCGCGGCGACGAGGTTCATCCCCGAGCCTTCCCGCTCTCGCACCGCCAGGCGGGCCCAGCCGAGCATGGCGAAGCGCCGTGCGCGTGCGCCCTGGGGTGGTTGGGGTTGGCGCGTGGGCGGGTCGTTGCTCATGCACGCTCCCGCCGGCACGCCGAATAGACATCCTCGATTTCGAGCGCGTGCGTGCGCATGTCTTTGGGCGGGGTGATGTTGGCCCTGAGTTCATCGAGCAGTTCAGGGCGTGCGGCGACATCGCGCAGGATGTTCGCCAGGGCCGCGCGGTCATTGCCCCGGAAGAGCAGTCCGTTCCTGCCGTGTTCGATGAAGTCCGGGATGCCCCCGAGGCGTGCGCCGATGACCGGCAGCCCGCAGGCGAGAAACTCCATGACGGTTTGCGGGCCGTTGTCCCACCAGGTGCTGGGCACTAGCCCCGCGTCTTTGCCCGCGAGCATGGCCGGAACATCTTCGTGGCGGTATGAGCCGCGCACGCTCAGCCCGGCCAGCCGCGTTTCGAGCGCCCACAGCCGCCCCATGTTGTGTTCGATGTCCTTGGCCCAGATATACAGGTGGAGTCTGGCCAGAATCGGGGCCCCGAGCGATTCGAGCGAATCCAGCAGCATCGGCAGGCCCTTGAAGGCGTTGTTGTACCCCATGAATACCAAGCGAACGGGGCTCTGCGGCGTGCGTGCGGGGGGTGAAGAAATGGTCTGACGCTGCGCCGCCAGCGTTGCCATCGCCGTGCCGATGTGCAGCGTTTCGAGTTTGTCTGCCGGCACCCCCATCGCGGCGAACTTCTCACGCACAAACCGGGAAACAGCCAGCACGCGGTCGCACCGCGCCAGGGCCCGCACCATCGCGGCCCGTCGCTGGCCATAGACGTGGAGCGGCAGATCGCTGGGGGGCTCGGGAGAGACGGTGTTGTCAACCGGGAGCGTCGCGTGTTCTGGCGTCCCACATGCGACGTGCGCGTGCGTTGCGGGGCAGAGGTCTTGCTCGCGGCAGACAGGCGCGCCGGGCAGCGCGGGGCCAGCCGGCAGTGGCGGTGGGGGGGGTGGCGGGTTCTCTTGAATCACACGGCGCGCGCGCCGGGCCAGGCCGCGCACGACACGGAGTGCAACACCCCGCAGCACGGGCCCGGGGGGCGGGGTCTCTGGCGCGTGTGGTGGGGGGGTCCAACGTTCCTGCAGGCCGGCGCGTCGGCGGCGTTCAAACTCGGGCACGCATGACTCAACACACGTGGCGCACGCGTGCCCGTTCATGAAGTTGGTGCACACGTGGGTGCCACGCTGCACGAGATACACCTGTGGGCAGATGGTGTGGTAGTTGTGAAGGCTGAAGACCTGCGCCGGGGCGAGCGATGCGGGGCGGCACGTGGCGACGGCCTCGATGCAGTCGGCCGAGAAACCCTCGATGTTGTGCCAGTGCACGATGTCGGGGCGCCAGAGAGAGACAAACCGCGAGACCTCGCGGGCGAGCGGCGGTGAGGCAATCTCCGCCGCGGGCTCGCCATACTGAAAGATTCCCGGTGCGGCCACGGGCGAGTTGATGACCTCGAAGACCTGCAGCCCTTCATGATCGGGCATGCGCCGCACTTCGCACGGGCCGTGGCGGTTGGTGCGGGGGTCAGGGGTGTATGTGCGGCCGCCCGAGAGCCAGCCGACGTGATGACCCCGCCACGCCAGGGCCAGGGCGAGTTGGCGCGCGTACCCGTTGACGCCCCCCCCGTGGAGGGCGCCGGCGACAGGGTCAGACCAGTTGATCATGAGAACTCGCATCGCTGTGCGGCAGTGTACGGATTGTGAGCCTTCGTGCAACTCCTCCCCGTCAAAGGCCAATCATCCCCCCGGGGGGGTTCGGCGGCGGGCTTGGGTCTTACCCTGCGGAACAGACCATGACGACAACCATCACGTGCGATCAATGCGACAAGAAGTTTGAAACCGACGTGGGGGTCGGGCAGAAGGTGCGTTGCCCCTTCTGCAACGATGTCAACGTGGTGCGTGCGCCCGGCTCGACCGGCCCGCATGACACGATCCCTGTCGGGCGAAACGGCGGAGGGGGGGCACCAGCGGCCTCAACCACAGACCTCGCGGCCAAGGAGGGATATCCCCCCAGGAACGGCCCCGAGGCTGACGTGCTGGTGCTGCACCCGGCGATCTATCGCGCCAGGCCGCTGGGATCGATCTCGCTGGCGATCATCGCCCTCGGCGGGGGAATCGCAGCCGGGGTCTTTGCAGCCACGCTGCCGCCGGCCGCGATTGTCTGCGGCCTTTTGGCGGTGTTGGCGGTCGGCACGCTGGGCTACTGGAAACTCGCCGCGCTGACCGAATCGTTCAGAATCACCACGCGCCGGGTCGTCGACCGCACCGGGTTCTTCAGCAAGCACACGAGCGAGGTGCTCATCAAGGACATCCGCAACGTGGTAGTTCGGCAGACGTTCTGGCAACGGGTGTGGAAGGTGGGCACGCTTTCGATCTCGAGCGCGGCGGACGACGGGGTAGAAGTCTCGATGAACAACGTGCCCAACCCCGATCGTGTCAAACGGGTGATCGATCTCTACCGCTAAAGCCTGAAAAAGCCTCATCTGCGTGTGCCGGGCCCGCCTCCGCGTATGATTGCCGATGCCAAACCCACTGGTCATTCTCTGCCCCGGACAGGGGGCCCAAGCCGTGGCGATGGGAAAGGCCTGGTTCGATCAATCCCCCGAAGCGAGGGAGACCTTCGAACAGGCCGATGCGGTTCTGGGTGATCGGCTCGGCGCGCCGCTCACGACCCTGTGCTTTTCGGGGCCCGCCGAGCGGTTGAACCAGACGGACGTGAGCCAGCCGGCCATTTTCACCGCCTCTGTGGCGTCGTGGCGTGGCATGCTCGCGCATCGGTCGATGGCGGCCAACGACCAGCCGATCCACGCCTGCGCGGGGCTCTCGCTGGGCGAATATACAGCCCTGCACATCGCCGGGGCGGTCTCATTCCAGGATTGTCTCGAACTCGTCACGCTCCGCGGGCGGGCCATGCAGGACGCGACCGACAGCGCCGAGGCCCGCGCCGGCGGCGGCGGGGGCATGCTCGCCCTCATCGGGGCTTCCGAGGAGCAGGCCGAGCAGATCTGCGACCGCGCCCGCGACGGCGACGTGCTGGTGTGCGCCAACTTCAACGCGCCCGGTCAGGTCGTGCTCAGCGGCCACAAAAACGCCTGCGAACGCGCGGCGGCCGCGGCCTCCGAGATGGGCCTGCGCTCCACGATGCTCGCCGTGGCCGGGGCGTTCCACTCCCCCCTCATGTCGATGGCCGCCAAGCGTCTCTCCGCGGCGTTGGCAGAAACCCAGATCACACCCCCGCGGGCGACGGTTATTTCCAATGTGACCGCGCTTCCCCACGACGCTTCGGCAGATTCCATCCGCCGTCGCCTGGTGGATCAACTCACCAGCCCGGTGCGTTGGTCGCAATCGTGCACTTGGCTGGCGGGCAATGCGCCCCAGCCTCAGGCAGACTACATTGAACTGGCCCCGGGCAAAACGCTCGCCGGGCTGATGCGGCGGATCGACAAAAACATCAAGGTCACAAGTTATGACACCCCGTAAATCGCTCTTTGCCTCGGCCCTCTCGGTGCTGAGCATCTCCTTCTCCACGCTGCTCACGGCCGCGGTCGTGCTCGCGCCCCTGGCGCCGGCGCCCATTCTGATCGGCTGCAAGAAGAAGCCGCCGCCTCCGCCCCCGCCACCGCCACCACCCCCGCCGCCGCGAATTCCCGATCCGATCGATATCGGGGTGGTTGTCTCCGCGGTCAAACCCGACGCCCGGGTGCAGTTCCCGCAGACCCACGCACCGACCGACGACTCGCTCGCGCGGGCGATCCTGCTGCTCGCAGACGCCATCGCCAAGGGCGATTCCGACCGCATGGCCCCGCTGCTGGCGGCCGATGCCAAGAACGACCTCGACGTGCTCACCGCCAGCGGCGAGTGGGACGAAAGCGTGGAACAGATCGAAGCCGTGCGCGTGGTGATGCTCGAAGACCTCACCCCCGGCGGGCCCGGCGGCGGCCCAGGCGGTTCGGGCGAGGCCACGGCGGCGAGCCTGCAGTTGGCAATACAAGAGCCTTCCGGGGCCTACCTCCTTGGTTGGACGGCCATCCGCACCGGCGACCGCTGGGTCTTTGACGGTGTTCGCGCACCCTCTGAAGTCCGCAAGCGGGCCACAGACTTTGACGGCGGCCTTGCGGGCGATGCGCTCGCGGGTTTGAGCGCGGGCGCTGCCGGGGGCGACCCCATGGAACAGGCTTCGGTGCTCGCCTATCTGGCCATGGAACTGCAGAAGCGCGTGGCGCAGGCGGCCAACATCCCGTTCGATCCGAACGCGGCCAAGCAGCAGGCGGCGATGATGGGGGTTTCGGCCTCCGAGATCGATTCCATGATCGAGAAGGGCCGCGACGCCGCCAAGCGGGGCGTGATGCCCGAGGCGAGCATGATCAAGATGCTCATCGACGCCATGGTGATGGGTTCGGGCGGTGCGATCACACGCGACCAGGTCATTCAGTTCGTCTCCAATATCCTCAGCCAGCCTGAGAAGACCATCCGCGATATCGCCGGCTCCGGCGGCGGCATGCCCGCGATGCCGCCGGGCATGCCCACCCGGGGGCTGCCGGGCGGCGGTTGAGGTTCGCATTCCAGCGGTGGCTCACGCGCTGATCCGCGCCGCCCGCGTTCAAGGCTGATCTCTGACGAGTACCACAAAGCATGACTCAATCTTCTGAACCGCGACGCGTGGCCCTTGTCACTGGCGCTTCCAGGGGCATCGGCAGATCAATCGCGCTGCGCCTGGCACGCGACGGCCGGCACGTCGTTCTTGCGGCCCGCAGCGAGGGCCCGCTCAATGATCTCAAGCATCAGATCGAGCAATCGGGCGGCGCGGCCTCGGTCGCCGTGATCGACGTGAGCGACATGAAGGCCCTGGCCGCCTCGGTCGACCGTGTCGCCGCGGACCATGGCCGCCTCGACATCCTCGTGAACAACGCCGGCATCACCAAAGACAACCTCGCCCTGCGCATGAGCGACGAAGACTGGGACGCGGTGATCACCACCAACCTCTCTTCGGCGTTCGTGGCCATCCGCGCCGCGGCACGCCCCATGATGAAGAACCGCTTCGGGCGCATCGTCAACATCGCTTCGACATCCGGCGTGGTGGGCAACGCCGGCCAGGCCAACTACGCCGCGGCCAAGGCGGGGCTGCTGGGGCTCACCAAGACAATCGCACGCGAACTGGGCGGCAAGGGCATCACGGCCAACGTGGTGGCGCCGGGGTTCATCGAGACGGACATGACCCACAACCTGCCACAGCAGGTGAAAGACCAGTTGCAGGGCATGCTCGCCGTGAAGCGGCTGGGCACGCCCGAGGACATCGCCGCCGCCGTGGCGTATGTCACCAGCGACGAGGCGGGGTATCTCACGGGCCAGACCATCGTTGTTGATGGCGGCATGACGATGTGCTGACCACCCGGGCCAGATCGAGCCTTTTGCCCCTGCCCAGCCCATGCCCGTGATCGCCAACACTCAGCGTGTGCTCTCGCGGGCGGTTTCCGCCGCCGCCGCGGCGCGCGGGGCGCGGGTTGAAACCATCGGTGAAGGCTGGATCCACCGCATCACGCTCGCCGACCGCGTGCGCTATGTCTGGGGTTATGCCTTCGACCTCAACCCCGCGGCAACGCACCTGCTGGTGGGCGACAAGGCCGCCACGAGCGACGTGCTCGCCTCGGCGGGGCTCGCCCGCGTGCCACACCAACTCTTCCTGCACCCGGACATGGCCGGGTATATGGCCAACTTCACGGGGAACTGGGCGGGCATGAACGAGTTTGCCCAGCGGCACGGGTGGGATGTCGTCATCAAAGACAACGCGGGCACGGGCGGCAGGGGTGTCTACAGGGTTCGCACGCCCGCCCAACTCGAACTCGCGGCACAGACGCTCTTTCAGCGGGTCAACGCCGTGGCGCTCAGCCCGTTTGTCCAGGCCGGCGAAGAGTGCCGGGTGATCCTTCTCGACGGCGAACCGCTGCTGGCGCTGCGCAAGGTGCGCCCGAGCATTGTGGGTGACGGTGTACGCACCGTGCTCGAACTTCTCACGGCGCGCATCGCCGAAGCCGCACGCGCCGGCGCGGCGGGCGGCGGGGCCGACGCCCTCGAGGGGCTCGACCCACTCGACACCAAGACGCTCTGCCAGGTGCCCCCGGCCGGCGTGGCCCTTCTGCTCAACTGGCGTCACAACCTCGGGCAGGGGGCCTCGGCGCAGTTCGTCGAAGTGCACGACCCGGCGATGGCGCCGAGCCTGAAACTGGCCCGTGACGCCGCGCGGGCGTGCAACCTTCGATTCGGCAGTGTCGATATGCTCCTGACCGACACCGGCCCCGCCGTACTGGAGATCAACGGGGGCGTGATGGTGGAGTACCTTTCCCGGATTCATCCCAGGGGCGAGGCCATCGCCTTTGACATCTACCGTCGGGCGTTCGATCGGATGTTCGATACGACGGGTTCTGACTGATCGCGGATCTACGCGGCTCGCGGGGGCGGTTCTGTTTTCTCAAGCCACACGCAAGGCGGATATTCATACCCATGCCACACACTGCACGCACCCTGGTCCGGACCCTTCTGCTCTCGGTGTGCCTGGGTCCGTGCGCGGCTTCTTCGCCCGCGCAGCCCGTGCCCACGGTCTTTGAGAACGCCCGTGTCATCACCGCCGCGGGCCCCGAGATCGAGCGAGGCGTGCTCGTGGTGCACCAGGGCCGCATCGTGGCGGTTGGGCCCGCGGGGAGTGTCACGATTCCCGCCGGGGCCCAGCGCATCGACGCCGCGGGCCGGGTCATCATGCCCGGGCTCGTTGACACGCACAGCCACGTGGGCGGCGTGGCGGGGGCGGATGGCTCCGCGGCCATTCAGCCCTCGGTGCGCGTCTTTGATTCGCTCAATCCCTTCGACCCCGGCTTCAAGCGGGCGGTGGCGGGGGGCATCACCACCATCAACATCATGCCCGGCAGCGGGCACCTGATGAGCGGGCAGACCATCTATGTCAAGCCGCGCGGCATCAAACGCCCGGCCGAAGGGGGCGGCGGGGGCGTTTCGATCGATGCGCTCTTCATCCTGGACGCTGCGGGCGAGCCGATGGGCGGCATGAAAATGGCCAACGGCACCAACTCGATCCGTGAGGCACCCTTCCCGGGAACGCGGGCAAAGTCCGCCGCGATGGTGCGCGAGCAGTTTGTGCGGGCGCAGGAGTACCGGTCGAAAATCGCCGCGGCCAAAGAGGCGGGCAAACCCGACGAGGCCCCGGCCAGAGACCTGGCCCTCGAAGCGATGGTTGAAGTGCTCGACGGCAAACGCATCGTGCACCATCACACGCACCGAGCAGACGACATCATGACGGTGCTGCGGCTTCAGAAAGAGTTCGGCTTCAGGGTTGTGCTGCACCACGTGAGCGAAGCGTGGAAAGTGGCCCCCGAGATCGCCGCGGCGGGGGTGCCCTCGTCAATCATCGTGATCGACAGCCCGGGCGGCAAACTCGAGGCGGTGGGCCTGTCGTGGATCACCGGCAAGGCCCTTGAAGACGCGGGAGCACCCATCGCCTTTCACACCGACGACTGGATCACGGATTCTCGCCTGTTCCTCCGCTCGGCGGCGTACGCGGTGCGCGCGGGCATGTCCCGCGAGGGCGCACTGCGGGCGCTGACCATCGAGGGCGCGAGGATGCTTGACCTCGGCGACCGCGTGGGCACGCTGGAGGCCGGGAAAGACGCGGACTTTGTTCTGCTCAGCGGCGACCCGCTGAGCGTCTATACCAAGGTGGAGCAGACATGGATCGAGGGCCGCAAGGTCTTCGACCGCGCAGACCCCGACGACGCCCGCTACGCGGTGGGCGGCTTCGGTGTGGGCTCTCCCACGCGGCCGTATATGTGCTGCGCCGATCATGCCGTAGGCGCCGCGGCGCAGTGACCGCGTGCGGCAACCCGGCACGCGAAGGTTTGTGAGTTCGCCCATCAGAGTCTTTCGAGAGGTATCGAGCACGCCATGACACCCGCACGCACCCTGACGTTCCTGCTTTCCTGTGCCGCCGTGGCGCTGCCGTGCGCCGCGCAGATCGCCGTGAAGGGACGCAGCGTGTACACGATGGACGAGAACGCCCCGGGCTCGATGATGATCGAGAACGGTGTTGTGGTGATCACCGCCGGGAAGATCGCGGCGGTCGGGCCCGCGGCCACTACGCTCATCCCCGAGGGGTACACCGTGATAGAGGCGGCGGTGGTCACGCCGGGTCTCTTCGACGCTCGCTGCACGGTGGGGGTCTCGGGGGTGCTCAACCAGCGCCAAGACCAGGACCAACTCGAACGTTCCGGGCCGGTGCAGCCTGAACTGCGCGCCATCGACGCCTTCAACCCGGACGACACCCTCGTCGGCTGGATGCGCTCTCTGGGCATCACCATGCTGCACACGGGGCACGCGCCCGGCGAACTCGTCTCGGGCCAGACGAGCCTTATCAAGGCCACGGGCAGGCCGGTAGACGAGGCGGTGGTCGTCGAGACCGCGGCCGTCGCCGTGACGCTCTCGCCCTGGGCGCAGCGCTCGGGCGGGTCGTCGCCGGGCACGCGGGCCAAGATGGTCGCCATGCTGCGGGAAGAACTGCTCAAGGCCCAGGACGCCGAACGAAAAGCGCAGAGCGAGCAGCAGGATGATGCGGCGATTGTGCCTGAAAATAAGGGGGAAAAGGCCCACAGCGGCCTGCGCGCCCAGGTCATGCAGCGTGTGATCCGGCGGGAGGTGCCCCTGCTGGTCACGGCCAACAGGGCCCAGGACATCGCCGCGGCCCTGCGCATCGCGCAGGAGTTCAACATCCGCATGATCCTTGACAGCGGCGCCGAGAGTTACCTGCTCGCCCAGGAACTTCGCGCGGCGAACGTGCCCGTTTTCATCCATCCGATGATGGCGCGCGCCTACGGCGAGATGGAGAACATGAGCACGACCACGCCCGCGGCCCTCTTGCAGGCCGGTGTTCCCGTGGCGCTTCAGGGCGGGTATGAGAGTTACGTGCCCAAGTCGCGCGTGGTGCTCTTCGAGGCGGCCATCGCCGCGGCCAACGGCCTCACCTTCGAGCAGGCCCTGGCCACGATCACCTCGCGCCCCGCCGACATCCTGGGGGTTTCGGCGCGGGTGGGCAGGCTCCGCCCGGGCCTCGACGCCGATCTTGCCCTCTTCGAGGCAGACCCCTTCGAGTACCTCACGCGCTGCATCGGCGTGGTGATCGACGGCCGCCCCATGCTCAACGACACGCCCAAGTAAGCCCGGCTCCCCGCCTTCGGCATCGCGCATGAAAAACGCCCGCGTGAGACGCGGGCGTTTGGTGCGGTGCAGGGTTGAGCCCCGGCCCGGGCTTCTGGGCCCGGGCTTATTTCACGCCGTCTTTGCCGGCGAGCATCTTGAGCATGTCAACGCAGCGCGCGGCATAGCCGGCCTCGTTGTCGTACCACGACACGATCTTGAAGAAACGGTTGTTGAGTTCGATGCCGGCCTTCGCGTCGAAGATGCTGCTGTGGCGGTCGCCGATGAAGTCGCTGGAGACAACTTCTTCTTCGGTGTAGGCCAGCACGCCGCGCATCGGGCCTTCTGAGGCGGCCTTCATCGCCTTGCAGATGTCGGCGTAGGAGGTCTCTTTGGAGGTGCGGAAGGTGAGATCGACGCAGGAGACATCGGCGGTGGGCACACGGAACGACATGCCTGTGAGACGGCCCTTGAGGGCGGGGATGCAGAGCGTGACGGCCTTGGCGGCGCCGGTGCTTGCCGGGATGATGTTCTGATAGGCGTTGCGCCCGCCGCGCCAATCTTTCTTCGAGGGGCCGTCCTGCGTGGGCTGGGTGGCGGTGGCGGCGTGAACGGTGGTCATCAGGCCCTCTTCAAGGCCGAAGGCGTCGTTGATGACCTTGGCCACGGGGGCCAGGCAGTTGGTGGTGCACGAGGCGTTGCTGATGACGGGGTGCTTGGCGGGGTCGTAGGTCTCGTGGTTCACGCCCAGGCAGAGCGTGGGAACCTGCGCGGGCTCGCTCTTGGTCGGGGCCGAGATGATGACCCGCTTGCACCCGCCGCCCTGGATGTGCAGGTTGGCCTTTTCAAACTCGGTGAAGAGCCCGGTAGACTCAAGGACGTAATCAACGCCCAGGTCTTTCCATGGAAGTTTGGCCGGGTCTTTCTCGGCCAGGGTCTTGGTGGTCTTGCCGTTGACGGTAAATGAAGACTCGGTGGCCGTCACCTCGGCCGGCGCACCGCCCAGACGGAAGCGGCCGTGCATGGTGTCGTATTTGAGCAGGTACCCCAGGTTGTCCGCGGGGACGAGATCGTTCACCGCGACGATCTCGATGTTCCCGGCCTCGGCCGCGATGCGGTAGACGAGCCGTCCGATACGTCCAAAGCCATTGATGCCGATGCGGATCGCCATGTTCCTTCGCTCCTCAGGGGGGTGCTAGATCGCCCGGGGACACACCGGCCCCGACCGACAGACCCGAACCGTAATGCGCGCCGGGGGGGAATTCAATCCGGGAGAGGCCCTTGGCGGCCCTTCGTGAACAGGGGGGCGATGCCGCAGAAACTCCTGTAATTTCAGGGGTGATCGCGGCCTCTGGACGGTCGATGTCCCGGCCCTTCGGTTTGAGGCGTTCTCCCTACAGCACCAGAGCCCACTTGGTGGTTACTTTGATTGAGATTGGTGAGCGGGTCATGGACGACCCCCGGGGACGGCAAAGGACTTGCCGGTTTTCAAAGTCTCTCTCTCCGGTCTGTCGATCAGCGTACCCGCGGTTGACAGACTTCTCAGCAAGGCGCGGCGTGCCAGGACGGCCGCCGAGGTTGCCCGGAATGACTCTGGGCCAGTGACGGCTTCTTTCTCTCTCTCCGGTCTGTCGGATCTCTGAAGAGTCCGACAGGCTTTCCCGGGATTCTCTCCCGGTGCTTGGTCGCGGGTGGATGTCGTGCAGGCCGTGGTGGGCTGGCACGACGAATCCCCCACCCGCGGGAAAAGGTGGTGGAATATGAACTCAGATGCTCCTGCTCCTGCGCGCTCGGGCTCGATGCGCTTCGCCGACTACAGCGATCCGGCATGCGATCCGCAGATCAACCTCGCGGCCCCGGCATCACGGGCGGCGCTGGGCGTGCTTCAGGCGGTCGCCGGCAGCCCTCCCGCAAAGTCCGTCGCGGGCAACCCGATGATCTTGTGGGTTCGCAGCCGCTACGAATCCATGCGGGTGTACGTGAAGCGATTGCTCACGATCGAGCATCGGCTTGGCCGCGGCGATACGCAGGCCAAGGCCTGCATGCTCCGCCAGCGCCTCGCCCTCGCCCTGCTCACCGACTTCTGCCATGATGTCGGTATCTCCGCCGGTGAGGTTCGCACGTTGATTTCTGATGCCCGCGCCAAGGCGGAGCAGGCGGTGGCCTTCCTCATCTCGCAGGCCATCCGCGAGAGTCAGCCCGTGCACGCCCAAGTCCGTAAGGCACGGGCACTCTGAGCCACATCCCCGGTTGCCAACTCCGCGGCGACCCATACCCCCCACAATGGGTATGGGCCGCCGCTTTTGTTTTTGACGGCGTGGAATACGCAGGCCCGATAAGAATTTGCTCAGATTATCAATAACGGGATGCTCTGTTTTCAGTCTGAGATGTCCACATTCCCGATGCTCTTACCGACAAGTCGTGCACACCTTTCCCACACGGTGCGTTCTCCCAAGTGGGGATCGCCATGGCTGGCGATCCGGCGGCAAGGTGGATTCGGGCACGGCCGGTCAACACGCGGCATCGTTCTGTGCCGCGACGTTTCCAGAGAGAGGTGGGCTGTCCACGGACGGGCGCCCAGGGTTACTCCGCCGGCTGTCGATGAAGGACGCGGCCGATGTACGTTTCAACGCAGACTTCAGGTTCTTCCGTCGATCACACATCGTCTTGCGGCGATGACACCGAGGCCCTCGCCGACGCCAGTTGTGCGGGCGAACACGCCCGCGACAACGACCACTGGCTCAACAGGCTCTACACCGACAGTTACCCCGCGGCGATCAGCCATGCCCGCCGGCTCGTGGGCGCGGCAGACGCCGATGACCTCGTGCAGGAAGCCTTCCTTCGCGTGGCCCGCTACCGCACGCGTGCCAACCCGGACTCGCTCACCATCGGCTTTATTGTCACCGTCGTGCGCAACCTCGCCCGCACGTGGATTGTTCAACGCAGGCGGGCTCAGGTTGCAGGACGCGACCTGATGCTCGCGTGCACCGATCGTTCTCAGCCGTCGTCGTGCGTTGAAGAGTTCAACAACAGGCTGCACGAACTCAGCGACGGCCAGCGAGAGGCGTTCGTGCTGGTCGATGTTCTGGGCCTCTCCGAGGCGCAGGCGGGCATCGCCCTGTCTCTCTCTCGACCCGTGGTCAGCGTGAAGCGGCGCACCGCGCTGGCGACACTGCGTGAACGGTGCTCGGGCTGAAGCACGCGGCGTGCATGTGCGCTGCGGCTCTCAACACCCGGGTGCGAAGATCACGCGCCCGCCGACGATGGTGCCCACCGCCTTCGACCGCATCGACCTGCCCAGGAAGGGCGAGTTGCACGACGCGCTTCGGATGTGCTCTGGCCCGAATGTCCATGCGAACTCAGGATCAATCAGCGTGAGATCGGCCGGGCCGCCCGCACGCAGCGAACCAAAGCCGCGCGCATCGAGCCCGCAGAGTTTCGCCGGCTCGATGGTCATCATGGCGATCATGCGGGGCCAGTCGATGGCGCCCGAATCGATGAGCGCCTCGCGGTAGAGCGCCAGCGCAGATTCAAGCCCGATGAGCCCGAAGGGTGCGTCTTCGAACGGCAGTGATTTTTCGTCCGCGCTGTGGGGCGCGTGGTCTGTCGCCAGAACGGTGATCACGCCCTGGGCCACGCCCTCCCGCACCGCCTGCACATCGGCGGCCTCCCGCAGCGGCGGGTTGACCTTGGCCAAGGTGTTGTAGCCGTCGCACGCGGCGTCTGTGAGCAGCAGGTGGTGCGGCGAAACCTCGGCCGAGACGGGCTGGCCCGCCTGCCGCGCGCGCCGGATGAGGTCCACGCTGTGGCCCGACGAGAGGTGCTGAACGTGGTATCGACACCCGATGCCGCGGTTCAGGGAGAGATCCCGCTCGATGATGATCTCTTCCGCGACGCGCGGCCAGCCCGTGAGGCCCAGCCGAGTGCTCACCTCTCCCGCGTGCATCGAGGCCCCGCGTGTGAGGGTGGGTTCCTGGCAGTGCTGCATGAACGCCAGGCCCGTGGCCCGAACCGCGCCCAGAACCCTGGCCATCATCCCCGCGCTGGCGATGCAGTCGCCGTCGTCTGAAAAGCCCACCGCCCCGGCCCGGGCGAGAAGATCGATCTCGGCCAGTTCCTGCCCGTGCCGGCCTTTGGTGGCCGCGGCCACGACAAAGACACGGCAACTCGCGTGGCGTGCCCGGTGCGTGACCACGTCGGCCAGTTCGGGCGTGTCGAGCGCGGGCGTGGTGTTGGGCATGCAGCAGACAGTTGTGAAGCCGCCCGCGGCCGCCGCGGCCGAGCCCGTGGCGATGGTTTCTTTGTGTTCCTGGCCGGGTTCGCGCAGGTGCACGTGGGGATCGATCAGCCCGGGGGTGACCAGCAGCCCTTGAGCATCGATCACGCGTTGCGCCGGCGAGGCGGTCAGGCCCGGGCCCATCGCGGCGACTCTGCCGCCCTCAACGGCGACATCCATGACGGCGTCTGTGCCACTCGCAGGGTCGATGACGCGGCCGCGACGGATGAGAATGCTCTGTTCCACGGCTGGCAGGGTAGCAGCGGGGGGTAGGGGTTTGTGAAAGGCGCCCTGCCATGCAAGTTGATCCCGGGGGTAACGCCGCAGACACTTTTCGCCCGCCACGCCGCGCGCGTGCCGGCTCTGGCCGGGCACGGTCGCTGTCAACCCCGCAAGGTTTCACGTGTCGCACAAGCCCCTGAGACTCTTCGAAGCGTTCGGTGTCGAGATCGAGTACATGGTGGTTGAGCAGGCTCCGCCGCTGGCCGTGGCGCCGGTTGTCGACGGCGTCATGAAGCGCGCGGGCGAGATGCCGCAGGCGCGGGGCGTCGAGATCGAGGGTGAGGGGGGCTACCCCAACTCCGTGGATATGGCCGAGGGCATCTCGTGGTCGAACGAACTGGCGCTGCACGTGCTCGAGTTCAAGACCAGCGCCCCGGCGCCGACGCTGCGCGGCGTAGCCCCGCTTTTTCACGAGCAGGTGCTTCGCGCCGACGCCTTGCTCGATGGGCTCGCGCGCCCCGCGAGGCTGCTGCCCACGGGCATGCACCCGCTGATGGATCCCGAGCGTGAGATGCGCCTGTGGCCGCACGACTACGGCGAGGTCTACGCCGCGTTCAACCGCATCTTTGACTGCCGCGGGCACGGCTGGGCCAACCTGCAGGCGACGCACCTCAACCTGCCCTTCTGCATCCATGAAACCGCGGAGTACGGCAGCCAGGCCTATGCGCAGGCCGACACGCCGGAGAGCGAGTTCGGCCGGTTGCACGCGGCGATCCGCATGGTGCTGCCGATTCTCCCCGCGCTCTCGGCGTCAACGCCGATCATGGAGGGGCGGGTCACGGGGCAGATGGACAACCGCCTGGAGGTCTATCGGCACAACGCGCGCCGCCTGCCGATCACCTCCGGGCGCGTCATCCCCGAGCCTGTCTTCACGCACAGCGGCTACGAGCGCGAGATTCTGGGCGCGATCTACACAGCCTTCGAGCCGCACGACCCCGATGGCATTCTGCGCTTCGAATGGGCAAACTCGCGCGGCGCGATCGCACGCTTCATGCGCAGCGCCATCGAGATCCGGGTGCTCGACGTGCAGGAGTGCCCGGGCGCCGACCTGGCGGTGTGCGCCCTCGCCGCGGGTGTGGTGCGGGCCATCGCGATGGGCCAACTCGGCGACACGGGCCAGATGCAGCG
Organism: Phycisphaeraceae bacterium; assembly: GCA_019636615.1. Taxonomy (GTDB): domain Bacteria; phylum Planctomycetota; class Phycisphaerae; order Phycisphaerales; family UBA1924; genus UBA2402. The sequence goes on along the minus strand of JAHBXF010000002.1, from coordinate 1,659,658 downwards.
GTGGGGGGTTGAACCGCTGCACGAGATACTGCTCAACACCATCCGTGACGGCGACGCCACTGTCATTCAGAATGCCGAGTATCTTCGGGCGATGGGGTATTCGGGCAGCGCGCCGTGCACCGCGGGGCGGCTGTGGCGCGACATCTTCGAGCGAACGCCCTGCGAAGAGGCACGCACGGATGAACTGCGCCCCTTTGTCGAATCGATCCTCGCGGGCGGGTGTCTGGCAAGACGGATTCTCGCCGCCACCGGCCCATCGCCCAGCGTCGAACGCATCGTGAGCGTCTATACCGATCTCGCGGGCTGCCTGCGCCGCAACGAGCCCTACGCCCCCAGATAAAGTCCGGCGGGCGTCAGCAGCCGCCGGCTTCCCACGCCACAAAGAAGACTTCGACATCGGTGCCGTCGATGCCCCCGTCCTGGTTCACGTCGGCCTCGGGCAGGGCGTTCTCCCACGCGGTGTAGAAGGCCTCGACATCCTGCCCGTCTACCCCGCCGTCCTGGTTGAAGTCGGCCGGGCATGGGAACTCGCACTCGTCGGGAATGCCGTTGCCGTCGGCGTCGATGCTCGTGCCCTGCGCGATGTCGCATGAATCGGCCACACCGTTGCCGTTGCAGTCGGGCGGGGCGACCGCGGGGATGACTTTGAGCACCTTGCCGCCGTCGAAGTCAAGCACGTACAACTCGCCGGCGTCGTCCTCGGCGAAGCCGATGGGCGAGACGATGGTGGAGGGGCCGGGCGGGTCGAGTTGCGTCGTGCGGTCGGTGAACTCGGCGACCTGCCCGCTCCCATCCAGACGGAATGAGTAGATGCCGAACGTGCAGTAATCGGCGTAGAAGTACGTGCCGCGCAGCGACGGGATGGCGCACCCGCGATAGACATAGCCGCCCAGCACGGCGCACCCGCCGGCGCGGGTGTATTCGTACACGGGCATGGTGAGGTTCGCGGCGTCGCACACGCAGCCGCTCAGGCCGGTGCAGCGTGTCCCTTCCATGCACCGCCACCCGAAGTTCAGGCCCGAAGCGCCGGGCGGCGCCACGTTGATTTCTTCTCGCTGCGCCTGACCGACATCGGCGATCCACAGGTCGCCGGTCACACGGTCGAACGAGCAGCGCCAGGGGTTGCGCAGGCCATAGTGAAGAATCTCGTCGTCGTTGGGCGTGCCCACGAAGGGGTTGCCGGGCGGGATGCGGTAGTGACGGTCGGGGTCGGCGGGAAAGCCGTCATCGTCTTGGGTCCCTGGGATGCCGTCGGGCCCGTTCACGTCGATGCGCAGGATTTTGCCCATGAGGTTGTCGGTGAGGTCCTGCGCGTTGCCGGTGCCCGGAGTGTGCCCGGGGGGCACGATCGTGTTGGGGCCGTTGGTGTCGTTGCTGCCGCCGCCGTCGCCGGTCGAGAAGTAGAGGTAGCCGTCCGGGCCGAAGTCGATCCAGCCGCCGTTGTGCTGCGGATCGGGCTTGATGATCTTCATGATGACCACGCCCGAGTTTGGATCGGCGCGGGGTGCCAGCGGGTCGCCATTCTCGGCCCGGTAGCGCATCAGCGTTGTGGTGCCCGCGCTGAAGCCCGGCTCGGCCGGCGCGTTGAAGACAATGTAGAAGTAGCCGTTGGCCATGAAGTCGGGATGGAAAGCCAGCCCCAGGAAGCCCTGCTCGGGGTTGCCCGTGGCCACCCGCGGCGTGATGAGATACGGCTCGCTCTGGAGCGAACGCGTGTTGAGGTTGATCACGCGGATCCGCCCGGCGACAAAGCCGGGCGTGATCGTTCGGCGGAACTCGACCACGAAGAGCCGGTTGGGATCGCCTTTGGGCGACGAGGCGCCGATGGGCAGATTGAGCCCGGTGGAGAGGATCTCTGTTGCGAGTTGCTGGCCGGGGGCGAGCCGCACAAGCAGCGCAAGGGTGGCGGCAACGATCAACGCGCGAAGATTCATAGCCGGTGTTCCTCTCCCTCGTGCAACCCTGCGCCCGCGGCACGTGGCGGGGCGCGTCTGGGTTCTCTCATATAGATAGGGTAGAGTCGCGCCACCGGCAGCACTGCCGGCGCGACGGGCCGGGCACAGCCGGCTGACGCGATCATGAAGGGTTTTTATCGGCCTGCGCCGGACCGATGCAGTAGTAGCCGCTCTCGATGACGGCGCCCTCTCGCACCACGAGCGTGGGGGCGCGGCAGTCGCCCTTGAGATGGGCTGTCTCGCCGACGACGACGGGGCCGTGGCTCTCGATGTTCGCTTCGAGTGTGCCCGTGACCTCGACGCCCTGCCCGGCGACAACCTGCCGCGTGATGGCCCGGGCGCGTTTGTCGATGGTGACCTTGCCGCAGGTTGAGAGCCGGCCGTTCCAGCCGGCGTCTCGCACACGAAGGTCATCCAGGACGATGCCCTTGTAGCAATGCGTGCACGAGGCGGTGCGGGCCGCCGCGGCCACCGGGGTGGGCACGCCGCAGTGGTAGCAGATCACGTCTCGCTCGTTGAATGAAGGCCTCATGGAGGTTCTGCCCCGTGGTGACCCCGCGCTGCGCACACAGGGATGCGGGCGCAGCGCGGGGTTTCGCTGGGAAGGCGTGACGTTCTACATGACGCGAGCCGTTCAGGCCGCTTCGGTGGTGGCGTTGGCGGCGAGCCAGTCGGTCGAGGTGGTCTGTTCGTTGCCGGTTCGTGACCAGTCGTTGCCGGTCGCGGGCGTGGCCTTGGGCTCGGCCGCGGGGGAATACGCACGCTGCTTCTGCTGCGCGCCGATCACGGCCTCGGGGCCAACGCTCACGCGGCCCACAAAGGTGGCGCCCTCGGCGACGATGAGCGCCGCCGCCGCGATGTCGCCCGTCACGTTCGATGTGCTGTTGAGTTGCAGACGCTCGCGGGCGAGAAGGTCGCCCTCGACCGCGCCGTCCACAACGATCGTCGCGGCGTCGATGGTGGCGCGGCACTGCGCCCCGCGGCCGATCTGCACCTGGCTTTGTGATGTGACGGTGCCCTCGATGGCGCCCTGGATCTGCATGGGGCCGTCGAGCACCAGTTCACCCTTGAAGCGGGCGCCCGTGCCGATGATCGTTGTTTCGCTGCCGCCGTTGTCGCGTTGTGATGCCATGTGTGTGCTTCCTGCGTTCACCACCCGGAGCGTTCCACGCCCCGCGGAATTGCCGATCGTCCGCAAGACAGTCGCCAGGACGTACCACCGTTCCAAGGCGTTCACGGGTTCGGCGATGTGTCTATCGACGGCAAAGAGCCGATCACGCGCGAAACTTGCGCCCCTGAAAAGGCGCAGTTTGTGCGCTCATTATCGGACAACCTATCCGGGCCGCCCTGCGCAGGGGAGCACGCGGGCGCTACTCCTTGTCGCCGCCGCCGGTGATCCCCTGGATGAAGGTGCGCTGCGTCATGATGAAGAGCAGCAGCACGGGCGCGGCCACCATCGTGCTCGCCGCCATGAGCAGGTTCCACGGTGTGTTGCCGCTCTTGCTCTGAAAGAGTTGAAGCCCCAGCGCCAGCGTGAACTGGTCTCTGTGCTGGATGAAGACCATGGGCGCCAGGAAGTCGTTCCACACGTACATGAAGTGGAAGAGCGCCACCACCGCCAGCGCGGGCCTGCTCAGCGGGAGGATGATGCGCCAGAAGATGCCCCAGTGCCCGCACCCGTCGATGCGCGCGGCCTCGTCGAGCTCGCGGGGGATGCCCATGTAGAACTGCCGCAGCAGGAAGATGTTGAAGGCCGCCCCGAACCACGCCGGAACCCACAGCGGTTTGAGCGAGCCGATCCACCCCAGCCAACTGAAGAGCATGAAGAGCGGGGCCATGAGCACCGGGAAGGGGATCATCATGGTCGCCAGCATGACGGCGAACGTAATGCCCCGCCCGCGCCAGCGGATCCGCGAAAAGCCGTACGCCGCGACCGCGCTGCTGAGCACCATGCCCGTGACCGAGAGCGCGGCGACGATGAGCGTGTTGCGAAGGTACAGCGGGAAGTCGATCGATTCGTCCGTCCAGACCGCGCTGTAGTTGTCGGCGGCCTGGGCTGGGGCCAGCGTGGGCGGGTCGGGCAGCAGCGAGAGCGTGCCGCCCGTGGCCTGCACCTCGGGCTTGATCGACGTCGCGAGCATCCACACCATCGGCGTGAGGAACGCGGCGGCGGCCACGCACAGCAGCGTGAAGGCCAGCAAGGCTCTGGGGTTGTGGGGCGAGCGTCGCGTCATGGCGGGTGGCATTATCCGGCGCGGTAAAAGACCAGCCGACGGCTCACGAGGAAGAGCAGCCCCGTGAGCGAAAGGATGATGAGCAGTTGCACCCACGCCATGGCGCAGGCGTAGCCGAACTGCCCGTACACGAACGCGTTGTCGTAGAGGTAACTGGTGTAGAAGTAGGCGGTGCGCCCCGGCCCGCCCTTGTCCTTCTGAAAGATGATGAAGGGCACCACAAAGACCTGGAACGCGCCGATGAGCAGCGTGATCGTGTTGAAGAGGATCATCGGCGAGATCATGGGCAGCGTGACATGGAAGAACTTGCGCACCGGGCCCATGCCGTCGATGTCGGCCGCTTCGTAGAGCTGCTCGGGCACCTCGCGCAGCGCGGCAACAAAGAGAATCACCGCCTGCCCCACTCCCCACACGGCGATGATGACCACCGCCGCCATCGCCGTGCGTGTCTCGAAGAGCCAGTTGGGCCCCGTGATGCCCAGGGGCGAGAGCATGCGTGAGATCAAGGCGTTGATCAGGCCGTACTGGCCGTTGAAGAGCCACATCCAGATCATCGACGCGGCCACCAGGGGCATGAGCGTGGGGATGAAGATCGCCGCCTCGAAGAAACGCTTCCAGCGAAGGCCGCGCGTGTTGAGCAGCGCGGCCAGGATCACCGCGACAGTGATCGACAGCGGGATGACCACCCCCGCGTAGACAACCGTGTTGCGGAGCGAGAGGTGGAAATCGGGGTCGGTGAGCAGGCGGGCGTAGTTGTCCGCCCCGATCCACAGCGGCGACTCGAGCAACGGGAAATCGGTGAGTGAGTAGTACATGCTCATCCCCGCGGGGACGAGCATGAAGGCCAGAAAGCCCACCAGCCACGGGCTGATCCAGGCGAGCCCCACAACCTCGGCGGGCACTTTCTTCATGCGCCGCGCTCCACCGCGCGCCGTTGCTCCTGCTGCGCCGCAAGATCGATCGCCTGCTGGGCACGACGCTGCGCACGGGTCAAGGCCGGCGCGGCGGTGGAAGTCTGGTTCCACACGTCGTCAAAGACGACCGCCAGTTCGTCGCGCATCTTCTGCCATGTGCGCGTGGGCGGCACACGGTACGAGCGCGGGCTGCGGCCGATGGCCTCGAAGACCTCGATGCCGCGGTTGGGATGGGTTGTACGGAAAGCCTCGCTGCTGGCAGCCAGCGGCGAGCCTTTGCAGTGAACCGTGGCGAGGCGTTCAACGATCTCCTGCCGCTGCGTGAAGGCGATGAACTCCATGCTCGCCTCCGGGTTCTTCACGCCGCGCGGGATGACGAGGATGTCGGTGTCGATCAGCCCGATGGGCGCGCTCGCGTCGAAAAGATCGTCGGCCACCGGGAAAGGGGCGACCGCGTAATCAAGGCCCGGGTTGTAGGCGTTGATGACGTTGGCCAGCCATGGCCCTTGCAGCACCATCGAGACCTTGCCCGTGAGAAAACCGTTGAGCGGCGAGTCGTAACTGGCGAAGGCCGAGCGGATATCGTTCATCTCTTTGAGGCCAAACCGCCTCGTGAATGACCCGATCCAGTCGTACGCGGCGACGTTTCGCGCATGATCGACCGTGGCGGTATCGGTCTGCTCATCGTACAGGGAGCCCCCGAACTGGTACCCCCACAGTGAGCCCCACCACCCGGGCTCGCGAGGGTGAAACCCGACCCGAGCCAGCCCAGCGCGGCCTTCCGTGACGTTGAGCCGTCGCGAGGCTTCGTCGAGTTCGCTGATGGTGCGCGGCGGCTGATCCGGGTTCAGGCCCACCTCGCGGAACTGCGCCCGGTTGTAGTAGAGCGCGAGCGTGCCGCCCGTGTTGACCGCCGCCCACATCCGCCCGCGGAACTCGACCACCTGACGCACACCCTGTGCATACATCGATGGCGACACGCCGTGGGGCGCGGCCAGATCGTCCAGCGGCAGAATGGCGTTCGACGCGGCAAAGGCGGGCAGGTTGTAGTTCCACAGCCCCACGATGTCCGGTGGCGAGCCCCCCGCGATGGCGATCTGGGTTTTTTCGTCGATGCCGGCCATCGCGAAATAGCGAACGAAAATGCGGTTCTGTGAGGTGTTGAACTCGTCCACCACGCGCTGCATGGCCGCGCCTTCGTGGCTGGTCCACTTTTCCCAGTAGTCGAGCACCAAGCGGCCGTCGGTGCGCTGCGCTCGCCCGCGCGGGCCAAAGAGCACGAAGCCGGCGCCGGCCGCGGCCATGGTGCCCACGGCGGCGCGCCGGGTGAGCGAGCCCTCGAAGGGTCGCGATCGGCCGCCGGTCATGGTGCGCCCCCGGGCGTCTGGCCCGCGACGGGGCAACAGTCGGCCGGCGCGTGATGGGCGTGGGTGGCCGGGTTCACGGGTGCGGGCCGATCACTTGGGGTTTGGCGATGGGGCGGTGTCGCCGCCGGGTATGGAGCCCGGTGCGGGCTGAGGCCTGGGCGCGGGGGGAACGGCCTTGCCGCGCGTCTCTTCGCGGATTTCCTTCTTCTCGGCGTTGATGCGTTCGATCATGGTTTCCCACTCGCGCTTGTTGTAGAGAAAGCCCGTGGGCTCGCCGGTTTTGGGGTTGATGATGCCCTTGGTGGGGTCGAGCGTGTCGCCCCGCCCGCGGAGTTCCTTATCGAGCCGGCCGCGCGGCATCTCGATGACATCGCCGGTGTCGGTGAACTTGATGGTCACCATCTCACGCATGCGGTCGGCGTTGTAGGGGTCGTCGCTGGTGGTGCGGGAGAGGTACACCACCACGCTGGCGGCGAGGATGAGCCCCGCGAAGAGCCACCCGGCCCACGGGGAACGCTGAAGAAACTCGCGGAGTCGGTCCATGGGTGTTGGTTCCTTGCGGCGGTCGTTACGGGGTGCGGTAGTAGAGGTGCCCCCAGTTGTAGAAGGGGGGCGGCGCGCCGAACTTGTCCGGGCGTTCCTGATAGTCAACGTAGCGCGTGAGTTGGATGCGCAGGTCGCCGAAGAGCAGGTTGTTTTTCCCGGAGGTCGAACGCCCGTCGTTGCCTTTGCCCTCGTGGCGGGGGAACTCGTCGAGGGCGTCGGTCGCCCACACCACCTCGGTGGGGTTGCGGATCAGCCTGATCTTCTGGCCCGAGACACCGTAGGGGTAGCGGAAGATGCGGACAGACTGCGCCTCGCTGGGGGGCGTGAACGAGTCGTTGAAGAAATACTCGGTGTACTTGTCAACGGGCAGTGAGCCGTTGCGGTCGATCTGCGGAAGGCCGCCGGGCCCCGGTCCGGTCTGCGGGGGCAGAGAGTAAATGCGCCCGCCGCCGACTAGGTATTCGATGTTGGTGGGCGTGCGGACAGAAGAAAGGCCGCGCGCGGCAGGACAGTCGAAGGGTTTGTTGCCGGCCTCGCTCAGGTAGGTCTGCAGCGTGTCCACCATATCGACGTGCCAATAGATGCCGTCGAGACCTGCGCGCTGGATGTTGGGGAACTGCGGGTCACGCTGATCGTCGAGGTAGCCCTGGATGGCGATGCCCAGTTGGCGAAGGTTGCTCTGACAGATGACCGTCCACGCGGTGCGGCGCGCGCCGCCCATGCTCGGCAGCACGATGCTGATGAGCAACGCGATGATCGCGATCACGATGAGCAACTCGATGAGCGTGAAGGCCCGCCGAGCCAGCGAGGGCCGCCGGCGGTGGACGGTGGTGGCGGGGCGCGGCAAGGTGGTGCGGCACATCATGGCGTTGGTTCCGGGGTGCGGGTTCATGCGGTGAACCTCCGATAAGGTATCCGGCTCTGCGGGGCTGCGGTTCTTACTTCTGTGAGGATCGAAGGCGGAATCTCCGGTTGTGCCCGGCGCCTCACCCGCGAGTGCGAGCCGTGGTGCCGGCGGCGGATTTTGGATGAGCGGGTGCGGGGGGTGTCGTCTTGATCTGCACCTCGCGCTTTTCACGAGGCGTTTCGGCGCGGGGAGAAGGGTCGCTCCAGGAAACAGCCACCTCAACGGCTCCCGCACCGCCGCCGATTGCGTCTATGGAAGCGGCGGGGATCAGTGTTCCTTCGAAGGGTTCCCCGTTGATGGTCAGCGAGGGGATCGCCTCGGGCGAGTAGGCGGCGGCGTTGAATCGAACACGCACGCGCACACCCCGGTAGAGGCGGGTGACATCAACCTCGCCCAGAGATGCCGGGGGGCAGGGGTCGATGATGAGCCCTTCCCACGATGGGCGAACGCCGATGAGCCATTCGAGACAGACCCGGTGCAACCACGCGGCCGAGCCTGTGTACCACGTCCACCCCGCGCGGCCCGGCAGGGCCGAGAGCGGGCCATCGACATTGCCGGGTGTCACGTAGGGCTCGGCCCAGTAGGCGTCGGCATCGCTGGCCCGATGCGGCGGCGAGATCGCATCCCAGAGCGAAGCCGCGGCGGCCACATCCCGGCGGGCGCACGCCGCGGCCAGGCACCATGTCGCGGCGTGCATGTACACCCCGCCGTTCTCGCGGCTGCCGGGGCTGTACCGCGTGATATATCCGATCGTGTCATCCGGGGTGGAATAGGCCGGGTGCAGCAGGAGGGGGCCGTAGGGCCGCAGCAGTGTCTGCTTCACGTGCTCCCACGCGCTCTCGGCGCGGGGCGCGGTGGCAACCCCGGAGAGGATCGACCACGTTTGTGGGTTCAGGTGCAGGCGTCCCTCGGCAGCGCTCGAGGCGCCGATCCATGAGCCGTCGTCCTTGGTGCCGTACTTGTAGTAGCCTTCGGCATCCCACGCGTGCGAGTTGATCGCCTGCGCATAGGCGTCCCGTTTCTGGGCATAGGCGCGCGCGGTCTTGGCATCGCCTTCCCGGGCTTCGAGCACGCTCCAGTCGGCGAGGATCTGGCACAGGAACATCGCCAGCCACACGCTCTCTCCTTTTTCACCGATGCCCATGGCCGAGAGGCCGTCGTTCCAGTCGCAGGAACCGATGAAGGGCAGGCCCCGGTCGCTGGTGCGTGCGAACGCCCGGGCGATCGATCGTCGGCAATGCTCGTGGAGCGTGGCGCCGGCGGGGTCATCGACGAACGGAAGGTGGCGAGCGAGGATGGAGGCGTCGCCCGTCTCACGGATGTACGAGGCGGTGACAAAGGGAAGCCAGAGATAGTCGTCGCTGCACGCGGTGTGGTTGCCGAAGTCTGCCAGCGTGTGCCACCAGTGGTACACGCTGCCGTCGGCGAACTGTCTGCGGGCGTGCAGGTCGATCTGCGCCGCCGTGCGGGCGGGATCGAAGGGGAGCCAGACCTGGCTGTCTTGCAACTGGTCGCGGAAGCCAAACGCCCCCGACTGCTGGTAATAGCCGGTGCGGCCCCAGAGGCGCCCGCTCACGGCCTGATACGGCAGCCAGTGGTTGGCGAGCAGGTTGACATCCTCCCGCTGGGTGCTCACGTGGGTGGGGGCAAAGAGTGAACGCCAGAACTCGTCGGCGCGCGCCAGCACGCGTGCGGGCGCGCCGGGGTCGCGGTGCTTGTCGATCTGCGCGATGGCTTCGGGCGCATCCCGCCCGATGGTGATGAGGTAGTGGCAGCGGAAGGTGGCGCCGGGGGCGAGGGTGAAATCTCCACCCAGCGAGGCGGCCGCGTCGCCGAACTTCCCGAAGCCGCCGATGGCCGGCGGCGTGCCGGGGCGCATCGCCGCGGGGGCGTGGGGCGAACCGTACCTGCCCAGAAAGAGTTCCTTGTCCGCGATGGCCAGGTCGGCATCGAAGGCATCGCCGCAGACGGCGTGGGCCGCGGCGTAGGGCCACGGGCGGTTCCAGTGCTCGCGCTCGCTGCGCGGGCGGATGTCCCACATGGTTTTGGTGGCCACCATGGCGCGCCGGCCGGCATCGTGCGAGACGTCGAAGAAGAGTTTGTGGAACTCGCGCTTGGAGTCTGGCGCGGTGTTGCAGCACCACTCAAACCAACTGGCCATGCGGAGGCGGCGCGGCGTGTTCGTGGTGTTGCGCACCTCGACAGACCAGAGTTCCACGGCGTCGTCGGGGCTCACGGTGAGCGTCCAGCGGGCGTGGATGCCGTGCGCGAGCGTGTCGAAGGTGGTGCGGCCCTGGGCGTGCTCGCAGGAGAAGGTGTCGTACGCGGGCGTGCAGGGCTGGGGCGAGAGGGACCAGACCCGGTCGGTGTCGAGGTCGGCCAGATAGATGAACTTGCCCGCGGCATCGCGGACGAGGTCCATCTCCCACCGAGTAAGCACGTTGTGCTGCGCGTCGTCAAACCACGAAAAGCCGCCGCCGTTCTGGCTCACGACCAGGCCGTAGCGGCCGGTGCAGATGACGTTGACCCAGGGGCGAGGGGTGTTTGGGTCGGTGATCGTGAAGGCGCGGCCGCCGTGGGAGAAGTGGCCGTACTTGTTGGCGAAGGAGTTCGGGGATTGGGGATCGATGGCGGCCATGAGGGGTCCGGAGGGGTGGTGCAGAGGGCGGCGGGGTGCGGCCCATGTAAACGCTTTCAAGAACAGAATCAGTATGCGGCCTCAGCGGTGGGTTGTCAATGGGATCTGGGCTGAAATCTTGGTTTGTTCGTGTTCCGTGAGGAACACACTGAAAATCCCCCCGGAAGGGGAAAATCGGCTTGCATCCGAGGGTCCGAGTTGTCATAATGTAAAGGCTTACATCTTTGCATTCTCTTGGTTTTTCGGGGCCTGCGAGTATGCTGGACCCCTGGCACGCACACGAGACACTCAAGGAGTTCCCATGAAACGCCTCCTGGCTTCGGCCATTCTGCCGGCCTGCACCGCCGCGGCACTGGCGCAAACGCCCTGCCCCCTGCCCGACAACTGTGTGACGAACCCGAGCTTTGAGTTGGTTGATCCCTTCTCGGCCGCGCAGGACCCTGAGGGGTGGCACGGGCTGTCGAACCCCAATGAGAGCAAGCGACGCGTGATCGGGGACGCATTCCAACCGCCCGCGGTGGCCAGGACGGGCAACGCATCCATCAGTCTTTCAACGCCCGGCCAGAGCCAGTTCCGCGGCATGACCACCGACTGGCGCAACTTCAACATTCCCGGGTTTCCCTTCTACGACCCCCTCTTCGATTGGGACGGCGGCGATGTCGTCGTTCGCGGGTGGTACTACATCCCCACCACGCACCCCATCGTGGGCGATTTCTCGTTCATCAAACTCAACGTGAAGCGCGGCAATCAGGACTACGCCACGTTCGACGCGGCCTCGCGCGGGCCCGACACCCTGCGCATCCAGGGGCACACCAACAACGAATGGCGGATGTACGAACTCCGCTGGCCCATCAGCGAGATCCGCGACGAGGTCTTTTTCAATGAATCAGAGGGGTACTTCGTGCTCCCGCCGTACCCCGATCACCTCAAGATCACCATCGGCCGGTTCGGCTTTGACAACGTGCCCAGCAGCGGCGTGATCTTCTGGGATGACATCTCCTTCGTTCAGGAGGCGGGTTCGAGTTGCCCGGTCTGCGCGGCAGACTTCAACGAGGACGGCGGCGTGGATGGGTCCGACGTTGAAGCCTTCTTCGTGGAGTGGGAGATGGGCGAGGCCTGCGCCGACGTGAATGAGGACGGCGGCGTGGACGGCAGCGATGTCGAGGCCTTCTTCCTGCTGTGGGAGGCCGGCGGCTGCTGAGCGGACGGTGAAGGCCGCTGATTCATTGCAGAATATCCACACCCCGGCCCATCTCGGCCGGGGTGTTTTTCATTGTGCCGACGAGCACCCCGGGAGTTTCTCGCCCGATCGCGGGCCGAGGCGTGCCGAGGGGTTTACCCTGTGGGTTCGCGTTGCGGGGTGGCCGCCTCGCCGCAGTTTCAAAGGCCTTCGTGCGAGCAGCAGTCGATGAACGGATTTGCCAAGTATCAGCGTTTCTATGAGCGAGCCCCGTCTCTGGTCGTCGAATGGCACGACAACGAGACCGACGCGGTGGGCTGGCTGGCGATTGACTCGCTTCGCGGGGGCGCGGCGGGCGGTGGCACGCGGATGCGTGCGGACGCGACGCGCGAAGAGGCTGTCTTCCTGGCGAAGACGATGGGTGTGAAGTTCCGCGTGTGCGGGCCGGAGATCGGCGGGGGCAAGTCGGTGATCCGGTTTGATCCGTCGAAGCACCCGGGCGCGAAGAAGGGTGTTCTGGAGCGGTGGTACCGGCACATCGGGCCGTATCTGAAGACGTGCTACGGCACCGGCGGCGATGTGAACGTGGACGAAGTGAGCGAGGCGACGGAGATCACCCGGCGGGTGCTTGGGATCGGCCATCCGCAGGAGGGCATCTGCCGCGGGCACAACTGGGCGGATGGCGAGATGGTGGAGGAAAAGGTGCGCCGCCTGCACGCCGGGTGCGAGGCGAAGATCCGTCTGCCCGACCTGCCCGGGCCCCGCGATGGGGCCTGGATGATCGCGGATGTCGTGACGGGGTACGGGGTGTGCCGCGCTGTGGAGGCGTATTACAGGCACCGGGGCGAGACGGTGAACGGCAAGCGCGTGATCGTGGAAGGGCTGGGGGCGGTGGGGGCTTTCGCCGCGTACTACCTCGAGATGCTCGGCGCGGTACTGGTCTCGGCCAGCACGTACGACCGCAAGACAAAGACGGTGCGGGTGATCCGGGACGAGAAGGGGCTCGACGCGCGGAGCGTGATTTGCTCGCGCGAAGGGACAACGCTGCCCAAGCCCGGGCGGGGAAACCGGCAGATCACCGCGAGCCGCAGCGGGGACGAGGTTTTCGAGGTCGATGCGGACATTCTGGTGCCCGCGGCGACGAGCCACACGCTGACGGCGGCGAGGATCAAGAAAATTGCCCGCAGCGGCGTGAAGGTGCTCTCGTGCGGGGCCAACAACCCCTTTGCCTACAAGGCATCGAGCAAGACCCTCTCGGCCTGGGTGCGTGACATGCTGGTTTTGCAGCGAGAGGCGGATAAGAAGTTCGCGGTGATCCCCGACTTTGTGGCCAACTGCGGCATGGCCCGCACCTTTGCCTATCTGATGACCGCAGGGGCTGTGACGAACGAGGCCGAGATCCTGGCGGATACCGGCGCGATGATCGACAGCGCCATGGACCGTCTGATGACCGGGCATACGAAACGCCACGGGCTGCTGGAGCGGGGATACTCGGTGTTTATCCCTGACTGACGGCGCTGCACCCGCACGGGCCCCTGACGGAATGTGCGTGCCGGGACGGATTTCCTTCGGAGCGGTGATTGCCAATGGGCGCCGCGGGGGGGATAGTTCGTCCCCATGAAGCACACCCCCTCTCCCGCACTCGACCGCAGTTTTCCGTGGCGCCTTGCGGCGTCGGTGGCGATCCTCCTCGGGACGCCGATGTTTGTCGCCGCCGGGTGCGCGAGTTCGCGTTCTTCGGGCGGCGCGGCGGAGGCCGGGTATGTGCACATCACGATCGATGGGGACCTCTCGGATTGGCCCGAGGGCGCGGCCGCCTGGAGCGATGAGCATTATGTGTATGTGCGTTTCTCGGTGCTTGGAGAGCAGGTGACGCTGCAGGCATCGCCCCGCCCCGTGACGCTGCTGATCGATGCGGACGGCAGCCGCACAACCGGGCAGGTGACACCCGCGTTCCCGCTCAACGAGTTGGGGGTAGACCTCGAAGTGCTCTTCTCGCCGGCGCGCCCCGACGGCTCGCCCGGGATGGGTGTGCGGCTCAACGCGGTGGATTCATCGGGCAACCGCACACCGCTCTCGACGCGGGATTACGACATTGTCTTTGCGCCCACCTATGCCTCGACGTGGTATGAAGTTCGCATCTGTCGCACGCCGGACAACCGCGCCGGGCTGCCCACGGGGGGGCTGATCGGCCCAGGGTTCGTGTCGGGCATGGCGACGATGAGCGATGATCGGGGTCGGATCATCGCGTACAGCGACCCCTTCCGGATTCAAACCGAGGCGACGTGCAGCGGCGGCAAGCGGCGGCTGGAACTTCCCCCGCCCGGCAAGCCGGAGGGCGCGGTGCGGGTGGTGAGTTGGAACATCGAGATGAGCGCACCGATGACAAACCCGGAGGGGTTTTCACGTGTGCTCACGGCGCTGGGCGCGGATGTTGTGCTGCTTCAGGAGTGGGACAAGGGCGATGAATCCGACGTGCGCACGTGGTTTGATCTGAACGTGCCGGGCGGGCCGTGGTATGTGCGCAAGTCACTGGGGAACCTGGCCGAGGGGGGCGGCGTGGCCGTGGCCAGCAGGTTTCCGATGTCGCCGATCGTCGGGGATTCGCTGCGGGCGCCGGCGCGTGCGAGAGACGGCACGGAACAGATGCGGCCGGTGCGGTTTGTCGGCGCGGTGGTTCAGACCCCGCTGGGCGACATGCTGGCGTGCAGCGTTCACCTGAAAAGCCGGGGATCTAAGGACAGCGAGGAAGACCGGCGACGCATGGCCGAGGCGAGGGTGATCAACACCGCGGTGAGCGCGGCGGCGCGAGCGACGGATGTGCCGATCAGGATCATCGGCGGTGATATCAATCTGGTGGGGTCGCGCCCGCCGCTTGATCTGCTGCGGGCGGGGCTGGACAGGGACGGTTCGGACCTTTTCCCCGCGTCCACTGAGGTGTGGGGAGATGCGGCGCACTACACATGGCGGCATGAGCCAAGCGGCTTTACGCCCGGACGGCTCGACTGGCTGGTGTACAGCGACTCGACCATCAAGGCAGCGAACGCCTTCGTCTTTGATTCATCGCGGCTGGGTGCAGAGACGCTGGGCACGCTCAACGTCAAGCCCGAAGACTGCGATCTTTCGGACCACCTGCCGTTGGTTGTTGACCTCGTGCCGCTCAGGTAAGGCCGGTCACGCCTGACTTTCGGGCGAGGCCCCCGAACGCTTGCCGTGCGGCACTGGTGCGAAGGCATCTGAACTCGCGGCGTCTTCGAACGTACTTGGGGGACTGGCCGCCGGGGGGGAAAGAGCCACGGCGGCGGATGGAGCACGCATGAAGACACTTGTCGCGATCCCGATATTCAACGAAGAGAAGTATGTTCGACGGGTGCTCGAGCGTGTATTGGGCCGTGCCCGTCACGTGCTGGTGGTGGATGATGGATCAACCGATCGCACCCCCGCGATGCTCGCCGAGTATCCGGTGGATGTCATCCGCCACGCAAAGAACCGGGGGTATGGCAAGAGTCTCAAGGATGCCTTTCGCTATGCCGTGAGCGAGCGCTATGACCTGCTCATCACGATGGACTGTGACGAACAGCACGAGCCGGACGCCATCCCCGGGTTCATCGAAGAGGCCGCGACACGGCAGGCAGACATCATCAGCGGTTCGAGGTATCTGCGGCAAGGGCCCGCGGACGACATGCCCCCGGCCGATCGGCGTGCGATCAACATGACGATGACGCAAGAGATCAACGCGCGGCTTTCGGGTTCGCTGGGCACGCACCTCACCGATGCCTTCTGCGGGTTCAAGGCGTACAAGGTTGATTCTCTTCGCCGGCTTCGGCCCACGGTGAGCGGCTATGCCTTTCCCATGCAGTTCTGGGTGCAGGCGGCCGCGGCGGGGCTGAAGGTGCGCGAGTTGCCCGTGAGCCTGATCTACAACGATCTCACGCGGACGTTCGGCGGGGAACTCGACGACGCCAGGGCGAGGCTGAACCATTACCGGCACATCCTTCACCGAGAGTTGCGGCGGCAAGCGCACCGCCTGCCGGTGACGGCGCTCGATGGGCTCATCGCCTGTGGTTGTGGCGAAGATGAAGAATCCGGGGATGGTGCGCCCCGCTACGGTCTTGCGTGAACGGGCAAACAGATACTGCGTTGGTCTTTGAGCCGGCCGCGCCCGAGTGGGCGGGGCTGGCGCGTTCACACCGCGCGTCGTGGCGGCCTGTGCTGCCGGAGTTTGAGTCTTGCCGCGCCGGTAGCGAGGTGGTGGTTCGCACGGGTCACCAGGCGTGGTTCTGGCACGCGGGGATCCTGGCGAAGTATCTCGCGGCGGGGGCGTGTGTCGCTGGGCTTGCAGCGGCCGGGGTTGCGGCCCGGGCGGCGCATGTGGTGGTCGATCAAGACATATCTGATCCGTGGGCGGTCGCGCTCCCGGCGGAGGGTGGGGAGCGGGTGCGGGTTCGACTGGGCCCGGGGTCACCGGTCGGCGTGCCCGCGGGAATGATGCCCGCCCTGACGAACCCCGCCTGCGACAGGGACCTTTCGGGGGTGCGGGTTCTTGAATCGGCGCGGATCGGGTTGGGCGCGATCATCGGCGCGCTGGCCAGGGAGCGGGCCGCGCCCAGCGCGGCGGCGCAGGTGGCGGGGGCACTGAGGCGCCTCATGTCGCCATGGGTGCGGCTGTCACCGGCAGCGTTTGCCACGGGGCTCTCGCGCGAGTCGTGGTTTGCGGCGTTGGTGGGCGAGATGGTTCGAGACGCGCGTGCGTGCGTGCACGCGTACAACAACGCGGCGATGATGTACCCCAGAGCCAGGATTCGGCCGCTGGCGTGCGATGGCACGCGGGTTGAGTTGCCGCTGTGGAAGTTGACGCCGGGGGGCGTGCGTCGGCCTGTGTACGCCGGGGAAGTTTCGCAGATCGGGGCGGAGCACCTCGCGCCCAGAGCGCTGATGCTCACGGCTTCGCTGCGGCTGGCGGAGACCGATCTGTTCGTGCATGGCCTGGGTGGCGGCGTGTATGAGCGGGTGACGGATGCCTGGATGGGCGCGTGGCGGCCGGGTTGGAGGCTTGCGCCCTGCGTGGTGGCTTCGGCGACGGTGCACATGCCGATGGAAGCGGTGGGGCTGCCCAGGCCGGAGGAGATCGCGCGGGCCGCCTGGCGGGCGCACCGGTTGAGGCACGATCCGGCCATGGCGGGCGATGATGAACTGGCGGCGCAGAAGCGGGCTGTGCTGGGCGAGATTGAGCGATGCAAGGCGAAGGGCGATGACGCCCGGGCTCTCTATCGACGCATGCACGCGTTGCTCGCGGAGCACCGGGCACAGCACGGTGAGGCGTTGTCCGCGGCGGATGCCGCGGCGGCACGGCTTGCATTGAACGCGGAGCGCGCGGGGGTGGTGTATGACCGAACGTGGGCCTTCCCGCTGTTGCCCGCCGGCACCGTGGGAGCGCTCCGGGGCGAGATTTTGCGAGAGTTTGGTGTGCGTGAGGCGGAGTTTGCGGCGGCAGGCTTTACGGGGCCTCTTGAGGGCGATATAGTTTGACAGCCGGGCTTGTAGCTCAGTTGGCTAGAGCGCACCCCTGATAAGGGTGAGGTCCGCAGTTCGAATCTGCGCAGGCCCATTGACCAGTCGGAGTGACCGCGGCGATCTGGATCTCCATGGGGGATCCGGGTTGCGGCGGAGGCGGGGAGTCTGCCTGCCTTGCGCTGAGCGAGGGGTGCGGGCTGGTCGCTGCGATGTGTGATCGACCGGCGATGTTCTGCAAGGGCATGGGGCTGTCGTGCCGCGCGGCGGAGGCGCGGGTGAAAGCCCGGCGGGCCTGCCAGTGAACCGAGTTGCGGCAATCCCCGGACGGCTGGCGGGCAATCGCCGAGTGCGAGGGAAGGGGAGCGAAGGCGGAATGCCAGAGGTGTACCATGGGGGCAGGAGTGGAACCCTTCGGCGGACGGCCACGGAAACGGCCCGGGTCGAAGGGAACTGTGCCCCTCGAAGGAGCGGGGCCGGCGGTGTGTTCAAGAGAGCGGGAAAAGACGAATGCGCATCAACACTGTGGGACGTCACTTCGAGATCACCGACCCCATCCGCGAGTATGCTGAGCAGAAGGTGTCGAAGTTGCCCAAGTATTTCGACGGGGTGCAGCAGATCACGGTGACCATCGGCAAGTCGGGCTCGCACGGCGTGCCCGAGTATGACGTGGAACTGATCGTGGATGTCGAGAAGCACAAAGACTTTGTGTCGCACGCGAAGACATCCGACCCGTACGAGGCGATCGATCTCGTGGTGGAGAAGGGCGAACGGCAGTTGCGCGATTTCAAGGAACGTCTCAAGGGCTGAACGGCACCCGGTGACGGGTTGACGGGCCTGATGCCGCGCGGGCGGCGGACAATTGCGGAGGAGTGCACAATTGGCAAAGTTGACCGAACTGGTGGCGCCGGGCGCCATCGTCCCGAGCCTGAAGACAGGCGAGCGTGACAGCGTCATCGGCGAGTTGGTTGACGCGTTGATCGCGTGCGGGTCTGCGCCGGCGGGCATACGGGATGAACTGGTGACCAAGGTTCTTGAGCGAGAGCGTCGGGGCTCGACGGGCTTTGGCTGCGGCGTTGCGGTGCCGCACGTGAAGCACGCGGGCGTTTCAAAGATGGCGGCGGCGGTGGGTCTTTCGCAGCGGGGGATTGATTTCACCGCGCTCGACCGCCAGCCAGTCTACTCCATCGTGCTGCTGCTGAGCCCGGAGAACCAGCCGGAGGAACACCTGCAGGCGATGGAAGTGATTTTCAAGAACCTGTGCAAGGAGACCTTCCGCAGGTTCCTGCGGCAGGCATCGACCGTGGAAGATGTTCGCACGCTGCTGGAGGAGGCCGACGGCCAGCACCTGCCGGCATGATCTGACCGGGGTGTGCCCTGTCGAGTTTGCGTGTGTCCGGCGCTGCTGGTGTCAACGAGCGCCCGGGCCTTTCCCCTGATCCACGGTTCCATTCGCCTTGTCGAAGAGTTGCTCCATCACCGTCACCGTGGTCAATCGCCTGGGGCTGCACGCCCGTCCGGCGATGACGTTCGTTGACCTGGCGAGCACGTTTACCAGCGGCATCCGCGTGCGCAAAGGGGATACCGAGGTTGACGGCAAGTCGATCATGCAGATGATGATGCTCGCCGCGAGCCAGGGGAGCGATCTGCACGTGACGGCCGAGGGGGACGACGCCGAGGAAGCCTGCAAAGCGATCGAGAAACTTGTTCAGGACGGCTTCGACGAAGAATGAAGACCCCTGGAGGGCCGGTCAGGGTGCGGCTTTTCGACGCTGCGCCATGATCCACGAGGGCAGTTTGGGCTCGGCGTAGGCTCTGTCCCACGAGTTGTGATTCACGCCCGGGTATTCGGTGTAGATTGGCTCGGCGCCCGCCTCGCGGAGCGCGGCGACCATGCGTCTGGTCTGCTCGGGCAGGATGACATCGTCGGCGTCGCCGTGGAAGCACCATATGGGCAGATCGGCCACGGCGGGGGCGAGTTCTCCGGCGTTGCCGAACCCGCAGATCGGCACCAGGGCGTTCCACAGGTGTTTGTGGCGGGCGCCGATGGTCCAGGTGCCCGCGCCGCCCTGCGAGAGGCCCGAGAGCGTGACTCGGTCAGGGTCGATATTGAAACGTGACTGCGCATCGGTGAGGCAGGCCAGAACATCTTCGGTGAAGTCGGACCAGGGCCGGTTGTGATCGGGCTTCTGGGGGAAGATGACGACGAAAGGCCAGCGGCCGGAATCGGCGAGGATGGCGCGGCCCAGCCCCTGGCCAACCTGTTTCCAGCCGTCGGTGCCGCTCTCGCCCCGTCCGTGAAGAAAAACGATGGCCGGGTGGGCGACCTCGTGCGAATACCCGGGTGGCAAGTAGACGACCTGCGGGATGGCGCGGCCGCTGACCGTGATGGAGGTACGCAAGAATCCGGTGATGGTGGGCTCTGAGGCGATTGACGATCCCGCGGGCACGGGCGTGGCTTTCATGGCAGGATTCCTCAAGGCAGGAAGAGGCTGCGGAGGGTTGGTTGATCTGGAGACGCTGGCGAAGCAGAGCAGGGCGACGCCGGCGGCGAGAAGAAGCATGGCGAGGGATTTGCGGTGCATATCGTGCAACCTCCTGTGAACAGCCGCCGTACGCTCAACGGGCGCACGGGTCGGCCTGTGGCCTGCCGTGACGGATGGAAGCAGCCTCCCCGATGAAGTGTATGTTCAAAGCCCGCACACTCATTGATCGAACCTCCTGGGCGGCGGCGCCGCTTCTTGCCGGCGCGGCGTTGTGGCTCACGGCCACGGCCGCGGGCCTCTCGCAGCCTGAGGCGGCGCCGGTTGTGACACCGCCGCAGGCTTCGGGGCCGGAGCAGAATCCGGGGGATGAACGCGAAACAGAAGTGACCCTGCGTGACGGGCGGAAGATATCGGGCACGCTTGTGGAGATCACCGACGACACGATCTTTCTGATGGTGGGCGGGGTGCGCACCCCGCTGCCAAGATCGTCGGCGGCGAGGATCGACACGATGCCGACGCTGCGGGAGCGGTATGAGTCGCTGCGCTCGGTGATCGACGAGGCAGACTCTGAAGCCTTGGCGCGGTTGGCCGAGTGGCTGCGGTCGAGGCGGATGTACCCCGAGGCGCACACCGAGGTGCTCAGGGCCCTGGCGGCCGACCCCGGGAATATGAACGCGCGCCAACTGCGCGTGCTGATCGAGGAGCAACTGAAGATCGCGGAAATCCGCGGTGCGCCGCGTCAGCCGCGCGACACGGCGACGCGCCCGGCGCAGGCGGCGACCCCGGCGGGCGATGTCTTTCCGCTGCTGAGCGACGACGACATCAACCTGATGCGTGTGTATGAGGTTGATCTGGCCAACCCGCCGCGCATGCTGATTTCACGCCAGACGATGGAGCGGTTTCTGGATGAGTTCGGCGGCACGGTGGTGCCCGGACGCGGCGCGGTGCCCGAGACGGCCGAGGGGCGGGCGCTCTTCCTCCGGTCGAAGCCCGCGGAGGTTCTTGGGTGGATGTTCGCGGTTCGGGCGCGGGATTACTACCGGGAGGTTCGGGTGCTCTCGAACCCCGCGCCGCTTCAGTCATTCCGCGATGATGTCAACCGTGGGTGGCTGGTGAGCGGGTGCGCGACATCGAAGTGTCACGGCGGGGAAGAGGCGGGGCGCTTGTGGCTGTACGACAAGAGGCCTATGTCTGACGCGGCGGCCTTCACCAACCTGTTGATCCTGGAGCGGGCCAGAACCAGCACGGGTCAGCCGCTCATCAACTACGAAGACCCCGCGGCGTCGCCGCTGCTGCAGTTGGGTTTGCCGCTGAGTGAAAGCACGTTCAAGCATCCCGAGGTGAAGCAGGCCGGGCGTCCGAGGTGGCGGCCGGTCTTCAGTTCGAGGGATGACGAGAAGTTTCAGCGTGCGGTGCGGTGGATGCGGTCGATGTATCAGCCGCGCCCGGAGTATCCGATTGTGTACACGCCGCCGGTGCCGCGCGGGGCAGGCGAGCCCGTGGCGCAGGAGGAAGCCGGCGCATCGCCGCCGCGCTGAGCAGGGGTGAGGCGGGGGTGAGAAGATGGCTCAGGGGCTGGCCAGCGAGCGGCGGAACCAGTCCACGGTTTCGCTGAGGCCGGATTCGAGATCCGTAACGGGTGCGTAGCCGAGCAGATCGCGTGCGAGGCTGATATCGGCGACGGAGTCTGCCACGTCGCCGGCGCGTGCCGCCTGGTGCCGGGGGAGGATCTGGGGCACACCCATCTGCTCGGCGAGCAGCGTTGCCAGGTTCACGATGGAAATGGCGCGGCCGGTGCCGATGTTCACCGCTTCGCCGGCGAGTGGGCGGGGAGATGCCCCGGCCAGGAGCAGGCCCAGCACCGCGCTGCTGACAAAGGTGAAGTCCCGCGTGTTTTCGCCGTCGCCGTAGATGATCGGTGCTTCGTTGTCCATCAATCGGCGCGCGAAGGCGGGGATGACCGCCGCGTAGGCGCTGTCGGCGCTTTGCCGCGGGCCGAAGATGTTGAAGAAACGAAGTGAGATCGTGGAGAGGCCGTACGACGCGGCGTAGACGGCGGCGAGTGATTCGTCCGCGAGTTTGCTCGCGGCGTAGGGCGAGAGGGGTCGGGGGGCGTGCGACTCGGTGCGCGGGAGGGTTGGGTTGTCGCCGTAGACCGACGAGGAAGAGGCGAGCACCACGCGGTCGGCGCGTGACTGAAGGGGGCGACCGGCCCGGTTCATGCCGCGCGCTGCTTCGAGCACGCGCAGGGTGCCGGTGGTGTTCACCGACCAGGTGCGCTGCGGGTCTTCGATGCTTCGGGGCACCGAGCCCAGCGCGGCGAGGTGGAAGATGGTCTGAGCGCCCGAGGCGGCCTGGGCCAGGGCCTCGTCGTCGAGAATGGACCCGTGAACGAATCGAACGCGGTCTGGTTCGAGTTCGATGAGGGAGGAAAGGTGCTCGAGGTTGGCGTTGGAGAGGTCGTCGATGACGCGGATGTCCGCCCCGAGGGAGAGGAGGGCATCGCAGAGGTGTCCCCCGATGAAGCCTGCTCCGCCGGTGACGCAGATCCTCCGGCCTTCATAGAAGGCTCGCAGTTGGTTCACTTTGTCGGCGGGGAGTTTCATCGCCAGACCCACAGTTTAGTGTCTTCGCGGCTGAATGCAAGGGGTAACACCGTCCCAATAACGGAGAAGGGCATTTCCCCGGTGTGGGCGATGGGACGAGGGAAGGTTTCGTGGTGAAGGGTGCGGGTGGGTGGGGCGGGGGCAAGCCCAAGGGTGGAGGGCTCCAACAAGATTGTGTGAAGGGCCTCGCCAAATCCCGCGTGGATGGGCTCTGGAGCGTGCGGCGGGGGGCTATGCGCAATCTTCACTCAGCCTTGATCGGGCGAAAAAGGTCGTCTCACTAGTGTTGCCCGCTTGAGTTGGAAAACGTTCGACGCACCGCCGCGCGGCGGCGGGTGCGCCCGGCAGAAGCCCAACCCAGGGGGATTGCACCAGATGATCAGCCCGAGACGCCATACCCGCGCCTTCACCTTGATCGAACTGTTGGTCGTGATCGCGATCATCGCGTTGCTGATCAGCATCCTGCTGCCGTCGTTGGGGGCGGCTCGGGAGACGGCCCGCACGACGCGGTGCGCGAGCAACCAGCGGCAACTGGCCATGGCCTCGCTCACGCACGGCAACGACAACAGGGGTGCGTTCTCGACCGGGCCGTTCGACAACCGCGTGGAACGCGGGTATGGGGCGATCGACGAGAAGGGCTGGGTGGCGGACTTTATCAAAGGCGGGTACGCGATCCCCGGGAAGTTGCTGTGCCCCAGCAGCCCCGCGAGGGCGAGCAACCGGCTTGGGCCGATGCGGCTCGACGGGCCGGTGTACAAGACCTTCTCGCAGGAGCAGGTCGATGCGCTGATCGACGAGGGGTACAACACGAACTACTGCCAGAGTTGGTACATGGCGTACACCGCGATGAAGAGCATCGACCCTCGCGTGGCGTTTATCCCCGAGAACATCAACTATGTGCTGGGCCCGCTGCAGGAGAAGCACCTGGGCAAGGCGCCGGCCTCGATGGTGCCGCTCTTTGGCGATGGCGCCGTCTGGTCGCTGGACCCAAACGAGTATGTGATCTATCAGGGCAACCGCATCCCCGGGGCCAAGACGCTGACGGATGGGCCCGCGCAGGCGGTGTTGCCCGGGCGCGGGCGGGTGTGGGGCCGGCAGAGTTATAACCGCTGGGGCCCGGTGCACGGCAAGAGTTCGTTTGTGGGCGGCATCATCGGCCACGACCGGATGATCGGTCAGATCGCCTTTGCTGACGGGCACGTCGCCTCGTTCATGGACACGATCCGCGATGGATCGTTCGGTTCGAGCAACGCGGTGATGCAGGGCATCACGACCATCAAGTACGACGAACTCGAGGGCAAGGTGTACGGCGGCTGGCTCACGCAGGCGGGAATCGACTTCTGACCGAGGGCCGGTCCTTGGGGGGGACGGCTGTCGGTGCGCGGCATCAGTGGTGCGTGACAGGCGCCACCGTGGGAGTACCGCGGTGGCGAATCTTGGAGTCCGGGCGTTCTTCCCGGGAGGAATCAGAGAGGAGCATCAGCATGGTTCGCACGAAGATGGTGGCGAGGGGCGCCCTGGCGCTGGTGGCGATGGCGGGGGGCGCGGGCGCTCAGGTCATCACACAGTGGGATTTCAACGTTCCCGGCGGCAACGGTTCGCCGGTGCTGGGCACGCTGACGCCCGCCGTGGGCAGCGGCACGGTGCTCCGCTTTGGCAGGCCGAACCTGGCCTTCCGTTCCGGTTCGGCGACCGGCGGCAGCAGCGACCCGGCGGCGAGCATCGACAACTCGGCCCTGGACCTTTCGCCCTGGGGCCCGCAGGGCACCGAGAGCGGCCAGAACGGCGTCGAGTTTGTCACGTCCACGGCCGGGTTCAGCGACATCGTGGTGAGTTTCGACATCCGCCACAGCAACCGCATGTCCCGCTATGTGCAGTTTCAGTACAGCACCGACGGCACGACCTTCACCAGCGCGGGGCTTGTCAACAACGGGATCTATGAGGCGACCAACGACGGTGACGTGTGGTACAACCAGCGCATCGCCGACCTCACCCAGATCGCGGGGGTGAACAACAACCCCAACTTCCGCTTCCGGCTGGTCGCGGTCTTTGTGCCCGGCGAGACCTTCTACGTGGCCTCCGGCCTGGTTCCTTACGACACCGGCGGGCGCGCCCGCATCGACATGGTGACGGTGCGTCAGCAGGTCGGGTCTTCCGAGCCGCAGATCGAGGCAGACACGCTCCCCAAGGCCGCGTGCGGCTTTGGCATCGGCGAGATCACGATCGTCGGTGATGTGGTTCCGGGAACGAACCCGCCCAGCACCAACTTGATGGTGACGGCGGACCTTTCACCCATCGGCGGCTCGCCGACGCAGCAACTCTTTGACGACGGCACGAACGGCGACGCCGTGGCGGGCGACGGGCGGTTTACCTATGTCGCGCAAATTCCCGGCAGTGTCACGCTCGGGCAGAAGCCCATCACGCTGACGGTGACAGACGGCCAGGGACGCTCGGCGAGCGACACGGAGAACTTCCGCGTGGTCGATTGCTCGGGCGCCTCTGATGCGCCGGTCGTCATCAGCCAGGTGTACGGCGGCGGCGGCAACTTCGGCGCGTTCTACAACTCTGATTATGTCGAACTCTTCAACCGCACCCCGGAGCCGGTGAACATCTCGACCTGGTCGCTGCAGTACGCCAGCGACCGCGGGTCGTTCGGCGACAGCGAGAACATCCTCTTCTTCCCGGCCAACACGATCATCCCGCCGCACAGTTACTACCTGATCCAGACGACGAACGCGATCGGTGTGTACGGGGCGCCTTTCATCGCCGACCGCGTGGCGACGCCGGGCTTTGGTGTGGGGCAGACCGACGGCAAAGTGGCGCTGGTGAACACCCAGACGCTGCTCCCTTCGATCGATTGTCCGATCACGGATACCCGCATCGTGGACTTTGTGGGCTTTGGCATCCGCACGAACTGCTCCGAGGGGGGCAGTTCCACGCTCAACACGAACGTGGGCACGGCCGTCTTCCGCAAGATCGACGGCTGCCAGGACACCAACCAGAACTTCCACGACTTCTACCTTGACGAGCCCAACCCGCGTTCGCTGGCGAGTGACCCGTGGGTGTGCCAGACGGTTCGCTGCTACGCCGACTACAACGAGGACGGCGGCGTGGACGGGGCTGACGTGGAGGCCTTCTTCATCGACTGGGAGTCTGGCGGCGACGCGGCCGACGTGAACCAGGACGGCGGCGTGGACGGGGCGGACGTGGAAGCCTTCTTCCTGCAGTGGGAAGCGGGCGGCTGCTGAGCCTGAGGACGGCACGCGACGAAGTACATCACAGGGCGGCCCCGCGGAGGAGTGGGGCCGCCCTTTTCAATTTGAGCCGGTTCGCCATCCGGTGCGGGTGATGCCCAATGATCTCCCCGGCCGCGGGAAGTTGCCCGCGACAGAAGGGGGCGGCTTTGGAATATCGAAAAGCGTTGATCCGTGCCATGCTGTGGGCCCTTGGCGCGACCGCGTGCGCGGGCGTGCTCATGATCTTTCTGCCCAGTGCGGGCGTGACGGGGCGCATCTTCGGCACGGGTGTGCTCACGGTCGTCGCCATTTTGCTCATGCTCGCGTCGGCCCGAGATTCGCACTCGTCTCAACTGCGCACCGAGACAATCGCGGCGTTCGGTGTGGTGGTCACGGCGTATGTCTTCGCGGCGGGGGCGATCTGGTGTGACATGGCGGTGTGGACGTCACACCTCTCAGAGAAACTCGCGCTGACAGCGGTCATCATCGCGTCGGCGGGGGCGGCCGCGGTGGGGTGTCTGACGCTGCGCCGCAAGCCGTGGGGGGTGCACGCGGGGAACACAGGGCTGGCCGGATCGGTGGTGTTCGCGGTGCTGGCGTGGATCTGGGCCTGGATTGGGAGCAGTTGGCGTGCGGGAACAGACATCGGTGACAACGCGATCAAGACCGCGATGTCGCTCGTCCCGGCGGTGAGCCTGGCGAGCGTTGCGCTGGTGGGCCTGGGGGTGGAGAAGAGGTGGTGGCGCTGGGTTGGCGTGGCGGGCAGCGCGGTGTTCATGGGGGTTGTGACGTGGGGCGTGTGGACCGTCGGTAAGGCTGATTGGTATACCTCGTACTTTGCGTTGATCGCCGCTGGGGTAGTGGCGCACGCGAACTTCTGCCTTCGCTTGGCACAGCCACCACGGGCCGAGTGGCTGCGGAAGGTTGCGGTGGGGCTTGGCGTGTGTCTTGGGTTGTGCCTGGTCTTGCTCAACGAAATGACGGAGGGTTTTCGCATCGATCCGGGGCTTGATGTGCTGCCCCGCGCGGCGGCGGGGCTCTCGCTGGCGGTCGGGTGCGTCACGCTCGCCATGGTGGTGGTGGGGCGGTTTACGAGCAAGCACACCATCAGCATCGCCCGCAGCAGCACCGCCTTTGAGACGATGAATGTGGAATGTCCCAGGTGCGGGTGCAAACAGACTTCGCCGATGGGCGTTTCGAGTTGCTCGGGGTGCAGGTTGATTCTCTTCATGCGGGTGGGCGAGCCCCGCTGCGCGGCCTGTGACTACAACCTGCTGGATATGAAGGGGGATTGCTGCCCCGAGTGCGGCGCCAAGGTCACCGGGCCGCAGCACGTGGTGTGGCCACGCGAGATCGAGAACGAACCGGGCGCCAAGCCCGGGGGGAACGCCAGCGCATGAGCGGCTCAGGCGGCGCGGCGGGCAGTGTGGCGGTCGTCGAGCCACTGAGCGCACTCGGCGATGAGCGAGGGCACATTCACCGGCTTTGTGATGAAGGCGTCGCTGCCGGCCTCGAGGCACTTGGCGCGGTCTTCTGCCATGGCGTTGGCGGTGAGGGCGATGATCGGCCGATCAAAGCCTCGCTCGCGGAGCAGACGCGTAGCGGTGGGGCCGTCGATGCGGGGCATCTGCATGTCCATAAGGACAAGGTCGAACTGGTCCGGGGTCGCGGCGACGGCGTCGAGGGCCTCCTGCCCATCGCAGACAATCACGACCTGCGCGCCGGCGCGCCTGAGCACAAAGGCGATGAGCCGCTGGTTATCGACGCCGTCTTCGACCAGCAGAACCGTGCCCCGCAAGCGGGGCGTGGGGCGGTCGGCCTGTTCGGCGGGGCGCACGATCGCTTCCGTCGGTTCGCTCACGAGCGTGTTGGCGGTGAGCATGCCTGTGGAGATATCAAGCCGGAAGGTGCTGCCCTCTCCGGGCGTGCTGGTGACGGTGACATCGCCGCCGAGAAGCCTGGCGAGGCTGCGGGAGATCGTGAGCCCCAGGCCCGTGCCGCCGAAGCGGCGTGAGGTCGAGGCGTCTGCCTGTGAGAAAGGCCTGAAGAGTTGGGAGATCTGATCGGCCGAGATTCCGATGCCGGTGTCTGATACGCACATGCTGAGCCGGGGCTGGTCGCTCTCGGCGTCGGTCATGTGAACTGTGATCTTGACCTGGCCCCGGCTGGTGAACTTCACCGCGTTGCCGATGAGGTTGACCAGGATCTGCCGCAGCCGGGTGGGATCGGTGCGGATGGTGGTGGGGATGGGGCCGTCGCAGCAGAGCTCAAGCCCGATGCCCTTGGCGGTGGCCTGGGGGCGCAGGAGCGAAGCGGCGTCGGCCAGAATGGCCCACGGCGAACACTCGGTGACGTCGATCTGCATCTGGCCGGCTTCGATCTTGGAGACATCGAGCAGGTCGTTGATGAGCGTGAGAAGGTGCGAGGCGTTGCGGCGGAGTGTCGCCACGTGCTGAGTGCGTGTGGGCGCGTCGAGGTCGGGATCGCTCAGGAGATCGGCGAAGCCGATGATCGCGGTCATGGGCGTGCGCACTTCATGGCTGATGTTGGCCAGGAAGTCGCCCTTTGACTTGCTCGCGGCCTCCGCGGCGGCCTTGGCGGTGCGCAGGGCCTCTTCGGTGTTCACGCGGTCGGTGATGTCTTCGACGGTGCCGACGAACGAGAGGGTTGCCCCATCTCGCAGGATGGGCGCCGCGTGAACCGAGAGCCAGGCGGCGGACGATTCCGGGCCCGATCCGCGGAGGGTTTCGTGCAGCGTGACACCCGCGGTGGCGGTTCTGTGCCATGACTCCCGCAGGCGTGCGCGGTCGTCGGCGCGGACAAATCGCCACCACTTGTTGTCGTGGGGGTCGGCGTGTGCTGCGCCGCACACGGTTTGGTACTCGGTGTTGGCGTAGAGGATGGTGCCGCGATGGTCCGCCACGAACATGCCCAGGGGCGAGCACGCGGCGATGGCGCGGAAGCGTTCTTCGCTTTCGAGCAGCCGCATCTGCGAGGCGGCGAGGGCGTCGAGCGTGGTGTTGATGCAGGCGGCCAGGTCGGCGAGTTCGTCGCTGCCCAGGACGGCCACCCTGCGGTTGGTGTGGGCGTTGCCGCGCACATCAGAGAGGTCGTCGGCGATGCGGTGAATCCTGGCGAGCACCCGTCGTTCGATCACCAGGCCCACGGTCAAAGCGAAGCCCATGCAGCAGATGGTGAGCGCGACGGCCAGGTGACGCAGGCTTTCGCGCCCGTAGGGGGCGAAAGGTCGAGGTTCGAGCATGCTCAGACGAAGGGAGGGAGTTCCGTCGAGCCCCATCACCGGGACGCTCGCGCGGACCATCTCGCGGGGGAGAAACTCAATAGAGGCGGACGCTTCGGCGGCGTGAAGTGGCGGTGGTTGATGGATCAGTTCGAGGGAGGGTGTGACGTTGGTCAGGCGGGTGACGTGCTCAGACTTTTCAGGGTCCATCGTGCGACCGAACACCACCATTCCCTGGGGTTCGATGGTGCTGTTGTTGTCGAGGATGGGCCTTGCCGCCAGGAGCGCCACACCCCCTTGCCACCCGAGGATGCCATTGACGGGGGTGCCGCCGTTGGCGACAACCTGCTCGAGCAGGCCGATGCGGCGGATTTTCTCGGCGAGCAAGGGGCAGAACTCGGTGATGGTATCTTTGTCGGGGTCGTAGCCCTGTTCGAGCACGACGGTTCCGTCGAGCGCGACGATGCAGCGGAAACCGAGTTGGAGCGTGCGGAAACTGTTTTCGGTGAGGTTGGATTCTTCGAACTCGCGCGTGGGCCGGTGGATGTACTCGACCATTTCGTCCCACGTGGCGTAGTCGGCGGCGCTGAGGTCGATGCGTGCGACGGCGTTTTCGATGACCGCCTTGACCCGCGACAGAGATTCGTGTGCGTGCGCGGCGTCCGCGGCGTCGATGCGCTTGGTGATGATGCTCTGGGTGAGGAAGTACATCACGGCCGCGACCGAGACGGCCACGAGAAGAACGATCAGGAGCGTCGTGCGGCGGAGTGACAACGGTTCGATTCCCCGGGCGCTGCTGTCTATGGCGGCGCTGCTCAGGGCATATCGGATACGCCGGTGCGCCACCGGAGCGCGGGGGGAAAGGGGGTATTCAACTCACGACGAACAGGGTGGGTCTGAGCGGGGTGAAGGGTTTAACCGCCCGAGGCAAAGAGGCCAAGGGCGGTGGCGGCCATGGCGATGAGCGCCTTGATGAGGGACTCGCCCGCGATGAGACCCGAGGCCAGGGGAATGGCAAACCCGTCGCTGTTCTTGCGGTTGAGCCGCTCCCATGCCATCAGCACACAGGCGCCGGTGAAAAAGCCCAGGGCGCTGCTGAAGGGGATGACCCACGACAGGCCCAGCCCCATCGCGGAGGGGAGGTACGGTCGCAGCCGCTTGGGGCTGAACTTGTCGGCGATGGGCAGGGCGACACCCACGAGCGCACCGAGGAGGATGGCGACAATCGCCGACTGGGGCAGTTCCGACACGCCCTTGACGAGGATGCGGGCCACGGCCTCCCACTGGCGGGTGGCCGGCGCGGCGAAGGCGTCGAGTTTGGCCTTGTTGGGCACCATGAGGTACCAGATGGGCACGATGGCCAGGGTGCCGAAGAAGACACCCGTGAACTGCGCGAGGAACTGCTTTCTGGGGCTGGCGCCGAGCAGATAACCGCTCTTGAGGTCGGTGAGAAGATCGGCCGAGGAGGAGGCGCTGTTGGCGGCGATGCCCGCCGAGGCCAGGTTCGCCTGGATGTTGCCCGGGGCGATGACCGCGAAGATGAGTTGCATGACCTTGCCCATGGCGCCGATGGGCGTGGTGTCGGTCTCGCCCGTGGCGCGGCAGGCGACAAGGGCGAGGAAAAACGACATGCCGATGGCGATGAGCCCGGCCCACCATGAAATGTGGAAGGCGATCATCTGCACCGCGAGCATGGCGATGCTGATGGGAACCATGCCGGCGATCATCCACGAGATGGGCACCTCGACCGCGTCGAGTTCGCTCGCGCGGGACGGGGGGTTCTGGCCCTGGCGAAGCGAGCCGAAGGCGCGTGCGATCGTCTTCCACTGCAGAGCCACCGCGGTGAGACTGGCGAAGACCATGACCGCCGTGCCGCCCCAGAGCGACCACACCGTGAGCCTGAGCACCGTGCCCGAACCGTTGAGGGGGATGTTGATCTTGTAGTCGGGCGAGGCGGCGGCGGCGCTGTAGACCCAACTGCCCTCGACCAGGCTCCAGCCGCTGCCGACGGCGGCGGTATCGATGCCGACCAGATAAGGGCCCACAAAGAAGTAAAGCAGCACCGAGCCGACGAGCATGGAGAGACAGACACGCATGCCGGTGATCATGCCGGCGCCGATGAGCAGCGCGCTGGGTTCATAGTTGAAGGCGGCCATGCCGACACCGGGTGTGCGGGGAAGGGCGGTGAGCCATGCCAGGGAGCCGTCCTGGGCTCGGTCGAGCCCGAAGCCGACGAGTTTGCCCCCGTTGCAGTTGAAGAAACCGCTCTCGGGCATCGATTCCGGGATGCGGGGCGAGAAACCCATGACGCCCTTGAGGCGGTCGAAGAACCTGTCGAGGTGTTCAAGGGTGCCTTCGCCGGTGTTGAGAATGCCCACGATGAGCCCCGCGCCGAGCCCCCACAAGAGCACGTAGGCCTTGCGCATGGCGGCGGCGCTCTCGCTGTAGAGGCTGCGGAGTGTGGCCGCGGCGGCCACGCCCGAAGGGAACCGCAGTTGCTCGTGGTTGATCATCTGCCGCTTGAGGGGCACGGCCAGAAAGACACCCATCAACCCTGTGCACAGCGTGAAGATGACCACGACCCACACGGGCTGGATTTCCCACGTTTTCACGCTCTCGGGCCCGGCACCCTCCAGGGGCTCGGCCAGCAGCAGCATCGAGCCGAACATGGTGGCCAGCGTGGAGCCGGTGGAATAACCCGCGGCCGAGGCCGTGGACTGCATGCAGTTGTTTTCAAGGATGGACATCTTGGGCAGTTTGCGCCGCAGCCAGAGTGCCGCGCCCACGCCCACCCCGCCGACCGCCAACCCGCCCCAGGCCGGGAGGATGTTTCTCCAGACCAGCACGACGCCCAGGAGGAGCATGCCCGCGGCGAAGATCAGCAGTTCAATGCGTCTGCCGGAGAAGATGCGGATGATCGACCAGATGACATAGGACATGACGCACGCCGTGATGGCGACGCCGAAGGCCCAACCGATGGAGAGTGTGGTGTACAGGTTTGAAGCGGCCATGAGCATGCCCAGCACGCCGCCCATGATGACGGCACGCAGGGTGAGTTGGGGCATGCGGTTGCCCTGGTAGACGTGCGTGTACCAGAGCCGGTCCTTCTCGTCCGGGGGAGCGTCGCCGGAAAGAATCTCGGCGAGTTCGGGCGTGAATGACGAGGGCTCAGACTCGTTCGCGGGCGGGTTTGGGTGGCTCATGCCGGGTGGCTCTTCAGGCGGCGGGTGGGGTGACAACACGGCGGACAACGGCGAAGTGGTCGAAATACCTGTCTGGCCGTCCGCGTGAGCGTGTGAGGCCAGACGTGGTTTGTCAAGAAACTGTCAGGCTCTTATCGGACAGGCGCAGGGATTGGCCGCAATGGGGGAGAATGTGTGAAGATTGGCCCCTATGGGTCGATAGCCATGGCGAGCCGCTATCATGAGCGTCTTCCGGGAGGTTTTCAGGGTGGCTGAGTCTTCACAATCGTCGAACCCCGCCTTTGCGAAGGCGTTCCTGCCTGGTCTCATGCTTGGCCTGGTCGTGGGCGCTTTGGCGGGCGCGTTTCTGCCCACCATCATCTTTGAGCGGCCCGCCCCCGTGAGCGCCTCGCAGCCGGTGCCGAGTTCAACGGCGGCCCGCGAACGGGAACTGCGTGAGATGACAGCCCCCACCCCTGCTGAGCCTAAGGCGGAAGAGGCCGCGCCCCAGGCGCCTGCTGAGGATGGCGAGAAGCCCAAAGCCCCCTCGATCGAAGAGCCAGGCTGATGGCCCGGCGCGGCGGCGCGGGGAAGAACCTTCTTGCGGGCGGCCTTGGCACCGGGCCTTGACGCCGGTATCCTCCGGCTGCCCATGGACAAAGCCCGACTGACTTCACTGGTTCTGCAGCAGGCAGAGACGATCCGTCTTCTGGGGGCTGATTGTGTGCCGGTATACCGGCTCGAGGACGGCACCCCCCCGGCCTTTGAGGAAGCCCATGCGCACGAGCCAGACCAGCAAGCGTCTTTGCCCAAGGGCGTGACCCCGGCAGCACCTAGAGAGGCGGCGCCACCGCCAACCAGCGTGAGACCGTCGAAGGTCGCGGCGCCTGCCACGCCCGCCATTCCCGCCACGCCGGGCAGAGTGTCTGCCGCCGGCGCGGCGAGAGGCGGCTCGCTCACGCTGCCCACGTGCACGGCGCAGGCCGCGCGGGCGCGGAGTCGTGAAGAGGCGATCAAGGCGATGGAGTTGCTTCGTGCGAAGTATGATCAGGATGCGCCGCACACGCAGTTTGTCACGGCGCACCACAACATCGTGTGGGGCGAGGGGAACATCCGCGCGAGGCTGATGTTTGTGGGCGAAGCGCCCGGAGAAGAAGAGGACAAGACGGGCCGGCCCTTCGTGGGTCGCGCCGGCGAACTGCTCAACAAGATGATCACGGCGATGGGGCTCAAGCGAGAGGACGTGTACATCGCCAACGTGCTCAAGACGCGCCCGCCCAACAACGCGACGCCGACGACCGCCGAAGCGCAGTTGTGCGCGCCGTACCTGCTGGAACAGATCGCCATCATCGGGCCCGAGGTCGTGGTGACGCTGGGACTGCCCGCCACGCGGCTTCTGCTCAACACGGACGCGACGATGTCGTCGTTGCGTGGGCGGTGGGCGTCGTTCACGCTCGCGGACGGCAGGGAGATGCCGGTGATGCCAACCTATCACCCGGCCTATGTCCTGCGCAGTTATACCGAAGAGGTCCGGGGGAAGGTCTGGTCTGACCTGCGCATGGCCATGGAAAAACTGGGGATAACACTGCCCGCCAAGCGGCCTGGCGCGTAAAACCGCGGAGAAATCTGCGGTGCTGGCGGGATGTCGCTTGACGCGCCGCGGCGGGGCAGGAATACTCAAGGCCATGTTCAGCGGCTCGAAGGCCCATCATCATCACCATCTGCATCACGCACACGCGTGAGCCGGTGATGGTGTGGCCCGCACGCACGGGCGAACAAACACACGATCAACGCCGGCCACGGGCCGGCGTTTTTTCCTGGTTCCCCCGCGTTGCGGCGGGGGGCCAGCGCCGCCCCGATCGGCCGGAAAAACCACTCTCAGGCTTTTCCAAACCCGACCCGAGGCACCATGAACACCGTGCAACAACCAGCCCTGCTCCGCATCGCCCTGCCCAAGGGCCGCATGAACGCGGAGATTGTCAGACTGCTCGCCGAGGCGGGCGTCTCGCTTTCCACGTCTTCTCGCGGCTATCGGCCGAGGGTCTCGCTGCGCGCTGTTGAGGCGAAGATACTCAAGCCTCAGAACATCATCGAGATGCTGCACGCCGGCACGCGCGACGTGGGCTTTGCCGGCGCCGACTGGGCCGCGGAGTTGCGCGCCGACCTGGTTGAAGTCATGGATACAGGGCTTGACGCGGTGCGGCTGGTGGTCGCGGCGCCGGGTGAACTGCTGAGCAGGGAGGGCACACTGCCGGCTCGCTCGCTGGTGGTTGCCTCGGAGTATCAGACCCTGTCTGCGCAGTGGATCGCGCGCCGGGGGAAAGGTGACCGGTTCATCCGCTCGTACGGGGCGACAGAGGTATTCCCTCCCGAGGACGCTGACTGCATCATCGATGTCGCGGCCTCGGGGGCCACGCTGGAGGCCAACGGGCTCGTGATCTGCGATGAAGTGATGCGGTCTTCGACACGTCTTTACGCGAGCCGCGCGGCGTGGGACGACCCGGCGCGGAGGCGGCGCATCGAAGAGGTTTCTTTGCTGCTCAGGAGCGTGCTCGAGGCGAGGCGGCGTGTGATGCTCGAACTCAACGCGCCCGAAGCAAGGCTGGCGGCGATCGTGGAGGTGCTGCCCTGCATGCGTCAGCCGACGCTGAGCAGACTTGCGGGGGATGCGGGTTTTGCGGTGAAGTCGGCCGTGCCTCGCGAAGCGCTGCCCACGTTGATTCCGCTGCTGAAGGAGCGTGGGGGCACAGACATCGTGATATCACCGATCGCGCAGGTGGTGGCGTGAAAGGGCCATGCATCACAACGGCGAAGGGTGCGGCGTTCGCCTTGGGGCCTGCCCCCGGCGTGGCGGCGCAGGCGTATGCCCGGCACATGCAGCCAAGGCCCATTGATCTCGCGCTCGACGCCAATGAGGGCGCCTCGCCCCCGCCGGCGTTTCTCGAATCATGGACGGCGCGCCCCGAGAGTGTGGGGACATACCCGAGTGTCGCGTGGCTCGAAGAACGGCTGGCGGCGGAGTATGGGGTCGAAGCGTCGAACGTCATCGTGACGGCGGGGGCGGACGATGCGCTCGAACGCGCCTGCCGCGCGGTGTTGTGCCCGGGGCGAGAGGCCATCCTGACGGATCCGACGTTTGAGATGCTGGCGCGCTGGATCGACCAGTTGGGCGCGGGTCGTCGCAGCGTGCCGTGGATGAACGGCGCGTACCCGCTGCGTGAAGTCGCCTCGATGGTGAACGATCAGACGGGGGCGATCTTTGTTGTCTCGCCCAACAACCCGACGGGCCTGACGGCGGAGGCGGGCGATGTGCTCTCGCTGGCAGAGGCCGCGCCGGGCGCGCTGGTGGTGTATGACCTTGCCTATGTCGAGTTCGCGGAAGCCGACCACACCAGGGAGGTGCTCGGCCGGCCCAACGTGCTGGTGACCCGCACGTTCAGCAAGGCGTGGGGGTTGGCCGGGCTTCGCGTTGGGTTTGCCCTGGGCCCCGCCCGGGTCATCGAGTGGTTGCGGCGTGTGGGGTTGCCCTACGCGTGCAGCGGCACGAGCGCGGCCATCGCCGGCGCGTGGCGCGAGCAGGGCAGAGATGCTGTAGCACAGTTTGTCGGCGCGGTGCGGCGCGAGCGAGAGAAACTCACGTGGTGCATGCGGTCGCTCGGGGCCGACGTGAGCGAGAGTCAGGGCAACTTTGTGCTCTCACGCCACGACGATGGGCCGCTCGTGGCGGACCTGCTGGCCGGGCTCGGCATCGGCGTTCGGCGGTATCCCCGGGGAGGAACGCTCGACGGATGCTTGAGGATCACCGTTCCGGGCAGGTCGGCCGATGGAGAGCGATTGAGGCGGGCGGTGAAAAGTGTGCTTGCGCCACGCGCGATTCTCTTTGACATGGACGGTGTGCTGGTCGATGTCTCGGCCAGTTATCGCGCGGCGATCGTGCAGACGGCAGAAGCGTTTGGTGTGCATGTGTCGCCGCAGGAGATCCGCGCGGCGAAGGCCGAGGGGAACGCGAACAACGACT
Organism: Phycisphaeraceae bacterium; assembly: GCA_019636615.1. GTDB lineage: Bacteria > Planctomycetota > Phycisphaerae > Phycisphaerales > UBA1924 > UBA2402. The sequence continues at coordinate 1,623,637 of JAHBXF010000002.1, read as the reverse complement.
GGGTGCTCACGCACAAGCTCGTGGCGGAGAAGGGCGTCAGCGCCACACTTGCCGAGGTAACCGAGGTCTTTGAGAGCCTGTATCAGGGAACCGACGATCTCCCCGGCCTGCGTCGCACCGAACGATTGCTGTGGTCTGCGGCGGACTTGGCCGAACTGGCGCGGGAATATGCGCTCGGGATTGTCACGGGGCGCCCGCGGCGCGACGCGGCGGCCTTTCTCGATGCGCACGGGCTGACGGCGATTTTTAAGACGGTTGTGTGCATGGAAGATGCGCCGGCGAAGCCGAGCCCCTTGCCCGTGCAGCGTGCGTTGGAGCAGATGGGTGTGAACGAGGCCTGGATGATCGGCGACACGGTGGATGATGTTCGTGCCGCGCGGGCGGCTGGGGTGGTGCCTCTGGGCTTTGTGGCCCCGGGCGAAACGCCGCAAGCAGCCGAAGAACTGCTGCTCAGCGCCGGGGCTGCGCGGGTGCTCACGTCGGCGCAGGAACTGGCACTCATGCTCGGCGCGGTGCGACACGGTTTGTCTGACGGTGGGGACTCGCCGGCGAAGGGGGAAGGTACCGGGAAGCGTGGGGTGCAGCGATGACAGGGCACGACACACGTGCGGCGGGATCGCGCCTGGACACAAGCAAGGGAGGCAATGTGAGCACACATCAGGAGGCCGGCGTGCCGGCTGGGGCTGCCGGTGTACGGGCCGCGTCGAGAACCAGGCAGACGCGGGAGACGGCGATCGAAGGGGCGCTACGCCTTGATGGGGCTGGCAAGGCGGAGGTGGAGACGGGCATCGGCTTTCTTGATCACATGCTCGCGGCGCTCGCGTGCCACGCGAGGATGGATCTTGTGTTGACATGCCGGGGCGATCTAGGCGTGGATGACCACCACACGGCCGAGGACTGCGCGATCGTTCTGGGAAGCATGCTCGACGAGGCGTTGGGCCAGAGGCGGGGTATTCGTCGCTTCGGGGCGGCGTACGCGCCCCTCGATGAAGCGCTTTCACGGGTTGTGGTTGATCTTGTTCGCCGCCCCAGCGCGGTGGTGGAGTTGGGGCTGCGGCGAGAGCGGCTCGGGGGCCTGGCCACCGAGAACATCGTACACTTTTTTCGCACGCTGGCGATGGAGGGGCGCTTCACGCTGCACGTCGATGTGCTGCGGGGCGAGAACGATCATCACCGCGCCGAGGCGGCTTTCAAAGCCCTGGCGCTCGCGCTGCGCGAGGCGGTTGTTGCAACAGGCTACCCCGACGAAGCCGCCAGCACCAAGGGGGCGATGTGATCCGCGTTGATGATGGCCGGGGACTCTCGCCGTCGGTGCCGAGGGTGGTGATCGTGCCCACGGGCACGGCCAACACGGCGTCGGTGGTTGGCGCGCTGCGCAGGCTCGGCGCGCACGCCGCGTTCGCAACGCAGGGCGCGGACATCGAGCGGGCGACTCACGTGGTGCTGCCCGGTGTCGGCACGCTCAGGGCGGCGATGGATCATCTGCGGGCGTGCGGCTTTGACGGCGCGCTGCGCGAGCGGGTGCGGGCGCTGCGGCCCACGCTGTGCATCTGCCTGGGCATGCAGATGCTCTGCGAGGGCAGCGAAGAGAGCCCGGGGTGCGTCGGGCTCGGGGCCATCCCGGCGGTGGCGGCGCGGCTGGGGGCTGACGGCGTGCGTGTGCCGCACCTTGGGTGGTCGGCGGTGACGTGGGACGAACGGCCGGAGGTCGCGGGGCCATGCGCCGACGGCGATGCATACTTCGCCCACTCGTTCGCGGTGCGCACGCCCGTGGAGGGGTGGAGAGCCGCCAGCGCGACGCACGGCGAGAAGTTCATCGCGGCCCTGTCGCGCGGCGGGGTGCTCGCGTGCCAGTTTCACCCGGAACTCTCGGGCCCGTGGGGGCAAGCACTGATCGGGGCGTGGCTGAGCACGCGCGAAAGCGGGGGGGTTGAATGCCGCTGAAACGTCTGATTCCATGCCTCGACGTGCGCGACGGCCGCGTTGTCAAGGGTGTGCGGTTTGCCGATCTGCGTGACGCGGGCGACCCTGTGGAGCGGGCCTCGCTCTATCAAGCCCATGGGGCGGATGAGATCGTCATGCTCGATGTGAGCGCCACACCCGAGGGGCGGCGTGCATCGCTCAAGACCGTGGAGCGGTTGCGCGGGGTGCTGTCGATCCCGCTCACCGTCGGGGGAGGGGTGCGCACTTTGGACGATGCGTCGGCGCTGCTCTCGGCGGGGGCCGACAAGGTGGGTGTGAACACAGCGGCTGTCGCGCATCCGCCGCTCATCACCCGGCTGGCCGATCGGTTCGGGGTGCAGTGCATCGTGCTGGCGGTCGATGCCCAGCGTGCCGCGCCTGATGTCTGGCAGGTTGTTGTGCGTTCGGGCACCCAGCGGCTGGATCGAGATGCGGTGGCGTGGTGCGGGCAAGGGGCCGCGCTGGGCGCGGGGGAGATACTGCTCACCAGCGTGGACCGCGACGGCACACACGAGGGGTATGACCTGAACCTCATACGTGCTGTCGCGCGGGCGGTGGGTGTTCCTGTGATCGCCAGCGGGGGTGCTTCGACGGTCGGGCACCTGGTCGAAGCGCTGGATGCAGGGGCCGATGCGGTGCTCGCCGCTTCGATGTTTCACGACGGCACAACTTCGATCGAAGCGGTGAAGGCCCGGCTGGCACTCCGAGACGTGCCCTTGCGGCTGTTGCAACGGAGTTCCATACCATGATTGTTCCATCCATCGATCTTCAGGCAGGCCAGACGGTGCAACTGGTGCGCGGCGCGGCCAAGGCCATCGACGCCGGCGACCCGCGGCCCATCGCAGAGCGATTCTCGCCGGTTGGCGAGGTTGCCGTGATTGATCTTGACGCCGCGATGGGCAGGGGGAACAACGCGCACCTCATCCGCGACCTGCTGCCCCGTGCCCGTTGCCGCGTGGGCGGCGGCATCCGCGATGCTGACACGGCGAAGCGCTGGCTCGACCTCGGCGCGTCGAAAGTGATCCTCGGCACGGCGGCAACGCCGGAGATTCTCAGGCAACTCCCGCGAGAGCGCGTGATCGCCGCGCTCGACAGCCGCGACGGTGACATCGTGGTGGAGGGGTGGCAGAGGCCAACCGGGCGGGGCGTGCTGGAGCGCATCGGCGAACTGCGCGACGCCGTGGGCGGCTTTCTGGTGACATTTGTGGAGATCGAGGGCACACTCTCCGGGCTGCCGACATCGCGTGTCGCGCCGATCATCGAGGCCGCGGGCCCGGGCTGCCGTGTGACCGCGGCGGGGGGCATCACCACCCCGGCTGAAGTTGCTGAACTGGACGCGATCGGGGCCGATGCGCAGGTGGGCATGGCGCTATACACGGGTCGCATGGAACTCTCGGAGGCCTTTGCCGCGCCCCTCACGAGCGACCGGCCCGACGGCCTGTGGCCCACGGTGGTTGTGGATGAATCCGGTGTGGCGCTGGGCTTGGCCTACTCCAGCGCGGCGTCTTTGGCGGCGGCGATCGGCGAGCGCCGAGGCGTCTATCACTCGCGTTCTCGAGGGCTGTGGCGCAAGGGTGAAACATCCGGTGATGCGCAGCAACTGGTTCGGATAGACGTTGATTGCGACCGCGATGCGCTGAGGTTCACCGTGCGCCAGCAGGGGGCGGGTTTCTGCCACAACGGCACGCGCACGTGCTGGGGTGAAGAGGGAGGCGTATCGGCGCTGGTTCGCAGGCTTGCCAGGGTGGCCGCCGGTTCAGCGCCGGCGGGTTCATACACCGCGCGATTGCTGGCAGACAGCGAACTGCTGAGCGCCAAGATCATTGAAGAGGCGGGCGAACTGGTGAGGGCCGCCGATCGTGACGACATCGTGCACGAAGTGGCCGACCTCGTCTACTTCTCGCTGGTGCGATTGGTCGGGGCCGGCGCCACGCTGGCAGACCTCGAACACGAACTCGACGCCCGTTCCCTGCGCGTCGTACGTCGGCCGGGCAACGCCAAGCAACCACTCACGGCGGGGCCTGTGCCCGCCGGAGGAGAGCCATCAGCGGCAATCATGGGGCTGCCGAACGCTGGAGAGCAACCGTGACGACCACCATCACCCCGCTCCTGCCCCGGCGAACACCTTCAGAAATCATGCGAGAGAGGCCCGACCCGGTAGACGCGGGGGCGCTCGCCGACGCGGCATCGATCATGGAAGATGTGCATCAGCGCGGGCTTGACGCGGTGGCCGCGCACGCGCTGCGGCTGGGGGATGTCCCCGCGGGCGCGCCGATGGTGTATGAGCGTGCGGAACTGCACACGGCGCTCGGGGCGCTGCCACGGGCCGATCGTTCATTGCTCGAGCGCACCGCGTCGCGCATCGAAATCTTTGCGATGGCGCAGCGGTCGTGCATCAAAGATCTTGATGTCGCCGTTCAGGGTGGCAGAGCCGGCCACCGCCTGTTGCCCGTTGCATCTGCGGGGTGTTATGCGCCGGGGGGGCGGTTCGCGCTGCCGTCGTCGGTGCTCATGACGGCGCTGCCGGCGCGTGTCGCGGGCGTGAAGGGTGTGTGGGTGGCGTCGCCTCGCCCGGCGCAGGCCACGCTCGCGGCGGCCGCCCTGGCGGGCGCCGACGGGCTTCTCGCGGTTGGCGGGGCGCAGGCGATCGCGGCGATGACGTACGGCGCCGGGCCGGTGCCCGCGTGTGACGTGATCGTGGGGCCGGGCAACAAATGGGTCACGGCCGCTAAGCACCTGGCCTCGCGCCGGACCTCCATCGACATGCTCGCGGGCCCCAGCGAAGTGCTGATCATCGCGGACGAAACCGCCGACCCCGCGTTGATCGCCGCCGACCTGCTCGCGCAGGCCGAGCACGACGCCGACGCGGTGCCCGTTCTGGTCACAACATCCGAATCGCTGGCGCAGGCCGTCGAAGGGCAACTGGCGCGGCAACTTGAAACCCTGCCGACGGCGCCGACCGCCCGTGCCGCGCTGCGCCACGGCGCGTGCGTGGTGGTGGGCACGTTGCAGGAGGCGGCACGCCTGAGCGATTTGCTGGCGCCTGAGCACCTGCAGGTGATGACGGCCGATGCGTCTTCCGTGGCGAGCACGATGCGGGCCTATGGCGCGGTCTTCATCGGCGCTCGCACCGCGGAGGTGATGGGCGACTATGGCGCGGGGCCGAACCACGTTCTGCCGACGGGCGGCAGCGCGAAGGGGCGGGCGGGGCTCTCGGTGTTCAACTTTTTGCACGCCAGAACATGGCTGGAGTTGGACGACAGCCCGCAGTCACAGCCGCTCTTTCAAGACGCCGCGGCTCTGGGCAGGATGGAAGGGCTGGAAGCCCACGCGCGCGCCGCCGAGGCCAGGGGTGGAGCGCGATAAAAATCGGCGGGGAGACGTGGTTCGAGAGCGGGGCAGAGTCAGGAAGTCTGCGGGCCCGAGTCGCCCTCGGCCGGCATGTCCTGGGATTGTGTTTCGCGCAGGGCGTCTTGGGCGCGTTCGCCCGTCTCGCGGTATGAACTGCGTGCGTTCATGTATTCTTCGGGAGAGATTTTCAGGTCCGGCGATTGACCCTTCTGGTGCTGGGCGTGCAGGTGTTTGAGGAAAGGCACGCACCACATGCAGCCGGTGCCGGCGCCGAGGCACTCTGAAATGAGCGAAGCCACGGGCGGGTTCTCGCGAGCGAGGTAGGCGCGGATCTTCCGCAGCGGCACGTGGAAGCACAGGCAGACGTCGTCGTCGGGGTTCAAAGCGTGGGAATCGTAGTGCGCGTGTCGGGGCGTACCCTTGAAGGCACATGGCGTATCAGAACCACAGCGAGGGCCCGGAATGGTTCGCGCAGCCCCAACCGGGCCGGCGAGAAGGCGGGCTCTCGTTCCAATGCACGATGTGCGGCAACTGCTGCTCGGGGCCGGAAGGCTTCGTGCTGTTTACAGACGAAGAAGCGGCCGAGATGGCCGCGCGGGTGGGCGTGAGCGTGCAGGAGTTCTACCAGCGGTACACCCGCCGCACGATCCGCGGGATCTCGCTGGGCGAGCGTGAGACGAGCCACGGGCTCGATTGTATTTTTCTCGACCGGGACACACGCCCGGGCAGCGCGGTGTGCGCTCTGTATGACGCCCGCCCGGCGCAGTGCCGCACGTGGCCCTTCTGGCCCAGCAACCTTGCCAGCAGGCGAGCGTGGGAACGCGCGAAGAACACGTGCCCGGGCATGGATAAAGGCAACCTCTACTCGGTGCAGCAGATCCGGATCATCAGGGATAAGGTCGATATCTGAAGCGTCGTGAGCGCGTTCGAACTGTGCCACACCAGCAAGACCAACTCGACGATGCGGAGAGGTCGCTGCCTGCTCTGTGGCTCGCGGCCGCGGCGGATGGCCGCGTCAGCGCGGAACTCGGCGCGGTGTACACGTTGATCGCCGATCAGATCGCGGCGCGGGGGCCCGCCTGCTGGGCCTCGGGCCGATGCTGCAACTTCCGACAGGCGGGGCACCGGCTCTATGTCACCGGGCTTGAGGCGGCGTTCACGGTGAGCCGTCTGGCCACGCCGCTGCGCGGGCAAGACCTCGACGGCGCGCTGGCTCGCGGCGATTGCCCCTTTCTCACCGGCAATCTGTGCGGCGTGCACACGATCAAACCCATGGGGTGCCGCGTGTATTTCTGCGACGCCAGCGCGCAGGTATGGCAGACCGACCTGAGCGAACGCGCGATGGAGATGATCCGGGCCATCCACGACCGGCACGGCATCGAGTACAGATACGGGGAGTGGCGGTCGATGCTTTCGATGTTCCTTCGCGCCGACGGGCAATAGGCCATGCTCACGGCGCCGGCTGGCGGGCTTCCGGCGCGCGTCGTGTGATGGTGAGCCGCACCGTGCGGTTGATAGCCTCGGCACGCACCCCGGCGGGAAGGTCGGCAAAGATCACTTCCTTGCTCGGGATCTGCCGTTCGAGTTCTTCGAACGAAAGTGGAAGGGTCGCGATGACCTGAACGGTTTTGTCTTCGATCGCCTGGATGGCTTCACCGGGGCCCGAGAACGTGACATCGACGAGGAAACGGTCCTGCTCGGGGATGTCGATATCCCAGTTGGCGAGTTCGCCCGGCGCGATCCGAACGTGCACGGGCACGCTGGCGATTTTGATCGATCGTGTGCGGGCGCGCAGCGTGAGCGTGACATCGGCCCGGGTCTGTTCCAGCAGGGTGTGGGGGTCTTCGGCGACTTCCTGGGGCAGGACAATCGGCACGCCGGTGAGAGTCTGCCTGCGGCCCCGGGTCAGCGTTGCCAGCGATTCGGGGGAGATGCGCGCGGTGGCCGAACTGTTTTCCGAGAGTTTCGCGGCGAAGCGGGAGGGGAGGCGGACCGTGGCCATGCTGGGGCGGAGTTCGGCCGCGCCTTCGAGTTCGTCTCCCGAGACAGACGCGATCACTTTCACGCTGCGGGTTTCGATCTGATCGACATAGACGCGGAGCGCCGCGGGCTCTACGCGTTTGATGGTGATGCCGCGCCCGCGCACCTCGGGGTGCTGCCGCACCACCTCGCGAAGGTTGAGGGAGTGCTCGCCTTTTTCGAGCGGCACGCCGGCGATTCCGGGGATGATCTTGAGCGGCATGCGCAGCGTGCGCTCGGCCCCGTCTGTGGCGGCGTTCGAGCCCTCGATCTCCACGACCACGGTGGCGCGTGACGCCCCGGCGAGCCCCGGCTCGATGAGATCGATCACACGGTCGCTGGCGGGCTCGGCGATGAGCACCATGTCTGTCTGCACCTGCACCGCGCGCAGGCTCTCACCCTCGGCGAAGAGCCACACAAGCATGGTCAGCAAGGTGACGATGATGATGTTGCGGACAATGTTCCACACGCCCAGCCGCTCCTCCGCACCCGGGGTGCGTCTTCGATTCCCGCACGATCGCCCGTCTCTGTGCCGCGTGGTCGTTCACCGGCGTGCCGCGTGCTCCACGTCGGAGTTGTGGAGCAGTTGCTCACCGGGTTCCTCGCCGGGCTCCTGGGGCTCGCCGGGGGCGGGAACCTCGGCGGCGGCCTGACGGGCTTTGGCGGTGGAGCGGGGTGGTTTGGCCAGCCGTCGCTCGAACTCGGCGCGGAACTCTTCGACTTTCATGCGTTTCGAGAGCACGCCCCGCTCGGCGATGCGGATCGCGCCCGTCTCTTCGCTCACCACCACGATCAGCGCGTCGCACTCTTTGCTCAGGCCCACGGCGGCCCTGTGGCGAGAGCCCAGGGAGTCTTGCGGCATGTCGCTGGGCTCGGCCAGCGGCAACTGCACACTCGCCGAGTGGATGGTGCGCCCACGCACCACCACGGCCAGATCGTGCAGGGCCGAACCGGGGAAGAAGATCGTCTGCAGCAGCCGCGACGAGAGTTCGGCGTTGAGCACCGTGCCGCCCTCGATGAGCCCGGCCAGGCCGATCTGCCGCTCCACCACGATCAACGCGCCGAACTTGGCGCGGGAGAGGTAGTCCGCCGCGTCGGCGATCTGGTCGACCACGAAGCGGATGTCCTTGGGTGTGGTTCGGAAGAAGGGGGTTTCGCCCAGACGCACCAGGGCCCGGCGCAGTTCGGGCTGAAAGATCACGATGAGCCCCACGGCGGCCAGGGCCAGGAAACGGTCGTGCAGCAGCCCGAGGCGCTGGAACTGCCCCGTGCCGCCCAGCACACGGCTGATCACCGTGATGAGGATCAAGAGCAGCAGAAGCCCTTTGAGCGCACCGGCGGCTCGCGTTCCCTGAACAAACCGGAAGATGGCAAAGACCAGGATCCAGATCAGGCCGATCTCGAGCGCGACCTCCCACCCCTCGTACGTCGAGAGACGTTCAAGCAGGCTTCGGATTCGTTCGCTCAGGTACAACCTGTCTCTCCCTTCAGGCGGGTTCGCTCGCCCCGTCCATCAGCCCCGGCCGCCCACCGGGTCTTTCGGGGGCGTGTTCATTTCTTCGGCCCTCTCCGGGGTACACACCTAGTTTATTCGCCGCGATCGCCCCGCAGGCAGTTTCCTGCGCACTTCGTGGCGGGATTACGCGTTCTCTCCCCTCTGGTTCGCCCGCCGCGCCGCCCCTGTGGGGGTACGCTCTCTGTGCCGTATGGGATACACCGTCACCGAGTTTGTGGCCACCCCCAACCCCAACGCGATCAAGTGCATCGTGTCCCCCTCCCCCTCACCCGCCGGGCCACGCGGTTACACGCGCCCGGAACAAGCCCGCGAAGATCCTCTCGGCGCGGCCCTCATGGCGGTGCCCGGCGTCTCCAACATCCTCATCCATGACGGCTGGATCACGATCGGCAAAACGAAGGATGCCCCCTGGAAACAAGTCAGGCATGACGTTGCCGCGCTGCTGAAAAACTGGAGTTCGCCGGATGGCCCGTGATCAGGCCGGGGGCCCCAACGATCACGCGGTGGCTGGGGCGGTGGTCGATTGGTTTGCACGCCACGCCCGCGACCTGCCCTGGAGACGCGCGACCGATGCCCGCGGAGGCCGATGCCCCTACGCCTGCCTCGTCAGCGAACTCATGCTCCAGCAAACGCAGGTTTCCAGGGTGACGGATCGGTTTGTTCGATTCATGGCCCAGTTTCCCACCGTGGCGCACCTGGCGCAGGCGGAAGAGTCGCGGGTGCTCGCGGCGTGGTCTGGCCTTGGCTATTACAGGCGGGCGCGGCTCCTTCACCGGGCGGCGCGCGAGATCATGGCACGCCATGACGGGCGGTTCCCCGCCTCACCTGCTGAGATTCTCGCGCTGCCCGGCGTTGGCCGATACACGGCCGGTGCGATCGCCTCGATCGCGTTTGGCCTGCCAGAGCCCATTGTGGACGGCAATGTCTCGCGCGTGCTCATGCGGCTCTGGGCCCGAGATGGAGCCTCGACCACCCCTGACAATCAGCGGTGGGTGTGGGCGCGTGCCCGGGCGTTGGCCTCGGCCGCGGGGGATGCCGCCGGCCCGCTCAACGAGGGTCTGATGGAACTGGGCGCCACCGTCTGCACGCCGGGCCGGCCACGCTGTGATTCGTGCCCTCTCAAGACGCGATGCGCGGCTCATCGTGCTGGCCTTCAGGACCTCATTCCCCCTGCCAAAACGCGGACAACCAGCACCGCCCTCCTGCATGTCTGCCTGTTGGTGCGCGATGGTCAGGGGCGGGTGCTGGTTGAACAACGCCCCGCGGCAGGTCTCTGGGGCGGCCTCTGGCAGGCACCGACCATCGAATCTCTGCCCGGCGAGCGAGGGAAGATCGCCCGCTGGCTGTGTGGCCCTGAAGGCGTGGCCGCGTGGGGTAGGCTCACCTTGTGTGACTCGTTCGAACGCAGACTCACCCATCGGGTGATCACATTCGAAGTGTGGGCCGGAAGGGCAGTTCGGTCTTCTTCGACACGATCGCGGCGCGCATCCGCCCCGGCCGTGTGGCCCCGGGGCGGTCACACGGTGCCGCCAGCCTCGCGCCGATGGCTCACGGCGGAGGAACTGGAACGCGTCGGGCTCTCGACCCCCCAGCGTCGCATCCTGCTGGGCGGCTGAAGCCTTGCGGGCGGCCGGCGCGTATTCTGTGCCCTCACCCGTGCGCATCGCCGTGCTCATCCCGGTGTACAACGAGGCCCGATGGGCCGCGGCCTCTATCGGCCGCGTCTTGGCGGCGCACGCATCGAGCGCGCACGTGATCGTTGTTGACGATGGTTCGAGCGACGGCACTGCCGCGGCGCTGAGGCCCATGCACGAGCGGGGAGAAATCACCCTGCTGACTCACCCCGCCAACCGCGGCAAGGGCGCGGCGATCCGCACGGCGATGGCGCACGCCCTGGAACACGGGGCGGATGTGCTGCTGATCCATGACGCCGACCTTGAGTATGACCCGGCCGACCACGCCGCCGTGCTCGCACCCATCCTCGACGGGCGCGCCGACGCGGTGATCGGGTCGCGCTTCATCGGCCAGACCCATCGGGTGCTGTATTACTGGCACCGCGTGGCCAACGGCATCATCACCACCGCCTGCAACATGGCGACCAACCTGAACCTCACCGACGTGGAATGCTGCACCAAGGCCTTTACCAGCGAAGTCGCCCGGGGCTTATCCCTGCGAGAAGAACGCTTCGGCGTGGAGATCGAACTCATCGCCAGGATCGCGCGTGCCAGGCTGCCGGAGGGGGCGGGCACGCGCCCGAGCCGCGTGTATGAGGTCGCCGTGAGTTACGCGGGGCGCACCTACGACGAGGGGAAGAAGATCACCTGGCGAGACGGCGTCAGGGCGCTCTGGTGCATCCTCCGGTACGGGCTTCTACGCGCCTGAAGACAGGGGCGTAACCTTCTCTTGCGGCGGCTGCGCCGCACGCATGATCCATGTCGCGCTGCGAATGCTGTTCGGCGACCGCACGAAGTACCTCACGCTGGTGATGGGCCTGGCTTTCGCCGCGCTGCTCATGAACCAGCAGGGGGCCATCTTCCTGGGCCTGCTCAACCAGGCGACGGGCCCGCTGCAGAACGTCAACCAACCGGACCTGTGGGTGATGGACCCCGACACACCCTGGGTGGCAGAGTACCGCCCACTCTCAGACCAGAAACTCTCGCGGGTGCGGTCGGCGCCGGGCGTGCTGTGGGCCGAGCCCTTCTTCACGGCCTACGCCGTGACGGAACTGAACAACAACACGTTCAAGCGGGTGCAGGTGCTGGGGATACCGCGCAACACGCTGGTGGGCAGGCCCGCCGAGATGATCGAGGGGCGCATCGAGGACCTGTGGATCCCCGACGCGATCATCGTCGAGAACGGCTCTCGGGCGATGCTCAACAACCCGAGACTCGGCGAGGTGATCAAAATCAATGACTCCCGGGCGGTGATCGTCGGCTTCTGCCGGGCGAAGAAGGGCTTCGAGAGCAACGCGATCATCTACACGACATTCGACAACGCCGTGCGATATTCGCCGGTGGGGCGCGAGCGCATCAGTTTCATTCTGGCCAAGGTTCGGCCCGGGGCCGACGTGCGGGAGGTTCAGCGCGCCATCAGTTCAATGGAAGACGTGATCGCGCTGACGCCCGAGGAGTTCAGCCGGCGCACCAAATCGTTCATCGTGGTGGCCACGGGCATCGGCGTGAACTTCGGCATCACCATCGCGCTGGGTTTCGTGGTGGGGCTGCTCTTGTCGGCCTCGATCTTCTACCAGTTCACGTCGGAGAACATCCGCCACTTCGCTGTGCTCAAGGCGCTGGGCACGCGCACCCGCACGCTCGTGGGCATGGTGCTTGTGCAGGCCATGATCGTCGGCGTCGTCGGCTACGGCATCGGCGCCGGCGCGGCGGGGGCCTTCACCATCGCGGCCAAAAAGGCCGAGAGCGAACTCTCGGCGGTGCTCCCCTGGCAACTCCTCGCGGGCTCATTCGTGGCCACGCTGCTGACCATCGGCCTGGGGAGTTTCCTGAGCATCCGCAAGGTCATCAAGGTTTCACCGGGCAGCGTTTTTGGCGGGGCGTGATCAGTCATCTCCAGCGTGTCTGCCTGCAAAGGTACAGTCGATTCTCTGGCGATACCCTCTCCGCATGATCCGCTGGGCCACCATCATCCTCTCCGTCGCCGGGCTGTGCGTTGGCGTGTGGGCTGTCGTGCTGGGCAACGAGAAGCCCCCGCAGGTTCCACTCGCCAGGCCACCATCGGTCAACCCTTTTGCGATGGGTGTGGCTTCGCTGGGCATCGTGGAGCCTGCCGGGAAGAATGTCTCTGTCGTCGCCCCAGAGGCTGCGCTGGTCATGGAGGTCTACGCCGACGTCAATGACCGTGTTGAGGCCGGCACCCCACTCTTCAAACTCGACGGACGACGGCTTGAGGCCGACCTCATCCGCGCCCGCGCGGCGGTGGCCGGGGGCGAGGCCGAGATCGCCCGATGGCACGCCCTGCCCCGCGCTGAGGATATTCCCCAGTTGCAGGCCGCCGTCGAGCGGGCCCGCGCTGTCATGCAAGACCGCGATGAACAACTGCGACTGATCACCGAGGCACGCGGTCGCGGGGCAGGCACCGACCGCAATATCTCACAGGCCACGTTCGACGCGGCGGCCGCCAAGGCAGACTTTGATGCGGCCGTCGCCGCGCTCGACAGGCTCATGGCCGGCGGCTGGCAGCCGGATCTCGCCGTATCTCAGGCGAGGCTCGCGCTGCTCAAAGCAGAGGTTGAGGCGTTGCAGGTGTTGGTCGATCGCCTCACCGTTCGCGCCCCGCGCGAAGGAACCGTGCTGCGTCGCCAGGTCGAGCCCGGTGAGTACGCCCCGACCGACGGCGCCCGCCCCGCCTTTGTCATCGGCGACCTGCGCCAGTTGCACGTCCGCGCGCAGGTCGATGAAGAAGACATCGCCCTCATCGGCAAGGCCCCCCGGGCCATCGCCCGCACCCGCGGCGCGATCATGAGTGATATCCCGCTCGAACTGGTCCGCATCGAGCCCTTTGCCCGTCCCAAGTCAGACCTCTCGGGCTCGAACATCGAACGCGTGGACACGCGCGTGATCGACGTGGTCTTCCGTGTCGTCACCCACCCTGACTCGCCCATCTTCCCGGGGCAGGCGGTCGATGTGTTTGTCGAGGGCATGCCGCGCGGCGGGTGAGGCATCGCGTCGTGCACGCCGGTGAACAGAAAAACGCGACCCCGGGGTGCACCCGAGGCCGCGCGGAGCAAGTTCAGATGCGTGGTCGTGCTGCGATCAGCCGATGCGGCGGCGACGGGCGGCGAAGAGGCCGCCGAGGGCCAGCATGCCCGCCGTGGCGGGGGTGGGCACGGTGTAGTTGATCGTCAGCGTGCCGCTGTTGATCACCGAGTCGATGCCGGCATCGTTGAACGATTCGTACACGGTGATGAACAGATCACCCGTGGTGAGGGTGAAGGGGCCCGAGCCGAAGAGGGCCGGGTCAGGGAAGTTGCCCGCGCCGACAAAGTTGCCGGGGCTGTTGATGCCGACACCGGGGTTGAAGTCCCAGAAATCACCGGTGGTGCTGTCGTTCACAGAGAGGACGAGTTCAGAGCGCCAGGATTCGCCGAGCGCGTCGAAATCGATCACGAAGGAGATCGAGTCGATCGTCGTGCCGATGGGCAGGGAAACGATCAGGCTGGTGTTGCCCGGGTTCAGGTAGCCGCCCTCGGCCTGCCAGCCGGCGAGGTCGACATTCAGAACAGCGGCGGAAGCAGCGGAGGCCATGCCCGCAGCGGCGAGCAACGCAAGGGTCGTCTTCTTCATCATTGTCTCTCTCTATCAGTGGGTCCGAAACGGACCCCGGCAAGATCCGAATCCGCCCCCGGCGGAACGCGGGCGGACAAACAGAGCCGAGGGTGACGAGAGCAACACACCGAAGAATGGTCTGGACTCTCTCCCGGCAGCGACGGAGTAACGAACCGTCGCCAACACGATTCTACGCTGCGAATTCTCCGCGCGCTGCATTCTGTTCAGGAATTGGGCAGTCTTTTCGTTATGGGCCCATGCCAGACCGCACATGCCGAGATTCTCACGGGGCACGGCCGCTGCTCAGCAGCAGGTCCGCGGCTTCACGCGCGGTTTTCGCCGCGCTCAGGTCTCCATCCATATGACGGGCCGCGATCGCACCGGCGAAGAGCAGCATGAGTTGCCGGGTGGTCGTATCGGGATCTCGGACCTGCATGCGCACCGCCAGACCCTTGAGCACCGCGGCGATGCGGGCGCCATGTCGCGATGCCGCGATGTGGATGGGGTGGGTCTGCAGCGGGAACTCGGTCGCGGCGTTCATGAAGAGGCACCCGCGAAACTCCGGCTGACGAAACCAGACATCGAGGTGGTCAAAGAGCGCGAGGATCTGGGCCCGTGGATCTTCCCCGCCTCTGGTCCGCATGTCGGCGAGGATGGTCTGCATGTCGTCGCCGTCGCGCTTCTCGAGCACAGCGATGATCAGGTCGTCTTTGCTCGCGAAGTGCTTGTAGAAGGCCGTCTTGGTGATGCCGACCCGCTCCAGGATCTGGTCGAGGCCCACCGATTGAAACCCGTGCTGAAAGAAGAGTTCCGCGCCCGATTCGATCAACCTGTCGCGTGTTGATGTCGCCATCGGGCCTCCTGAGTTGCTCCGGCGGTGGTTAACCTCAAGTACACCACGATTGTTGCCAAGTGTACCGGCAGTACACCAGCCTCCGGGGGCCGCGTGCATCTTATTCCCCGCACACAACGGGCCCAGAGCACCGGGCCGTTGCCACGCGGGCCGGCTGGACCACAGCCCCGCCAGAAGTGCCAGGGCCCCGCTAACCCGCACAACCACAAGAGCCCAGCATGAACACAACGATCACAACAAGGGCGACCCGGCGCCAGCCAGCGCTGGTGTTGATCATTGAACCGCGGACGGACGCCCCCCGCTGGCGCGCGGGCCCGCGGCAGATACTCGCCGCCGCGCTGCGGGGCGTGCGCCGACACGGGGCGTGCAGGGCGTACATCTTCGCGGCCGACTGGTCGCTGCTCGACGCGCTGCGGCAGGTGCGACTGTCGCCCGTGGCGCACAGAAGCATCAGCATCCATCATCAATCCGCGCGGGCGCTGTGCCCGCTGCACTCCTGCGTCGCGGCCTGAAGTTCGCACGCGCCAACGCTTTCTGCGAAGAACACAGTGGAGGGTATCCGATGTCTCAGACAACAGGTTCGCAGTGTCCTTTCTCGATCATGGCCCAGGGCATCACAGACCGGCCTCAGCGCATCGGCACGCTCGTGTACGGCCTCGCGGCGTACGCGCTCTTCTTTGTGACCCTGCTGTACGCGGTCGCGTGGGTGGGGGGATGGTTTGTTGCCAAGACCATCAACTCGGGCGAGGCGGGGCCGCCCGTGCCCTCGCTGCTCTTCAACACGCTGCTGCTGAGCCTCTTTGTTGTTCAGCACACGGTCATGGCCCGCCCCGCTTTCAAGCGATGGTGGGTGCGCATCATCCCGCACGCGATCGAACGCAGCACGTTCGTCATCGCCGCGAGTCTCTCTCTGCTGGCGGTCTTTCTGCTCTGGAGGCCCGTTCCCGCGACGGTCTGGCGCGTGGCCGACCCCGTGCCCGCCGCGGCCATCACGGGCCTTTCACTCGCGGGCTGGGGGCTTGTGCTCTTCAGTTCGTTCGTCATCAATCACTTTGATCTCTTCGGGCTGCGGCAGGTGTGGCTGCGGTACACCGGCCGCCCGCAGACGCCCGTGGGCTTCCGCCTGGCGGGGCCATACAAACTTGTGCGTCACCCGCTCATGGTCGGCTTTCTCATCGCGTTCTGGGCGACCCCTCACATGACGGTGGGGCACCTCTTCTTCGCCGTCATGACCACCGGGTACATCTTCATGGGCATCTGGTTTGAAGAGCGCGACCTCATCGCCGAGCACGGCGAGGCCTATCTGCGATACCGCCGCGGCGTTCGCGCGCTGCTGCCCATCCCGCGGGGCGCGCCGGGCGGCCAGAGCGTGTCTACCGACGAGCGGTAATGCACCCGTCGACACGGGTGCGACGGGCCGATGCGGCGAACTGCCGACGCGGCGAACTGCCGACGCGGCGCGTCACCCTGCCGCACGGAAGGCCGCCGCATACTCCACCAGGTCCCTCGCCCTTCGCCGCACGGCCTCGCTCGGGTCGCTCTCGCTCATTCGCTCTGCCATCGCGAACGATGTCGGCATCGGCATCGTGGCATCCATCACCCGCAGGTGAACCCTTCGTCCCAGTCGCTCAAGCCCGAAAAGTCTCACCTGTTCGTCGCTGTGCGCGAGCGTTTCCATGATCACCGCGTCGGGCATCATCGCCCAGTCCGGCCTGTGGCTGTAGCCCGCGCCGAGGTACTGCAGTTCGGCCAGCACCCACTCCAGACGCAGCGCGAGCGACGCCGGGTTGTCGTTTCTCGCACGCCGCCGCGAGATCTCTTCCTTCACCTCGAACACAACCCACCCTTGGCCGTGAATCAGCCCGCCGGTGGATTGGTAGAGAAGGTGGACGCGCTCGGCCGTCCCGGTCAGCCTGGGCCACTCCGCGGCCTCGACCGGCCCGTGGTTCGCTGTCACCGCCGCCGCCCACGCCGATATTTCCCGCGAGATCGCGTGCTGAACACGCAGCCGCTCCCACGGGTCTTTCGCCGAGTACAGAAGCGTTGACGCCCGCTGAACATCGTGCGGCAGTTCCACGCGCCCTTCGCGGTTCGCCGCGTCGCGGTTCAGCATCGCCCGCAGCACGAAGCGCGGCGTTTTATGCACCCAGTGCGTGGGCAAGAGCCACCACACGAGCGCCGCCCCGCCCAGCACCGCCCCCGCGAGGCACCCGGAGCCGAGCATGCGCCTCGCCGACGTGCCTGTTGTGCCACGGCTCAGGCATTGCCACGCCATCAACGACAGTCCCAAGACGATCACAGCGAGCAGGAGCACCATTCGACACGATATGCGTCGATCGGCACACCCTCCCCAGCCCCAAAGGCAAGCCCCAAGGGGCCTGGCGGCGTGCCGCGACCCTTGTGTGCGAGGTTGACATGAAAGAACCTCGAACGGACACCCCTGGTGTCAGCGGCGGCGTCGCGCGATGCAAACGCTACCCAGCCCCGGCAGCGCCGTAGCCCCTGGCGTTGGCACGTACGACGCTGAAGTGCTGGCGAGATCCGTGAGACTGTGTGCTGCGAGTCTTCACGGCGGGTTCGGGCGTGCGCCCGAGGGTTGATCCGCCACCAGAGTTGACGCGACCACCTGAATTCGTGCGCCGGCACCGCAAAGTGGCGGCGCAGAGTCTCTGCTCATGCTTCGTCAGGCCGCTCCGCCTTGCCGTGCTTGACCGCGCGCCTGATCGCTTTTTCGATCTCAACGATCACGAGCAGCGCAAAGCCGATGGCGAAGACCTTGGCCCAGGCCAGGCCATCAATGGGCGCCGAACTGAAGAGCCTGTTGACCACGGGAACATAGACAAAGGCCGCGTGCACAGCACCCATCGCCGCGATGCCCGCCCACAGCCACATGTTCGAGAAGAGCGGCACCGTCCAGAAAGCGCGCAGTTTGGATCGGGCGCTGAAGAGATAGAACATCTCGCCCACCACGATCACGCTCGCCGCCGCGGTGCGGGCGCCCTCTTCGCTGGCGCCGCGCGACAGTTCCCACTCGAAGAGCCCCAAGGCGCCGACACAGAGCACGAGGCTCACCAGGCACGTGCGCATGAAGAGTTCGTGCGTCAGGATCGGCCTAGAAGGGTCGCGGGGCGGGCGGTTCATGATGCCCGTCTCTTTGCGTTCAAAGACCAGCGGCACACCCATCAGGATGCCCGTCGTCATGTTGATGTACAGCGCGTGCACCGGCAGGATCGGCAGCGTGGTGTTCAGGCCGATCGACGCCAGGATCACGAACGCCTCGCCGCCGTTGGTCGGCAGCGTCCACGCGATGAACTTCGTGAGGTTGTCGTAGACGCACCGGCCCTCTTCCACCGCGGCCTCGATCGAGGCGAAGTTGTCGTCGGCCAGAACCATGTCCGCCGCTTCCTTGGCCACCTCTGTGCCGGTGATGCCCATCGCGATGCCGATGTCGGCCTGCCGCAGCGCCGGCGCATCGTTCACGCCGTCGCCGGTCATCGCCACCACGTTGCCTGTTCCCTGCAGCGCCTTGACCAGCCGCAGTTTCTGTTCTGGCGTCATCCGGGCGAAGACATCGGTGTCGCGTGCCACATTGGGCAGTTCATCGTCCGAGACTTCGGCCAGTTGCGCCCCCGAGATCGCCGCGGGCCTTTCAGACCCATCGCCGCCCGTCGGCACGCCGATGCCGATCATCCCCGCGATGGTTGATGCGGTCATCGCGTGATCGCCGGTGATCATCTTCACGCGCACCCCCGCGCCGCGGCACTGCCGCACGGCCTCGATGGCTTCTGCGCGGGGCGGGTCGAGCATCCCCTGCAGCCCCAGGAACGTCAGCCCGGTTTTGACCATGTCGTGCGTCAGGTCTTCCGGCTCACCCTCAACCCGTCGCACGGCGAAGGCCAGCACGCGAAGACCTTTCCCCGAGAGCGCGGCCGTTGCCTCATTCACCGCCTCTGGGTCGATGGGCACGGGTTCTCCGCCCGTGGCCAGCATCTTCTCGCTCATCGCGACGATCCGCTCGGCCGAGCCTTTCACATAGACGACGTGCGCGCCCTGGGCCTTGTGCATCGTCGCCATGAACTGATGCTCCGACTCGAAGGGGATGACATCCACCCGCGGCAGCGACTCGGCCAAGCCGTCCGCCGTGAACCCGGCTTTCCTGGCCGAGACGAGCAGTGAAGCCTCGGTGGGGTCGCCCTGGATCTGCCACCGTGAATGCGGCGTGCCTTCGCCCCGCCGCTCGACGAGCGAGGCGTCGTTGCACAGCGCCCCGCACACCAGCGTTTCGCGCAGCGCGGGCGAGGCGTCGATCTCGATGGGCACACCGTCGCGTTCAAGCCTGCCCGCGGGGTCATACCCCGCCCCGGTCACGTCGGCGCTGCCGGCCCCGGTCCACACCGCCGTCACGGTCATCTGGTTCTGCGTCAGCGTGCCGGTTTTGTCCGAGCAGATCACTGTGGTGCTGCCCAGTGTTTCAACCGCGGGCAGTTTGCGGATGATCGCCCGGCGAGAGGCCATCCGCGACACGCCCACGGCGAGCATGATCGTGACGGCCGCGGGCAACCCTTCGGGGATGGCGCCCACCGCCAGCGCCACCGAGGCCATGAACATCTCTTCCGCGCTCTTGCCGCGCAGCAGCCCCACGACAAACGCGAGTGCCGCGATGGCCAGGATGAGTTTGAGCAGCAGGTGGCTGAAAGCGGCGATCTTCTGCGTCAGGGGCGTGGCGAGTTGATCCGCCGCCGAGATCATGGCGGAGATGCGCCCCACCTCGGTGCTGTCGCCGGTGAGCACCACCATGCCCTCGCCGGTGCCGCGCGTCACGAGCGACCCCGCGAAGGCCATGTTCCTTCTGTCCGCGAGCACGGTCGAGTCGTCGAGGGTGCTGGAGTGTTTCGCGACGGGCAGCGATTCCCCCGTGAGCATCGATTCGTCCGTGTGCAGATCGTTGCTCACGGCCAGGCGCAGGTCGGCCGGCACCCGGTCGCCGCCTTCGAGCAGCACGACATCGCCCGGCACCAGTTCCGCCGCGTCCAACCGCATGCGCCGGCCGTCGCGCCGCACGTTCGCTTCCATCTTCATCGATCGAGACAGCGAATCGATCGCGGCCAGCGCCTTGCTCTCTTGCACAAAGCCGATCGCCGCGTTCACCACGACCACACCGAAGATCACCGCCGCATCAAGATACTCGGCGAGCACAACCGTGATCACGCCCGCCACAAGCAGGATGTAGACCAGCGGCGCGTGAAACTGCGCCAGCAACCGAACCAGCCATGAACGCTGGGCGTGCGGCGTGATGATGTTGGGGCCGACCTCGGCGAGCCGCGCGGCGGCGGCGGCGGCGCTCAGCCCCTTGTGAGCATCGGTCTTCAGTCGGTCGGCGACGCCATCGAGCGGCGTTGCGTGCCAGTTGATCGCGCGCGTATCGGCCATGAGAGAGCGTAGAACCCGATCACGGGGCGGTCAGTCCGCGTACCCTCGTTTGATCACCCCCCGGAGCAACCGATGAGCCAGAGACTGACCGTGCTCAAGACCTACAAACTCTTCATAGGCGGCGCGTTCCCGCGCAGCGAGTCGGGCCGTTCTCGCCCGGCGCTCTCACCGAGCGGCGGGGTGGTGGCTCATGTCAGCCACGCCAGCCGCAAAGACCTGCGTGAGGCTGTTGAGGCCGCACGCCGCGCCGCAGACCGTTGGGCCGCCGCCACCGCCTACAACCGCGGGCAGGTCCTCTACCGCATCGCCGAGATGATGGAGGGCAAACGAGCCGAACTCGCCGAGGCGATCGACGCCACGCGCGCCGCCCAGCGTCGCGGCCTCTCGGCGCAGGCCGAGGTGACCGCGGCCATCGATCGCGTGGTGCATTACGCGGGCTGGGCGGACAAATACGCCCAGGTGCTCGGGTGCAACAACCCGGTCTCCGGGCCGTACTACAACTTCTCCATCTGCGAGCCCACGGGCGTGGTCGCATGTGTCTGCCCCGATGAACCCCCTCTGCTCGCGCTCGTCTCTCTGCTTGCCCCGGTGCTGGCCGGAGGCAATACCGCGGTGGTGGTGGCCGGGGAGCAGCACCCCCTCCCGGCTGCGGTCCTGGGAGAAGTGTGCGCCACCAGCGATGTGCCCGCCGGCGTTGTCAACATTCTCACCGCGCCCCGGGAGGAACTCTTGCCGTTCGTTGCTCAGCACCGCGACATCGACGCTGTGCACGCGGGGGGCATAACGGATGAGCACGCGGAGATTCTCGCCGCGGGCACCGCCGAGAACCTCAAGCGGGTCACCATCCGGCGGGGCGCGGGCGCCGCCGGCAAAGCCGCGCCGATTGACTGGTCCGACACCCACGCCTGCGAATCACCCTGGTGGATCGAGCCGTTCGTCGAGATCAAAACCGTGTGGCACCCCGCGTCGGCCTGAGGCAGGACGGGCCGGTAGCGCCCCAAACGGGCCGCCCGAAAGAGGTCGTGTCTGTAGGGCAGCGTTCAGTTTTCGCCGATGGCCACCGAGACAACCCGCGCGGGCTTCTCGCGTGAGGTCCGCATATGGGTGCCGCGGTGGTGCACGTTCAGCCGCCGCTGAAGCATGCGGTGCGCGTGGCAGGGCTTTCTCGTGCTCAGGGTCCAGCCGCATCAGACGAACGAGGGTCGCCTCGGCGTCTACGGCGCGGGGGAGTTGATGCCCGGAATGGGTTCGGACCATCGATAAGGCATTTTCATCGGCAGCCTCCGCAACCATGCCCGGGCGGGGCGGTAACAACTAGTGCCCACTCGGGCAGGAGGAGGTAACCCTTGTCACGTTCACCGATATTGACCGGCGTGATCGTCGTACTCGCCGCGTGCGCATCGACCAAGCCCGCTCCCGCACAGATCACTGTTCTCCACGATCGTGCCGCGTGGCGGGGTGCCCTGGGCATGCCGTCCAATCTCCACGAGAACTTCTCGGGGTTCGGCGCGGCCATCACGGAGATTCTCGGTACGCCAATCCCGCTGGCCGACGGTGCGATGAGCGTGCACCGTGTCTGGTCCCCCGGCCCCACGCCTTCGGGCATCGCACGCATCATCAACTTCGGCCCGCCCACAATCTTCGACGGAGACTACGCCGAGTTTACGCTTGTCGCAGCGGCGGCGCCTTCGCTCGTATCCGCATCGGTCGTCTTCACGTTTGACGAGCCGTTGCGTGCGTTCGGGTTCGATGCGCAGTACTCCTCCGCGAATCTTCGCTCGCTCGTGCGGTGGAACGTCTATCACAACTCGACGCTGCTAGGCTCGGTTCAACTCCCGGAGGGACGAATCTTTACCGGATTCGTGGCGGACGGCTTGCCCGCGACCCGGCTCGAAGTCGTTGCCATCCGCCCGTCGGGCTTTCACTCCACAGAGGCGACTTTTCGCATGGACAACGCCGAGGGGTTGCAGGTGCCCGGGCCCGGCGTGGCGTCGCTCGCGGTGATCGCAGGGCTCTTTTCGCTCGCGAAGAGACCCCCGCGGCCGGTCAAAAACAGACCGGGCCGCCCGAAAGCGGCCCGGCGAATCGAGCTTCGTGAGAGTCAATAGGTCGCTGCGGGGCAGGCGGGAGGAGGTTGGCTCCGTTCACGCGGCCCTGCGGAAATCCGATGGGTCACTTGGCCTTGATGTTGATAAACTGCGCGACCGACTTGATGTCGTTCGTGAGGTCGTGGCTGAAGGGCAGCGTCCAGTTCTCGCCGATGGCCACCGAGACAACCCGCGCGGGCTTCTCGCGTGAGGTCCACATGCGGTTGCCGCGGTTGTACACGTTCAGCCGCTGCTGACGCATGCGGTGCGCGCGGGCAAGAGCCTTCTTGTTCTCCGGGTCCAGCCGCATCAGACGAACGAGGGTCACCTCGGCGTCCTCGGTGCGGGGCATCTTCTCGATGGTGCAGTGAAGGGCCTGGCCGGGCTTGAACTTGCTGAAATCAACCGACATGATCACAACCTCCAATTGCGGACCGAAAAGTAGGGCCTACATGCTAGGAGGGCATCGGCCGTCAGGCCAGCCCCTGCCCCGCATCATCCGCGATTCAGGCCAGTCGAATTAAGTATTTGATAGGTATTTGGGAGCCCAGTGATGCCCTGTGAGCCGGCGGTGGGGGCCCCCTGCCCCCTGTTCTCACGCGCGGCAGATCTCGAACGCTTCCCGCAAACTCTCGGGCGGGTTGCGAGATGGGATGAACTCTTGCCCAAGAAAACCCTTGAACCCCGTGCCGACAATCGCCCGGCAGATCCCCCGATAGTTCAGTTCCTGCCGGTCGTCGAACTCACGCCGCCCCGGCACCCCCGCGGTGTGAAAATGGCCGATGGCATCGATGTTCGCCGTCAGCGTGCGGATGACATCCCCCTCCATGATCTGCATGTGGTAGATGTCGTAGAGCAGTTTGAACCGCGGCGAACCCACCCGCTTCACCAGTTCCACCCCCCACGCCGTTCGGTCGCACATGTAGTCTTTGTGGTCTACCCGGCTGTTGAGCAGTTCCATGATGATGGTCACCCCCAGGTCTTCCGCCAGAGGGGTGATCCGCCGCAGGCCCGCGGCGCAGTGCTCCAGGCCTTCTTCATCGCTCATGCCCGCGCGGTTGCCGCTGAACACGATCTGGTTGGGAATGCCCGCGGCCTTCACCAGCGGCAGACGCTCGCGGAGTTCCTCGATGATCGAGTCGTGGTGCTCGGCACGGTTGAACCCGCGCGGAATCGGGTTGCTCTTCACGTTCGTGGCCAGCGCGCACACCATGCCGTGCTTGCCTGGGATGTCCCACTCTTCCGGGCCAAGCAGTTCGACCGATGAATACCCGATCTTTGCCGCCGCGCTGCACAGCGCGTCAACGCTCATCCCGCCGAAGCACCATCGGCATACCGACTGCCGCAGGGTTGGTGCCGGGTCGTCGGTGTGCGCCGCGGGGCTCTGGGGCATCGTCGCTCCTGTGCTCGAACTCCCCGCGGCGGCCAGCGCCGCGGCGGAGGCAAGAAACGTGCGTCGGTCCATCGTGAAAGTTCTCCCGTCGGGCGGCGTGAGCGCGGCCTGGATGACTCAATCGGAACGTGGCGGGTGGCTCAGATCACACATCGGGGCGACGCCCCACACGGCGTTACACCAGCGGCTCGCGCCCGGGCACAGGCACCGGGGGTGTCGGCAGCGGGCCGAACTCCATCGCGGGGGGGGTGAGGTCAAGGCGTGACTCCATCGCCTGCTTCCACGACACCGTCTTGCCGGTATACGCCGACATGCGGCCCATGATCGCCAGCAGCGTGCTTTCGGCGATGCGTTCGCCGTGGTTCAGATAGGGCCCCGTGCCGGTGATGCTCGCGACAAGATCAACATGCTCCTGGGTGTACGGGTCGGTCTGCTCGCCGCGCCATTTCCAGGCGTTCTGGCCGTGAATCTCGGCCGTGCCGAACTGCGAGAGGCGTGCGTACCCCTTCGTGCCGTGGATGATCTCTTCGACGCGCGACGTACACCCGTCGATCTGCCGGCAGTAACTGTGCATTCGCCGGCCGCCGGCGTATTCATACTCCACGGCGAAGTGGTCGAAGACATGCCCATACTCCGGCGCGGTGCGCACCTGCCTGCCCCCCATGCC
This sequence comes from Phycisphaeraceae bacterium, assembly GCA_019636615.1. Lineage (GTDB taxonomy): Bacteria > Planctomycetota > Phycisphaerae > Phycisphaerales > UBA1924 > UBA2402. Next base: position 1,599,074 of record JAHBXF010000002.1, on the reverse strand, counting down.
GCTGCACGAGACGGGGTGGTCGCCCAGGTACCACGCGCCGATATCAAGGTTGTGTACGTGCTGTTCCACGATGTGATCGCCCGAGAGCCACGCGAAGTAGAGCCAGTTGCGGATCTGCCACTCCATGTCGCTCCATTCCGAGCGAGGGTCCACCTTCCACAGCCCGCCCTGATTCCAGTACACGCTCGCGCCGACCACATCGCCGATGGCCCCATCGTCGATGCGTTTCTTCGCCTCGTGATAGCACACTTCGTGCCGGCGCTGGGTGCCCGCGACCACCGAGCATGATTTATCCTTCGCCGCCCGGGCCGCTTCGATCACCCGTCTCACGCCCGCCGGATCTACAGCCACCGGCTTCTCCATGAAGACATGCTTGCCCGCGTTGATCGCCGCCTCAAAGTGAGCCGGTCGAAAGCCCGGCGGCGTCGCGAGAATCACGACATCCACCCCCGCGCCCAGCACGCCCGCGTACGAATCAAACCCCGTGAAGCAGCGATCCTGCGTCACCTTCACGCGCGACGCCTGGCCTGGGTCCAGTTTCGCCAACTGCGAGAGCGCCGTGGCGACGCGCTCGGGGAAGATATCACCCAGGGCCACCACCTCGGTATCAGGCGAGGCCGCGAGGATGTTCGCCGCGGCGCCCCGCCCGCGCCCCCCGCACCCGATCACACCCACTTTCAGCGTCCCCTTCGCCGGGGCCGCCGCCCTGGATACCGCCGGCAGCACAACGCCCCCCGCCGCCAGTGCCGCCGCCAGCGCCGCGGAACTGTGCATGAATCCCCGGCGAGTGAGTCCCGACGAATCAGCCATAGGGCGGTCGATGTTCATGGTGTGCCTTCCAAAGAGGTGCGTGCGGTCTGCGCGTGCCATCGCCCCGTGTGTGTGGGCGATCACCGCTGAGCGCACCGTAGTCAGCCTTGCGGCCCCACGCGAAGGCCGCCGGCCAGCCCCGATCTCAATCAACCAGCGCATCCACGGCCGCCCTCATCTGCCCCAGCGCGGCCGCATCCAGCCCAGACCCGCCGCCGCACGGCAACGCACGCCGCTCGCGGCACGACGTGTGTACTTGCCCGGCCCCTGTGCCCAGGCACCACGCACGCACCTGACCGGCCCGAATGCCCCCGCAAGGCAAAATCTCGATGCGCCCCGCCGCCTGCTCGACAAGGGCGCGCACCCGTTCGATCCGCGCTTCCAAAGGGTGTTCCCCCGCGCTCCACCCCTGGGCCCCGGTCGTGAGAACGCGCACACACCCGGCCAGAATGGCGTCTTCGAGCGCCTCGGCAGGGTCGGGCGCAAAGTCAAAGGCGCGGTGCAACACCACCGGAACCCCGCCGCACGCATCCACCAGCGTGCGCAGCCGACGTCGATCAACGTGCGAAGTGGGCGTGAGCACGCCCGACACCACCGCGTCAACCGGCAAAGAAGCGAGCGCCCGCGCCTCTGTACACAGGTTGGTGAACTCGCCATCGTCATACAGAAAGTCACCTGCCCGCGGGCGTGCCATCGCCACAATCGGCACCGCGTGGCCAACCGCGGCTCGAACGGCTCGGACGAGTTCCGCCGGCGGCGTCAGGCCTTCGGTCTCCAACTCGGCCACCAGTTCGATGCGGTCCGCCCCGTGCCTCACCGCCAGGGCCGCGTCGCCCGCGTGGTCGAGGGCAATCTCGATCAGAACCCGTGAACGAACTTCCTTGCAGGTCTCGTGTTGAGTCTGGTTCACCGCGTTGTCTCTCCTGGGAGTGCGCCACACCCCGCGCCAGAATACGCAAGCCGGCGCCGCACACCAGAGGCAACGCCCCCCACGCCCCGCCAGATACCATCGGCCATGTCCGCACCCGCACAGCCCGTCTCACCGGCCCGCGTCCTCTCGGCGTGCATCGCCGCCGCCGCGCTGGGCGTCACGCTCGTGTCGTCGGGCTGCGCGGGCAGACAATCGCCCGTCGCGGCCGAGGCGCACGACACGTTCATCGCGCTCTTCAACGGTGAAAACCTTGATGGCTGGCAAGGGCTGGCGGCCGACCCTGTCCGCAAAGCCGCGATGACCCCCGCGGAACGTGCGAAGGCCCAGCGGGCGGCGGATGCAAAGATGCACGCCCACTGGCGCGTGGAGAACGGCGAGATCTATTTCGACGGCAAAGGCGACAACCTCTGCACCGTTGCCGAATACGCCGACTTCGAACTCTTCATCGACTGGAAGATCCCCGCGGGCGGCGACAGCGGCATCTACCTGCGCGGCACACCCCAGGTGCAGATCTGGGACAACCCCATCGGTTCCGGCGGCCTCTACAACAACCAGAAGACACCCTCCGGGCCTCTCGTGGTCGCGGACCGCCCGGTAGGAACGTGGAACACCTTCCACATCCGCATGATCGGCGAACGGGTGAGCGTCTGGCTCAACGGAAAACCCGTCGTTGACGACCTCCCGCTCGAAAACTACTGGGCGCGAGGCGAGCCGCTGCCGGCCAGGGGCACGATCGAACTCCAGGCCCATGGCGGCCCGCTCTGGTTCAGAAACATCCTGCTCAGACCCCTGAACCAGACGCCGTGAAGGCCGCGCGTGCGCGGGTTAGGGCTGCCTGTCCGCGTGCGCAGTGGTTTTTGCGGGCTTCTCATCCTGCGCTGGGGCCGGGGCGGCCTGCACGGCCGGTGCCGAATCGCGCGGCAGCACACGCACCACGCTCGTCGCGCGATCTGCCTGCGCCCTTCGGTGGGGCACCGGTGCCTGCACCCGCATCCGCGATTTGAACCGCGGCGTGTCGGGCGCCAGTTCGATCACGCCCCGCGGCTCGGGCCTCGCGCCTGAGGCGTGCGTCGCGGGCGCGAGCAGCGCGGCATCATTGACAAACGTCCGCACGCCACCCACGAAGTTGTTCTCTTTCAGCCAGTCCTGACGCGCTTCTTCGAGCCGGCGGGCCATCTTGCTGTGCACCCGCGTGAAGGCGTTGCTGTACGGGCTGGCGTTGTCTGTGCGCACCGGCTCCCACGGTCGGATCTCGCCGTAACGCGCCTGCTCAAAGGCGAACATGCCCGGCACACGAACCACGATCGTCTCTCGCCCCATGCCGTACGCCCCGTACGAGGCCGCGCCGTCTTCTGCGTTCTCGCGCACCGAGCCGGTCACCCCGCCGATGATGGGCCGCCCCACCCACAGCCTGCCGTTCTCGTCATCGCCCCAGGGCATGCGCACCCACGAAGAATCGATCACCGGGCCACGCATCTGCGCCCCGTGCCCCGCGGCGAACTGGGCCACGCGCCGTTCTTTCTTGGGCGAAGGCTGTGAGGCGGTGGCGATCGTCGCGGCACAGGCCGCGGCCAAAGCGATGCAGAGTTGCGTGCGCATGGGTCATCTCTCCAGTTTTCAGTGTCTCTCACGGTCGATCCACGCCGGGGAACCGACGCCGCGCGGCGTGCGCGCGAGGCCGTCCCGACACTCTCAGCATGCCCCATGACTTCAGGAATTCAAGGTAATTCCCCGCGAATGCCGCCGGTTCTGCCGCACGCACACACCTATCGGACTCCCCACGCTCAGCCACGGGGCCCGGCGAGTGCCGAACGCGGCCTTATGTCTTGGGCTGCGCGCCGCGGCTCTTGTGCGAAAAGGGGATGGACTGATTCGAGCCCAGCCACTCATACGCCTGAATGACCCCGCGAACGTGGTCGCTCGCACGCCGTTCTTGCCGCACGAACTGGTGCGCCGACCGCCCCTGCGCCGCGGCAAAGGCGGGTTCCTCGATGAATCGACGGCACGCCGCCAGCCAGGCCCCGGGGTCGGTCCCGTTCACGAGCGTCGCCGTGCGTCCCTCCTGCAGCAGCGAGTTGGCGGGGTCGTTCGCCGCGACCACGAGCATGCCCGTGCTCATGGCGTCGAGCGTGATGCTGCGCTGCTCGCCGCGTGCCTCGGGCAGAAAGAGCATGTCGCCGCGCAGCGTGAGGTCTCGCCGGCTCTCGAGTTCTTCGATCATCGAAAGCCGCGAGAGCAGGTCGAGCCTTCGGGCCTCGCGCCACAGCCCGACGCGCGATGCCGCGCGGGCGTCGGCAAAGATCAGCACCTCGCGTCCTTCATACGCGAGCATCGCCAACCCGCGCAGCGCCGCGGCCCAGTTCGCCGGGTCGGCCCCGTGCCCGACCATCACCGCAGAAATCTGATGATTCTCGAACGAAACCGCGGGCGGGTCTGGCGGCGACACCACACCCCACGGCACACAGCGCACCGGCGGCAGCCCGTCGCCGCGCGCCCGCTCGCCGCGGATGTCCGACGTGATGTCCAGCCTGTCGAGCGCCTTGGCAATCGCCGGATCGGGCGCCAGCAGCAGCGGGGGCTCTTTCAACTGCGCGTGCACCGCCATCGCCCGCTCGCGCAGCGCCGGCCGCCACACCTCGAGCACGAGCGAGGCTCCCAGAGCCCCGGCGAGGTCGCACCCCAGCGACCAGGCCGCGCCCCCGTACACGTGCACCACCCCGATGCGCTCATCGGGCCCGATGAGTTCTTCGATCGCGCGCACCATCCGCCGCACCGTGAGCCCGCGCGTGAACGCCAGCGTGTTGGGCGAGTATGAAATCAACTGCGAGAACACGCCCGCCAGCACGGGCGAGCCGCCCGGCGTGCTCTCGAGCAGCGGCGCAGGCACCGCGTGGATCACACGCACACCCTCGTCGGCAAAGCCGATGTCCAGCCTTGTCAGCATCGGGCGTTCGCACGATGCGAAGACTTCATCGGTGAGTATCAGCACACGCATGGCGATCCTTGCTCTGCCGCCCTCTGCCGCCCTCGCCCGCCCGAGGCTGCACCGACGCCGCCCCGGCGCGCGGGCATTCATACTACGTCGCTGGTTCTGCGCCCGCCGCGATTTCCCCCGGCTCAACAACAGCCACAGAGTGACCCGGCCCAACGGGCTCCAGCACGCACCCGTCGCCGCGCGCCGAGTCGCCATCAACTGGCGGCATCCACGGCGAGCGACCGGTGCGCCCGAAGGGCCCATCGCCCGCGGCCAGGATGTCGGCGATGCTCATGAGCCTCTTTCTCGGCGCTCCGAGCCGCGGCGCACACGCGAGCAGCGCGCGGGTGTAGGGATGCGCCGGGCGTGCGAAGACCTCGCCCACCGGCCCAACCTCCACCAGCCTTCCGCGGAACATCACCGCCGCGACATCCGCAACCCTCGACACCAGCCCGAGATCGTGCGTGATCAGCAGGATCGACAGCCCGCGCGTTTCACGCAGCGAGGCCAGCAGGTCGAGCACCTGCGCCTGCACCGTGACATCCAGCGCCGTCGTCGGCTCATCGGCGATCAGCAGCCGTGGCGACCGCAACAGCGCCATCGCGATCATCACCCGCTGACGCATCCCCCCCGAGAACTCGTGCGGATACTGCGAGAATCTGCGGCCCGGCTCGCTGATGCCCACCTCTGCCAGCGCCCGTTCGCCGCGTTCGCGGGCCTCGCCCCGCGTAGCCCCGCTCAGCCGCAGCCCCTCGGTCAGTTGCTCGCCGATGGTGAAGACCGGGTTCAGGCTCGTCATCGGCTCCTGAAAGATCATCGAGATGTCGGCCCCGCGCAGCGAGAGCATCGTGCCCTTCGGCGCCGAATACAGATCGACTATCTCGCCCGACTCACGCACGAACTCCGCCCGCCCGCGGATCCACGCGCTCCGCGGCAGCAGCCGCAGCAGGCTCAGCGCGGTCACCGACTTGCCGCTGCCCGATTCTCCCACCAGCGCGACGATCTCACCCGCCTTCACCGACAGCGTGAGCCCCTGCACCGCGGGGGCACTTTGGCCATCAAAGCCGGCGCTCAGCCCTTCGATCGAGAGCAGCGGTGCGCCCGCGGCGCCGTTTGTCCCGGGCCCGCTCATCGCCGCTCCCCGTTGTCAAGCAGCCGGGCGCGCACCGCCTCGCCGACAAACGTCAGAGAGATAAGCGTGCCCGCCAGCAGCAGCGACGGGAACGCCAGCAGCCACCAGTTCGACTGGTAGGGGTTGAGTTCTGAAAGCCCCTCCGCCGCAAGGTTGCCCCAACTCGGCAGCGGGGGCTTCACGCCGATGCCCAGAAAACTCAGGAACGACTCTTGCAGAATCGCCTGCGGCACCGTCAGCGTGGCGTACACCATCACGGTGCCCCACAGGTTCGGCAGAATGTGCCTCGTGAAAATCCCCGGCCCCCGAGAGCCCGCGGCGGTCGCCGCTTCAACAAACGGCCGCCGCCGGAGGCTCAGCACCTGAGACCTGATCACCCTCGCCGTCGAGAGCCAACTCACGCCGCTGATGGCCAGCAGCAGCGCTCCCACGTCGATCGCGCTGCGGGCGCCCGCGCTGAGCGTGCGAGGCGGAAACACCGCCAGCGCCTGGCGCGCCAGGGCCGCCGTGTCCGCGTCGCCCGCCGAGGCCCGCTCACTCACCCACGCCGCACGCTGCGACTCACGCGACACATACTCGCCGATCAGGGCATCGGTCGCGACCGCGAGCAGCACCACGAGCAGGATGTACGGCAGCCCGTACAGCACGTCCACAACCCGCATCATCACCGCATCGACACGCCCGCCCACATACCCCGACACCGCGCCGTAGAGCGTGCCCACCGTGACCGAGATGGCCGCGGCGAGCACGCCGACAACCAGCGAGATGCCCCCGCCCGCCAGGCACCGCACGAGCAGGCTGCGGCCCAGGTTGTCAGAGCCGAGCCAGAACGCCGGCCCCGGCGCGCCCTTCCCTTCTGCCGAGGCTTCGGCGCCGAGTTGTTCGAGCCGTCGGGCCTGGTCGGGGTTGGGCCGCACCCACCAAGGCGGCAGGCGCGCCGCGAGCGTGCGTCCGTCGTTATACCTCGGCAGGCTCGGCCCGCCGCCGGCGGCGTGGCCACCCGAAGCACCCAGCGTCCACGGCAACGTCAGCAGACACGCGGCCATCACCGCCAGCAGGAAGACGCCCCCGACGATGGCCGTCAGGGGCGTGCGTCCTGCGCGTCGCACCGCTCGCCGCGATTGCTCCGCGTGCGCTGTCAACGCATGGTTCCTGTATTACTCAACGCCGGAGATGTACGCCGCGAGCACGTCGCGCGCCGCGAACAAGTCCTTCTTGTCGATCATCTCTGTCACGGTGTGGATGTACCTCGTGCCCACCACGATGCCAACGGCCCGCGCGCCGGCCGCGGCCTGCTGCGCCGCCGCGCCGTCTTGCCCGCCCGCGGCCAGGATGGTGCGCTGATACGGAATGCGGTTCTTCTTCGCCACGGCTTCGACCTCAGACACCAGCCGGTGATCGGCGATGAATGAAGAATCCTTCAGGTGCAGCCCGAAGCCCTGCCCCTGCCTGGTCACGGCTTCTTCCTCGGGCACGCCGGGGGTGTCGCACGAGAGCGTGACGTCGATGCCCAGGCCGATGTCCGGCTGCACAGCGTGCGAGGCCGTGCGTGCCCCGCGCAGGCCGACTTCTTCCTGCGTGGTAAAGGCCACGACAACTTCGCAGGCGTGGGCAGATTTGGTGGCGTCCAGTTTGCGCACGCTCTCGATGCCCAGCCAGCACGCCACGCGGTTGTCAAGCGCCTTGCTCACAACCTTGTTGCCCACCTCGATGCACGGCTCGTTCATCACCACATAGTCGCCGATGCGGATCTTTTTGCGCACCTGATCGGCGGGCAAGCCGATATCAACAAAGAACTCCTTGACCTCGGGCACCTTCTCGCGGTCTTTGGGGCTCGAGATGTGGATGGGCCGGCCGCCGGGGTTCATCACGCCGGGCAGGTCGCCCGTTTCGGTCACGACCGTGACGCGCCGCGAAAAGAGATTGCGGGTGTCAAACCCGCCCGCGGGGTTCAGCCACAGAAAGCCGTTCTTGTCGATGGACGACACATAGAACCCGATCTCGTCCATGTGGCACAGCAGCATCACGCGTGTGGGCCGCGACGCCTGCTTGCCCCCCTTGCCCCTGGCCTTCGCCGAGAGACGGGGCGAGCGCCGGCAGATCAGCGAGCCCAGCGCATCGGTTTCGATGCTGTCGAAGAGGCCCTTGACCTCTTTTTCGATCAGCGCACGCACGCGCTCTTCACGACCGGGAATGCCGGGGGTTTCGCACAAACGCTTGAGAAGGGCGATATTTTCCAAGGTGCAGGCTCCAAGTAGCGGGGGGAAGTCCCCGCGGAAGAAACGCAGGGTACGCCCGCCGCCGTTGGCTCCTGCGACCCCCCATCCCGCACGCTTACAAGCCGAAATACTTCGCCGCCGGGTGGTGAACGATGATGGCGCTGGTGCTCTGTTCAGGGTCGATCTGATGATTCTCTGTCAGCACGCACCCGATCCGGCCCGGGTCGAGCAGCCGGAAGAGTTTTTCCTGGTCGGCCATGTTCGGACACGCCGGGTATCCGAACGAGTAACGGCTGCCGCGGTACTGCTGCGTGAAGAGGTCTCTGATCCTGGGTGAGTCCTCCGAGGCGATCCCCAGTTCCTGCCTCATCCTCTTGTGCCAATACTCGGCCAGGGCCTCGGCGGTTTCCACCCCCAGCCCGTGAAGGTAGAGGTATCGGGTGTAGTCGTTCGCCTCGAAGAGCGCCTTGGCCGCGCGGCTCGCCTCGTGGCCCATCGTCACGCAGTGCAGCCCGAGCACGTCCGGCCGTCCGGCCTCGACGGGCAGGAAGTAGTCGCTGATGCACAGCCGGCGCTTGTCCGCCTGCCTGGGGAACGTGAACCGCTCCAGTTCCCTGCGGCCCGGCGCGTCAGGGTCCCACACGATCAGGTCTTCGCCCTGCGCGTTGCACGGGAAGTAGCCGTACACCGCCGCGGGGCGCAGAATCCCATCGTCGCGGCAGCGGGCCTTCAACGCTTCAAAGACGGGCAGCACGGTGTCTTCGATCAGCGCGGCGTACTGCGCATCGGTCTGCGCCCCCTTCTTCACCTGCCACTGCCCGCGGAAGAGCGCCGTGGTGTTGATAAACGGATAAATGCTGTCGAGCGGAATCTCATGTACCACGCGCGAGCCCAGGAACGGTGGCGTGGGCGGGGTCTCAACTGGCTCAATGTCGGACCTTGCCGCGCCGGATTCGACGCGGACACCCTCGCGGTTGGCCTGCGCCAGCCTTTCCACGCGGCTCTGATTGATCGTCTCCTCGGCCCGCGACCGTTTCTGCTGGCGCTGGGAGATTTCTTCGTCGAGTTCGGCCGCGCGGCCCGACATGAGCATGTCCATCAGCCGCAACCCGTCGAAGGCGTCTCGCCCGTAATAGCAGGCGCCGTCGTACACGCCCCGCAGGTGCCCCTCGCAGTAGTGGCGGGTGAGGGCCGCGCCGCCCAGAATCACCGGCGGCGTAAGCCCCGAGGCGTTGAGTTCGCGCAGGTTCTCTTCCATCACGTTCACGCTCTTGACAAGCAGGCCTGACATGCCGATGGCGTGCGCATCGTGCTCTTTGAAGGCCTTGACCATCTCCGCCAGTGTCTGCTTGATGCCGATGTTGTAGACGGTGTAGCCGTTGTTCGAGAGGATGATGTCCACAAGGTTCTTGCCGATGTCGTGAACGTCGCCCTTGACCGTGGCGAGCACGATGCGCCCCTTCGACTGCCCCTGCACACGCTCCATGTGCGGCTCGAGGTGCGTGACCGCCATCTTCATGACCTCGGCCGATTGCAGCACAAAGGGCAGTTGCATCTGCCCCGAGCCGAAGAGTTCGCCCACGGTCTTCATGCCGTCGAGCAGGTGATCGTTGATGATCGACAGCGGCGTGTACTTCGTCATCGCCTCGTCGAGCGTCGCCCTGATGCCCTCTTTCTCCCCGTCGATGATGTGCGAGCGCAGCCGCTCTTCGAGCGTCTGAGCCGCCTTCACCTTCACGGCCGAGGCGCCGCCCGCCTCTTCGTCCTTGAAGAGCGCGATGAACGTCTGCAGCGGGTCGGGGCCGCCCGCCGTGCGCCGGTCGTAGATCAGGTCAAGCGCCGCGCTCCACTGCCCGTCGGGGATGCGGTTGCGGGGCAGGATCTTGCTGAAGTGCAGGATCGCGCTTGTCAGCCCGGCCTCGCGCAGTTCGTGCAGAAAGACAGAGTTGAGCACCACTCGCGCCGCGGGCCGAAGGCCGAACGACACGTTCGAAAGGCCCACCGTGGTCTGGCACTCGGGCAACTCCCGCGAGATCAACCGCACGCCCTCGATCGTCTCCAGCGCCGAGCGGCGGTCGCTCTCCATGCCCGTCGATATCGGCAGCACCAGCGGATCAAAGAGCAGGTCGTGGGGGGCCATGCCGTGCTTCTCGATCGCCCGCCGGAATGCGCGCCGGGCGATGGAGAGTTTGCGGTCCGCCGTTCTCGCCATCGAGGCCTCTTTGTCCTCGTCGATGGAGCCGATCACCAGCGCCGCGCCGTAGCCCTTCGCCAGCATGCACACCTGGTCGAACTTCTCTTCGCCGTCCTCAAAGTTCGCCGAGTTGATGATGCACTTGCCCGGCGCGTGCCTGAGGCCCGCCTCGATCGTGCGGGGCTGCGTCGAGTCGAGCATCAGCGGCACATTCACCTGCCGCACCACGCGCCGAACCACCTCGGCCATGTCGCGGGCGTTGTCGCGCCCCGCGTAGTCCACGTTCAAGTCCAGCACGTGCGCGCCCTCGTGGCGAACCTGCTCCCGCGCCAGGCTCACGATGCCGTCCCAGTCCTCCGCCTCCAGAAGCCGTTTGAACGCCCGGCTGCCCGAGGCGTTCATCCGCTCACCCACAATCAGGATCGAGTTGTCCTGCCGATATTCCTCGGGCGAATAGAGCGACGTCACCGCCGGCGCGGGCGCCGACGTAGCCACCGGCCCACGCGACGGCCGATGCTCGATCTCGGCCACGACATCCGCCAGCCGTCGGATGTGCTCGGGCGTGGTGCCGCAGCACCCGCCCACGATCCGCACCCCGTCGGCCTCGATGAACCGCCGCACGGCCTGCGCAAACGGCTCGGCCCCCAGCGGATACTCGGTCCTGCCCTCGACCAGCAGCGGCAGCCCGGCGTTGGGCATCACCGAGACCACGCGCCCGCCCCCCATCGCCCTGCGCAAGGCCGCAAGTCGAGACGAGACATCCACCCCGCTCAAAGGGGTGTGCGATCCGCACCCGCCCATGCACGGCCAATGATGGCCCAGAAAGTGAATGTGCTCGCTCATTTCGGTGGGCCCCGTCGCGCAGTTGAGCCCCAGCGACGCGATCGGATACTCCGCCAGCGCGTGCGCCGCCGCCGCGATTTCTGTGCCCAGCAGCATCGTGCCCGTCGTCTCGATCGTCACCGAAACCATGATCGGGATATCCAGCGGCGAGCGGCCCTTCTCATCCAGCGCGGCCAGCACCGCGTTGATCGCGCACTTCACCTGCAGCAGATCCTGGCATGTCTCAATCACAAACGCATCAACCCCGCCCTCGATCAGTCCCAGCGCCTGCTCGCGATAACTGCGGAACATCGCATCCCAGTCGGTGTTGCCCAGCGTGATCAGCCGCGTGCCCGGGCCCATCGAGCCCACCGCGAAACGGGGCTTGTCGCCCGTCGTGTGTCGCTCGCACGCCGCGCGGGCCACCTGCGCCGCCGTTCTGTTCAGCGACCGTGTCTCAGAAACAAGATCAAACTCGGCCAGCACCAGTTCGTTCGAGCCGAAGGTGTCGGTCTCCACGCAGTCCGCGCCGACGGCCAGAAACGACTCGTGAATCTCCTGGATCACGTCCGGCCTGGTCTTGACCAGGATGTCCGTGCAGTTCTCGCGCCCCAGATAGTCCTTCTCCAGGCTCAGGTCGCGCTGATGGATCGAGGTTCCCATCGCGCCGTCAAAGACGAGGATGCGTGAGGAAAGGGCCTTGAGGAACGGAGAAGTCATGCATCTACTTTAGCCGTATATCCGCAAGAACGGATGAATCTCGGCGATCCATGACCTTTGGCCGCGCGAGGTGTAGAGTCTCCACCCCGCAGACCTTCATCCCGGCGTGGATTGCACCGGCGTGGCTTTCTCAGCGAACGCGCAGGCCGGACTCGGATTATATGTTTGGTATTTGAAAGGAAACTGGGGGAGGCGAGGTTTCACCAAGGGGTAGTCAGGAGGAATGACCGAGATGCGAGGATTCCGAGTGGACATCGGGGATTGGGGCAGGCGAGCGGGGCTCTGCCTGGGCATCGCCGCCGTGGCCGGATGTGCTTCAACCCGAGTGACCGATCCACCCAGAACCGCCACCGAGCAGTTCCTGCTCTCAAAGGCGGCCGCGGAGGCGGTGGAACAACTTTCCTTTGAGGTGCTGCGCGGGAGAAGGGTCTTTGTCGATACGCAATACTTCGCGGCCTCAGAGCAGGCCTTCGTCATCGGCGAGTTCCGCGCCAAACTCATGCAGTCCGGGGTGCAGGTCGCGCGATCGATCGATGATGCCCAGATCGTGCTCGAAGTGCGCAGCAGCGGCGTGGGCATCGACCGCGACGACTATCTTCTGGGTCTGCCCCCGATCCAGTTCACCCCCGGCTCAACCAACACGGTCCCGCTTGTCACGCCCGAGTTGGCTGTTGTGAAGAACCGCTATCAAACCGGCGTCGCGGGTGTCTCGTACGTGGCCTACTGGCTCAAGACCGGAGAAGTCGTCGCGAGTTCGGGCCCGTTCATCGGCCGCTCGACACGCGACGACTGGTGGTTTTTCGGGGTTGGCCCTCGCTCGACAGGAAATATCCCGACCGTCCAGACCGACGAGTAACAGCGCCCAACCCTCGCCTCCACCCCGCACGAAGTAAACACACGCAGCATGACGCAAACACCGGAGCACAACCGCAGCGGCAGAACGGGGCGCTGGCTGCGCCGCGTGGTGGCCGTGGCGGTGCTGCTGGCGATCGGGCTGGCGTTCGCCGCGTGGGGTGTGTCCGCGGGGCTCGGCTCGAACCTGCCCCGCACGCTCATCGTCGAAGCGCTCGAAGCACAGACGGGCATGCGCGTGCGCATCGGCACGGTGCGTGTCTCCTTCTTCGGCGGGGCCACGCTCGAAGATGTCAGCATCACGCCGCCGCTCGACAACGCCCCCGTGGCCACCGTGGCTCGACTCGACGCGGACACCCGCTGGCTCCCATGGATTGTGCTCACGCAAGACCCCGGCCTCTCGCGTGTGGTTGTTGCCGGCCTTCGCGTGAACATCCTCGAAGATGATTCGGGCGGCTGGAACGCGCTGCGGGCCATCAGCCTCCTCTCGCTGGCGCAGGAAGGGTCCACCACAGGCCCTGTCCGTCTGCCCAAGGTCGAGGTTGCTGACGCCACCATCTCGGTCTCGCGGCGCACCGGCGAAACCGTAGAACTGCCCGCACGCTTCATCGCAACACCCGACGGCCTGAGCACGTGGGACTTCGCCGCGCACCTCGCCGGCAACCAGGCCATCGGCAGGCTCTCGCCATTCGGCTGGGACCACCGCATCGAGATTCAGGCCGCCAACCTCGCGGCATTCACGCCCCTTGTGCCAGAGGCCGGCATCGCGCCGCCCACCTTCACGGCGACGTGGCGAGGCGATCTTCTGCGAGGTGGGCTCTCTGGCTCGCTGCGCATCGACAGCCTCGCTGTTGAGCAGACGCACGCGGGCGGCGCGATCGACGTGCAAGTGAACGCTGAAGGCTTGATCCTCGCCACGCCACGCGGGCTTTGGTTCCGCGATCCACGGCTCACCAGACGCCTCAACGACATCGGCGTTCTTGGAGACGGCACGGTCGTGCTCAACGGCGGCGCCGCAACTATCGACGCGTCCGGCGCGCGTGCCACCGGCCTGCAGATTTCGGCGCGGGGCATCAACGCCGAACTCTCCGCGTCATGGCTGCACGCCCGCCGGCATGCATCGGCCGACATCGTGTGGGCCGCAGACTTCGGCACCGGCACCAACAGCGAGGGCAGCGCATCGCTCGTCGCCGCCATCCCCCGGTTGGGCGACACGTCGCTGCGGGCCGAGGTTCGTGCCAAGGGACAGACGCCCGGCCGACTCGGTTCGATGAACACAACCGTCGAGGCTTCCGGCCGCACCTGGCAAGAACTCGCCGGCACGCTGCGCAGCGACGAGTTCATCCTGCGCGAGGCCGATGCGCTCAATCTGGATTTCTCAGGCCTTCGCGCGGCCTTCTCACTCTCGTGGCCCTCGCTCTCCCTCTCTTCCCTCTCGATCGATCGCCTCGGGCCTGTGGCGGCGCAGGGCACACTCGACACGTCCACCGGCGTGTGGAGCCTGGTCTTCGAGGGCAGCGGCATTGATCTTGGCAAGATCGGCCTGCGTGATTTCGCCGGCACAGAGTTGCACACCAGGTTTGTGGCCTCTGGCACGCCCCGCAGGGCCGAACTTCTCTCGTGGCGTGCCCAGGCTTCCGGCGTGCAGGCTATGGGGCGTGCACATTTCGATGCAGATGCACCAACCCCGCTCTACATCGCCGGCGAACTCAACGCCCCCTGGGCCGAGGTCGCGGGGGTGCTGGGTTTGGCGAGCGAGCCCGGCACGCTCGACGCGGCGATTGAAATCGCCGGGCGTGTCAACCCTGTGGACATTGACATCCAGGCAATCGTCAGCGCCGCCGGTGTCGCCCCGCTGGGCGCTGAGTCGCTCGAAATCTCAGGCCAGGGCAGAATCACCGCAGAGAACGCGAAACTCACCGCTGATTCCTTCGGGTTCGCCGGCGGCGAGTGGGCCTTCGAAGCCGCGCACGATTTCTTCACCAGCCAATCCACGATCTCGCTGGCGGGCACCGGCATTGACCTGGGCCGAGTCGGTGCGTTGATCGTGCCGGAGATGATTCTTGAGGGCGAGGCAGACCTCCGGGCCACGCTGGCCATGACCGACATCGTTCCAGAGACCGCACGTCTCGATGGTTCGTGGAACATCACAGACGCGCGGGGCTGGCTCGCCGCAAGCCGCGACCGCACCCCAGACTGGCAGATCGAAAGCGGGCGTGGCAGCGTCGCCCTCGTCGGCGGCCGCCTCCGTCTTCACGATATGCTCCTGCAGAGAGCAACCAACGATCCGCGCCGCGGCACACTCACCGGAGAGATCGAACTCGACCCCCTCGACGGCGGCAAGGTGCGCGCCGACCTCAACCTGCGCCAGTGGCTCTTCGAACGCGACGACGTGCCACTCGTCGCCGTGCTTGATGGGCGTATCGGTTTCGACATCGAGCCCTCCACGCGACAGGCGCAGGGGCCCTTCGAGGGCAAAGCGGCGCTCTGGTGGGAAGGCCGCCGTGTCGCCGATGTTGACGTGAGCGGTCTTGCCCAGGGGCGAGCCATCAACGCCCAGCGGATCACCGCCGATGTGCTCAAGGGCACCGCCACGGGCGCGGCCGTCACACACCTCGACGACTGGACCAAAACCCGCGGCGAACTCGTCCTCGTCGGCATCGACCTGCGCGAACTGGGTATTCACGCCGACGAAGCGCAAGACCTCCGCGGCGTGCTCTTCGGCAAAGTTGTCGCTGAAGACGGCTCGGGCCCCCAGAGTTTCGGCCCGCTGCGCGTGCAGGCAGATCTCGAAATCGAGGGCGGCCGTCACAGAGGCCTCGAGTTCAGCGAGGTAAAACTCGATGGCTACGCCGGCGACGGCCGCGTCGTGCTTGATCGATCGACGGCCGTGCTCGCCGGCGGTGAGGTGACCTTCTGGTCGCGCCTCAGTTGGCACGACGACGCGCCCTTTGTTCACTTCAGCCTCCGCGGCAGCGGATTGCAGATCGAGCAGTTGGCACGCGGCGCCGATCCTCAGTTCCCACAAACCCCCGGCGTCATGAGCCTCGACGCCGCGATGGGCGGTTACGTCTTCCCCCCCAGGCGTTCCTACGGCGAAGCAGAGATCATCCTCGAAAACTCCGACCTGGGAAACATGCCCGTCATCTCGCAGTTGTACGGGCTCCTCAACGTCGGCCCAGACAAAGACGAACAGGGCAGGCCCCAGGGACGGGGCATCGCACGCCTGCGACTCGAGGGCGACACGCTCAGGCTCGCGCGGCTTCACTACTACAACCGCGGCGTTGATGTTCTCGCCGCCGGTGAAGTTGAAGACATCTGGCTGGGCGAGCAGAGCCCCGTCACGGGTTCCGCCGCCGGTGCGCTGCGGCCCCTGGGCGATTCTCGCGTTCCCTTCTCCGCGCTCCTCGACCGCATGTTCCTGGCCGTTTCAAGCAAGGCAGTTTCTCTGCGCATCGAAGGAACAGTGGGGGACGTCCAGACGCGCGTGGTGCCCCTCGCCGAGATCAACCGCACCATCCGCCGCGTGCTGGGCACAGAAGATGCTCCCCGCTGAAGCGCCCCGCACTCGCGCCCAGTGTGTGAGCGCAAGAAAAACCCGGCCACGGGGCCGGGCGATGCTCGGTGATTCGAGTGTGTGGCGCGGCCGGGCGACGCAGCCTCGGCTGAGTTACTTCTTGTTGAAGTAGTTGCCCGAATACTTGCGCTGGAACTTCTCAACGCGGCCCGCGGCGTCGACAAACGCCTGCTTGCCCGTGAAGAAGGGGTGCGAGCCCGACCACACTTCAACATGCAGTTCGGGAACGGTCGCGCCGACGGTCATCACGACCTGGCCGTTGTGGTAGACCTTGCAGTTGGGGAAGTACTTGGGGTGAATGTCGGTCTTCATGAGTGGGCCTTTCGGGACCGCGCTGGTGCGGGTCGAGATGGTAGCACGCACCGCCACGCTGGCCAAGCCCGCCGCGACAACTAGACGCGATCGCACCCGCTGATAGGGTTATGGATGGTACGCCTGACAGCGATGGAACGATCTGTGGTGGTAACACCCGCCGCCGCCACGGGTTCGTTCTGGGTGCTGACCCCTCCGCAGTTCACGCGGTCCCTTCGCGCCCGGCCACCCAAATGCCAATCTCTCCCAGAGCCGTACTGCCCCGGTCGGGTGGAGGGGGGGGCGGACAGCGATTGGGCCCTCTGTGGTCTGGGTGGCACAGGCGTCCCGCTTGTGCAAGTCTGCTGAGTACCTCGATGCGAACCGGCATTCGCTCCGTTGGGAACTGGATTGTTCAGGGGGTACCGATTGTCGACGGCCTGGCATGAAGTGGTATGGGTTGGCGGCGGGAGTGCGATCGGGAGAGGTTGGGGGTGTAGGGGTAAGCGGCGCAGATAAACACCCTCGTATGGGTGCTCAGGGTTGCAGGCGAAACTGTGATCGGGAGGGGTGGGCGGCGAGCGGACGGGGGCGTGTCGTTGAGCAGCGATGTTCGTCAGGCATTGTCCGGGATGGCATGGGTTGCCGGCGGGAGTGCGATCGGGAGAGGTTGGGGGTGTGGGGGAGAGCAGCGCAGATAAACACCCTCGTATGGGTGCTCAGGGTTGCAGGCGAAACTGTGATCGGGAGGGGTGGGGGGCGAGCGGACGGGGGCGTGTCGTTGAGCAGCGATGTTCGTCAGGCATTGTCCGGGATGGCATGGGTTGCCGGCGGGAGTGCGATCGGGAGAGGTTGGGGGTGGGGGGGTGTGGGGGAGAGTGAGCGAGAGTGGGGGTGTCTGAAACGGGACCCTCGCCAATGCCGGGCACCCCGGCCGCGCGCTGCCCACATGGGCGGTGGGGCTGTGCCGGTGACGAATTTGAGAGGGGAAGTGTGCGACTGAGGGGGCATAAACGCTTGACCGATGTGAAGTGGGGCCTAGTGTTTAGGCCCATCGGTCCCCGATAGCTCAATGGTAGAGCGAGCGGCTGTTAACCGCTAGGTTCTAGGTTCGAGTCCTAGTCGGGGAGTTCAGAGAAAGGCCTCGGGAAGAGGCCTTTTCTCGTTAACGGTCGCGGGTCTTTGCCTGCGGCGCATATCTCTCGGGATCTACGGGACTTCTGAAAGTCCTCGATTTCCCGAGCGCTCTCGAATCCGAGACATCCTATCGGCGGATCGGTCGCCACGCCGGGGTTGGAGGCCGAAAGTCTCTCCGCGCTCTCAAACTCTCTGGGCGTCGTGGTTAACGCGCTGCCGGGGTGAACGAGGGGTGCCCTTCGGCGTCTGGGGTGCTCCCTGACCGTTTCGCGTATTCAGTGGGCAGAGGGCCCGCACCGGACGCGGGCTCCAATCCAGCATCAGGTGCGAAGCCGAGCGCCAAGCGCACGCCCGCACGGATGCATGTCCCCCTTCACGGAGGATGTGCCCGTGCACGACACCGCGCTCATGGACGACGCGCCCGCCCCCACCGCCACGCTCGACCCCGATGCCCCGACCACGCCCGCCGCCCGGCTGGAAAACATCGCCGCCATCTTTGCCGAGGGCATCCGCCGCCGGCGGCGACAGGTCGCCATTTCGGTGCCGAGCATCGAGCATCAAGAAGGCTCTCCGACTCGACTTGAACTTTCCGAGCATGCCCGCCCTGATGGGTCGCGTGGTTAACGACCACGAGAACGGAGACCCCGATGGCGATCGATGTGAATGCAGCCGAACGGGCCTTGGAACAGATGACGGTGCCGCAGCTGAAGCAGCGGTACGCCAAGGTCTACGGCGAAGAGACACGCACGCACCACAAGGTGCTGCTGATCAAACGGATTCTCTGGCGGATGCAGGCCCTGCGAGAGGGCGACCTCTCCGAGCGGGCTCGCCAACGGGCTCGTGAACTGGCCAACGACGCTGACCTGCGGCGAAGCCCGCCACGCGCCGAATCGCCGGACGCGCCCAAGCCCCGGGCCAACGGCGAGAGCGTGGTGAGCGTGCCCATCCACACGCGAGAGGACGGGCGGCTGCCGCCACCCGGGACGGTCCTCCGCCGCGAGTACAAGGGCCGCGCCGTGTTCGTCCGGGTGCTGCCCAAGGGCTTCGAGTTTGAGGGAGAGGTCTACCGGTCGCTGAGCGCCATCGCGGCGAAGGTGACCGGCTCGCACTGGAACGGATTCCGCTTCTTCGGGCTCAATGAGCCCGGCACCACGGAGGGCAACGTATGAGATCGTCTATCACTACAGCACCACCCAAGCAGTCCGGAGTGCCGACGGTGCGGTGCGCCATCTACACCCGCAAGTCCAGCGAACAGGGACTCGAGCAAGAGTTCAACTCGCTGCACGCCCAGCGCGAGAGCGCTGAGGCCTACATCGCCAGCATGAAGCACGAGGGCTGGATCGCGCTGCCGGACCAGTACAACGACGGCGGCTTCACCGGCGGGAACACCGACCGACCCGGTTGCCTGAGGCTGATGGCCGACATCGAAGCCGGTAAGGTTGACTGCGTGGTGGTCTACAAGGTCGACCGCCTGTCGCGATCGCTCCTGGACTTTGCCCGCATGATGGCGGTCTTCGAGAAGCACCGCGTGTCGTTCGTGTCGGTGACGCAGCAGTTCAACACCACGCAGTCGATGGGGCGTCTCACGCTGAACATCCTGCTCTCGTTCGCCCAGTTCGAGCGCGAGATCATCTCCGAGCGGACTCGCGACAAGATCGCGGCGTCCAAGCGCAAGGGCAAGTGGTTCGGCGGCAAGCCGATCCTGGGGTACGACCTCGCGCCCCAGCCCGCGGGCGGGAGCAAGCTCGTCGTAAACGCCGCGGAGGCGGAGCTCGTCCGCGAGGTCTACCACTTGTATCTGGAGCACCGCTCGCTCACCAAGGTGGCCCAGATCCTCAATGCCCGCGGCAGCACGAGCAAGCGCTGGACGACCCGCAAGGGCACGGCGGTCGGCGGTCGCGTGTGGGACAAGCACCTGCTGATCAATCTCCTCACCAACCCGGCCTACGTGGGCAAGGTCAAGCACAAGAAGGAGTTGTTCGCCGGCGAACACGCGGCCATCGTCGACGAGCGGCTTTGGCAGCAGGTCTGCCAAACGATCAAGCACAACGGCCGCACCGGCGGCATGCACGTCCGCAACCAGCACGGGGCGCTGCTCAAGGGTCTGATCCACTGCGGGCCGTGCGGGCACGCGATGGGCCACACCTACAGCGTCAAAGACGGGAAGGCCGCGTACCGCTACTACGTCTGCTACGTCGCCCAGAAACAGGGCTGGCACGCTTGCCCGTCGGGGTCGCTGCCTGCGGAGCAGATCGAGCGGCTGGTGGTCGAGCGCATCAAGCACATCGGCGGCGACAGCGCGCTGGTCGCGTCCACCTTCCGCCAACTCCAGAGCGGCGTCCGGACGCGAACGGCCCAGAGGGAGAAGGAACAGGCCGCCAGCGTTCGTGAGATCCAGAAGATCGAGAGCGATCTCCGTAAGGTCGCCGCCACGGCGGGCACGGACGCCAACGCCGCCGCCCGCTTGGCCGACCTGCACGAGCGGCTGGCCAAAGCGAGCGAACGGGCACGGGCGCTTCGGGGCGAAGCGGAGCGGGCCCAAGGTGAGGTGATCACCCGCGACGAAGTCGCCGCGGCGCTCAGGGAGTTCGGCGCGACGTGGGACGCTCTCTGCCCGCGGGAGCAGGCGGCGGTGCTGGCGAACCTGGTTAAGCGAGTTGACTACGACGGCGCGAAGAAAACGGTGTCGATCACCTTCCACCCCGCGGGCCTGCGGACGCTCGGCCAGGCGCCCGCTGAAGAACCGGAGGCAGCATGAACGGCATGGACGAGGTCACGATCGAGTTCCCGGTGCACATCACTCGCGGGGCGGCGGGCCGCAAGGAGGTCAACGTCGGCCCCGAGCCCGTCGCGCCGGTGGTTGTGGCCGGGCGCGTGCCTCGAGTCGCCCGCCTGATGGCGCTGGCGATCCGGTTCGAGGAACTGGTCCGCCTTGGCGAGGTCGAATCCCACGCCGACCTCGCCCGGCTGGGGCAGGTCACGCGGGCCCGGATCAGCCAGATCATGGACCTGCTGTGTCTGGCATCGGACATCCAGGAGGAGATTCTGTTCCTACCTCTTATGGAGCGGGAGCGGGATGCGATCAGCGAGCACGAACTCCGCGTCGTGTGCGCCGTGGCCGATTGGCGCGAGCAGCGCCGGCGCTGGCGGGAGTTGGCAAGCGCTGGACGCGGCTCACAGAACCGATGAAAGCCCGGCGAACCGCGCGAACGCGGCCCGCCGGGCCAGCTACGAGGGCATGGTTACCGCTGGTTGGGGATGGTGGTCGAGCTCATCCGGAAGGTGTAGACGAAGATGGCCGCAGGGTCGAGGCCGTCGAATCGCTTACCCCAGCCTCCGTGCTTCTTTCGCAGCGAGTACTCGGCCCGCCGGGCTTCCTCGGCCGTGTCGCAGCCGACGATCAAGAACGGGTCGCGGGTGGAGTTGATGCAGTGCTCGCACAGGAGGCGCTCTCGCGGGTTGCAGGTAACGCCGATGAACCAGCGCGGGTGCTCGCCGCCGTTGCGCTCGATGAACTGTGTGATTCTCTCGGCGGGCGATGGCCGCGCCTGGACGGCTTGGGCGGTGGACATGGGGGGGAGCTCCTCGTGCTCTTTGCGGAATAAACGGGATGGCGACCGGCTGCCGGTGCAGGGCTCGCCGGTCTGCCCCTTCTGAATACGCAAACGGCCCGGAATGGCCCGGAAGGTCAGTGCGGCACTGCGGGCATTTCGGCATGCAGCGGTTTACCATCAGGTCCGAATGAACCAGGAACTGGCCAAAGCGATCGAAGCCCTCCTCAGGCGCATCCCAGACAAGTGGCAGAGGGTTGCCACCGACCAGCTCTCGGTCTCCGAGCAACGAGCGCTCTTGCTCCTTGTCGGAGCCGGACTTGTGGAACGGCGCAACACCATCCGCCTGGGAATGGCGGGCCAGAGCGAGGCCATCGAAGCGACGATCGCGGTAACTGGGGAGGCCGGATTGCTCCAGGCGATCGAGCCGGTGCTGGCGGAATCCTGGAACCGGTGGCGAAAGGCCATCGACGACTGGCGCCAGCAGACCGGGGGATCCGCCAGGCCGTTCAGGGTGACGAAGGTCGGCGGTGATGAATGGCGGCTTACCGAGCACGGCTTGCAAGCGAGGGCGGATCTCGGTGTGCCACTGGACCCGAAGCGGCCCCGGAATCAAGCGGCGGTGGTCGCCAGTCGTGAGCGGGTCATCGATTTTGTGATGAAAGCCGGGAGCCTCGAGGATCGTCCGCCGGTTCATGGCACCGGAACGCTCGTCGCACTTCGCGGGGTCGTCTCCGAGCAGGACCGTTCTCCGCCGGCGCCATCTCCGACACAAGTGAACCTGACGAACGCTGCCGATATCGCCGCGGCATTCCGTGATGCGATCCTGCCGATGGTCGAAACCATTGTGGGCGGCGCAGCTCGCCAGAGCGGCGGCGCGAATCGCCCCAAGGCGTCGCAGGCCGGTGCGATGACCTGGCAGGAGGCCATGAGTCTGGCCGAATCGCACGTCAAGAAGCACGGCGGGTTCTTCCCGGGCCGAAACGAACTCGCCGGTATCGTCGGCTGCTCGCCGTCCACCATGACGAAGGTGCTCAAGCACTCCGCGTACCTCAAGGCGCGTCGCGCGGAGACCGGGACTGCGAGCAAGCCCAAGGACGCCGGCTCGTCAGACAAACTCGGCAACACCCGGGCCGACGTCAAAGCGGCACAGGAAGCGGTGGATGCTCGCATCGATGCAGGCGAGCCTCTGGACGCCTACCACGCAGGCGATGACGAAGCACCGGCAGACCGCGACGAAACAATCGCGAATCTGATTGCGGAGCAGCAGGCCGAACGCACGCGGGAGGAACGCCAGCGGAGATCGGTCAAGAAGCGGCCGGAGCGGTAGGTGCTGCCAGCCTCTGCTGCCGGTGGTCGCGCCCAGTCGCGACCGGCGGCAGGCCTGCGAATCACGCGACATACGAGGTAGTCACGCGACCGCTTGCGGACTGGTAACCGGGCCCACCGCCCGGGAACGGAGTCGCCGCAATGGGAATCGCGCCCCCACTCAGCCGTCAGGTTGCGCCCCCGCCGGTGCTGATCACCGCCGGGGTGATCGCCAGCGAACTCGGCCAGCCCATCCACCGTGTCGTGCGGGTCTTGGCCACGCGCCCGTGGATCAAGCCGGCCGCATTGGCCGGTCGGGTCCGACTGTTCGACCGCCGGGCCATCGAACAGGTCGGCGCCGAGCTCGCCGGGATCGATCGTCGCCGCGCGCCGGTCGGGCAAGGCGGTGCGGATTGAACGGCACCACCGCTCAGGTCCACACCTCATCGCTCGACCAAGGCTCAAGGCGGCTGATCGCGCTCATGCAGCGCATCGGGTTTGGCCGGATCGAGTCGCTGCGCGTACTCGACGGCCAGCCGGCGTTCGACCCGCCGCCTCGCGTGATCCGAGAGGTCAAGCTCGGGGCGGAGCGAGCCTGCCAGGGGCACGACAGCCCGGCCGGCTTCACGGTCAAGCGTGCGGTGGTTGATCTCCTCGCCGAGTTGACCGTCGTTGGCTCTGCCACTGTCGCCATCGAGGTACGCCACGGCCTGCCTGCGCGCCTCATCGTTGAGGAGGTGGCTCGTGATTGAGCTCGCTCCCTCGCCGATCCACCGCGCGTTCGATGCGATCGACATCGATCGACTCGGCGCAGTCGCCCACGGCGTGGCGAACCGGCTCGCGGGACCAAGCCGAAGGGGAGACGGGCACGCGGATCTCCGGTCGGACCTCATCTTCGCCGCATTGGAGAGGTGGCCACGGTTCAAGCCCTCGCGCGGTCGTCCGATGGCGTTCCTTGCCGTCGCCATGACCCGGGCCGGAGCATCGATCCTCCGGGCCCAGCACGCCGCCAAGCGCGGCGGCCGGTCGACAAACGTGCCGCTCAGCGACGCGATGGCGGCCAAGCCAGGGCGGTACCCGTCGCTGACGACGGCGTCCCCGATCGCTCGGCGTGACCTCGAACTCGACGTTCGCGCCGCGGTCGACGACTTGCCCGAGGACCTCGCCACGGTCTGCAACGAATTCCTCGAGGCGGCCACGGATGGCCGCCGTCGTCCCACGCTCGGCGCTGCGGCCACTGTTGCGCTCCGCCGTCACTTCGAATCGGTCGGATTCTCGGAGGACTTGTCATGACGACCCGCGCGCTTTCATCCATTCCCCCCGGCACGCCGCCCCGCTCCGCTGTGGCAGGTGCGCCCCTCCCCAGACCCAAGCGGCGCGTGTACCTCGCCGGGAAGATGCACGGCTCGGGCAACTGGCGATTGCCGCTGGTGCCGCGGCTTGGCGTCGAGCCATTCGGCCAACCGATCGACTCCGGCCGCTTCATCTTCACGGGGCCGCACTTCGTTCCCTTCGGCGGCCAGAGTCACGAGTGGGTCGGCTGGCACGCTGGCGTCGAGCAGCACGACTCGAGCCCTTGGCCCGCCCCCGAGTTCAGCCGCCCCCGGTGGGTGGTGCCCGGGCTGTGCATGGAGTGGATCCGGGAGTCGGACCTGTTCTTCGCCTGGATCAACGCCACCGATTGCCACGCGACGCTTTTGGAGTTGGGCTGGGCGCACGCTCTGGGCAAGCCGGTGTACCTGGCGTTCGCGTCGCGGGACCTGGCGCGGCAGATGTGGTTCGCTCGAAACTGTCCGCGGACGACCGCGCACGTGCATGCAACTCCCGCCGAAGCGCTTGACCGAGCGCTGGCGTGGGAGGTGCCCTTCGAATGACGCTCCCGACGCTCGAAACGGCCCGGCGCTACGCGTCGGCGGGGCTGTGCGTGCTACCCGCGATCCGCGAGGGCGACGACAAACGCGTCGCCCTGCGCTCGTGGAAGCCGTATCAGACGCGGCTGCCGACGCCGGCGGAGCACGCGCGGTGGTTCGCCGGGCCCGCCGCGCGCGACCTGTGCATCGTCTGCGGCGCGGTTTCGGGCAACGTCGAGATGATCGACTTCGACCTGGCCGGCGCTGCCTTCGATCCGTGGCGGGAGCGGGTCGATGCGGTGTGCCCGGGACTCATCGGCCGCCTGGTCGTCGAGACGACGCCTTCGGGCGGTCGCCATGTCGTATACCGCTGCTCGGGTCCGGTCTGCGGCAACATGAAGCTCGCCCAGCGGTCCTGCGGCGCTTCTGGGCCCGAGCCGATCGAGGTTGCCGGGAAGCGGTTTACGCCGCGGAAGGGTGTCGATGGCTGTTGGCGTACGGTCGCCACGATGATCGAGACCCGCGGCGAGGGTGGGATGTTCCTGTGCGCACCGTCGAACGGGTATGTGCTCACGGCCGGCGATCTTGCAGCGTTGCCCGTCATCACGCCCGAGGAGCGCGAGTGCTTGCTGGCCTGCGCATGGGAGCTCAACGAGGCCCAGCATCCTGTGGAGGATGGACCGCGCCCCAAGGCATCCTCGGCCTCATCCTCCGGCGAACTGAAGCCGGGCGATGACTTCAACCAGCGCGGCGATGTCCGGGACCTATTGGTCGAGCACGGCTGGACTCGGGTGAGCGGGGGCGAGAACGAGCACTGGGCCCGCCCCGGCAAGGACCGGGGCTGCAGTGCCACGCTCAAGGGCGGCGTGTTCTATGTGTTCTCGACCAACGCCCCGCCCTTCGAAGACGGGCGCGGGTACTCGCTCTTCGCCGTGTACACGCTGCTCAATCACGACGGCGACTTCGCGGCGGCCGCCCGAGCGCTGCGGCGCGAGGGATTCGGTGCGGAACCCGCCTCCGGCGATGTCGATCTGTCCTCCTTCAAGGTCACAACCCCGCAGGCGGAGCCGCCGCTGGCCGCACCGATCGATCCCGGCCCCGTGCCGCCGGCGCTCTTGCGTGTTCCCGGCTTCATCGACGAGGTCATCGACTACACGCTCGCCAACGCGCCGTACCCCGAGCCGGTGCTGGCGTTCTGCGGCGCGGTGGCGCTGCAGGCCGCGCTGGCGGGCCGAAAGGTCCGCGATCCGCAGGACAACCGCACCGCGATCTACCTCCTGGGGCTGGCCAACACCGGCACGGGCAAGGACTTCCCGCGCAAGGTCAACCAGCGGATCCTCGCGAGCGCGGGCATGGCCGGCGCGGTCGCGGACGGCTTCGCCAGCGGCGAAGGCCTCGAGGACCGGATGCACCTGACGCCCGTGATGCTCTTTCAGACCGACGAGATCGACACGCTCATGCAGGCGATCAGCGGGTACGGCACCAAGCGCGACCCTCGGTACGAGGGCATCATGCAAACGCTCCTGAAGCTGTACACCTCGGCCAACACGATCTACCCGCTCCGCGTCAAGGCCAGCGACGAGGAGCCCCGCATCATCGATCAGCCGTGCCTGTGCCTCTTCGGGACGGCGATCCCGGACATCTTCTATGAGGCGCTGTCGCCCAAGATGCTCTCCAACGGCTTCTTCGCTCGCATGCTCATCTTCGAAGCCGGCCGCCGCGGGCTCGGCCAGGATGTGGATGTTCACGAACTCCCGAAAGCGATTCTCAAGCGGGCGCGGTGGTGGGCGGAGTTCAAGCCGGGCAAGGGAAACCTGAAGACCGCGCACCCCGAGCCCAAACTTGTCGAGCCAACACCCGATGCTCGGGTACGCCTCGGCGAGATTCGCGCCCTGGCCGATGCCGCGTACGCCGAGGCCGAAGCCAAGTCGGATCAAGCGGGGATGGCGCTGTGGGCCCGCGCCAACGAGAAAGCCCGGCGTCTCGCGCTCGTGCATGCGTGCAGTATTGGGCACCGCAATCCCGAGATCTCCGTCGAGGGGGTGCAGTGGGCATGGGCGCTGGTCGAACACCAGACCCGCCGCATGCTCTTCAAGGCCAGCCAGCACGTCAGCGCCGGCGACTTCGAGAGCCAGTGCAAGGCGATGATCCGCGTGCTCCGGGAGTGGGCGGTCAAACACCCCGCCGACCCGTGGATGCCCTTCTGGCAACTGAGCCGGCGCTTGGCCTGGTCGCCCCGCGAGCACGACGAGGTCCGGCAGGCGCTGATGGATCAGCGCCGCATCCAGTTTGCCGAGCGTGCCACCGGCGGCACGCCCCAGAGGCTGTACCGGCTCATCGAGGACGTTGCCGAAGCATGAAAACGCGCTCCAAAGCCACACAAACGGGTCTGCGCAGCGCCCTTTGCCGCTCAAACACAGCGAAGAAGCGCTCCGGCGCAGCGCGAGCAAGAGCGCGGACCCTCGATCCCGCAGCGCCAGCGGGGGTGCGCAGCAACCTGTTGCGCCTATTGCAACCTCTTGCGCGCAATAGGTTCATCGCGGGAACATCGAGAAATCATGGAGAAAACAACAACACACCCCCCTCTTTACTACCTGTTGCGCCCACCCCCCCGCGCCGGCGCTGGCGCGACGGGCGCGCAACAGGTTCGGCGCAACGGGCAACCGGCGTGCGGATCGCACGCCATCGACGCACGGTTTCGGACATGCAGTTGGCGTGCCAGGCAGCGCCTACCTGGAGCCTTACAGCCGGAGTCCGAACGGGGGAGGGGAGGGGGTCAATAGGTACTTCCCCGCCAGAATCGAGAGCCGACGCCCGCGGGAACAGCCGCGCTTGGAGACAGAGTTTGTTTGCGAGTCCGAGCGCCGACGGTCGCGTGGCGGGGATTGGTACGCCCCGCCGCGAGGACGCGACGTGAGCGATCGTGGGCCAACCCGTGGCCAACGGGCGGGTGGGGAAGCCGCGCTGTACGGCCCGCTTTCCCGCGCCGCCCACATGTTTGGCTGAGTTGCCCACATGTCGCAGAATCATCGAGAAATGCAGGCCGATCGCCTTGCCTGTTCGCCATCAGCCGGCCAATGTGTGTCATACGCGAGCGGGAACAACGCACTCCCCGCACGCGACGGAGACCACGAACATGAACGCGACCACGAAGACCACGCTCGACCTCGCCAAGATCCTCGCCAAGAACGGGTTCCACATCCCCGCGCTCGAGATCCACACGCCCGACGGCCGCACCTGGAACATCGCGACGGTCCCCGCCGGACGCGGCCGCCACCTCGACGGACATTGGGGTCCTCGCCCCGGGTCGCTCGGCGGCTTCCGCCTCTTCGAGATCGACCGCGATACCGACGCCCCCGACGAGCACGATGCTGTCGACGGCGATACCTGGACAGCCGACGAGTTGGTCGACTACCTCCGGGCGGTTGGCCAGCCGAAAGACACGACGAGTTGGGACCGCAAGAACGACAACCACCCGACGACCTGAAGCCCGCGTAATGCGGGCTTCGCTGTTTACCAGAGACCACCAACCCAAAGGAGCACGACCATGACGAAGCGCACGCCCAAGACCACCAAGCCCGAACCCACCGCCGCCGAGACCTACGCCGCACGCCGCAACGACATCGCCCGCCTGATGGACGTGCTGCAGATGGAACTCGATAAGCACGCCGAGGGAGCCAAGGCCGACCCACGCAACTGGGGCTTCGCGGGAAGCCTCGGGAAGGTGCGCAGCGACCTGATCGATCTGGTCGGGTTCCTCAGCAACATGGACCCCGAGCACGTCGAGGCCGTTCTGAACGACGCCGAGTGACCAGAACCACCAACCGCAAGGAGCAACGCCATGACCATCAAGACGATCGTGATCGAGGGCATCGACCAAGACATCAGCATCCGCCGCACCGAGCGCGGTGCGGAAGTGACCATCGAGCAGCACACCCGCCGAGCGGGCAAGCAAGACATCTGCATCGCGCACATCGCCCGCGACGAGAACCGGGAGAGCCGCTACGCGAAGGCGGCGGAGGTCGCCAAGGTGGTCTACGGCACCGATCGCCGGGGCCAAGCCGCCGCCACCAACTCGATGGTCCATGACGTGCTCAACGAGATGGAGCGCGTCGCGGGCTGCTGACACACGCCACGCGGCGTCGCGGGGAACCGCGACGGCCACGCTTCCCCGCCGCAATGTGCGGCGGGGGTTCCAACCCCCAGTTCGGAGATGACCATGAGCACGAAGACGAAGAAGTCCGGCACCCCCCGCAAACCCCGCACCCCCAAGATGTCCAAGAGCGCCGCCCGCGCCGAGGGAGCCGCCGAGACGGACCGCCTCCGCAAGGCGGCGCTCGCCGAGATCAACGACCGGCTCGACGGCACCGCCAGCGAGGCCAACCCCACCAAGGCGAAGGGCGAGAAGACCCCCAAGACGCCAAAGGCTCCTAAGCCCGCGAAGGAACCCAAGCCCAAGCGCGTCAGCGCCCTCGACGCGGCGGCGCAGGTGCTCGCTGCGAGCGAGGTGCCGATGCGGGCCAAGGAGATGATCGCCGCGATGGAGGCGAAGGGCCTGTGGACGAGCCCCGGCGGCAAGACGCCCGAGGCCACGCTCTACGCCGCCATCATCCGTGAGATCGCCGCCAAGGGCATCGCGGCCCGATTCAAGAAGCACGAACGCGGCGTCTTCGTCGCGGGGAAGGGAGCCTGAGCCATGAGCGCCACCCCCGCTCCCCAGCCCGCGCCGACCCAAGTGCAACTCGAGGCCGTGCTCCAGGCCGCGCTCTACCTGCTCGGAGCGCGGCAGGACCGGATAGTCACGATCGAGGAGTGGACGGACCTCGCCCGAGCCGTCGCGGCCTGCCAGGAGCGCAAGACGGCCGACTACCTCACCGAGCAGGACCTCGAGGACATCGCCGAGCGCTACGCCCTTGAATGGGACGAAGCGGCCGACGGCCCGCTCCCGAACCTCGACGAGTGAGGCGTACATCACGCCTTGCTCCCAGCCGCAACACTCGTCGCGGTTTTTTCTTCGGCCGGATCCTGAAATCATGCTCTGAGAGGGAGTGGGCTGGACACAGATACGCCTTCGCCTTTGGGGTCTCCGTCCGACCGCTCGGCAACCCCGGTGCCCTCGCGACAGTCCGCCACAATTGGTGGTTGCTTGGAATCTACCCAGCTTCACCCTGTTACACTTGGCGATCGAAGCTTCGGGGAACCCATCACCCGCCGGCCCGGCGAACCGAAGCGACATTCCAGTCGCACGCCATGGCCACAGTCACGCTTCCAAACCCCGGTCAACTCGTTCAGGTCCGCCAACGGCGATTTGTAGTCGCACGGGTGGTTCGGTCTGAAGTCTCAGGCGGGGTTGGGCAGCAGTTGGGCACCGCCCAGCATCTCGTGGCCCTGAAGAGTGTCGACGACGAGTCGGGGACTGACGATCTCGAGGTCGTCTGGGAACTGGAACTCGATGCCCACACTTTTGAGGGGGGCACTTTGCCCGCCCCGACTGGCTTCGATGATCCTCGTCGGATGGACGCCTTCATCGATGCGGTCCGATGGGCTGCGGTTTCAGCCGCCGACATTCGCACGCTCCAGTCACCATTTCGTAGCGGCATCGAGATCGAGGATTACCAACTCGATCCAGTCGTTCGTGCGCTCCAGATGCCGCGCGTGAATCTGCTCGTCGCCGATGACGTCGGCCTTGGCAAGACGATTGAGTCTGGGCTGGTCACGTTTGAGATGCTCCTTCGCCACCGGGCTCGAACGGTCATGATCGTCTGCCCCGCTTCCATTCAGGTGCAATGGCAGGAGCAGATGCGCGACAAGTTCGGCCTGGAGTTTCGGATCATCGACAGCGAGGCCATGCGTCAGTTGCGGCGCTCGCGCGGGCTGCATGTGAATCCGTGGGCTCACTTTCCCCGTCTGATCACCTCCATCGACTTCATCAAGCGGGAACGTCCGATGCGACTGTTCCGCGACACGCTCCCCGCTGGCGGCGAAGCGGTGTTTCCCCGTAGGTACGACCTGCTTGTGCTGGATGAAGCGCACAACGTCGCCCCGGCGTCCACAGGCAACTACGCCATCGATTCGCAGCGGACCGCCTGCATTCGAGCGCTCGTGCAGCACTTCGAGCACAAGCTCTTCCTGACCGCGACGCCGCACAACGGCTACCAGGAGAGCTTCACCGCACTTCTTGAGCTTCTGGACAATCAGCGATTCGCGGTCGGTCTGCCACCGACCAAGGAACAGCTTGGTGCGGTGATGATCCGCAGGATGAAGAGCGAGTTGTCCGAGCGGGAGGACGGCAGTCGTCGCTTCGCCGACCCCGACGTTGCCGCGCTTCCGGTGTCCTACTCGGCGGCGGAGCGCCGCGCCCACACCGTACTTCAGGAATACAGCCGAGCGCGGCAGAAGAGTGCGGGAACTCCATCCGAACGATTCGCGTGCGAGTTTGTCCTCAAACTGCTCAAGAAACGGATGTTCTCGTCGCCCGCGGCCCTTCAATCAACACTCGAGCGACATATCGAGTCACTGAAGGCGGCCGGCGCTGTCGCCCCGAACAAGACAACCCTCCGCGCGATCCAGCGTCAGTTGGACGAAGTCGACGATGACGCCGCTGACGACGACGCGATCGAGGAGACGATCGCCGATGCTGTGGGCGACGCCACCGGGCTCTTCCCAAAGCTCGCAGAACAAGAGCGTGGCCTTCTGAAGGAGCTTCGCGCGTTCGCAGATGACGCCGTCGGTCGGCCCGATTCCAAGGCGCGGGCGCTCATCGAATGGCTCAAGACCAACATCAAGCCTGGCGATGCCTGGGGACGTGAACGCGTCATCATCTTCACGGAGTATCGGGCCACTCACAAGTGGCTCAAGGGCCTGCTTGCTGCCGAAGGCCTCAATGAAAAGGAACGCCTGCTCGAGCTCTACGGTGGCATGGATCCGAAGGACCGGGAGAAGATCAAGGCCGCGTTCCAGGCCAGCCCCGATGAGTCCCCTGTCCGCATCCTGCTGGCGACCGACGCTGCCGCAGAAGGTATCAACCTTCAGAACCACTGCTGCAGGCTCATTCACTACGAAATCCCTTGGAATCCCAACCGGATGGAACAGCGCAACGGACGCGTCCACCGCCACGGCCAGAAGTCACCGGTTGTCCATCTCTATCACTTCGTCGGCGCGACGTTCGACAAGAACAAGGATTTGCAGGGCGTTCCGGCCGGCGAACTCGAGGGCGACCTGGAGTTTCTCATGCGTGCCGCGATCAAGGTGAACGCGATCCGCGAGGACCTGGGCAAGGTGGGTCCCGTTATCGCCCAACAGGTTGAAGAGGCCATGCTTGGCAAACGCACCAAGCTCGATACGCAGACCGCAGAGAAGCAGAACGAGCCTGTCCGGCAGATGCTCCGGCTCGAGCGCAAGGTGCGTGACCAGATCGCACGGCTTCGCGAGCAACTGCAGGAGAGCAAGACCGAACTGCGAATCAGCCCCGACAACTTGCGAGCCGTTGTCGATGTCGGCCTCGAGTTGGCTCGTCAGCCAGCACTGAAGCCGGTTCCACTCCGTGGCACATCTCACACTGTCTATCAGGTGCCAGCGCTTTCCGGCACGTGGTCAATCTGTTCCGAAGGCCTCACGCATCCGCACACCCAGCGCGTTCGGCCGATCACGTTTGACCACGCCGTTGCCGCAGGGCGGGATGACGTAGTTCTCGTTCATCTCAACCACCGTCTCGTCCAGATGTGCCTGCGCCTGCTTCGAGCTGAGATGTGGACACTCGAGTCATCGACAGGCCTTCACCGTGTCACCGCCCGGATCGTCCCGACCGACGCCCTCGGGGCGATTGTCGCCGTCGCGCACGGGCGCCTGGTCGTGATCGGGGGCGATGGTCACCGTTTGAATGAAGAAGTGATCGAGGCAGCGGGCTCGCTGGATGGTGCGCGCTTCGCCCGGCTGAACGTCGGTGATACCAAGGCCGCTCTCGCTGCTGCCACGCACGAGGTCGCCCCCGAAGCTGTCCGCACCGCTCTCGCGGCACAGTGGTCACAGCACTCGTCGGCGCTCCAAGGTGCCCTTGAAGCCCGCATGCGGGAACGCACCCGCAATGTCGAGTCGTTCCTCCAGGAGCGCGCCGAGCGCGAGGTTGCGGACATCGCCTCGATTCTCGGGCAACTTGAGCGAGGAATCCGCGCTCAACTCGCCAAACCCCTCGATGAACAACTCACGCTTTGGACCGAGTCGGAGCAGGATCAGTACAAGCGGAATATGGCCAGTCTGCGTGAGCGTCTCGCCCAGATCCCCGGCGAGATCGAGCGTGAGTCTGCAGCCGTTCGGGCCCGTTATGCCAACCCGACACCGCGTGTGTTCCCCATCGGCGTGACATACCTCGTGCCCCGCCGCATCGCCGACGAGATGGCCCGGCGCGACGCCGTCCGCCGCGAAGCGAACGCCGCCATCGATGCCGAGCATGCCGGTTCGGGCCAGCGGGGATCGGGAGCGGCTGGGGGGGCACGATCATGAGCACGATCGGCAAGCACCACGCGGAGTGGCTGCAACTGTGCGAGCCCTCTGGCCCGTTCCTGTCTCGATCCGTCCTGGTGAAGCGGTTGCCACAGGGGCTGCATAAGCACGATCCCGAACTCTTCCGCGAACTGAAGCTCAAGCTCGATGAATGGGAACAGGCCGCCGGCACCGCCGATGACATCCTGGGTCACCAGCAGTGGATCCGCTTCGTTCTCGGGCGCGTCCTCGAGCTTCCTGCCGAGGTGATCGCCGAGGGCCAGACGCTCCCGCCCGGCCTCGAGGTCCGCAACAGCGCCACCGGCGAGTCATTCCGACCTGAGATGGCGATCGTCAACCCCGCCGACGCGGCCGACCCCAGCGGTCCGCCCGCCCGGGCCAGGCCACGTCTGCTGATCAGCATCTATCGGCGGGACCAGAAGCTCGAGTCCCCGGTGAACACAGGTGGTCGCTGGATCGCTTCGCCCGCCACCCGCATGGCAGACCTGCTGCACGCGACCGGCTGCGAACTCGGCCTGGTCACCAACGGCGAACACTGGATGCTCGTGCACGCCAAGGTCGGCGATCCCAGCGGGTTCGCCTCGTGGTATGCCTCTCTGTGGCGCGACGAGAAGATCACGCTCCAGTCCTTCCGCACGTTGCTCGGCGTGCGACGGTTCTTCGCCGTTGGCCCGGAGGACACGCTCGCGGCGCTCCTGGCCGAGAGCCGTCAAGACCAGCAGGAAGTCACTGATCAACTGGGCTATCAGGTCCGTCGCGCCGTCGAGGTGATCGTCCACGCCATCGACCGCATCGACAAGGACCGCAAGCGCGAACTCCTCCGCGGCGTCACCGAGCCCGAGCTGTACGAGGGCGCGCTCACGGTCATGATGCGGCTCGTGTTCCTGTTCTGCGCCGAGGAGCGCAAGCTCCTGCTCCTGGGCGAGCCGCTCTACGACCAGCACTACGCCGTCTCTACTCTCGTCGCACAGCTCCGCGAGACGGCCGACAAGCACGGCGAGGAAGTCCTCGAGTTCCGCACCGACGCCTGGTGCCGCGTGCTCACCACCTTCCGCGCCGTCTTCGGCGGCATCGAGCACGACCGTCTTCGCCTCATGCCCTACGGCGGCGGCTTGTTTGATCCCGACCGCTTCCCGTTTCTCGAGGGTCGCCGGCGTGAGCCTGGCCGCACCTGGCGGAACCAGTCCGCGAGCCCGCTGCCAATCAACAACCGCACCGTGCTGCACCTGCTGGAAGCCCTCCAGTTCCTGCAGATCAAGATGGCAGGCGGACCCGCCGAGCCGCGGCGGCTTTCCTTCCGTGCGCTGGACATCGAACAGATCGGCCACGTCTACGAAGGCCTGCTCGACCACACCGCCAAGAAGGCCAGTGGCCCCGTCCTGGGTCTGGCGGGCACGCGGGAGCACGAGCCGGAGATCCCCCTCGCCACTCTCGAAGCCAAGCTCGCGGCAGGCAAAGACAAGCTCATCGAATTCCTCACCGAGGAAACCGGCCGCTCCGCCAAGGCGATCACCAAGGATCTGGACGCCGCGGATTCGCTCCTGGGAGACACCCCCCTCCCCTCCGCGAACAGCCCCCGCCTCCTCGCAGCGTGCGACAACGATGCCGCGCTCCTCGCCCGCGTCCGCCCGTTCGCGGCCCTCATCCGCACCGACGACATCGGCTACCCGATCGTCGTGAGCACCGGCAGTTTCTTCGTCACCCAGGGGCAGGACCGGTCCGATACCGGCACCGAGTACACGCCGCGCTCGCTCACGGAGCCGGTCGTGCAGCACACGCTCGACCCCCTCGCCTTCACCGGCCCCGCCGATGGGGCGCCGCGCGAGCAGTGGGTGCTCAGATCCTCCCGCGAGATCCTCTCGCTCAAGGTCTGCGACATGGCGTGCGGCTCGGGCGCGTTCCTGGTGCAGGCCGCTCGCTATCTCTCCGAGCGGCTGGTCGAATCGTGGGAGGCCATCGAAGCGGCGAACCCCGGCAAGGTCATCGTCACGCCCGAGGGCGATCTCTCCAAAGGCGACCCCGGCGAGCGGCCGCTGCCGAAGGGCCGCGAGGAGCGCCTCGCCGTCGCGCTCCGCGTCATCGCCCAGCGGTGCCTCTTCGGCGTCGATCTCAACCCGCTCGCCTGCGAGATGGCCAAGCTCTCCCTCTGGCTGCTCACCGTCGCCAAGGACAAGCCGTTCACGTTCCTCGACCACGCCGTCCGCTGCGGCGATTCGCTCCTGGGCCTGCACGACATCGAGCAGGTCAAACGCTTCACGCTCGACCCCACCAGCGAGCAGCAGTTCACCTTCAGCACGCTCCCGCTCACCGAGCTCTTGCAGACCGCTTCCACCGCCCGCTCGCAGCTCGAGTCCATCGATTCGAGCACCATCGGCCACATCGCCGCGCAGGGGCGGCTCTTGCAGGAAGCCGAGAACCGCACGGTGCGCCTCAAGCTCGCGGCGGACCTGCTCATCGCCGGCGAACTCGCCCCCGAGGAAGATGATGCCAGCCGCGAGGACCTCCGCAACCACGCGGCGACGCAGGCCGGTCAGTTCGTCGTCAGCGAGGATCTGACCGCCTTCCGCGACGCCGCGCGGGCGGCGCTGAAGGGGAAGCGCCCGTTCCACTGGTGTCTGGAGTTCCCCGAGGTCTTCGCCAAGGGCGGCTTTGACGCGGTGATCGGTAACCCGCCCTTCCTCGGCGGCACTCGTATCAGCGAAGTGTACAACGAAGAGTACAACATCTACCTCACCAAACTGTTTCCTCCTGCTTCTCGCAAGACAGACCTCTGCGCATACTTCTTCCGCCGTACCTATCACGTTCTCTCCCCGAGCGGCGTCGCCGGATTGGTATCAACGAACACGATTGCGCAGGGCACTACACGCAAGGGTGGCCTCGATCCGCTGCTTGCGTCTGGTGTTCGTATCTTCCGGACGTGGCCATCGTTCGTGTGGCCCGGCGGCGCATCGGTAGTCGCTGCTTCAGTGTGGTTCACTCGGCGCGAGTGGAATGCAGAGTGCTGGGTGATGGACACATCGTGTAGGTTCATCGATTCCCTGCTGAGCCCGCAAGCAGGCGAGGCGTCTGGCGTGAAGCACTTGCCGCACAACTCGGGAATCTGCTTTGACGGATCGAGCATTCTTGGGCAAGGCTTCTTTGTGACGCCCGACCATGCACAGAGGATGATCGCCGACGATCCGCGCAATGCTGAGGTTGTCAAACCGGCGATGGGTGGTGAAGAACTCAACAATGCGCCGGACCTGCTCCCACCCCGGTGGATCATCGACATGGGTGAACGGGATGAGGAGCAGGCTCGCAGCTATGAGCTGCCGTGGGCACACATTGAGGAACACGTCCGCCCGGTACGGATCCAGAAGGACCCAGAGAAGTACCCTAGGCTGTTTCACACATGGTGGAAGTTCTGGCACTCCCGGCTTCAGCTCTATTCAGGCATTCAGGATCGCGAGCTATCGCGCGTGTTGGCACGTGCGCGCGTGTCAGACCACCACATGATGGCGTTCTTGCCTCCATCGTACGTGTACACCGAGCAACTGTCGGTGTGGCTGATGGAGTCTTGGGCGGATTTTGCGATCCTCCAGAGCGGCGTGCACGAACTCTGGTTGCGTCGCTACGCCTCCACTCTGAAGACGGACGTGCGGTACATTCCAACTGATTGTTTTGAGACATTCCCGTTGCCGACGGACGCGAGCACAGCCGCGACGGCTGGAAGGGAGTACTACGAACTTCGCGCCGCGTATCTCCTACGCGAGAACGTTGGCATGACGAAGTGCTTTAACCGGATCCACAACTCGGCCGAGCGATCCACAGCAGTTCAGTCGCTCCGCGACGCCCACGCCGCCCTCGATCGCGCCGTGGTCGCGGCCTACGGCTGGGATGACCTGATCGAGAAGTTGCAGCATGGTTTCTACCCCACCAAGCAGGGCGAACGCTTCACCATCCACCCCGACGCCCGCGCCGAAATCCTCGCCCGCCTCCTCGCCCTCAACCACCAGCGCTACGCCGAAGAAGTCGCCGCCGGCCTGCACGACAACGGGAAGACGAAGCCCAAGCCGGCCACGGCAAAGCGGCTGAAGCCCTCAGACACCGGAGGTTTGTTCGCGCCGGAGACCCCGTCCACCGGCGTGCAACCCGTACCGCTCGTGCAAGCTGTCGAAATCATGGTCGCGATCCTCGATGCACTCCGACCGGCGAAGGTGCAGCAACTTGCAGCCGAGCGGATGCTCATGCTTGCCCTCAATCCTGCAGCCCGGCAGTTGTACGGACGTGCGCCGGCTGGATCGTCAGGTGCCCGGGCAGCGCCCGGGAACATGTTCAAGGTCCTGTGGCAGACAATCGTCGCGACGGGATACGCAACCATCTCGTCCGCCGGTACCGTGAAGCGGACCGATACTCCGATCGCGCTGACGAACGCGGCCCATGCAGACATGGCCGCTGACGCGGTTCGCCTCTTCAGAGAGGGTGAAGCACAGAAACGTGCCTGGCCCACGGAGGTGGACAATGTCCAATACGTTGTTCCTTGAGCCCGCGCCCGAGGCAACAACTGCCGAGCCGCCGGTGTGGATTCGCCGACTAGTCCTCGTTCGGAGCTTGGAACCTGCGCCGGACATCATCCGAGACATCCCCTTTGGCTTGGGGCTGAATCTGGTTGTCACGCGCCAGCCGTCCCAGGATTCCAAGGAGGCACTCGGCCATGACGTCGGCAAGACGCTGCTGACCAGGCTCATGCGGTACCTGCTCGGGGAGGCGAGATTCGCCGACGGTCGCACGCGGGGCGCGATCCGGGCCGCCCTTCCCGACAGCCTGGTCGCGGGAGAGTTCCGAGTCGCAGGACAGGATTGGGCGGTCATCAGGCCCCTCGGCGCGCCCTCCACGTTTCTTCCCCGGGCCGCACAGACACAATCGTGGCTTGACCTGCTCACACGCCCGGGAGCGGACGCGGAGTTTGCCGCCTTCGTTGAACGGGTCAGCGATGCGGTTCTCGCACCGATCTCGTCGCCGCTTCTAACGCACGCCCGGCGTCCGGCAGCGTGGATGGATGTGCTCGCCTGGATCGCCCGCGATCAGAAATGTCGGTATGGGCATCCGCTCGTCTGGCGGCACGCCGAGTCTGATTCCGGGACGACGGCGCTCCACACGGAGGATGCTTCGACAGTTCTGCGTTCGACCTGCGGCTTGATGGACGATCGTGAGAAAAGGCTCTTTGAGCAGCACGATGAACTTCTCCAGCGTCGTCAACGGGCCAGCCAGGACAAGGCGTTGCTGGAGCGTCACAGCGACGCCGAGCGAGAATCACTCGAACGAGATCTGCGTGACCTCCTCAAGACCGAGGAGATCGGCATCTCGGAGATAGAACTGCAAGCGGTTCGGGGGAGAGCCGACAGGCAGCGGCTGCTACGCGCCGACGAGGTCGCAAAGCTCGGACTTTCTCGGATCCGGGTCGAGAGAGACGAGTCACAACAAGTGTTGGCGAACGCCCTCGCCGATGAACGATCGTTCCAGCGCCAACTCCAAGCTGCCCGGCAGCATCTTGAGCAACGGCGAGCTCGCCCGCGAACGATCCATGAGCAGATGGCAACGCTGTGCGACAAACAACTGGATGACTGCCCGCTGAAATTGAAGATCGCGAACCAGCAGGTCCCGTCGCCGGACGTCGAGGACATTCAGCAGCTTGAGGGGGAGGTTACGGGGTGGCAGCGAGAACTGGACGCCGTCCGTGCGTCGCTGGATGGCCTGAGAGCCCGAGCCAAAGCGGGCGCCGAATCGCTCGCCGCGGCGGAGTTGAGACTGGCCGAGGTGACGGCGGGGATCGACGGTTTGATCGCGTTGTACGAGGCGATGGCAGCGCGTGTCCAGCGGTTCATCAGCAGACCCATGCAGACCGCCAAAGTGGAGAAGGAACTCGAGGAGCTCACTCGCGAGATTGACAGCTCACTGAAACAACAGAGCGACTTGCGAGATGCGCTCGCGGAATCGCGTGCGTGGCTGCCCGCTCGCTTCACTGACCTCTGCAAGGAACTGCTCGGGAGCACCCGTGAGTTTGCGGTCCTCATCGAATCAAAGGCGATCCGCTTGCAGATCGTGGGTGCTAGCGGCACTCCGGGTGAAGCGACTTCAACATCTGCGCTGGTGCTGTGCCTTGACCTCGCCGCACTACAGGCGGCGATGGACGGATACGGGCACCATCCACGCTTCATGATTCTCGACAGCCCTCGCGAGGCGGACATGGAGATTGGCATATTCAACAGACTGGTGCAGCGTTTGGTCGAATGGCAT
Organism: Phycisphaeraceae bacterium; assembly: GCA_019636615.1. Lineage (GTDB taxonomy): Bacteria > Planctomycetota > Phycisphaerae > Phycisphaerales > UBA1924 > UBA2402. Next base: position 1,559,931 of record JAHBXF010000002.1, on the reverse strand, counting down.
GCCGACGCTGGCACGTCACCGTTCCAATTGATCGTGACCACCACCACGCGACCGCTCGAGGCGCAGGTTCCCGCGGAACTAATTCGCGTTGAACTGGCTCGTGAACCGCACGCGATGCTCTTGCTGGGAGTCGACTTGTGACGCTTTCGTCCCCCACATCTCCGCCATTGGTCGCACTCGCTCGCGTCGTCCTCGAGCAGGCAAAGACGATTCGAGCCCGTGGGAAGCGACTCCAGGCATGGGTGTTGGGGTTGGGCATCTTCGCGGTGCTTGTTCAAGCTGCTCCGCCACTACTCGATGCAACCCAGCAGGTCAGCTGGCTGATTCCCATATCCAAAGCGGCAGCGTACCTCAGTGCGCTGGTCTCACTGCTCTTGCAGGGCGCTCGATGGTGGCTGCAACGAGTCGCTGCCGACCGGCATTCCCTCGGCAGCACGATCAAACGCCGGGCATTGCTGATTGAGTCGCTTGGACCGTCTAGCGAGCAGTTGGACATCCGCCTCCTACGGGATCTTGCGGGCGCGGACGCCGAGCAGAAGGCTGCGGTGTATGCCATGCCCGAGACCTACTACGCCAGCACGCACACGCCGGGGCTGGAACGCCTTCGGGAGAACTTGCAGGAATCTGCGTTTTTCTCACACTCGCTGTACCGTATGGCGGCGCGGGCTGGATTCACCAAGTTTGGCATCACCGTTGCGTGCATCATCGTCGGCCTTCTGGCGGTCGCGGCGTTTGCCCCCCGTGAGATCGGCCCAGTCATCGCCAACTGCATCCTCGCGTTCGTGGCGTTCCTCGTGAGTGCAGATCAACTGGGGCAGGCGATGAACTGGCAGGCCGCTGCTACCGCCGTCGAGAGGGTCGAACGCCGCTTGGAAAAGATCACTCCGAACGGCCCGGAGCCATACATGGCCGCGTTTACCGACTACGAAGCGGCAACCGCGATGGCCCCCGCCGTGCCGACGGCGCTGTACGAACGGGAACGCGAACGGCTGGATCGACTTTGGCGAGAGCACCGCGATCAGCGGTAATACGTGGGGAAGCCCTGGTTGTACAGCAGACGCCACCAGTAGAACGCGTCATCTATCCTCTCTGATTCCTCCGCGGCACGTGCCTTGTCCGCTCTTGTGGCCGCCGTCTGAAGCTTGCTCCAAGCCTCGTCAGCCTGATTCTGGGTTTTGCATGGGTATATGTAACCTGACACGCCCACGGGATCTTGGAGCGCGGCCATGTTCTTGTTGACGAGCCAGGTAAAGAACCGCTTCACGTCGATGCTGTAGATGATGGATGTCTCGCTCGCAGCATACTGCGCAACCCGCATTTCGAGGTAGAAGGACGAGATCGGCACAGACTGATAGAACTTCCAAGCTTTGACGAAGCGGATGAGAGGCCGAACCTTTTTGTTCAATCGGTCGTCTTGCTCAACGACAAAGGCTTTGTGCGCGTCGGGTGCCGCGTCCATCCAGCCCCCATTGCAGTCTGCGATGTTATAGATGGTGTGCCCATCGATCGTCCTACCGGTGTCATCAGCGATCACGATCTCGGTTGTGTCCCTCGCGTTGGTTCCAAAGGGCACCTGAACAGCCGGACATCGCACGCAGACGCCCGTATTCGGAAACCGATTGTCTAGCGTTGCTCGCAGGGCAATCAGGCTACTTGTGGAGACTCGTTTGAGGTCGCTTGTCGAGACTTCCGCCAGGTAATCAACATCGCTGTAGCCGGAAATGCTGGTGCCATTTCCAAACGAGCCGATGCGCAGGAAGCGATAGAGCGTGTAATCGTTCGCCAGGCGAGCCTTTATGGAGGCACGGTGGCTCTTCGCCGCTTCGGATTCAGTGGTCGATGGGGTCAGCTTGACAAGAAAATCGCGGAATCCTTCGTCAACGGTTCTGGGCATGAGGAGTAGTCTACGGCTGTGTGCCGGATGCTGATGCGGGTTTCGTTGGCGGTAGTGACTATTCGAAGAGCGGCGAGCCGTTGCCTTTGAAGCGATTCTGCGTCGTATCGAGCATGGCGATCCAGGCGTCGTAGGTGAGGCCCTTGGTCGAGCGGGCCGCGATCATCGTGAACCGGACGATCTCGCCACGCTGCGACGGTTGCCGCTTCGATTGTGTCGCGGGGTCGTCCTTGAGCCATTGGGTGTGGACGGTGTAGGGACCGCTCTGGAGCTTGAGCATCTCGTCAAAGGCCTTGCGCATGCCGGGCGCACGAATCGCGACCTTATCGGCGATGGTCTGGGCGTAAAACTGAGCCAGCCCTTCCTTGATCCGAAGGTCCGCGGCCCGGAACGCTGAGGTGTCCCAGATCTGGCCGTCGATGTCGTGGCCCTGATGGGTGTACCCGTGCGCGAGCTCGTGCGCCATCGTCACGAGCGCCAGATCGGCGATCTCGACCTCGAGCATCCCTGCGGTCATCGCGATGGGCATCCAGTACAGCTCGATCCACGGCGTGCGGCCCGGGGGATAGATGTACGCACCCAGGATGTCCTCATTGATCTCGCGCAGTTGTTTGCGGATGTCCTCAACGATCGCGGCTTTCTGGAGCGCGGCACCCGCTTCCCATGTGCGGTCCAGATGCGGACGTGCTCCTCGTGCTGGCTCGGGTAGGCCGGCCCACGCCTCGATAGCTGACCATTCGCTCATCACGAACTTGAGCCCATCCATCAGCCGTGCCAGCTTCGGTTGGCCCACGATGAGTCGCCAGAGCACCGGATCCTGGTATCTGTCGATGAGCTTGGCGAAGCCTGCGGGGAAGCCATCAACGATCTTGATCGGGAGGCCGACCGACCGACCGTCACCGTCGGTCAGCCGTAGACCGGTTTCGTTGCGGATGTGTTCGCGGATGATCTGGTTGAACTGGCGGTACGCGCGTTGCACCTTTTCCTCGGCATCGGCGGGCACGAGGGGCTTGATGATCTCGGTGATACGGCGATTGAGGTCCCTGTCGGCTGTCATTGCGAGAACGATAAGAGTCTCGAACTGCCCGGCTTGAAGCCCACCGGTTTCCGCTACCAGCCCTTCTTCGGGCCGGCGCTCGGCCCCTTGACGCCCAGCCCCCGCATGCGTTCCTTGAAGCCCTGGTCCGTCGCCTCCTCGCGGAACGCTTTGGTGAACATCCTGCCCACCTTGACAGTGCGGCCGATTGCAGACAGGAGTTCCTCGAGCGAAATGCCGAGCTCGCCCTTACCGAGGTTGCCGAGCACGCGATAGACGATCCTGTCACCGGAGCAGATCTGGCACGGGGCTGCGGGATTCTCGGTAGCCAGCAGGTGCGTCAGAGATTCAAGCTCGCCAGGATCGAGCTTCTCCAAGTAGTTCGGCTCGAACCGCTTGGAGAAGGCCTGCACCGCGCTCAAGTCCGCGGACACCGTGGTGATGCGGTTGTCGGCGATGTACGGCGTGAGATCGATGTCGATCCGGTGCTCGCCATCCTCGTACCAGAGAGCTTCGCCGACGCAGGTCTCCGCGATCAGGACCTCATAGCGCGCAACCAAGGCGTCCCAGAGCTTCAGCTCGAAGAGGCCAATGACGACATTCGCGTCAAGCAGGACTAATCGCGACTTCGGCATCTTGCGCTCCGTCGAGCTCCTCGAGCTTCATCGCTTCACGACGGCTGATGCCGAGATACTCCGCGGCGCGGCCGGTCGACAGTTCGCCCCGCTGGAGGGCCTTCAGAACGAGGGCATTGAATCGCTCGGGGCGGACCGGCGGCGGCTGTTCTTCCTTGCGGGTTTCGTAGGTCTTGGCGAGTTGCTTGCACGCCTCGATGTCCGCTCGGGTGGCTTCTTCCGTGCGGTTGTAGACCTTCTTGAGCTTCCAGAGCAGCGCCTCGACTGATACATCGAACTCTCGGGCGATGTCGAACAGCGCCGAGCGATTCAGTTTCCCGGCGGACTGCCGCTTCTCTTCGACGGCGGCTTGCACCGCATCCGTGGGTAGCACGAGCGCAGAGGCGAAGGCATCCGCGAGCTTCTCCTCGAGCGGTGGAGCGGTCGCATCACTCTGGCCGCGGAACGCCTGCCATGTGAGCAGGTGAAAGAGTTCGTGCGCTAGGTCGAAGTTGCGCCGCCACCGACGGTTGTTCGTGTTGAGCAGCACCGCCATGCCATATGCGTCACTCCGCGAACACGCTGCGGTGCCGGTAGGCTCAACCGAAAGATGGAAAATCTTCACGCCGCAGCTCTCTTCGAGAACGCTGCGAAGCGCCCGTGCCGGGCAATCTCCGAGATTGAGGGCTTTGCGGACACGGTGCGCGAGCTCCTCGGCGGTGGAGTACGTGAACGACTCGGCCGGCGTGGTGCTGACCGGCAGATCTGCGGCTACCCGTTCGGCGCACCAAAGCTCGAGGTTGTGGTATTGCTCGCAAAGCTGCACGAACTGCGACTCGATCGCGGAGGCGACATCACCGACTGGCCTCTGTCGCCAGAGAACCTGCTCGGCCGGGAGCGTCCCCTCCTGAAAGAAGAAGGCTTCGGAACGTCCGTACAGCTTGGCCAACGCCTGGAGCTGGGCGAGTTTGGGCTGCCGCTTGTCGTTCTCGAAGTCGCTGAGCGACGACGAACCAATCGCCGACAGGTCGGCAACCTGGTTGAGAGTGAGGCCTCGCTTCTCGCGAGCAAAGCGGAGTCGTTCGCCAATCATCGTGAGCTGGCTCCTCTGAAAATTCGACAGCACAGAAAGTATCGGCTACAATAAGCCGCCTGTCAAGCCTTTTCGTTCTAGAATCTAGAACTCACGCATCCCGAGACCGAGAATATGGGGCTGGGGGCGAATCGGTGCGATCTGGGGTTCCCTGGACACCAAGATCTCGCCGGCCGTGCTGGCATCATGGGGGCCGCGAACCCAGGATGCTTTGGCGAGAAAGTAAAGGAGTCGACGTGTGAGCAGTGCCGCATCCAACTCTACACAGCCGCCGCCGAGTCCATTCCGCGCGCCCGCATCGCGCCGCGAGATTCGCGATCAGCTCGAGGACATGCTGATCAAGGATCTGCTCGGCCCCGCCGGGGGTGAGTATGAGGAGATCGAGGAAGACCGGCATGTCTGGGACCGGTACCTGGTCGGGATGCTCGCGCCCAAGCGACAGACCCTGCCGCCCGAGCAGAATGACGAGCTCGCATTGGGGATTAAAGGTTCGTCCCAGGACGGCCAGGCCGACGTCGGCGCTCCGGGCTCGGCGATTCCCTCGCTCTGTCCGTCCTCCATCGGGATGACGTTTTCAGTTGATGCCTCAGCGCCGGGCATTCGCGTTACGGCGAAGTGGGGTTTCTACGAGCGCGTGAAGAGCGAGACTGCGATCAACCCGAAGACCGGCGGGCCCGCGATGGTCTGGAAGCGTCGGCCGATCTCCGGAACATCGAAAACGATCGCGCTCACTGAAGGACCAATCCAGCCGTGGATTGTGGATCACGAGTTTCCTGATGTGGTGGTACACGGCCGCATGCGCCGTGTCGGCGATTGCTATCTCATCACGTTGTTCCTCGTCAACAACCAAGAGGAACCCGAGCGGCTCCGCGATTCGAGCTGGCTGTTTCAGCCGGAACTGAGTGTGGACGCTCCTGATGGCGGCACTTGGTTCACCAGGCGAGCGACTCCACGCGATGGTCGGCTTGATCCGCTCACCGAGCTTGAGGATCGCGCGATGGACATGGTCTATCGCGACCGCGTCGAGTTCGGCGTGGGACATGGCGTCTCGGTTCGTGCCGAGGGCGTCACCCATGCTCATCCGCCACGGGCAACGCGGGTGACGACCGAGGTCATGCCGGCGTACGAAGTGGCCAAGCAGACCCCCCCGGGCCCCGATGAGATTCCGGCCCTGCGAGAACTCGAGCTTGATATGAAGGCGCTGTCAGAGCTTTCTGCCGCCCAACTGCGTCCCAAGCTCGAGCCGCTCGCCAACGCGTATGCCGAGTGGATCCTTCAGCAGAGGGCCCGCGTCGACGATCCCGCCGTCGGGCTGGATACACACCGCCAGGCAGCAGAGGAAGCTCTTGCCGCCTGCGACACCGCCCGACAGCGCATCGTTGATGGCATCGCACTCCTCCAGAGTTCCCCGGACGCCGCGAAGGCCTTTGCGTTCGCGAATCGGGCGATGTGGCTCCAGCGAACACGATCGATCTATGCGCAGGAGCGGCGGCGTGGTCAAACGGTCACGCCTGAGCAGTGCGACCAGCCGACCAACCGCCGCTGGTTCCCGTTCCAGCTGGCGTTTGTGCTGCTGAACCTTCCTTCCCTCGCCGATCTGCACCATCCCGATCGGACCGACCCGGTGGCCGCGACTGGCGACCTCCTTTGGTTTCCGACCGGCGGTGGAAAGACCGAGGCGTACCTTGGTTTGGCAGCGTTCGCGATGGCGATCCGCCGTCTGCGCCCATTGGTGGGCGGACACGTCGGCACCGACGGCGTCGCGGTCTTGATGCGGTACACGCTGCGGCTTCTCACGATCCAGCAGTTCCAGCGTGCGTCAGCATTGATCTGTGCATGCGAGTTCCTGCGGCGGGAGGCCATCGCTGCCGGCGACGCCAGTTGGGGACAGACTCCTTTCCGGATTGGACTGTGGGTCGGGTACAGGACGACGCCGAACACCACTGCCCAGAGCGCCGAGGCGCTGCGAAGCGATCACGGGCACTGGCAGGGCGGCTCGTTTGGATCTCCCGCCCAACTCAAGCATTGCCCATGGTGCGGATGCGAAATCCGCCGCGGTCAGGGCGACATCCGGGTTGATCCGTATCCGGGCGGCGCGGCCCGCACGCTGATGTTCTGCAGCGATCCCCTCGGGCGCTGCCCGTTCTCCGCCGCCAAGTCACCCAGCGAGGGCATTCCAGCGGTTGTTGTTGACGAGGAAATCTACCGCCGCCTGCCGACGCTGCTGATCGCCACGGTCGACAAGTTCGCTCAGATGCCCTGGAAAGGAGAGGTTCAGACCCTCTTCGGCCGCGTGAGTGGGCTTTGCCCTCGGCACGGATTCCGATCGCCGGACCTCGAGGATTCTGATCGTCACCCCGCCGCGGGCGGGCACCCGGGGACGAAGACCATCGAGCATCCGCCCCTTCGGCCGCCGGATCTCATCATCCAAGACGAACTCCATCTGATCAGTGGACCCCTCGGATCGCTCATGGGGCTCTATGAAACGGCCGTTGACGAACTTGCCTCGTGGGAGTTCGAAGGCAAGCGGATTCGCCCAAAGCTCATCGCATCGACGGCAACAATCCGGCGCTCACACGAACAGGTTCGAAGCCTCTTCCAGCGGAAAGTGGCAGTCTTTCCGCCGCACGGTCTGGACGCCAGCGACAACTTCTTCGCGAGGGAGCGTCCGCCGAGCGACGAGTTCCCAGGCCGTCGCTACATCGGGATCTGCGCGTTCGGTAAACGCCTCAAGGCAGCGCTCATCCGTACGTACGTTGCATTGCTCGCGGCGTCGCAGCGTCTGTATGACACTCCGGGGTCCGGGTACGGGGTGCATGCAGATCCGTGGATGACCCTCGTCGGCTACTTCAACTCCCTCCGCGAACTCGGTGGCATGCGTCGTCTCGTGGACGACGACGTGGCTTCCCGACTTGAGGACACGGACCAGCGAGGTCTCGCACGCCGGCGGAAGCCGTTCGTGGAGGAACTCACCTCCCGTAAGGCCTCCACGGAGATTCCCGACACGCTCGATCGTCTGGAAGTGAGCTTCGATCCGGTTGAGGATGCCCGTCGACTTCAAGCCCGACGTGCCGGACAGGTCGTGGGGCCGGGCCCGATCGACGTGATGCTCGCGACGAACATGGTTTCGGTCGGTGTCGACGTCAAACGGCTGGGGCTCATGGTCGTGTCGGGGCAGCCCAAGAGCACGGCCGAGTACATCCAGGCCACGAGCCGTGTGGGCCGTTCACATGCGGGCTTGGTCGTCACCGTGCTCAACTGGGCTCGGCCCCGAGACCTTTCCCACTACGAGCGGTTCGAGCACTTCCATGCCACCTTCTACAAGCACGTGGAGGCTCTCTCCGTCACGCCCTTCGCCAGCCGTGCCATCGACCGTGGCGTTGCGGCGCTCCTGGTTGCGATGGTGAGGTTGGGTCAGACAAAGTACAACACCAATCTCGCCGCTGGCCAGATCGACCCCAACGATCCGCTCTTCGCGCAGGCCATCGCAAAGATCCGCGACCGCGCCGCGCAGGTAACGGGAAGCGAAGAGCTCGGTCGGGAAGTCGAGGAATCGCTCAAGGGCCTCGTGAACCACTGGCAGGCACGTGCCGCCGACCGCTCCAGCGGCTCACGATTGGGTTACCAGTCCGAACGAGACGACGTTACGCGAGGATTGCTCGAAAAGGCCGGGATGGGCTCACGCTCACCCTTCACGTGTCTCAACTCACTACGCGATGTCGAGCCGTCCGTTGGTCTGATCATGGACGATCGGGAACTCGACGTGTCGGTGCCCGAAGTTCCCGAAGGTGATGATCTGGATGCGGAGGTGCAGCTGTGAACGGAATGACGACAGTCCGGGTCGGCGAAGTGCGACCCTCGCAGCTCTTGTTTACCACCGGCATCGGGAGCGTGATCGATCTGCCCCACCTCTCGGCAATGGTGATGGGGATCGATGAGTGGAGGCGACAGCACATGAAGGAGGTGTACGAACCTCGGCTCTTGCAGGCGGTCAACGCCCTGCTTGGCCCGAGCGTACGCAAACTCATGCTGCCCCCGGTGCCTCCGGATACGGATGAGGCCGCAACCAACCCGTTCTCGGAGTATGCCCGGGTGGGTGTTCCGGTCGCGCCGTTTCCAAGGTGGATGCGATGCCCGCGATGCAATCTCCTGGCGGAGATCAGATCCGGACTCTTCGAACTGAAAGTGGACACGTTCCGGCCCGACCGGGTTCGGTATGTTCACGCCAACTGCAGCCGGGCACGGGGCAAGCCACCAACCGTGCTGCCAGCGCGATTCCTCGTGGCCTGCGATCACGGGCACCTCGATGACTTCCCATGGGTTGCCTATGTGCACGGAGGGCCAGGGTGCGCGGCACCGAAGCTGCGGATGCGCGAGTTTGGTGTGTCTGGGGAAGCTCTGGACATTGAAGTGAGCTGTACGGAATGCGGTGCTCAGCGCCGCATGGGCGATGCCTTCGCTCGCGCGCCGCGAATCCCGCTCCCAGCGTGCTCACGGTTCCACCCACACCTCCGGCAGACCGAGACCGAAGAATGCAAGGGGCGCGTGAAAGCGATTCTGCTGGGGGCGTCCAACAGCTGGTTCCCGATCACGCTTTCAGCATTGCACATCCCGAGCACCGAAAACCCCATCGACCGCCTCGTTGAGGAGCACTGGCGCGTCCTACAACACATCGCCGAAATCAGGGATATCGACCTCCTGCGGAAGATGGGGCAGCTCCTCGCGTTCGCTGGAATCCCGGCCGATCGCATTCTGCAGGCGATTCAGGCTCGCCGCCAACCAAAGCAAAGTGGTGCTGACGGTTACAACGACCTCAAGACTGAAGAGTGGCTCGTGCTGCGTGACCCGACACATGCCCGCATGGGGCCAGATTTCACGCTGCGGCGAGTGGATGTGCCAAGCAAGTATCGCCATCTTCTCGAGGACGTCGTTCTGGTTGAGCGCCTCCGCGAGGTTCGCGCGATGGTCGGCTTCACGCGACTCGAGTCTCCGGGAGAGTACACCGAGATCGATGAGATGCCGGCCGAGCAGCGGGCCCCTATCTCGCGACATTCACCGCGATGGGTTCCTGTGTCTGAGGTCCGCGGAGAGGGCCTATTCATCCGGTTCCGCGAATCGACCTTGGAGGCTTGGGTCAACAGCGCGGAATGCCAATCCCGCTCCGCCGCCTTTGCTCGAGCCCACCGTGAGTGGCGCGATCGCCGCGGCATCAAGAACCCGGCAGCAGGATTCCCCGGCCTCCGGTATGCACTTCTCCACACATTTTCCCATGCGCTCATGCGGCAGTTCTCGCTCGAGTGTGGCTATCCCGCCGCCAGTATCCGTGAGCGGATCTATTCGGCCGATGCCGGGGAGCCGGGCGGCCCGATGGCAGGCATCCTCCTTTATACAGCTGCGCCAGACAGCGAAGGCACCCTCGGTGGCATGGTCGCGCTCGGCGAGCCCGACACTCTCGGCCGTCATATCGACCATCTCCTTGAGCAGAATCGGATCTGCGCCTCCGACCCGCTCTGCGCCGAGCATCTGCCGCCTCAGGATGGCCTGACCGTGCACGGCGCGGCATGCCACGCGTGTCTGTTTGCGCCAGAGACGTCGTGCGAGCGAGGAAATCGATTCTTGGATCGCTCGCTCGTCGTTGAGACCTTTCGCACCGGCGTTACGCCGTTCTTCCACCCGACCGGAGGCGACGCCGAGCGATGACACCGGAGATCGTCCAGCTCATCGTCGAGGCTTCACGTCGCTTGCCAACAGCGACGCTTCGCGGGGTCATTGGCACTTTGAGAACTCTCCAGGCTGCCGACCTGCGTGTGCGACATGACGCCATCGCTGTGTCTGCGGGAGATGCGACGAGCCGTGATACCCTTGCTCGGCTTCTACGAGCATGGTTGCAGGCGGCGGGCGATCCATTGCGGCTCGCGGATCTGCTCGAAGTGGCCCTTTCAGCCAGCGAGGCCGAGCGCGTGTCCCAGCAGGTGAGCCTGGTATGGACTGGGCCCCAACTCACCGGACGTACGCTGCGCCGCACCGAACAAGGACTCTTGGAGGTGATTCAGACCGCTCGCAACGAGCTGTGGATCGTCACGTTCGCGGCCTATCGAGTAGGCTCGATAGTCCAGGCGCTGCACGCCGCATTGGAACGGGGCGTGCGAGTGTGGTTGGTAGCCGAGTCAGCCGACGCCTCCGACGGGAAGTTGACTTTCGACGCCGCGTCGGCACTGGGACGCGAGGTTCTAGATCGCGCAACCGTCCTGACTTGGCCACGGGACCGGCGACCAGTCGACGGAGCGGGCAGAACCGGCAGCCTTCACGCCAAGTGTGCCACGGCCGATGATCGGATAGCGTTCGTGTCCAGCGCGAATCTGACTGAGTACGCGATGCACCTGAACATCGAACTCGGGGTCCTGATCGAAGATGGACCATTGCCGGCGGCGCTTGGACATCACTTTCGTGGATTGCTCCAAACCGGCCAGTGGCGTCAGGGAGAATCGCTCCCATGATTCGGTCGAGAGTCCAACCTGGTTCGATAAGGAGGCCGTGTCATGGCGGCTGAACCGGGCGGCATCGCCTCCAAACTCGGAACGATCTACGAGCGGCGATACGCCGTAGAGCTGTTGCTTCGGGTGATTGGGGGGAGGCTCACACGCCTGCGGTGGGAACCTGCGTCCGGCGACGAAGGCGGTGCAGATATCGAGGTTGAGCACGTCGGCGGTGCAATCGAACACATCCAACTGAAACGGCAGAAAGGGTCCGACGCCGAGTGGAGCGTGGCCGCACTTGACCGCGAAGGAGTGCTCTCGGCGGCTGCCCGCGTGACTACTGCGTCCTCGACGGACCGCTTTACCTTCGTGTCATCGGACCCCGTGCCACACATCAAGGACATCTGTGATCAGCTGATGCGTAGTTCGGATCCGCCTGCCGAGTTCATCACGCTTCGGGTCAATGCTCAGAATGAACGGAGAGCCTGCTTCGACGAACTCCTCCGGCGCTGGGGTCTTGCCGTCGGCAACGCGGGCGATGAAGCGACCGCGATCGCTCGACTCCGAGCGATGCGATGTGTGCAGCTTGATCGCGGCGAGGAAGGTGCTGAGCGTCTGCTCAATGCGGTTCAGTTCACCTTGACCGGGACCCCGGAGGATGTCGTCGCGATACTGTGTCTCTTCCTTGAGGGCCACCTCGGGAAGGACGTGAGTGCTCAGGAGCTGCTCGATCACCTGACGACGCGCGGACTTCGTCCCCGGGATCTTGCCAGAGACCCGTCACTGCCGTCAGCGTTGCTCGAACTGAGGGAGGAGTTTCGGAGCTCCCTGCGCGACCGTCTGGTCGCGGGGACATGGATGAGCCGCCCCGAGGTCGGCAAGATTCTTGAGCACATCGCTGGTGTCGATGCGCCCCGCGTTATTCTGGTTCACGGCAAACCAGGGGTTGGCAAGAGCGGGGTCCTGTTGGGGGTGGCCGATGGGATCGTCGAGCGTGGTATCCCACTCCTGCCACTTTCGCTCAGCACACGACCGCCAGAGGGCAGCGTGCATCAGTACGGCGAAGCGCTCGGCCTGCACGCTACGCCTTCGGCGGCGCTGCGGGCGTCTGCTGGCCAGGGCCGTACCGTTCTGCTGGTCGACCAACTCGACGCGCTTCGACTGACCACGAGCGGTGCGGCCGCGACCTGGCGGACGTGCGCCCAGATGCTCCGTGCAGCTATGCATGACCCGGACATGGTCCTGGTGGTCGCGTGCAGGACGTTCGACCTTGAGAACGATGCAAACATCCGCCAGTGGAAGGAGTCCATCGAAAAGACCTCTCCCGGCAGTGTGGTGTCGATTGACGTCAGTGATCTCAAGCCTGCGGACATCGAGCCCATTCTGCGGGCTGTTGGCGTGGAGTACGGATCGCTACCGCCAAGACTTCAGAAGCTGCTGGTGCACCCGAACACACTGGACGCCTGGCACCGCCTCGCGGCCCGCGGATCGACACGCCGCGACTTCGCAACACAGACGCAGCTCCTCGCGGCGCTGTTCGACGCGCTACGCGCAGAGGCCGTGAGAACCCATCTTGTGCCCGACGGTGACGTTCACCAGGTGCTTGTGACCGCGAGGGAGACTATGGAACGCACGGGCAGGCTTGCCGCGCCTGCGAGCGTCTTCGATGGGCATAGTGCGGCGCTACGAGCTTGCTGCGCAGTCGGGCTGCTCGTGCGCAGCGGGGGCACCGTCAGCTTTCCCCACCAGAGTTACTTTGATCACCTTGTGGCCAAGACCGCGCTGACGGCTTCGGGGTATTCTCCGCAGGACATTGTGCGATGGATCAAGCTCGACCAGTCCTTGGAGCGCCGCGACCAGCTTCGGCAGCTTCTTTTTACGCTCCGCGATGAGGATCCCACGACGGCGACCCAAGTCGCGGGAGCGGTTCTACGCGACCCAGACGTGCGTTTTCACCTCAAGCAGCTTGTGTGCGGCGTGCTCCGCGAGGCAGAACCGATCACGTCCGATGACGTTGCGCTAGTAGCGGCCCTGGCGATTGATGACCACTGGGCCGACCATGTGATCGGTCGCATCATCTGGCGATCGCCATCGTGGTTCGACGCGTTCCAGTCGCACGGCGTATGGGAGCGGCTGTTGAGGGAATCGACGGGCGAGCGACGAGGTCAGTGGCTTCGAACCATCCTGATGGTTATGGAGCAGCGGCCCGCCGAAGTCGACCAGCTTCTCAAGCCGGTTCTCGCGGAGGCGGATGGAACAGAGCTGGTCGGGAGGGCCCTGTGGCACGACCCTTCGGAGGATTCTCCTGCGGTGGCAGCACTTCGGGACGGTCAGATCAGGGCCGGCCGATGGGGTGTGCAAGACTTCATGCTCGATAAGGTGGCCCAGAGCGATCCGGAGCGGGCGGTGCGGCTTGTCGAGAGCGCCGTGCGCGGCCATTTGCGCCGCAGGCTCACGGTTATCAGGTCGGGCAGCGACGAACGAATCGAAGGCCTCCGCGAAGGCGCATACGAGAAAGAAGTCGCGAGGGCGGTCACGGCGCAGGCCGCAAAGAGCTACCCCGCGTTCTCTCGACTCCTGCGACTCGCTGAGCGGTTGAAAGGGTGTGCGCAACCAAAGGCCGCCAGCCTCGACGACCTCGACACCCGCTATTTCCGCGTGTCGTCCTTCTTCTCCGGCATCACGGAGATCCTGATCACGCTTACCGCCCATGCCGTTGCCGGCCTCGCGGAGGCGGGCCCTGGGAAGCTGCAGCGGGTGCTCGACTCCAAGCATCTCCCGACCTCATCCTCGCTCACGATTGCTGTGGCCAGCGGGCTCGCCCGTGCTTCGGACATCGCATCGGACGCCGCCCTCGCGTGGCTAGTCGCAAATCCGGAGCGTCTCTCGCTCCGTGAGTCCTATCAGCGGGACGAGTACGGACTGGCGGCCGATGTGATCCGACGCCACACGCGAACCTGCAGTGAATCTGCACTGCGGCTGTTCGAGTCGTATCTTCTCAAGCTGTATCCCGAGAGTGAAAAGGAGCACTACCGGTACATGCTGGAACACCACCTCTCCAAGGGTCATTGGGGATTTACAGAAGGCGGACGATATCACGCGCACGTGAACCCGATCGGCCGTGCACAACACGTGCTCCTGGGAGCGATCCCTCAGGACCGCAGGTCGCCCGCGGTGCGTGATCGCCTGCGCGAATGGGATGCAAAGTTTGGGGGACCCGCCGTCGAGCGACCTGGAGTTCAGTCGAGGGGTGGATGGGTCGGCTCCCCGATCCCGCAGGACCGCATCAACCGCTTGACCGACCGGCAATGGCTGGACATCGTCTCTCGCCGGTGGACATCGCGAAAATGGAAGCAGCTCGGCCCGGAGCGGGTAGCCGAATCTTCGCCCGAGCACTTCGCGAATGATCTTGGGCAGGCCGCGAAGGCCGCGCCGCGACGATTTGTACAGCTGGCGCTGCGGTTCCCGCCCGAGGCTCCGGCAGTCTACTTCTCACGGCTTTGCGATGCTCTCGCCGACCGCGCCACCGACATTGCGACCTGCGATCCGACTGAACTGGATGCACTGCTGATCAGGACAACCGCGACGGAGGATCGCAGCGCGATCACGTCAGCGTGCCGCGCAATCGAGAACCACCCGCACATCCGATGGGGGGAGGCTGCGTGGAAACTGCTGGAGATCGCCGCAGCACATGAAGAGCCGAAGATGGATGAGTTCACGGTTCACTCAATCGATGGGGAGACGAAGCGACCGGACATCGAGTCGACCAGCCTGAACTGTGTTCGCGGGTCGGCAGCCTCTGCTCTTGCTGCATTGGCATGGAACGACAGCGAGCGAACGGCCCGAGTTGCTCCGATCGCACGGCAACTGGCCGCTGATCCGCATCCGGCGGTACGGATCGCGGCCGCACACACAGCGTTCGGGGTCTACACCGTCAACAAGGATGATGGCGTCACACTCCTGACGATGATCGCCGGTCATGAGGACGATCGCGTTCTTTCCGGCCACTGGGTGAGCCACCTCGTGCAGTACGCACGATGGAGCCACCCGAGCACGCTCCACCCTGTCTTCGATCGGATGATGCGATCCGCCTTGCCCAAGGTGGCCGAGCAGGGTGCCCGGTGGGTGACCGCCGAGTATTTACAGTGCGGCACGTGTGCAGACAAGTACGCGGAATGCAGAAAGGGGACGGTCCCTCAGCGAGTCGGCGTCGCAACGACGCTCGGTCATTTATTGTGCGACGAGCGAGCAGAGGCAGCCCGCGTTGAGGCGGAGTTGAGACTGCTGTTCGACGATTCGGCACCAGAAGTGCGAGCGGCTGCTGCAGGAGTGTTTCGAGTTGAGGGCGTACTTCATTCTGATGTGGGAGGCCGACTCGCCGGCTCGTTTGTCCGGTCGGCCGCATTCGTCGAGCATTCAGAGGATCTCTTGTGGTCGCTGTCGCACGATGCGGTGAATCTTGTACCGTTCTCATCGAGCGTGTTTGCTGCGGCGGACCGATTTGCCAACGAACTCGCGGACCAGACTCGAAGCATGCAGAATCGCCTTGGAATGGCGGGACGCGAGCTGTCTTCGCTACTTCTCCGTCTCTATGACGCGGCGACCAAACTCGGTGACCGGTCACTCGCGAAGGACGGCTTGGATCGATGGGACGCTCTTCTGGCCAGCCGGGTTGGCGATGCGGATGCGCACCTGGAATCGCTCATCGGTTGAGCATTGTGGTTTGGAACGTGTCGATGCCCTCGCTCAGATAATCACGCAATCAATCAGAAAGGCGGTCGTCCGATGGCGCGGCGCGGAGAGCAGTTCGAGAAGACGGTCTTTGAGTTCTATCGAGGTCTGGACCCAGACGCGCAGGTCGTGTTCGATCATCGCGTCCCGGATCGCGACACCCAAGCGCTCCGGCAGGTTGATGTGTGGGTCACATGCCGCCTGTTTGGACACTTGCCGATTTCGGTGCTCATCAGCTGCAAGGACCACGCTCGCCCGCTCGACGTGGGGGAGGTGGAGACGTTCCTCGGCGAGATCCGATCGACGGGGGCTACGACCGGCGTGCTGTACGGTCGGAATGGGTTTACGGAGAACGCGCTCGTCAAGGCGAGAGCGAACGGTGTCGCATGCTGCAAGATGTTCGATGGCGCTCCTCCAGAGCGGCTCTCCGAGTTGCTTCTGAGCGCGTATGTAGCGCACCCGGTCTACTACGTGATGAGTGAGGCCGTCGGCCGAGATGCGCCACCCGAGCTGCGCTGGCGTCCCGTGTTCGGTACATCTGAGCGGCTCGGGGATCGAGAGGTGCCGTTGCCGGAGGTGCTAGCCGGGCTCTGCCTCGAGCTGCTTTCTCGCTCGGAACTGGAACGCCACAGCGGCGAGGCGTCGAGCGGGCCAATGGACATGCACGCACGCTACGAACTCAAGGCCCGGCCCGAGTGCCCGGCACTCCGGCTTCACATCGTCCTCACGTGGGATTGGTTCAAGGGCCGGATGAACGCCTATACCCTGACTGGATCTCTGAATACCACGGACAAGGCGTTCATCGGATCGACGACGGTTGGCCCCGTATCGCTGAACACCGCGCCGCACAGTGCTACATGGGAGCGTTGCCCGCCCCCGCCGGCGATTGTCGAAAGCCTCCGCGTGACGTTTTCAGCACTTGCCGCCCCTGGCCCGCAGCATGTCGTGCGTGCAATGGCGGCGGATCGAATCTTCGGCGGCTCGGGTTGGACCTTTGGGTCTCCGCCAGCAGAGCAGATCGAGTCCGTTTTACGATCGCACGGGGGTCCTTTGACATCTGCTCTTCAAGGGATGCAGCTCACCGCCCATTTCGGCCGCGGAGCACCGGGCAAACGATCCTGAACCGACCTGCCCGCGGCGTCGCGGAGTGCGATGTTCGAGCACCGGCTACGTGGGAGCCGACTCACTCGCCGGTGAGCACGTCGAGGTACTTCTGGTAGGCGTAGACACGGTCGCGACGCTTGCCGGAGGTCTCCTTCAGGATTCCCGTCTCCTCAAGGGCTTCGATAGCCTTGATTACCGTGGGTTTGCTGACGCCCAGCAACTCGATTGCCAGGGGCAGGGTCACAACCGGGTTTGATGGAAGTAGGTCCAAGAGCCGAACCGCCGGCACGGTAACGCTGTCATGCGCGATCAAGCGGGCCCGGTCCTTGCCGAGCAGCGCGAAGAGCCTCTCGGCCGCACGGACGCCATCGTCGGCGGCCTCGCGGACGCACTCGAGGTAGAACGCCGTCCAGCCCTCCCAATCGCCGCCGTCGCGCACTGCCGTCAGATGTGCGTAGTACTGCTGCTGACGCCGCTTGAGCGCGAGGCTGAGGTACAGCATGGGACTCTTGAGGAGGCCCCAGTGCTCGAGAAGCAGTGTGATGAGCAGACGGCCGATGCGGCCGTTGCCATCCAGAAACGGGTGGATCGTCTCGAACTGCACATGTGCCAGCCCGGCCTTAACTAGCGGCGGGAGCGCATCAGCCGAATGAAGCCACTTCTCGAGCTGGGCCATGAGCTCGGGCACGACCTCGGGCGGTGGCGGAACGAACCGCGCATTCCCTGGGCGCGTGCCGCCGATCCAGTTCTGCGAGCGGCGCACCTCGCCGGGCATCTTGTCCGCCCCGCGCACACCGCGCATCAGGCGTTTGTGGGCTTCGCACAGCAACCGTGTGCTCAGCGGCAGCCCCTTGGCGCTGGCGATCTCCTTTCGGGCGAAGGTCAGCGCGTCGACGTAGTTGCAGACGTCGCGAACGTCGTCCGGGCGCTCGGCCTGCTTGGTCGCCTCGAACGTCACCACGTCCTGAAGGGTCGCCTGCGTGCCCTCGATCTCCGACGAGACGACCGCCTCCTTGCGGACAAATCCGTACAGGAACCACTGGGCGCTGGGCACCATCGCGCCGGCGACGCCGAGCTTGCCGACGGCTGTCAGCGCCTCGGCGTGCAGGGCGGACAGCCGGTCATCGAGCACCAGCGGCGGATCGGCCGGCGGCAGCGGCGCAGGCACGAATGCCCGGACGTCCTCCCCTGCGGCCCCCCCAACCCTGGAAACCCGGTATGTCCCTGTCGTGCGTGGCATGGCTAGGCAACTTTCCTTTCCTAGCGGGATCCGCTAGTCAAGAAGTCTTGACTAGTATCGTCCACTAGTCAAGTCCGCTTGACTAGTGCGAGACCAGAAAGCCCTGGCGGCGGCCGAACGCTGGGATTCTGGGACGCAAACCATTCCCCGAGGCCGTTTGGATCGGTTCCCGCGGCCATCGCCCCCTGCCGAGGATCTGGACATGTCCTTTTCCAACATCAAGCTATCCCGTGATGAACTGTACGAGAAGGTCTGGGCGCAGCCCGTGTCGGTGGTCGCCAAGGAGTACGGCATCTCCGACGTGGGGCTGGCCAAGATGTGCCGGCGCCTCGAGGTTCCGATCCCGGGCCTGGGCTATTGGGCCAAGAAGCAGCACGGCAAGCCGGTCGAACAGATCCCGTTGCCACCGCCGCCAGCGGATACCAAGCTCGAGGTGACGATCAACACCTACCGGAAGGTCGCACCCGACCCCGAGCAGCTCGAAAAGGCGACGGGGATCATCGACGCGGAGGAACTCGAAGCCAATGAGGTGACTGTCCCCGACGTGCTCACGGATCCGCATCCGGCGGTAGCCCGCTCCCTGAAACTCCTCGGCAAGGCGAAGCCGGGCGCGGACGGCCTCGTGCATGTTGCCGATCCCACGTGCTTGCCTGTCACCGTTTCACCGCAGCAACTCGACCGCGCCATGCGCATCATGGACTCGCTGTTCAAGGCATTCGCTGCCCGTGGCTACGTCGTCACGATCGGGAACGAAGACCGGCGCGAACTGAAGGTTGTCGTCGCCGATGAGCCCATCACGTTCTTCCTCTGCGAGGACCTGGACAAAGCGCCCAGACCGATGACGCCTCAGCAGAAGAAGGACTTCGAGAAGTACCACTGGAAGCCGCGGCAGGAGTATGACCACTCGCCATCGGGCACGCTGGCTCTGCATGTGAACGCCAACCTGTGGAATGGCATGCGCCGGCGGTGGTCGGACAGCGCCAAGCGTCCGCTGGAGAAGGGTTTGAACTCATTCCTGGCAGGCGTCGTCAAGGTGGCTGTTGCCGTCCGTGCCGAACGCCTTGACCACGAGCGGCGCGACCGTGAGCAGAAAGACCGCGAGCGCCGCCGCAAGGAGCTGTTCATCGCCCAGGAGAAGGAGAAGGAACGCCTGGCTCGGCTCGATCGCGAGGTCGCGTCATGGCACAAAGCCCAGGAGATTCGGGCCTATGTGGAGACCGTCCGCGGCCTCGGCCTCAAGAAGCATGGAAGGATCGACCCCGGCAGTGAGATGGATCAGTGGATCAAATGGGCGATGGATCAGGCCGATCGGTACGACCCACTCGTGAAGAGCCCGCCGTCGGTGCTGGATGAGCAGTTGCCGTCGCCGTACGCCTACTGAGTGCTCGAGCCGGACGCTGCCCTGCTTGCGTCGGGATTCACGCCGCCATTCGGTAGTAGTGCCTCAGAACACCGCCGAGCCGGGTTCGGCAGCGGACCGCCGTCGGGTGATCGGCCAATCGCAGCGGGGGAGGCCTGCCCATCGGCGTGCGGAACCTGATCGCCGAGTGCGGGCGCTCCCGGTTGTAGTGCTCAAGGAACTCGGCGATCAGGTAATCGAGGTGTCGCGTGCCAAGCACGATGAACCGGTCGAGGCACTCGTCCTGCACGGTCTGAATGAACCGTTCGACGTGGGCGTTGAGGTTCGGAGCGCGATGCGGCAGGCGTACCGGCGTGATGTTGTGGGCTCGGAGCGCATCGTCGAACGGTCGCCCGAACTTGGTATCGCTGTCCCGGGTGAGCACGCGGCACTCGGTTGCGCCGTCGCCGGCCGCGGCCTTGAACATCGGTACCTGCGCCGCGACCCACTCGGCGTCCGGGTGCTCTGTGCACGCCGAGGCGACGGCCCGGCGCGTGGCGACGTTCACGAAGACGAGCGTGTACGCGTCGCGGAAACCACATTTCGTGACGATCCGGTGCCGCAGGAAGTCGCACGCCCACAGGGTCTTGGCGTGAGAATTGATGAACTGGTCCCAGGTCGCCTCGCCGCGCTCCGGGCCGGTTGGCAGCCCCGCATCCTTTAAGATGTTGACGACGGTGCTGCGGGAGACCTTGACGCCCAGTTTCTTGAGCTCGCCGAGGATGCGGGTGTAGCCCCAGCCGGTCTCCTTCGCCAGTCTCAGCACCAGCCGCCGAATCTGTTCAGGCGACTTTGGCCGTCCCGGCTTCCGCCCGGTCTTCTTTCTGGGCCGGCACTTGTCGGCATCCCGGATCCACCGCAGGAAGGTCTGTGGACTGACGATCGAAACCAGCGCCTTGATGGCCGACCCGAGGGGCTTGGCCAGGCGGACCAGCCGCAATCGCTCCCCGGGCGTGACGCGGACGGGCCCGTCGATCTTCGCGCGGAGGACCTCGTTCTCGGCTTTCAGGTATTGAATCTGGCGGCGCAGGTCGGCTTGGGTGGACCCGGCCAGGACATCAAACAGGCGGCGGAAGAGATTCGGCATCGCCGAATCGTCTGGGGCCAGTGGCTATTTCGGCGGAGGCGGTGTTGGTCCATCCATGAAATAGCTGAGTGCACTCTCGACCAACGCCTCAGCCTCGGCATCCGATTCGCCCGTTGCCGCGCACAGGTGACTGAGCGCCGGCACCCACCTGCGGTCCATCAAGTCTGCGAGCCGTTCGCCGTGGATTCTGGCTCTCGCTTC
This sequence comes from Phycisphaeraceae bacterium, assembly GCA_019636615.1. GTDB lineage: Bacteria > Planctomycetota > Phycisphaerae > Phycisphaerales > UBA1924 > UBA2402. Next base: position 1,539,056 of record JAHBXF010000002.1, on the reverse strand, counting down.
CTCTGTCAGGAATGGGGGCAGCATGCAGAGCGCCAGGCACTGCAGCCCGGTGTATTCGCGAGCCATGAAGTAGAGCCAGTACGGAAATGCCGCATCGAGTTCGCTGACGTAGTTGCGGACAGCGGGAATCTCGAACAACTCCTCTGGGGAGTCGTCATAGCCAAAGAACGCGACGTTGACACGTGTTCGAAAGGCCTGAATCCTGGCCGGCGATTGGAGCAATCCCTTCAGGGTCGCGATCGGTCCCGACGTGTCGCCGCTCTCAACCTCGTTGCGGCTGATCACGACCGTCAGAAAGTCGAAGTCCGAAAGGTCCATTGGACGGATTCCATGCGGGTATTGGTCCCGCCGGGGCGAATCGTATCACAGCCCTCGATATGGTTCGGGTAGTGGCCGGCATATCTGAGGCGACGTGACGATGTACAAGTGTGGGCCGGAACCCTCAATCGTCGGGGCTTCGCGGTGGGGTGCGGGGGGAGGGTGCAAAAACGTGCGACTTTGAGACTCGGCACCGTGCAGCCGGCGATTCTGGCCCGCCCGACACCCCGATCCGGTCTCGACCAGTCGTCGGCTTGAGACTTCTCAGCCTGGCCGCAACCGACGGGCGCGGCGGCAGAACGAGGGCGTCGCCCATATCGTCCCGGCGGGACCGCGCGGAGGTCACCCCGCGACGCCAATAGACGGGGCCGGAGTATTTGTACCCCGCTGGCGGCCATGAAAACGCGGTTTCCGCCCGTCCCCGTTAGCGACCCGTGTCGATCGCACACCCATCGGGCCACCCCGAGAGTGGTCCGCCAACCCTCCGAAACGGTCTTGTACAGGGAGGGAGCGGATGATCCCTGCCACTGTGACGGTGATGCCCGAGGCGTCGAAGGACTGGCCGACTCGGAAGCCGCGCCGCGCTGCGAGCGTCTCGCCCACGAGTGCCGAGTCCGATCGCTTCTCCCACTCGGCCACGGAGCCGGCGATGATCTGCCACTTGCTCGCCCACCCGTTGGGACCACCAAGGTTCTCGCGCGGCACGCCGCGGAAGGTGACGACGTCGAGCGAGGCCCGGCAGTTGTTGACCACGATCTTAACGGGCACCGCCGAGACGACGCCGGGGATCTTCTCGATGCGGTCAACGTAGAACTGCGGCAGGCGGCTGGCGGCGGGGCAGAAGCGGTTCTCACGGTAGACCACCAGCGTGGTGTCCCCCGCAGCAGCTTGCGTGGATTGGCGCACGCCCTCCTGCAGCGTCTGCACGGCGATGAAGAGGAACATGGCGATGGCGACGCCCGAGAGCGTGAGCACGCTGCGGACGCGGTGCCGCCACAGCTGCTTGAAGACGACGGGCATAAACTTGGGGGCGATCATGAGTTAGGCCTCCTGCGGGACAAGGGGTGCGCGGCGTGCGGCGAGATCGGCGGTTTCGATCAGGCGGCCCTTCTCCAGGTGCAGCGTCCGCTTGGCATACGCTGCGCTCTTGGAGTCGTGGGTCACGATGATGAGGGTCTTGCCGAGATCCTCGCAGAGGCGCGTCATGAGATCCATGATCGCCTGCGCCGACTCCTGGTCGAGGTCGCCGGTGGGCTCGTCTCCGACGATGATGGTGGGGTCGGTCACGATCGCGCGGGCAATGGCGACACGCTGCTCCTGGCCGCCCGAGAGTTGCCGCGGGTAGTGGTCGTGCCGGTCGGCGATCCCTACGAGCTGCATGGCGGTCTGTACCTTCTCGTGTCGCTCGCGGGCCGACATGCTGTGGAGCAGGAGGGGTAGCTCGACGTTCTCGTAGGCCGTGAGCACGGGCACGAGGTTGTAGAGCTGGAAGACATAGCCGACGTTCACACTCCGCCAATCGGCGAGCTTGGACCTCGACAGCGTGGAGATGTCCGTGCCGCCGATGATGAGTTGCCCGCCGCTGGGCCGGTCGATCCCGGCAATAAGATTGAGCAGCGTGGTCTTACCGCTGCCCGAGGGGCCCATGAGGGCGAGGAAGTCGCCCGCCGGCACGTCGAGGTCGAGCTCCTGGAGCGGCGTGATGGTGTTGTCGCCCTTCTTGTACGTCTTGGTGAGCCGGCGGCACTGGATGAGCGGCGGGCCAAGGGGAGATGTTCGTGCGTGCGTTTGGTTCGTGGTCATGGGGCTTCTCGTTGATGCCGCGAGTTTGTCGCGGGGATGTTCTGGAACCGGGAGCTACGGGTTTGAGGACGCGGGTTCCAAGGGAGTAGTTGTGCGTTCCCCCAGAACTTTGAGCCGCATGCCGTCGCGGATCGCGGGCGGAGCGGGCGGGTCCAGGATGATGCGGTCGGTGAGGCGGAGTCCGCTTATCACGGCGGTGAAACCCTCGTCCGCCGAGGGAGCGGTGACGATGTCGCGGCGGCGCGCGACAGGGCTGCCGCCAGAAGTATCCACGACCCAGACCTGGCCTCGCCCATCGCCAGCCGCAGCAACGGCGGCCGTCGGCACCAGAAGCGTCAGGTCTCCACCGCCGCTGTCACCGGGGAACGGGCCGCCGATGCTCCCATTGGAGCGCCGCTGAGAAGCCGACGCGGGTGCGTGAAGTCTTACGCGGGTGAGCATCTCGGGCTTGAGAACGGGCGATGGCGCGTCGAGAGCGACCTTGAACTGCACCGTGTTCCGCTGGATGTTGGCCTCGTGAACGACTCGCGACACCACGCCACTGAACGTCTGGTCGGCCAGCGCCTCGGTGCTGACAGTCGCCCGCGTGCCCACGCTCACCTTGGCGGCGTCAGCCAGTGGCACGTCTACACGCACCTGGAGTTTCGCGGGGTCGTAGAGGCGGATGACCGCCCCCATCATGCTCCTAGCGGGCCCTGCGTCTCCGCTCTGCCCGCTCATGCTGATCCGTGAGCCGGGCTCGACCAAGTGGGCGAGCACGATGCCCGCGACCGGCGAGCGCACCTCCATACGCTCCAGACGCAGCGCCGCCTCGTCCCGCAGCACATTGGCTGCGGCGCGGGCCGACTCCGCCTGCGCGAGCACGGCACGGGCCTCGCTCACCATCTTCTCCGCCGTAGCGACCTTCGCATCCAGCCCGCCAAGGCGGATCTCCATCCGGCGGAACGTGCCCTCGCTCAATCCTCCTGCGGGCACCAACTCGCGCTTGCGGGTCACCTCGTCGCGCAGTTCGGCGGCGGCGGTGCGCTCGACCTCCACCTGCGACTCGGCGGTCGCGAGCGCCGCCCGGGTCCGGGCCACGTCCGCGTCGCGTTCCGCGACGGTCGCGTCCGCCGCGCGGAGTGCCAGCCGCGCATCGTCGTCGATCAGCCGGGCGATTACCTGCCCAACCTCGACGCGCTCGCCGTCCAGGACCAGAAGCTCCTTGACGACGCCTTCCGCGAGCGCGGGCACGCTGACGGCGTACGGCGCGGGTTCGATCCATCCGGGCGCTTGCACAGCCACCGGACCGAGCACGGCGTCAGCGGGCTTTTCCGCAGTATCCGATGCTGCTTCCGCGCCATCAGTTGGCGGCGCGTTTGCGAAGATCTCCTTCGGGATCGCCGCGGCGACAAACACCTCCAGCCGGGGCTGGAGTGCATCGCGGGCGGCGTACGCGAGCAGGCCCCCCGTCGCGAGCAGCACGGCGGTCGGAACGAGGAGCCTCGTCAACCATCGTGCTTTGGGACGAGCTATGACTGTGGTGGTTCCCGCCAATGCGGGTGGGGGTACGGCGTGTTGTTCTGTGGGCCGCGGGGCTCGACGGAGCGTCCGCAGGTCAGTCGGCGTGGTGGTCATTAGAGTTCCCTGCAAAGCGGCCAACAAGGCCGCGGGCCTTCGGCGTACCACCCGCGCGTGCGAACAAGGGTCGCTCGAGCGAGGACGGCTTGGACGGCGTGCGTCCGTTGCAGGGATGAACTAGACGAGGAGCGTGCAATGCCACCGCAGCGCTTCGCGGTTGGCCCTCAGGAATGGTGGGTCGGAGGCCCAGCCCGGCATGGACTGCGCGGCCAGCGGAGGCAGATTCCAGAGCACCGCGACGGCGGTCGTCGCCAGCGCGTTCCAAACCTTCTCGAACACGGGAAGGTTTGCCTCGGCCTTCACGCCCGTGCCGCCGGATGTGCCCTGGCACGACGGGCATGAGGGGCATTCCCCGGGCGACGGCTGCTGGTCGTCGGACGGGACTTCCTGCTGCTGATCCGATGCCGAGTCGCCCGGGCATTCGTGGCCGCACGAAGTCGTCTCAGGTGCCGGCCCGTGCTGGCCGCCGAAGACGCTCCACGCAAACGCCATCGCCTCGCAGCAGCACAGCGGCGTGACAACGCCGATGAGCAGTGCGACCAGGGTGTGGAGCAGAGGGTGACGCATGGGGTCCATCGGTGCATCCAGTATATCGGCCGACCGTCCGCCGGGTTCACTCTACGCAAGATTCCGCGGCGGGTTCGGCCCCGGCCGGGCCGCCGGACCCTTCCGCATCCCTAATAACCGCAGCCCGTTCCCGACCACGAGGAGGCTCGCCCCTACGTCGGCGATGACCGCCATCCACATCGTTCCCCACCCGCCCAGGGTGAGAACGAAGAAGACCACCTTGATCCCGATGGCGAAGGTGATGTTCTGGGCCAGCACCCGCCCGGTTTGCCGCGAGAGCCGCACGAACTCGGGCAGGCCGCGCAGGTCGTCCTGCATGAGCGCCACGTCGGCGGTCTCCAGCGCGGTGTCCGTTCCCGCCGCGCCCATAGCGAAGCCGATGGTGGACTTGGCAAGGGCCGGGGCGTCATTCACGCCGTCACCGACCATGCCGATCGCGTCGCCGTGTTCCTTGGTCAGGCGCTCGATCTCGGCGAGTTTATCCTCGGGGAGCATGCCGCCGCGGGCCTCATCGATGCCGACCAGCTTGGCAATGGCCGACGCGGTGGTCTGGTTGTCGCCCGAGAGCATGAGCGTCTTGATACCCATTTCGTGCAGTGACTTAACGGCCTCGACACTGCTCTCGCGGGGGGTGTCGGCCACAGCGATGACGCCCAGCACGGTGCTGGCGGAAGCGACGACGACCGCCGTCTTGCCCTGCACCTCGAAGTGGCTCAGGACGGCCTCAACCTCCAGTGAGCAAACCTTGCGTTCCTCGGCGAGGCGGTGGTTGCCGACGAAGTACGCCGCGCCGTCGATGCGTCCTTCCACTCCACGACCCGTGAGCGACTTGAACGCCTCGACGCTCGCCCGCTCGCCGCTCCAAGCCGCGACGACCGCGATCGCAACGGGATGCTGCGAGAGCGCATCGAGACTCGCCGCGATCCGCAGCACCTCGTCTTTGCTCGCGCCACCTACCGGCTGCACATCCGTCACGCGAGGCCTGCCCTCGGTGATCGTCCCGGTTTTGTCGAGCGCGACGACCTTCAGTTTGCGGCCGTTCTCAAGGTGAACGCCGCCCTTGATGAGGATGCCCCGCTTGGCCGCCGCCGTCAGGCCGCTCACGACCGTCACCGGCGTTGAGATGACCAGAGCACACGGGCACGCGATGACGAGCAGCACCAGCGCCTTGTAGAGCCAGGAATAGAACGGCTGATCGAACGCCAGCCACGGCACCACCGCGACCAGCGCGGCGACGATACAGACAAGCGGCGTGTAGACCTTGGCGAAGTTGTCCACGAACCGCTGCGTGGGCGCGCGGCTCCCCTGCGCCTCCTGCACGGTCCTGATGATCTTGGCGAGGGTGGTCTGGTCCTTGCCGCCGGTGGTCTTGAACTCCAGCACGCCCGACTCGTTGATCGTTCCCGCGAAAACCTTGTCGCCCGCCTTCTTGTCCACCGGCACGGATTCGCCCGTGACCGGGGCCTGGTTGACACTCGACTCGCCCGCGACCACCACGCCATCAAGCGCCAGTCGCTCGCCCGGCTTCACCTGCACGACCGCGCCGACGGGGACTGCTCCCGCGGTCATCACCTTCCACGAGCCATCCGGCTGCTTCACGCTCGCCTCGTCGGGGGCCATCGCCATCAGGCCCTTGACGGCGTTCCGCGCGCGGTCGAGCGCCTTGGCCTCGATCAGTTCGGCGAGCGCGAACAGAAAGGTCACCAGCGCGATCTCCGGCCACGCGCCGATGACCGCCCCGCCGACGATCGCCACGGTCATCAGGAAGTTGATGTTGAGCGTGAAGGTCCGGAGCGCGATCCAGCCCTTTTTCAGCGTCGGCAGGCCGCCGAGCAGGATCGACGCGACCGACATCGCGATGACGATGGGCGAGGTCTCCTTCACGCCCGCGAAGTAGAGAGTTTCCGCCCCCGCCGCGAGCAACCCCGCGAGGATGAACAGCCCGTACTTCCGCCACCACGGGCGCGTATCCTCCTTTACCGCTGCGTACGCGTCCCCTGGCGCGCACGCCGTCGCGCCGCAGTCGGCTCCCGCAAGCACACCCGTTTCTCCCGCAGGCGAAACCACCGTCGGCGTCATCCCCACCGAGCGAACCTTCTCCGAGAGCATCGCGGGCGGAGTCGCTGCCGCGTCGTGCAGCACTGTCATCCGCCGCGTCACGACGTTGCACTGCACCGACGCGACGCCGGGCAGAGAGCCCACGGCCTTGCGCAGCACCTGCTCCTCGGCGGCGCAGTCCAGTTGGTCAACGGCGATGATGGTGGTGGTCGTGGGCATGCCATTATCCAACGCGGCGGCCGCGCCGCCTCCAAGCACCGCACGCGGGCTTCGTTTCGGAACTCGTTCAGGTTCCAAAGCTCCCGGAGCATGTTCCCACACGCCAGGAGCGAGTGTCGCTTCAGGCCGGGCAAGTACGCTGAGCCGCTCCCCGCGTATCCGCCGGAATCACCTCTTGATCGCGAACCCGCCGACGGCCTTGCTGCCCTTGCCGTCGTCGATCTCGATCCAGAGTTTCGCATCCGCCGGGATGGGGTTCGGTACGTCGGTGTGGGCGTGGTACTCGTTGCCGCCCCCGTCGGCCTTCTGCTTCATCGCGCCCCTGCCGTCCTGCGAACCGATCCAGACGCGAACGGCGGCGGGCCGGGCCGTGCTCCCCGACAACTTGATGTCGAGGTGGGCCTCGCTCCCGGCCTTGATCTCGCCAGAGACCGCGACGGTCCATGCGCCGATGGTGGCCGTGCCGATCGCGCCCCCCTCGCCGTGGCCGTGGTCGCCGTGGTCGCCGCCGGCCTTCCCGGCCCCGCCTGCGGGTGCCGCGGCGGCGGGCTTGGCGTGGTCGTGTCCGTCGCCCTCCTTGTGGTCGTGGCCGTCATCCCCTTTGGCTTTGCACTCAGCGCATTCGCCGTGCGCGACCATCTTGAGGGTGTTGCCGTCACGCAACCACAGATGGGCCTCGCCATCATCGGCGGTGACGAAGTACTGCGTGTCGGCGGGGGCGCGCTGTGCGGCACCCTGGCCCATCATCGTCGCGAGGGCGGCGGTCAGACCAACGCCAGCGAGCAGGCCAAGGACGACGGACGAACGGTTCGAACTCTTCATGGTGTTTCTCCAAAGCGGGGCGGATGGACGCGGACCGCCGGGACGTGTCTTCAGTTCTCCGCCCGGCCGCGCCGCCGGGACGGTGTGCGACCAGCGCACGGTTTACGACTTGAGATCAAACCCCACGACGTGCTTCTCGCCCTTGGCCGTTTCGACCTCGACCCAGAGTTTGCTTCCGGCGGGCAGCGGCTTGGGCACCTCCGCGTGGGCATGCCACCCGTCGCCCTCGGCTTCGGCCTTGCCCTTGATCGAGCCCTTGCCATCCTGCGTGCCGACCCACACCCGGACCGCTGCGGGCCTTCCCGCGCCCCCGGTCACAGCAATGTCGAACGTCGCCTCGCCGCCGGGGGTGACGCCCCCTTCGCGAGCGGCCACGATCGTCATGCCGCCCGCCGACTGGCTGCCCAGTTCGGTCCTGGGACCGTGGCCGTGGCCGTCCCTGTGGTCGTGGTCATCCCCGTCCTTGTGGTCATGACCATCTCCCGCGGCATGGCCACCGGTGTTGGCTGAGGGCTTGGCGGGCGACTCGGCCTTCTTCTCGCACGCGGGCACGGCCACGGCGAGAGCGAGAGCGGGGAGGGCGAGCACAAGCGGGAAAGTGCAAGTGAATTTCATGTGTGAATCTCCTTACGATCAGTTGGTTGAATCGGATCGATTTGAGGAACGACGCATCAGACGGGACAGCACGCCGGGGCGCGCCTCGGCGTCTTCCTTGACCTTGAACGCCAGCGAGTAGCCGGCGGGGACAACAAACAGGTTGAGGAACGTGCTCGATATCAGTCCGCCCAGCACCACGATCGCGAGCGGTGCCAGAAGCTCGCTTCCGGGTTTGCCCTTGGCGAGCGCCAGCGGGATAAGCGCCAGTGCCGCCGTCAGGGCGGTCATCAGGATCGGCACGAGCCGCTCCATCGAACCCTGGATGATTGACTCGCCGACGGACCTGCCATCGTGCCGCTGCAGGTGGTCGTAGTGGTTCACCAGCAGGATGCCGTTGCGGACGGCGATGCCAAAGAGCGTCACGAAGCCCACCATGCTCGCAATCGAGATCACTGGGGCGATGTAGCGCGACGATGAGAGCCCGAAGAGCGCCAAGGTGTTGCTGATCAACCCCGGACCCTCGGTGAGATAAATCGCCGCGATCCCGCCAATGAGCGCCAGCGGCAGGTTGAGCATGACGAGCAAGGCCACACGTGACTTGCCAGTGGACAGTTGCAGCAGCAGGAACATGAACACCGCCACGCCGGCGCCCATGATGTAGATCGTCCTGCTGGCGGACTGCTGGGCTTCAAACTGCCCACCGTAGTGGACGGTGTATCCGGCCTTCTGGACGATCGGGTCCACCTTGGCCTGCACCTGCGCCACGAGCTGTCCGAGGTTGTAGCCGTCGGCGACATTGGTCGAGACGACCGCCTTGCGCTGGGCGTTCTCACGGGCGATGAGGTTGCTGGTCTTCTCCGGGCCGATGTCCGCCACTTCGCGCAAACGCACGATCGCCCCACCCGCCCCGCGGAGCTGCAGGTCCATGATCTGGTCGATCCGCTCCCGCTCGCTCTCCGCCAGGCGCACGACCATTTCATAGCGGCGGACGCCCTGGTTCACTTCTGCGACGGTCTCGCCATAGAGCAACTGCTGCACCTGCTGTGCCGCGGCTCCGGGCGAGAGTCCGGCGGCGACGAGATCCTGCGGACGGTAGCGGATGGGAAGCGAGGTGATCATGATTTCGCGGTTGGCCGCGACATCACGCGTACCGGGGATGGGCTTGATCGCCGCCTCGATCTCCTTGGCGAGCGACCGCAGTACGTTGAGGTCGTCGCCGTAGACGTTGATCGCTATGGCCGCTGGCGTACCCGACAAGACGTGGCTGAGCCGATGCTCAATGGGCTGGCCGACCATCGTGGTGATCCCCGGGATGTTGGCGATGATGCGGTCGATCGCGGCCCGGACCTTCTCTTGGTCGAAGCCCTGCTTCATCGTCACTTCGATCTCGGAACTGCTCACCGGCTCGGCGTGCTCATCGCGCTCGGCCCGACCGGTGCGCCGCGTCACGCTCGACACACCCTCGATCTGGACGAACTGGGCTTCGACACCCACGGCCAGGCGGTTGCTCTCGACCAGCGATGTACCCGGGGGCGCGAGCAGGAAGACCGTGAACGTACCCTCCTTGAACGCGGGCAGGAACGATGTACCGAAGGTGGACATGAGCACCAGCGACAGCGCCGTGAGAACGCCCGCCCCGCCCAGCACCAGCCCGCGATTGCGTAGGCTGGCACGCAGGGCCGGTTCGTATCCCCGCTTGAGCTTGCGCACCAGCCACCCGTCGTGCTCCCCGTGCCCGTCCTTGTTCTTCTTGCCGAAGGAGCCCGCGAAGAGCCACTTGCACAAGGCGGGCGTGACCGTGAGCGCCACCAACAGCGAGGCCATAATCGAGATGATGTACGCGATTCCCAGGGGCTGGAAGAACCGTCCTTCGAGCCCCTGAAGGAACAGCAGGGGCACGAAGACCATGCAGATAATGATGGTGGCAAAGACCACCGACGAGCGGATCTCGTTGCTGGCGGTGTAGATGACCTCCACCGGTGCCTTGCGTTCGCCCTCGGGTAGTCCACCGTTCTCCTTCAGCCGCCGCAGCACGTTTTCGACGTCGATGATCGCGTCATCGACCAGCTCGCCGATCGCGACGGTGAGTCCGCCGAGCGTCATGACATTGATCGACAGACCCCAAGCCCATAAGACGAGAAGCGCCACGGCCAGCGACAGCGGCAGCGCGGTGAGGGTGATCACTGTCGCCCGGGCGTTCATCAGGAACAAGACAACGATGATGGCAACGATGATGCTTGCCTTCAGGAGTTTGTCGAACACATTGTGGATGGACCGCTCGATGAACCGCGAGGCTCGGAATGGGTCGCGGTTCAAGACCATCCCCTTGGGCATGGCCTTCTCCATCTGGTCGAGCACCACGTCTATCTGCGTCGTCAGGTTGAGTGTGTTGGTCCCGGGGCTCTTCTGCACGCTGATGACAACCGCGGGCAATGCCCGGTCAGACGCAGTGCCGCGCTTGGGTGAGGGCCCGAGTTGCACGTCAGCCACCTGCCCGATCGTGACCGCCGCGCCGTTGTGGATGCGCACCAGCGTGTTCTTGATGTCCTCGGCGCTCGTGACGCGAGCGGTCTGGCGGATCGGCAGTTCCTGGTTCTCCCAGTTGGGGACGTACCCCGCGCTAGCCGTTGAGTGCGCCCCTTTGGCGGCATCGACCACGTCGGAAATGGTCAGCCCGTACAGGGCGAGCTGGTCCTGCTTCACGTTGACCTGGTACTGCGGCAGTTCCCCACCGATGGCGACGACCTGGGCCACGCCCGGCACGGCGAGGATCTTGTTCCGCAGATCAAACTCCGCGAACGACCGCATCTCCAGAGGAGTGACCGAGCCGTCGGGCGAAGACAAGGCCATGAGCATGATCTCGCCCGTGATGCTGGTGACGGGTGTGATCTCAGCGTGAGTGTCCGGCGGCAGGCTTTCCCGAACCGCGCTCAGCCGTTCCGAGACCAGTTGCCGCGCGCGGTAGATGTCCGTACCCCAGTCAAACTCAACCCAGACGATCGACAGGCTGGTGGCCGATGCGCTGCGGACACGCCGCGTGCCCGGCAGACCGTTGACAGCCGTCTCGATAGGGAAGGTGACGTTGAGCTCCACCTCGTCGGCGGCCAGGCCGCCGGCCTCGGTCATAACGACGACCGTGGGCGCGTTGAGTTCGGGAAAGACGTCCACCGGCATGTCCTTGACCTTGACGCCGGCGAAGACCAGCACCAATCCCGCCAGCACGACGACGAGCGATGACTGCCGCAGAGAGAATGCGATGAGTTTGGCGAGCATGGCTTAGTGGCTCCCCTCGTGGAAGGTTCCGTCTGAGTGGAAGTGACCGGCCTTCTCGGTGCTGCCGCTGGTCGCCAGCATCAACTGGAAGTTGCCTCCGAGCACGATCTCGTCGCCTTCCTTGACCCCGCTGGCGAGCACCACCCACCTGCCGTCGGAGAGGCCGAGATCGGCCTCCATGCGGATCACCTTGTCGGGATCGGCCGGGTCGCGTCGGAAGATGATCCCCCGTGCCCCGTCGCGCACGACCGCCGACTGCGGGACGGCGAGTTCGGGCGTCCCGCCCGCCAGCGTGACCTCCATATGCGCCGACACGCCCGCGCGGGCCCACCCCGCCAGCGTCCCGGGCGTGACCAGGAGGTCGATGGTCCGCTCGTCGGCCTCCGCTCCCAGGCCCAGCTGCAGTTCGCCCGTCATCGCGTCCTGCAGGTCCACGCTCCCGCCCTGCGGCGGGGCGATCCGGGCGGGCAGGCCGTCCCGCAGCCGGCCCAGGTCCGCCTGCAGGCCCCGCGCGTGGAAGCGGATCTTCTCCGGCTGCACCAGCGCGAGCACCATCCGGTTCTCTTCCGCCAGCCCGCCCGGCGTGATCCCGATGCTCTCGACGATCCCCGGCTCGACGGCGCAGACCGTGTAAATCGAGCCGGGTGTGGCGTCGTTGTGCCCGTCGGAACAACCAGCGCCGCGCGTCAGGACCTCGTGCCGCGCCGTGAGGCTCCTCAGATCCGACTCGGCTTGCGCTTTCTGCGCCGCAAGTTCCGCGCTGCGCCCCTTGGCCACGGCCAGTTCGCTCTGGCTGGCGTTGAGCGTCGCCCGGGCCTCAATGAACTGCGTCGCGCTCCCGCCCCCCGCGCCGCGAAGCTCGTCGAGTTGCGTCAGTCGCTCCTGCCAGAGAACGACCTTCTCGGCCAGACTCTTCTCGTGCTCGGCCTGCGCCGCCAAGAGCGGCACCATCGACTCGGCCCGCGCCCGCGTGGCCGCGGTCTGCTCGTGCAGGTCACGCCAGCCTGAGGCGTCCACCCGGTAAAGCGGTGTGCCCGGCTCAACCTTCTGATACTGGCTGACCAGGATTTCGACGCGGCCAGACAGGGGCGTCCGGTACTCGCGTCGGGCCGTGGGAAGCAACTCAAAGCGGCCCGGAACGCGGAGCGTCTGCGCGACGTTGCGCGACTCCACCTTGGCGAAGGTGATGCCCAGATTTTGGCGGACGGAAGCCGGGATGTCCACGCGGTTCGTGGGCGCGGCCTCCCCCTCCTTGCCCGCCCCCCCTCCGGCTCCGGCCCCTTCGCTCCCGTGGCCATGACCGTCGTCCGATCCGTGGGCGGTATCTTTCTTCTCGCAGCCGGTGAGCGTCAGGGCGAGCGGCAAGGACAGGGCCAGCCCGCTGATGAGCAGTATCTTCGAGAGCGTGGTGAATGTGTTCTTCATTGCTTGTTCCTTGCGAGAAGCCGATCAGCGGTCTGAGCCGCCGGACGGCGCGGTGGACTGTGGGGTGGAGGTGGATGGACGAATGCCGCTTGGAGCGGCGGGTTCGCCCACTGGGCCGGGCGTCGAAGCCGGGTGGGGAGGCAGCGCTGCGGGTTCGGGGCCGAAGAGTTCGTCGAGGTCGACGGCTGCGATCGCCTCGTCGCGTGCCGCCTCGACAAGTCCGGCTTTGGCCTCTTGCTGGCGTGTCAGGCTCTCAAGAAGCACGAGGGTGTTGACCTCGCCGAGCCTGGCCACCTGCCTCGCATCGCTGTATTGAGCATCGACCAGCGGGACGATCTCGGTTTCAAGGGTTTGCCGCCGCAGCGTTGCTCCCGCGAGCCTGACCTCCGCCGCCCGCAGTGCAGAGATGGTCTGCTCCAGCGTGGCCTCGACCCCGGCCCGCGCGAGTTCCCGCTGGGCCCGTGCTTCAGCGATCCTTTGCCGGTTGGCGTTCAGAATCGGGATCGGGATCGAAAGCCCGAGCAGGACCTGGTCTTGGCCGTCTTCTCGCCCGTAACCGGGTCCGATGTGCAAATCCGGGTACTGCTTGCGTACTTCGAGCTCGAGTGCCTTCTCGGCGGCCTCGTATTCGGCCGCCACGACCAGCATCGCCGGGCTTCGCCGCTCCAGTTCCCCGGCGTCAGCAGAGCGAGAACCGGTGGTTCGCGCCGGCCCGACGCCGATGGCGTGGAACCGAATAGGAGCATCGGGCGACATCCCCATGAGCTGACGAAGGCGCAGGTTCGACTCGAGTGCCCGTGACTCAAGGACGGCAAGGTCGGAGGCCTTGGTCGCTTTCTCGATGCGGAAGAGTCTCGCCTCGGTCCTGGCAATCTCGCCCGCCTGCTCCATCTTGTCGACGACCGCGAGGATCTGGTCGACACGGGACAGGAAGTCGCGTGTCGCCGCGAGCTGCGCGTCGAGCGCAGACCACTCGCTCCATGCCCGGCGGACCGACATCCGCACCGCCCACTCGCGCTGAGCGACACGGGCCAGTTCAGCGGCGTGTTCGACGCCGGCCCGCTGTTTCTCGATCTCAAGCCGCCCCGAGATCGGGATGGTGATGCCCACGTTGGTGAACACCTTCCACGGCTCGGGCGTGCTCTCTACGATGCGTGTGAGGTCGACGCCAATCGTCGGATCCTCCCATAGCCCTGCGTTCTCCGCCGTCGCCCGAGTGACACCAGCCCGCAGACGGGCGAGCCGCAGTTCGGCGTTGAAGACCAGTGCGATGACCTCTGCTTCGGCGCACGTGACGCCGTCGGCGGGATCAAACCCCGAGATGTCCGGCGACCGTGCCGCGAGGCCTTCGGCAAACGCCTTTACCTCGGGACTCTCGGGCGTACGCGCGAGGAACGCGGCATGATGGCCCGCCATGTCTAGTGGGCGGCGCTCATAGGACTGGCAGCCGCCGGCGACCAAGGCAATCAGCCCGGCCAGCGAGATGCCCCCGAGCAGCCGTCGCGACCTGCCGTACGCGGTTATTTTGAACAATCTATGCATGTGGAACTCCGAGCGAGTGAGCGAGCAGTCGCGCCGGCAAGCCCGAGACGTCCGGGGACGACGAGCATCGCTGGATGCGATCCGAACCGAGTTGTGATGGGAAGCAGCGCCAAGAACCGCTGTCTGAGCCAGGCGGCTCGCAGCAGGCACAACGACATCACCCGCCGCTCGGAACAGATGTTCCCCGAAGGCGGCGGGCGGAAACGTTTGCGCTAGATGAGAAGGCGGGTGGTCTTTAGCGCGAGAACCTGATCAGAAGCGCTAAAGTTCGGCGGATGGAAATGAGCACCGACCGCAAGAGGCGGATTGAGTTCCCATTTCAAGACGATGGCGACGACCATCATGGGGACGAAGAACGTCCGCAGATCAGGATTGTCACCCTTTGGATTGTTCGGAACCTGCTGGTCGCTCGGAACCGGCACATGCAGATGGCAGCCGCATTCGTCTACGGGGTGAAACGCCGTGATGAAGGGACCGTGCTGTTGGCCCGGACCGCCTGAGCCGTCCACTACGTTCGAACTCCCGTGGGAATCGCAGTGGTTGCACGCCGCAAGCACCTCCGGTTCGTGGGTTCCGCAGTCTCGAACCGGGATGCACAGCACCCGCCCGGGAGCCAACGCGATCGCTCCCTGCACGACGAGCAGGAGCATGGCGACGAGTTTGATGGCGGCAGCGGGCATCTGTTTGGGGTGTATCGGTCGGAGAGTGTATACCGCTTGAGAGCTGTCCGGGTTCGCCCGGACCCTATGGCACGTCGCGCGTAAACCGGCCAAACGGCGGTAAGTCGTCAAATGTCCCCAAGAGAATCGGTTCGTGAGGGTTGTGGATACGGAGTTTTCGACGGCCCCGCCCTTGGCGGGGCCGTTTTGGTTACCGGCAAGGGGCGACTCCGGCCCGTCGCCCAAACCCGCCGCAACTCCCGACGAATCGGCCACTTGCCGCGCCTGGCTGCACCCGCCGCCGCGCTCTCGGTTTGAAGCCTGAGGCGAGGGGGTCGATCCGAACAGTCCACGTCCCGGATCGCCACCCCTTGGAGAACTCTCGAACTCTCGAACTCTCCGGTTACCGCCGCCGCTGGTTGACAGGACCGTTCGGATCGGACCCCGAAACGGACGCGAACCGGCTACGAAGGGCTCTTGACCGCGAACGGGAGGTGCCCAACACTTGTGCAGCTGCGTGCGCATGGACCTCACATTGAGGCCGCACTTACCGGAACGCCCTCGCGGGGCTTCACCCAAACGCAGTCGACAGTTCGGTGCGAAGTCAACGGGAAGCCATCTCCTCGAGAGAGGCCGACAAATGCCGCGGAACAAGGACAAGCCATTTCCAGTAGTCGAACCGGATGCGCCGGTCGCGCGTGGCGCACACCGGCAGGCGATCCGCCGACTTGTTGAAGGCGGGTGGGACGCGTCCGATGCCGACTGGCTGGCGGACCTGCTTCTCAAAGTTCTACCGGCATGTGGCACTACGGACGGGCAGCTGTCCGACACCACTGAGGCCCATGTACTGCTTCTCGCGCTCACGAAAAGCATGCACGCCGAAGGGGACCGCGATGCCGCTCTGCTCCTGATGCTCGCGGCGCTCACAGGCTGCGTTTGGATTCCTCGCCTTGTTGTACCGCGAGAGGGGGCGGGTCAGCCGAGCGACATCTGGTCGTTGTCGGAGTCGCGGTGGGCTGAGGTTGTGGATGAAATGCGTCGGCATGGCGCGGACTTTGAACGAGTGCTTAGAGCGGGCTGGCCCAAGCACATCGTTTCCGAGTGGTCGAAGGATGCTTCCTTTGGACGTTGCGAGCGCGCGACCACTTTCATGCGGCTCCTGCTCCAGACGAACGCCATTGACCTTTCGCGGGTAGTCGATGTGGAGAGGATGCGAGTGTCTGGCCGCGATGGTCGCTGGTGGCCAGCCGGTTTCTCGCTTGGACCGAATGGGCAGCAGTGGATGGATGGGACGGCGTGGCTTGACCCGCGGTCGTTCCGAACATGGGTGTGGCAACTCGGAGCCCTGCCTCTCCATGTCATGGCAAAGATGCTCCAGGCTGAACCAACCGACACCATCATCCCCTTGGTAACGGCCGCGGCGCAGGCAGCGACGACCCGGTTTGCAAACTCCGAGTATGGGTGCCAATTCGAGTGCTTCGAAGGGCACACGCAGGAATGGGTCCCCACGCTGCGGACGTTCGCGCGGGCAATGCGCCCGTACTTTGAGGAACTCGATCGACGCGTCGTCGAGAAGGGCAAGGAAGTTGACCCCCTCCTGCGCTCGACATGGATGCTCTTGTTCCGCATGGCGTGGGACGCGGAAGCGGCCGATTGTCCCGCCGAGGTTCGGAAACGGGTGCTCGACGCGGCAACAGAAGACCTGTCGAGGGCGCGATCGATCTTCGGTTCGGCTGCAACCGACGAGGCGGGCAATGCAGATCGATTCCTTCAATGCCTGCCACACATCGAGAGGTGCTGCAAGCTCCTCGCGTATCACGGTGGACTCTGGCGTTGCATGAAGCCCCTCCTCTTGGCCTTCCGCGCGCTTCGCACGCCGGCGCTCGCGCGAGATTTGAGGTACTGGGAGGAGTTTGCCGACGATCCACCGCCCACCCCCTGGAACGCGATACCCGGACTATTGAACACGATGTTCCATGCCTACGCAGCCCGCGAGCAGCGAGGCGATCTCGACCTAGAGCAACTGCGCGCTCGCATGGCCACGTACCTGCTGGAACGGCTCACAGATCGGTGGAGCCAGAAGGAACGCGAGGCTGCAGCCGCCAGCGGGCAGGTGCGGACGGACGACGACATGACCGAGCCGGTGCCGGAATGGCGATACTGCATGATTCGGGCTGTAGTGGACCTCCGGGTGAACCCGGACGGCAAAGGCCACCGGGCCCTGAATTGGTCGTCCACGCACGATCCACATCCTCGCGTCAGGGAAGCGGCGAAATCAGCATCCCAGTCGCTGCGCCACCAGCGGGGGTTGCCCGAGGGAACGTCACCCCGACGCGCCGTGATGTCAGCGCTGTGGTGGCTCAAGCAAGCCCATATGCTTGGGTTGGGAATCCAGCCCGATCCCGATGGTGCTCAACGCACACGCATCAAGGAGCTTTCACGAACCAAGGAGACCGAGCGGGTCAACAAGCCCGCAACCCGTGAAGGCGAATAACGGCTATTGATCATGCGACCGTGGCGAGGAACTCCTCGCTCAAGCCCTCTCGGGGCGTCGCGCGAACCCGTCAGATCGATCGGCATGGCTGATCGGTCACACATACGACTGAGGAGTTTGCACATGAACGAGATCGAAGCACATCAGATCCGATCCTCGCTGGCAGGCACAAGAGTGCTCGTTGTCGGTGGCGATCCTTGCCCGAAGACCATCCAGAGAATCGAGTCCTGCCTGAGACTTGACCGAGCGATTCACTGCCCAACGCGCAAGTCCGACGCATCGTCGCGGCGATTTCAGTCCCGGCTCCACGATCCCCGGCTCGCCCTCGTCGTATGCGCTCGCGGCCTTACACGGACACAACACGGAGCGGATCTTCACGCGCTGTGCCGGGATCTGCAGCTCCCCCTGCTGAACTGCAACCACATTCCACACCCGAACGCGATTGTTGCGGCAGTTGCGGTGGCCCGATTGACGAAGGCCCTTGCGGATCGCTGCGCAGCCATCAAGGGCTGTGCGGCCTGCGTGATTGGGGGTGCGGCATGAGCCACAACTTTGATGTCGTTGTCGCCGTGCCCCCGCTGTCGCCAACCGACACGAACCCGCCGCTGGGTCCATACCTCCTTAAGACTTGCGCTGCGAACGCGGGCTTGCGATTGGATGTTGCGGATATGAGCGTGCGGTACTTGAATCGATTCAAGCCGCATCCGGCGGCATCCGTGAGCCGCGTGATTGGCGATCAGGACAAGGACCGCGCGGCGACGCACGCTGCGCGTGACCACTACTTGGCAACCTGCCCTCTCAATTCTGAAGCGCCGCTGTATCTGCCCACTGCCTCCAATCCGATTCTCGGCATGCATTACGGCTTCGAATCGATTGAACGGGCTATCGATCGAGCGTGCGAACCATCGTCCTCGTGCCGGCGGTTCGTTGAGGAGGCCCTCTTCTCGCAGTATCCCGTGCCGCCGCGAGTGCTCGGGCTGTCGATCATGGGACCACCCCAGGTGTTCTTCGCGCTCCTAGTCGCACGTCTTTCGAAGCGTCGGTGGCCCACTACCCGGGTCGTCGGGGGCGGTAGCCACGTCACACTGCTCGCGGAAGCGATTGCGACAGATTGTCGCTATGGGGCCGACTTCGATCTGTTCATGCCGGGGCACAGCGAAGTGCATTTTGTCGAAGTCGTGCGCCATATTCTGCAGCACGACTCGCTGCCCCCGGCAATCGGCATCGGTGCCGGCGATGGTCGGGCGGCGGCCTGCACCAAAGCGATAAGTCCGACCGTGAATGGTCGACCACGGTCCTCCACGAGTGTGTTCGAATACAGGCCGAGTTTGGACGCGGATGCGATTCGACTGTACGACCCGGCCCGCGTGACCATCCCCATGCAGTTGACTCGTGGATGTGCGTTCGGTCAATGCACCTACTGCACATACCCGGCCGTCGAGCCGACGGTGGATATCGAGCCCGACTGGCCACGCGTGATTGCGGCGCTCGCTCACTTGGTTGAAGCGACTGGAGTACGCCGAGTCTCGTTCAAGGACTCCCTGTTCACGGTGAAGAATCTTCGCACGCTCGCCCGTGTGCTCCGTGAGGCAGGCGTAGACATCGAGTGGAGCGCCACTACCCTATTGAATGCCGCGCTTACGCGTGCATTTCTGAGCGACCTATTCCTCAGCGGCTGCCGCACACTCGAGTTTGGCCTTGAGACCATCGACCCGGCGGGCCAGTCGTTATTTGCCAAGCCGCTCGACGTGGCCATGTGCGAGAGCGTGCTCCGAGCGGCCACAGATACTGGAATTGCAGTGGTCATCAATCAGATACTCGGATGGCCCGGGCAGACTGTGGCCTCAGTGGAGCGACAAGTCGCGTGGTACGAGTCAATCCGATCTCGTGCCCCGGAACTTATTCATGCGTCATTCAACCTGCTGGAGGTGAACCGGGGATCTCCGCTGGCGTTGGAACCTATGAAGTTTGGCGTCGTGACTTCCGGGATCGCTCCGTGGGCTTTTAGCTATGCATGGAATGCGCCGCCGTGGACGAGTGAAGTCAAGGAACGACTCCGCGCGTGGAGCACCTAAACGCTGCGGCTGCGAATTGGCCGATGCGTGAAACCCCGGCAACAACTCGCCCCCCTCCGGCTTAGGTGAATAGTGAGCGGCCCTCTTGGTGCGGCCGCCCACGCACCATGCCCGGAGGCCGCCCGTGCCCGTCAAGCATCCCGAGGCCGCGATGTCGCCCGAGCAGCGGCGGCGGGAGGTCGCCGCGCTGCTGGGGCTGGCGGTGCGCCGTCTGGCCAAGCGCCCCGGGGCGGGCGTCGCGCACCCGCCGCAGCATGCAGGCGAATCCGAGGCTGTGAACACGATCGAGCATGCAGACGCGCGCAGGCATCGGCCCGATCGGTCGCATGGGATTCCTTCGCGCTCTCCGCTTGACGGTGCGGAAGATGCAGGCCGTGATCGTCCGCTCCCCGGCGGCCGTGGCGGCCCTGGGGATGACGGAGGCGATCGATGAACGTCTACGCGGAACTGCGAACACTGGCGGCGTTGCCGATGACGGACCTCAAGGCCCGCTACGCGGACCTGTTCGGCGAGCAGACGCGGTCGTGCAACCGCGACTACCTCGTGCGGCGGATCGCGTGGCGGCTCCAGGCCCGGGCCGAGGGCGACCTTACCGAGCGGGCGCGGCGGCGGGCGGCGGAACTGGCCGACGACGCGGACCTGCGGACGCGGGCACCGGCGGCCGCCCCGGTTGAGGGCGCGAGGCCGCTGGTCGCCCCGATCCGGATGACCCAGGCCGTACGCGGCCCGATGCCGGGGACGCTGCTGACGCGGCGGTACAAGGGTCGCGAGATCGTGGCGAAGGTGCTGGAGAAGGGCTTCGAGCACGAGGGCCGCGTGTACCGGTCGCTCACGGCCATCGCCAACGAGGTGACGGGCGGGCACTGGAACGGGCACCTGTTCTTCGGCATCGCCAATGGCGCGACACGGGGCGAGGAGGCATCGGCATGAGCGCCCGTACCTCCACGAACGGCGTCAAGCCGCCGGCCCGGCCGCCCGCGATCCGCTGCGCGATCTATACGCGCAAGAGCACGGAGGAAGGGCTCGAGCAGGAGTTCAACTCACTGGACGCGCAGCGGGCCAGCGCCGAGGCGTACATCGCCAGCCAGAAGGCCGAGGGGTGGGCCTGCCTGCCGGAGAAGTACGACGACGGCGGGTACACCGGCGGGAACATGGAGCGGCCGGCGCTCACGCGGCTCATGGACGACATCCGGGCGGGAAAGGTCGACTGCGTCGTGGTCTACAAGGTGGACCGCCTGTCGCGGTCGCTCATGGATTTCGCCCGCATGATGGGCGAGTTCGAGAAGTACAAGGTCTCGTTCGTCTCGGTGACGCAGCAGTTCAACACGACGCACTCGATGGGGCGGCTGACGCTCAACATCCTGCTATCGTTCGCGCAGTTCGAGCGGGAACTGGTCAGCGAGCGGACGCGGGACAAGATCGCCCTGGCCCGGCAGAAGGGCAAGTACGCGGGCGGGCGGCCCGTGCTGGGGTACGACGCCGTGGACACGCGGCTGGTGGTCAACGAGGAGGAGGCGTGCCGCGTCCGCGAGGTGTTCGCCACGTACCTGCGCACCGAGTCGATCGGGCGCGCGGTCGCGGAGGCCAACGCCCGCGGGTGGACGACGAAGCGCTGGACGACGAAGGACGGGCGGGTCATGGGCGGCGTGCCGTTCACCAAGGGGAACATGCACGGCCTGCTCACCAACGTGCTCTACGCGGGCAAGGTCCGGCACGGGAGCAACGTGTACGACGGGGAGCAGCCGGCGATCGTGGACGAACAGACGTGGGCCAGGACGCAGGCGCTGCTCCGCGAGAACGGCCGCACGGGCGGGTCGGTGGTGATGAACAAGTACGGGGCGGTGCTCAAGGGCGTGCTGCGGTGCGGGGCGTGCGACAAGCCGATGATCCACTCCTGCACGCGGAAGGAGAACGGGCAGTGCTACCGCTACTACGTCTGCTTCACGGCGCAGGCGTCGGGGTACCACGCCTGCCCGAGCAAGGCGGTGCCGGCGGAACAGATCGAGCGGTTCGTGCTGGAGCGCGTGCGGGCGATGGGGCGCGACCGGGCGCTGGTGGAACTGGTGCTCGAGCAGGCCCGGCGGCAGGATAGCGAACAGGCCGCGGCGCACGCGGCCGAACTGGCCGTGCTGGAGCGGGAACTGAAGTGGCTCGCCTCGGAGACGCGCCGGGCCGCGGCGGAAGCGGGGCGGGACGGAGCTCGAACCGAGCGCCTGGCCGACCTGGCCGAGCGCACCCGGGCCGTCGAGGCCCGGGCGGCGTCGCTGCGCGACATGATCGCGGCGGTGAACGAGCGGCTTGTCTCGCGCGAGCAGGTCGAGGCCAGCGCGGTCGAGTTCGAGCCGCTCTGGCGGTCGCTCAGCCCGCGCGAGCGGGCGCGGCTGACGCGGCTGATCGTGCGGCGCGTGGAGTTCGACGGGGCCAAGGGCGAGGTGGCGATCACGTTCCACCCGGAGACGGAGTGGCTGGCGAAGGAGGCGGCGTCATGAGCGGAGCACGCGGGGCGGGCGCGACGGTCGCATTCAAGGTCCACCTCGGGCGCGGCCCTGAGAACCGCATCGAGCTGCGCGAGGGGGAGGCGCCCGTCGTGGTGCTGCCGCCGCCCGGGCGCGTGCCCCGCGTGTCGAAACTGATGGCCCTGGCGATCCGGTTCGACGGCCTGCTGCGGAGCGGGCAGGTCCGTGACTTCGCGGAGATCGCGCGGCTCGGGCACGTCACGCGGGCGCGGGTGTCGCAGATCATGAACCTCCTGCACCTCGCGCCGGACATCCAGGAGGAGATCCTGTTCCTGCCGCGCGTCGAGGCCGGGGACGACCCGATCACGGAGCGGCACCTCCGGCCGATCACGAGGCTTTACGACTGGGGAGACCAGCGCCGCGCGTGGCGCGGGCTGACCGGGGCAGTCGATGCTCAAACATCTATTTGACAGGACGTTACAGCGGCTTTTGTGGATGAACCGGGGAATTGTTGTCAATACCCTATCGGAACCCGCACGGCTTCATGGTTCGGGATACACTCGGGTCTTCGTGGCCCGCGCCAAGGAGGGCGGGGCCTGGCACTCGGTCTGGTCGGAGACCCCGCCATGGGCAGCCTTGCATTTCGTCGGTTCACAGATTCGTCGTCCCTTCGGGAGATCGCGCCGCATCATCTTCACGCGCTGGTGCGGCCGCACGCGGAGTTCCTCGCGCGGCACGGGTGCGTCCTGCCGGACGATCCCGAGCGCCTGAACTACGAGGCGCTCGCGGTCGCGGTGCTGCAGCCGCACCAGGACACGCCGGCGGCCCTCATCGACGCCCTCTGGCACATCCACGAGATGTCCACGCCGTCGGCGATGGAGTCGCTCGTGGAGGAAGCCCGGAGTGCCGGTCTGGAACTCGACCCGGCGCACCACTTCTCGCCCGCCGACGTCGCCACGCAGGTCTGGCTGCACTCGCCTGAGATGCTGCGCCGCACGCACGCGGAAACGGCAGTGCTGAGGCGGAAGAGTTTCGAGACGTTTGCTCCCAGCCCGGGAGCGGCGCGGGCGTACCGAGCGCCCGCGGGCGAGGCGCTGGCGGCGTTGGAGGCGCAGATCGCCGCGTGGTACGTGGAGAAGCGGCGTGGTGTGGGGGCGCGAGTGTTCCCGTTCGAGCACGAGCACGAGGTGCGGCTGGTGGTGCGGCACGGCGGCCCGTACCGCCGCGAAGGGCGGCTCGACGCGGGCGAGCCGGGGAGTGTGCACTTCCGGCCGATGGCCTTCGGCGTGATCGTGCTCGAACGCCGCACGTGGGAAATCCGCATCAACGGCGGCGGGAAGCGCGAGCGGGAGCTCTACCGCCGCGCGGTGGGGACGCACCTGTTCGGCCGCGCGGAGTTCTTCCCCGCTGGCGTGGCCCGCTACACGCTGGACCCGCTCCGCGAGGGGCGGGCGTGCCTGGTGTGTGCCGACGTGCCCGGTCTGCGGCACGTGCGACTGACTGAACTGCGGATGTACCTCGGGGGGCACTTCCGCCACGCCCGCGTCGAGCAGGCCGACGACGTGTTCCTCGCGCTGGAGGCCGCGCGTGAGTCGATCCCGCGCGATGCGCTGCTCACGGCGGCGAAGTTCGACATCGTCTTCGCCGACTCCTCGAAGCCCCGCTCGGTGACGATCCGGCACGGGAACGTGGCCCAGTACACGCGAGACGAGGACGCGGACCTTGTCGAGTCATTCCTCCGCAACCGGGGCTTTGTGATCGGAGGGGGCGATGCGGCTCTGGCGTGCGCTTGAGAACATCCACGGCTGGGCGGGAGTCCGCTCCGTCTGGCGCGAGCACATGGGGGACGAACTGGAGTTCCTCCAGCCGCTCCTGAGGCCGATGGAGCAGCTCGCGCTGTCGGTGCCGTGGCCCGGCACGATCGAGGGCCGCCGGATCGTCGTCCACGACGAGGACGACATCGTCGCGGTGGACGAGGAGACGTCCGAGGCCGCCTCGATCGCCCGCGAGGACATCGTGCTGTGGCAGTTGGACGCGTCGGCGCTCTTCCGGGGCGCGGCGTCGGCGCTGGGGCTGACCGGCGAGACGGCGTCGGTGGGCATGGGCACCCGCCTGTGGTGGCTGGGCGACTTTGTGCCCGTGGAGGGGGAGCGGTTCCCGGTGTACCTGGCGACGACCCGGGACGCGGGCGAACTGGTGAAGAACGCGGGGTACGTCTCGGCGCTGTCGCGCCGGCCGTTTGTTCTCGCGACGCCATCGCGCCGGGCCGGCAGCGAGCCGCTGAGCCGCCTCATCGACGGGCGGTCGGCGGCGTGGATCGCGCTCGAAGAGGCGCTCGACTGGCGTGGCGAGGGTGTTTTCGAGGCGCGGCAACCGCTGGGCGAGACGCTACGGGACTTCGTCGGGGCGCACGTGAATACCGACGCTTGCCGCGACGAAGGTGCCCGATTCCCCACACCCGCCGGGGCGACGTGGAGTGACGTTGCCATCCGCTTCCTGGATGGTCACACCGTCCATGTGAACGTGTCCGGGGCCGTTGAGGAGTGCGACTGCGTCCGCATGGGAATGGCGAGCCAGCGCAACCGACGCCCGACGAAGCAGTGGCACCTCTTGGCCAAGTTCGCCGCCGGCGACGGTGTCATTTCGTGGAAAAGGGGAAACGCCGACCGCGGCCTCCAGAAGCAGAAGGAGTTGCTGGCCCATCGGCTACAGGCGTTCTTCGGCATCGATGGCGAGCCGATCGCGCTCATTGGCAAGGACTGGCATTGCCGGTTCCGGGTGGTTGCCGGTAACGACCTCGGAACAATCTGACCCGCGACAGTTACTTACCGAAGAAGTCGCGAAACATGCTGGCCAGAACACCAAGCTTCTCGGCATGATCAACGACCCATTGGATGCCGCGCTTGGCAGCAGAAAGATTTCCGTCCGGACGCGCCGCTTTGTGTTGTGCGATGAGTTCCTGAATCTCCGTTCGTTGCTCAGAGGTGAAGCCCTGGGTCTTCAGTGCAGCATCGACAGCAGCGACATTGTCGACGTGAAGAGTTGATCCGGACACGGTGCCGATGACGCCCTGGAAGTTCTCGACTGAACCAATGCTGATCGATGTCATAGAGGCAGCCCTGTCCCGCTCCTGGGGCGTGAACGTCATGCCCTCTCCCATGATCCCCTCCGCCTCCAGTCGCAAAGTCCAGTCAAGGATGCGGTTCCTCACGGCGTCGAAGATCGCAGTGACCTGTGACTTGTCGAACTTGCGGAAGGGAATCATCCACTCACTGTCGTCGGGGCCGAGCATTTGCCGCAGGCTGACCATCTGCTGCTCGCTGAACGGCATCTGAAGGAATCCGGATGTGCTGCCTGTGACCTCATGGAGGCTGCCGATCGACTGTCGAATAGTGCACGACGAGAGCATGTCTTGCAGGCTGGGATCAGTGAAGCGAATGGGCATCAATGCTCCGTTGTACGGGTTGTGCGCGCGAACGTCGCCGTGGAGTTGCCGGTACTCCGGCACATCCGCTTCGGGGGGATAGCCGTGGAGTTCGTGTTCAATCCATGCGTTCATCTCAGCGAGTTTCAGCTTCGTTGCCACCATCCGGGCCTTGCGCAGCACATCGGGAAGGGCCGTCGAGCCGCTCGCTGCCTCCTGCTGAAGTTCGAGTACCAGGGATGCCATTGGTGCATGATATGAACTGATGGCACCGTGCGGGTGACGAGGGTCGACGGCATCGGCTACCTCCATCGAAATTTCGACTGCAATCCGTAACGCAGTCCTGTTTTTTGTCCCCATGCACTGATGCCCCTATTCGACTACCGGGAGGGGCTTCTTCTGCACGCGAACCGCTCCTTCACAATCCATCGAGTCGTGACTTCGTCGAAGTTTCGCCAGTCGGGGACGACAGGCCCGCACGTCGTCCATTCACGCCCCGGGGAGCACCAAGCCGGACCTGTCGCTCCCCGGGGCCTTCTGGCACCGCCAGGAAGGTCCGGCTCATGCGCATCGCCCATCCATCCATCGACCCCGCCACCCTGCACTTCGCCCGCCGCCTGGTCCGCATCAAGGCCCGTCAGATCACGCGGTCCGCACGCCACGCCGCGGAGGGCCGGAGCGACATCGAGCAGGAACTCATGCTGGAGGTGCTGCTCCGCTGGCCCAAGTACGACCCGGCCCGGGCGTCGCGCGAGGCGTTCGTCGAGCAGGTCGTGCGGTCGCGCGTCTGCACGCTGATCCGCGCCCGCCGCCGGCGGCCCGCGAGCCTTCCGCTCACAGCCGCCGCGCTGCTGCGGCCCGACCCGGCCGACGCGGTCCGCTGCGTCGACGTGCGACTGGACGTGCAGGTCGTGGTGGACCGGCTGCGCCCGCGCCTGCGGCAGGCGTGCGACCACCTGCGCCGGGAGTCGCAGTCCGACGCGGCCCGCGCCATGGGCGCGAACCGCTCCAGCATGATGCGGTCGCTGGCGCAGACGCGGCGGATGTTTACCGACGCCGGGCTGGATTCGTACATGTGACGCGCGACAACTCGCCCGGCTCCGGCTTAGGAGAAGGGTGAGGGCGCTCGATCGTCCCCGAGCCGCCGAGTTCCCCCAGCCCACAGACACATGGAGGATCGCATGACCAGGACTGTGTACCGGTTCGAGTTCACGGAAGGCGTCGACATGAAGGACGTGGAGGAGACCCTGCTCCTCTCAATCCTCGCAGTCGGGTGCCTGCACGGCGAGTCGGCCATCCGGCTCGAGGTCGGGTACGCCGTCAACGCCGAGCGCCGTGTGGCCGCGGTGGACGGCACCACCCCGAGCGGCAGCGCCGTGGCCCGCGTCTTCACGGGTCTGGCCATCCACGAGTTCGGCGACGGGAACTTCAGCATCGCGCGTGTGAACGCCCCGCTCCCCGCGTCGCCGGCCGCCGCGTCGGCACCGGTCGAGGACGAGCTCGCGGGGGTCGCGTGACCGCTCCGCGTTCCGACTGGCCCCAACCCCCCAATCCCCTGCCGCTCGTGCGGCTGGGACAAGGCGACTTTGTCAAAGACGTGTACCCCAAGGACCTTGAACCCGGAACAGGAGACCCCATGCCACTGCTCGACAGAATCCAGCGAGGAAAGACCGCCCTGCCGCGCCGCGTGATGCTCTACGGCACGCACGGCATCGGCAAGAGCACGTTCGGCTCGATGGCCGAGCGCCCCGTCTTCATCCAGACCGAGGACGGCCTGGCCAACATCGAGTGCGAGCGTTTCCCGCTGGCGGCGTCGCTGGGTGACGTGCTCGCGGCCCTCTCGGAGCTCTACACCGGCAAGCACGAGTACCGCACCGTCGTGATCGACTCGCTCGACTGGCTGGAGCGGCTGATCTGGGCGGACGTGTGCCGCGACCGCGACGTGAACTCGATCGAGGACATCGGGTACGCGAAGGGGTACGCCTTCGCCATCGACAAATGGCGCGAGGTGCTGGCCGGGCTGGACGCGCTGCGAACCGACCGGGGCATGACGGTGATCCTGATCGCGCACGCCAAGATCGAGAAGTTCGAGAACCCCGAGACCGAGCCGTACGACCGGTACTCGCCGCGTCTGCACAAGCTGGCCAGCGCGCTGGTGCAGGAGTGGGCCGACGAGGTGCTCTTCGCCACGTACAAGGTCCACACGCGCAAGGTGGACGAGAACTTCGGGCAGAAGAAGCACCAGGGCGTCGGTACCGGCGAGCGGATCATCCGCACCACGGAGCGCCCGGCGCACGTGGCCAAGAACCGGCTGGGCCTGCCCGAGGAGTTCCCCCTCGATTACCGCATCTACGCCGCGTTGGCCCGCGGCGAGGACGCCCCCGCGTTGGCCGACACCGCCCCGGACGCCGCCGCACCCGCACCCGAGCAAGGAGCCTGAACCTCATGGCGAATCTAAACAACTTCGACGCGAACCAGGTCGATCCGTCGGTCGGCTTCGATCCCCTCCCCGCGGGCAAGTACCTCGCGGTGATCACCGAGTCGGAAATGAAGCCCACAAAGACCGGGCAGGGGCAGTTCCTGCAGCTGACCTTCCAGGTGCTCGAGGGCCCGCAGAAGGGACGCCTCGTCTGGTCGCGGCTGAACCTGGAGAACGGAAACCCGACGACGGTGAAGCTGGCCCGGGCCGAGCTCTCGGCGATCTGCCGCGCCGTGGGCGTGATGGCCCCCAAGGACAGCGTCGAGCTCCACAACATCCCGCTGGAGATCAGCGTCGGGTGCAAGAAGCGCCAGGACACCGGCGACATCACCAACGTCGTGAAGGGGTACGCCCGGAAGGGCGCGGGCGGTGCCGCGCCGTCGGTGGGGCGTCCGGCGGCTGGGGCGGGGTCGCCACCGCCCTGGAAGCGGTGATCGCCAGCGGAGGGGAGCGTGAGGGTCGGGACGGATGTACCACGGAGATCACGGATGATCACCCTCACGCTCCCCTGGCCGCCGAGCGTCAACCACTACTACCGGCGCGTGGGCAGCGCGACGCTCATCAGCAGGGAAGGCCGGCGCTACCGCCGGCGAATCCAGGGCGAGGTGCTCTTGGCTGGCTCGCCGCGGGTCGAGGGTCGCCTGGCGGTGCGGATCGCCGCCTCGCCACCTGATCAGCGGCGGCGCGATCTGGACAACGTGCAGAAGGCTTTGCTCGACGCCCTGCAGCATGCGGGCGTGTACGGCGACGACAGCCAGATCGACCGCATCACCGTGGAGCGTGCGGAGGCCCGCGACGGCGGGCGCGTGGTCGTCGAAATCTCGGAGATGTGAACCGGTGGAACTGCGTCCCTACCAGCACGAGGCGGTGCAGGCGGTCTACGACCACCTGCGCGAGCGCGACGACAACCCGTGCATCGTCATCCCCACGGGCGGCGGCAAAACGCCGGTGATCGCGACCATCTGCCGCGACGCGGTGAACCTGTGGAACGGCCGCGTCGTGATCCTGGCCCACGTCAAGGAACTGCTCGAGCAGGCCGCCGACAAACTCCGGCACATCGCGCCCGAGGTGCCGCTGGGCGTCTACTCGGCTGGCCTGAAGCGCAAGGACCTCGGCTACGCCGTCACCGTCGCGGGCATCCAGTCGATCTGGAAGAAGGCGTGCGACCTGGGGCCGGTGGACCTGATCATCATCGACGAGGCGCACATGGTGCCCGCCGAGGACGACGGGATGTACCGCCAGTTCATCGCCGACGCCAGGGCGGTGAACCCGCAGGTGCGGATCGTGGGCCTGACGGCGACGCCGTACCGCATGAAGTCGGGCTCGATCTGCGCCCCGCCCCCCCACAGCATCCTCAACCACATTTGCTACGAGGTCGGAGTACGCGAACTGATCGTGCAGGGGTACCTCTCGCCGCTTCGCACGAAGGCGGGCCTGCAGCGGGTGGACACCAGCGACCTGCACGTCCGCGCCGGGGAGTTCGTCGCCAGCGAGGTCGAAGACCTCATGGACAAGGACGCCCTGGTCGAGGGGGCGTGCGCCGAGATCGTCGAGCACACGAAGGACCGGCGCGCCACGCTGATCTTCTCGTCGGGCGTCCGGCATGGGCAGCACATCGTGGAGGTGCTCAAGTCCAGGCACGGGATCGAGTGCGGGTTCGTCACCGGCGACACGCCCGACGGGGTGCGTGCGGGGCTGCTGCGCCGGTTCCGCGCGGGCGAACTGACGTACCTGTGCAACGTCAACGTGCTGACCACCGGCTTCGACGCCCCGCACATCGACTGCGTGGCGCTGATGCGGCCGACCATGTCGCCGGGGCTGTACTACCAGATGGTCGGGCGAGGCTTCCGGCTGCACCCCGGCAAGGCCGACTGCCTTGTCCTGGACTTCGGCGGTAACGTGCTGCGGCACGGCCCGGTGGACGCGGTCCGCGTGAAGGAGCCGGGGGCGGGCGACGGCGAGCCTCCGGCGAAGGAGTGCCCGCGGTGCCATGCGCTGATCGCGACGGGCTACCAGACGTGCCCGGAGTGCGGGCACGCCTTCCCCGAGCCGCAGCGGCGCACGCACGAGGCCACCGCCGCGAGCGTCGGCATCCTGTCGGACCAGGCGACGCGCGCCGAGGAGCGCGTCAGCGAGACGTCGTACCACGTCCACCGCAAGCGCGACGATCCGTCGGCCCCGCCGACCATGCGCGTCGAGTACCGCCTGGGGTTCAATCGCTGGCAGCGTGAGTGGGTCTGCTTCGACCACACCGGGTACGCGCGGACAAAGGCGGAGGCGTGGTGGCGCGCCCGTTCGGTTGAACCGGTGCCCGCGAGCACCGAGGAGGCCGTCGAGCTCGCGCGGGCCGGCGCGCTCGCGCCCACGCTTTCGGTCACCGTAGAGCGCAAGGCCGGCGAGAAGTACGACCGCGTCGTCGGGCACCGCCTGGGCGACAAGCCGCCGCGGCTGGAGAGCGACGAAGGCCTGCCCGACGTGCCCCAGCCCGTGGGCACCACCTACGGCATCCCCGACGAGGAGATTCCGTTCTGATGGGAGCGCCATCGCCAAGCACGCCCGACGTCGCGCTGGCCTGCCTCCGGGCGGGCCTGAGCGTCATGCCGGCGCTCCTGGCCGAGAAGCGCCCGGCGCTGCCGACGTGGAAGGCGTACCGGGAGCGCCTGCCGACGGAGGACGAGGTGCGGTCCTGGTTCGGCCCGGACACGCCCGTGTGTGTCGTGACGGGCGCGGTCTCGGGCAACCTCGAGATGATCGACTTCGACCAGCGCGGCGAGCTCTTCGACCGCTGGGCGGCCCGGGTCGAGGAGCACGCGCCGGGCCTTGTGTCCCGCTTGTACGCCGAGCGGTCGCAGCGCGGCGGGCGGCACGTCGCGTACCGCTGCGAGGCGCCCGTGTGCGGCAGCCTGAAACTGGCCCAGCGCCCCGGCCCGGCGGGCGGCGGCGACAAGGCGGTCACGCTCATCGAGACGCGGGGCGAGGGCGGCCTCTTCCTCTGCGCGCCCACGGCGGGGTACGAGGCGATCCTGGGCGACCTGCGCGCCCTGCCGGTCGTGACGGCCGACGAGCGCGACGTGCTGCTCGGGTGCGCCTGGGCGCTCGACGAATCGCCCCGCCCCCAGCGCCCCGTGCTCGGGGAGGGGGAGGAGGGGGTTTCGTCGGTTTCGTCGGTGTCAGAACAGGCAGCGGGCGTGCGCCCGGGCGACGACTTCAACGCCCGCGGGGACGTGCGCGAACTTCTCCAATCGCACGGCTGGCGGCGGGTCCGCGCGGGCGAGAACGAGCACTGGTGCCGGCCCGGCAAGGAGCACGGCACGAGCGCGACGCTCAAGGACGGGGTCTTCTACGTCTTCTCGAGCAGCGCCGCGCCCTTCGAGCCCCAGCAGGGGTATGCGCCGTTCGCGGTGTACGCCCTGCTCGAGCACGGCGGGGACTTCGCGGCCGCCGCTTCGGCGCTGCGGCACCGGGGCTAC
Source organism: Phycisphaeraceae bacterium (assembly GCA_019636615.1). Classification (GTDB taxonomy): domain Bacteria; phylum Planctomycetota; class Phycisphaerae; order Phycisphaerales; family UBA1924; genus UBA2402. Next base: position 1,507,755 of record JAHBXF010000002.1, on the reverse strand, counting down.
GGCTCCGAGCCCGACGACGGCGGCGACGTGGACCTCTCGGCCTTCGCGGGCGCAGCGCCGGCGCACGAGGAACCGGCGGAGGCCACGTTCCCGCACCCGGGACCGTTCCCGCCGCACCTGTTGCGCGTCCCCGGGCTGCTGGGGGAGGTCGTGGACTTCACGCTGGCCAGTTCGATGTACCCCCAGCCGACGCTGGCGCTGGCGGCGGCGATCGCGCTCATGGGCGCGATCACCGGACGCAAGGTGCGCGACGAACTGAACACCCGGACCAACGTCTACTGCGTCGCCCTGTGCGAGACTGGTGGGGGCAAGGAACGGGCGCGGCAGGTCAACAAGGAGATCCTGTTCCAGGCGGCGATGGACAAGTACGTCGGCCCCGAGGGCCTGGCGAGCCACGCGGGCGTCGTCTCGGCGGTCCACCGCCAGCCGTCGATCCTGTTCCAACTCGACGAGATCGGTCGGCTGCTCAAGACCATCGGCGAGCCGACCCGCACGCCGCACCTCTACCACATCGCCACCGTGCTCATGAAGCTCTTCACGAGCTCGGGCAGCGTCTACATCGGCGACGCCTACGCCGATGCCGACAACAACCGCTCTATCAACCAGCCGCACGCGTGCGTCTACGGGACCACCGTGCGGGCGTCCCTGTGCGCCGGCCTGACGCACGAGAGCCTGACCGACGGGTTCGTGCCGCGGATGCTGGTCTTCGAGACCGACGACTCCGACCCCGACCCGGTCGAGGTCCGCATCCCCGACGCGATCCCCGAAGCCATCCTCGCCTCCGTCCGCTGGTGGGGCGACTTCAAGCCGGGCGGCAACCTCTCCCCCGAGAACCCCGCGCCGGTGGTCGTGCCGTACGACGAGAACGCGCGGGCGCTCATGTCGGAGTTCACGAGGCGGGCCCGCGCCGAGCGACGCCGCCTTCCCGAGGCGGCGGGTGCGCTGTGGACCAGGGCCGCCGAGAAGGCCCGCAAGCTCGCGCTGCTGCACGCCTGCTCGCACGACCGCGAGGGCCTGCTCGTCGACGAGGCCGCGGCCCGCTGGGCCATCGAGCTCACCGACTACCTGACGCGGCGTCTGCTGGCCATCGCCGAGGACTGGATCGCCGAGACGCCCTTCGAGGCCAAGCGCAAGCGCCTGCTCCGCGACCTGAAGGCCTCCCCGTCCGGCCTGACCCGAACGCAGATGTACCGGAAAACCAAGCACCTCACCGGGCGCGAGCGGTCGGAACTGATCGAGAGCCTGATTTCGACGGGCGAGATCGTCGAGTGCCGCGAGGCGACGCGGGGCGCGCCCCGGATCGTGTTCAGGGCTTCTTGTACTTCTTCACCTTATTCCCCTCCGGTGTGTTCTCCCGCGAGGGATTCGCGCGCGCAGGAAGGGGAAGGAACATGAAGGGAAAGAAGGTCAAGAAGGGGGAAGAAGTACATCTTCTTCTCTCTCATTCTGCGGTTGACAGGCAGAGCGCGCGCGGGACGGGCCAACCGCATGGTTCCTTCCCGGCGGAATCTGCGCAGAGAGGCCGCCGGGAACAGCCGCGCTTGGCGACAGAGTTTGTTTGCGCGTCCGAGCGCCGACGGTCGCGTGGCGGGGATTGATACGCCCCGCCGTGAGGACGCGACGTGGGCGATCGTGGGCCAACCCGTGGCCAGCGGGCGGACCCCGTAGCGGGCGGGAATCGGGGCGCTGAGCGCCCCCGGACGGGCCCGTAGCCCGAGCGATCCAGCCAACCAGCGATCCAGCCAGCCCCGGACCTGTCGCGTGTGCGGCAGGCCACCAAGACGTATCGCGCTGGCGTTCCCCGCCGCGCTCCCGCCGGAGATCGCTATGAACATCGAGACGCTCCCCATCGACGCGGTCAAGGAATACGACCGCAACCCCCGCACGATCAGCGACGCCGCCATCGACGCGGTCGCCAAGAGCATCGAGGCCTTCGGCTTCAAGATCCCAATCCTGGTCGACGCGGACAACATCATCATCGCCGGGCACACGCGGCTCCGCGCGGCGCGGAAGCTCGGGCTGAAGGACGTGCCGACGATCCGCGCCGACGACCTCACGCCCGACCAGGTCAAGGCGCTGCGCATCGCCGACAACAAGGTCGCGTCGCTGACCTCGTGGGACATGGAACTGCTGCCCATCGAGCTGGCGGACCTCAAGGGTGTCGACTTCGATCTCGCGCTGCTGGGCTTCAGCGCCGAGGACCTCGCGGCGATCATGGCTCCGGCCGGCAACGAAGGTCTCGTCGACCCCGACGACGTGCCCGCGCCGCCCGACGCCGCGACCACCGTCCCTGGCGACATCTGGGTGCTGGGCAACCACCGCCTGATGTGCGGCGACTCGTCCAAGCTTGAGGACCTGGACCGACTGCTCGACGGCCAACCGATCCATCTGGTCAACACGGATCCGCCGTACAACGTGAAGGTCGAGCCGCGGAGCAACAACGCCATCGCGGCCGGGCTGTCATCGTTCACGGCGACGCAGCGCAAGGACGCGAGCGCCGGCGACCAGCAGTCGGCGGACCTGCACCGCTACCCCGAGAAGTCCAAGCCGACGCACAAGAAGCTCCGGGCCAAGGACCGGCCGCTGGCTAACGACTTCGTGTCCGACCAGGAGTTCGATCGGCTGCTCGCGGCGTGGTTTGGGAACATCGCCCGCGTGCTGATCCCCGGCGGCGGTTTCTACATCTGGGGCGGCTATGCAAACTGCGCCAACTACCCGCCGGTGCTCAAGGCGATGGAGTTGTACTTCAGCCAGGCGGTGATCTGGATCAAGGAGCACCCGGTCCTGACGCGCAAGGACTTCATGGGCAACCACGAGTGGTGCTTCTACGGCTGGAAGGAAGGCGCGGCGCACCGCTTCTTCGGTCCCAACAACGTGCCCGACACCTGGAGCATCAAGAAGGTGAACCCGCAGAGCATGGTCCACCTGACGGAGAAGCCCGTCGAGTTGGCCCGCCGCGCCATCGAGTACTCCTCGCGGCCGGGCGAGAACGTGCTCGACCTCTTCGGCGGCAGCGGCAGCACGCTGATCGGCGCGGAGATGACGGGGCGGCGGGCGTTCCTGATGGAACTCGACCCGCTCTACTGCGACGTCATCGTGCAGCGGTGGGAGAAGTTCACGGGCCGCAAGGCGGAGCGGGTTGGCTCGAACGCTGTGGCCGAAGAGAAAGCCGCGACCCGTGTCGCGGCTGGGAGCAAGGTATGATGTGCGCCTCACTCGTCGAGGGTCGGCAGCGGGCCGTCGACCGCTTCGTCCCATTCGAGGGCGTAGCGCTCGGCGATGTCCTCGAGGTCATGCTCGGTCAGGTAGTCGGCGGTCTTCCGCTCCTGGCAGGCGGCGACCGCCCGCGCAAGGTCGGTCCACTCCTCGATAGTGAGCATCTGGTCTTGGCGAGCGCCGAGCAGGTAGAGCGCGGCCTGGAGCACGGCGTCGAGTTGCGCTTCGCGGTTTGGGGCGGGCGTCGCGGTCATGGCTCAGGCTCCCTTCCCGGCGACGAAGATGCCGCGCTCGTGCTTCTTGAACCGGGCCGCGGTGCCCTTGGCGGCGATCTCGCGGATGATGGCGGCGTACAGCGTGGCCTCGGGCGTCTTACCGCCGGGGGAGCGCCACAGGCCCTTGGTCTCCATCGCGGCGATCATCTCCTTGGCCCGCATCGGCACCTCGCTCGCGGCGAGCACCTGGGCGGCGGCATCGAGGGCGCTGACCCGCTTGGGCTTTGGGGCCTTCGGCGTCTTCGGTGCCTTTTCACCATTGGCCGTCTTGCCTTTGGCGGCCGCCTCAACGTTCGCGTTGTTGGCCGACTCCTTCTCGCTGGGGACCTCGTGGTCCTGCCTGCCGCCCTCGAGGCGGCCGTTGATCTCGGCGAGCGCCGCCTTCCGGCGGCGCTCAGTGCTCGACACGGCGGCGTCGGGCTTGCGCTTGGGGATGCGCTTGCCGCCGGGGCCGACGGCTCGCTTCATCGCGGGGGTGCTGCTGGTCTTCTTGGTCTTCGTGCTCATGGTCATCTCCGAACTGGGGGTTGGAAAGCCCGTCGCGTGCTGCGGCGGGGAAGCGTGGCCGTCGCGGTTTCTCGCGACGCCGCGTGGGCGGGGTGGGGGTCAGCAGCCCGCGATGCGTTCGATCTCGTTCAGGACGTCGTGGACCATCGAGTTGGTGGCGGCCGCCTGTCCTCGGCGATCGCGGCCGTAGACGTACTTGGCCACCTCGGCGGCCTTCGCGTAGCGGGCCTCGCGGCTCTCATCGCGGCGGAAGTCGGCGATGACCTTGTCGAGGCGGCCCTCGGCGCGGCTCATGCGGACCACGCTGGCGGCCGCGCCGTCGGCCGTGGCCCGCACCGTGATGTCCTCCTCTCTTCCCTCGATGACAATGTGCTTGATCTTCATGGCGTGTCTCCGTGTTGGCGGTCACTCGGCGTCGTTCAGGAAGGCCTCGACGTGCTCGCGTTCCATCCCGCTCATGAACCCGACCAGGTCGATCAGGTCGCTGCGGACCTTGCCGAGGTCGCCGGTGCGGCCCCAGTTGAGCGGGTCGGCCTTGGCGGCCTCAGCGTGCTTGTCGAGTTCCATCTGCAGGACGTCCATCAGCCGGGCGATGTCGCCGCGGCGAGCGGCGTAGGTCTCTGCGGCGGTCGGTTGCTGGGGGGCGGGCGTGCGGTTGTGCTTCTTCATGTCTGTACCTCTCTGGTGGGCGGGGGCGTGGCGTCGCATGGAAACAGCGAAGCCCGCGTTACGCGGGCTTCAGGTCGTCGGCAGTTCGGGGTTGCGGGGGCTGGTCGGTGCCTCCTCGCGTGCGGCCTCGCGGGCCGCGTCGCTTCGTCCCTGTCGGTATCCGGTGTGCAGGCCTTCGCGGTACCCGGCCTCGAAGGCGTGGCGGACCAGGTCGCGGATCGACCACACCGGGATCTCGTGGAAGTCGAGGCTGTCGCTCTTTCGGGTCTCGAGTGTTTCCAGCAGCAGTTCGACCTTGGCCCATTCCATCTCGGCGTCGAGGGCCTTCTGCTTGGCGATCCCGTCGAGGCTGGGCTTGGTGTTCTTCCTGGCGTTCTGCGGGGCGTTCATGTTCGTGGTCTCCGTCGCGGGTGCTTGCCCCGCGTTGTGACACATGAAGCCATGACATTCGCCACAAGGCAAGGCAAACCGCGGCGGGTTCGCCGTCATTCCGCGACATGTGGGCAAGTCCGCCGCCGATGTGGGCAACCCTGCGCGGGAGGTCCGCGATGACTCCCGAACACGCGCCTAGTCCCGAGCATGCACAGGGGATGTCCCGGCTGAACCCCGCCGCACTTGGCGTCGCGGACGCCGCGCGGGTGCTGACCCGGATCGGCGGGAAGCCCGTCACCGAAGAGATGCTCCGCACCGACATCGACGCGGGCGCGCCGACGAACGCGAACGGCACCGTCAACCTCGTGCACTACGCCGCGTGGCTCGTGAAGGAGATGTCTGTGGGGGGTGCTGGTGGCGATTGACCCGCGCCAACTCAAGCCCGGCGAACTCGCGCGGCTGCTCAACAGCACCCCGCTCGGTGAGGTGATCAGCGAGCGGCAGCTCCACCGACATCGCACGCGCGCGGGGTTCCGTGTAGCGGCGGATGGTGACGCTGGCAAGGTCGACCTGTTCCGTTACGTCGCGTGGCTGGTGACGACGCGGCACGAGGCGCTGGCCGAGGCGGCCCGCACGCCCGAGGAGAAGGTGGGGCTCACGGGCTACGAGGCGATGAAGGAGCGGGCCCGGCTCCGCAACGCCATGCTCTCGCTGTCTGGCCGCGACATCGGCGAGTTGCCGCCCGTCGTTGATCCCGCGCGGCGTGCCCGGGCCGCGAAGGACTTCCGGTACTTCTGCGAGACGTACTTCGGGCAGACGTTCCACCTCAAGTGGTCGGACGACCACCTGAAGGTCATTGGCAAGATCGAGCAGGCGGTGCTCGAGGGCGGGCTGTTCGCGATGGCGATGCCGCGAGGCTCGGGCAAGACCAGCCTGTGCGAGGTGGCGTGCCTCTGGGCGCTGCTGTACGGGCACCGCGAGTTCGTCGCGCTCATCGGCTCGGACGAGGAGCACGCGGCGGGGATGCTCGAGTCGATCAAGGCGGAGCTGGAGAACAGCGAGATCCTCGGCGCGGACTTCCCGGAGGTCTGCCATCCGATCCGCTCGCTCGAGGGCATCCACCAGCGAGCCTCAGGGCAGCTCTACCAGGGCAAGCAGACGCACATCGGCTGGACGGCCCGGGAGATCGTGCTGCCGACCATCCCGGGCTCGGCGGCTTCGGGCGCGATCATCCGCGTCGCGGGGATCACCGGCCGCATCCGCGGCATGAAGCACAAGCGCGTCGACGGCGTGAGCGTGCGTCCTTCCTTGGTGCTGATCGACGACCCGCAGACCGACGAGAGCGCCCGCTCGCCGTCGCAGTGCGCCAACCGCGAGCGGATCCTCGCCGGCGCTATTCTGGGGCTGGCCGGTCCGGGCAAGAAGATCGCCGGGCTCATGACGTTGACGGTCGTTCGGCCCGACGACCTGGCCGACCGCATCCTCGATCGGGACAAGCACCCGCAGTGGCAGGGCGAGCGGACCAAGATGGTCTACTCGTTCCCGACCGCGGACCGCCTGTGGGCCGAGTACGCCCGCCTGCGAGCCGAGGGACTCAAGGCCGATCGAGGAGGAGCAGAGGCAACCGCGTTCTACAAGGCCCAGCGCGAGGAGATGGACGCGGGTGCGGTTATAGCCTGGCCCGAGCGTTTCAACCACGACGAGCTCTCCGCCGTGCAGCACGCCATGAACCTGCGGCTGCAGAACGAGGCGGCGTTCTTCGCGGAGTACCAGAACGAACCGCTCCCGGAAGTCCAGGTCGCCGACGACCTGCTGAGCGCCGACCAGATCGCCGCCAAGGTGCACGGGCACACCCGAGGGCTCGTCCCGCTCGGTTGCTCGCACCTGACGATGTTCGTGGACGTGCAGGGCAAGGCCCTGTTCTACCTCGTGGCGGCGTGGGAGGACGACTTCACGGGGCACATCATCGACTACGGCACCGAGCCGGACCAGAAGCAAGCCTATTTCACGCTTCGGGAGATCAAGCGGACGCTCGGCGCAGCGTCCGTCCGCGCCGGTGCCGAGGGTGCGATCTACGCCGGGCTCGAGCGGCTCGTGGAAGCGACGGTGGCTCGCGAGTGGCGGCGAGATGACGGGGCGATGGTGCGGATCGACCGCTGCCTGATTGACGCCAACTGGGGGTCATCCACGGATGTCGTTTACCAGTTCTGCCGCCAGAGCCCGCACGCCAGTGTGCTGACGCCGAGCCACGGCCGCTACGTCGGCGCGAGCAGCCTGCCTTTCAGCGACTACAAGCGCAAGCGGGGCGAGCGGGTCGGGCTGAACTGGCGCGTCCCGGTGGTGACCGGCAAACGAGCCGTGCGGCACGTGCTCTTCGACACGAACTTCTGGAAGTCGTTCGTGCATGCGCGGCTCGCCGTGCCGATGGGCGACCCGGGCGGGCTGTCGCTGTTCGGCCACAAGCCCGAGCACCACCGGCTTCTGGCCGAGCACCTGACCAGCGAGTACCGGGTCCGGACCGAAGGGCGTGGCCGCACGGTGGATGAATGGAAGCTCCGCGTCGAGGGGCTGGACAACCACTGGCTGGACTGCTTGGTCGGCTGCGCCGTGGCGGCGTCGATGGAGGGGGCGGTGCTCTTCGGGACGGACGCCAAAGTCATCGCGAGGCCGCGGCTGAAGCTCTCAGCGCTGAAGGGGCGCTCGCGATGACGATCAGGCCATCACCCAAGCCCGGCCCCGTTCCCAGCCCGCTGCCCAAGGGGCTGGTCTGCCCGAAGTGCGGATGCCAGCACTTCGAGGTGCTCTCCACCCGCGGAGCCCCGAGCGGGGCTGTTCGCCGCCGGAGGCAATGCCGACACTGCGGGCGACGCGTCACGACCGTCGAGCGTCCGGTCGGGTGATCGCACGCTACCGGTAGTCGATCTTGGTTCGCCGCTCACATTCCGCGCGACATCCCGTCGGCTGGATCAGAGAGGTACGGGTGTGCTTCCCGATCCTTCCAGCGATGACGAAGCCCTGCGTGAGGCGACCAAGCAACCCGCCAAGGCCTCCGTCGACGGCCAGTCCGTCGAGCAGCACCCGCTGAAGGACCAGATCGAGGCCGACCGCTACCTCGCGTCCAAGGACGCCGCGAGGAAGCCCGGCCTCGGCATCAAGTTCGCCAAGATCGTTCCCCCCGGATCCGTCTGACCCGATCTCACGCCCATGCTGAAAGCTATCGCCAACATCATGAGCCGGGTCGGTCGCGGGACGCGAGAGGTCTCTCCCTCCCCGGCGGCGTCGCGCCCACCCGACCCGCACGGACGCGGGTCGCGTTGGGCGGGCGGCGGCCGCCGCGCGGTCGTCGCCAAGTTCGACTCGGCGCAGACGACCGCCGACAACCGCAGGCACTGGGCGAACGCCGACGGCCTCTCGCCCAACGCCGCGATCAACCCGGAGGTCCGCCGAGTCCTTCGCAATCGCGCCCGGTACGAGGTCGCCAACAACTCCTACGCCAAGGGCATCGTCCTGACGCTCGCCAACGACACCGTCGGCACCGGCCCGCGGCTGCAGATGCTCACCGACGACGCGGCGGTCAACCGCCGCGTCGAGGAACTGTTCGAGGCGTGGGGGGCGGCGATCGACCTGCCCGGCAAGCTCCGCACCATGCGGATGGCCCGCGCCGAGAGCGGCGAGGCCTTCGGGCTCTTGGTCAGCAGCCCCGGCATCGACTCGCCCGTCAAGCTCGACCTGCGACTGATCGAACCCGAGCAGGTCGCGTCGCCGCACCTGCCGTGGACCCGGGGCGCTCGCGCGGTGCCCAGCGAGGCGGACGGGATCGTGCTCGACGCGTACGGGCTCCCCGCCGCGTACCGCGTGCTGCGCCAGCATCCGGGGGACGTGGGCATCTGGACCGGTTCGGGCGCGGGTGCCGAGCCCGCGTTCGACACGCTCCCGGCGAACAGCGTGCTGCACTACTTCCGGCCAGACCGGCCGGGGCAGCTCCGGGGCGTTCCGGACATCACCCCCGCGCTGCCGCTGTTCGCGCAGCTGCGGCGGTACACCCTCGCCGTCATCGCGGCCGCCGAGACCGCGGCCGACTTCGCCGCGGTGCTCTACACAGACGCGCCGGCCAACGGTGAGGCCGATCCGCTGGAGCCGATGGACGAAGTCGAGCTCGAGAAGCGCATGGCGACGGTGCTCCCCGGCGGCTGGAAGCTCGGGCAGGTCCACGCCGAGCAGCCGACCACGAGCTACGCCGAGTTCAAGCGCGAGATCCTCAACGAGATCGCCCGCTGCCTGAACATGCCGTTCAACGTCGCGGCGGGGAACTCCTCGGGGTACAACTACGCCAGCGGCCGCCTCGACCACCAGACGTACTTCAAGAGCCTGCGTGTCGACCAGCACCACCTGCGGCTCGCGGTCCTCGACCGCCTGCTCAGGGCCTGGCTCGACGAGGCCGCGCTCGTCGAGGGCCTGCTCCCGCAGTCCATGCGGGTGCGCGGGGCGGCGATGCCGCACACCTGGTTCTGGGATGGCGTCGAGCACGTCGACCCGGCCAAGGAAGCCAACGCGCAGGCCACGCGCCTGACCAACCACACCACCACGCTCGCCCACGAGTACGCCCGTCAGGGGCGCGACTGGGAGGACGAGCTTCGCCAGCGTGCCAAGGAACTTGCGCTCATGGTGGAGCTCGGGCTGCCGGTGGGCCCGACCGCACAACAGGAGTCCGCCCCCGGGCGCGACGAGGAACAGGAGAACCAGGCCAATGCCGTCTGACACCATCGCCTTCAACGACCATCCGCTCGTGATCCGCGCCAACAGGGCAGCCGACGCCGCCGGGTCCACCCCCGCGGCGGCGCACAAGAGCCTGTCGCTCACGGCCGAGGCCGAGTTCGAGTTCATCGCCGCGGCGGGCGGCGATGCCGGTGGCGGCACCGCGCTCCCGCGTTTCCGGATGGTCGCGTACACCGGCAACCCGATGAAGGTCTCCGGCTGGCGGCACCCGGTGGTGATCGACCTGGCGGGCCTGGCGATCCCCTCGCAGTCCCGACCGATTCGCTTCGGGCACGACGCCGCCGCCGGCGTCGGTCACACCAGCGCCGTGACCGTCGAGGACGGCAAGCTCGTGGCGTCCGGGGTGGTCTCCCGCGACACGCACGCGGCCAAGGAGGTCGTGGCCTCGGCCCGCAACGGGTTCCCGTGGCAGGCGTCGGTCGGCACCAGCGTCGAGGCGTTCGAGTTTCTTCGCGAGAACCAGTCCGCCACGGTCAACGGCCGCGAAATGCAGGGCCCGCTCAACATCGTCCGCAAGTCGACGCTGGGCGAGATCAGCTTCGTCGACCTCGGTGCCGACGGCAGCACCACCGCCAGCATCGCGGCCTCGGGTGACGCCGGAGCCACGCCGGTGCAGGCCGCTCCCGCCGCTCCTGCGACTGGCCCGGCCGAGCCGAGCAGTCCCAGCACCCCGGTCATGGAGCTGCGGGCCCAGATGGCCGCGGAGACCGACCGCATCAGCGCGATCCGGCGTCTGTGCGCCGGGCAGCACGGGCAGATCGAGTCGCAGGCGATCCGCGACGGGTGGGACGCCACGCGCACGGAACTGGAGGTGCTCCGCGCCAGCCGTCCCAAGCCTCCCGAGGCCCCTGGGATCCAGTCCCACGGGCGCGGCCCCGTCACCCAAAAGGTGCTGGAGGCGGCGTGCATCCTGTCCGGGCGCATGGAGAGCCCGGAGAAGCACTGCGACGAGCGGGACCTCGAGGCCGCCAGCCGCGCGTTCGGTCGCACGCTGGGCCTGCAGGAGCTCCTGCTGCACGCGGCATGGGCCAACGGCTACACCGGGCGCACGTTCCGCGACTGGCAGGGCGTGATGGACGCCGCCTTCGGCCGCGGCATCGAGGCGTCGGTCGGGGGCAGCACGATCAGCATCGCGGGCATCCTCTCGACGGTCGCCAACAAATTCCTGCTCGACGGCTTCTATAGCGTCGAGCGCACGTGGCGGAACATCTGCGCCGTGCGCAGCGTCACGGACTTCAAGACCGTCACCAGCTACCGGCTCACCGGCAACGACGGGTACGAGAAGGTCGCCCCCGGCGGCGAGATCAAGCACGGGACGCTGGGCGAGGAGTCGTACTCCAACAAGGCCGACACGTACGCGCTCATGCTGGCGATCGACCGCACCGACATCTACAACGACGACCTCGGGGCGATTACGTCGGTGCCGCGCAAGCTCGGCTCCGGCTCGGGCAAGACGATCAACGAGGTCTTCTGGGCGGCGTTCATGAACAACGCGGCGTTCTTCAGCGCCGCTAACAAGAACTTCGTCACCGGCGCGGACACCGCGCTCGGGGTCGATGGCCTGACCAAGGCCGAAGTGGCCTTCATGGATCAGGTAGACACCGACGGCAAGCCCATCGGGGTCCTGCCGCAAATCCTGCTGGTCCCCACGGCGCTGTCGGCGATGGGCAGCCAGCTCTTCAAGAGCCTGGAGCTGCGCGACAATACCGGCGGCGCGAAGTACCCGCTCACCAATCCGCACCAAGGCAAGTTCCGCGTCGAGGTCAGCCGCTACCTGGGCAACCCGAAGTTCGGCGGCAACTCGACCAAGGCGTGGTACCTGCTGGCGGACGCGAACGACCTGCCTGTGGTCGAGATGGCGTTCCTCAACGGCCAGGAGTCGCCGACCATCGAGACCGCCGAGCAGACCTTCAACCGCCTGGGCATCCAGATGCGCGGGTACCACGACTTCGGCGTGGCGCTGCAGGATCCGCGCGGCGGCGTGAAGGCCAAGGGTGAGGCGTAATGCCGGAGCAGGTCGAGTTCGAGGGCGGTATCGGCATCGAGCCGGGCGGAGAGCCAGGCACAGGAGGTACACACGTGTCCACAACGAAGTTCGTTCAGGATGGCGCGGCGATCGATTACACGGCGGCGGCGGACATCCCCGCGGGCACCGTCGTCGTGCAGGGCGACCTGGTCGGCACAACGCGTTCCGATCTCAAGGCGGGCCAGTTCGGCTCGCTGGCGGTGCAGGGGGTCTTCGACTTCCCCAAGGCCGCCGGGGCGGGCACGGCGTTCACCGTCGGCACGCTGGCCTACTGGGACGCGGCCAACAAGGTCGCCACCAAGAACGCGGCCGCCGGCGCGAACAAGCTCATCGGCAAAGCCGTGCGTGCGTCGGCCGATGCCGACGCGACCGCACGCATCCGGCTGCAGCAGTAACCCCACGCCCCCCAAGGAGCCACCCGTGGGTGACCTGCTCGATCGCGGCGCGGCGTTCCTCGACGCCCAGCGTCACCAGCACCTCTCCCGCCCGGTCCTTTACCGGCGTGGCACGGACGAGAAGGAAGTTCAGGCCACCATCGGCAAGACCGAGTTCGAGCAGGTCGACGACGTTGGGGGGGCGGGGCTCATTCACCGAGTGGAGTCGCGGGACTTCCTCGTGCGGACGGCGGAACTGGATCTGGGCGCTGGCCCGATCCTCCCGCAGGCGGGCGACCAGGTGCGAGAGACGGTTGGTACGAGCGTGTTCGTGTACGAGGTCAACGCCCCCGGTGGACAACCGCCCTGGCGCTACAGCGACCCGTACCGCAGGGTTCTTCGGATTCACACCAAGCACATCGCAACGGAGTAACGATGGCAGAGGGCAACGGACAGAACGGCAGTGCTCGGTGGGCCGGCGTGGTCGTCACCGTCGTGCTCGCGGCGGGCGCGATGACCATCCAATGGGGCGTGGTGACTACCAAGCTCCAGCAGGTGGAGAAGCGGCTCGACGAGTTCATCGGCGAGGCCCGCAGCATCCGCGCTCAGTACGCCGAGATGGAACGCAAGATCTGGTTCCTTGAGGGCAAGCTCTCCGGGCTGACTTCCAACTCGCCGCGCCAGAGCGCGCCAACGACGGGCTCGCCTGTGATCGGAGGCGGCCCTTGAGCACCATTACCGCCATTGCCGACGCCGTCGCGGCGCACGTGAGCGCCGGGTCGTTCGGGCAGCCGGTCACGGCCGTCCGCATGTACCAGCCCGCGTTCACGCTGGAAGACCTCAAAGACCTGCGGGTCTCGGTGGTTCCCCGCACGCTGCAGATGTCGCCGGTGACGCGAGACAGCCTGGCCATCGAGTACGTCGTGGATGTCGGCGTGCAGAAGAAGCTCCCCGCCGATGGGGCGGACGCGGCGATCGACGAACTGCTCGTGCTGGTGGAGGCGATCGCGGATCACCTGCGGTTCAAGCGGCTGGAGGGCTTCCCCGACGCGGCGTGGGTTGGGATCAGCAACGAACCGGTGGTGTCGAGCGAAGCGCTCGAGCAGCACCGGGTGTTCACGAGCGTCCTGAGCGTCACCTACCGGGAGCGGAGGTAGCCATGCGCAACACGATCATCTTCGGCGTGGCCATGACCGACGAACTCAAGCCGCTGGCGACGCAGAAGACCATCGCCACCTTCACGCTCACCGCGTCGCACAAGAACACGCAGGACCTGCTGCTCTCGGACGGCAAGACGGACCCGATCGATGTCGCGCCGGGCACGCAGTACTACTTCGAACGGGTCAACCTGGCGGACATTCTGGTCAAGAGCAAGGCGGGCGAGATGGTCTTTGTGGTCGGCCACAGCGCCGAGTGAAAGGAGTCAGCGATGGCAATCAAGCTCGGCATGGAGGCCGCCCTCAAGTACAAGGTCGGCGGTCAGGGCGGCGCGGGTGCGTGGACGGCGCTGGGCAACACGCGGGACGTGACGCTCAACCTCGAAGCGGGCGAGGCGGACGTCACCACGCGAGCCAACAACGGCTGGCGGGCGACGGTCGCCACGCTCAAGGAGGCGAGTGTCGAGTTCGAGATGGTCTGGGACACGGGCGACGCCGGGTTCACCGCCATCAAGAACGCCTTCTTCAACAACGACCCCATCGGCCTGCAGATCCTCGACGCGGCCGCGGGCCAGGGCCTGCAGGCGGACTTCTCGATCACCAACTTCAGCCGCAGCGAGGCCCTCGAGGAGGCCATCACGGTCTCGGTGACGGCGAAGGTGACCTACTCGACCACGGCGCCCTCATGGATCGGCAGCTAAACACGGAGGCACGGATGCGGCAGTTCAAGGACAACGCGGGTCGGATCTGGACGGTGGACATCAATGTCGCCACGCTCAAACGCGTGCGCGGGCTCACGGGCGTCGACCTCATGCAGGTCATCGAAGGGACGCTCATCGAGAAGTTCATCCGCGACCCCGTCCTCTTGTGCGACGTGGTCTACGCCGTCTGCAAGCCCGAGACGGATGCCGCCAAGGTCTCGGATGAGGAGTTCGGCAAGGCGATGGCGGGCGACGCCATCGAGGCCGCCACGCAGGCGTTGCTGGATGAACTCATCAGTTTCTGCCCGAGCCCGAGGGACCGGGCCAACCTCGGGCGGGTGCTCCAGGCCACCAACCGCGTGATGGAGAAGGCCCGCGACCTGACGGAGAAGCGCATAGAGACGCTGACCAGCGAGAGCGAGCTGGACAAGCTCGTGAACCGGATGGTCCCCGAGCCGCTGACGCCTGGAAGTTCGTCTACCAGTGCGCCGGAGCCGTCGGCCTCGACCCCGGGCCCCTGACGCTGCGGGAGTTGGTCGCCATGCTCGACGGCCGCCAGCGCCACGACTGGTCGATCGCCGCCGCCGTCATGTCCGTGGTGGCCAACACCGCCCGCGATCCCAAGCGATCCCGCCTGCTCAAGCCCGCCGACTTCGATCCATTCAACAAGCCCGCCCGGCCCGTCAAGGTTGACGTGTCGGTCCTCAAAGACGTGTTCATCGACCGCCGCATGCCGGAGGTCGCCAAGGAGACTCGCGCATGAAGAGCCTTTCGACCCGCCACTACGTCTACATCGGTGCCCTGATCCTGCTGGCGCTCGTGCTCGCGTCATGCGCCGGCCTCGACCTTGGCGACATCGTCAAGGTCAAGACGCCCAACACGATCCAGCAGACCACCGGCCTGCCGTCGACGCTGAGCCTCAACGAGGCCGAGGTTGAGTACCAGAACTGGTTCAACCTCACGCAGACGACCGGGGCGCAATGGAAAGGCAACATCGAGAAGGCCGGCGAGATCCGAGGGCTGCTCGGCCAGCTCACGCTCTCGGCCCTCGACACCGTGGGCCCGACCGTCGCGGGCCTGCCCGTGCTCGGGCCGGCGCTGCCCGCGCTCACCGGCATCGTTGGTCTGTTCATCGGGTCGGGTCGTCTCCGCAAGGAGAAGGAGGCGTCGTTCAACAAGGGCCTGGAAAAGGGCAGCGGTCTCGCTGGCACCGGCGGCGGGAATGGCGGTCCGGCTGGGAGTGGTGCGTGATCACCATGCGGATCAAGGACATGTTCTTCGACCGCCACGTCGTCATGGCGGCGGTCGACAACGCCAAGCGGAAGGTGCTCAGCAAGGCCGGCGCGTTCATCCGCACGGCAGCGAAGACGAGCATCCGCAAGCGCAAGGGGTCGGCTCCTCCCGGGGCCCCGCCCTATTCGCACGAGGGCAGCCTGCGTCGGCTGATCCTCTTTGGGTACGACAAGCCCAACGACTCGGTGGTCGTCGGGCCGGTGGGATTCAAGAAGAGCGAGGCACCAAGTGTGCTGGAGTACGGCGGCGACACCGTCGTGTTCCGCAGGCGCGGCGGCAAGCTCACATCGCAGAAGGTCAAGATCGCGCCGCGGCCGTACATGGCCCCGGCGCTGGAAAGGGAGCGGCCCAACCTGCCGCTCTTGTGGCGGAACTCGATCAAGAAAGGGTGATTGAACGTGGCCGATACGCGGGGCATCCGAGCCGGGCGAGCCTTCATTGAGCTGGGCGTCAGCGACAAGCTGTCGGCCGGGCTGAAGGCGGCCCAGAAGAAGCTCGAAGCCTTCGGTGCGGGGCTGCGGTCCATCGGCACGAAGATGGCGGGCATCGGTGTCGCCGCGATCACGGCGCTGCTCGGAACCGCGAAGGCGTTCAGTGACTCCGGCGATGCGCTCGACAAGATGAGTGCTCGCACGGGCGTGAGCGTTGAGGCCCTGTCGGAGCTCGGTTACGCCGCCGACCTCTCCGGGACAGACATGGAGACTCTGGAGAACGGTCTGCGCGTCATGCAGAAGACGCTGACGGAGGCGTCGCAGGGTTCTAAAGGGGCGAATGAAGCCCTCGGTCGGCTCGGCCTGACGGTGCAAGACCTCGCCAAGCTCTCCCCCGACGAGCAGTTCAAACTCCTGGCCGATCGGATCTCACAGATCCAAGACCCGGCGCTACGAGCCGCGATGGCGATGGAGCTCTTCGGTAAAGCCGGGACCAAGCTCCTGCCGCTCATGGCCGATGGAGCCGCCGGGATCAACGAGATGCAGGAGCAGGCCCGCAAACTCGGGCTGACGGTGAGCACGGAGACCGCCCGAGATGCCGCCGAACTCAACGACGCGCTGGGCACGCTCTGGAAGGTGCTCAAGCAGGGCGTCTTCACCATTGGTGGGGCACTGGCACCCACCATCAAGGACCTGACCGAGCGGATCACGCGGATCGTCGTGAGCGCTACGGCGTGGGTGAAGGCAAACAAGGAAACGGTGGTCTGGGCGCTCAAGGTTGCGGCGGCGGTCGCCGTCGCGGGGATCGCGATCGTCGGCCTGGGCTACATCATCTCGGGCATCGGCGCGGCGCTCGGCATCGTGGCCGCCGTCATCGGCGGGATCGGGACGGCGTTCAGTCTGATCGGGGCCGCAATCGGGGCGATCCTCACGCCGGTTGGTCTGACCATCGCCGCGATCGTGGCGCTCGGCGGCACACTGCTGGTCGTCACCGGCGCTGGTGGCGAGGCGCTGTCGTGGCTCGCGCAGAAGTTCATCGAGCTGCGTGACTGGGTCGGCAAGGTGGTGGGCGGCATCTCCGACGCCCTCGCCGCCGGCGACATCGCACTCGCAGCTGAGATCCTGTGGCTGTCGCTCAAGGTCATCTGGCAGCAGGGCGTCGCGGCGCTCAACAAGGCGTGGCTGGGCGCGAAGGAGTTCTTCGTCTCCACGGCCTACTCGATGTGGTACGGGGCGCTCGCCGCCGCGGAGATCATGTTCCACGCACTCGAGGTCGCGTGGATCGAGACGACCGCCTTCCTGTCAAAGACATGGACCAACTTCGCCACCGGCTTCCAGATGATCTGGGAGGAGGCGTCGTCGTGGGTCGCCAAGCGGATGCTGGAGATCCAGGGGCTGTTCGATGACGGGCTCGATGTTGAAGCCGCCAAGAAGGCGGTGGACCAGCAGCTCGAGTCCCGACTGGTCGAGCTGGAGAACGCCGCGCAGCAGTCCGTGACCGCCCGCGAGAATCAGCGGGAGCAGCAGCGCCGCGATGCGGCGGCGATGCACGAGGCGACGCTGGCCGCGATCGGCCAGGACTTCGAGAACGCTCAGGAAGCGCTGCGCAAGGACACCGAGGCCGGGCTCGCCGAGTCACAGTCGGCGCTCGACGCCGCGAAGCAGAAGCTCGCGGCCGCGATCGAGGAGGCTCGCAAGAAGCGCGAGGCCGCCGACGCGGAGAAAGGGCCAGGTCGGCCACAGCGGGATCTGCTGGCCGACTTCGAGGATCGCCTGTCGGGCCTCGGTGCGGCCATCGGCAAGGGCATCAGCGTCACAGGGACGTTCAGTGCGGCGGCCGTCTCCGGTCTGGGCACGGGCGGCGACGCCGCCGAGCGCACCGCCAGCGCCACCGAGCAGACCGCTCGCAACACCAAGCGTCTGCTGGACGCCAGCGTCGACAACGGTCTGCGGTTCGCCTGACCCCATCCCACAGGAAGGAGTTCATCGCTCGTGCCGGTCGAGGTGTTTGAGAAGTTCGAGAGCCGCCGCTCCACCAAGGCGAACCAAGCCTCGCAGTCGTCTGCGGAGCTCGGATACATCGTGCGCGGCACGGCCGACGACCTCGCGGCCCGCACCGCGGCGCAGGCGGCCTCCCCGGCGACCTACGACACACTCCCGCGGCAGACCATCCAGATCGAGCCCATCGGCCCGCAGCTGTGGGACGTCACCGTCCGCTACAGCCAGAACGCTTCCACCGGCACGAGCACCCCGAGCGAGTCCTCGTTCACCTTCGAGACCGGCGGCGGTACGCAGCACATCACCCAGAGCCTGCAGACCGTGCAGCGCCGCCCCGCGCCCGGCACGACCGCGCCCGACTTCGGCGGCGCGATCGGCGTGACCGCCGACGGTGTCGAAGGCGTCGACATCACCGTCCCCGTCTACCAGTTCTCCGAGACGCACTACTTCACGGACGCGCAGGTGACCGCGTCGTACAAGGGCGCGATCTTCTCGTGCACGGGCAAGACCAACGCCGGCTCGTTCCGCGGGTTCGCGGCCGGCGAGGTGCTCTTCCTCGGCGCGACAGGCTCCAAACGCGGCGACGGCCCGGATGACGACTGGGAGATCACGTTCCGGTTCGCCGCGAGCCCCAACCAGACCAACCTGACCGTCGGCCCCGTGACCGGGATCAACAAGAAGGGGTGGGAGTACCTGTGGGTCCGCTACGCCGACGCGGAGGACTCTGGCTCCGGCGCGATCATCAAGAAGCCCATCGCCGCGTACGTTGAGCGCGTGTACGACCAGGCCAACTTCGGAGCACTCGGAATCTAGCCCCCCTCACCATGCCCGACGACCTCCGCAAAGTCCGCTCCGGCCAGCCGCTCCGCATCCCCGCGGGCGCGTACAACACGTTCGTCGATGCGGCGGTCGATCTGCGCACGCGTCAGGGTCGCGGCCAAGCCATCGCCGGTCCTCTCGTCGAATCCGCGCAGCGTGGCATCGGCGTGGTGCTGGTCCGCAACGACTCGAACGAACTAATCGAGCCGCACCACGCGCTGGCGATCACCGGCGTGCTTGTCGAGCCCGGTGAGGACGATCAGGAGCGGACCTTCCACAGCCGAACGCCCCTGACGGGCGACGTCGCCACTGAAGAGTCCGACACGCTCGCCCTCGCGGTGGCGATCCAGCCGATCAAGCCCAATGCACTCGGTCCCTGCGTGCTCACCGGCGTGACGACCGCGCGGGTCTACGTCACCAACGAGACCGACACCACCTGCGAGCTCGCCGCCGACGAGACGGTTCTGGCGAGCACGCCCATGGGCGGCATCCCGATCCTGTGGAAGGAAGATGGCACCGGCGAGAAGTGGGCCGTGATCGAGCTCGGCCGCCCGTCTCCCGGACGCATCACCGCGATCCTCGGCGCGGCCCAGCCGATCCCCACCGAGCGCAACCGGTGGCGCTACCCGTGGGTCGAGGCGCAGATCGACGGTAACCCGGGAAGCCCGGACTACCTGCGCTACGTGCCGGTGGAGAACGGCCTGACCTCGCAGGCCCCCAGCGGCGGTGAGGACCCCACGCGCCTGGCGATCAACCGCTTCGAGGCGCACCACATGAACGACTCCGAGCCCGGCTCCGGGTTCGGCGGCCTGCTCGGGTTGGGGCCGGTGTGCGAGCTCCCCGGCGTGCTCCCCAAGTGCCCGCCCGCGCGGTCGCTCAAGCCCAAGCTCGTGCCGATCCCCGAAGGCGTGTGCGTGCACATGACCTGTGAGCGCAACAGCCGAGGCAAGCCGGTGTGGGTCTTCGAGGCCATGAGCCTCATCGAGATCGCCGACCCCGCCGACGAGGACCGCAAGTTCAACCTCTATATCGGAGGTGCCGAATGACAACCACTCCGACCACCCCAACGCCGCTCGAGGCCAAGCGTGCCAAGGAGCGGGCCAAGTACCTGGCACTGGCGAACAAGCCCGGCTCAACGTACGGCTCGTCCAACCACGGCCGGGCGGCGATCCCGCTCATCCAGGAGTGCAAGCCGAGGTTCGTGGTGGACTTCGGCTGCGGCCGCAACGACCTTGTGCGCGAGCTGCGTCGTCTTGGCATCGACGGACTGGGCGTCGACTTCGCGTTCCCCGAGGCGGATCTCGTGCGCCCGATGCACGCGACGGCACTGCAGGCGGGCATCGCCGATGTCGTGACGAGCTTCGACGCCATCGAGCACCTCCTGCCCGAGGACGTGGATCTGACGCTCGCGGAGATGCGCCGCGTCGGGGTGCCGCGCGGGCGGTTCATCTTCTCGATCTGCACGCGGCCGAGCACGACCACCGTCGCCGGAGAGGGTCTCCACCCGACGGTGCGGCCGCTGGACTGGTGGCTGGAGCGCATCGCCCGCGTCGGCGTCGCTGGCAGGCCCCAGGCGGGGTCCCGCTACATCGTCGGGCGGTTCAAGAGTGATGGGGGGTGTTGCGGTGCGTGAGAACCAGTCTGACATCGCGGCATTGCAGGCTGGGCTCAAGGCGCGCAAGCCCGCCCGGGATGGCCTGCGCCTCTACACCGCCCCGCCGACGTTCGAGTCGGTGTCCCTGAGCGGGTTCTACCGAGGCCGGTCCGCGTTCCTGATGCTCTCCGGGCCCTCGCTCAAGCAGATCGATCTGTCGCTGCTCGACGCCCGCGGCATCGTCACGATGGCCGTCAACAACGCATGGTCCGTGCGGCGTCCGACGCTCTGGACCTGCGTTGATGACCCCGGGCGCTTCATCGATGTGGGCTGGAAGGACCCGGGCATCCTGAAGTTCGTGCCGACCTGCATGTGGGACAAGCGGCTGAAGGTGATGACCCCCGACGGCACGCTCCGCAACAGCGCCTTCAAGGTCCACCAGATGCCCGGCGTGCTGTTCTTCCGCCGCAGCGACCACTTCGACCACGAGCGATTCCTCACCGGGGACACGATCTCATGGGGCAACGACGCGAAGAACCCCGACTCGCTGGGCATCACCGGCAAGCGCTCGGTCATGCTCGTCGCCCTTCGGCTGCTGCACTACCTCGGCTTCTCGACGGTGTATCTGCTCGGCTGCGACTTCAAGATGGACGCGGAGCGCAAGTACGCCTTCGACGAGCACCGCGCGGCCAACGCGATCCGGCACAACAACGTGCTGTATGACTCGCTGTCGCGCCGGTTCGAGGCGCTCAAGCCCCACTTCGAGAAGCACCGCTTCCGGGTGGTCAATTGCTCGCCCGGAAGCGCCCTGGAGGTCTTCGAGAAGATGGCCTTTGAGGACGCGGTGAAGGCAGCCGCTTCCGAGTGCGGCAAGCCTATCCGCACCGACGGGTGGTACGAGCCCAATCCCAAGGCGAGCGCCCCGCCACAGGAGGCCGCACGATGAGCGACGGCCCCACGCGGTACTACCTCTACATCCCCGTCTGGGCGACGGGACGCGCTCCCCAGGGCGGCGGGTCGAGTAACTACTCAACGCCGTCGGGCTCGACTCCCGAGAGCACGTATTCGACCCCGACCAGCACGCCGAGCATGCCGCCGAGTTACTCGACGACGGGCGATGTGATCTACACGACCGGGCCCGGCGGCACGCCGACGCTGACGTTCTACACCACCGATGCGTTCACGAGCAACACGCCGGGGACGACGCATACGCCGTCGAGCAGCGGGGCGATGTCATCCAGCGGGATGACCACCGACTCGTCGCAGACGCCGACGAGTTCGCAGACGCCGTCGAGCACGGGCTCGTCGGGCATGAGCAGTTCCGGTGGCGGGAGTTCTTCTGGCGCGTCGAGCGGCATGTCGTCGGGCGCGAGTTCGGGGGCGTCGTCGGGCATGTCGTCGGGCGGCAGTTCCGGTATGTCCTCGGGCATGTCGTCGGGCGGGTCGTCCGGTGGTTCATCGGGCGGCGGATCGTCCGGAGGCGGGTCGTCGGGCGGTGGCGGATCCAGCGGCGGCGGCAGCGGCCCCGGTGGGTCGGGTCCGGGTGGGTCCGGGCCTGGCGGCTCGGGGCCGGGTGGTTCTGGCCCGGGTGGGAGCGGACCCGGTGGCTCCGGCCCCGGTTCCAACTGCGTGCTCGCGGGCACGCCCGTGGTGCTGGCGGACGGTTCGGTCAAGCCGATCGAGGCGCTCCAGCCGGGCGACCGTGTCGCGGCGCTCGACGTGGCGGGCCTGGACCGCGATGTGCCGTGGCGAGCCCAGTACCAGTGGCTCCGTCCGTGGGCGGAAGCCGCGCTCACGCCCGTCACCGGCACGGTCAGCAGCGTGACGATCGGATCGCACGAGGGGTTCGTCACCATCAACGGTCGCCTGCGCCTCACGCCCGAGCACCCGGTGCTGCTCAAACGCAACGACGAGATTGGCTTCGCTTCGGCGGAGTTCGTGCAGGTCGGCGATGCGCTCGTGCGTCAGGACCTGAGCGAGGAGCTGGTCGAGACGGTCGCGCGGTCGGGTGACCGCGTGACCACCGTGGCCGTGCATGTGCCCGGGCTCAACGTGTTCCTTGTGGGGGGGGCGGGCGGCGTCTGGATTCACAACGACATGCCCGCCACGCAGCAGAGCGGGTCCGGTTCGTCGTCGGGTTCGGGGTCGAGTTCAGGCTCCGGGTCCGGGTCGTCGAGCGGGAGCGGCTCCGGCAGCGGAAAGTCCAGCGGCTCGTCCATGTCAAGCTCGGGGTCCAGTTCTGGGTCGAGTTCCGGCAGTGCGTCGGGCTCATCGAGCGGGAGTGACAGCGGCTCCGGCCCGCCCGGTTCCGGCTCGGGCTCCGGAAGCGCCCAGCAATCGGTGGCGCTGGGCGAGGGCGCATCGTCGTTCATCGAAGGTGGCATGGAGGGCGTGCCACCGGCGAAATGGCAGCAGAGTGGCGTGGGCAGTCTCAGCAGTGGCATCGACGAGGAGGCAAAGGCGTGATTCCGAAGGTCATCTACACGGCGGACCTCAGCGAGACTCCCGACAAGCAGCGTCTCACGGCCTGGCGGCACGCGTGGCAGACCATGCATCCCGAGTGGGACGTGGTGACGCTCACGCTCGACACCAAGCCACCGATCATGAACTACGACCAGTGGCAGCAGACCTTCGGGCTCAGCGAGCCCGCAGCCTCGGCGGCACGGCTGAACCTGCTCCGCTATGAAGTGCTGGCCCGCGAGGGCGGCGTTTTCGTCGATCCGGACCGACTGCCGCTGCGCCCGCTCGATGAAATCGTCGCCGGGGTCGGCGCGTTCTGTTCCACGATCGCCAGCCACGGCGCGAGCCGCCCGCACATGCTTGCGCCCTCGGTGCTTGGCGCGACGCGCAACCATCCGATGCTGTGGCACGCCATCCGCGATCTGCCGCACTCGGTGCTGGTCTATCGCGGCGTGTGGGATCAGAGCGGGCCGGGGTTCCTCACGCGCGTGGTCCGCGACCACGGGCACTTCCGCGACGTGGTGCCCTTCCACTGGGCGCTGTTCGAGCAAGCCGAGGAGGCCGCCAAGGCCCACGGCGGGGCGTTCGCGTTCGTGCAGGCCGGGTCCGCGGGGGTGGCGGCGTGAGCGCGGCCGCACGCACCACCCCGATCCCGCGGGTCCTGCACCAGATCTGGCTGGGCAAGGGCGAGATGCCGCTCAACCAGCGGCGCTGGCGGCGGCGTTTCGCCGAGATGAACCCGCACTGGGAGATGCGGCTGTGGACCGACGACAACCTGCCGCCAATCCTCAACCGCAACGCCTGGGACGCCTGCGGCAACGTCGGAGGCACGCCCGGCTGCGTGATGCGTTCGGACATCCTGCGGCTGGAGATCCTGGCCCGCTTCGGCGGCGTCTACCTCGATACCGACGTCAAGCCCGTGCGGTCGCTGGACGAGATGTGCCCGCCCGAGGTCGTCGCGTGGGCGGCGTGCGAGCAGCTCGAAATCGTCAGCAACGCCGCGATGGGCTTCCCGACCAATCACCCGGCGATGTGGCACGCGGTGGCGATGGTCGAAGAGTCGTTCTTCGAGCGCCGGTACGTCGGCGACCAGGCCGGGCCGGGGCTGATCGCCCGGGTGGTCACGCAGTACGACGATGTGACGCTGTATCCGCCGGCGTACTTCCACCCGACGGTCGGAGAGTCGAAGTCCAACCCTCACACGAAGCACTTCCTCTTGGGCGAACATCTCTTTGCGGGGACATGGGTGGAGGAGAACCGTCCGCGACATGATCGCCTTTGGATGGCGAACGCCGGTCAATGAACAGCGTGCACCGCCGTCGCATTGATGACCACCGCCTTGCCGTCGGCCGAGGCGACTTTGCCCACCACAACAAGCTCCGACAACTCCTTCATCCCGCGGCGGCCCTTCATGTCGGTGCGGAGGATCTGGCCCTTGGCGTCCACGACCTGCACGGTGACGGAGTTGGCGAGGATGTCCTCCTTGGTCTCGCAGCAATAGTCCCAGGGCTTGGAGCACTTGTCGTCCGGGTTCTCGTTGCAGGCCTTGAGCCCCCGGCCCATGAGCGTGAAGACGGCGCGGCCCGCAACGAACGGCTCCTTGCTCCCGCCAACGCGGCCGCGGAGCACGACCTCGTCACCGGCCTTGAGTGTCCCCCCACCCCCGGCCTTGCGGGCTTCCGAGACATCCTTGGCGTTCTCCGGCTGCTTCTCGACGAAGAAGCCGGTCGGCAGCGGGGCCTTTGGAACATGCATCGAGACTGCGGTGAGCACCAGGGCATCGGTGCCGTTGGCGGTCTCGACCTTGCCGGTCACGAAGACCTCCGCACCGGGCTTGAGACCGTGCTGGCCGGTGAGTCCAGCGCGAAGCGGTTTGCCGCTGGCGTCCACGATCTGAACCGTCGCCCGCCCTTCCGCCGGGATGTCGCACGCGGTGTCGGGCAGCTTGTCCGAGGGCGGGCAGCAGCCCTTGCGGGTGGATTCATCCACCAGCGTGAACATCGCGCGGTTCTCCACGAAGGCGTCCTTCGACATCGCCACGGTGCCGCGCACCGTGATCGTCTCGCCCACCTTGGCGGACTTCATCGCGGCGGTGATCTCCAGCGCGTTCGCCGGGAGTTCCGGCTTGAGCATGGTCTTCACGTCCGCGACGCTCTTGACCTGCGCCAGCGCCGCCGCGGGCGTCAGCACGCCCAATCCCGCCGCGCCCGCGATCAGCATCGCGGCCACCGTCATCGCCCGCATCGAATCCGTCACGTTCATCTTCATCGCTTTCATATCGAAACTCCTTGCAAAGGTCCTTGGACTCTTGTCGCCCCGCGGCACACGCTACGGCGGCACACTCGTTTACCATCACACCGCCTTGAGCGCGACGGGGATCGTCGGCCGCAGGCAACGAATCGCCGGGGGCAACGCGCCCACGACGCCCAAGGCCAGGCCCGTCAAAAGCCCCAGCCCGATCACCGTCTCGTCGATCAACAGCCCGAACGCCCCCATCGAGAATCGCACCGCCAGCCCGTCGAGCAGGAAGACGCCGACCGCGCACGCGAGCAGCCCGCCCGCCGCCGTCGCCAGCGTCGATTCCTGAATCATCGACCAGACAATCGCCAGCCGCCGGTAGCCGATGGATTGCAGCGTCCCCAGTTCGCGGATGCGTGAGGCGAATGCGGCGTACATCGTGTTCAGCCCGCCGAAGAGCCCGCCGACGGCGATCAGCCCCGCTGTCACCCACGCGACAATCTTGATGGGCCCGAAGAAGCTCGCCAGTTTTCCGTAGTACTCGCGCTCGGTCATGGGGACCAGTTCAAGGTCCGGCCGGGTCTTGGTAAAGGCCGCGATATCACCGAAGTCGGCCCCTTCGCCGGTCGCCTCGTTGTAGGGGTCGAGCGTCATGACGACGCACGAGATGGTCTCGCGCTTGGTCGCGGTCATCAGGTCCGCCAGCGGCAGCCACACCTCGGCCTCGACGACCGTCCCCGGCGCGCTGAAGCGCCCCACGATGGTCCACGGCCTCCCATCGATGACCAGCGCCGTTCCGATCGCCACGTCGCGCTCGGCGACCCCCAGCACCGTCCCCGCCATGCGACCCACCAAAACCTCATCCGCGCCCGACTGGGGCCAGCGTCCCTCGGTCAGCGACACCGACTCGTGGACCAGCGCCGCCGCGGGCGTGACACCGCGCAGCATAACCTGCCGCCCCCCCGCCCCCCCCGCCCCCCTCGTCCCTGTGCGCGTGCCGCTCTCGCCCGTCGATGTCCCGACCGCCCCCGCCGCACCCACGCCCACCGGCAGCATCACGTGCACCTCGGGCGAGACGTACGCCACGCCCGCCCGCGTGCGGATGCCCGGCACGCTGGCCGCGAGCACCCCCGGCGTCGCGGCGGGGATCTCCGAGCGCTCGACGCTCTCCTCGCTCCCCGCGCCCAGCAGGATGACGTTGTGCTCCCCGCCGGTGGCCCGCAGGGCCGCGCTCATGCCGCGCACGAACCCGCCCGCGACCAAAATGAGCAGCACCACCATCGCCGCCCCGGCGACGGAAAGAAACAGCCGCGAGGGCGATCGCCCCAGGTTGCGGACGGCATAGGCAAAGGGAAGAAGTCGCATGGAGTCCTTTCTCACACCGCCCGGAAGCAACTGGCGATCTCGCGCCGTCCCGCCCGCCACGCGGGCACCAGGCCAGCCACGATCCCCACGCCCGCGGAGATGACCAGGCCCCAGGCCAGCACCGACCACGACGCGCTCACGCTGATCGACAGGCCCTCCTGCGAGAGCGAGAAGTTGCCGAAGTGGACCACCGACAGGGCGATGCCCGTGCCCAGCGCGCCCCCCAGGAGCCCGATGAGCATCCCCTCGCTGACGATCAGCCGGGCGATGAGCCCGGAGCGGAACCCCAGCGTCTGCAAGACCGCGTGCTCCTTGATCCGGTCCTGCACGCTCAGCACGATCGCGTTGGCCACCAGCGCGAGCACCGCCGCCAGGCACCCCCAGCCCAGCCACCGCGTGAACTTCACGATCTCCACGATGTCGGCCCCGGCCTGCGCAACGAAGGCCTTCTCCGGGCTGGTCATCGTCGGGTCGGCCTCGGCGGCGAACTCGGCGTCGATCGCCTCGGCCACCTGCTCCATCTTCGCCGGGTCATCGACGCGGACGGTGAACTGCGTGACGCTGCCCAGGCCGCCGCCCTTGCCAGCGGCCTGCTGGAGGAAGTCGAGGTGGACATAGGCGACGTTCTGGTCCTGCGGCTCGGGGGAGCGGATGATCCCCGCGACGGTGACGGTGATGCCCGAGGCGTCGAAGGACTGGCCCACCCGGAAGCCGCGCCGGGCCGCCAGCGTCTCGCCCACCAGGGCCGAGTCGGAGCGCTTCTCCCACTCGGCGACTGACCCCGAGATGAGTTGCCACTTGCCCGCCCAGCCCGTGGGACCCGCCCCGCCGCCCTGCGGCCCGACCAAGTCCTCGCGGGGCACGCCCCGGAACGTGACCACGTCCAGCGACGCCCGGCAGTTGTTGACCACGATCTTGACCGGCACCGCCGAGACGACGCCCGGGATCTTCTCGATCCGGTCCACGTAGAACTGCGGCAAGCGGCTGGCGGCGGGGCAGAAACGGTTCGCGCGGTAGACCACCAGCGTGGTGTCATCCGCCGCGGCTTGCGTGGACTGCCGCACGCCTTCTTGCAGCGTCTGCACGGCGATGAACAGGAACATGGCGATGGCGACGCCGCAGAGCGTGAGCACGCTGCGGACGCGGTGCCGCCAGAGCTGCTTGAAGACGACGGGCATGAACTTGGGCGCGATCATGGTTCAGGCCTCCTGGGGAACGAGGGCCGCGCGGCGGGCGGCGAGGTGTTCTGCTTCGACCAGACGGCCCTTCTCCAGGTGCAGCGTCCGCTTGGCGTAAGTCGCGCTCTTGGCGTCGTGGGTCACGATGATGAGGGTCTTGCCCAGGTCCTCGCAGAGCCGGACCATGAGCTCCATGATGGCCTTGGCCGAATCCTGGTCGAGGTCGCCGGTCGGCTCGTCGCCCACGATGATGGTGGGGTCGGTCACGATGGCCCGCGCGATGGCGACGCGCTGCTCCTGCCCGCCCGAGAGTTGCCGCGGGTAGTGGTCGTGGCGGTCGGCGATCCCGACCAGCTGCATGGCGGTCTGCACCTTCTCGTGCCGGTCCTTGGCGGACATGCTGTGCAGCAGCAGGGGGAGCTCGACGTTCTCGTAGGCGGTGAGCACGGGCACGAGGTTGTAGAGCTGGAAGACGTAGCCCACGTTCACGCTCCGCCAGTCGGCGAGCCTGGACCGCGAGAGCGTGGCGATGTCGGTGCCGCCTATGACCAGCTGCCCGCCGCTGGGACGGTCGATCCCGGCGATGAGGTTCAGGAGCGTGGTCTTGCCGCTGCCCGAGGGGCCCATGAGCGCGAGGAAGTCGCCCGCGGGCACGTCGAGATCGAGCTCCTGCAAGGGGGTGATGGTGTTATCGCCCTTCTTGTAGGTCTTGGTGAGCCGGCGGCACTGGATGAGCGGCGGGCCGGAATCGGAGCTGAGTGCGTGCGTGTGGTTGGTCGTCATGGCGTTGCTCGTTGATGCCGCGTGCTTGTCACAGCGATGGGCGGACACTGGGCGTTACGGTGTTGAGGGGGCGGGGTTGGACGTGGCGTCGGTGCGTTCGCCCAGCACGTTGAGCCGCGTGCCGTCCTGGATCGCGGGCGGGGCGGGCGGGTCAAGGATGATCCGGTCAGTAAGGCGAAGGCCGCCGATCACGATGGTGAACCCGTCGTCAGCCGAAGGCGTGGTGGCGACGTCTCGGCGGCGGGCGACGGGGCTTCCTCCCGAGTTGTCCACGACCCAGACCAGCCCCTTGCCGTCGCCGGCCACGGTCACGGCGGCCGTGGGGACCAGCAGCGTCATCGTGCCGTTGTCGTGCGGACCGCCAGCCGCGTTTCCGCCGCCAGAGGGGCTTCGGCGCTGCGCGTTTCCCGCGGGCGCGTGGAACTTGACGCGCGTGAGCATCTCGGGTTTGAGCACGGGCGAGGGCGCATCGAGGGCCACCTTGAACTGCACGGTGTTCCGCTGGATGTTGGCCTCGTGGACCACCCGTGTGACCACGCCGCTGAAGGTCTGGTCGGAGAGTGCCTCGGTGGTCACCATCGCGCGCGTGCCGACGCCGACCTTGGCCGCGTCAGCCAAAGGTACATCCACACGCACCTGCAACTTCTCGGGGTCATAGACCCGCAGGACCGCGCCGGTCATGCTCCCCGCCTGGCCGGGGTCGCCGCCCTTGCCGCTCATGCTGATCCTCGATCCGGGCTCGACCAGTCGGGCGAGCACCACGCCCCCCACGGGGGAGCGCACTTCCATCCTGGCGAGCCGCAGCGCGGCCTCGTCGCGCAGCACGTGGGCGGCGGCGTGGGCCGCCTCCGCCTGCGCCAGCGCGGCGCGGGATTCGCTCGCCGCCTTCTCCGCCGTTGCGACCTTCGCCTCCAGGCCGGAAAGCCGGATCTCCATGCGCCGGAACGCCCCTTCGCTCAGTCCGCCGGCGGCGACCAAGCCGCGCTTGCTCGCGACCTCGTCCCGCAACTCGGCGGCGGCGCTTCGTTCGACCTCGACCTGTGATTCGGCGGTCGCGAGCGCCGCACGAGCGCGGGCGACGTCCGTGTCGCGCTCGGCGACGGTCGCTTCGGCCGCCCGCAGGCTGAGCCGCGCGTCCTCGTTGATGAGATGGGCGACAACCTGGCCCGCCTCGATGCGCTCGCCCTCGAGCACCAGCACGTCCCGCACCACGCCCTCGGCCAAAGCGGGGACGCTGACAGCGAACGGCGCGGGCTCAATCCACCCCGGGGCCTGCACGATGGCCGGGCCGAGGGGCGCATCATGCGGCGGCGCCTCGGGGTCGCTCGGCGAGCCGGGTGCGGCGCTCGTGCCCGCGGCTTGGACGCTCTCCTTCGGGATCGCGGCGGCGACATGCACCGCGAGCCGAGGCCGGAGCGCATCGCGGGCGGCGTACGCGAGCAGGCCGCCGGTCGCCAGCAGCACGGCGGCGGGAATGAGCAGCCGCGTCGCCCAGCGCGCCCTGGGGCGCGCGATGACGGTGGTGCTCCCCGCCGATGACGGCGGGGGTTGGGTGTTAGGCGAGGTGGTTTGCGGGCCCCGACGGAGCGCCCGCAGATCGGTCTGCGTGGTGGCCATGAGTGGTTCCTGCACTTTGAGGGCGGCCGGGCATCGACAAGGGAGCCACGGCGCGTCAAGCGAAGTCACGCCCCGCACGCTCGGCGTGGAGCCGGACGCGCAAGGCCGATGCGGACGCGCAAGACAAGGAGCGTCCGGTGCAGGATGTGGCTAGACCAGCAGCGCGCAGTGCCACCGCTGCGCATCGCGGTTGGCTTTCAGGTGCGGCGGGTAATGAGCCCAGCCGGGCGGATGCGGCGCAACAAGGGCCTCGGGTGCCTCCATCGTCCACAGCACGGC
Source organism: Phycisphaeraceae bacterium (assembly GCA_019636615.1). Classification (GTDB taxonomy): domain Bacteria; phylum Planctomycetota; class Phycisphaerae; order Phycisphaerales; family UBA1924; genus UBA2402. Next base: position 1,477,627 of record JAHBXF010000002.1, on the reverse strand, counting down.
GAGGGCGAAGGTCGCCAGTGCGTTCCATTGCTGCTCAAAGGCCGGGAGACGCGCCTCGGCGCTGATGCCTGTGCCGGCGGATGTGCCTTGGCACGACGGGCAGGACGGGCACTTGCCGGGAGGAGACGGCTGATCGTGGTCGGGGCGATCCTGAGACTGGTCCTGCGAGTCGTCACGCGGCTGATCCTGACACGGCTGTTCCGCTGGTCCTTCGTCCGTTCGCGTTTCGCCGACACAGCCGCCGCAGCATGAGTCCGATTCAGCCGCCGCGACATGTTTTCCGGCACACGCCCCGCCCGCGAGCGCCGCGGCCTGGCAGCAGCACAACGGCGTGACCACGCCGATGAGCAGGGCGACCAAGATGCGGAGCAAGGGGTGACGCATGGAATACATCAGTATATCGGCCGAACGCAGGCCAGATTCACTTTACGCCCGGCCCCGCTTCCCGTTCGCCCGACGTGAGCCCGCTGGACCCTTCCGTGGCCCCAACAACCGGAGGCCATTACCAATCACTAAGAGGCTTGCTCCGACATCCGCAAGAACGGCCATCCACATCGTCCCCAGCCCGGCCAGGGTCAACGCGAAGAAGACGACCTTGATGCCGATGGCCCAGGCGATGTTCTGGGTCAGGATCGCCCCGGTTCGCCGGGAAAGCAGAACGAACCCCGGCACGCCCCGCAGGTCATCCTGCATGAGGGCCACGTCGGCTGTCTCCAGCGCCGTGTCGGTGCCCGCAGCGCCCATGGCAAAGCCGATCGTGGACTTGGCAAGGGCCGGGGCGTCGTTTACGCCGTCGCCGACCATGCCGATCGCGTCCCCGTGCTCCTTCGTGAGACGCTCGATCTCGGCTAGCTTGTCCTCCGGGAGCATCCCGCCGCGGGCCTCGTCGATACCGATCGCCTTGGCGATGGCCGAGGCGGTGGTCTGATTGTCGCCCGAGAGCATCAGCGTCTTGATTCCCAGTTCGTGGAGCGACCGGATCGCCTCGACGCTGCTCGCCCGGGGCGTATCCGCGACGGCGATGATGCCCAGCACCGCGCTGGCCGACGCGACCACGATCGCCGTCTTGCCTTGGGCCTCAAACTGGCCAAGCGTCGCCTCGACCTCGGGCGAGCATACTCCCCGCTCTTCGGCGAGGCGGTGGTTGCCGACGAAGTACGCCGCGCCGTCGATGCGTCCTTCCACTCCGCGACCCGTGAGCGACTTGAACGCTTCGACGCTCGCACGCTCGCCGTTCCAGGCCGCGACCACGGCAAGCGCCACCGGGTGCTGCGAAAGCGCATCGAGGCTCGCGGCGATCCGCAACACTTCATCCTTGCTCGCGCGGCCCACGGGCTGCACATCCGTCACGCGGGGCTTGCCCTCGGTGATGGTCCCGGTCTTGTCCAGGGCGACGACCTTGAGTTTTCGGCCATTCTCCAGATGCACGCCGCCCTTGATGAGGATCCCGCGTCGCGCGGCCGCCGTCAGCCCGCTCACGACCGTCACGGGCGTCGAGATCACCAGCGCGCAGGGGCAGGCGATGACGAGCAGCACCAGCGCCTTGTAAAGCCAGGGGTAGAACGTCTGGCCAAACGCCAGCCACGGGACGACCGCGACCAGCACCGCGACCACGCACACGATGGGCGTGTAGACGCGCGCGAAGCTGTCCACAAACCGCTGCGTCGGTGCCCGGCTCCCCTGCGCCTCCTGGACGGTCCTGATGATCTTGGCGAGCGTGGTCTGGTCCTTGCCGCCGGTGGTCTTAAACTCCAGCACACCCGACTCGTTGATCGTCCCGGCGAAGACCTTGTCGCCCGGCTTCTTGTCCACGGGCACGCTCTCGCCCGTGACCGGGGCCTGGTTCACGCTCGACTCGCCCGCGACCACCACGCCGTCGAGCGCGAGCCGCTCGCCGGGCTTGACTTGCACGACAGCGCCGACGAGAACCCCGCTCGCGGGCGTGACCTTCCAGGCACCATCGGGCTGCTTCACGCTCGCCTCATCAGGGGCCATCGCCATCAGGCCCATGACGGCGTTGCGGGCCCGGTCGAGCGCCTTGGCCTCGATCAACTCCGCGAGCGCGAAGAGGAAGGTGACCAGCGCGATCTCCGGCCACGCCCCGATGAACGCCCCGCCGATGACCGCCACCGTCATCAGGAAGTTGATGTTGAGCGTGAAGGACTTCAGCGCGATCCAGCCCTTGCGCAGGGTTGGCAAGCCGCAAAGAAGGATCGAAGCGGCGGACATCGCGATGACGACCGGCGACGTCTCCTCCATGCCCGCGAAGTACATCGCCTCTGCGCCCGCGGCGAGCAGGCCCCCGAGGATGAACAGCGATGATCGCAAACGCTGCTGCGCCCGAGGAGGTTGCCGTGTACGACAGCCGCGAGTAGAACAACTCTCATCGCTCTCGATCGCGGAATCAACCACTCCCGGCAGACCGATTTCGTTGAGTTCAGAAAGAATGCGGGCCGGATCAAGGGCGTCCGTGTGCTCAACTACAACGCGGCGCATCATCAGGTCGCAACGGATACCGATCACACCGCCCATGCCGAGTAACGACCGACGGATGATCGTCTCTTCGGTCGGGCAGTCCATTGCTGGAACTTGGATCGTGGTTAGTCTCATCGTGGTGTCGCGGGCCTCTCGTGGGCTCCCGACTCCAACCGAACCCGGATCTTGGAACCGGCAGGTGGCAAGCCAGGAAACCGAACGGAGTACTTGGCATGCTTTGGGCCTGTCTGCACCCGACGTGAAGCGCCGCGCGGCCCGAGCTGCGTGGTGTGAGGTGATGAAGCCCGGCCGTAGTTCACGATGGCATCGTGGACGACAACGCCGTCGGGCGACGTGACGGTGATGTCAAGGTGGCCGCCGGCCACGGCTTCCGCCTCCTCGAGTTGCCCGCTCACAAGCAAGTCTCCGTCGGCGTTCTCGGCAGTGGGTGTATGAGCAAGGGGCCGCGTTGCCGCTGACTCGATCGTCACGTCGCCGGATGACACCAAGTCCGCACGGGGCGTGGCGCATCCGCCAAGGAGCATGAGACCGGAAACAAAGATGAGGTTCAGAATCGCAATTCGCATAGAGAGTCCTTTCAAACGCAGACAACACGCAGAGCACACTCGACACGTTGCCCGGCAACCAGACTTACAGAGGCCGAAGCGTCGTACTTCACACATCGTGACGCCGTGCCAAGCCCGGCGCGGGGCCTTCGCCGCGCCGGGCTCGCTGCAGCTGTCATTTCGAGATGGGGAACCCGCCAACAGACTTGCTCCCCTTGCCGTCATCAATCTCGACCCACAACTGAGCTCCGGCGGGGATCGGATTGGGCACGTCGGCGTGGGCGTGGTACTCCTTGCCGTCGCCGTCGGCCTTCTGCTTCATCGCGCCCTTGCCATCCTGCGAACCGATCCAGACGCGGACCGCGGCGGGCTTGGCGGGGCTCCCCGAGAGCTTAATGTCGAGGTGGGCCTCGCTGCCGGCCTTGATCTCGCCCGAGACGGACACTGTCCACGCGCCGATGGTGGCCGTGCCGATCGCCCCGCCCTCGCCGTGGCCGTGGTCGCCGTGGTCGCCCCCGGCCTTGCCCGCGGGCGCTGCGGCGCCGGGCTTGGCGTGGTCGTGCCCGTCATCCTCCTTGTGACCGTGGCCGTGATCGCCCTTGGCCTTGCACTCAGCGCACTCGCCGTGCGCAACGAACTTGAGGCTGTTGCCCTCGCGCAGCCACAGGTGTGCCTCGCCGTCGTCGGCAGTGACGAAGTACTGGGTGTCAGCGGGGCTGCGCTGCGCGGCTCCCTGGCCCATCATCGCGGCTAGTGACGCGGTCAGACCAACGCCAGCGATCAGGCCAAGGACGACAGACGAACTGTTCGGACTCTTCATGGTGATGCTCCAAAGTCAAGGCGACCGGGCGCGGGCCGCCGGGACGTGTCTTCAGTGTGCCGCCCGGCCGCGCCGCCGGGTCGGTGTGCGATGATCGCACTGCTTACTGCTTGAGATCGAACCCGGCGAGGTGCTTAGCGCCGCTGGGGGTCTCGACTTCCACCCAGAGCTTGCTGCCCGCGGGGAGCGGTTTGGGCACCTCGGCGTGCGCGTGCCATCCATCACCTTCGGCCTCAGCCTTTCCCTTGATCGAGCCTTTGCCGTCCTGGGTTCCGACCCACACACGCACCGCCGCGGGTTTGCCCGCTCCTCCGGAGACGCTGATGTCGAAGGTCGCCTCGCCCCCCGGCGTGACGTCCCCTTCGCGAGCGGCGACGATCGTCATGCCGCCCGCCGACTGGCTACCCAGTTCGGTCTTGGGGCCGTGCCCATGGCCGTCCTTGTGATCGTGGTCGTCCCCATCCTTGTGGTCGTGCTTGTCTCCCGCCTTGTGATCGTGCCCGTCGCCATCTTTGTGGTCGTGGCCGTCACCTTTGGCGGCGGGCCTGGCGGGCGCTTCAGACTTCTTCTCGCAGCCGGTCAGGCCAGCGGAGAAGGCGAGCAGCGGGACGGTGAGAACGAGTGCGAGCGTGCGAACGGTGTTCATGCCAATGTCTCCTTGCAATCAGGTTGAGGGAGCGGACTTCCTCGTGGAACGACGCAGCAAGCGGGCGAGCAGTCGGGGACTCCCGGATGCCTCGCGCTTGACCCTAAACGCCAGGGCGTAACCGGCGGGGACCACGAAAAGGTTGAGAAACGTGGACGAGACCAGCCCGCCCAGCACGACGATCGCAAGCGGGGCGAGCAGTTCGCTGCCGGGCTTACCCTTGGCCAGCGCGAGCGGCACGAGCCCGAGCATCGCGGCCAACGCCGTCATCAGGATCGGCACCAGTCTTTCAAGTGACCCTTGGATGATCGAGTCACCGATCGTCTTGCTCTCATGCTCCTGGAGATGGTCATAGTGGTTGACCAGCAGGATCCCGTTGCGAACGGCGATGCCGAAGAGGGTCACGAATCCCACCATGCTGGCGATAGAGATGACCGGGGCGACATAGCGCGAGGACGACAGGCCAAGGAGCGACAGCGTGTTACCGGCAATCGACGGGCTCTCCGTCAGGTAGATAGCGGCGATGCCGCCAATCAGCGCGAGCGGCAGGTTGAGCATCACCAGCAGGGCGACGCGGGCCTTGCCGGTCGAGAGCTGCAAGAGCAGGAACATGAAGACCGCTACGCCCGCGCCCATGATGAGGATGGTGCGGCTGGCGGACTGCTGGGCCTCAAACTGCCCACCGTAGTGGACCGTGTACCCGGCCTTTTGAACGATCGGGTCGACCTTGGCTTGCACCTGCGCGACCAGTTGCCCGAGGTTGTAGCCGTCGGCGACGTTGGTGGAAATCACCGCTTTTCGTTGGGCGTTCTCGCGGGCGATGAGGTTGCTGGTCTTCTCCGGACCGATGTCGGCGACTTCGCGCAGGCGAACGATCGCCCCGCCTACGCCCCGCAGTTGCAGGTCCATGATCTGGTCAATCCGCTCCCGCTCGCTCTCGGCAAGGCGAACGACCATCTCATAGCGACGCACGCCCTGATTCACCTCGGCGACGGCTTCGCCATAGAGAGCCTGCTGCACCTGCTCCGCGGCCGACGCGGGCGAAAGCCCGGCGGCGACCAGATCCTGCGGTCGGTATCGAATCGGGAGTGAGGTGATCATGATCTCGCGATTGGCGGCCACGTCGCGGGTGCCGGGAATCGGCTTGATCGCCGCCTCGATCTCCTTGGCGAGCGAGCGCAGGACGTTGAGGTCGTCGCCGTACACGTTGATGGCGATGGCTGCGGGCGTGCCCGACAGCACGTGGCTCAGGCGGTGCTCGATCGGCTGGCCGACCATTGTGGTGATACCTGGGATGTTGGCGATGATGCGATCGATGGCGGCCCTGACCCTGTCCTGATCGACTCCCGCTTTCATCGTGACTTCGATCTCGGAACTGCTTACCGGCTCGGCGTGCTCATCGCGCTCGGCCCGCCCGGTGCGCCGCGTCACGCTCGAGACGCCTTCGATCTGGGCCATCTGGGCCTCGACGCCAGTGGCCAGGCGATTGCTCTCGACGAGCGATGTGCCAGGCGGCGCGAGCAGGAAAACAGTAAAAGTGCCTTCCTTGAATGCGGGCAGGAACGATGTACCGAACGTGGACATGAGCAGCAACGAAGCCACCGTGAGCACGCCCGCGCCCCCGAGAACCAGTCCGCGGTTGCGGACGCTCGCGCGGAGCAGCGGCTCGTACCGACGCTTGAGCCAGCGGACGAGCCACCCGTCATGCTCCCCATGCCCGCTCGACTCGCCGGAGCGCCCGCCCTTCTTTCCGAACGCGCCGGCGAAGAGCCACTTGCACAGCGCGGGCGTGACCGTCAGGGCCACGATCAGCGAGGCCATGATCGAAATGATGTACGCGATGCCCAGAGGCTGAAAGAACCGGCCTTCAAGCCCCTGCAGGAACAAGAGCGGCACGAAGACCATGCAGATGATGATGGTCGCGAACACCACCGACGATCGGATCTCGTTGCTCGCGTTGTAGATCACCTCAACGAGGCCTTTGCGCTCGTCCTCGGGCAGCCCGTCGTTCTCCTTGAGCCGCCGCAGGACGTTCTCCACGTCGATGATGGCGTCGTCCACCAGTTCGCCGATCGCCACGGCCAGTCCGCCCAGCGTCATGACGTTGATCGAGAGGCCCCACGCCCACAGCAGCAGGATCGCCACGGCGAGCGAGAGCGGCAGAGCGGTCAGCGTCACGATCGTGGCCCGTACGTTGAGCAGGAACAGGATCAGGATGACCGCCACGATGATGCTCGCCTCGATCAAGACCTTGACCACGCCGTTGATCGACCGCTCGATGAACCGCGCGGCCCGGAAGGGGTCCCGGTTCAGGACCATGCCCTTGGGCATGGCCGCCTCGGCCTGATCGAGCACCCGGTCGATCTGCTCGGTGAGGTTGAGGGTGTTGGTTCCCGGGCTCTTCTGAACGCTGATGACCACGCCCGGCAGCGCCCGGTCGGACGCGGTTCCCCGCTTGGGCGAGGGGCCGAGCCGCACGTCGGCCACCTGCCCGATCGTCACCGCCGCGCCGTTGTGATAGCGCACCAGCGTGTTCTTGATGTCCTCGGCGCTGGTGACACGGGCGGTCTGGCGGATGGGCAGTTCCTGATTCTCCCAGTTGGGGACATACCCGGCGCTGGCCGTGGAGTGCGCGCCCTTGGCCGCCGCGACCACGTCGGAGATGGTCAGGCCGTACAGGGCGAGTTGGTCCTGATTGACGTTGATCTGGTACTGCGGAAGTTCACCGCCGATGGCGACGACCTGAGCGACGCCCGGGACCGCGAGCAGCTTGTTCCGCAGATCGAACTCGGCGAATGATCGCATGTCGAGCGGGCTGACCGAGCCATCGGGGCTGGACAGGGCCATGAGCATGATCTCGCCGGTAATACTGGTGACGGGCGTGATCTCTGCGTGCGCGCCGGGCGGGAGCGACTCACGCACTGCGGACAATCGCTCGGAGACCAGTTGCCGCGCGCGGTAGATATCGGTGCCCCAGTCAAACTCGACCCACACGATGGAGAGGCTGGTGGCCGAAGCGCTCCGGACCCGCCGCGTACCCGGCAGACCGTTGACCGCCGTCTCGATCGGGAAGGTGACGTTGAGTTCCACCTCGTCGGCGGCCAATCCCCCCGCCTCGGTCATCACGACGACCGTGGGTGCGTTGAGCTCGGGAAAGACATCCACCGGCATGTTCTTGATCTTGAGCCCGGCAAAGACGAGCAGCAGCCCTGCGAAGACGACCACGAGGGAGGACTGGCGCAGAGAGAAGGCGATGAGCTTCGCGAGCATGGCTTAGTGGCTCCCTTCGTGGAATGTTCCGTCGGAGTGGAAGTGACCCGCCTTCTCTGCGGAACCGCTCGTCGCCAGCATCAGCTGGAAGTTGCCGCCGAGGACGATCTCGTCACCTTCCTTCACGCCACTGGCGATCACCACCCATCGCCCGTCGGAGAGGCCGAGATCCGCCTCTATGCGGATGACCTTGTCGGGGTTGGCGGGATCGCGGCGGAAGATGATCGCCCGCGCGCCGTCGCGCACGACGGCGGACTGGGGGATCGCCAGTTCCTCGGTTCCCCCTGCGAGCGTGACTTCAAGGTGCGCCGACACGCCCGCGCGTGCCCAGGGTGCGAGCGCCTCGGGAATCACAACAAGGTCCACCGTGCGTTCATCCGGGTCGGCGGAGAGTCCGATCCGGAGCTCCCCGTTCATCGCGTCTTCGAGCGGCACACTTCCGCCCTGAGGCGGTGCGATCCTCGCCTCAAGGCCGTTGCGGAGCCTTCCGAGGTCGGACTGCAAACCACGCGCTCTAAACCTAATCTGATCCGGCTGAACGACCGTCACGATCTGCCCGTTCTCCTCCGCGAGACCGCCCGGCGTGATCCCGATCGCTTCAACGACGCCCGGCGCGACGGCGCAGACGACGAAACCGCCACCGGCCTCCAAGTCACCGTGGCCGCTTCCGCAATTGCTGCCTCGTTCCAGCGAATCACGTCTAGACTTCAGAGACCGGAGCTCGGCTTCGGCTTGCTTTTGCTGTGCTTGCAGCTCCGCCTCCTTCTCCATGACGTCCGCTAGTTCGGCCTGCGTGGCGTTGAGTGTGGCGCGAGCTTCGGTGAACTGGGCGGCGCTCCCGCCGCCAGCCGCTCGCAGATCCTCGAGTTGCTTGAGACGCTCTTGCCAGAGCAAGACCTTGTCCGCAAGGCTCTGCTCGTGCCGACGATGGGCCTCCCTAAGTGGCCCCATCGAGTCGACCCGTGCCTGGTTCGCAGTGATTTGCTCGTGAAGGTCGCGCCATGCCGCGGCATCGACTCTGTACAGCGGTGTGCCCGGCTCCACTGACTGGTATTGGCTAACCAAGACCTCCACGCGGCCGGAAAGCGGCGTGCGGTACTCACGCCGCGCTGTGGGAAGGAACTCGAAGCGACCGGGCACGCGGAGCGTCTGCGCGACGCTTCGAGATTCCACGCGTGCGAAGGTGATGCCGAGGTTCTGTCGGACCGATGCGGGGATGTCCACGCGGTTGGAGGGAGCGGCTTCAGCGTCCTTTCCCGCGCTTCCTCCGGCTCCGGCTCCCTCGCTCCCGTGGTCGTGCCCGTCGTCCGAGCCGTGGGCGGCATCCTTCTTCTCGCAGCCGGTAAGCGCCAGAGCGAACGGCATGGACAGAGACAACCCGCCGATGAGCAGGATCTTCGAGATGGCGGCGAACGTGTTCTTCATGGTGTGTTCCTTGTCACAAGCCGATCAGCGGCCGGAGCCGCCGGAGGGCGTGTTGGAGTTGGGGGCGGTGATCGAATCGGAGACGCCGGGCGCTGCGGAGCCACCATCGGGTTTGTGCACGGGAGCCGGAGTGGAAGGCCAGACGGAAGGCACGGGGCCGAAGATCTCGTCGAGATCGATCGCCGCGATCGCCTCGTCACGTGCCGCCTCGACCAGCCCGACCTTGGCAGCCTGCTGGCGTGTCAGACTCTCCAGCAGCACGAGCGTGTTGACCTCGCCGAGACGGGCCACCTGGCGGGCATCGACGTACTGCGCATCCACCAGCGGCACGATCTCTGTCTCCAGCGTCGATCGACGCTGGGCTGCGGCCGCGAGTCGGACCTCCGCCGCGCGCAGCGCCGCGACGGTCTGTTCCAACGCCGCCTCGGCGGCGGCACGCGCGACCTCACGCTGCGCTCGCGCCTCGGCGATCCCGCGTCGGTTGGCGTTCAGGATCGGGATCGGCACGGACAGCCCCAGGAGAACCTGATCCTGCCCGTCCTCGTTCCCGTACCCCGGGCCAATGTGCAAGTCCGGGTACTGCTTGCGAACCTCAAGTTCCAGGGCCTTCTCGGCGGCCTCGTACTCGGCTGCCGCGACAAGCATCGCCGGGCTGCTCCGCTCGATGTGCGATGCCGTATTGCTCGGAGCGGAGGCGATCCGCACGGGACCGATGCCCAGCGCCAGTAGCCGGAACGGAGCGTCGGGCGACATCCCCATGAGTTGACGCAGCCGCAGTTCCGCTTCGCGGGTCCGAGACTCAAGCAAGGCGAGGTCCGCGGCCTTTGTCGCCTTCTCGATCCGGAAGAGACGTGCCTCGGTCCTGGCCATCTCTCCCGCAAGTTCCATCTTGTCGACCACCGAGAGGATTTGATCCACGCGGGACAAGAAGTCACGCGTGACCGCTAGTTGCGCGTCCATCGCAGACCATTCGCTCCAAGCGCGGCGCACCGACATCCGCACCGACCACTCGCGCTGTGCGACTCTGGCAAGCTCCGCCGCGTGCTCTACGCCCGCCCGTTGCTTCTCGATCTCCAGCCGACCGGAGATCGGGATCGTGAGACCAACGCTCGTGAACACCTTCCACGGTTCAGGGGTGCTTTCGATGATGCGTGTCAAATCGACGCCGATCGTCGGATCTTCCCAGAGCCCGGCATTCTCCGCTGTTGCCTGCGTCACTCCCGCACGAAGGCGAGCGACCCGCAGGTCGGCGTTGAAGACAACGGCGATGACCTCGGCCTCTCCGCAGCTGATGCCGTCGCGTGGATCGAACGCCACCGCCTCGCCAGATGACCCTGTGGACTTCGCCGCAAGGCTCTCCGCGAACGCCCGGACCTCCGAGCTTTCGGGCGTGCGGGCCAGGAACGCGGACTGGTGTCCGGGCATGTCCAGCGGGCGTCGCTCGTACGACTGGCAGCCGCCCGCCGCGATTGCAACAAGCCCAGCCAGCGAAAGCACTTTGAGCCGCCGCACTGTGCCTTCTGCCTCGGATTCGTGTGATCGAACCATGAAAGTCTCCAAACGGGTGGAAGCTGAATTCATCAGGACCGAACTCGACCTGGAACGGCGGCGAGCAGCCCCGAACGCAATTCAACCCAGATTGTGGTGGGAACTAGGCCAATACCCGCGCGGACGCCAAGGGGGTCCACAGCAGGAAAACGACATCGCCCGCCACGAGACGACATTCCCAGCGGCGGAGGCGGAAACGTCAGCGCTAGATCAAGAGACGAGTGGTCTTCAGCCCAAGGACCTGATCCGAAACGCTGAAATCAGGGGGCTGAACAAGAGCCGGGATGGCAAGCGGCGGCTCAAGATCCCAAGCAACCGCGATGGCGATAAGCAGCGGCACGACAAGCAAACGCAAGTCTTGCGAGTCGCCTTTGCTCGGGACCTGCTGACCATCGGGCACCGGCACATGGAGATGGCACCCACACTCGTCAAGGGGATGAAACAGAGTGCTGTGCGGGCCATCATCGTGACGCGAAGATTCCAAACAGCCGCTATCGCGGCTCGCGTGAGCATCGCAATGCCTGCAGGAATCAGCAACCGCCGTGTCGTGGCTGCCACAGTCCCCAAGGGGTATACACAGCACCCGACCCGGACCCGAAGCCATCACGCCCTGCACAATGAGCAGGAGCACGGCGACGAGTTTGACGAGGGATGGGGGCATTTGAGGGGTGTATCGGCTGGGAAGAGTATACCACTTCAGCCCGCCCTAGGTTCGGTGCCAAATTGACAGCCGTCGCGCGTAAACCAGCATGCTGTGGCTATTTGACCGGCCTAGTCGGCGAGAGTCGGTTCGTGAGGGTTGCGGATACGGAGCTTCTGACCGGCCCGCGAAAGCGGGTCGGTTTTGCTTTACGGCCCGGCCGGTTTCCGGCGTCCGGGCGGGGTGGCGAAAACGACGGAGATTCCGGGGGCAAACGCGGGGCGGGGCTGGCCGCCGCGCTCTCGGTTTGGGTGGGAGCATCGGGTGGGCGACCGCGACCCCCAGGGTTCCCGTCGCCCTCTCGGCGAAACCTCTCAAACTCTCTGACTCTCTCGGTTAGCGCCCCCGCCGATTTGACGCGGGGTTGCGATCAGGGATGGGCGGCGATCGGAACGGTCACGAAGAAGCGCGGCGGCTTGGCCCGATATGCCCGAATACCGCCTTCAAGCCTGGAGGCTCGGAGGGAATCGAGGTAAGGGTGTTCACGTCGATCCATGCCTTACGGTGCCGCACGAAACTCCCGTCGTCAGAGTAGCCGATTACGCTCTCCGAATCGCGGATCGGCGAGTGTGCGAGCAAGGCGTAGAGGAGCAGTGCGCGGTCCCTGTCGCTCCCCGTTGCAAAAAGCAGCGTCTCATCCGGCATGGCGATCCGGTCCCGGCTCCCGAAGATCGACCCGCGCCCGGCGATCGCGGCGACGATGGCGAACGCATCGGACAGGTCCCTTACGCCTCGCCCCCGTTCCCGCGTTTGCGCCTCGCGCAGCGCGGCCCGGATGTACGCCTGCGGGTGATCCACATTCAGACTCCGGAACGCGTACAGCGCGTATTCGTAGACGGAGCCGGGGTATTCCGCCGCCAGCGCCGCGACCTCGGACTGATACCCTGCCGCCGTTTCGTGCTCGGCGGGGTCCGGGATCGGATCGTGCGGGTCGACGAACTGGATGTGCTCAGGCGACGGGTGCTTCAGGGGGTTCGACACGAAGCCCCCGATCTGTCGGTACACCGCCGTCACCTGTTCGCGCGGGATCTGGGAGGTGCGTGAAGTGCAGTGGCACATCCCCATCGCCGGGTTGTAGAAGAACGTCGTTTCCGTCCCGGACGCGACGACCTTGGCGAACTCCGACAGCTCCGACTGGTTGTTGATGCGCGTGCTGCTGAACCACTTCGTGTTGTTGAGCAAATGCCCATCGTCAATGTCGAGGTAGACGAACATGTGGGCTCGATTACCGGTGATGACTATCCGGTCGATCGGGAACCGCCCCCACACCGCCAGCGCCGCCGCCCACAGCATCCCCAGCCCGATGCACTTGCCCGATGCCTTGCCCTGCGGGTTCACACGCCGCATCGCGTTCATCACCTCAACCGTCTCGTTCTTGAGGCGGGGGAACAGCCCCAGCCTGTAGTACGGCTGGTTGACGATCTGGCCGAACTGTGACTCGGGGTTCTCCGCGAGGAGCTTTCTAAACGTCGCGTCGTACTCCGCCCGGATGTTCCGCACGAAGCCTGGCGGGAAGCGGTGTTCCTCTTCCGCGAAGTCCATCAGTCCCCAAACATCTCCCGCGGGCCGGCCCGGCATGATGGTGAACGTGTAGCGGTGGAAGAACCTCTGCAGGCTGTCAAGGCGGGACTTGGCGCTCAGAAGCGTGCCGTCCGGGGCGTGCGCCCGCTTCTCGCCCCGCCAAGCCCACAGGGTCGGGGACATCAGGTCGGCCAGCAGGAACGCGGGAACGAGCTTCTGCGCATCCGCGTCGATCTCCAACACGGTGAGGCTTATGGCGCTCGAGAGGTTCTCCAGCCGCTGGTTCAGATCGGGCGGACGTACCGCTGCTGACTCGTCCGCAGCGCCTGTTGTTTGCCGAGCGACGCTCATTCAGATGATGATAGCGTTCGCTTGGGGACAGTTCCGATCGGCCCGTCCGCCACGATCGGAACCGTTTGCGTAGATGGTGGTTGACGCCCCGTTGGCGGGCGAGCACAACCCATCACCGCCGATCCCGCCCCGGGCTCGCACACGGACGCACGCATGACGATCGACCACGACGAGCAGGTCGAGCGCGATGATCTCGTGCCGGCCAAGCGTCTGCACATCATCGCCGAGATTCTGGCCGAAGGCCTCCGTCGCCGGCGGGAGGATGCCCGCCGCATGGGCGATCCGGGCGACATCTTGGCCCCGTCAGAAAGAGAGGAAGATGGACTTGAACCCTCGGGACCGGTTCGCCTTGATCGTCCGCTTGGTTGACGCCTTGCGAACCGGAGAGTCCGCATGCCCCCCGCCCTCGATGACATCCACGCGACGGTCCAGGCCCTGGGCCGGTTGACCGTCCCCGAGCTCAAGCAGCGCTACGCCGAGGTCTTCGGCGAGCCCACGCGGACCAACCACAAGCAGTACCTCGTCAAGCGGATCGTCTGGCGGATGCAGGCGCTCCGCGAGGGTGGGCTGTCCGAGCGGGCGCGGCGGCGGGCGCTCGAACTGGCCGACGATGCGGAGATCCGCCTGAGCGCCCCGAAGGCGACCGCCCGCGGGCCGGGCACGACGGTCGCGGCGGCGTTCGACGCGGGTCGCCCGACGTCGTTCCCGAAGCCGGGGGCGGTGCTCCGCCGCGAGTACAAAGGGCGGGCCATCGTGGTGCGGGTGTTGCCGCGCGGGTTCGAGTACGAAGGGGAGGTCTACCGGTCGCTCACGGCGATCGCCCGGAAGATCACGGGGGCGCACTGGAACGGGGTGAGCTTCTTCGGCCTGCCCTCGGCCCGCGGGCGGAAGGGATCGGAGGTCGAGGCATGAAGAAGCGGACGGAGACCAAGTCGCCCGCGCAGGTCCGGTGCGCGATCTACACCCGCAAGAGCACCGAGGAGGGCCTCGAGCAGGAGTTCAACTCGCTCGACGCGCAGCGCGAGAGCGCCGAGGCGTACATCGCCAGCCAGAAGGGCGAGGGCTGGGTCGCGCTCCCCGCCCGCTACGACGACGGGGGCTTCACGGGCGGCAACATGGAACGCCCCGCCGTCAAGCGGCTGATGGCGGATATCGAGGCGGGCCGAGTGGACTGCGTGGTGGTCTACAAGGTGGACCGCCTGAGCCGCTCCCTGATCGACTTCGCGCGGATGATGGAGGTCTTCGAGCGCAAGAAGGTCTCGTTCGTCTCTGTGACGCAGCAGTTCAACACTACGCAGTCGATGGGGCGGCTCACGCTGAACATCCTGCTCTCGTTCGCGCAGTTTGAGCGGGAGATCATCTCCGAGCGGACGCGGGACAAGATCGCCGCGGCGCGGCGGAAGGGGAAATGGTCGGGGGGACGTTCCGTGATCGGGTATGACGTGGACCCGGTGACGAAGAAGCTCGTGGTGAACCGGGACGAAGCGGCACTCGTCCGCGAGATCTTCGGGCTGTACCGCGCCAAGCGGTCGCTCCTGGACATCGCCCGCGAACTGAACGGTCGCGGCCTGCGGACCAAGGCCGTGCGAACGACCAAGGGAGCAGTGTACGGCGGGCGCGAGTGGGACAAGCCCGCGGTGCTGAAGGTCCTGACGAACATCCTGTACCGGGGTCGGGTGCGGTACAAGGCGGAGACGTTCGCGGGTGAGCACGAGGCGATCGTGGACGACGCGCTATGGGTCAAGGTCAACGAGATGCTCCGGAACAACGGGCGCGACGGAGGGATGGTGGCGAGGAACAAGTTCGGCGCGCTGCTCAAGGGGCTCATCCACTGCGGCCCGTGCGGGCTGACGATGGGCCACACCACGTCGATCAAGAGCGGCTCGCGGGTGTACCGCTACTACGTCTGCTACAAGGCGCAGAAGCAGGGATGGGACTCGTGCCTGTGCCGCTCGCTGCCCGCGGAGCAGATCGAGGGCTTCGTGGTCGAGCAGATCAAGCGGATCGGGAAGGACCCGGAGTTGTTGTCGCTCACGCTGGCCAAGTGCCGCGAGCAGATGGCGGCGCAGCGCCTGGCGGCCGAGGGAGAACTGGCGGGCCTTGAGCGGGAACTGGCCCGCCTCCACGCGGACCTTGGCCGCACGGCGGGCGACGCTGCCCGGGACGCTCACGCCGCGGCGAGGCTGGCGGACCTGCACGAGAGGGTGCGAGGGGCCGAGGAGCGGGCGGCCGCGCTGCGGCGGACGATCGCCGATGCGGACGCTGGCCAGATCACCAAGGCCGACGTGGACGCGGCGCTCGACGAGTTCGACGGCGTCTGGTCGAGCCTCTCGCCCAAGGAGCAAGCGCGCCTGATGCGGATGCTCGTCCAGCGCGTGGACTACGACGCGACGAAGGGGTCGATCTCGATCACGTTCCACCCGCTGGGGCTGCGGTCGATCGGGCAGCGAGGCGCTGAAGAGGAAGCGGCATGAACGACGGCGTCACCATCGACTTCAAGGTCCACCTCACCACCGGCCAGTTCGGGTCGCGCGTGCTTCACGCGGGGGAGCGAGCAAAGCCGCCGGAAGTGCCCGCGGGGCGCGTGCCGCGCATCTCGAAGTTGATGGCACTGGCGATCCGGTTCGAGGACCTCGTGCGCAGCGGCGAGATGGCGGACTTCGCGGACATCGCCGAACTCGGCCAGGTCACCCGGGCGCGCGTGAGCCAGATCGTGAACCTGCTGAACCTCGCGCCGGACATCCAGGAGGCGATCCTGTTCCTGCCGCTGGTGGCTGGAGAGCGGGAGGCGGTTTCCGAGCGTGCGGTTCGGCACATCGCGGCGGAGCCCGATTGGGCAAGGCAGCGGGCGGCGTGGTCGCGGCTCAGTACCCCATGCCAAGATCCTGCGCCTGATTCGAGAGCAGATCGAGGTCCTCGTGACGCCTCGCGTCGATCGACTCGCGGAACGCGATGACGTCCTCGAGCCGAATACGGCGTTTACCGCCCGCCATCGTGCCGGCCAGATTGCCCGAGTCGATCTGTGTGTTCAGGTACGAGCACGAGACGCCGAGAACGCGAGCCGCCTCATGGACCTCAAGCTCACGCGGCGTCGACTCGAACGAGACGGCACGTCCCGACGCCATATGCGTGAGAACCCGCTCCAGGAGATGGACAGCGACGGCGGGAAGCTCAAACTCCCCGCCGTCGGGCGGACGAACACGAAGGCATTTCCCGATATGTGGCGACAGGCGATTGATCGCTTCGCGTGCGAGCAAAGAGTCTTGATCACTGGGGATGATCGGATCACGTGGTGTCTGCAGCGCGGGCATCATGGAGCAGTACTCCCGTTGTTCAGAGCTTTTCACGGCGCTCGATCGCCACGGCTACAAGCTGGATCGTCTCGCGGTGGCACACGATGGCCTTGTACGCCGGGTTGTCTTTCTGCAATCGGATCATGCCGTTGTCCTCGGCGAAGAAGCGGGCGATCGCGCACCCGCCGCCCGATTCCTGCGTGAATCGGACGAACACGATCTTCCCATCGGCGAGCTTGCCGTCACCTCGATACGGGTCCACCGGAGAGAGGATCAGGTAGTCGCCGTCGCCCAGACGGGGCTGCATGGAGTCACCGGTGACGATGACCCCGAACGCTCGCTCGTCCTGGATGTCTCCGCGGTCAACGTACGCCATCCCGTCCTGCGAGTCGACGCCATACTCGTCGTACTCGATCGCCTCGCCCGCGGGCGCGCGGTTGATGATGGGAATGCCCTGCACCTTGCGCTCGGGCCGGATGGCGAACTGACGCCAGCACTCATCGAACTCGATCACCGACATCCCGAATGCCTGGGCAAACTGGAACCGTTCGTTGGCTTTCACGCGCGTCTTGCCGCTCTCGCGGCGCGCGATGTTCGTGTGGTCGAGGCCGACCTTCTCCCCTAGCTGCGACTGAGTCCACCCACGTTCTTCGCGGAGCCGTTTGATGGCTTCGCCCATCGGGTTCATGGCGAGGCTCCCTTCTTCGCACCAGATAGCACATCCTTGCACATCAGGCTGATTATATCGCAAAAACATCGCACGTCCACTGTTCTTGTGCGTAAATGTGCGGTATAGTACCGTCCGTACACCAAACGGGAACCCGAGAGGAACGCCGATGAACGAGTACATCACCAAGGTCGAACTGGAAGTCCGGCTCAAACTCCACCGCAACACGGTCACCCGAATGCTGGCTCGGCGGCGTTTCCCGAACGCCTTCAGGACCGGAGGGCGGTGGCGTATCCCGGTTTCCGACATCGAGGCGTTCATCCGCGACGAGGCCGCCAAGGAGCCCCGGGTTAAGCCCGTGAGCGTCGCTCGCTAGGCCTCGCCGACGAGTCCGAAGGCCCGTCGGGTCGGCTGCTCCTCATCCCCGCCACCTCCTGCCATCCGCATTTCTGACCGCCGCACTACGGCGCACGCGATCGCCGCGCGCCGCTCAAGGGACGCTCCATGCCCATTGAACCCAAACACGTCGCTTTCGCAAAGAAAGTCCTCTACGCCGAGATCAAGCAACTCCGCCTTCGAGGGGCGATTCGTGCCGGCGATCAGGATGACGTTGCCAGCGCCGTGCTGGTTCACCTCGTCGAGGCGTGGCCTGCCTTCGATCCTGATCGTGCGCCAGTGGAGGCGTTCATTACACAGGTCGTCGCCACCCGTCTCATCTCCGTGCTCCGCGAGCGCAATGCCCGGAAGCGCCGGTGGGGTACACGGTCCATCGGGACCGGCGGGAACGAGCCCGTCGCCCCGGCGTGGTCGGACGATCGCTGGACACGCCTCATTGACCTTCGGATGGACATGGACACGGCGTTACGCCGGTTGAGCCCAACCCAGCGGGCCATCTGCGACCAACTCCTGCGCGACCTGCTCACGCACGCGGCGAAGGAGATGGGCATCCCGCGACGCACGCTGCGCGACAACGTCGCCAAGATCCGCGCCATCTTACGCGACGCCGGCCTGGAGGAGTACTTCTGAATCGCACGCCACGGCGAGCGCGGTTCGCGTAGATGGACCCCGGAGAACTGCCATGACCAACACCGAATCCCGATCGGGCCGGCTCGTGTACCGGCTCGCGTTCCAGATCCCCGTGGACATGCAGGCCGTCGAGGAGACGCTCCTGCTGGCGATCCTGGCGGTCGGCTGCCTGTACGGGGAGGCGGCCGTCCGGCTCGACGCGGGGTACGCCATCGACGCCGACGAACGCGTCGTCGTGATCGACGCGAGCACCGAGACCGGCCGCGCGGTCGCGCGTGTGTTCATCGGCTTCTGCACGCGGGAGTTCGGGGACGACACGTTCAGCGTGGCGCGCACCGACGGGCCGTCGCCAAAGAGGCCGTCCGCCGCGGCCCGCCACCCGTGCGAGTCGGCCGCGTGATCGCCCGCCCCTCCACCGCCGCTCTTTCGCTGGTTCGCCTCGGCCAGGGCGACTTCGTCCGCGAGATCTGGCCGCACGACCTCGACCCCACACACCACAAGGAAGCACCCATGAGCACTCTGATTCAGCAGGTCCAGAAGGGACGCAGGCCCAAGCCCCGGCGCGTGCTGCTGTACGGCACGCAGGGCATCGGGAAGTCCACGTTCGGCGCGATGGCCGAGTCGCCCATCTTCGTCCCCACCGAGGACGGGCTGGGCGACATCGACTGCGAGTCGTTCCCTCTGGCCCAGAGCCTCGGCCAGGTGATGGCCTCGCTCGAGGCCCTCTACACGAGCGAGCACCCGTACAAGACCATCGTCATCGACTCGCTGGACTGGCTGGAGCGCCTCATCTGGGCGGAGGTGTGCTCCGACAAGAGCGTTGAGTCCATCGAGGATGTCGGGTACGCGAAGGGGTACACCTACGCGATCGACAAGTGGCGGCAGGTGCTCGGGGCGCTCGACGCGCTCCGCAGCGACCGCGGCATGGGCGTCATCCTGATCGCGCACGCCAAGATCGAGAAGTTCGACAACCCCGAGACCGAGCCGTACGACCGGTACTCGCCCCGCTTGCACAAGCTCGCCAGCGCGCTCGTGCAGGAGTGGTGCGACGAGGTCCTCTTCGCCACGTACCGCGTGCACACGCGGAAGGTGGACGAGGGGTTCAACAAGGCCAAGCACCAGGGGATCGGGACGGGCGAGCGGATCATCCGCACCGTCGAGCGGCCCGCGCACGTCGCCAAGAACCGCATCGGCCTGCCCGACGAGTTCCCCCTCGACTACCGCGTCTTCGCGGCGCTGGTCCGTGGCGAAGACCCGCTCGCCGCCGCGTCGCCCGCCGCACCGCGCACACCGACCACATCGGCCGCCGAGGCGGCCGGTTCCGAAGCACAAGCACCAGAAGGAGACTGACGCATGGCCAGCCTGAACGGATTCAACGCCAACGAAGTCGATCCCAACGTCGCGTTCGAGCCGCTGCCACCCGGCGAGTACCTCGCGGTCGTGGTGGCCTCGGAGATGAAGCCCACCAAGAACGGCGCGGGCGAGTACCTGCAGTTGGAGCTGGAGGTCATCGATGGGCCGCACAAGGGCCGGAAGGTGTGGGACCGGCTGATGCTCAAGCACAGCAACTCGCAGACGGTGGCGATCGCCAAGGGCACGCTCTCGGCGCTGTGCCGCGCGGTTGGGGTGCTCATGCCCAGGGACAGCAGCGAGCTGCACAACCTGCCGGTCGTGGTGAAGGTCGCCTGCAAGAAGCGCGACGACACGGGCGAGGTCGGCAATGTCGTGAAGGGGTACGGGAAGAAGGGCGCGAGCGCCGCCGCTCCCGCGCGGGCGGCGGCACCCGTCGGCCCGGGGAGCACGCCGCCGTGGAAGCGGACCTGAGGCGTTCTGGAGATGCGCAGGGCCGGCGCGATGAAGCGAAGCGCACGTGACATAGGGGTCCGGCCTCAAACCCACACCCCCGAAAGCGCTCGTGGCTACCTCGCGATGAGGACTCCAGAACCCGGCCTCGGCCAGCGGACACGCTCGCCGAGGCTATTGCACGCACGACCAGCAAGGAGGCTGCATGATCCGCCTGGAGTTGCCCTGGCCGCCGAGCGTCAACCACTACTACCGGCGCGTCGGCAACGCGACGCTGATCAGCAAAGAGGGCCGAAGGTACCGGAAGCGCGTGGCGAGTGATGTTCTGCTCGCGCGTTCGCCGCGAATCGAGGGGCGTCTGTCGGTGCGGATCGTCGCCTCGCCGCCGGATCAGCGAAGGCGCGACCTGGACAACCTGCAGAAGGCGCTCCTCGACGCGCTGCAGCACGCGGGCGTCTACCGCGACGACAGCCAGATCGATCGAATCACGGTCGAACGGGGAAGTGTGATGCCGGGCGGTCGCGTGAACGTCGAGATCGTGGAGATCTGAAGCGGTGCAACTGCGACCCTATCAAGCCGAGGCGGTGGAGGCGATCTACCACCACCTGCGGACCCGCGACGACAACCCCGTCGCGGTGCTTCCGACCGGATCGGGCAAGACGCCGCTGATCGCGACGATCTGCCGCGACGCGGTCACGCTCTGGAACGGCCGCGTCGTCATTCTCGCCCACGTCAAGGAACTCCTCGAACAGACCGCGGAGAAGCTCCGCGTCATCGCGCCCGACCTGCCCGCGGGCATCTATTCGGCTGGGCTCAAGCGCAAAGACCTTGGCTACAGCGCCACCATCGCGGGCATCCAGAGCATCTGGAAGAAGGCGTGCGACCTGGGACCCGTCGATCTGATCATCATCGACGAGGCCCACATGGTCCCCGCCGAGGACGACGGGATGTACCGGCAGTTCATCGCCGACGCCAGGGCGGTGAACCACAACGTCCGGATCATCGGGCTGACCGCCACGCCGTACCGTATGAAGTCGGGCTCGATCTGCGCCCCGCCCCCACACAACATCCTCAACCACGTCTGCTTCGAGGTCGGCGTGCGCGAGCTGATCGTCCAGAGATACCTGTCGCCGCTCAAGACGAAAGCGGGGCGGCAGAAGGTCTCTACCGACGACCTGCATGTGCGCGCGGGGGAGTTCGTAGCCAGCGAGGTCGAGGACCTCATGGACAAGGAGGGGCTGGTCGAAGGCGCGTGCGGCGAGATCGTCCAGCACACCGCCGACCGCAAGGCGGTGCTCATCTTCTCGTCGGGCATCAGGCACGGACAGCACATCGCTGAGACGCTCAAGTCCAGGCACGGCGTCGAGTGCGGGTTCATCACCGGCGACACGCCCGACGGCGTGCGGGCGGCGATCCTCGGCCGCTTCCGTTCGGGCTCGCTCAAGTACCTCTGCAACGTCAACGTGCTGACGACGGGTTTCGACGCCCCGCATATCGACTGCGTCGCGCTCGTGCGGCCGACCATGTCGCCGGGCCTGTACTACCAGATGGTCGGGCGGGGCTTTCGGCTGCACCCCGGCAAGGCTGACTGCCTCGTACTGGACTTCGGCGGCAACGTGCTGCGCCACGGCCCGGTTGACGCCATCCGCATCCACGAGCCCGGCAAGGGCGACGGCGAGCCGCCGGTCAAGGAGTGCCCGGAGTGCTGCGCGCTCATCGCGGCGGGCTTCCAGGTCTGTCCGGAGTGCGGGCACCGCTTCCCGGAGCCCAACCGCCAGAAGCACGAGGCCTCCGCGGCGACCGAGGGCATCCTGACGGGCCAGACGACGCGGGAGGAGCACCGCGTCAGCGAGACGACGTACCACGTGCACATGAAGCGGGGCGACCCGTCCGCGCCGCTGACGATGCGCGTCGAGTACCGAGTCGGGTTCAACCGCTACTTCCGCGAGTGGGTCTGCTTCGACCACACCGGGTACGCGCGGACGAAGGCCGAGGCCTGGTGGCGGGCACGATCAGTCGAGCCGGTGCCGTCGAGCACCGAGGAGGCGGTCGAGCTCGCGCGGGCCGGGGCGCTCGCGCCGACGCTCTCCATCACCGTCGAGAGGAAGGCGGGCGAGCAGTTCGAGCGGGTTACGCGGCACATGCTCGCCGAAAGGCCGCTCCGGCTGGACGACCCCGATGCGGTGCCCGACCGCGAGCCGGAGCCCGCGGGGACGACGTACGGCATCCCCGACGACGAGATCCCATTCTGATGCCGGACGCGTCCACGCCCAGCTCGAACGGCACGATCCGGTCGCACGCGCAGGCCTGCGTCGCCGCGGGCCTGTGCGCGCTGCCGGCGGTGCGGGACGACGAGGGCAAGCGGGTGGCGCTCCCGGCGTGGAAGGTGTACCAGGAGCGACTGCCGACGTGTGAGGAACTTCGCGCCTGGTTCGGGCGTCGGCACTCCGCGCTGTGCATCGTCTGCGGCGCGGTCTCCGGCAACCTGGAGATGATCGACTTCGACCTCGGCTGCGAGGCGTTCAACGCGTGGCGCGACGCGGTCGAGGCCGCGTGCCCGGGGCTGGCGGCGCGGGTGGTCGTCGAGTCCACGCCCTCGGGCGGGCGGCACGTCGTCTACCGGTGCAGCGGGCCGGTCTCGGGGAACACCAAGCTCGCCAGCAGGCGCATCGAGGCCGACGGCCCCGACGAGCTGGTGGTCGGGGGCAAGACCCACAAGCCGCGCCAGGACAGCGCCGGTCGCTGGCACGCCGTCGTCACGCTCATCGAGACGCGGGGCGAGGGCGGGATGTTCCTGTGCGCCCCGTCGGAGGGCTACACCCTGCTCCAGGGCGAGTTGCACGCCCCCCCTGTGGTCACGCCCGACGAGCGCGACGTGCTGCTCGGGTGCGCCTGGGCGCTCGACGAGACCCCGCGCGCCGTGCTGGGCGACGGCGTCGTTCCGGGCGCATCCCAGCCCGAGCGCCAGCGCCCGGGCGACGACTTCAACGCCCGCGGGGACGTGCGCGAACTCCTGCAGGCGCACGGCTGGCGGCAGGTCCGCGCGGGCGAGAACGAGCACTGGTGCCGGCCCGGCAAGGAGCACGGCACGAGCGCGACGCTCAAGGACGGGGTGTTCTACGTCTTCTCCAGCAACGCGCCACCCTTCGAGCCGCAGAAGGGGTACGCGCTCTTCGCGGTCTACGCCCTGCTGGAGCACAACGGAGACTGGTCGGCCGCGGCTTCGGCGCTGCACGCCAAGGGGTACGGCCGCACGGAGCCGGCCCATGGCGTTGACCTCTCGGGGCTGGTTCGCCAGCCGGAGCCCAGGCCCGACGACCCCCTCGAGCCCGCGTTCGTGCTGGCGGTCGATCTGCACGAGCAGTACCCGGCGCTGCGGCCTCCGATCATCAACAAACTGCTCCGCGAGGGCGAGACGATGAACATCATCGCCGCGCCCAAGACGGGCAAGTCGTGGCTCACGCTCGACCTGGCGCTTTCTGTCGCCTCGGGCCGTCCCTGGCTCGGCCGCTACGAGACCACGCCCGGCGAGGTGCTCATCATCGACAACGAGCTGCACCGCGAGACGAGCGCCTCGCGCGTGCCCCAGGTCGCGCGGGCGCGCGGGCTCGACTTCCAGCAGGTGGGCCGGCGCGTGGCGATCGACAACCTGCGCGGGCGCCTGCGCGACATCTTCGCCCTGCGGCCGTACTTCGACCGCCTCGAGCCCGGGCGCTTCCGCCTGATCATCCTCGACGCCTTCTACCGCTTCATGCCGCTGGGGGGCGACGAGAACGACAACGCGACGATGGCGGGCATCTACAACGCCATCGACGCCTACGCCGACCGCCTCGGCTGCGCCTTCGTCCTGATCCACCACAGCACCAAGGGCAACCAGTCCTCCAAGAGCGTGACCGACGTCGGGGCGGGGGCGGGGAGCCAGAGCCGCGCCACCGATTCGCACCTCGTGCTGCGCCCGCACGAGGAGAGCGGGTGTGTCGTGCTTGACGCGGCGGTGCGGTCGTGGGCTCCCATTGATCCAGCGGGCCTGCGGTGGTCGTTCCCGGTGTGGGACTTCGACCCCTCGCTCGACCCGACCCAGCTCAGGCAGGAGCGTCCGAGCAAGCGGAAGGCGGAGAAGCAGGACGAGGCGGATGAGGAGGCGTGGGACGTCGAGCGGTTCGTCGGCGAGTTCATCACGGCCGAGCCGGTGACGCTGCCCGAACTGCGGGAGCGGGCGGCGAGCGTGCCCGGGCTGTCCTGGCGTCGCGTCGGCGACTTCCTGGCGATGGCGGAACGGCGCGGGCTGATCGGGCGCGTCCGTCTGCCAGGCCGCGGCGGGCCGCAGGGGTTCGTCCTGCCGACCGAGGAGGCTCCTTCATGATGCGCGCCAACCGCCCGAACTTCGAGCGCCGAACTTCTCGAAGCGCGTGCGCGCACGCGGTTGAGCGCTCGCGCTTCGGGTTGAACTCGAAGCGCGCGCACCCCCCATACCCCCCGCGGGTGCGCCGCCGGTTGGCGGCGACCCGCGAACCGCAAGCGCGTGCGCGCTTCGAGTTCGCGCTCGAAGTTCGGTGGCATGGTTCCTTCCCGGCGGAATCTGCGCGGACAGGCCGCCGGGAACAGCCGCAAGGGGAGACTGAGTTTGTTTGCCTGTCCGAGCGCAGCGCCGGGGGGCTGGGGTATCGCCCACGTTGGCGCAGGGCGGGACGTGGGCGAACGGGCGGGGGTGGGGCGGGGGTTCCCCGTCCGGGGGCCCCGGACGCGACGTGGGCGAACGTGGGCGGAGTGGCGGCCGCCCGGGGGTGGTCGCGGTTGGTCGCCAACGTCGGTCGAGCGATGAGGAAGCGTCAAGAACGGCGGGCCGCGTGGCCCGCTGGCGTGGTCATGAACGGAGTCGGCAACGCCGCAAGGAGCGAGGCATGAAGATCGAGATGTGGGAGATCGGGCGGGTCAAGCCGTACGACAAGAACCCGCGGAAGAACGAGGGGGCGATCGACGCGGTCGCCAAGAGCATCCAGGAGTTCGGGTTCAGGGTGCCGATCGTCGTCGATGGCGACGGCGTCATCATCGCCGGGCACACGCGGCTGAAGGCCGCGGAGAAGCTCGGCCTGGCCGAGGTGCCGGTGCACGTTGCGCGGGAACTCGACCCGGACAAGGTGCGGGCGCTCCGCATCGCGGACAACAAGCTTCACGAACTCTCGACGTGGGACATGGAACTCCTGCCGATCGAACTGGCCGACCTCAAGGGCGTGGACTTCGACCTGGCGGTGCTGGGCTTCAGCGCCGAGGACCTCGCGGCGCTCATGGCCCCGGCGGGGAACGAGGGACTCACCGACCCCAACGAGGTGCCGGCGCCTCCCGACGCAGCGACGACGGTGCCCGGCGACATCTGGGTGCTGGGCAATCACCGCTTGATGTGCGGCGACTCGTCGAAGCCGGAAGACCTGGACCGCCTGCTCGACGGGCAGCAGATCCACCTCGTGAACACGGATCCGCCGTACAACGTGAAGGTCGAGCCGCGCAGCAACAACGCCATCGCCGCGGGCATCACGTCCTTCTCGCGGCGCGAGGACCTGCAGTGCGAGCGCTCGCAGAGCGAGCGCGGCAAGAAGGACCGCGAGCGCCTGGCCCGCAAGAACACCCACCACCAGTCGATGGACCTGGCCCGGCACCCCGAGAAGGCCCAGCCGACCACGAAGAAGATGCGAGCCAAGGACCGGCCGCTGGCCAACGACTTCGTCTCCGACGACGAGTTCGACCGGCTGCTCGCGGCGTGGTTCGGGAACATCGCCCGCGTGCTCATCCCCGGGGGCGGGTTCTACATCTGGGGCGGCTACGCGAACTGCGCCAACTACCCGCCGGTGCTCAAGGCGATGGAGCTGTACTTCAGCCAGGCGGTGATCTGGATCAAGGAGCACCCGGTCCTCACTCGGAAGGACTTCATGGGCAACCACGAGTGGTGCTTCTACGGCTGGAAGCAAGGCGCGGCGCACCGCTTCTTTGGCCCCAACAACGTGCCGGACACGTGGTCGATCAAGAAGGTGAACCCGCAGAGCATGGTCCACCTGACGGAGAAGCCGGTGGAGCTGGCGCGGCGGGCGATGGAGTACTCCTCGCGCCCGGGCGAAAACGTGCTGGACCTCTTCGGGGGCAGCGGCTCCACGCTCATCGGCGCGGAGATGACCGGGCGGCGGGCGTTCCTCATGGAACTCGATGCGCTCTACTGCGATGTGATCGTGCAGCGGTGGGAGAAGTTCACGGGGCGGAAGGCGGAGCGTTCGCCTACGACGACGGAGGTCGGATGAGCACCTCAATCGTCCCTTCCGCGAAGCTTGGTCTTGTCCCTGGCCTCAGCGATGGTCTTGCTTGTGAGAAGCAAATCGAGCATGGCCCACACTCGTCCATTGGGATAGATGTTCCCGGTCTTGACGACGCGTGGGGGGACGATGGCAGGGCCGAGGGTGTAGAGGAAGTGCGGCTCCCAACGCCCGGGCGTCAGCTCGGGCATCTCCGCATGGATGTCAGTAACGACCTTCCACGCTTCGATGTGGTGGATGCTCTGCAGCTGCCCACCGTATCGAAACGCGATGTAGTTGGGTGGCTCCTTTGGCCAGCCCTTTCTGCCGACGTGGTGGAAGTAGCGGCGACGGTCATTGACGATCTCGATCCACGAAAGAGTCGACCACTTCGGGGTACCACCGCCGAGGGAGACGACATAGACAAGATTCGATTCTTGATTCTGCATCTTGACGATCCGTTCGAAATAGGCTCGCAGTTGAGCGAGAAGCCGCTTCTCCGCATGGGTCCCATGTTTAGCGTGTGCAAGGCGAGCGAGTTCACGCCATCCTATATGCACCACTGGCACGGCATCGACGTGTCGCTCAACGTGCATGCACGCAAACTCAGGAGTGCATTCGGACATCACCGCCAGCGCTCGGAGCCGTCGGCCGCCCGCCTTGAGCCGTGGCGAGTACAGGGCCAACTGATCCTTGGTGGGTACTTGCCAACCGCGCTTCGCCTCGATGATCACATGTGCTGCGGGGCCGGTGAGTTCGATGTCCGTGATGCCCGCGCCGCCGGATCGTTCTTGAAGTGCCACACGATCAATGTGGACATCTTCGTTAGGGAAGATCGCCTTCATGATGCCGCTGCGAAGCGACGGGCTTTGTGCGAGCGCCCAGCCCAGGCTGAACGTGATGTCGTTTTCCTTGGTTCCGAGCAACTCAAAGACGCTGGCGATCGGGCGTCCGTGAAGGGAGAGTTCCGCGTTCATCTGCCGAAGAATACGGGCACTGTCCAACCGGAGCAACGCCCCGGCGATTGCCGAGGCGAGGGGGAGCAGGCTCCGCTGCGTTCAGGCGACGGGGCCTTCTTCCCGGAGGGCATGGAACTCGATCATCGCGTCCTCGTAGGGCGTCGCGCCCGCGGCCGCGTGGTTCGGGAACATCGCCCGCGTGCTCATCCCGGGTGGCGGGTTCTACATCTGGGGCGGGTACGCGAACTGCGCCAACTACCCGCCGGTGCTCAAGGCGATGGAGCTGTACTTCAGCCAGGCGGTGATCTGGATCAAGGAGCACCCGGTGCTGACGCGGAAGGACTTCATGGGCAACCACGAGTGGTGCTTCTACGGCTGGAAGGAGGGCGCTGCGCACCGGTTCTTCGGCCCCAACAACGTGCCGGACACGTGGTCGATCAAGAAGGTGAACCCGCAGAGCATGGTCCACCTGACCGAGAAGCCGGTGGAGCTGGCGCGGCGGGCGATGGAGTACTCCTCGCGCCCGGGCGAGAACGTGCTCGACCTGTTCGGCGGGAGCGGGAGCACGCTCATCGGCGCGGAGATGACGGGGCGGCGGGCGTTCCTCATGGAACTCGACGCGCTCTACTGCGATGTGATCGTGCAGCGCTGGGAGAAGTTCACGGGGCGGAAGGCGGAGCGGCTGGCCACGGAGGTCCAGTCCTGATGGACCCCTCAACTCACCGCGTGCGTCCTCAGGAAGGCGGCGACTTCCGGCTTGGCGATCTGGCCCTGTGCGACGGCCAGCACGAGATCGACCAACGCGCCGTCGTCGATCTCCATCTCGATTCCGTTGAGATCGAGGAACACCAGTGCCGCAGCGGTGCCGGTCCGCTTGTTCCCATCAACGAACGGGTGGTTCTGCACGATGTGGAAGAGATACGCCGCCGCCATGTCGAACAGGTCACCGTGAAGGTACTTCCCGTCGAACATGGCGCGCGGCGTGTCCACCGCCGAGGTCAGCAGCCCGGGATCGCGAAGATCAGGGCTGCCGCCGTAGCGCTCGATCTGATCCTGGTGGATCTGGAGCACGTCGTCGACGCGGAGGAACTCAGGGTCCATCCGCGCTCACTCCGCCAGACGCTTGAGCGCCTTGCCGTGCTTGGTGTTGACCTTCGCCAGCGACTTGGCCAGTCGGCCTTCGCGGCGGGCGTCGCTCGCCCGGCTGATCGTGAGCACTTTGCCGTCGGTGCTGACCTCCAGGGGCTCTCCGGGCTCAAACTTCAGGAGCTCAAGGATCGGCTTGTCGATGACCAGCGCGTAGCTGTTGCCGTGTTTGGTGAGCGTCTTGACCATGCGGGCCTCCTCTGGGCGTTACCACACCGTACATACGAAGTATACACTTCGGCGGTTCGCCCGCAAGGCTTGAGTTTCAGATTCTCGCCGCAGAAACGCCCCGGCAACGGGCCGGGGCGGGCTGGTTCTCGGGCGTCGGGACGCCCGTCAGGCCTCGTCGATGGTCGGGAGCGGGCCGTCGGCCGCTTCGTCCCATTCCACGGCGTAGCGCTCAGCGATGTCCTCGAGGTCGTGCTCGGTCAGGTAGTCGGCGGTCTTTCGCCCCTGGCAGGCGGCGACCGTCCGTGCGAGGTCCGTCCACTTGTCGATGGTGAGCATCCGGTCCTGGCGAGCGCCGAGGAGGTAGAGAGCGGCCTGGAGCACGGCTTCAAGCTGCGCTTCGCGGTTGGGGGCGGGCGTAGCGTTCATGGCTCAGGCTCCCTTCCCCGCCACGAACACCCCGCGCTCGTGCTTCTTGAACCGTGCGGCCGTGCCCTTGGCCGCGATCTCGCGGATGATGGCGGCGTAGAGCGTGGCCTCGGGGGTCTTGCCGCCGGGCGAGCGCCACAGGCCCTTGGCTTCCATCGCGGCGATCATCTCCTTGGCCCGCATCGGCACTTCGCTGGCGGCGAGCACCTGGGCCGCGGCGTCGAGGGCGCTGACCCGCTTGGGCTTCTTCTCGCGCGAGGCCATCGAGGACTTGGGCTTCGCCTCCTTGGCAGCCTTCCGCTCCGCGGCGGGCTTGGCGCTCTTGGCTTTCTTCGACGCGGGGTTCGACGAAGTGCCATCGGGCTTGCGCTTGGGGATGCGCTTGCCGCCGGGGCCGACGGCCCGCTTCATCGCCGGACTCTCGTCCGGGGCGGGGTTGAGGACCGCCGGGCCGAAGACCGCGACCGCCGCCCGCTCGGCGAGGCGGTTGGCCTCCTCGCGCGTCGGCGGGGTCGTGTCGTCGGGCGTCGCGGTTGCCTTCGCGCTCTTGCGGGCCTTCCACGCGTCGCTCATCTCGCGCTGAACCTTGCCCATGTTCAGAATCGTGCCTTTGCGTGCCATGTCGGACTCCTTCTTCTCGGTGCGAATGCCCGCCGCACGCCGCGGCGGGTCGTGGGGGGAAGCGGGGTCGTCGCGGTTCCCCGCGACGCCGCGCGGCGGGGGTCACTCGGCGTCGCGCAGGAACTCCTCGATGCGCTCGCGCTCCATCCCGCTGATGAAGCCGACCAGGTCGATCAGGTCGCTGCGGACCTTGCCGAGGTTGCCCGGCAGGCCCCAGTTGCGCGGGTCGGCCTTGGCGCGCTCGTCGTGCTTGTCGAGCTCCATCTCCAGCACGTCGAGCAGGCGGGCGATGTCGCTGCGGCGCGCGGCGTAGGTCTCTGCGGCGGTGGGTTCGGTCTTGTTGGTGCGCTTCGTCATGGTCGTGCTCCTTTGGGTTCGGGGTGCTGGTGGTCTCCGGTAAACAGCGAAGCCCGCATTTCGCGGGCTTCAGGCCGTCGGGCGGGTCCCGCTGTCGCGGTCCCAACTGGTCGTGTCTTTGGGTTGTCCGACCGCTCGCAGGTAGTCGATCAACTCGTCGGCGGTCCAGGTGTCGCCATCGACGGCGTCGTGCTCTTCGTGGACCTCGCGGTCGGGATCGAACTCGAAGAGGCGGAAGCCGCCGAGCGCCGCGGGGCGAGCACCCCAGTGGCCGTCGGCGTGACGTCCTCGCCCGGCGGGGACCGTCGCGATGCTCCAGGTACGCCCGTCTGGCGTGTGGACCTCGATCGCGGGGATGCGGAACCCGCGCGTGGCGAGGGTCTTGGCGAGGTCGAGCGTGGTCTTCGTGGTGGCGTCGATGCGCTTGGTGCTCATGGCGACGTCCTTTCAGCGGGTGGTGGTGATCGAGGCGAGGAGGGCGGCGACGGCGTGGGCGATGTTCAGCACCGCTGCGGTGGTGCGGACCTCGTCGGGCGTGCCGAGGCGGAAGGACGCGCTCGAGACGGTCACCTCCCACACCGACCCGTAAGCGACGTGGGCGTTGATGCTGATCGGGCTGCCGCCGGGCGTGGGCAGGTCGATGCTGACGTCCGGGTTCGCCGTCACGCTGTGCGCCACCTTGGCGAAGCCGAAAGGCGTGGTGTTGGCGAGCGCCCGCAGCGCGGGCAGCATCGCGTCGAGGTCGGCCTTGGTCGGGATGGTGTTCTTCGTGTTCATCGCTGCGTTCTCCTTCGCGGGGTTCCGACCCGCGTTGTGACACATGAAGCCGTGACATCGCGCGAACAGCAAGGCGATTCGGCGAGGATTCGCCGAGAATCTGCGGCTTGTGGGCAAACATGCCGACACGGGGCCGCCCGGGCGGGAGTTCCAACGCCGGGAGGTCCGGGATGACTCCCGAACACGCGCCTAGTTCCAGCCCCTCCCCCGCCGCACAGGGAATGTCCCGGTTGAACCCCGGCGCGCTGTCGGTGGCCGACGCCGCCCGCGTGCTGTCGCGCCTCGGCGGCAAGCCCGTCACAGAGGCGATGCTCCGCGCGGACATCGACGCCGGCGCGCCGACGAACGCGAACGGCACCATCAACCTCGTGCATTACGCCGCGTGGCTGGTGAAGGAGATGGCGGCTTCTGGAGGTGGTGGTGGCGATTGACCCGCGCCAACTCAGGCCCGGCGAACTCGCGCGGCTGCTCAACAGCACGCCGCTGGGCGAGGTCATCAGCGAGCGGCAGCTCCACCGGCATCGCACGCGCGCGGGTTTCCGCGTCGTGGCGGATGGCGACGCGGGGAAGGTGGACCTGTTCCGGTACGTCGCGTGGCTCGTCACGACCCGGCACGAGGCGCTCGCGGAGGCGGCCCGCCAGCCGGAGGGGTTGACAGGCTACGAGGCGATGAAGGAGCGGGCGCGACAGCGCAACGCCATGCTCTCGCTCTCCGGGCGCGACATCGGCGACCTGCCCGACGTGGCGGACCCCGCGCGGCGCGCCCGCGCTGCGAAGGACTTCCGGTACTTCTGCGAGACGTACTTCGGGCAGACCTTCCACCTGAAGTGGTCCGACGACCATCTGAGGGTCATCGCCAAGATCGAGCAGGCGGTCCTCGAAGGCGGTCTGTTTGCGATGGCGATGCCGCGCGGCTCGGGCAAGACCAGCCTGTGCGAGACGGCCTGCCTCTGGGCGCTGGTGTACGGGCACCGCGAGTTTGTGGCGCTCGTCGGCTCGGACGAAGAGCACGCGGCGGGAATGCTCGAGTCGATCAAGGCGGAGCTGGAGAACAGCGAGGTCCTCGGGGCCGACTTCCCGGAGGTCTGCCACCCGATCCGGTCGCTGGAGGGCATCCACCAGCGGGCCTCGGGGCAGTTGTACCAGGGGAAGCAGACGCACATCGGCTGGACCGCGCGCGAGATCGTGCTGCCCACCATCCCCGGCTCCGCGGCGTCGGGGTCCATCATCCGAGTCGCCGGGATCACGGGCCGCATCCGCGGCATGAAGCACAAGCGCGTCGATGGCGTGAGCGTCCGGCCGTCGCTCGTGCTCATCGACGACCCGCAGACCGACGAGAGCGCCCGGTCGCCCTCGCAGTGCGCCAACCGCGAGCGCATCCTCGCCGGCGCGATCCTCGGCCTCGCCGGGCCTGGGAAGAAGATCGCGGGCCTCATGACGCTGACGGTCGTCCGCCCCGACGACCTGGCCGACCGCATCCTCGACCGCGACAAGCACCCGCAGTGGCAGGGCGAGCGGACGAAGATGGTGTACGCCTTCCCCGCGCGGGAGGCGCTGTGGCAGCGGTACGCGGAGATCCGGGCCGAGGGGCTGCGCAGCGACCGGGGCATCAAGGCCGCCACGGAGTTCTACAAGCAGCACCGGACCGCGATGGACGAGGGCGCGGTGGTCGCGTGGCCGGAGCGGTTTAATCACGATGAGCTGTCGGCGCTGCAGCACGCGATGAACCTGAAGCTCCAGAACGAGGCGGCGTTCTTCGCGGAGTACCAGAACGAGCCGCTGCCGGAGGTGCAGGCGACGGACGACCTGCTCACCGCCGACCAGATCGCGGCGAAGGTGAGCGGGCACCAGCGCGGGCAGGTGCCCCTGGGCTGCACGCGCCTGACGATGTTCGTGGACGTGCAGGGCAAGGCGCTGTTCTATCTCGTGGCCGCGTGGGAGGACGATTTCACCGGGTACGTCATCGACTACGGCACGGAGCCCGATCAGAAGGCTGCGTACTTCACGCTCCGCGATCTGCGCCGGACGCTGGCGACGGCCGCACCCCGGGCCGGTGTGGAGGGGGCGATCTACGCCGGGCTGGAGCGGCTGATCGGCGCGACGGTGGCCCGCGAGTGGCGGCGCGACGACGGCGCGATGGTGCGCATCGACCGCTGCCTCATCGACGCCAACTGGGGCTCGTCCACGGATGTGGTCTATCAGTTCTGCCGCCAGAGTTCGCACGCGGGCGTGCTCATGCCCAGCCACGGGAGATATGTCGGCGCATCGAGCATCCCGTTCTCCGACTACAAGCGCAAGCGCGGCGAGCGGAGCGGCCTGAACTGGCGCGTGCCCGTGGTGACGGGGAAGCGGGCGGTGCGGCACGTCGTCTTCGACACGAACTACTGGAAGTCGTTCGTGCACGCCCGCCTGGCGGTGCCGATGGGCGATCCCGGCTGCCTGTCGCTCTTCGGCAGCAAGCCGGAGCCGCACCGGCTCATCGCCGAGCACCTGACCAGCGAGTACCGGGTGAAGACCGAGGGACGGGGCCGCACGGTTGATGAGTGGAAGCTTCGCGTCGACGGTCTCGACAACCACTGGCTCGACTGCCTGGTGGGCGCGGCCGTTGCGGCATCGATGCATGGAGCGGTGCTCTTCGGGACGGACGCCGAGGCAACGCCGCGCCGGCGGCTGCGCCTGTCGGCGCTGCAGCACGGGAGGAAGACATGGTGAAGGACTCACCGGCTGTCAACCCGAGTATGCGCGAGGAGCGTGGCCTGCGCTGCCCCAAGTGCGGGTGCGGCCATCTTCCCGTGCGGTACACGCGGCAGCAGAATGGCCACATCATGCGTGTGCGGCGGTGCCGGCATTGTGGACACCGCGTCGTCACGCGCGAACGTCCGTAGCGCCACGTACACATCTGTACGAACATGCCGCGCTGACGCGAATCAGTGAGCCATGACCGGTGCGCCGCGTCGGAATGGGTGGATGATCACACACCTTCCACCCATGACCGACGCACGCGCGGCCGCCAAACTCAAGCTCGAACTGCGGCTCACGCCCGGCGTCGACCGTGAAGACGCGGCGCAGGAGGCGTGGCTCGCGCATCTGACGGGACACAATCCCGCGCGGGCCGTGAACACCTTCGCGCAGCGCGAGCGCCGGCATCGCCGGCGGCAGCGGGCGGTGGGCGGGCGAGCCGAGGTGCTGGGCGCAAAGGAGATCATCCATGCCCGGTGATCCGCAGCCCGCGCCGGACCTCGACCAGGCCATCCGCGACAACGCGGCGCAGCCCGCGAAGGCGTCGGTGGACGGCCAGTCGGTCGAGCAGCATTCGCTCAAGGACCAGATCGAGGCCGACCGCTACCTCGCGTCCAAGGACGCCGCGAGGAAGCCCGGCCTCGGCGTCAAGTTCGCCAAGCTCGTCCCGCCCAGCGCGGAGTAACCGCCTCCCTCCCCTTTCCCGTCACGCACCTCATGCTCACGACCATCGCCAACATTCTCGGTCGAGCCACGCGGGGACGAGGGGCGCCCTCGTCCGCACGCGCGGCCGCGCCCGCCACCAGCCCGCACGGACGCGGGCTGGATGCACGCTCTCTGGCGGTGCGCCGGGCGGTGCTGGCCAAGTTCGACTCGGCGCAGACCACGCCCGACAACCGCAAGCACTGGGCGGCGGCCGATGGTCTCTCGCCCAACGCGGCGGTCAGCCCCGAGGTCCGGCGCATCCTGCGCAACCGCGCCCGTTACGAGGTCGCCAACAACTCCTATGCCAAGGGGATCGTCCTCACGCTGGCCAACGACACCATCGGCACCGGCCCGCGGCTGCAGATGCTCACGGGCGACGCCGCGGCGAACCGCCGCGTGGAGGAGCTCTTCGAGGCCTGGGCCGAGGCGATCGACCTGCCCGGCAAGCTCCGCACCATGCGGCTCGCCCGCGCCGAGAGCGGCGAGGCGTTCGGGCTCCTGGTCAGCAGCCCGGGCATCGACTCGCCGGTCAAGCTCGACCTGCGGCTCATCGAGCCAGAACAGGTCGCCACACCGTGGCGCGTGGGGATGCGGGTTCCCGACAACGAGGTCGATGGCGTCGTGCTGGACGAGCACGGCCTGCCCGTCGCGTACCGCGTGCTGCGCCATCACCCCGGTGACTGCGGTGGCTGGGGGGGCGGTGGTGCCGATCCCGCGGCGTTCGACACGCTCCCGGCGAGCAGCGTGCTGCACTACTTCCGGCCCGATCGGCCGGGCCAGATGCGCGGCATTCCCGACATCACGCCCGCGCTGCCGCTGTTCGCGCAGCTGCGGCGGTACACGCTCGCGGTCATCGCGGCCGCCGAGACCGCCGCGGACTTCGCCGCCGTGCTCTACACCGACGCCCCCGCCAACGGCGAGGCCGATCCGCTCGAGCCGATGGACGAGGTCGAGCTCGAGAAGCGCATGGCGACGGTGCTACCGGGTGGCTGGAAGCTTGGGCAGGTCCACGCCGAGCAGCCGACGACGAGCTACGCGGAGTTCAAGCGCGAGATCCTCAACGAGATTGCTCGCTGCCTGAACATGCCCTTCAACGTCGCGGCGGGGAACTCCTCGGGTTACAACTACGCCAGCGGCCGGCTCGACCACCAGACGTACTTCAAGAGCCTGCGCGTTGACCAGCACCATCTGCGGCTCGCGGTCCTCGACCGCCTGCTCAAGTCCTGGCTGGACGAGGCCGCGCTCGTCGAGGGGCTGCTCCCGCAGTCCATGCGGGTGCGCTCTGCTGCGATCCCGCACACCTGGTTCTGGGATGGCGTCGAGCACGTCGACCCGGCCAAGGAAGCCACGGCCCAGGCCACGCGCCTGGCCAACCACACCACCACGCTCGCCGCCGAGTTCGCCCGCCAGGGGCGCGACTGGGAGGACGAGCTCCGTCAGCGGGCCAAGGAACTCGCGCTCATGGCCGAGCTCGGGCTCCCGCTCACCACGGCCGCACAGCAGGAGTCCGCCCCGAGGCGCGACGAGGAACAGGAGACCGAATCCCATGCCGTCTGACACCATCGTGTTCAACGACCATCCGCTCGTGATCCGCGCCCACAAGGCCGCTGACGCCGAAGCCACCTCGCACAAGAGCCTGTCGCTGACGGCGCAGGCGGAGTTCGAGTTCATCGCCGCTTCGGGCAATGAGGCCGGTGGCAGCACGGCGCTCCCGAGGTTCCGGATGGTCGCGTACACCGGCGGCCCGATGAAGGTCGCCGGTTGGCGGCACCCGGTCGTCATCGACCTGGCGGGCCTGGCGATCCCCTCGCAGTCCCGCCCGATCCGCTTCGGGCACGACGCGGCCGCGGGCGTCGGGCATACCAGTGCCGTCGCCGTTGAGGACGGCAAGCTCGTCGCCTCGGGCATGATCTCCCGCGACACGCACGCGGCCAAGGAGGTCGTGGCCTCGGCCCGCAACGGCTTCCCGTGGCAGGCGTCGGTCGGGGCGAGCGTCGAGGCGTTCGAGTTCCTCCGCGAGAACCAGTCCGCCACGGTCAACGGCCGCGAGGTCCAGGGGCCGCTCAACATCGTCCGCCGTGCCACGCTGGGCGAGATCAGCTTTGTCGACCTCGGGGCCGACGGCGGTACGAGCGCCAGCATCGCGGCGTCGGGCGAGGCCGGCGCTGCGCCCCCCACGCAGCCCACGGCCCCCACGCCCCCGACGCCCCCCACACCTGCCACGCCCCCGGTGAACGGTGCCGAGACCGCCGATCCCGTCCGTGATCTCCGCGCCCAGATGGCCGCCGAGACGGACCGGATCGCCGCGATCCGGCGTCTGTGCGCTGGCGCGCACGCGGCCATCGAATCGCAGGCGATCCGCGAGGGGTGGGACGCCACTCGCACGGAGTTGGAGGTGCTGCGAGCCAGCCGTCCCAAGGCCCCCGCGGGCCCGGCGATCCACGCGCACGGCCAGGCCGGGATCACGCAGAAGGTGCTCGAGGCCGCGTGCATCCTCTCCGGCCGCCTGGAGAACCCGGAGCAGCACTGCAACGAGCGAGACCTCGAGGCCGCGAGCCGCGCCTTCGGCCGCACGATGGGGCTGCAGGAACTGCTCCTGCACGCCGCGTGGGCCAACGGCTACTCGGGCCGCACCTTCCGCGACTGGCACGGCGTCATGGACGCGGCCTTTGGGCGTCCCGGTGCCGATGTGCAGGCCTCCATCGGCAACAGCACCATCAGCATCGCGGGCATCCTCTCCAACGTCGCCAACAAGTTCCTGCTGGAGGGGTTCTTCAGCGTCGAGCGCGTCTGGCGGAACATCTGCGCCGTCCGCAGCGTCACCGACTTCAAGACCGTGACCAGTTACCGTCTCACCGGCAACGACGGGTACGAGAAGGTCGCTCCGGGCGGCGAAATCAAGCACGGCACGCTCGGCGAGGAGAGCTACTCCAACAAGGCCGAGACCTACGCCCTGATGCTCTCGATCGACCGCACCGACATCATCAACGACGACCTGGGCGCGATCACGACCGTCCCCCGCAAGCTCGGCTCGGGGTCGGGCAAGACCATCAACGAGGTCTTCTGGGCCGCGTTCATGGCCAACAGCGGCTTCTTCACCGTCGGCAACAAGAACTTCATCTCCGGCGCGGACACGGCGCTCTCGATCGATGGCCTGACCAAGGCCGAGGTCACGTTCATGGACCAGGTGGACTCCGACGGCAAGCCCATCGGCGTGCTGCCGTCGATCCTGCTGGTGCCCACGGCCCTCTCGGCGATGGGTAGCCAGCTCTTCAAGAGCCTGGAGCTGCGCGACAACACCGCGAGCGCGCGGTACCCGATCACCAACCCCCACCAGGGCAAGTTCCGCGTCGAGGTCAGCCGCTATCTGGGCAATCCCAAGTTCACCGGCAACTCGACAAAGGCGTGGTACCTGCTCGCGGACGCGAGCGACCTGCCCGTCGTCGAGATGGCGTTCCTCAACGGGCAGGAGTCCCCGACGATCGAGACGGCCGAGCAGAGCTTCAACCGCCTGGGCATCCAGATGCGTGGGTACCACGACTTCGGCGTGGCGCTGCAGGACCCGCGCGGCGGCGTCAAGAGCAAGGGCGAGGCGTAAGCCACCATGGGCGACTCGATCCCGATCGGTGGTGAGGGCGGCGATGGCGAGCCGGGCGAGCCCGGCTCCGGAGGATCACAGATGTCCACGACAAAGTTCGTACAGGAAGGCGCGGCGATCGACTACACCCCCGGGGCCGACATCCCCGCGGGCACCGTCGTCGTGCAGGGCGACCTGGTCGGCACCACGCGCGTCGACCTCAAGTCGGGCCAGCTCGGCTCGCTGGCGGTGCAGGGGGTGTTCGACTTCCCCAAGGCCGCCGGCGCGGGCACGGCGTTCACCGTCGGCACCCTGGCGTACTGGGACGCGGTCGCCAAGGTCGCCACCAAGACCGCCGCCGGCAACAAGGTGATCGGCAAGGCGGTGCGCGCCGCGGCCGATGCCGACACCACGGTGCGCATCCGCATATCGCAGTAACCCCCACCCCCCACCGGAGGCGCACATGGGTGACCTTCTCGAACAGGGCGCGGCGTTCCTCGACGACCAGCGGCATCGGCACATGAGCCGCGCGGTGGTCTACAGGCGCGGCGCGGAGGAGAAGGAGGTGCAGGCCACCATCGGCCGCACCGAGTTCGAGCAGGCGGATGAGGCGGGGCTGATCCACCGCGTGGAATCGCGGGACTTCCTGATCCGCGCGGCGGACCTGGACCTGGGCGCTGGCCCGATCCAGCCCAGGGCGGGCGATCAGGTGCGGGAGCAGGTTGGCAGCGCGGGGGGGCAAGTGCTGGTGTACGAGGTCAACGCGCCTGGGGGGGCGGGCGGGCAGCCGCCCTGGCGATTCAGCGACCCGTACCGGCGAGTGATGCGGGTTCACACGAAGTTCGTGGGCACGGAGGCGTGATGACGGGAGCAAGCGCACAGAACGGCACCAACGGCGGCAAGGCGTCGCTGCGCGTCCAGTGGGCGGGGATCGTCGTCACGATCCTGCTCGCGGCGGGCGCGATGACCGTCCAGTGGGGCGTGGTGACCGCCAAGCTCCAGCAGGTGGAGAAGCGCCTGGACGAACTGATCGTCGAGGCCCGCGCCCTGCGCACCGAGTACCAGGCGATCGAGCGTCGCGTGTCGTACCTCGAAGGTCGGCTCAACGGAAGGGGTGGCCAGTGAGCACGCTCGTGGGGGTTGCCGACGCCGTCGCCGCGCACATCAACGCCGGGACGTACTCGCGCCCCGTGACCGCCGAGCGGACGTACCAGCCCGCCTTCACGCTTGAGGACCTCAAGGACCTGCGCGTGTCGGTGGTGCCGCGGACGTTCGGCATCTCGGCTGCCAGCCGCGACAGCAGCATCGTCGAGTGTGTCATCGACGTGGGCGTGCAGCAGAAGTTGCCGGCGGAAGGCGAGCAGGCCGAGATCGACGCCCTGCTCGACCTCGTCGAGGAGATCGCCGACCACGTGCGGCTGACGAGGCTGCCCGGTGCGCCCGAGGCCGCGTGGGTCGGGATCGCCCACGAGCCCGTGGTGTCGAGCGAGTCGCTGGAACAGCACCGGGTCTTCACGAGTGTTCTGAGCGTCACGTACCGGGTGCGGAGGTAGGAGGCAGAGGCCGTGCGGAACTTCATCGCGCTCAAGATCGACCTGGACACGGACTATGTGCCCCTCTCGATGCCGCCGCTGGTGGCGACGTGCACGCTGACGTTCGCGCACACCAACACGCAGGACGCCACGCTCAAGGGGACCGACGGCAAGGAACTGCTGATCCCGCCGGGCGCGCAGTACCGCCTGGATCGCGTGGACCTGTCGCGGATCGAGGTCAAGAGCAAGGCGGGCGAGTGCGTGTACGTGGTCGGGCACGGCGGCTGAGCCCCCCAACCCCCACGAGCCTCACCCCCGCGAGAGGCAAGGAGACCGGCAATGGCAATCAAACTGGGCATGGAAGCGGTTCTCAAGTACAAGGTCGGTGGGCAGGCCGGCGGCGGAACGTGGACGGCGCTGGGCAACACCCGCGATGTGACGCTCAATCTCGAAGCGGGCGAGGCCGACGTGACCACCCGGGCCAACGCGGGCTGGCGCGCCACCGTCGGCACGCTCAAGGAGGCGAGCGTCGAGTTCGAGATGGTGTGGGA
Organism: Phycisphaeraceae bacterium; assembly: GCA_019636615.1. GTDB lineage: Bacteria > Planctomycetota > Phycisphaerae > Phycisphaerales > UBA1924 > UBA2402. Next base: position 1,437,677 of record JAHBXF010000002.1, on the reverse strand, counting down.
TACCGGCGACGCGGGCTTCACCGCCATCAAGAACGCCTTCTTCAACAACGCCGTCATCGGCCTGCAGGTCCTGGACGGGACCAGCGGCCAGGGCCTGCAGGCCGACTTCTCCATCACCAACTTCTCGCGCAGCGAAGCGCTCGAAGAGGCGATCACCGTCTCGGTCACGGCGAAGGTGACCTACTCGACGACGGCGCCTTCATGGATCGGCGGGTAACCCGACACCCCACACACGTCACGGAGGAATCACAGATGCGATCGTTCACGGACAACGCGGGCAGGCAGTGGCAGGTCGAGATCAACGTCGCGGCCCTCAAGCGGGTGCGCGGCCTGGTGCGCGTGGACCTCATGCAGCCCATCGAGGGCACGGGCGGCCTGCTCGAACGCCTCGTGCGCGACCCGGTGCTGCTGTGCGACGTGGTCTACGCGCTGTGCAAGCCCGAGGCGGACACGCGCGGCGTCAGCGACGAGGACTTCGGCCGGGCGATGGCAGGCGACGCCATCGAGCACGCCACGGCTGCGGTGCTGGAGGAACTCGTGTCTTTCTGCCCGAGCCCGAGGGACCGGGCCAACCTCGGGCGGGTGCTCCAGGCCACGCGGGATGTGATGGACAAGGCCCGCGACCTGGCGACGCGGCGGATCGATCACCTGATCCAGAGCGGGGAACTCGAACGCCTGGCGGAGAACGCACTGGCGGAGACGGAAGGCGAGGTCCAACCGCCGCCGACGCCTGGCGGCATGTCTGGCACTGCGCCGGAGCCGTCGGCGTCGATCCCGGCCCCCTGACGCTGCGCGAGCTGATGGAGATGCTCGAAGGGCGGCAGCGTCACGACTGGTCCATCGCCTCCTCGTGCCTCTCCGTCATCGCCAACCTGCACCGCGACCCGAAGCGATCCCGCCGACTCAAGCCCAGCGACTTCGACCCGTTCGCCCAGCGCTCCCACGCACAACGCCGCATCACTGTTCCAGTGTCGGTCCTCAAGGACGTGTTCATCGACGGCAAGTTCCCCGACCTGCTCAAGGAGGATCACGAATGAAGTTCCTCGGTTCGCTCTCCACCCGCCACGTCGTCTATCTCGTCGGCCTGCTCTTCCTCGCGCTCGTGCTCGCATCGTGCGCCGGGATCGACCTGGGTGACCTCGTCAAGGTCAAGACGCCCAATGCGATCCAGCAGACCACCGGCCTGCGCTCGACGCTTTCCCTCAACGAAGCGGAGGTCGAGTACCAGAACTGGTTCAACCAGACGCAGGCGACCGGCGCGCAGTGGAAGGGCAACATCCAGCGCGCCGGCGAGGTCCGCGGCCTGCTCGGGCAACTCACGCTCTCGGCCCTCGACACCGTCGGCCCGACGGTCGCGGGCCTGCCCGTGCTCGGCCCCGCGCTGCCTGCACTCACCGGCATCGTCGGGCTGTTCATCGGCAGCGGCCGCCTGCGCAAGGAAAAGGAAGCGTCGTTCAACAAGGGCCTGGAAACGGGCCGCGATATGGCGGGCGAGGCCTGATCCGCACCACACATGCAAGGAGGCTGTCATATGAAGATCGTCGCCGGATGCTTCGTCCGCGTCCCCAACAAGCCGCCGTACCAGCACCCCGCCGCCAGTCCGGACTACTTCGCCACGCGCGGCGAGGTGGTCTGCGGCAGGCAGCGCGCGGAGCTCGACCTGCTCTTCACGCCCACCGAACTGCGCCGGGCCGCGCACCGGGCGCAGAAGAACCGCGAGGACATCCCGACGGCGAAGCGGCGCTCGCTCCTGGGGCTGCTGGAACGGCTCTTCGGAGGCTCCCCGTTGGGGTCGGGAACGTGATCACCATGCGGATCAAGAACATGTTCTTCGACCGGCACGTCGTGATGCGGGCGATGGACTCGGCCAAGCGGAAGGTGCTCAGTCAGGCCGGGGCGTTCATCCGCACGGCGGCCAGGACCAGCATCCGCAAGCGCAAGGGCACCGCCCCGCCGGGCAAGCCGCCGCACTCGCACGAGGGGAGCCTGCGGAAGTTGATCCTGTTCGGGTACGACCGATCCAGTGACTCAGTTGTGGTCGGCCCCGTGGGGTTCACCAACAGCACCGCGCCCAAGGCGCTCGAGCACGGCGGAGAGACGGTCGTGCATACCAGGCGCAAGGGAAGGTTGACATCGCGGAAAGTCAAGATCGCCGCGCGGCCGTTCATGGCCCCGGCGCTGGAGAAGGAGCGGCCGAAGCTGCCGCTCTTGTGGCGGAACTCGATTCGCAAGGGAGGTTGATCGGTGGCCGACACGCGGGGCATCCGGGCCGGACGGGCGTTCGTCGAACTCGGCGTGAGCGACAAGCTCAGCGCCGGGCTCCGCCGCGCCCAGAAGCGCCTGGAGGCCTTCGGCCAGGGGTTGCGGAGCGCCGGCACGCGCCTGGCGGGGATCGGCGCGGCGGCGGTGACGGCGCTGCTCGGCAGCGTGAAGGTCTTCTCGAACATGGGCGACGTGCTCGACAAGATGAGCCTGCGCACCGGCGTCAGCGCCGAGGCGCTCAGCGAACTCGGCTTCGCCGCCGAGCAGTCGGGGGCGGACCTGGAGACGCTGGAGAACGGCCTGAAGTTCATGCAGCGCTCGCTCGTGGACGCGGCCAGGGGATCGGCCTCGGCCCAGCAGGCTCTCTCGCTGCTCGGACTCTCGGTTGAGGACCTCGCGGGCCTCTCGCCCGATCAGCAGTTCAAGCGCCTGGCCGACCGTCTGGCGCAGGTCACCGATCCGGCCCTGCGCACCGCGCTGGCGATGGAGATCTTCGGCAGGGCGGGGACGAAGTTGCTTCCCCTGCTCTCCTCCGGCGCGGCGGGGATCGAGGAGTTGCAGGCGCAGGCCCGCAGCCTGGGCCTCACCGTGAGCACGCAGACGGCCAGGGACGCCGCGGAACTGAACGACACGCTCAACATCCTCTGGCGGGTCGTCAAGCAGGGCGTCTTCGCCATCGGCGGGGCGCTCGCGCCCACGATCAAGGACCTCTCGCAGCGCATCACGCGCATCATCGTCGCCGCCACCGACTGGATCAAGCGGAACAAGGACCTCGTCGTCTGGGCGCTGAAGGTCGCGGCGGGGGTCGTGGTGACCGGGGCCGCCCTCATCGGCCTGGGCGTGGCGATTAGCGGCGTCGGCGCGGCGATGGGGGTGCTGGCGAGCGTTGTGTCGGGCATCGGGGCGGCGTTCGCGCTGGTCGGTGCGGCCCTGGGAGCGCTGCTCAGCCCTATCGGGTTGGTTGTCGCCGCTGTCGTCGGGCTGGGCGCAGCGCTCCTGGTCACCAGCGGCGCGGGCGGGGCCGCCCTCGAATGGCTCGGGGAGCAGTTCACGCGCCTGCGCGACTGGGCCACCAAGGTCATCGGCGGCATCTCCGATGCGCTCGCAGCGGGCGACATCGCGCTCGCCGCCGAGATCCTGTGGCTCTCGCTGAAGGTCGCCTGGCAGCAGGGCGTCGCGGCGCTCAACAAGGCGTGGCTCGGGGCGAAGCAGTTCTTCGTGAGCACGGCCCAGTCGATGTGGTACGGGGCGCTGACCGCCGCCGAGGTCGGGTTCCACGCCATCGAGGTCGCGTGGATCGAGACGACGGCGTTCCTCAGCAAGACCTGGACAAACTACACCACCGGCTTCCAGCAGATCTGGGAGTCCGCCTCGTCCTGGGTCGCCAAGCGCATGCTGGAGATACAGGGCCTGTTCGATTCCGGGCTGGATGTGGACGCCGCCAAGAAGGCGGTGGACCAGCAACTCGAATCGCGGCTGATCGAACTGGAGGATGCCGCCCAGCGCGACGTGGCCGCGCGCGAGCGCCGGCGATCCGCCGAGCGCGAGCAGGCGGCCGCCATCCACGAGGCGACCCTCGCCGCGATCGGGCAGGACTTCGAGAATGCGCAGGAGGCACTCCGCAAGGACACGGAGGCGGGCCTGGCCGAGTCGCGCGCGGCGCTCGACGCCGCGAAGGAGAGATTGGCCGCCGCGATCGAGGAGGCCCGGCGCAAGCGCGAGGCGGCGGACGCGGAGCGGGGGCCTGGTGGGGGGCGATCTCCCCGCGACCTGATGGCCGAGTTCGACGAGCGCATCGCGGGCCTCGGCGACCTGCTCGCCAAGGGGATCAGCGTGCGCGGCACGTTCAACGCCAAGGCCGCGCAGGGACTCGCCGCGGGCAGCGACGCCGCCGAGCGCACGGCCCGCGCGACGGAGCAGACCGCGAGGCACACCAAGCGACTGGCCGACGCGGCGGGAACGGGCGGGTTGACGTTCGGCTGATCGGAGTGACGGATGCCCATCGAGGTGCGCGAGAAGTTCGAGTCACGCAGGCTCGTCAAGAGCGTCACGGGGAGCAACTCCTCGGCGGAGCTCGCGTATATCGTGCTCGGCACGGACAACGACATCGCCGCGCGCGATGCGCTCGAGGCGGAGGCACCCGCCACCTACGCCACCCTACCTCGGCAGAGCGTGCAGATCGAGCCCCTTGGCCCGGGCCTATGGGACGGGCTGGCCCGCTACGCCCCCACGAGCGGCGGCGGGAGCGGGCCGCCGACCGGCGAGTCCACCTTCCAGTTCGACACCGGCGGCGGCACGCAGCACATCACGCAGTCGCTGGCCACCGTGCAGCGCGTCCCCGCGCCGGGCATGGTTGCGCCGGACTTTCAGGGCGCGATCGGCGTCAGCGCCGACGGCGTCGAGGGGATCGACATCACCGTCCCCGTCTACCACTTCGCCGAGACGCACTACAAGCCCGATGCGCAGATCACCGGCGCGTACAAGGGCGTGCTGTTCAACCTCACCGGCAAGCTCAACGGCGACTCCTTCCGCGGCTTCGCCCCCGGCGAGGTGCTCTTCCTGGGCGCGAGCGGCGCGAAGCGCGGCAGCGGAACCGAGGCCGACTGGGAGATCACGTACCGCTTCGCCGCCAGCCCCAACGTGACGGGGCTGTCGATCGGCCCGATCAACGGCATCAACAAGAAGGGCTGGGAGTACCTGTGGGTGCGGTACAGCGACCAGGAGGACACCGCCGCCAAGGCGCTCGTGAAGCGTCCCGTCGCGGCCTACGTCGAGCGCGTGTACGAGAGCGGGAGTTTCGCGGCGTTGCAGTTGGGATGACCCCGACGACCCCCACGAGAAGACATGGGTGACGACCTCCGCAAAGTCCGGTCCGGCGATCCGCTCCGCATCCCCGCGCGGGCATACAACGCCTTCGTCGATGCGGCGCTCGACGCGCGCCGTCGCCAGCAGGACCGCCGCGCCGGGGAACTGTGGGACGGCGGGCGATCCTTCATCGGCGGGGGCGTCGTCGTCGTGCGCAACGATAGCGGCGCGGACCTGGAGCGCTACCACGCCCTGGCCATAGACGGGCCGCTGTTTCTACCCGACGACGACGGCCCGGAGAAGTCCTTCCAGAACCGCCTGGCCTTCAAGGGCATCACGCCCACCGACACGACGCGCCCAGGCTCCTTCGCCATCGCGCGCGAGCCGATCCCGCGCGGTGAGGTTGGCCTGTGCGTGGTCCACGGCGTCACGCCCGCGCGCATCCTCATCGAGGATGAGGAGCACGCCTTCGCCGAGGTCGCGCCCGATGAGACGGTGCTCACGTCCGTGGGCTCCGGGAGCGCCGCCATCCTCTGGAAGGAGGAAGGTGTCGGCGAGAAGTGGGCGCTGGTCGAGGTGGGACGTCCGCGCGGGGGCCGCATCGTCGCCATCCTCGGCGAGGCCCGCGAGATCGAGGGCGAGCGCTTCCGCTGGCGCTACCCGTGGACCGAGGCCGCGATCGACGGCGACCCCGGCAGCGATACCTTCGGGCGGTACATCGCGCTGGAGGAAGGTCTGTCGTCCAAGGGCGCGGGCGGCGAGGAAGACCCGTCGCGCTGGGCCATCAACAGGTTCGAGAGCCATCACAGCGACGTGCCGGAGGAAGAGCCCGAAGGCACCGACGGCTTCGGCGGCCTGCGGTCGCTGTTCGTCCCCGGGCAACTCGAGCCGCTGGACCCCGCGGGCTACTGCCCCCGCAAGGCGGCGGTGCCGATGCTGCGCCCCATCCTCAAGGGCGTTGCGGTCGAGATGGTGGCCGAGCGCGACACGCGAGGCGGGACGGTCTGGGCGTTCCAGGCCCTCAACGGAATGGAACTGGTCGAGTTCGACGTCCCGGTGTGGCTCTATGTCTGACGCGAACGTCTCCATCCCCGTGGACCTCGAAGCCCGGCGCGAGCACGAGCGGCGGAAGTACCTCGCGCTGGCTAGGAATGCCGGGGGCACCTACGGCTCGACCAACCACGGGCGGTTCGCCTATCGGCTGGTGCAGGCTTGGAAGCCCCGCCCCACGTTCGTCGTGGACTTCGGCTGCGGCCGAAACCTCTTTATACAGCACCTCCGGCGGCTGGGGATCGACGGCCTAGGCATCGACTTCGCCTTCCCCGAAGCGGACATCGTGGCGCCCATGCACCGCGTGCCCGTCTCCGCGGGCATCGCCGACGTGGTGACCTCGTTCGACGCTCTCGAACACCTGCTCCCCGAGGAGGTGGACGAGGTGCTCGACGAGATGCGGCGGATCGCCGCGCTCGGCGGGGGTTTCGTGCTGTCAATCTGCACGCGGGAGAGCAAGACGAAGGTCAACGGCGAGGGCCTGCACCCGACGGTGCGGCCGCTGAAGTGGTGGCTCGACCGGATCGGCCGCGTCGGCACGGTGCGCCGGGGGCTGGCCGCACCTCGTGGGGGGTACATCGCAGGGGTGTTCAACGATGCGTGACAACAGCGGAGACATCGCGGCGCTGCAGGCGGGCCTCAAGCAGCGCAGACCCGCGCGGAGCGGCGTGCGCCTGTACACCGCCGACTTCGACTCCGTCTCGCTGTGCGACTTCTACAGGGGACGGTCGGCGTTCATGATCTTGTCGGGGCCGTCATTGTCGGCGCTCGACCTGGCCCAACTCAACCGGCGCGGCATCGTGACGATGGCCGTCAACAACGCCTGGGCCGTGCATCGCCCCACGCTGTGGACGTGCGTGGACGACCCCGGCCGCTTCATCGACACGGGCTGGAAGGACCCGGGCATCCTGAAGATCGTGCCCGTCTCTCACTTCGACAAGCGCCTGCGCGTCCAGAATCCCGACGGCTCCATGCGCGCCAGCGCCTTCAAGGTCCGCCAGATGCCCGGCGTGCTCTTCTACCGCCGCAGCGACCACTTCGATCACAGCCGGTTCCTCAAGTCCGACACGATCAACTGGGGCCAGGACGGCGAGCACACCGACTCGCTCGGCATCAAGGGCAAGCGCAGCGTCATGCTCGCGGCGCTGCACCTGCTGCACTACCTCGGCTTCCGCACGGTCTACCTGCTCGGCGCGGACTTCAAGATGGACCGCGAGCGGCGCTACGCCTTCGACGAGCACCGATCGAAGGACGCGATCCGCCACAACACCATCCTGTACGAGAGCCTCCAGAAGCGCTTCGAGGCCCTGAAGCCGCACTTCGAGCAGCACCGCTTCCGCGTCCTCAACTGTGCGCCCGACCCCGAGGCGTGCGCCCTGAAGGCGTTTGAGTTCGTGCCCTTCGAGCAGGCCGTGGCCGACGCCGCGGCGGAGTGCGCCAAGCCCGTCAGCACCGCCGGGTGGTATCAGCCCGCGAATCCGAGTCACCCCCACGAGGAGAACCAGGGATGAGCGACGAACCCCGCCGGTACTTCCTCTACATCCCCGTGTGGGCCTCCACAGGCGGCCCCGGCGGCTCGGGCTCCGGCTCCGGTTCGTCCGGCAGTTCGGAGAGTTCATCGTCGGGCTCGTCCTCGTCGAGTGGGAGCAGTTCGTCCGGCTCATCGTCAAGCGGGTCATCAAGCAGCGGCTCGGGCTCATCGAGCGGTTCCTCCGGCGCTTCGAGCGGCGCGAGCAGCGGGGCCAGCAGCGGTGCGTCGAGCGGCGCATCGGGGAGTTCCGGCGCTGGCAGCAGCGGCGCGTCCAGCGGCGGCGGCGGAGGGAGCTCGGGTGGCTCGTCCGGCGGCGGTGGCACGAGCGGGTCGGGCTCTGGGTCCGGAGGCTCGGGCAGCGGCGGGTCAGGTTCCGGCTCAGGCGGATCAGGGAGCGGAGGTTCCGGGAGCGGCGGGTCCGGCAGCGGTTCGGGCGGCTCGGGCTCCGGCTCTGGCTCGGGCGGTTCCGGCGGTGGCGGATCTGGTGGCGGAGGAGGCGGAGGAGGTGGTGGTGGTGGCGGCGGGGGTGGAGGTGGCGGGGGTGGGGGTTCGAACTGCCTGCTCTTCGGCACGCTCGTCCGCCTGGCCGACGGCCGCGTGACGACCATCGAGAACCTCAAGCCCGGCGACCGCGTGGCCACGATCAAGATTCCCGGCCTCGAAGTCGATGTCCCCTACCGCGCGCAGTATCAGTGGCTGTCTCATCACGGCTTGCGCGGCACCATCCCGACCGTCGGCCGCGTCGCCAGCGTCAAACTCGGCGAGCACACGGGGTTCGTCGTCATCAACCGCCGCATCAAGGCCACGCCCGAGCACCCGTTCCTCATGCGCCGCGGCGACGAATGGGGCTTCTCGTCCGCCGAGTTCCTCAAGAAGGGCGACTACCTGATCGGCGAGCGACTCGCCGAGGAACTGGTCGAGACCGTCGAACGCATCGACGCGCCGACCCGCACCGTGGCCATCCACATCCCGGGCACGAACACGTTCTCCGCCGAGGGCGTCTGGGTCCACAACGACATGCCCGCGACTGCCCACTCTTCCGGCTCGGGGTCAAGCTCCAGCGGTTCGGGCTCCGGCAGCGGTTCCTCGAGCAGCAGCGGCTCGTCGGCCAGCAAGTCGAGCGGCTCGTCGATGTCGTCGAGCTCCTCGTCCGGCTCCGGCAGCGGCAGCGGCTCCAGCAGCCAGTCCAGCGGCGGGCCGGGGGGGACGTACTCGATCTAGCAACCGATCAGAAACCGTCCAGATGTCGTTCCATTTTGTGCCGTACTCGCCGGCAAACGGGCCGGCGAGATGCTACACTATTCGGAATGCCAAACCCTACTGCCATCTCTGAATCATGGCTTCTTGGGGCCGACCGATCCCGACTAGAGCGGTTCGGATTCCGCGCTGGGGACAAGGGCACCCACACCAGCCGCACGATGATGCTTGATGAACTGACCTCGCTGTTCGAGCAGGTTCCGCCAGGCGCGCCCCGGGCTCGGTATGCAGAGGCCATCGTTGACGAGAACGTCCTGCGAAAGCCGACCGGCTCGACGCGAAAGCTGACCAACCAGCGGCTTGGCGAGATATATGGCCTCGATCCATCAGTGCCTTTGTTCCGCGTGCTACGCCTCTTCTGGAAGGCCGACGAGCCGGGGAGGCAACTGCTTGCCCTCCTTACGGCGCTGGCTCGCGATCCCTTGCTCCGCGCATCGGGCGATCCGATTCTCCGGATGCACTCCGGCGAGGAGTTGTCGCGGCAGGCCTTGACCAACGCCGTGCGAGCTGCTGTCGATGACCGCCTGAATCCCGAGACGCTCGACAAAGTGGTCCGGAACACTGCATCGACGTGGACCCAGTCGGGGCACCTTGCCGGGCGCGCAAGGAAGACGCGCCAGCGTGTCCAACCAACACCCCTCTCGACGGCCTTCGCGCTGCTGCTGGGTTACATACTCGGCCTGAGGGGCGAGCGGCTCTTCGAGTCGGCATGGTGCCGTGTCTTCGACGCCACCTTCGACGAGCTCGTGTTCGCCGCGATGGACGCGAAGCGCACCGGGTACATCGAACTGAAACACGCCGGTTCGGTCATCGACGTCGGCTTCTCGGCAGTCCTGACCAACGAGGAGAGGCAGCTGTCCTATGGGTCGCATTGAAGATCTTGCCGATCGCTACCAGCGGCACATCGCCGCGCCGTGGCAGCGCAACCTGGCCGGCGGCCAGAAGGCGGTCTTCCTGGTCTACGACAAGACCGATGAGCGCAAGCTGCTCGCGCGCAAGCGGCTCTTCGAGATCGCCACACGAGAAGCCGGCCACAAGTGGACTACCTTTGACCTCACCAACACTTTTCCGGCCTGGATGACCGCCGACGACTATCGCGAGGCGTACTTCGAGTCTCCGGACGATCTCCGGATGAAGCTCGACACGGAGTTCGTGCCGTTCGCCGCGGGCCAACTCAGGGCGGCGCTCACAGCCCCCGAGGTGGATGGCGACACGGTCGTCGGGGTGTTCGGGGCCGCCTGCCTCTATGGGTTCACCCGCGTGTCGTCCGTGCTCAAGGAGGTCGAGCGGGACATCCGCGGCCGCCTCGCGCTGTTCTTCCCCGGCGACGTGGACAACAACAACTATCGGCTGCTTGACGCGCGAGACGGCTGGAACTACCTCGCTATCCCGATCACGCTGCATCACGGAGAGCTTGAATCATGAAGAACCGCGAACTCTTCCAGCGTGATCCTGTTACCACGCCCCTCGCCAACAACGGGCAGGCTCGCATCACGGACAGTCTAAACGATCAAGCAGCGGAGGAGTTGCGCGCGGAACTCTCCACGTTCGTCTGCGAGGGGCAGTACCAGGACGGCATCCTCCGCATCGTCGAGTCGTACCTCGGCAACCTGACGAGCACGAATCAGCCCGCGGCGTGGGTGAGCGGGTTCTACGGCAGTGGTAAGTCGCACCTTCTCAAGATGCTCTGCCATCTCTGGGTGAACACCGAATTCCCGCGAGACGGCGCGACGGCCAGGAGTCTTGTGCCTCGGCTGCCCGACGATGTGCAGGCGGTGCTCAAAGAACTGGATACTCGTGGCCGCCAGGCCGGTGGTATCCACGCGGTGTCCGGGACACTGCCATCGGGCAGCGCCCAGAGCGTTCGCCTCGCGATCCTCGGGATCATCCTGCGGTCCAAGGGCTTGCCGGAGAGCTATGCGCAGGCCCGCTTCTGCCTGTGGCTGAAATCGGCCGGGCAGTACGAGTCGGTGCGCCGCGCTGTCGAGTCCGCCGGCAAGGACTTTGCCCGGGAGCTGAACAACCTCTACGTCAGCCCGGTCATCGCCGAAGCACTCCTCAAGGCCGATCCGGACTTCGCGCCTGACCCCAAGCAGGTCCGCATGCTGCTCAAAGAGACGTATCCGCAGCGCGACGACATCAGCACGGGCGAGTTCATCGCGACGATGCGCGAGGTCCTGAGTGTGCGGAACCAGATCCCCTGCACCATCATCGTCCTGGACGAGGTGCAGCTCTACATCAACGACAGCTCCGATCGCGCCACCCAGGTCGTCGAGGTGGCCGAGGCGATCTGCAAGCAGATGGACAGCCGTGTCCTCCTTGTGGGCGCCGGCCAGAACGCGCTCTCGGCCAGCACGGCTCAACTGGGGAAGTTGATGGCCCGCTTCACGATCCCCGTCGAGTTGCGGGACGAGGATGTCGAGACCGTCGTGCGCAAGACCCTGCTCGCCAAGCGGCCAGACGGCGTCGGGCGCGTCAAGTCGGAGCTCGCCAAGTGCGCCGGCGAGATCGAGCGGCAGCTCTCCAACACCAAGATCGGCCCTCGATCTGAAGACCACAAGGTTCTCGTCGATGACTATCCCTTGCTGCCCGTCCGCCGACGCTTCTGGGAGCACGCGCTCCGCGCCGCCGACCGCGCCGGCACCAGCGGGCAGTTGCGCACGCAGCTCAGGATCGTGCACGAGGCCATCAAGAGCCTGGCGGATGCACCGGTGGGGACCGTCGTGCCGGCCGACTTCATGTTCGAGCAGCAGCAGGCGTCGTTCGTCACGCAGAACGTGCTGCTCCGCGAACTCGACGAGAAGATCCGTCAGTTGGGCAAGGAGGGTCCGGATGGCCGCTTAGCGCAGCGAATCTGCGGTCTGGTCTTCCTGATCCGGCAGTTGCCCCGAGAGGCCGCGTCCGACGCCGGCGTCCGCGCCACCGCCGATGTGCTCTGCGATCTGCTCGTCAGCGATCTCGCCAACGAGGGCCCGACCATCCGGAAAGAGGTTCCTCGCGTCCTGGCCGACCTGCTCGACAAGGGCGTTCTCATCCAGATAGACGAAGAGTACAGCCTCCAGACCCGCGAGAGCAGCGAGTGGGACAAGGAGTTCCGCAATCGCGTCACGCGGCTGACCAACAACGAGAACGAGGTCACCCCGAAGCGCGACGCCCTGCTCCGCGGCGCCGCCACCGAGGCCATCGCCGGCATCCGCCTTCAGCACGGCAAGTGCAAGGAGTCTCGCCGCGTCGAGATTCACTTCGGGGACGAGCCGCCCGAGGTCAAGGGCCACGAGATCCCCGTCTGGGTCCGCAGCGAGTGGGACACCAGCCAGAAGGAGGTCCTCACCGCCGCCCGCGAAGCCGGCGGCGACAGCCCGATCATCTTCGTCTGGATTCCCAAGGACAACTCCGGTGACCTGCGCAAGCGGATCATCGAGTTCGAGGCCGCAGAAGGCACGCTCCAGTTCAAGGGCGTTCCCAGCACGGACGAGGGGCGTGAGGCCCGCCGCGGCATGGAGACGCGCAAGAAGGTCGCCGAGTCCTCCCGAGATGAACTGGTCACCCAGATCGTCGGCGCCGCCAAAGTGTTCCAGGGTGGTGGAACCGAGATGCACGCGCTCGGCTTCCCCGAAAAGGTCAAGGATGCGGCGGCCGCTTCGCTGGACCGTCTGTTCCCCCGCTTCCGAGAGGGGGATGCCGACCTGCGGAAGTGGGAGGCCGCGATCGGCCGGGCTCGCAACCGCGATGATGCGCCGCTGCAGGTGGTGGATTGGACCGGCCCGACCGAGCAACACCCGGTGTGCAAAGCGATCCTCGCCGAAATCGGAGCCGGCAAGAAGGGGCGGGACATCCGCGGCACGTTCGAGAGCAGCCCGTACGGTTGGCCCCGTGACGCCGTGGATGCGGCCCTCATCTCGCTGCACACGACCGGCCACATCCGCGCCACCCACAACGGCACTCCCCTGACCGCCGGCCAGCTCGACCAGAACAAGATCCCGGTCGCCGAGTTCCGCGTGGAGTCCGTCAACCTGACCGCGCGCGACAGGATCGCCCTACGCGGCCTGTTCTCAAAGGTTGATGTCGCCTGCAAGTCCGGCGAGGAGGACCTGAAGGCCGGCGAGTTCATCGCGGTCATGGAAGACCTCGCCCAGCATGCCGGCGGCGATGCACCCCTGCCCCAGCGCCCAGCGCTCGCCGAGATCACGGAGATCAAGGCGCTCGCCGGCAACGAACGGCTTGCCAAGCTGCTGGAGCACCACGACGCCCTCCAGAAGCACGCCGACGCCTGGGGCCGCCTGGCGAAGCTGAACCGTGAGCGCACGCCCCGCTGGCAAACGCTCCAGACGCTCCTGGCGCATGGGACCAAACTGCCCGTGCATGACGAGGTAAAGCTGCAGGTCGAGGCGATCGTCAGCGATCGGTCCCTGCTCGATTCGACCGACCACGTCTCGCCGCTCTGCAAGAAACTCGAGCACGCCCTCCGCGACGCCGTCAAGAAGGCCCACGGTGAGTGCCAGCAGGTGTTCGATCGGGAGTCGGATGCGCTCGGCGAGTCCGAGGTCTGGAAGAAACTGACGAAGGACCAGCAGAACCGGATCGCCCGCGGCAACAACATCGTGCCCGTGCCCGACATCGACGCCAGCAGCGAGGATGCGCTGGTGGCGACGCTCGGCACCCGCTCGCTCGACAGTTGGGGAGAACTCGCGGCCGCGCTTCCGACCCGATTCGCCAAGGCAAAGGCGGAGGCGGCCAAGGAACTCGAACCCAAGACCCAGACCGTTCAGCTCACCAGCGACACACTCCGCACGGACGTGGATGTCAAGACATGGCTCGCCAAGACGGAGACTGCCCTTCTCGCCAAGCTCAAGCACGGCCCAGTAGTGATCGGCTGATCCCGATCACGACAGCCGACCCAGCCATCGAACCGCCCCCATCGAACCACCCCGACCACCCCGCAACGAGCTAACCGATGCCCCCACTGGAATCGACACTCCGACGCCGGCTTGAGAACACCGTGGTGGCGGCGCGCGGCGTGGCCGAGGCCGGGGCCCGCGCGGCGCTCGAAGCCCTGGCCGTGCATCACCACGAGCCGTATGGCCACATGAAGCCCGAGGCCCGCGCCCTCCGCAACCACCTGCGCGCCCGTGCCCGCCAGCTCGGCGATGTCCAGAACGCCAAGGGTGAGCTCGCGATCGGGCACCTGGTCCACGAGTGCGCGTACGAGCATTGGCACCGGATGCTCTTCGCCCGGTTCCTCGCCGAGAACCACCTCCTCATCGACCCGGTCTCCAAAGTCGCCGTATCACTTGCGGAGTGCGAGGACCTCGCCAAGGAGGAAGGCGTCCACACGTGGGAACTCGCGGCCCGCTTCGCCCAGGCGATGCTCCCACAAATCTTCCGCGTCGATGACCCTCTGCTCAAGGTCGCATTGCCGATCGAGCGCCGCGTCGCGCTGGAGACGCTGCTGGCGGAATTGCCCCCCGCCGTGTTCACCGCCGACGACTCCCTCGGCTGGGTCTACCAGTTTTGGCAGCGGGATGCCAAGAACGCGGCGAACGAGGGCGTGAAGTCCGGCACGAAGATCGACGCCGACACGCTCCCGGCAGTGACGCAGCTCTTTACCGAGCACTACATGGTGCTCTTCCTCCTGCACAACACGATCGGCGCCTGGTGGTCCGGCAAGCAGATGGCCACCTGGTCGGCGGACAAGGCCGAGGCCCTCGCCACCGAGGCCGACTGCCGCGCGGCCGTCGCCCTTCCCTGGGGCACGTTCGACTACTTGCGGTTCGTGAAGGACGGGGCGACCGGCGCGGAGGGGGGGTGGCGTCCCGCGGCCGGCACCTACTCGGGCTGGCCCAAGGCTGCGAAGGACCTGAAGGTCCTCGACCCCTGCTGCGGCAGCGGGCACTTCCTGGTCGCCACGCTCGAACTGCTGGTCCGCCTCCGTATGGCCGAGGAGCGCCTGTCCGCAGCCGATGCCGTCGCCGCTGTTCTGCGCGAGAACCTCTTCGGCCTCGAACTCGACCTGCGCTGCACACAGATCGCGGCGTTCAACGTGGCGCTGGCGGCTTGGCGGCTGGCCGGCAAGCATATGGCCCTGCCCGAACTGCACATCGCGTGCAGCGGCGTCGGGCCCAACTGCACCGAAGAGCAGTGGATCAAGTTGGCAGAGGCGAAGCTCAGTGCTTCGCGCCGGTCGGCGTCGCCCACCGCGCCGCTGCTCCCGGCGATCGGGCGCGAGCCACTCAAGAACGGCCTGCGGAACCTTCACGCGCAGTTCAGCAAGGCCCCGGAACTCGGCTCGCTGATCGACCCCACCGCGCTGCCCGGCGACCTCATCGCCGCCGACTACGAAACCATGCTCCCCTTCCTTGCCGACGTGATGGCCGAGGAGGCCAAGGGCGACAGCGAGTCGTTTGAGCGCGCCGTCGCGGCACAGGGGATGGCCAAGGCGGCGGAGATCCTCGCGGGCGACTACACGCTGGTGATCACGAACGTGCCGTATCTGGGTCGTGGCTCACAGAGCGAGGCGCTGAAGGCGCATGCCGAGCTTCACCACAAGAAGGCGAAGGCTGATCTCGCAACGACGTTCCTCTCCCGGATGTTGCGCTGGATTGAGCGCAAGAACGATGCTGGCACTCTTGCCGCAGTGACCCCGCAGAACTGGCTCTTTCTGAAGAGGTACCAGAAGTTTCGGGAAGAGCTGCTGAGAGAACAGCGATGGGAGGTGGTGGCCAGACTCGGTCCTGGCGCATTCGAGACCATTGGTGGGCACGTTGTCAATGTTGCGCTTCTGTGCATTTCGGGGACGAGTTCTGAGGCTCATCACCACATAGCGTGTCTAGATGCCTCTCGCGCTGGGTCACCGCAAGCGAAAGCGCAAGTACTCCACGGGCGTGCTCTGGAGGCTGAAGTGGAAAGTGCTCCTTCCGATGGCGACGGAGTAGATTCGGATGGTGACCTTGAAGAGGATGGCGTCGAAGAAGCGAGCGATGTCGGCACGCCGCCCGATGGGGCCGTCCGCCTGTTGAAACAAGCGGATCAGCTGAAGAACCCTGAGTCTCGGGTGCTGATGGTCGCAATGGGGGCGCTGCCGCCACTGAACGACTATGCAATCGTGTCGGAAGGACTGCACACGGGTGACTACCCCAGGTTTGGGCGTAAACACTGGGAGCTCGAAGGCATTGACAACGGCTGGGCAAGGCAGCAGGGTGGTTCAGGAGACGACGATGGCACCGGGGGCTGCGAGCACATTCTGTTCTGGGAGAGCGGCGATGGTGACCTGATCGAGTTTGTGAAGGCTCGGCTTGACTCCGAGGTCGTTTCGATGTGGATCAAGGGAGAGGAAGTCTGGGGGAAAGCGGGAGTTGCGGTCGGCACGATGAGCGATCTGAAGCACTCGGTCTATACCGGTGCTTTGTTCACTCATGGCATCGTCGCGATCGTGCCTCGACAAGAGGCACACGGAGCGGCACTGCTTGCGTACATTGAGTCGCCAGAGTTTCGCCAGCACGTTCGCATGCTGGACCAAAAGGTCTGTGTTGCTCGGGGGGCTTTTGAACGTGTGCCGTTTGATCTTGAGCGCTGGCAAGCAGCCGCTGCCAAGTCGGTACCTGCCGGAGTTCCTGAACCGGCCTCTGATGATCCCACACAGTGGCTTTTCCACGGCCACCCCGCCGGGCGCGCGCCGCTGACGGCCGATCCGAGCGCGCACGCCGGCACGGTCCTCCAGGTCGCCGTCGCCCGTCTCGCCGGTTACAAATGGCCCGCCGAGCTCGACCTGGAGATGCGCCTCGCCCCCGACGCCCGTGCGTGGGTCCAAAGGTGCAAGGACCTGGAGCGCTTCGCGGATGACGATGGCGTGATTCCGCTCGTGCCCATGCGCGGCGAGCCCGCCGCCGAGGGCCGCGTCCGCGACCTGCTCCGCGCGGCATTCGGTTCGGACTGGTCCGGCGCGAAGGAGACGGCGCTCCTTGCCGCCGCGGCGGCCGCCAACGGCGGGAAGTCGCCCTCCCCGAACGTCGACGACTGGCTGAAGAACCGGTTCTTCGCCGAGCATTGCGGCCTGTTCCACAACCGCCCGTTCGTCTGGCACATCTGGGACGGCCGCAAGAAGGATGGCTTCGGCGTGCTGGTCCACTACCACCGCCTCGCCGCGCCGAACGGGGCGGGCCGTCGCCTGCTGGAGAAGATCACGCACGGCTACCTCGGCGACTGGATCGCCCGGCAGCGCGACGAGGTGAAGGCGGAGAAGACCGGCGCCGACGGACGCCTCGCAGACGCGCTGGAACTCCAGAAGAAGCTCGAAGCGATCCTCGAGGGCGAGCCGCCGTACGACATCTTCGTCCGCTGGAAGCCGCTGCACGAACAGCCGATCGGCTGGGAGCCAGACGTCAACGACGGCGTGCGCATGAACATCCGCCCGTTCGTCGAGGCCGGTGTCCTCCGCGAGAAGGTGAACATCAAGTGGAAGACCGACCGCGGTCAGGAACCGCAAAAGCTCCGCCCCCAGGCCGACTTTCCGTGGTTCTGGGATGGAGCTACGTTCGTCGGCGACCGTGTTAACGACGTTCACCTGACGAACGAGGAGAAGCAGCAGGCGCGCGATGCGAAAGGGGTGAACGCATGAGCATGCCTGATCCCCTGCTGGGCGTTGATCTGCTGATGCTCATGGGCTCGCGTGAGGAGGTGGAGCGCGGCGATCACTCGCAAACGCTCGCATCGCTCAACACCTTGCTGCGCGAAGACAACTGCCGGCGATTCCGACAGCGCGTGATGTTCGGCATTTCCGGCTACGACGACCCGCGCGAGTTGTTCGAGATTCCGGAAGTACGGCGCTGGGTCATCGGCCTGGACGCCGAGTGGCCGTACTGGTTCTTCTTCCTCTGGCCCGGGCAGCGGAGCACCCTGCCGCTGATCGCGTTCTGCCTGTGCCCGTTCACGGTGCTCCCCAAAGGTGGGAAGTTGATCGAGCCCGAGGCGCTGGCGGCGTTCCAGACGCGGGCGTTCATCGCCATGAACGGCATCTCCGAATGGCTCCAGGACTCGGACGAAGTGAACGTGGAGATGAGCGACCGGATCACGGCTCTCTTTCAGGCTGGCCGAGCAGGATCGGGAGGTGAGGCATGAGCACTTCAGCGACTCCCGATCCGCGCAAACCCTCGATGAAGCCGGTCTATGTTGGCGCGATCATCGTGGGTGGGGCATGGTTGACCATGTTGGGCATCACGCTCGTGGTGTTCGTCAATGCGTGTGAATCAACCGTGGCTCGGTGGGGACAGTTTGGCGACGCCTTCGGCACGGTGAATGCCCTGTTTTCTGGTCTCGCTTTGTTGGGGGTTGTGTATGCGATCCTCCTGCAGCGCGAGGACATCGAGATCCAACGGGTGGACCTGAAGGCCTCCGTGGAGGCGCAGAAAGAGGCAGCGGTTGCTCAAGCCAGCCAGGCACGTATCGCGGCTCTCTCGGCAGCCCTGGCTGCGAAAAAGGAAACGGCAGAGTCCCTTGAGGAGGCGGCAAGGCACGGGTCCGGTGTGACCAAGATCAAGGATCGCGAGATCGGACTCGCAGATATCGCCGCGTCCATCAGGAAGGAGATGCTGGAGATTCATGCGCTGGTTGACGCGGAACTCAAGAAGGCGGTGCAGGAGTACAAGCCGGAGGGCAAGGCGTGAGCAGCCCCTCCTCCGTCTCCACCGTGCTCGATGCGGTCATCGCGTCGCTGGACAGCGCCGCGCGCCACAACCCCGGCGATGTGGCCAAGCCCGCGGCGATCCTGTGGTCCGACCCCGATGGCCAGTGGAAGCCGGTCATCCCGGGGCTCCAGGCCAAGATGCCGCATCTGCTCGTCCTCGGCGACTATGCGCCCGCGGAGCGTCGCGGGCCCGCGATCTGGATCAAGTGCGTCATCGCTGGCGTGCTTCCGGAGATCACCCTTCCCGCCGGGGAGGTTCCGATCATCTACATGCCGGGCGTCGGTCGTCAGCTCCTTCGGGCCGGCGAGGAATGCCCGCTGACACTCCAGCCGCTCGCCGAGTTGCAGTTCCGCGGCACGGTATGGACCCAGAAGAATGGGAAGGACTGGACGGTCGAGGCGTTCCTCGTCTCTGAGGAGGGGGTGGGGCTCGATGTGGCGAAGGACGCCGCGACGCGGTCCGCCATGCTCGGCGCCCTCACCGCGCTGGCCGACACCCCGATCTCCATACTGCGCGGGAAGCGGCTTGAGGCGGAGGACTTCGATCGCCTGGTCATCGATGACCAGCCCCGCGACCTACTCACCTGGCTCGGCGACCCCGAGGGGACGAGGAAGCGATGGGAGGCTCCGAAGTGGTCGGCGTTCTGCTCGCGCTGCCGCGCGGACTACGGCTTCGACCCGGTGAGAGACGGCGAGCTCGCCGGCGGCGAGCGGTTGGGGCTGCGCGACGGGGCGTGGGCGGCAGTGTGGGCGAGGTTCGTGGATGCGCCCACCGTGTTCCCCGGCATCCCCGAGTTGCTGACCCGCTCCAAGCCGGCGGGGCTGATGTTCGTGAAGGACGCCTGGCCTGACGAGAACGACGAGGCCGAGGGGCGGCTGCGGAACGCCCTGCTGGCGTTCGATGAGCTGGCCCACGGTGATGCGCGGCGGCGGACGGAGGAGTTGGAGAAGGAACACGGCACGCGGCGCACGTGGGTGTGGGCTCGGCTCGGCCGCAGCCCGCTCGCGACGAGCCTGTCGTACCTGACCGCCCTCGCGCAGCGCACCGCATCCAAGATGGGTGGGGACACGCCCGACGAAATGGCGCGGGCCTATGCGGAGGGCGGGTTCATCGCTGATGAAGCGGCGATGTGCGCTCTCGCGGCGGTGCGGAGTGTGGCGGATCTGCGGGCCGTCCAGACCGCCGTTCGGTCGCTCTACCTGCCGTGGCTGGAATCGGCCGCCGAGCAGTTCCAGCGAGTCGTCGCCATGTCGCCCTTGCCGTCGCGTGGCCGGCAGGACGATGTGTCAGTGCCGGAGGGCGGTTGCATTGTCTTCGCGGATGGGCTGCGGTTCGACCTCGGACAGCGACTGGCTTCAAAGGCTGAAGCGCGCGGCCTCCGTGTCACCCGTCGCCACCGGTGGGCGGCACTTCCGACCGTGACCGCGACCGCGAAGCCCGCGTCGTCCCCCGTCGCAGAGGATGTCGCCGGCGACGAACTTGGCGAGACGTTCACCCCGGACGTCGCCGCCAGCCGGCAATCGCTCACGACGGATCGGTTCAGGAAGCTCTTGATGGAAGCCGGTTACGAGGTCGTACAGGGGCATGACACCGGTACGCCGGGCCGTCCCAACGCGAGGGCGTGGTCGGAAGCCGGCCAGATCGACAAGTTGGGCCACGACCTGCAGGGGAAGCTTGCGGCGCACCTGGAGGGTGAAGTCGAGACTCTCCTTGATCGTGTGCTTGCCATGCTGGACGCCGGGTGGCGGTCTGTGCGAGTGGTCACGGATCACGGATGGCTCCTACTTCCTGGCAACGCGGGGCTGCCAAAGGCGGATCTGCCGCACTATCTGACGGCGTGCCGGTGGGCGCGCTGCGCGGCGATCAAGGGCGGTTCGAAGGTGACGGTTCCGACGGCTTCGTGGCACTGGAATCCAACGCGGACGTTTGCCGTTGCGCCTGGCGTCCATAGTTTCTCGACGGGCAACGAGTACGCACATGGCGGCCTGAGCCTTCAGGAGTGTCTCATTCCGGACCTAACGATCGAGCCCGCGAACGCGGTCTCGACTTCCGCTGCCAGCATCGTTGACGCGCAGTGGTTGGGGCTTCGCTGCCGCGTGACGGTGCAGCCGGCGGACGCCTCGCTCTCGGTGGACATCCGCACGAAGCCGAATGACGCAGGATCAAGCGTCGCAGCGGCGCCGAAGCCGCTTGCCACGGACGGGAAAGCGGGGTTGATTGTCGCGGACGACGGGCTCGTCGGCACCGCAGCGGTGCTGGTTGTGCTCGATGCAGCGGGCCGCGTCATAGGGAAACGACCAACCACCGTCGGCGGTGAGGAGTGAATGGCATGGAACTAGACGCTCTCGACAAAATCGCAGCCTCGGCCTTCGACGGCTACCTCGTCCGCAAGGATCTCGTCCGCAAGTACTCCCGCCAGTACCCGGTGCCAACCTACGTCGTGGAGTTCCTGCTGGGCCGCTACTGCGCCACTGTGGACGAAAACGAGATTGCCGAGGGGCTGGCCATCGTTGAGAAGCAGTTGAAGGACCGCGCCGTCCGCACTGGGGAGGAGGAGTTGTTCAAGGCCAACGCGCGCGAGAAGGGATCGGTGAAGCTGATCGATATCGTCCGGGCCCGCCTCGACGCGAAGAACGATTGCTACCTGGCGGAGCTGCCGAGTCTGGCCCTGAAGGAGGTTCGCATTGACGACAAGCTTGTGCGTGAGCACGAGCGGATGCTGACGGACGGGTTCTACGCCGAGGTCACCCTCGGCTATGACGCGCTCGTTGCCCAGGAGAAGAACGGCCGGCCGTTCTCGATCGACGCCCTGCGTCCTATCCAGTTGTCGAAATCCGATGTTCTGGACACGCTGGCAAAAGGACGCCGTTCATTCACCACGGAGGAGTGGAAGAAGTTCCTCATCCGGTCGATCGGCCTGGAGCCGGAAAGGCTCACACCCCGGGCGCAGATGGTCACATTGCTGCGAATGGTGCCGTTCGTCGAGCGGAACTACAACCTCGTGGAGTTGGGGCCGCGGGGAACCGGCAAGAGCCATCTCTTCCAGCAGATTTCGCCATACTCACACCTGATCTCCGGCGGCAAAGCGACTGTCGCCAAGATGTTCGTCAACAACGCGACGGGGCAGCGCGGCTTGGTGTGCCACTACGACGTGGTCTGTTTCGACGAGGTCTCGGGTATCTCGTTTGATCAGAAGGACGGCGTCAACATCATGAAGGGGTATATGGCGTCGGGCGAGTTTAGTCGCGGAAAAGAGAGCATCCGCGCTGATGGCGGCATCGTCATGGTCGGCAACTTCGACGTGGATGTCGAGCAGCAGCAGCGTGTCGGGCACCTGCTCAGCCCGCTGCCACCGGAGATGCGCAATGACACCGCCTTCATGGATCGTCTGCACGCATACGCGCCCGGGTGGGATTTCCCGAAGCTCAACCCACACGAGCACCTGACCAATCACTTCGGGTTCGTGAGCGACTTCCTGAGCGAGTGCTGGACGCGATTGCGTGCCGGCTCCCGAGTGTCGGTCATGCAGCAGCGGGTTTATCTAGGAGGCGCACTGAGCGGTCGGGACATCGAGGGCGTCAGCAAGACGATCAGCGGTCTCACGAAGCTGCTCTTTCCTGATCCCGAGATGTCGGTTCCGGACGCGGACTTGGAGTGGATCGTTCGGGTCGCGCTTGAAAGCCGGCGTCGGGTCAAGGAGCAGCAGAAGAAGTGCCTGAAGGCAGAGTTTCGCAATAGCCACTTCAGTTACACGATGGGTCCGGAGGGCGTAGAGCAGTTCGTGGCGACCCCAGAGATCCAGAGCGATGAATCCATCGGGTCCGACCCGCTCCCACCTGGCCAGGTGTGGGGGATCAGCCCGGGTGGACAGGATGCGGCGACTGGCCTGTACCGGATCGAGGTGACGGTCGGTCCCGGCAACGGCGTTCGCATCCTCAACAGCCCGGTCCCGCCGGCGTTCCGCGAGAGCACCCGATACGCTGAGCAGAACCTCTACACGCGCGGAAAGGACCTTGTCGGCAATCGAGATTCCCGCGAGCACGAGTTCGCGGTTCAACTGCGGGCGATGGACGCGGACCGCACGGGCGCGTCGCTCGGGCTGCCGGTGCTCCTGGCATTGTGCAGCGCCCTCTTGGAGAAGAGCACGAAGGGCGGCCTGATCGTGGTCGGCTCGCTCAATCTCGGCGGCTCGGTCGAGCCGATCTACAACGCCGTTGCGCTCGCGGAACTCGCAGTCGAGAAGGGAGCGTCAACACTGCTGATGCCCGTGTCGGCACGGCGGCAACTGTTTGAGCTGTCTGATGCGATGGCCACGAGAGTGGACATCCAGTTCTATTCCGACACGCCGGACGCATTACTGAAGGCGCTGATTGAGTGACCTGGCCGTGCAAGATCACTGAGGCACCGACCCGTTGACGAATGACTTGCGGAGACCCCATTGACCAGTCGATACAGCCGAGAACTCGACCGCCTTCCTCTGACCTACGAGCATGCTCTGCGAACCGACGCACGTGCTCTGTCAGTACACCTTGGCCAGATCCGTGACCGTCCGCTCATCGCAATCGGCTCAGGCGGAGCGCTTTCCGCAGCTCGCCTTGCATGCACCCTTCACGAACAGATGAATGGTCAGCCCGCCCGTGCGTTGACGCCATTTGCGTTCCTGCGCAATGACATCACGCTTCGTGACGCCGCAGTGTTGTGCATAAGTGCCGGCGGGTCGAATCCCGACATCCTCGCAGCGTTCCAGCACGCGATCGTCCGTGAGCCCGCGTCGCTGACCGTGCTGTGTGGGAGGCCCGAGGCACCGCTGCTGCGGCGAGCCGCTCGAGCTCCTTGGGTGCATCAGTCTGTGGTGCAACATCCAACGGCCGATGGGTTTCTCGCCACGCATTCAACAGTTGCGTTCGCGGTGCAGATCTTCAAGACCATAGTGACATCGCGGTCAGGTGCGGCTCTCCCCGCAACACTTCCCGGTCTCTTCGGGCAGCGCACCTGGCCGGCAGTTCGGAAACGACTGGGCGTGTTGACCGCACCGCTTTGGGCATCGCGCACATTTGTGGTTCTTCATGGGCCGACACTGGAGGCGGCTGCCTTTGACATTGAGTCCCGCTTTACAGAAGCGGCGCTTGGCCACGTTCAGCTCTCAGATCATCGCAATTTCGGGCACGGTCGCCACCACTGGCTGGCCAAGATGGCCCAGGAGTCGGCTGTGCTCTCGCTTGCCACAGAGGAGGATGCGGTGCTGGCGAGGCAGACGCTGGAGCTCATCCCGCAATCGATTCCGAGGGCGTCGCTACTGATACACGGCGGTGAACCGCACTGCGTGTTCGCCGCCCTTGTCGCCAGCATCGTTCTGCCGGAATCTCTGGGGCCGATTCGAAAGATCGACCCTGCCAAACCAGGCGTGCCGTTGTTCGGCCGCAAGCTCTACAGGTTGGGTGCGCTACGACGACACGCGAGCACGCCTGGCACGGTTGTGCCTGCGGCGATCGAACGGAAGATCGGCGCGACCGGGCAGACGCGTGACGTCCACGGGTCGCTCGCATTCTGGACAGACGCCCATCGGCGCTACGTCGAGCGCCTGGCGCTCGCACGGTTCGACGCTGTTGTACTCGATTTCGATGGCACCTTGTGTGAGGTCCATGCCCGGTACGACAATCTTGGCCCACAGATTGTGGCCGACCTCGTACGCCTGTTGCGCCGTGATGTCGCGGTCGTCGTGGCCACGGGCCGGGGTAACTCCGCACTGGAAGGTCTTCGACTCGCTATTGGCCGAACGCTGTGGCCCAAGATGATCGTCGCTCTCAACAATGGGTCGCGGATCTATCGTCTGGACTCTGACGTACCGCTGCTAGAGTTGGCCCAGCCGCCCGGTCTTTCGGATGTATGGGACGTGATGAACTCGGATCGCCTCCTCAATGACGTGGCCAAGGTTCACACCGGCGGGTGCACCGTCAGTATTCGCCCAAAGCCAACAAGCTCTCTCTCGGAGATCGCCAATCGCGTTCGAATGCTTGTTCATGGTGCGGCCTTGCCGCTATGCGTACGCGAGTCCACACACTCCATCGATGTGGCTCCCTTTGGCGTGTCCAAGCGACTGATTGTGGATTTTCTTCGGGATCAGCACGGCCGCTCCGAACCGCTCGCCATCGGAGACCGAGGCGACCCATCGGGCAACGATTTCGATCTGCTGCATTCGTGCTTGTCCCTCAGCGTCGACCGAGTCTCTTCCGCCCCAGACCATTGTTGGCATTTGGCGCCGGCCGGCTTGCGGTTCGTTACGGCAACCCGCCACTATCTTGCAGCGATCCGCCCCGGGCGCGACGGGACTTTCAGACTGCGACTGCCGGAGCTACCCCAGAGCTCGAATAGGCTCACATCTCTTGGCGCTCACTCACCACCACGGGCGGCACCATGAAGGAACAACTCGCCACAGAACTCTTGGTCACGGTCATGGGCTGGGACGACGCGGAGGTCGCCCAGGAGCGTCCGTACCTCCAAGCATTGGCCGAGTACAAGTATGATGAGTACCAGCAGTTCTCTCCGGGAATGCGCTTCATCGAGAGCCTTGCCATCTGGCTGCGACAATTCCAGAGTCCGGAAGAGCAGAAGATTGCATACCGCTTCGTGAAGGAACGATTGGTTTTCTTTTCTGCAGCCGAGATTGCACATCTTGTAGCGATCAGTTATCCCGATCTGATCCGGCCGACGTTGATCCGGCGAGCGGCTCAGCAGCTTAATGTCGATCAGACACGGGTCACTGCGGTCGCGCGGAGCCAAGCGTTTGAGGTGCTGGAGCGCCAGTGCCTGTTCCTGGGGTTGAGCGATGGTGCTCGGCTCGACATTTTTCGCCGAAGCAATCCGCACCTCAGCCACGACCAGATTTATCGAACCCATGAGATCTCCGACGGTCGCGCGGAGGGGCTTCACGGGGATCTGAAGAAAGAGCTTGCGAAGATTCTGGGGTGCGCGCCCACGGAGGATCAAGCGAGGTTCACAACAATCGTGCTCATCGACGACTTTACGGCCAGTGGAAAGAGCTTTTTGCGAGATGAGGGGGGTAAGAAGAAGGGCAAGATCTCCAAGTGGCTCGAGGCCGTCGGGGAGAATGGCGAGCTCCGTGGGGTCGTCGACGCAACGAAGCTGCACGTCTGTACCCTGTTCTACGTCGCTGCAGATGCCGCGGTCGACCGGCTGCGCGAGGAACTTGGAGCTGAGCTGCGATCGGTACTGCCGAATGCAACCTACGAGGTCCTCGTGGGCCAACGGCTGGACAAGGCGGTGCCACTGAGCCAGGCGACCGACGCTGAGTTTGTGCGGCTGGTTGACTCCAACCAGTATTACAATGATCGTGTCTACGACGAGCACATGAAGAAGGGCCGCGGCGACGGGCGCCGCGGGTTTGACGAGGGGCTTTTGCCGATCGTGCTCACTCACAATACGCCCAACAACTCTGTCTTGCTTCTGTGGGCCAACCCTGACGAAATCGGTGACAAGGTCAGGGGTCTCTTTCCACGCGTCAGTCGCCATCGGAGCAACCGATGAGCGATCTTCGGAACCCATTCCGGCTGCGGGCCGCTAATCGATTAGAGCGTGACGATACGTTTGTGTCACTGTTTGGACCCGGAGTGCTGGACATCCTTGACGACGACGCCCTTCAGGGACCGCCGCGAGTACTCCGCAGCGCGCCCGGCGGTGGCAAGACATCGCTCATGCGGTTGTTTACCCCGCCTGCCCTCTGGGTCGCCGATCGGCGAAAGGACACGGACCCGGCGCTCTTCCAGCGGCTCGAGGCGATCGGCGCTTTGGCCGCTCACGGACCCGCGGTGCTTGGGGTTATGCTCGCTGTCGGGCGTGATGTGGCAACTTTGGATGACCTGCCTCTTGACGCGGCGCTCCGGCGGCGTCTATTCCTCGCCCTCTTCACGGCCAAGCTCACGATCGAGACGATCCGGGCAGCGGCGGCGCTGCCTGCCGCCGATCCGGTTCCGTTTTCCGAGCTCACCTGCTTGGGGCCAAGCGATGGAAGCACTTTCAATGGTTTGACATTCCCGTGTACCGGGGACGTAGTGCTGCGCTGGGCCAGCGAGCAGGAAGAGGCGATTGGACGGGCGCTCGACACCTACCCGTTCCCCGCCTCTCCACCCGGGCAGGACTCGCTCTCGGTGATCCGCTCGCTCGGTGCCGATCGCATCTATTACAAGGGACGTGCCATCGCGTCTCGTTCTCTTTTGATGTTCGACGATCTTCAGAACTTGGCACGCGCACAGCGGCGCACTCTCTTGGACGACTTTTCCACTGGCCGTTACCAGCCAGCAATTTGGCTCTCTGAGCGGCTTGCTGCGCTAGACGAGCAGGAGTTGCTTGACGTCGGCGCTGTACCCCAAAGGGATTTTCGCACCGTGGTCCTAGAGGAGATTTGGATAAGCAAGAACGCCGCGTATCGGCGGGCGCTAGAGGACATTGCGTCCCGGCGTGCCAAGCTGAGCGGCGAGCCGAATATTCCGGAGTTTGCGCCCTGCCTCGAAGACCGGACCGCGTTCAGACTCGATGGCGTGGCGGAAACCGCGCTCGTTGATCAGTGGCGGGTCTGGTACGCTGAACAGCTCGCATCGGATCGGCGAAGCCGCCAGGTCGTTGCAGGGATTCTGGGCACCAATCATGTGATTAAGGACTGGGAGAGCCTCGTCAAAGTGAGGGCAGCGGCGATCATGGCGGAGCGCGACCGCACTCGTCAACAGGCCACGTTTGAGTTCGCGGTGGACCAGCCGGTAGATTCCGACATCAAGGCGGCGGCCGAGCTCTTTTTGTGCATCGAGGGAAAGCTCCCATACTACTATGGGTTCGACGCTGTCACTACGTTGTCCTCGGGGAACATAGATCAGTTCCTCGACCTTGCTGGAGACCTGTTCGAGCGCCTTACCGCAAAGTGGCTGCGGCGCAAGCAATCGAACTTGACCCCTCAGGAACAACACGATCTGGTTCGAGTGGCCGCGGAGCGAAAGCTCGACAACCTGACGCAATACGTCCCTCGTGCCGTCGAAGTGAAGCGCCTGCTTGTATCCATTGGCCAGGCATGCGCTGAGCGCACACGACTGCCGAACGCTCCCTACTCGCCAGGAGTTACGGGTGTTGGGGTACGGCTGCGCGAATGGGCGAAGCTAAAAGGTGGGCCGGCGACGATGACGGACGTTGAGCAATCGCTTCGTTCGGTGCTACATGCAGCTACTGTCCACAACCTCATTGAGGTCAGTCCGCCGCAGCGCTGCAAAGGCGAAGAATGGGTCATTGTGCGACTCAATCGCCTGTTGTGCCCGCAGTTCTTTCTGCCTCTGCAGCGAGGTCAGTGGCGGCCAACGACAATTAAGGAGTTGGGCGCGTGGACTGCGCGGGGCTTCGTTACGCCGCCGAAGGGGATGATCGCGCTATGAACGAATTCGCCGGCAGCCCCTTCCGATGGGACCCGTACGTGCTTCTGCGCGAAGACGAGGTGACGGCATTCTGGCGCAGCCACGCGTCGGAAACGGAGCGCAACATCGCATTCGTGCTCGGATGGGGTTTCGATCCGCGGATGTGCGATGGCGTCCGAGCTGTCTTGGACGCAGGCGGTAAGGGGCGCCGCGACTGCTTGCTCCTGGATTACGACGAAGGCAAGCAGTCGGTGTCGCTGGGGCACGATGACCGCAAGCAGGCGAATCGCACAGAACTGGACCGCGTCCTCAAGGGCCGAGGAACCGTTGCCGTTCACGCTGTCGCGATGCTCAATGCTGAGGGACGGCGCACTGGTGCCCGACAAGCACAGAAGGTTGTCTATGACGCCAATCTTCCTGCCGCGTATACCGACATCGTTGTGGACGTGAGCGCGATGCCCCGTGCGCTATTCCTGTCAGTAGTTCTCGCGGCACTCCGCATGATCGACGAGCGCGAGCAGAAGACCCCAGGAGTGGCCCCGGTGAACCTCCATGTGCTCGCGTCCGAGGACCCCGGGTTCGATGCGCAGATCACCGAGGATGCGCCCGACGAACATCCCTCACCGATTCCCGGCCTCGCCAGTGACCTCAGTCAAGACTCGAAGAGCCACCTGCCGCGCCTCTGGATTCCGATCCTCGGGGAGCGGAAGCCTCACCAGCTCCGCCGCGTGTTCGAGGCGTTTCGGCCCAGCGAGGTCTGCCCAGTGCTTCCATCGCCCGCCAGGAATCCGCGACGCGCTGACGCACTCATCCACGAGTACCGAGAGCTCCTCTTTGACCAGTACAGGGTTGAGCCGGCCAATTTCCTGTACGCCGACGAGCAGAATCCCTTCGAGGCGTACCGTCAGATCCGCGCCAGCATTCGCCGCTACAATCGGTCTTTGCAGCCGCTGGGAGGCTGCACCACATGCGTTTCGGCGTTTTCGAGTAAGCTGCTGTCACTCGGAGCCCTGCTCGCGTGCTACGAGGCCAAGCAGCAGAACGAGCCGATAGGAATCCTCCATGTCGAAGCGGCGGGTCACTCCATCCAAGCGAACGCGGCGCCGAACCCGAAGCTCAACCAGCTCTGGATTGCCGGCGAGTGCTACCGGCCATTCTCGACCCCGTAGCCAGCCGACCTGCGTCGGATTCGGTCTCATCGCCCGGGATGTCGTCATCCGAGACGGCTCTTCGCCGTTCACATGCGCGGGGGGTTCGTGCGGGAACGTCCTGGCTTTGCTGGCGTGGCTCGGCTGGCAAGCGATCCCAGTGGCTCGCCTTGGTGACGATGTTCCAGGGTCACTGGTCCGGAAGGAAATGGAGGCGCTCGGCGTCAACTGGGACCATGTCCGGCACACTGCGACGGCGGGCACTCCAACGATCATTCAAGAGTTTGTGACCGGCCCCGAAGGCCAACCGGTGCATCGTTTTCGGGTGGCATGCCCAACCTGCCGCGGTTTTCTCCCGCGGTACACAGCCCCGACGATCTCGATGGCCCGAGAGTCGCTCTTGGCGCTCTCAGCGCCGCCCGATGTGCTCTACTTTGACCGAGCTTCGGCAGCCGCGATCGATTCGGCAAAGTCCGTTCGTACCCGTGGGGGTCTGGTGGTCTACGAGCCGGTCGGTGCAGGTGATCTTCGTCTGTTTGCACGGGCCGTTAGCGTCAGCGACATTGTGAAGTACTCCAGCGATCACCGTTCCAGGCTCGCTTCTGCACTTGCCGCGTCGCGGCCGCGCCTGGAGATCGAGACTCTCGGGGCCGCTGGGCTGCGCTTCCGAAGCTGCACGGGCACTAGGCCAGGCGCCTGGACGTGCCTCGCGGCCTACCCGGTGGAACGCTTCCGGGATGCGGCGGGAGCGGGTGACTGCTGCACGGCAGGGCTCATCTGGTGCCTGGCCCAGTTCCGGCATAGCCGCGGGTGGTCTTTAGGACAGAGGAGTATCCTGTCGGCTCTCCGATTCGGCCAGGCACTCGCCTCGATAAACTGCGCATTTGTCGGCGCCCGCGGAATGATGAGAGCCGTCGGCGCCACGACTGCCATCACGGCTGCGCGGCAGATGATCGGGTTGCGCGAGTCGCCCACACTTCCCGAGGACGCAGAACCCGTCGCTGCTGGAGTCGAGGCGGCCGCCTGCAATGCTTGCGCCGGTCACGGCCGTGGTCAGCGATCGAGGGTGTGAAGCACGGCCGGCGGAGCCCTCACCAGAAGGCCCGCTGGCAAGCTTCCCGCGCGAGGGTCGTGCCGCCTGTTAACCAGAGAACGGCCCCTGGGAACCCCCCTGGCGACCCGGATTCGACGGTTTGAACCCGTTCCGATCGGGGAGTTACCGACGCCCTCGCGGAAACGCGAGGGCGTTTTGGTTTACGGGTCGGGCCTTCCGGAGGCCTGCCGACCGGGTGGCGGAAAGTCCCGCCGCGGTGTGGGTTTCGGCGCTTCCCGGCCCACCCCGCCGCGCTCTCGGTCTTGAAACCGAATGTCGAGGTCCGACCGCAACCCCCACGGTTGCTCTCGCCCCACCGGCGGCAACCCTCTCAAACTCTCGCGCTCTCTGGTTGACGCCCCCCGCGAGGTAAACAGGAGGGTTGCTCTCGGGGTGCGATACCTGAGGTTCGGAGTCCCACGCCCCCGACCGTCGCGCGGTCGGCCAGACGTATTCGGATATACTCTGAGAAGCAGGGAGTTGGACCGGAACCGGCTGAGACCCTTGCGAAAGGCGAGGTGCATTCATGGATTTCTCAGAGTTTCTGAGTCAACTGCCGAACTGTCCAGGACCTGGCATACTGCCGGTCGCTATCGAAAACGCAGCCGGCTTCCAGTACGTCAGTCAGTCTCTCCCCGAGTTCATCGGGCCGAATCTGACACACGGCACTCAAATCGACCAGCCGTCAGCCCCGCGTGTGGTGATCATCTCTGCCGCTGGAGCTGTCGGCAAGTCGACCCTGGCACGCGAGATCGCACTCCGCCAGGGTGCCCCGCTATGGGATCTTGCCCAGGCGGCAGCAGTTGGCGGCAACTCGGTAAGCGGGCAGCTATCCACATCTTTCGGGTTCAGCGCAGCAGCGCAGGCCAGCGACTTGCTCCGCAAGGGCGAGATGTGTCTCATCGTCGATGCGCTCGATGAAGCGCGTGTGAAGGCGAACGAGGCCGGCTTCGAGGCGTTTGTGGAGAACATCGCGCAGATCGCCAAGGAAGCGAAGGGCCCCGCATTCGTGCTGCTTGCGCGCACACAGACAGCCGAGACTACGTGGCTACTTCTGGACGCGTTGGGTGTTGAAGCATCCCTTGTATCCATCCAGCCCTTTACCCGAGAACAGGCGGAGCGGTACATTGACGCCCGAATCAGGACTTTCGGCGAGGCGGCAGCCAAACGCATTGCCGGACACCGCGACCCCTTTCTCGAAGCCAGGAACCTGATTCTGGGACACCTTGAGAGAGCGCTCGGTGGCGATCAAGTGATCAGCGGCGAGGCAGCTCGCGAGTTTCTGGGCTACGCCCCAGTCCTCGAGACGATTGCAGTGTTGCTGGCGACAGAGGGCAACTACCAGGAGTTCGCGTCGAGCTTCAAGGGATCAATCGAACAGAAAACGGGGGTCAACACGAACAGACCGTTGGCCGTCCTCGACCATGTCGTCACTCGGTTGCTCGATCGGGAACAAACACAGAAACTGCAGCACAACATCAGGCCTGCACTCGAGAGAGTCGCTGCTGAGGCGAAGTGGCACGGATGGGAATCGCTGTATTCGGCACGCGAACAGCGATTGCGGCTATTGGGCCGCATCCTCGGAATGAAATTCGATGCTTGTCCACCGCTGCCGTCCTCCGTGCGTGACAGGTATGAAGAACAGCTGGCGGCCTGGCTTCCCGAGCACCCGTTCCTGCGAGAAGGCGCCACACCAGCAAACAAGGTCTTCGAGTCATACCTATTGGCGGGCGCACTCCGTGATTACCATCATCCCGCGAGCAGAGCCGCTGAAGCATGGGTCGCCGCAGCCAATTACAGGCCCTCACGCCTGCTCGCTGATTTCTACATACTGCTTGGCGAACAACTGGGTCGGCAGGTGGTTGCCGAGAGGCAGATTGGCATCTTGTACGAGTCGCTGTCGGCCGGAGAAACCGACTCTCTGCGAGTTCGGCTCTCGGTGGAATGCGGGGACCCGGAGGAGGAGGACGACGAGCTCAATCCCAGTGAAGGTGAGTTCGAGTTGGTCTATGCCTCGGCGAACAGTGAAGAGCGAGATCAAGTCGATGTTCGCCATTTTGAGATTGAGGAAAGGGATGGACTGATCTGGTTCAGACGCCAGCTCAAAGAAGCCTCGGTGATCACCAATGGCAAAGTCCGGCTGGGTGGAGATATCGATGACTTCGAAATAGGCCCAGCAGTCGAAGTGCGATGCCGGGAACTCGAGATTCTCGCGACGGGTCTGGTGGTGCGCGCCGCAAGAACAAAGCCTGCGGCGTCGGACGGCGTGACCTTGGAATCGGCGAGATGTGAGTCTCGGATTACCAGCAAGCCGCTCGTGCGGGGCTCACTCCGTGTCTCGTGGCCCGGAGCAGGCGCGTTCCCGTGGACTGAGTTTTCAGCTCCGTTGACGGAAGATCCCACAGATGACCCCCGCATGCACGAAGTGCATCGTCGCTTCCGACGGATTGTGACCAGCCTTCGATCTCACAGCAAGGGAAGCCTCGCTCGCTATCGGGACAAGATAGAGCACCGGCGAATCGTGAAGAATGAGGGAGGTCGGGCGTTGCTCCAGAGGCTACTGGACGACGGCATACTGAGGTTGGATGGCAAGTTCTACCACTGGGTTCCTGAGCGGGCAGATGCGCTCTTGAAGGTCTCCTGGGATGACTTGCGAAATCGTCACGTCACACCAGAGCTCAAGGCGTACCTCAATCGATTTGTGGCGGATCACGCTCACCTGCTTGGTCGATGAGCGAGTGGGGCTGCGCCTTCAGATCGTTGGGCGCGGGTTGACGGCAGGGTTGCTCTCGCCCCCCTCGCACGCGACTTCGGAATCCCATCGCGTAGGTATCCAGTAGCCAGCGGCGTCGTGCCGCAGGCGACTGGTCCCATCACCACGACCGACCACGGTCGGGTGAGCATTTCCGGAAGGAGTGCGCGATGTCGTTGCGCCCCGACCCGACGGACCCTGCGGACATGTCGCCCGACGAGCGGCTTGACGAGATCGGGAGCATTCTTGCTCGCGGGATTCTGCGGCTGCATGGCCGAGTTCCGGGACATCCCGGCCCCGCCGAGAATCTGCCGGAATCCTCGGCCACATGCCTTGAACTCTCGCCCCCTCCTCGCCCTGATGGCGTCGCTGGTTAACGGCCAGAGAAAGCCGGTGATGTCCGATGCTGAAAGTGGGCCAAAGAGTGAGCGAACTGAGGCGGATGACGGTCGGCGAACTCCGGCGCGAGTATGCCGAGGTCTTCGGCGAGCCGACGCGGACGAACCACAAGCAGTACTTGGTCAAGCGGATCGTGTGGCGGCTGAGCGCGGATGGCGAGCGCGGCGTGACGCGAGGGGCCTGCAGGCGGTGCGGCCGGGTTGAGTCGGTGAAGGAGTACGCGGGCGGGGGTCGCGCCGGGGATGAATGGCCAGAGTGGTTCGTGTCGGTGTGACGTGCGAAGAAACTGATCCGGGTTCGGCACTGGGGGTGCATCCAGAGGGTCGCGTTGTCGGCCTTGCCCCGGGCGGGCGTGCGGCGCTACGAGTCTTGCGCAAATCCGTAGCAAGACCATGAACAACCACCCCCGCGACAACCAGACCACGCGCCGGCTGCCGCCGGAGATCCTCACCGCCGACGAGGTGCGGCGGCTGATGAACGCGGCGGGGCAGGGCGGGTTCTACGCGGCGCGTCACAAAGCGTTGATCGCCGTCATGTACCGCGCCGGGCTCCGCGTGAGCGAAGCACTGGCGCTGCACCCCAAGGACGTGGACGCCGCGCAGGGAACGGTGGCCGTGCTCAGGGGCAAGGGGGGCACATGGAGGGTGGTGGGGATCGACGCCCACGCGTTGTCGGTGGTGGGGGAGTGGGTGCGGGCGCGGGGCCTCGCGCGCGGGCTTGGCGGAGCGCACCCGCTCTTCTGCACGGCAAGGGGGACCGCGATGTCCGACGCGTCGGTGCGGCGCATGCTCGCCGCGCTGGGCCGGTCCGCGGGGATCGACAAACGCGTGCACGCGCACGGGCTACGTCACACGTTCGCGGCGGAACTACGCCGCGAGAGCGTGGATATCGGGGTCATAAGCCGTCAGTTGGGGCACAAGAACCTGGCCACAACGGTGCGGTACCTGGACCACATCGCGCCCGTTGCGGTGATCGAGGCGATTGGCGCAAGGACCTGGCCGGAGATCGGCGAGGGGTTGGTGAGGGGGGCGCAAAGAGTTCGAAACCGGCCATCGTGAGCGAGAGGACAGCGCGAGATTGCGTGGGGGCGTGGGTGGAGGTGGGGGTTCGAACTGCCTGCTCTTTGGCACGCTTGTCCGCCTGGCCGACGGCCGCGTCACCACGATCGAGAACCTCAAGCCCGGCGACCGCGTGGCATCCATCCAGGTGCCCGGTCTCGAGGTCGATGTGCCCTATCGCGCTCAGTACAACTGGCTCTCGCACCACGGGATGCGCGGCTGGATCCCGACGGTCGGCCGCGTCGCCAGCGTGAAACTCGGCGAGCACACGGGGTTCGTGGTCATCAATCGACGCATCAAGGAGACGCCCGAGCACCCGTTCCTCATGCGCCGCGGAGACGAATGGGGCTTTTCGTCGGCCGAGTTCCTCAAGAAGGGCGACTACCTGATCGGCGAGCGGCTTGCCGAGGAAATGGTCGAGAGCGTCGAAAGCATCGATGCGCCAACCCGCACAGTCGCCATCCACATCCCGGGCACCAACACGCTGCTCGCCGAAGGCGTGTGGGTTCATAACGACATGCCCGCGACGGCCCACTCCTCCGGCTCCGGGTCCAGCTCCAGCGGCTCGGGGTCGGGCTCCGGCAGCGGCTCCAGCAGTCAGTCCAGCGGCGGGGGAACGGGGACGTACTCCATCTATGCCGCCCGCCGAAGTCGGAGACTATTCAGCACCACACTCACGCTGCTGAACGCCATGGCGGCGCTGGCGATGATTGGCGAGAGCAGCCAGCCTGTGAATGGGAACAGCACTCCCGCCGCGATCGGAATGCCTACCACGTTGTAGATGAACGCCCAGAAGAGGTTCTGCTTGATGGTGCGCATCGTGGCGTGCGAAAGGGCGATGGCCTGGGGGACCGCGCGGAGATCGCCGCGCATGAGCGTGATGTCCGCCGACTCCATCGCGACGTCGGTGCCGGTTCCGACAGCGAGGCCTACATCAGCCTGGGCGAGCGCCGGGGCGTCGTTGATGCCGTCGCCGACCATGCCCACGACGTGTCCCTCGGCTTGGAGGGCCTTGACCTTGTCCGCCTTGTCCTTGGGCAACACGTCGGCGAATACGTGATCGACGCCGACTTGCGAGGCGACCGCCTCGGCAGTTCGCTGGTTGTCGCCGGTCATCATCACCACGCGCAGCCCGAGCGCGTGCATCGTGGCGATGGCCTCCTTCGATTCGGCCCGCACCGTGTCGGCCACGGCCACGATCCCGGCCTCGCGGCCGTCCACCGCGACGTACATCGGCGTGCGCCCCATCGCCGCCAGAGCCGCGGCATTCTCCGCCAACGCGGACCGGATGCCGCGCTGAGCCAGCAACGCCGCCTTGCCGACAAGCACCGCGTGCCCGTCCACCGTGGCCTCGACGCCATGCCCGACAACGGCGCGGAAGCCGACGGGCTCGGCGAGTGACAGCCCGCGTGCCGTCGCCTCGCGGACGATCGCCGCGGCGAGCGGGTGCTCGCTGTGCTGCTCCGCTGATGCGGCCAGCCGCAGCAACTCGCTGTCATCAAGCGTCCCCCCCGCACCCGCGGGGGCCGGGATGATGTCCGTCACCGCGGGCTTGCCGTGCGTGATGGTGCCCGTCTTGTCGAGCACGATGGCCGTGAGCTTGTGGGCAGTCTCCAGCGCCTCGCCGCCCTTGATCAGGATGCCCCTCTCCGCGCCGCGCCCCGTGCCCACCATGATCGCCGTCGGCGTTGCCAGCCCCAGGGCGCACGGGCACGCGATGATCAGCACGGACACAGCCGTCACCAGCGCCATGCTCAGCCGAGTCTCCACCGGCGAGATGAACCACCAGATGACAAACGCGGCGATGGCAATCACGATGACGATCGGAACAAAGACCCCGCTGATCGTGTCGGCCAGGCGGGCGATCGGGGCCTTGCTGCCCTGGGCCTCCTGCACGAGCCGCACGATCTGCTGGAGTGCCGAGTCGGCCCCGACCTTGGTGGCGACCAGCCGCAGCGCGCCGGTCGTGTTCATCGTCGCACCAAAGACGCTGTCGCCGGCCGACTTCTCGACCGGCACGCTCTCGCCGGTGAGCATGGACTCGTCCACCGCGGACTGGCCGCTCTCGACCGTGCCGTCCACGGGGATCTTCTCGCCAGGGCGCACCAGCACGCGATCACCCACGACCACGGAATCGATCGGCACATCCTGCTCGGTGCCGTTGCGCATGACTCGCGCGGTCCTGGCCTGCATCCCGATGAGCCGCTTGATGGCCGCGCTGGTCCGGCCGGTGGCCCGGGCCTCGAAGTACTTTCCCAGCAGGATCAGCACGATGATGACCGCGGCCGCCTCGTAGTACACGGGCACCATGACCATGCCGCCCATCGTGCCCTCGGCGTGTGCGGTGTGCCCCGCCGCACTGCTCACAGCCGCGAAGAACCCGGGCCAGATCGTCGCCGCGAACGAGTAGAGGTACGCCACGCCCGTGCCCATCGCCACGAGCGTGTCCATGTTGGCGCTGAAGTGCAGCAGACCCTTCCATGCGGAGCGGAAGAACTGCCAGCCGCACCAGAACATCACCGGCGTCGTCAACGCGAACTGAAGCCAGTTGATCCAAGGCACGTTGAACGCCTCGATCTTCCCGTGCGACATGGCGATGACAAGCACGGGCAGCGACAGCACGGCCCCGAAGGTCGTCTTGATCAGCAGCCGCCGCGTCTCGGCCTCGCCCACGTTCATGTGCGCCGAGTGGTCCTCGCCCCCGCCGCTGCCGCGCATCGCGTGCCCGGCGTGTGCTCCGGCACCCTGTGCAGCCAGCATCGCCGCGTGGTCATGGCCCGTGTGACCATGAACAGGATTGAACGCCCCGTGCTCCGCCGCAGCCGCCGTGGAAGGGGCTCCGGGCACGATCGCCTTGTACCCGATGTCGTCCACCGCCTTGGCGAGCGTCTCCGGCCGGGTCGCCGCCGGGTCGTACTTGACCGTCGCCACCTTGGTGGCGAAGTTCACGCTCGCCGATGAGACGCCGGGCTGCTTGGCGAGCCGCTTCTCGATCCGGTTCGCGCACGCGGCGCAGGTCATGCCCTCGATCGGCAAGTCGCAGCGCTCCTCGGACGTTGTCAGCGTGCGAGCGACCCCAGACCCGTGCGCATGCGCCGGGGTCGAGTCGTGATGATCAGTGCTCATGTGCGGTGTCCTCTGCGATCGGTCCCTGTCTCTTAGGGAGCGATCCTTCCAACCAGTTCGACAAGTTCCTCCACCATCGCCGCCTGCTTGGTCTTGTCGCCGTGCAGGGCGTGGTTGGCGCAGTGGGTGAGGTGATTGCGGAGCAGGTTCCTGGCGACCGACCGCAGCGACTCCTGCACCGCCGCGCACTGCTGGATGATGTCGGCGCAGTACCGGTCCTCGTCGATCATCGCGGCGATACCCCGGACCTGCCCCTCGATCCGCCTGAGGTGCTTGAGGTTCGCCGACTTGAGAGCCGCATCCACGCCCGACGCGTGCGCGCCGGGGCCGACACCATCGCGCGCTGCCTCAAGACCCGCCGCAACTCCGCACCCGCAGCACGCCGCGGCACTCCTGTCAGGTGTCGCCGCCGCGCCCTTGCCGCCTCTCCCGTTCTTTGCCGTTTCCCGCTTCTTCATGACTGCTCATTCCTTGTGAGTATGTGTTGACGCTGGCCATGGACTTCATCGTCACCCGCAACACCCAGCGCGGGAATCGCTCTCTCCAGGGGTCTCGCTGACCCGGGCCGAGTACCCGGCCTCCTCGAGCGAGGCCATGGCCCGGGCAACAGTGAGCCCATCGGGCGCGGTGATCTCCGCGTTGCCCACCACGACCGACCGGACGCCCACCCCCTGCACCCCGACCAGCGCCTTCGTCACGGCCTGCACACAGTGTCCGCATGTCATGCCGTCGATGGTGAGCGTGAACGTCGAGTGATTGGCGGTCGCATAGCCGGTCGAACTCATGCCGATTCTCCTTTGTGAAGTATACTCCCCCCCAGTATATATGTCAACTCAAATCATCGTGCTCTTGCGAGCGACGGCGAGTTCGCCAGCGGTGGATGCCACGCACAGAACGGTCGGGGGGGAGTGCCGCTGTTCTGTTCACCGTATCGCCTCAGTGCGCTGATGACGCTTCCACTTCCACTCCTCGACCGCGCAGAACGCGCACGGCACGATGAACAGCGTGATCAGCGACACGGTCATGCCGCCGACCGACGGGATGGCCATCGGCTGCATGATGTCCGCGCCGCGCCCGGTGGCCCAGAAGATCGGCATGAGGGCGAAGACGGACGTGGCGCTCGTCATGAGGCAAGGACGGATGCGCTTGAGCCCTGCCTCGATCACCGCCTCGCGGATCTCGTGGACCGAGGCGAACCGCCGGTCCTTGAAGATCCCTTCGAGATAGGTCGACATGACCACGCCATCATCGTCCACGATTCCGAAGAGCACGAGGAAGCCGACCCACACCGCGACCGAGAGGTTGACGCCCCAGAGCGCGAGCATGATGAACCCGCCCGATGCCGAGACGATCACGCCGAAGAAGATGACCGGCGCAATCCACCAGCGAGAGAAGCCGAGATAGAGCATTACGAACATGATCGTGAGCGTGATGGGAACGAGGATCTGCATCCGTTTGGTGGCGCGGACCTGGTTCTCGAACTGCCCGGACCATTCCCAGTAGTACCCGGGCGGGAGCGTCAGCCGCCCGTCCGTCAACGCCTGGCGCAGCACGCGCTCGGCGTCCTGAACCACCGATACCTCATCGCGGTCACGCGTGTTCATGGTCACATAGCCGACCAGCAGGCCACGCTCGCCCTTGATCTCCTGCGGGCCGAGCACCGTCGAGATGCTCGCAAGTTGTGCGAGCGGCACCTGCGCACCGGTGGACGAGGGCACGTTGATCCTCTGGATTGCGTCCATGTCCTCGCGGAAGTCGCGGGCGAGCCGGACCCGGATCGGGTACCGCTCTCGCCCCTCGACGGACTGCATGAGGTTCATCCCGCCCAGCGCCATCTCGATGACGTCCTGCACGTCGCGGATGTTGACGCCGTAGCGGGCGATACGCTCGCGATCAATCTCGATCTGTATGTACGGCTTGCCGACGATGCGGTCCGCAACGATGTCCGTTGCGCCAGGCACTTCCCTGAGCAACTGCTCGATCTGGAGGCCGATCTTCTCGATCTCGCGGAGATCGCTCCCGTAGATCTTCACGCCCATCATGGCGCGAAAGCCGGTCTGGAGCATGACCAGCCGTGTCTGGATCGGCTGGAGCCAGGTGGGAAGCACCCCCGGGATGGCGGTCTTCTCCTGAAGTTCGGCGAGGATCTCCTGCTTGGTGATCCGCCGCTCCTCAGGCCAGATCCACGAGAGCGGCGTTCGGATGACACCCGGCCAGTGGGAGAAGACCCGCTCAACCCTATGGGTGCGCCACTGGCTCTCGGGCTTCAAGATGACGATGGACTCCATCATCCCGATCGGCGCGGGATCCAGTGCGGATTCGGCGCGACCGATCTTGCCGACCACGCTCTCGACCTCAGGCACGCTCGCGATCGCCAGGTCCTGCTTGCTGTTGACCTCGACCGCCTGGGACAGGGACGCCTGGGGCAGCAACGACGGCATGTACAGGAGCGAACCCTCGTCCAAGGGCGGCATGAACTCCCGGCCCAGGCCGGGGAGGATGCGTCCCTCCTTGACGACCGCAAGACCAGCGTTCGACTCGGCGTCGTGCGCTGCAGGGTCCTGGCGACGCCAGAGAAGACGGACCCTCTCGGCGCCGCCCGTATCGCGGACACGTTGCCAGCGCAGCTGGTCGAGCTCCAGGAGTGGCCGTGTGATGTCAGCGTCCCCCGGCTCGTACATGGCGTGTTTGAGTTGTGGCGATGCCCGTTCCGACGCAAACGCGTTCACCACCCACCCGACTGGGGCGAGCGTGCGGTGGATGCCGAGCCACACGGAGAGCCCGGCAAAGAGGATCAGCACCGGCGCCACCATGAAGAGCCTCTTGTGGTCGAGAATCCAGCGGAGCGTCGGCACGTACCCCCGGGCGATGACCCGCGATACCGGGTTCCGCTCCAGCGGCTCGAACTTCTCGCGCGTCATCCGGATCACGCACAGCCCGACCCCGATCCCCACCCCGGCCGCCACGAGCCACCCACGGTCGTGCGCGCCCCCGAGCCCCCACATGAAGGCCAGGTGGGTCGCGAACGTGGCCAGAATCCCGACGCCGACCGCGACCGCGATTGTTGTCCGGTGCTTCCACGCCACAGGCCGGTAGAGCAGGTAGCACAGGAAGGGCACCACCGTGATCGCGAGGATCACCGACGAGCCGATCGCGAAGGTCTTGGTAAACGCGAGCGGCTTGAAGAGTTTGCCTTCCTGGTCGGTCAGGAAGAACACCGGGATGAACGAGACGATCGTGTTTGTGACGGCCGTGAGGATCGCGCCGCCGACCTCCGTCGCACCCTCGTACACCAGGCCGAAGTGCCCCTTCTCCCGCCGTTCCTCGGGCGACGCGGTCGCGATCCGTCGGTAGATGTTCTCCGTCATGATGATGCCCATGTCCGTGATGCTGCCGATGGCGATCGCCAGCCCGGCCAGCGACATGATGTTGCTGTCCACGCCGACCACGTACATCAGGATGAACGACCCCGCCAAGGCCAGCGGGAGCGTCGGCAGGACGGTCGCGGTCGAACGCAGGTGCATCAGGAAGAACAGCACGATGATTCCGGCGATCAGCGCCTCCTCGAACAGCGCCGACTTCAGCGTGTCGATCGTCTCCTGCACGATGGTGGTGCGGTCGTAGAACGGCACGAGTGTGACGCCCGACACACGCCCGCCTGGGAGCGTCTTGCGGGGCAGGCCCGCCTCGAGCTGGGCGATCTTCTCCTTGACACGCGCGATCACCTCGCGCGGGTTCTCGCCGTACCGCATGAGTACCACGCCGCCCACCGCCTCGACGCCCCCCTTGTCCAACGCGCCGCGACGGAAGTCAGGGCCCAGTTGGACCGTCGCGACGCTGCGCAGGTAGAGCGGCGTGCCCCCCTCCTGGCGGATCATGACCCGCTCAAGATCCTCAACAGACTTGATGAACCCCAGCCCGCGGATGAAGTACTCGACGCCGTTCTGTTCGATGACCTTGGCACCGACGTCGATGTTACTCTTGCCGACAGCCTCGACAATCTCCATCAGCGTCACGCGGTGCGCCCGCATCTTGTCCGGGTTGATGTCGATCTGGTACTGTTTGACGAAGCCGCCGACGCTCGCCACCTCGCTCACGCCCGGCACCGTCTGCAGTTGGTAGCGGATGTACCAGTCCTGGATCGATCGCAGTTCGGCGAGGTCGAACCCTTCCCCCTCAACCGTGTACCAGTAGATCTGACCAAGCGCGGTGGCATCCGGGCCGAGCACAGGGGTCACGCCTGCGGGCAGTCGCTGCTGGGCGACGTTTATCCGCTCGAGCACGCGCGCCCGCGCCCAGTAGTAATCGACGCTGTCCTCGAAGATCACGAAGACCATCGAGAACCCGAAGCCGGACATGGATCGGATCGCCTTCACCCCGGGCGTGCCGGTCAGGCTTGTCGTGAGCGGATAGGTAACCTGATCGTCAACATCCTGCGGGCTCCGCCCCTCCCAATCGGCGTACACGATCACTTGTTTCTCGCCGATGTCGGGAATCGCGTCAACCGGCAGCCGGAGAATGGCCCAGTACCCGGCGGCACAGATGCCGAGGATGATGAGCGTCATCAGGAACGTGTTCTTCATGCACCAGCGAATGACGGTGTTGACCATGGGTTGCTCCTTCGCTCAGTGCTTGTGGCCGCCGGTTGGCGCGGGCGTTGTTGATGGCACCGTGTCAGCACCGGGCTGCGACGGAGCGTCGGCGGGCGTTGCGGCCCCGCTGTGATCGTGGCCCATCGTCGCATGTAGCCCGCCGGGGTAGAAGAGGCTCGGGTGCCCTGTGACCTGGAACTGGCTGTCGATCAGGAAGTTGCCGCGGGTCACCACCCGCTCCCCCGCCGAGAGGCCGGACAGTACGGGGAAGTACGCATCCGCCCTCGGCCCGAGCCTGAGTTCTCGCGGCTCGAACAAGCCGCGAGCCTTCTCCACGTACACGATCTGGCGGGTTCCCGAGTCGAGCACGGCCGCCACCGGCACCGCCAGCACACCACCAGCAGTGCTTGCCGCCGCCGCCGGAGCCGCTTCGACCTCCTTGAGTTTCATCTTGCACACCGGGCAGCGTCCCGGCTCGTCGTATGTCTTCTCGCCCTCGCACTTCATCGGACAGAAGTACTTGGCCGTGAGCGACGGAGCTGCTGCCGCTGCCACCCCGTGTTCGTCACTGTGCGTGGCGTGTTCCGCGGGATGTGCCGGGCTGCTCGTCGGTTCGCCCGGAATCTGCTCCAGGGGCATCTCGCAGATCGTGCAGGCACCGTCCGCCTCCGTGAGCACCTGAGGGTGCATCGGGCAGGTGAACTTGCCCTCGATGCCCGTCGGCGCGGCCCGTCCTTCGGAGGTCAGCGTCGCCGAGATCGACGCCGTCACGAACATCCCCGGCTTGAGCGCGTGGTCCTGGTTGTCGATGTGGACCGGGATGCGAACCGTCCGCGACTGCTCGTTCACGATCGGTTGAACGAACGTGACCAACCCCTCGAACGTGCGACCGGGGATGGCCTCCGCGGAGAGCCGCACCTTCTGGCCGTACCGGATCCACGGCAGGTCGAACTCGTA
The DNA here is from genome assembly GCA_019636615.1 of Phycisphaeraceae bacterium. Classification (GTDB taxonomy): domain Bacteria; phylum Planctomycetota; class Phycisphaerae; order Phycisphaerales; family UBA1924; genus UBA2402. Next base: position 1,394,557 of record JAHBXF010000002.1, on the reverse strand, counting down.
CACCTCCAGGTAGACCCAGACCGAATCAAGGTTCGCGATCCGGTAGAGCATGTCTCCGGCCCTGAAGGATGCATTCTGGACGATCGCCTTCTCAATGACCGTGCCGCTGATCGGCGAATAGAGCGTGACGCGGTCGGTCGTCTGCTTCTGGTCGATCAGGCCGGCGATCTGCGCGTCCGTGAGCCCCAGCAGACGCAACCGTGTCTGGGCGACGTTTACCAGCCCCTCCCCCGCACCGCCGGCCTGCAGAGCGATGAGGAGTTCCTGCTGCGCCACCAGCAGTTCAGGGCTGTAGACCTCTGCCAGGTGGTCCCCCTTGCGAATCTCCACGCCGGTGAAGTTCACGAACAGCCGCTCGGCGTACCCATCCACCCGCGGCGTAATCGTCGCCAGCGACGACTCGTTGTACTCGATGCGTCCGACGGCCCGGAGTTCACGCGACAGCGGGCGATGGTCGACGGCCACCGTCTCCACGCTCGCCATCGCACGCGCGTGCTCGGAGAGTTGAAGCGTGGGAGCATCGCCAGCCGCGGACGCCGTCGCTGAGGCCGCCGGGATGAGCGGCATCTCGCAGATCGGGCAATCGCCCGGTCGATCCAGCCGGACCTGCGGGTGCATCGAACAGGTGTAGACCTGCCTGGCAGGTGCGGGTGTGGCCTCGCCGGATGAGGCCACGCCGGATGCGGGCCGTGCGCCGTCACCTCGCCCGAGCCAATACCCGCCGGCGGCGGCAAGCACGATCACAGCAACGATCGACACGATGGTGGTGTTTCGCTTCATGGACGGGCCTCCTTGGGCTCTGCGGGCTGCTTGGGCTTCGAGGGGTTCACGGGCAGCACAGGCGCTCCATCCGGTGTCGCGCCGGCAATCACAAGAGAGATCGACGCGATAGCCAGCTCGCGCTGGGCGTTCGCTTCGATCGCGGCGAGTTCGAACTCGAGCAGCCGACGCTGCGCATCGATCACATCGAGGAACGTGGATCGTCCGCTCGCGTAGCCCGAACGCGCGGCATCAAGCAACTGCTGCGCTTTGGGAAGGAGCGTCGATCCGAACAGCGTCGCGTTCCGTCCGCTCTCCCGATACATGTAAAGCATCGAGGCCAACTCGGCCGCGATCGCGATCTGCTCTGCCGAGAGCCGGGCCTCGGCGGACCGCTTCTCCGCCTGTGCCGCGGCGATCTCGGCCTCGATCTTGTCACGCCAGATCGGAAGCGTCATGCTCGCGGTGGGTCGCCACACGATCGGGCTGGCCTTCACATCCGCTTCGATGCCGATCGTGAAGTCGGGGACCCGATTCGTGCGCGCCAGGTCGAGCATCGCCGTGCCCCGCCGCACGTCGGCCTCCATCTGCCGAAGCACGGGGTTGCGTTCCGCGGCGATCGCCAGCACCGCGTCGGCGGATGGAGGTGGCGTGCCGACCTCGAACGTGCCGGGGATGGGCACTGACATCTCGGCCGGAGAGTGCCCGAGCGCGGCCCGAAACTCCGCCTCCAGAACGCTCCGAGAATCCTCCAGGTTGGCGATCTGATTGGCGAGTTGATCTCGCTCGATCTGAGCACGCAGCACATCCTGGATCGTGCCCCGACCGGCACCGACCTGCTGCTGCGCCTGTAACTCGACATCTCCGAGAAGCGCGAGCGCGTCGCGCTGAACTCGGATGGTGTCGCTCAGAAAGTGCAGCCGGATGTACGCGGACTTGGTGGCATACGCGGCCGCGAGCACCTGTCGCTCGAATCCGAAGTACCCCACCCGCGCCTCCGCCGCGGCCACGTCTCCGGCTGCGCGCAACTTGCCCGGCCCGGGCAGGTCGAGCATGAGCCCGGGCATCACCGCCTCCAGCATGTCGGTGATGTCGGCCTCGAAGGTCAGCCGCGGATCAGGGAGCGACCGGGCCGGGGTAATGCGCTCAACCGAGCCCGCCCACGCGTAGTACGACGCCTCGACACGAGGATTGTTCAGAATGGCGTACCGCAGGTACTCCGCCAGCGGCGACTCGGTCGTGAGCAGGGGCAGGTGTGGCTTCGCGTCGCCGGGCCGGTACACCGATCGGACACTCTCCAGGTGGGCCCTCGCCCGGCGCTCGCTTGCAACAGGCCTGCCGGCGCAGCCAGCCAACAGAGTAACGGAGAGAACGATGACCACGGCAGCAATCCTCCGCGGAACAGTCCGTCTCATGGCGTGCCTCACTTTCTGTCAGACGTGGTGTCGCGCGAGGACCAGTGCATGTGGGCGATTTTCGGCGTGCCGCCTTCATCAACGATCACCAGCGTGACCGCAACAGACAACACCTTCTTCTTGGCCCCTACGCCCGCCGTGAGCATCACCGTATGGCCGACGAGCGTTGCGGTGCCAAGCGGGGTCTCGACCTCGCTCACTGTCCGCCACGTGCTCGCACCGAAAACCTTGAGTTCAGGCTTGAGATACTCATCGCGGTAACGCTCCCAAGTCCCCGCGTCACTGCCGTTCTGGAGCACCGTGGCCCTCCCGCCGCTCAGAAAGAGGCGATCAAGCGCGGACGTATCACCCGCGGCCCGCGCCGCGTGGAACCGCCGGGCCAGATCGACCGCTGGCGACGCCGGACCGACCTTCACGAACTTGCCTAGGAACGCGTCCTTCTCGGCGTCGGGCTTGGCGTCCCACTTTGTTTCACAGCCCGGGCAGCAGAAGCCGATGGATTGCCCCCTCCACACACGCATCGCGGTGTCAGGGTCGACCTCCCCACCTTGGATCGGGCACCGGTCATTGATGGCACGCGCCGGTTGCGGGTCGGGCCGCGTCGTCGTTGGGGCATGATGACCTTGATGTCCGGGCTGGGCAGCGCTGGTCAGCAGAGCGCCAACCGCAATGAACGTGACGAGAACGATGGTAGTGCGGACGAACATGATGAACCTCCGTCAATCGGGGAATGAACAGTGAACGCGAGCACGCGAACAGCGGATTGAGATGCGGGCACGATGGCAGTCAGGCGCCCGTGCTCGATGAGGGGGCGTCTCATGACACCCCGGAGCACCGGCCGGGCCGAACCGCTACACAATGAGCGCGCAGTGCATGCGCACGAGCGACGTCAGAGGTCGCGGTACCGCCTCATCGATGCGCCCACGGCCACCGGTCACGTCGTGCGGCCGAGGTTCAGGCCGATGGCTCCAGTCAAGGACCGCCACGACGACCTGTACCGGTGCTTCCACGTTCGACTTCTCGACCGCGAGCATCTTGCCACCGTCGTTGCCGCACGAGCAGTCCTGCGGGTCGTCGGTCGGGGTGTTCTCGGAGTTCGAATCCGAGTTCGCACCTTCGCTCGCGGGCCTGCCGTGACAGCATGCCCCCGTCGCAGGGGCGTGACCCGTCGTGCCGATGAGGCGAGCCACCCCGGGCTTGTCCTGCGGCAGCGTGCCGGCCTGACACGACAGGCCGCCGATCAGCATGCGGAGGTTGCAGCAGCAGAACGGCACAGCACACACCAAGAGCAGGGCAAAGAAGGTGCGGAGATGGCTGCTGGGGATCAGCATACTAGGGGGGAGTATACTGGGTGCCGATGATCGTGTCAACTCCCCCGGCTGGATTCTGCGGCACGTTAACCAGAGAAAGACCTATCAGAAACCGTCTAGTGGCCCGGATTCGACGGTTTGAACCCGTTCCGAACGGGGAGTTGCCAACGCCATCGCGGAGACGCGGGGGCGTTTTGGTTTACGGGTCGGGCCATTTGGCCGCCTCGGGCCGCCGCCGCGACGACGCGCGGAAAATCCCGTCAGGACGGGGGGTTTCCGACGCCTGCGCAGGCACCCGGTCCGACCGCCGCGCTCTCGGTCTTGAAACCGAATCTCGGGGTCCGAAGGCAACCCCCACGGTTGCTCTCGCCCCACCGGAGGCAACCCTCTCAAACTCTCGCGCTCTCTGGTTGACGGGTGGCCTGAGCTTAACAGGAGGGTTGCTCTCGGGGGGCTTGCCTGTCGCGACCCTATTGGAATGGGAGATGGCAGAAGCCCGTGGAACTCGCGCGGCGTGCGATCGAGTTCTCATCGCGTCCGGGCGAGAACGTGCTCGACCTCTTCGGGGGCAGCGGCTCCACGCTCTTCGGCGCGGAGATGACCGGGCGGAACGCGTTCCTCATTGAGTTCAATGCGCTCTACGGCGATGTCATCGTGCAGCGATGGGAGAAGTTCACGGGCCGCAAGGCGGAGCGGCTGCCAGCGGAGGTGGCGTCGTGAACGAGCGTCGCGTGCTACTCCGAGAGCCGCTTCATTGCCTGGCCGAAGCGGGCATTCACCCGCTGCGGCGAGGACGCGACGCGTTCGCTCTGATCATCCCCGGTGAGCGTTTTGACGTACTCGCGGTAGATGAACGCGCGGTCCCGGAGCTTTCCGGTAGTCACGCTGAGGACGCCCGCATTCTGGAGAACCGCGATCGACCGGCGTGCCGTGGGAGCGCTGGACTTCAGGAGGTCTTGGATCAGCGGCGCGGTGACCACGGGGTGCTCGGGGAGAATGTCGAAGAGTTGCACCGCGCCGAGCGTGGCTCCGGGGAGCCGTGCGAGTCGCTTGCGATCCTCGTTCACGAGCGCGGACAGGCGGTCCGGCGCGGAGAAGTGATCGTGCCAGCGTGAGGAGTTGTGTCGTCGCAAGGTCAGGGTTGGCGAATGCCCGGCAGCTGTTCGCCGAGTCCCAGCTGCCTTGCGGCCGGATGAAACCCTCGTGCGACCAACTCGGACATGGCGCGATCGCCGTGGACGACGAACGCGCCCGGGTCCCCCAGTAGCCGATGATGCACGGGCGTGCGCGTCCCCTTCGCTCCGGCAAGCACAGCGGCAGCAGTGTCGACGCACCTGGGCACTGGGCTGCATCGCACTTCGCCCAACCGATCCGCAATCAGGGCCACCATCGCTACTGCTTCACGCCGCTCGCTGTCCGCCGGTGGAGCATCACGCCGCGGAAACTCGTGGGACGGCACAGTCTCCCGCTCACCGTGGCGGATGAACACGACGAGGCCGCTGCGATCCCGCCAGGCCGGGAGAGCCACGATGTCGGTAGCGATCTTCACTAGTGAAGGTATCTTGACGAATCGCAGTGAGTGTGCGCCTGGCCGTGCAACCGATCCGGGTAATCCCACCCAAGCGCGTTGGCGCTCGAGTGGGAGATCATCGGCGTTACCGCTTCGCGTTGAAACTCGTGATGAGGTTGCGGTATGAGGGCAAGTGGTTTGACAAGAGCGTGCCGAGGCCCTCGATGTCGTTGCGCCAGTCACGGTGGAGTTCGCACGCCACCGCGAACCAGGTCATGAGTTGGACTCCGGCGGCCTGCATCCGCAGCCACGCCGCGTCCCGGGTCGTCTTATTGAACGTTCCTGAGGCGTCGGTTACCACGAAGACCTCGTACCCCTCCTCGATCGCTGAAAGTGCCGGGAACGCCACGCAGACCTCGGTGACCACACCCGCGATGAGGAGTTGCTTCTTACCGGTGGCCTTGACCGCCTTGACGAAGTCCTCGTTGTCCCACGCGTTGATGTTCCCCGGGCGTGCGATGTACGGGGACTCAGGGAACATCGTCTTGAGTTCGGGCACCAGCGGGCCATTCGGGCCGTTCTCGAAACTGGTCGTGAGGATCGTGGGGAGTTTGAAGTACGAGGCCGATGCGGCGAGTGCCAGCACGTTGTTCTTGAAGTCGTCCGGCGTGGAGTCGTGCACGAGGTTGCACAAGCCGGACTGGTGGTCCACCAGGAGGACAGCCGCGTTGCTCTTGTCGAGCCGACGGTACTTGAAGGACATCGAGAGCTCCTTTCTTCAGTCATGCGCCGCCGCCGTGTACACGTGCTTCCCGGGGCGGCCGGCCGTGAAGTGCACGCGGGCTCCATGAGAGCCCTCCGAACTTGCCGTCGCGGACATCCGCGACGGCCCGCTGAATTTCTTCCGCCGTGTTCATCACGAACGGGCCGTATGCGACGACGGGCTCATCGATGGGCTGGCCGCCGACCACAACGAGTTCCGCGTCCGATTCCGTCCGGATCGTCATGTTCTCGCCTTCGCGTGACAGAATAACCAACTGTCGGGCATCGGCGGAGTGCGTTCCGCCGACCCGAACAGACCCGCTGCGCACGAACACGGCGGCGTTGAACCCGTTGGGGATCGGCATCGTCGCCGTCGCCCTCTTGCGCAGCCGCACGTCCCACAGGATCACGGGCGTGGAGGTGCGTGCCGCCCCGCGCGTGGGGCTGAAGTCCCCTGCGATGATGCGCGCCGTGCCCGCGTCATCGGCGAGCGAGACGGTGGGAATCGCGTCACGCGTGAGCGTCTGATAGCCCGGGCTGTCCATCTTGTGCCGCGCCGGGAGGTTCACCCACAACTGGGCCATTTCGAGTACTCCGCCCCGGCGGGTGAACTCACTGGAGTGCTTCTCTTCGTGGAGCACGCCAGAGGCCGCCGTCATCCACTGCACGTCGCCGGGCCCGATGATCCCGCTGTTCCCGGCGGAGTCGCGGTGCTCGAGTTCGCCCTGGAACACCACCGTCACCGTCTCAAAGCCACGGTGCGGGTGCGAGTCCACGCCGCGGGATTGGTCCGAGGGCTCGAACGTCACCGGTCCTGCATAGTCGAACAGGATGTACGGGCTGAGTTTCGACTGGATCGACCGCGGGGAGAAGACCGAACTGACCGGGAAACCGTCCCCGACCCAGTGTGTTGGCGGGCTCGGGAGAACCGATTCAACGTGCTTGGCCGTGCTCATGCCACCATGATACACTGCCGATATACACACATTCTCACCCTATACTATCATAAAGGATAGTGCCCTCATGGCAAAGTCAAAGAAGGCGGTGAGCTGTCCGGTCGAATCGACGCTCCGCGTGATCGAAGGGCGGTGGAAGGTCTTGGCGCTGCATCACCTGCTGGAGGGCACCAAACGGTTCAACGAGCTGCATCGGCTCCTGGTCGGAGTGTCGCCGCGCACGCTCGCCAAGCAACTGCGCGAGTTGGAGCGGGACGGGATCATCCGCCGGAAGGTCTACCCGGAGATACCACCTCGTGTCGAGTACAGCATGACACCTCTGGGGAAAAGCCTGGAGCCGGTCCTCCTGGCGATGGGCGATTGGGGAGAGGCGTACGCACATCGGATTCCGACCCGTGAACAGTGAGTTCCGATCCCGTAGTGTTGCGTCGCTGGGCCGAGGACAGATTGATGGCCTGCACCACGGTTCGAAAGCAACGTGTGTCCCAGAGGCTCAACTCCGCAAGATGGGACTGCTCAGCCCGCTCGAACAGCACCGATGCTTCGCGTGCAGCCCCTGAACCGCCGGGCGCGGAAACGGCACGGCCGGTGGTGGGGGAGGGCAACCTCCCCGGCCACTCGGATGTCGTGTGGATACTTGCTCACGCCTCGGCAAGACCCTCACGTATGGCGAAGCGCATCAGGTCGGCACGGGCGTCGATGCCGAGCTTCTTCATCATGCGCTCCTGGTGGCCGTCGATCGTCTTCGCACTTCGGGAAAGCTCCTTGGCGATCTCTACGCGGGAGAGACCCTTTCCGATGAGTCTCAAGACTTCGATCTCGCGGCTCGTCAGGGACTCAAGGGGTGGGGTCGGCCGAGGCTCGTCGTTGGGCTTGACGCTGATCGGCTGGGGCCGTGCGTTGGGGGAGGGATTTCCGGCAGCGCATCGCTGACGCACCTTCGGGCCCATCACAAAGGTGCCCGCGGTGTTGCGAGCGAGTTCCTTGATGCCGGCGACGATGTCCTCCAGTTCGTCCCCCTTGGCGAAGTACCCCCACGCTCCGCACTTGTACGCGGCCGCGAGGTACCCGTCGCGGACGTGCGCGCTCAGGAACACGAACCGGAGATTCGGGTGCATGCAGCGCATCCGATCAGCCATCTCAAACACATCAGAGCCCGGCATCTCGATATCCAGGAGGACGACATCGGGTTTGAGGCGGACAACCTCGTCGAGGAGCATCTCCGGCGTGGCCAGCCGCCCCACGACACGGATTCGGTCCTCGATGGCGAACTGAGCCTTGAGGCCTTCAACCAGCACCGCATGGTCGTCGACACACAGAACCCGAATTCCGGCACCGTCTGGTGATACGTCTTGTGCAGGCGCACGCCCCGTCGGGGGCTTCGCCTTTGTGTTGTTCTTTGAGGCGGGTTTGGCCATGTGAGCGAGCCTGACTAGCCGTGGGAGAGGGCAAGATTGATCGCTTTCCGCACGGACTCGAAGTCATCGGGGGCTTCGATTGTAACCGGATTCAGGGAAGACCAGGATGGTGCCGAAACGGGATCGGGTCTGCCGAACAGGACGAGCCTGCCCTCAGGCTTGCCACGACGCCATGTCTTGGCGGCGTCGAGGCTGGTCGCCGTTGGATCGAGAACCCAGATGCGTGCCCGGGCCCGATCATACTCTGCGTGCACTGGAGTGCCAGATTTTGCCAGCAGGTGCCGGATGAGCCCCGCGGCACGCCCATTGCCAACCGATACCACCGCACAGGGTTTGTCGTTCTCAGCGCCATCAGGTTGAGGCCCAACGGCGGGGACCACCATCGTGACTGTTGTCCCTTTCCCGAGTTCCGACTCGATTTCGACCCGCCCGCCGGCTGCTTCTGTCACCTTCCGTACCAACGCAAGACCCAGACCGGTACCAAGCCCCCGCGGTTTGGTGGTAAAGAACATCTCGAACGCCCGTCGTTTGACCTCGTCGGTCATACCCGTGCCGTTGTCCGCGACGGAAAGACGAATCCAACGGCTATCGGCATCGCGGATCAGCGCTCCCGAGATGCGAACCGATGCTCGCTTTCGCTTGCGCTCATTCGTCGGGGGGATTGATTCGCCGGCATTCACCACGAGATTGAGAACAGCCTGCGTCAGGCCATGAGAGGCGATCGCGGCTTGAGGCAGGTCTGAAGGGAATGATGAACTGACGCGTACGTGCTTTGGAACAGCCTTGGAAAGCAACGCCCCTGCCTGAGACCACCAGTATGTGAGATCGGTCGCGCCGCCGCCGCCGCGTGCATCCACCTCCGTGTCCGGGTCGAGGGTCAGGAAGTGCAGCCCGTCGGCAAGCTGCTGGAGATAGGCCACGCTTTTCTGGATCTCCTCGACGTGTTTGCGACCGTCCGACGGGAGGTCGCCCGCATCGCCCAGGGCGACGAGGGCGTTCAGCCTCGCCCGCACGGGCAAGAGCACGTTATTCATGTCGTGACCGAGGCCGGCGGCGAGCGTGCCGATCGACGCCAGGCGATCGGCCATCCTGAGTTGTTCCTGGCTCAGTTCAAGCTGGCGTGTGCGCTCCTCGACTCTTTGCTCCAGAGAGTGTCGGTGCTCGTCGAGTTGCTTCTGGGCGCGTATGCGCTCAATGAAGTCGGCGGCCTGGCGGGCGTACAGGTCGAGAATGCGCAGATCACGATCGGAGGGACGGTGCGCCGCCGCATAGTGCGTCGACAGCATGCCGAGCATGTGCCCGTTCGAGGCGACCAGCGGGGTCGACTGCACCGCGCGGAATCCGGCATCGGCCGCGACACGGCGGTGAGGGCGGAAAGAAGGATCCTGCTGCACGTCCTCGATAATGACGCGCTCCCGCGACCGAAGCGCCCGGCCGCAGGCCGACTGGTCGTCAATGCGAACCGAACGAAAGTGGTTCAGAAACTCCTTGCTGAACCCTCGTTGGGCAGCGATCGAAAGCACGCCCGACTCGGGCTCCAGGAGCTGAACGTTGCCCATCGTGGCCCCGCTGATCGAAATCGCGGCGTCGAGGACCTCGCCGAGCGCTTCGGGAATGTCCCGGTGGTCGAGCAGGCGGTGAACCAGTTCGTGCAGGTTCCTCATCGCCCCGAGTTCGACGCTTGCGCGGGCTTCGCTCTCGCGAAGGAGTTGCTCGGTGCGTTTGCGTTGGATGAGCATCTCCAGCGGCGCGGCCGCGGCGCGGGCGAGCTCGAGCATGTGGAGATCGTCCGAGCGGGTCGTCCGCGCGAAGAACAGCAGAACCTTCGCCACGACGCCGTCCGAGACTACAGGGATGGCCACCGCCGCGCGGAGCCCGGCCGATCGCGCGGCCTCAATCCGGGAGGGGTCTTCCTCGGACGCATGGCTCAGGTTGGCACGCCAAACGGGGCGGCCGGTGGACCAAGCCCTGCCGGCGGTGCCGCCGCCCTTGGGAAGCCGCGTACCGGCCATGGTCCGCGCAAACGCCTCAAGGCCGCTGCCTGGCCGCATCCACTGCGCGGCCCCTGCGAGGTGCTCCCCGTCGGGCAGCCACACCTCGCCATAGTCCCACCTCGTCGCGGTGCCGATGAGCGCCAGAGCCTCCGTGCGAGCCTCGTTGATGCTGGACGTTCCCCCGATCCGCACCGCCAGATCCTTGAGCAGCACCGCCTCGCGTTCCAGTCGCTTGTGCACGGAGATGTCGCGGATGATCCCGACGAAGAGCGGCATCCCTCCGTCGCCGGATTCAACGCGTGACACGCAGAGTTCGATGGGGAAGCGATCGCCGTTCTTGCGCACGGCCTCAAACTCGCGGGGCCGTCCGAGGATGCTGGACTCTCCCGTGCGTCGATGTCTCGCCAGGTACCCGTCATGGTCCGCGTGGTGAGGTTCGGGCATCAAGATGTTGACGTTGCGCCCGACCAGTTCCGCGGGTGTCCAACCGAAGACCCGCAGCACCGAGTCGCTGGCGGACTGGATCACGCCGAAAGCGTCGATGGTGATGATCGGGTCGAGAGCCGCGGCGAGAACGGCGTGCTCGATTGAAGCGGACAAGGCGGGCGGTGTTGTGGGGGCTGATAGAGGATCGCTGCTATGGGCCGGCGCAGCGGCGGGGTGCGCCGAAATCGAAAGACCTGCGGCACCCGCACCCCGCGGCGCAGCAGGGGATGAGGATTCTGCCGCCGGCCCGGGCTGACGGGACCTGCGAGGCACGCATTATTGTTACCATCAAGCACGGATGGGGCAAGTGAGCGTGATGGCACCCTGATCCCCGCGGCCGTCGCCTTCGCTGTCACCGGGACCCAGCAGGGCGGGCCCATGGGTATCATCTGGGGCGGGGCGCGCCACATTTTCTTCATCCACCACGTCACGTGGAGCGTGAACCCGGTCTGCCATCAGTGGGGGCCGAAGCCGTTCAACCCGCACGACTTTCACCCGCAACCACGCGATCTTCGCCATCCTCACCCTGGGCGAGGGCTGGCACAACACCCACAACCCCTTATCGACCTCGGTCCGTCACGGCCTGTGTGGTGGCAGCTCAACGCGGGTTACCTGGTGAGCCGAGTGCTGTCGTTCGTCGGACTGGCGTGGGATCTCAAGTCGCTTTCGCCGGTGCGCGCCGAGGTCAACCACCGCGGCCAAGCGCGGCGAGAGGTCGCCAACACTCCCTCTCTTCCGACCGCGGGCGTTCTGGATGCGTGATCCTTCGGCTGTTTCGGCGTGAGGATGCAGGAAGGGGTTTCCACTTCCTATGACATCAGCGGAACTTCGACGCGCGGCGTGCGGGGGTCAACGGGGCGCGTGCGGCGGTGACCATGCGGCGTTGAACCTGTACCGGCGTTCGTTGAGCCCTTGGGGAGCGGATGTTGAGACGCACATCGCGCGTGGCGCTTTGCAGCCCGGATTCACCGCCGGCATGATCCACGACATCATGCCGGGCCCCCCAGCGCGCCACCCCATGCAGAGCGTGCGAGACGCCCGGTGTTTGCCGGTGGTGCGTGCGCACGCCGCCCCGCCCCCCTCCGCCCCCCCAGAGCCAGAAGTACAGCGGCTCCGGAGCGATCCGGGGCCGATTCCTATACGCGCGGCGATAGGGGAAGTTTCCGCGTAGAGCGCGGGGTTGTTGTGCGCCATGATGATCTCGTCGGATGCGCCGTCGCTTCTGGAGACACGCTATGAGATTCATCTTGCGGCATGTCGTTGACTCTCCACGCGAGATCGACCTGCCCCACCGTCTCGTCAGAGCCATCGGCGAGAAACTCCGGCGGCTCTACAGGGTGAGCGAGAATCTCAACTGGCATGAGGCCGAGCGGCACCAGGCCATGTTCGCTGGCGAAGCGCCGCCCTTGGCACGAGGACCCGAGTTGCTGCCCGTCGGCAGCGGTGCGACGTTGCCGGGCGCTTCGGCGCACGCGTCGGGTCCATGCCGAGACCACTCGACGCCACGGAGGAACTCGGATCGCGTCGGGAGACGGGCACTGAACCACCGGTGCCCGTCGGGGTTGTGTTGTGTTCCACGGACTGAGTCGAGCGGAAGGAAGCATCGATGCAGCTGGGAGTTACACGGATCGAACTCTTGCTGACGGGAATGCGGAGTAACTCGTGCCGTGAAGCAATCGCGGAGGCGTTGAAGCGGGTCAATGGAGTAAGAGACGTGGCGGTGAGTCTGATGCGGGCCCGAGCCGTAGTGCTCTGCGAGCCGACGTGCCGGACAGTCGAGTTGATCAAGGCGGTGAAAGCCGCCGGCTACGGCGCAACGTTGTACGGTGAGTGAAAGAGAGCGCGTGATCCAAAGGAGCTGTGCAATGTCGCTCGTCAAGTCAGAACTCAAGGCCAAGGATGTGATGACGGCCGACCCCGTATGCGTGCCACGATCGGCGCGGATCAGGGAACTTGCCCGAGTGTTCGAGGAGCACGAGATCTCCGGGGTCCCCGTCACCGATCAGCATGGCAAAGTGATCGGTGTGGTGACGAAGACCGACCTGATCCGCCGGTGCGCAGAGGGCACGGAAGACATTCCGCCCGCGTATCTCTTCGAGGTGCTGTCGGAGCAAGGGGTTGTCGAGAATGAGGCCAGTGGAGTTATTCCCGAGCCGCTGGTGTGCGTCGAGGACTTCATGACCGAAAACCCGCTGACGGTCGGGCCAGACCTCTCCGCGGCCGCGGTCGCCCGGATGATGTTCGAGAAGAGAGTCCATCACGTCATCGTGGCCGATGACGAGAAGTTTCCCATCGGCATCATCACAAGCATGGACCTCCTTGGCGTATTGCCACAGGCACAGTAACCGCGTCGAGCCAGCCAAACACCTCGCACTCTGAACCCGAAAGGAGCAAAGCATGAGCACCATGGCCGCACCGGCGTCTGCCACCGTGAAGAAGAGTTCCACCACGGCCGCGCCGAAGGACTGTCATCCAGCCACGCCGTCAGCGGGGATCAGCGTCGAAGTCACCGTCGACCACATCCGCGCCCGCGCTTACGAGATCTACCAGGCTCGCAACGGCAGCGGCGGGCCGGGGGATGAGGCTTCCGACTGGGCGCAGGCCGAGCGCGAACTCAATGGCTCGGGGCCCGAGCCATCGCTCGCCCACGATCTGGAGATCAAGGCCCAGGCCCGCGGCGAGCAGATGCCGGCCTGCGACAGGTAGTGGAGGGGGAGCCCGCGACTGTCCGGAAGGGCAGCACGCGGGTTTAGCGGGTGATGCGCTGTCACAGGCGCGAGCAGATCGGAGCAATGACGCAGGAGCATCCGCATGATCGCGATAATGAGGGCACGTGTCATGCGCTCGTTGGGCGAAGTGGGGATCATCGAGAAGCCGGTGCCGCGCGCCGGGCCGAACGATGCGATCCTGCGCACCACTGCCGCGTTGATCTGTACTTCCGACACACACACCGTCGCGGGCGCCATCGGCCAGCGAAAGAACCTCACGCTCCGCCGCGAGGCCGTGGGGGTCTTCCACGTCAACAAGGCGATCGCCAGTCTCGCACCGAATCCGAACGATCGTACCGACCAGCAAGCGGCGTACTGCTGCGACATGCTCTCGACGGGGTTCGTGGCCGCGGAGTTCGGGACTGTCCCGCTGGGCGTGAGCGTGGCGGTGTTGGGTGAGGGCCCGATCGGGATGATGGCAACCGTCGGGGCGCGGCTGCTGGGCGCCGGCTTTGTCATTGGTGTCGATGCCAACCGTTCCCGGCGGAGGGCTCGCGTTGCTCCGGGCGGCAGGCGCCGTCGCCGACGAGGCTCAGCGTCACGCCGGGGACCTAAGGACAGGCATGAACATCCTCGGCAAATCGCTCGAAGCCCCCTCGCGTCAGATCGCAGAGAACTCTGGCGCCGATGCCGGTGTCGTGGTCGCACGGATGCGTGAGGGGCCGGGCGCCACTGGGTTCGACGCTGCCACGGGCGAGTTCGTAGACCTTGTCAAGTCTGGAATCATCGATCCAACAAAGGTCGTGAGAATCGCGTTGGAGAATGCGGTGTCTGTGGCGGGGGTGCTTCTCCTGGCCGATGCGACTCTGACCGAGGCGCCGGAGCCGAAGAAGGAAGGCACGGACATCGAGGAGTGACATATCCGATCGACTCGGCCCAATGAAAGGAACACGCCGTGAAGCATCATCAGCATTGGATAGTAACCGCCGACGGCCGCAGCGCCGCACTATTCGAGTGCCAGCGAACGCCGGCCGGTGCGCTCCATCTCGGGCGCTGCAAGTCGATCGAGAATGCGCACGAGGCTGAGCACGAGCGAGGTCGCCCCACCTTGGCTGGCGGGGCCGAGAGGCGGGGCTCCGTGGCCAGGTCGGGGGCTCGGGCGGCGCCCCACGCCGTGGCGGTCGGCCACGAGCACGAAGAGGAGCAACGGCGCTTCGCGCGCGAGATCAGGTCCTGGCTCGCGCATGCCCGGCGCATCTCCGGCGATCACCGCGTCACCCTCTTCGCACCGGCGCGGTTCCTCGGCCTGCTCCGTGCCGAGTTCGCCAAGGACGACATGACGGTGCTCCGGGAGGCGGAGCTGACTCACCTGGGGCCGAATGAACTTGCGGTCCATCCGGCGATCCTCAGCGCGATCTCCGGGTCGTAGGCGCTGAAAGGAGAATGCGTCATGATTCAACGGCTCTTAGGCATCACGGTGGCGGCGTTGTGCGCTCTTGGAGGCGCCGGATGTGGCTCGCCCTTCCTCCATCCCGCAGCCTCTGCCAGCACTTCCGACCCCGGGCTCATCGGAGAGTGGGCGACAGCGGAGCCGATGGAGATCCGCGCGTCGATCGCACCCCCGCTGTCCGGGTCAACGGGGACCGCGTACGCCGTGGCGCTCACCGTGCACGAACATGGCGAGTTCAAAACGGCCTTGAACCTGGACCTCATGCTCACCGAAATCAACGGGGACCGATATATGGACTTGTTCTTGTCGCGGCCTGAGCGCGACAAACTCGTCGGGGCCTATGGGTTCCTGGTTGTGCCGGTGCACCAGGTGATGAAGGCTGTGCGAGATGGAGATACGCTGAAGGTCTGGTCGTTCCGCGGTGACTGGCTCGAGAACCACACGACGAGGGGCTTGTTCGCGCACGACCGGGTTACGGTCGGAGGTGGCGAGGTCCCGCTCGTGACCGCGCCGATGGAGCGCATCCGTGAACTGCTGGCCCGGCACGGCGGCGACCCGGCGGCGTTCGGCGACCCGATCGTGCTCCAGCGTGTCCACGCGGCCGGATCGAAGTGACAAGGCAACGACCATGGCGTGAGCACGTCCGCGATGAAATCGGCAACGATGCGAGCGGCCTTACTCGAACAATGCGCCCCGATCGACGGCGCGCCGCTCGCCGTCAAGTCCGTGCCTGTTCCGGAACCGGGCGAGGGCGGGGTGCTGATACGCGTCGCAGCCTGCGGCATCTGCCGGACCGATCTGCACGTGGTCGAGGGCGAGTTGCCGGTTCGGCGTTCACCCATAATTCCTGGACATCAAGTGGTCGGTGTTGTTGAGCGGCTGGGGCCGGAGTGCCGGGCGTTCAGGGTTGGCGATCGCGTCGGGGTCGCCTGGCTGCGGCACACATGCGGTTCGTGCTCGTTCTGCTCGGGCGGGCGAGAGAACCTCTGCGACCGTGCCGAGTTCAATGGCTACACGGCCGACGGCGGGTTCGCGGAGTACATCGCCGCGCCCGCGGACTTCGTCTACCCGATCCCCGCGGGCTTCGGCGATATCCAGGCCGCGCCGCTGCTGTGCGCGGGGATCATCGGGTTCCGCTCGCTCCGGCTCACAGGCCTGGGCGAGCGTGCCGGCGGATGGAAAGGTGCGAGGCTGGGGCTCTACGGCTTCGGGGCCGCGGGGCACGTTGTGATTCAGCTCGCTCGCGCCCGCGGCGCCGAGGTCTACGTCTGCACACGCGACCGCGAGCGACACCAGGCCCTGGCCTCGGAACTCGGCGCGGCCTGGGTGGGCGACGCCGCGGCCACCCCGCCTGTCAAACTCGACGCCTCGATCATCTTCGCCCCCGCGGGCGAACTCGTCCCGCCCGGGCTGGCGGCCCTGGACAAGGGCGGCGTGCTTGTCCTCGGGGGCATCCACATGAGCGATCTTCCGCGGCTGCCGTACGCGGCGATTTACGGCGAGCGTCACATCCGCAGCGTGACGAACAACACACGCGAGGACGGACGCGCGTTTCTCTCCGAGGCGGCCCGAGTTCCCGTACGGACGCAGGTCGAGGTTTTCGACGGGCTGGAACGCGTGAACGGGGCACTCAAAGCGCTCAGGCACGACGCGATCAAGGGGGCGGGCGTGGTGTGGATCGGTCGTGGCCCGTAATGGCCGCGCGTGATCAAGACTCCGGTCTCGTGGGTGGGCAAGTCGGTCGAAGATGTCGAAGCCTATCAAACTCAGCAAGAAGCCCGACGAACACAACAACGTGCGTCGTTGACACGCGTCGATAACAGCCATCAAGCAGCCGCCGGGGGCGGTTACCCCCGGCGGCCTCACGTGGGTCGGGCGCGCCGCGTCTCTGCGAGAGAGGCGAGGCTGTCCGATGCCGATCTGGTTTACCGCCTGCGCCTCCGCGTAGCCGCCAAGGCTCCGAGCCCGAACAAGGCCAGAGAACCAGGCGTCGGGATCAGGAGCTTGTCCTTGCTGATCAGGTACGTCTGACCCGGAAGCAGGGTGAAGTTCCATTGCAGCGCCCACGTGTAGTCGGCGCGTCCGGTGAGCGGACCGGTAACGCCGTTGAGGTTGTCGAGCGATGCGTCGTCAAGTTTGCTCAGCGTGTTGGCGTAGGTGTTGACCTCGGCGAGGTTGAACGTCGGAGTGAAGACCGTCTCGGAGATCTGAGCGTTGTGGAGGAAGTCGAGCTGCCGCACGGTGTTGGGCGTGACCACCCCGACCCAGTCATCGAGGATGTCCGAGTGCAGGTCGTAGTCGCAGTACTGGAAAAAGGAGAAGGTGATGGGTGCCGACGAGTTGTGGTTGGTGATCTCGATCTGCTCGGCGATGTCGCTCACGCCTGATCCCGGCGCGCCGCCGTTGAGAACAAAGCGGGTCTCGATCGTGAAGTTGTTGGCAGAGCCGAAGCGGAGAAAGAGAGTCTCGTGGTCGCCGTCAAAGTTGGTATCGCTCGTTGCGCCGGACATCAGCGGCAGCGAGTTGAGCCGCGCTTCGTGATTCATGGTGTCGGTCCGGAACCAGAACCACTGGCTGTACATGTGGTTCACACCGTCGACGACCCAGCTGTCCATGCCGACACGGCTCCCCGGTGCCAGCGGCGCGGTATCGAAGTGTGCCGTCGAGTTGTGGTCCACCAACGTGAACTGCTGCGCAGACGCGGCGCTGCAGATGGCGGCGGTTACCAAAGTGCAGAATGTACAAGATCGCATGTCTTTCCCTCCAAGTTGCGAGTTCCACCGCGTCCGTGCCCGCACGGGCAGCCCAACGCGGCAATGCAATGTACTTGGCGCCGGAGAGCAAGGTATTGCGGAAATTTCCCTGATCACACAGCGTGGTTCTTGAAGCAGGACATGTGCTCGGGCTTACGGCGTCGAATGTCCAGGGTTCACCCTTGCTCAGGCCGCTCCCGGAATGCCAGAGGGCGCCGACCGCCCCCGGGCGCGGCCCCGCCCGCACAGGGCGGTTTGGACCAAGCGGTCAATGGTGTCACGCAAACTTCGGCAGCGGCCGGCCAGTTGCGCCTCCGGGCGGTGCAGACGCACCGCCGTGTGCGGATTTAGACCGGCATGGCGCGGGCTCACGGCGAGGTTGCCGGCTCAAATGTACTTCGGGGGGATGCCGTCTGTCACACACTCTGGAATGGTGCAGGGTCAGACGTTCGGCTTCGAGTCGCCGTTCGTGGTGTGCCCGTTCACGACCGGCAGGGAATGATGTCAATATTTACATATAATCTAGGAACTGGACACGGCATTCGAGGAAATTGTCTCGATCAACACACATACCAGCACGCGACAATACCCCTGAAACTCAAACCGCCCAAGATCGGCCCGGCAACGCGCCGGGAACGCCTTGCAGCCGGGGTCCTTTCAAAGACCATTGCTTGAGTTCACGGCACTGCCCGGCAGGGGCGATGAGAGGAGGCGGTGTCGATTCGGCGCGTCTTGGTCCTTTGAGGCACTGAGGTGCCGCAGGAGGGGGCTTCCTCCTGGGGGGCTCTGGCATCAGCGAAGCATTGATGGATGGAACGTTGTTCGCGGGGTCCACGTCGTCGAGAAGCCGTTGTGCCGTATCGTCATTGACGGTCGCTGTACAATGGGCAGACATGGCCCCTCGCAAGAAGACATCCAAGGCCTCACCCTCGATCGACGGGCCGGGACGGAAGATCGGCGCGGCGCTGCGGCACTGGCGTGTGTTTCTCGAGCATGTCCGCGCCGCGGCGCCTGAAGCCCGTGCCGTGTGGAAGACGTACGCGGGGAAGACGGGGCGGCAGTGCGTCATCCGGGGCAAGGGCCGGAATCTCGCGTACCTCAAGCCGGGAGAGGGATCGTTCCTGGTAAGCGTGGCACTGTCGGACGAGGCGGTCGCGGGTCTGCGGGCGCAGAAACTGCCCGAGGCGCTGATCGCCGAAATTACCGCATCATCGATGAGCCCCGAAGGCACGCCGGCACGGGTGCGCGTCGATTCGGCGCCGTCGCTGACGCACGCGGCGGCCTTGTTCACGATCAAGGTCGCCGACGCCGTCTCAGCGAGATCGCGGCGGTGATCGCCATGCTTGAAACCATGCTTGAAACGCACGCCCGGGCACAATCAACCCGGGTGGTGACGGACGCACCTTGTTCATCGGCCGCGACACCCTTGTCGTAGGTCGGGTAGGTGTACACGGGATGCCGACCGAACCCACGTGCTGGATGATGTGCGGCGAAACAACTCGCCAAGCCAGGCCTTCAACGCCGGCGGCGAGTTTGAGAGGGCAAGACCCGCGGTTCATGCGGCATGGTTCCAGTTCTGCGGGCGGTGGGGCGCGTGGTTCACGTTCGCGAGCAACGCGGGCCCCGGCTTGACACCGAGGTCGTACCCGCCTTCCAGAATCATGAGCGCGACGAGTCGCACGGGCATGTCGGCGCCCGCTCAGGCCCCGAGGTCGCCCGGTCTGTCGTGTGTGCTTCGGCAGTAGTGCCTGAAGTCGCGGTACATGGCCGTGATTCGCTCGCGCGGCTGCAGGGCGAGCCCGGATTGAATCGCATCGCTGGGGGCCACACCCCGGGCGATCACCGAGGCCGTGAACGAGCGGATGTCGCCAGACACTTCGTGCGGCATGGGGCAGGACACCTGTTAAGAATGCGCGGCGTTCTCTGCCGAGAATGCCGCGTGTGCGAGAGAAACGTTGATCAGCCGGCCGGAACCTTCTTCGCCGCCGGCTTGACCTCGATCTGCTTCGGCTTGGCGCCGGGCTTCTTGGGGATGTGGATCGTGACGACGCCGTTGTCAGATTCGGCGTAGATCTTGTCAGCGTCCACAGTGTCCGGGAGTTCGATCGATCGGCGGAACGAGCCAAAGCGCCGCTCGCAGCAGCAGTAGCCCTCTTCCTTGGATTCGCTCTTCTCCTGCTTCTGACCGGCGATGGTCAACGTGCCGCCGGAGATGGTAATATCGAGATCCTTCCCGGCGACACCGGGGATCTCGGCGCGGACCGTGACCTGGGCGTCGGTCTCGCTCACGTCGATCGCCGGGGCCCAGCCCTCGGCGCGCACCATCTTGGGCTCGATGGCGCCGAGGCCCAACGGGGCACCGAAGAATCGCTCAATCGTTCGGTCCATCTCGTCGCGGAAGCGAGCGAGGTCGCCGTTGAAGGGGGAGGCGGCAAGCGCTGAAGGACGCTTCTTCCAGAGGCTCAGATTCATGGTGTATCCTTACTTTCTGGTGGTCTGAGTTAGGCGTGACGGGTACTGCTCGCCGGCGAGTGCCGGCAGGGAAGCGGGCGGGATCTACTGGTACGGATCGACGGTGGTTCGGTCGTCCACGCGTCGGACGCCGGTGGTGTAGAGCACGGCACGCTCGATGGCGTTCTTTTCGCCCCAGGACCGAACAGTGCCGGTGATCGTGACAACGCCATCGCGAACGGTGACGCCGATGCGCTTGGCCTCGCGCTCGGACTGGCGTTCCAGCGCATCCTCGATCTCGCGCTTGATCTTCGTGGGGTCAACCTGCGGCCCCGCGACCGCGATCTGGTTGATCACTCCCTTGACGCCCGCGAGGCGATGCACGCATCGCTCGGCGTCGTACCGCTGCATCCATGTGTTGACGCTGCCCAGCAGCGTCACAGTCCCGTTCGAGACGGTGGTTGCGATCTTGTCGTCGGGCACGAGCACGTCCCACTTGAGCGCGCTGCGCACGGCCTTGGCGACATCCTCATCCGTGCGCTCCCAGGTCGCAGGAATGCGTATTTTCATGTCGTCCACGACATCCCGCACGCCCCAGACACGGTGCGCCGCATCGCGTGCCGCCAGTTTCTTGGGGTAGGCGCTGATGTTCCCGGTGAGCGTCACGATGCCGTCCTTCACCTGCACTCCCACTTCCGTCTCATCAACGGTCGCGTCCCACTTGAGTTCGTTGAGGACATCGGTCTTGATCTGGGCGTCCGACTTCGTCGCGAGGGCGGTTGGCATGGCATGCTCCTTGACGATCTGAATCCACTTCTGCGTCTGCCCGGGTTGCCGCGGACGCCGCGGCGAGCGAACACCATCAGGATGGCCGGGACCGCGCGCAGCCTCAACGGGGAAACTTCCGCGATCTGGGCATCGCGTGCCCGAACCCGGTGGGGGGGCGTGGGGGGGCGTGGGGGTAGTGGGGGTAGTGGGGGTAGTGGGGGTGTCCACAGGCGCAACGGGGGTATGACTTGCGGCGCAGGCCGTTGGGTTCGGCCTGCCTTTGCCCCTGCTCAATGCGCATTGCCCTGTCTGAATCTCGTCACCAACGGCATGCAGGAAGGCCCTCGCCTACGGGCCGGGAGAGGGTTGTGAGTTGAACCGTCCGCCGCCGCCGGTCCGCGGGTGATTCCTCGCTCACTCAAGGATCTTCCGTGTCGCCGTCTCCGCGCCGCTGTCTCCGCGTCGCCGTCTCGGCGTCGGTGATGAGCGGCGGTGGGTTCGCCGCGTTCTCATGGATGCTTGAACATGGCTCGGGCGGGGAGCACGCTGGAAACGCCCTGCTCATGCTCATGGTGCTCTTCGAGAACTTCCACGCGGGCTACTACCGTTCCAAGACGCGGTCGATCCTTATTCTCAACCCGTTGAAGACGCCCGTGCTGCTCCAGGGCATGATCAGCACCTGCCAGATTCACGTCGCCGCGTTGGACACGCCCGGTCTGCCCGCCGTCCTCATGTCCGAGCCTGTTGCCCCTGCAGTGTGGGCGGCGCCGGTCGCGCTGGCCCCGTGCATTCTCATCGCCCACAGGTGTAGTTCAAGGCGGCGTGGTGCGTGCTCGCGCGGCCGTGAGATTGAACCACGTTGTCTCTTCGCCAGCGGGCATCCCAATGCGGGAACTTTCCCTGTAGAGATCAGCACGCCGGCTTCGCACACTGCCCATAGCTAGACATCGGCCTGTGAGTTGGGGCTTTCCCGGCTCACGGCGGAGCGCGCCGCCGGGAGTTTGCCCATGAGCACCAGACCACGAGAGTTCGCCAAGTTCTTCGCCGGGCTCGCCGCGAGCGAGACGCTCGGCCACTGGTGGATCGGGACGTTCGGGCGCGACATGCTCCCGATGAACTTCAAGTGGTTCACGTTCACGCCGGAGGTCAACCTCTTCGCGATGGCCCTCTGGCCCATCGCCCTGATCGTGCTGGTGTACATCGGCTGGCTGCGCCGTCCGCGTGAAGCCGGTGCCGTGCCCTCTCGGGCCATGCCTGGTGCGTGATGCGTGAAGTTGCCCCGTAGAAGCGATCGGTACACGCGGAGATGCCCTCCACATGGCGCGAGATTCCCGCTCCATCTATATCCGGAACCTCAGCGATGTCACCATGGCCGATGTCGCGGCTGTCGGCGGCAAGAACGCTTCGCTGGGAGAGATGATCCGGGAGTTGACGCCGCTGGGTGTCCGGGTACCCGGCGGATTCGCCATCACGGCCGACGCGTTCCGGATGCACTTGCGGCAGGCGGGGCTGGACGACTGGGTCTACGCGCGGCTCGATGACTGTGACACCACCGATACGCGGGCGCTGGCGGATGTCGCGGGAGCGATCCGCGAGCGAGTTATGGGTGCTCCCCTGGCCACTGAGTTGCGGGATCAGATCCGGGCGGCCTACGCGCAGTTCTCGGCGGCTATGAACTCGCCCCTGGACGAGACCGGGCGCGGCGGCGTCGATATCGCGGTGCGTTCCAGCGCCACGGCGGAGGACTTGCCCACCGCCTCATTCGCGGGCCAGCACGAGACGTTCCTGAATATCCGCGGCCAAGAGGCGCTGGATGCGGCCGTGCGGGCCTGCATGGCCTCGCTCTTCACGGATCGCGCGATCGTCTACCGCGCCCGCAACTGCTTCGAGCACCGGGCCGTGGCGCTCTCGGTCGGCGTGCAGCGGATGGTCCGCAGCGACGCGGCCCCCGGGGGATGCGCCGGGACGATGTTCACGCTCGACACCGAGACCGGGTTCCGTGGTGTAGTGATGATCGAGGGTTCGTGGGGGCTGGGCGAAACAGTTGTTCAAGGCCGTGTCAGCCCTGATGAGTACTGGGTGCACAAGGCGACCGCGAAGGCCGGCTTCCGCTCCGTGATCCGCAGGGAACTCGGGGAAAAGGCTGTCAAACTGGTATACTCGGGAGATGGGCTGACGACTGCTCGCAGCGTCATGGAGACGCCAGTCTCAGGGGCCGATCGCGGCCGCTTCGTGCTGACCGACGATGAAGCGCTCGTTCTGGCCCGCTGGGCTGTGCTCGTCGAAGAGCATTACTCCAGACGGGCTGGCCACGACGTCCCGATGGACCTGGAGTGGGCCAAGGACGGGCGGACAGGAGATCTGTTCATCCTGCAAGCCCGTCCAGAGACGGTGCAATCCCTCCGAGCCGTTGGTGCGACTCTGGAAGTCTTCCGTCTGCCGCGCACGGCGGCCAAGAGTCACATACTTCTGACAGGAAAGAGCGTGGGCAGCCGTATCGGCACCGGGCCGGCACGCGTCGTTCGATCGACCGCCGATCTGCCCTCGTTCCGGGATGGTGAGGTGCTCGTAGCCGCGATGACCGACCCGGACTGGGAGCCGGTGCTGCGGAAAGCATCGGCCGTAGTCACGGACCGCGGGGGGCGGACCTGCCACGCGGCCATCGTCTCGCGTGAGATGGGTCTGCCGTGCGTCGTAGGTACGGGGACCGCTACAGAGACGCTGCGCGACGGGCAGATCGTGACGGTCTCGTGCGCGGAAGGGGACATCGGCAATGTCTACGACGGCGCGGTGCCGTTCGAGCGTGAAGAGCTTGACCCCGCATCGCTCCCTCAGCCGCGCGTGCCGCTGATGCTCAACCTCGCCGATCCGGGACGGGCATTCAGCCTGTGCCGGTTGCCCTCGTCTGGCGTGGGATTGATGCGGATCGAGTTCCTGGTTTCCAACTGGATTGGTGTTCACCCGATGGCGCTGGTGCATCCGGAGCGAGTCTCAGACCCGGCTGTTCGGGCCGAGATCCGGCGCCGCGCCGCCGCACACTCCTCTCTTCCCGAGTTCTTCATCGACCGACTGGCGTCGGGCGTGGCCCAGATCGGTGCTGCGTTCTATCCACGCCCCGTCATCGTGCGGTTCAGCGACTTTAAAACGAATGAGTACGCGGGCCTCCTCGGCGGTGCGGCATTCGAGCCGAAGGAAGATAATCCGATGATCGGGTTCCGTGGCGCCTCGCGTTACTACAACGACCGCTACCGGGGAGGGTTCGCGCTCGAATGCGGTGCTGTCCGACGCGTGCGGGAGGACATGGGCCTCACCAACGTGATCGTCATGATCCCGTTCTGCCGCACGCTCGGCGAGGCCCGCGCCGTGCTGGCGGAAATGGAGAAACACGGCCTGCGCCGCGGCGAGAAGGGGATGCAGGTCTACGTGATGTGCGAGATCCCCAACAACGTCATCCTCGCCGAGGAGTTCAGCGATCTTTTCGATGGCTTCTCGATCGGTTCCAATGACCTTACCCAACTCACACTCGGCGTCGATCGCGACTCGGACCTCCTGACACATCTGTTCGATGAACGTGACCCGGGCGTCAAGAAGCTCATCGAGACGGTCATCATGAAGGCGCACGCCAAAGATCGCAAGGTCGGCATCTGCGGCGAAGCGCCCAGCAACTACCCCGAGTTCGCAGATTGGCTCACGGGTGTCGGGATCGACTCGATCTCCCTGAATCCGGATTCGCTTCCCGGCCTGGCGCGCCGACTGAGTCGGGGAGTGCATGCAGCGTCTCCATCGCCGAAAGAGGCAATGGTGTGAACGAGAATCGGCGATTCCCGGGCCCGCAGGCATGCTGTCAACCGGCCAACCTGCGGTGGGCAGGGTGCTTACATCAGGACCGGCTCGCTTCGAACTCTTTCGGGGTGACAAAGCCGATGATCCTGTGGATCCGCTGACTGTTGTAGAAAACCTCGATGCACTCGAAGACCGCCACGCGTGATTTCTCTTTGGCCGCGAACCTTCTGTTGTTCACCATTTCCGCGTTGAGCCTGCCCCAGAACGACTCGGTCACCGCGTGGTCGTAGCAGTTCCCGGTCCGGCACATGCTCTTCTCCACGCCCGCCGCGCCGGGTTTCCGCCGGGTGTCCGAGCCGGCGTTCTGGGCACCCCTGTCCGCGTGGTGGAGCAGGGCAGAAGCGGGCTTGCGGGAATGAAGAGCCATGTCGAAGGCCGCCTCGACGAGTTCTGTCGCCAGAGAGTCCATCATGCTCCAGCCCACAACTCTTCTGCTGCACATGTCCGTGACCCCCGCGAGGTGCAGCAATCTGCCGTCGGTGTCGATGCGCGTGATATCGGCCGCCCAGATCGTGTTGGGCGCGTCCGCCTCGGCGGAGGTCTGGGCGCGTGCAGCGCGATGATCGACGAGGATCTCTTCGACGCACCGGCGCCGCCCGCATCGTCACGTTGAGGGCTGTGATGATGTGTCGATGCCGAGCCTGCGTCGCAGCGCGGCCGCGTCGATGGTGATCTGCGTGCGTTCCTGAGGTTTCATGCGGTCGATATTCTTCAGGATCATCGCCATCCGTTGATTCCGCGACAGCGTGTCGCGGGCACGGATGAGAAAATCCCAGTAGAAGACGGTGAACGGGCACGCGTCGTCGCCGCGGCGCGACGCGGGGTCGTATCGGCATCCTTTGCAGTAGTTGCTCATGCGATCGATGTATTTGCCGCTGGCGGCGTAGGGCTTTGTGCCCACAAGGCCCGTGGCACCTCTGGCCGCGTTATCGCGCCGGTCGGCGTGCATGACCATGCCCAGCGCGTTGGGCAGCGTAACCCAGTCGACGCCATCGACGAACATGCCCAGGTACCAATCGCTGACGGCGCGCGGATGAACGCCGCCGATGAGGGCGAAGTTGCCCGTGACCATCAATCGCTGGATGTGGTGACCAAAGCCGGTGGCGAGCACCTGGCCGATGGCGTGCTTCATGCAGTTCATGTCGGTGTCGCCCGTCCAGTAGAACCGCGGCAGGTCGCCGTGCTGGTTCAGGTTGTTGCGCTCGCCGTAGGCGGGGCCTTCGAGCCAATAGACGCCGCGGATGAACTCGCGCCAGCCGATGATCTGGCGGATGAAGGCCTCGGCGGATTGCAGGGGCACCGCGCCTTCGTGGAATGCCCGGGCCGCGCGGTCGCAGCATTCGCGCGGGTTGAGCAGTTTCAGGTTGAGCGCGGCGGAAAGGGTGGAGTGATACAGCGTTGGTTCGTCTGTCCACATCGCGTCTTCAAACGGGCCGAAGTGGCGCAGCCGGTGCGTGATGAAGTCGTCGAGGGCCCGCAGCGCGTCTGTGCGGGTCACCGGCCAGGAGAAGGGCTCGGTGCGTCCGGGGAGGTCGCTGAGAACCGTGCCGACGGCGCTCGCGGCCGAGCGGGTGATGTCGTCCGGCTCGAAGCGCACGGGGGGCCGGGGGCGCGGCGTTGGCCCGCCTGGTCCGAAGGGCAGGCGGTTGTCTTTGTCGAAGTTCCATACATCGCCCTCAGGCTTGGCGCGCGGGCCTGTGCCCTGCATGAGATACCCCGTGCGGCGGCGCTGCTCGCGATAGAAGAACTCCATCGTGAGCGATGTTCGCCCTTTGGCCCACGCCGCGAACTCTTCGGGCGTGGTGAGGAAGTGCTCGTCGGGCATGAACCTCACGGGTGTGCCGCTGGCCACGCCCACGCGTTCAACGGTGTGCTTGACCCGCCATTCGCCGGGGAGGGTACAGACGATCTCGGCGGGCCGAAGAGAATCGATCGCGCGGGCGATTTCTGTGTCGAAGGCGCCTGTGTTGTCGGGGTCGTCGAGCGCGACATACCGCAGGGGCACGGCGCGCCGGCGCAGCGACTGGGCGAAGTGCCGCATGGCCGAGAGAAAGAGCACGGTCCGCTGCGCGTGGCTGGGCACGTGGCGAGATTCGCCCGCGACTTCCATCATCAGCACCGTGTCATCGGGCGTGAGGGAGCGGATGAGGGATGAATCGAGGTCCAGTTGATCGCCGAAGACAATCGCGAGGCGCGGGCCGCGGCGTGGTGTGTGGCCTGCCGGGGTTCTTGTGTGTGAGACGCGGGGCACTCGCAGAAGCGTACGTGCCTCATTCGTGAGCGTGTATTGCTCGGGAGCGAAGGTCAATGCCCAACCAGCACCTTCCCGTCAAGCCGTGCGAGCATTGCAAGCGGGAGTTTGCGTGGCGCAAGAAGTGGGAGAGAGACTGGGAGCGAGTGAAATACTGCTCCAAGAAGTGTGCCGCGGCCGCGAAGAGCGGCAAGCGATGAGCGCGTTGGTCTTCGCCGCGTGCTGAAGGGGCGAGGGTTGAGCGGCGCATCGCACACGGGCAACCCCGAGGGTGGGGGATTGATCATCAGGAGGTGTTGCGGGGGGCTTGGGGGAGGATGCGTCGGGGCGTTGGCCGCGCGTTGAGGCGGTGTCGAGGGGTTGCGCTGGGCCGGGAGATGCACGGGGGGCGACGCGGGTACCCTGTCGGCGGCTTTGTTCCACGCTGAAAGGACCGCATGCGCGATCAATCAACCTCCCAGGCTTCCGGCGGCGCGATGGCCGGCTTCCTCAATCTCATCGAGCGTCTGGGCAACAAGTTGCCCGAGCCGGTGATGCTCTTTGTGGCCGGTGCTGCGATCGTGATGATCGTGTCGCACATCGGCGCGATGGCGGGGTGGTCGGTCGAGCCGGTGCGGCTGCAGCAGGTCACACAGGCGGTGGTCGATGCCTCGGGCAACCCCGTGATGGACCCTCAGACGGGCGCCCCGATGATGGAGCCCGTGATCGACCCCGCGACGGACCGCGTGCAGACCATGCTGGTGAAGGCGGGCGAGCCGCTGCGGCCCTACAGCCTGCTCACGCCCGACGGGCTGTACTGGTGCATCTCCGGGCTCGTGCGCAACTTCATCAATTTTCCGCCGCTGGGCATCGTGCTCACGGGCATGCTAGGCGTGGGTGTTGCCGAGAAAACGGGGCTGTTCGACGCGCTGCTCAAAGCGTTGGCGCGGGCGGTGCCCCGCTCGCTCATCACGCCCACGGTGCTGTTCCTGGGCATCACGTCGAACGTCGCCAGCGACGCGGGGTACATCGTGCTGCCGCCGCTCGCCGCCGCGCTCTTCATGGCGGCCGGGCGCTCGCCACTGGCGGGCATCGCAACGGCGTTCGCGGGGGTGTCGGCGGGGTTCGGCGCGAACCTGTTGATCGGCGGCACGGATGCGCTGATGGCGGGCATCACGCAGCCGAACGCGCAGATTCTGGACAGCGATTACAGCGTGACCGCGACGAGCAACTGGACATTCATGGCGGTGTCGACTTTCCTGCTGACCTTTGTGGGCTGGGGTGTGACGGCGTGGCTCGTGGAGCCCCGCCTGAAGAATCGGCCGCTCGAAGAGGGCGGGGCGCTGGGGCTGAAGGTGTCGCAGGGCACCGACGAGGGGATGCTCAACGCCACCGAGTGGCGAGGCCTTCGCTGGGCTGGCATCGCCTTCTCGCTGGCGCTCGCGGTGGTCTTGCTCGCGGTGCTCATTCCCGGGTGGCCGCTGCACGGCAACGGCCCCGAGCCCACCAACCCGGCCAGGGAGAGTTCTCGCTGGGTGAACTCGGTGGTGCCGCTGGTGATGATCCTGTTCCTGGTTCCCGGGCTGGCCTACGGCGTGGCGACGGACAGAATTCAGTCGCAGAAAGACGCGATCAACGCGATGGTGGACGCGATGCGTGCGATGGCGCCGATCATCGTGATGTCGTTCGTCGCCGCGCAGTTCATCGCGTTCTTCAACCACTCGAACCTCGGGCGGATGCTGGCGATCACCGGGGGCGTGGCGCTGGCGGAATCGAGCCTGCACCCGAAGATCGTGATCGTCATGTTCATGTTCGTGACGATGGGGCTGAACCTGCTCGTGTCGTCGATGTCGGCCAAGTATCTGCTGATGGCGCCGATCTTCGTGCCGATGCTGATGATGATGGGCATCAGCCCGGAACTCACGCAGGTTTCGTACCGCATCGCCGATTCGGTAACGAATGTCATCACGCCGATGAACTCGTACATGATCATCATTCTGGCAACGACGCAACGCTTCGCCAGGAGCGCCGGCATGGGAACGATGATCTCGATGATGCTGCCCTATTCGGTGGTCTTCGGGATCATCTGGATCGCGTTCCTGCTGGTGTGGATGTGGTTCGGGTTTTCGCTGGGCTTCCCCGGGCCGATCTGGTATACGCCCGCGAACTGAGCCTCGGGGCGGCAATGGCGTGATCGAGTTCTCGGCAGTAGTGGGGGTTCCCGTTCCGGCTGCGAGGCCCATACCCTTGCGGGCATGTCTACCACCACACCCAGAACCCCCGCGCCCGCGCCCAAGGTTGATCCCCATGCAGTCACGATCTCGGGCCTGGTGCTCGATCATGGCTACGGCCCGCAGGCCCCCTCGGCCTCGCTGAGGAATATCGAGCGCGACATCGCCGCGCCAGGGCAGTATCCGTACACGCGAGGGCTCTTCCCTCAGGGGTACCGCACGCGGCTGTGGACGATGCGGCAGTTCGCGGGGTTCGGCTCGGCCGACGACACGAATAAGCGGTTCAAGTATCTGCTGGCGCAGGCGCGCGGCACGAGCGCGAACACGGGTCTTTCCACGGCCTTCGACCTGCCCACGCTGATGGGACGCGACAGCGACGACGAACTCTCCTGCGGCGAGGTGGGCAAGTGCGGCGTGGCGATTTCCACGATCGAGGACATGCACCGGCTGTACGCCGACATCCCCGTCGACAAGGTGACGGTTTCTCAGACGATCAACGGCCCCGCGGCCGTGATCTGGGCGATGTACCTGGCGCACGCGCTGCAGCGGGGGATTTCGTGGGAGCACGTGGGCGGTACGCTGCAGAACGACATTCTCAAAGAGTTCCACTCTCAGAACGAGTTCATCTATCCCCCCGAGCCCTCTGTGAAACTGGTGGTGGACACCATCGAGTTTCAATCGCGGTTTGTGCCCAGGTGGAACAGCGTGTCGATCTCCGGGTACCACATCCGCGAGGCGGGCAGCACGGCCACGCAGGAACTGGCCTTCACCCTGCGAGACGGCATGGAGTATGTCGAGGCGTGCCTTGAACGCGGGATGGATATCGACAGTTTCGCGCCCAGGCTCTCCTTCTTCTTCAACGCGCACAACGAGTTCTTCGAAGAGTTGTGCAAACTCCGCGCCGCGCGGCGGATCTGGGCCAGGGTGATGCGTCACCGCTACGGGGCCAGGAGCGAGCGCTCGTGGTACATGAAGACGCACGTTCAGACGGCCGGGTGCTCGCTCACCGAGCAGCAGCCCCTGAACAACATCGTGCGCGTGGCCTATCAGGCCATGGCCGCTGTGCTGGGCGGGTGCCAGAGCCTGCACACCGACAGCATGGACGAAACCCTGGGCCTGCCCACCGAGCAGGCGGTCACCGTCGCGCTGCGCACCCAGCAGATCTTGGCGCACGAGACGGGTGTGACGCGCGTGGCCGACCCGCTGGGCGGCGCGTGGTTCATCGAGCAACTCACCGACACCATGGAGCGTGAGGCCGCGATGCTGCTCGACGAGATCGACCGCATGGGCGACTACACCGACTGGCACGCCGGCGAGCGTGGGCGGGCGGGCGAGCAGACGGCCGAGGATCTTTCATCGCACCCGGCCTATGAGGCACGCCGCAGTTATGGCCGCAGCGTGGTGGCGGGCATCAACCGCGGGTACTTCCGGCGGTCGATCGCCGAGGCCTCGTACCGCTTCAGCGAAGAGTGCGAAGCGGGCGACCGCATCATCGTCGGTGTGAATGCCTATACCGACAAGGACGAACAGAGGCCCATCGACATTCTCACCATCGGGCCGGAGGTTGAAACCACGCAGGTCGACCGCCTCACGCAGTTTAAAGCGCGCCGCGACAGTTCCGTGGTGGCGAGGGCGCTTGACAACATCCGCGACGTCTGCCAGGGCAAAGCGCCGCGCCACACGCTGGGCCTGCTCGCCAACGCGCCTTGCACCAGCGCAGACCCCGCGGCCAGCGGGCTTCATGCCACAAACGTGATGCCCGCCCTGGTCGAGGCCTCGCTGGCCAACTGCACGCTCGGAGAGATGGTCCAGGCCATGGCCGATGTCTACGGCCGCTATACAGGCGGCCCCGAGTGGTGAACACCGGCCCCTTGTCACGGCGCATGGTGGGGTGGTGAGCCATGACCCGCTCGCGGCATGAACGGTCGGCCCGCGTCTGGCTGCGCAAGGAGGATGTCTCCTCGCCGTCCATGCTGGCCGGTGGCGTCGCGGTCGTCATCGATGTGCTGCGAGCCTCGACCACCGTGGCCACCGCCCTCTCGAACGGCGCTCGTGCTGTACTGCCTGTTGCATCACCCGAAGAAGCCCGCGTTCGCGCGGCGGAAGCCAGCCCGCCCCGCCTGCTGGCGGGCGAACGTGGTGCCGTGCTGATTCAAGGCTTCGATCTTGACAACTCGCCCGCGTCGTTCTCCCGTGAACGCGTGCAGGGAAGAGAGATCGTGCTGACCACCACGAACGGCACCGAGGCGCTGCTCCGCTGCGGCCAGGCCGCGTCGGTCTTCGTAGGTGCTCTGGTGAATCGGGCATCGGCGGCGATCGCGGCCGCGCGGGCGGGGGGCACGATTCATCTGGTGTGCTGCGGTTCGCAGGGCGAGGTGGGTCTGGATGACCTGCTCGGTGCGGGCGCCATGCTTGAATCGCTGGCCGGCGAGGGCGTGTTGCCTGATGGCGACCCGGCCGCGCTGGCGTTGATGGCGTGGCGCGAGGCAAAGCACAGCAGCGCCACGCTCGCACGGATGCTGCACGAATCTGCGGGCGGACGGAATCTGGCCGCTGCGGGCCTTGAGAAAGACATTGAGTGGTGCGCCGCGGTCGATTCGCTCTCGGTTGTTCCGGTGTGCACGCCGCCGCGGGATCAGGCTGGCGGTCGCATCACACGGCTGTGATCCGGCGCAGTTCCGCGGCCATTCGCCGCGCGGCCTCTCCGCGGTGGCTCAGCGCGTTCTTTGCCTTCGGTTCAAGTTCGGCCGAAGTGCTCGCGAAGTCTGGCGCGACGAGGAAGAGAGGGTCATAGCCAAAGCCGTGGGCGCCGCGAGGCACGCGGTCCGGCGTGCCGATTCGGCCCTCCATCGTGCCGCGCGACGTGGCGAGCACGCGACCCTCGGGCGAGGCAAGGGCCATCTCGCAGACGAACCGTGCCGCGCGGCGATCGAGTGGCACGCCTTCCAGTTCGTGCATCACGCGTCGGTTGTTCCGCTCGTCGCGTTCGCCGCGGGCCATGCCGGTTTCGAGCCCCTGGGTGCAATAGTGAGACGAGATCACGCCGGGGCGGCCTTCGAGCGCGTCGATCTCGAGCCCGGAATCATCGGCCAGGCAGTGAAACCCCGTGAGCGCGGCGTAGGCCGTAGCCTTTATCCGGGCGTTCTCGGCGAAGGTTGCGCCGATCTCGGCGGGCTCGGGGAAGTCCCTGCCCAGGTCTGCCAGTGAGACGAGTTCGACGGCGCGCAGCCCTTCGCCGGCCAGAACGGCGCGGAGTTCGGCGGTCTTGTGCTGATTTCCTGTAGCGAGGACGATTTTCATCGCACGAATCGTTGCCGCGCCGGCGACGGCCTGCCGGGGGGCGAATACTACTCCATGACCCAGACACGCCAGGATGTGGCCATGAGCGCGGCGGACTCACTCGAGCGGCTGGGCGCGGGTGAAACTCGGGGCTCGATGGTCGGGTTCGACGGGTTCATCGACGCGATCATCGACGTGGTGGACAAGCGCCGCTCGATGCAGGACAGCGATTATCAGGCGATCCGAACGATCGAGCAGTTCGCGATGCGGCTGGCGGGCGCCGCCGGCAAGAGCACGAACATGGAACTGGTGGTGAAGGAGGAGCGTTTCGGCGGGAATGGCCCGCTGATGGCCGGCGCTGTGGCCAGCCTGGGCTCGCCGACACGGTATATCGGCGCGGTCGGCCAAGAGGCCGACCCCAGACTGCTGCACCCGCTCTACGCCGAACTGCGGAATCGGTGTTTGGAGGTGGTGCCCGTGGCGCCACCCGCGCGCACCGATGCGCTCGAGTTTGACGACGGCAAGATCATGCTGGGCAAGCCCGCGCGGATTCAGACCGTGACGTGGGACCTGCTCGTGCGGCGGGTAGGGCTTGAAGGGCTGCGCGAGCGGTGCGCCGGCGCGACACTCATCGGTGTGGTGAACTGGGTGATGATGCGCGGCGTCGAGAGCATCTGGGAGGGGCTCATGCGGGATGTGCTGCCCCACCTGCCCGGGGATTCAACGCGCCGGGTGTTCATCGATCTGTGCGACCCTGCCAAACGCACTGATGAAGACATCGCCAGGGCACTCAATGTGCTGTCGGAGATGAACAGGATGGTGCCTGTCACGCTGGGCCTGAACCTGGCCGAGGCCGAACGCATCGCCGCGGTGCTTGGGCATGAACTCTTCGCCCCCAAGGGCATGGCCTCGCGGGCGCAGGTGATTGTCGAGGGGGCGGCCTCTATCCGTTCGCGGCTTGAACTTGATTGCGTGGTGATCCATCCCCGCGAAGGCGCGGGCGCGGCAACCTCCGCCGGCGAGGCGGCCTGGTTTGATGGGCCCTTCACCGCGACACCCAAACTCTCGACCGGCGCGGGCGACCATTTCAACGGCGGCTTTGCCTTTGCGCAGGCGCACGGGCTGGCCCTGGAGCACTGCCTGGCCGCCGGGTGCGGGGTGAGCGGGGCGTATGTGCGCGATGCGCAGAGCCCCTCGCGGGAGCGGCTGGTGTCGTTCCTGCGAGAACTGCCGCTGCCCGAATAACAGGGGCTGGCTTTCTGCCGACGCATGGCGGTTTCGGGCGGGTGGCGCGCGCTCGCGTGCGGCGGCGTGGCCTGGCATCCGGCGGCGGCGGATGAGCGAAGAAATGGTGTGATCTGGCCTGTGCTCATTCTGCACGCGGGAGCGACCTTCTGCATGACCGGCCTGATCTGGTTTGTGCAGGTTGTGCACTATCCGCTGATGGCCGCGGTGGGCCCGGAGGGGTGGCGAGGCTACCACGCGGCCCACACGTCGCGCACCACCCTGGTGGTCGCGCCGCTCATGTTGATCGAGGCGATCACGGCTTTGGGTGCCGCGTGTCTCGTGTCGGTGCCGGCGCTGGCGTGGCTGCGCACGCCCACACTGATCGGCCTGGTGCTGCTTGCTGTGGTCTGGGGCTGGACGTTCCTGTGGATGGTGCCCCTGCACGCACGGTTGGGGGAGGCGCAGGGCCGCGTTCGTGAACTGGCGAGGAGCAACTGGGTGCGCACCGCGGCGTGGTCGCTGCGATCGGCGGTCGCGGCCTGGATGATCGCCCGCGCGACGGGGTGAGATGTGTGCGTGAGCATCACCGACGGTCGATACCTTGAATCGTGTGCGGCATTGTGGGCATCGCGACGCGGAGAGGCGCTCGCCCGAGTCTGGGGAGTGACGATGTCGCGCGCCTTCGAGACCGCATGATCCACCGCGGGCCAGACGCCGCCGGTTTGTGGGATGGCGGGAATGTCATCCTCGGGCACCGCCGCCTGTCGGTGATCGCGCCAGGGCCCGAGGGGGCGCAGCCCATGCACGCCGGCGAACCCGGGTCGGGCGGAACCCTGGTCTATAACGGTGAGTTGTACAACGAGGCCGAGTTGCGGCGTGAACTGGGCGGCCACGAAGTCGGGCATGTCAGCGACACTCGCACACTGCTCGACTGGCTTGAACGCGCGGAAGACCCCGCCCGGGCGATCGGCCGCCTTCGGGGCATGTTCGCGCTGGCGTATGTCGATTCCCGGCGTGCGCGGCTCGTGCTGGCGAGAGATTGCCTGGGCATCAAGCCGCTCTATTACTCGCTGGTGCACCGCGAGGGGCGTGCAGAGGTGATCTTCGCCAGCGAGGCGGGTGTTGTGGCCGGGGCGCCGGGCAGGCGTGCGCTGCCGGACTGGGGCACCGTGAGTTCGTACCTGACAACGGTGCGAACCACGATGGGTGAGCGCACGATGTTTGACGGGGTCTTCACGGTGCTGCCGGGCGAAGTGTTGATATTCGACCTGCGCGAAGATGATCTGAGATGCGTGAAGGTGCGGCTTGGCCTGGGGCCCGTCGGCCAGGCGCCCCGCGATGCCGCGGAGGTGGCCGGGGTTGTGCAAGATTCGGTTCGGCGCCATCTTCGGTCTGATGTTCCGCTGTGCTGCCTGCTCAGCGGCGGGCTGGACAGCACGATCATCACGGCCTTGTGCCTGCGGGAGGGTGTTGTGCCGCGCACGTACGCGGCGGGGGCACAGCCGGCCGAGGGCGAGCGGGAGGGGGACCTGGCGTACGCGGCCCGCGCGGCCAGGGCGCTGGGCACGGCACACACGCAGGCGGAAGTTGATCAGGGGCTGTTTGTCTCGCGCGTGCGGGAGATGATCGAGCGAACGGGCATGGTGCTCTCGACACCCAACGAGGTCGCCATCAACGAGGTCGCGCGTCGGCTGCGCCGCGATGGGTGTGTGGTGACGTTGAGCGGGGAAGGGGCCGACGAGTTGTTCGGCGGGTATGAGTGGCCGCTGCGGTCCGCGGCGGAGTTCGTCGAGCGACAGCCCGGGGCGAGCGCAGAGGCCGCGGCGGCGCACCATATCGGCGATGCCGCGTGGATCGCCCCGCAGCGCAAAGGGTTGGTCTTGCGTGAAAGTGTGATGCGTGAGACAGATGGTGATGATGGGCTGCGCGCGTGGTATGCGGCGGAGATGGCCATGGCGATGGAGGGGAGCGGGGGGGACGAACTCGGGGCCCATCTTTCGTTCATGCGTCGCGTGAACCTCACGGGTTTGCTGATGCGGCTTGATTCGGCGACCATGCTCGAAAACGTGGAAGGGCGCACCCCGTTCGCCGATGGCACGGTGGCCGCGGCGGCCGAGACATTGCCGATGGCGATGAAGTTTGTGTGCCGCGGGCGAACAGCGAGCACGAAGATCGCGCTTCGAGAAGGGCTGGGCAACCTGGTGCCGGTCGAAGTTCTCACGCGCGAGAAGGCGAGTTTCCCGCTGCCCTTCCAGGCGTGGTGTGCGCCACTGGCAACAGAGGCGCTGCGGCTGGGCTGGGCATCGGAAGTCTTTCAGCCATCGGCAATTGAGGCCGTGCTGCGTGACCCCGCAGAAGCGTGGCGGGCCGCCTGGCCGATGCTGAACCTGAGCCTGTGGGGGCACCGGTGGTGGGGCTGATAGGTGTCGGGTAGGTATATGACGGAATTCATGAAACGCCAGTTGTCCGACGGGGTATCATTCCCCGCATGGCAACGCCCCTTTGGGAGATTGGTCCCGCGGGTTGCCGGTGCGGCCAGCGGTTGATCTCAGGCCCGAGTTTCAGCAGCGGTTGGTGTCAGAGTTCGGTGTGAGGCTCGGGCAGGTGATATAGACCCATGAAGCTGTACGTTGGCAACCTTCCTTTCAATACGACCGACCAGCAACTGCACGAACTGTTCTCCACCAAGGGGGCGGTTTCTTCGGCGCAGGTGCTGATCGATCGTGAGACCGGCCGTTCACGCGGTTTCGGTTTCGTCGAGATGCCTGATCAGAACGAAGGTCGCTCCGCGATCGAAGGTCTGAACGGTCACCAGTTCAACGGCCGTCCTCTGGTCGTCAACGAAGCGCGTCCGAAGGAGCCCCGCTCCTTTGGCGGCGGCGGTGGCGGCGGCGGCGGTGGTGGCGGCTACCGCGAGCGCGGTGGCGGCCGCGGCGGCTGGTAAATCCCGCTAACGCGGGTCACTCCGTGTACAAACAGGCACGCCGGGGCGAACCTCGCCCCGGCGTGTTTATTTTTGGAACGCGTGCGAGAACCCGGGATCAGGCGGCCGCGACGAACGGCTTGGGCGAGGCCGCCTCGTGTGCCGGGGCGGTTTGAGCGGGTGAGGGGGCCGATTTCGCAGCGCCGGATTTCTCGGCCGCCAGTTGCTCCATCACCATCACCCAGGTCTCGCGCTCGTACCTGAGCAGTTCGATCACGCGGTCGATCTTGTGCATGTCCTTCTCGTGCACCCCCTCGACCAGGTGCTTGTACATGAAGGCGTACAGGGCCTTCACGCGCTCGGCCAGTTCGGGGTTGGCGTCCGGCCGGATGGTGGTGAGCAGTTCGAGAATGATGTCGCGGCACTGCGAGAAGGCGGTGAAGGAGTTTTCGAAGTCTTTTCTCGCCAGGGCGTCACGACCCTGCGCCCCGAAACGGATGGCCCCATCGATCAGCATGAGCCGCAGTTCTTCCTGCGTGGCGGACATCACCTTGCTGCGGAGGTAGGTGTCGGTCAGGCGGGCGTGCCCGGGGGTGCTGTTCTGACGGTGCGTCATGGTCAGGAGTATCGGTCTCGCGAGGGGGCGGGTTGAGCGGGCGGTGACGGATCAGCGGGCACGGGGCATGGAGGCCAGGGCGGACTGCTGGTTCTGCATCTGTCCGATGGCGCGCTCCATGGCTTGGAACTGGCGTTCGAGGATGAGCCGGCGGGATGCGATGCGGGTATCGATGGCGGCGATGCGCGACTGCTGCTGGGTTACCTGCTGGCGCAGTTGCTGGTCGCGGCCGCCAAGGATTGAATCCGTGCCGTCGATGTACTTCTTGGCCAGTTGCTCGACCTGGCCCATGACCCCCAGTGTGGTGAACGAGTTGCCGGCGTTGGGGTTGCGTGCCGTGATTCCTTCGGTGATGACCAGGGTGGTATCTTCTGACTGCACCCGCGCGGTGAAGAGAGATTCGACGCTCTCCGGGTCGTCGGCGAGCGCCTGACGCAGTTTGCCGCTGTCGAGCGTGATGCGGCCGCCGGCGCCGATGGTGACACCGATGTCGGTAAGCCGTGAGTAAGACCCGGTAGCGCCCAGCGCACGCCCCTGCACCACGCTGAAGAGCGAGTTGCGCATCTCGATCGTGGTGGAGTCTCCGAGCAGGGGGCCCTTGCGGTTCGAGTCCTTGTCGTAACTGGTTTGTGCCGCGATGCGTTCGATCACGGTGTTGAAGGTGGTGACGAAGACATTGACCGCCGTTTCGATGGCGCCGGTGTCTGAGACAACGCTGAGCGAGACGGGCGTGGCCGAAACAGACTTGAGGTCGATCTTGACGCCCTGGAGCACGTTGTCGATGGTGTTGGTGGAACTCGTCACCGCGATGCCCGAGGCGGCGTCGGTGCTGCCGTAGAAAACCCGTGCGTCGCGCCCCGCGTCGATCGTGGTCAGGCCCAGGTCGATGTTGCCCGAGTCGATGACGAATCGGCCGGCGGTGCCCGAAGCGCCGCTCGTGAGGCTCAGGCGGAATGGGGCCGCGCCGGAGCCGTCGCGGACGATCGACGCCGTCACGCCCGCCTTGGCGCTGTTGATTTTGTCGGCGATCTGCTGAAGGGTGTCGGCGGCGGAGAAAGTGATCGTGCGTTCGAAGGTGCCGTTGATGGCGTTCTGGCCTTCGGTGCCCGGCGCGCTGCCCAGAATGTTGAGGTTCTTGGCGACAGCGCCGGATGTGTCTTCAACCTTGAGGCGAACCGAGCCGGCGGTCTCGCCGGG
The DNA here is from genome assembly GCA_019636615.1 of Phycisphaeraceae bacterium. Lineage (GTDB taxonomy): Bacteria > Planctomycetota > Phycisphaerae > Phycisphaerales > UBA1924 > UBA2402. The sequence goes on along the minus strand of JAHBXF010000002.1, from coordinate 1,356,271 downwards.
GCCCAGAGCCTCACGGATCTCGATGCCGTCTCCGTTGGCGTTGATCTGCGCCGAGATCTTCAGCCCGCGGCTGTTGATGAAGTCGATCATGTCGCCGATGGTGCGCACCGAGTCGCCGATGGTCAGCGACGACGTGGCCCCGGTCGAGTCTGTGATGCGCATGACCCCGGTGCCTATGCCCTTGCCGTTGTTGAGTGACGAGAGCATCGTCGCGCGGCTGACATACTGACGCTGGAGGTTGCCGCTCGATACCTCGGCCGAGGCCTTGCCCGCCGGGCCGGTTGAGATCCCCAGCGCCGCCGCGGCGTCGCTGTCTTCCGTGCCCGTGATGATGAGGTTGCCTGTGCCCCCCGAGAGGTCGGTGATCACGATGCCCGTGCCGCGGCTGTCGAGCGTGGCCCGAACGCGCTTCTGCCCGCCGCTGACGCTCGCGTCCTCGATGGCACGCAGCGCGTCGTGGATGGTGGCGTCGGGGTTGAGCGTGAGATTGAACTGTGCGCCGCTGCGCAGTTGAAAGTTCAGCACGCCGTCGTTGCGTGTGGCGGTGCCGCCCTGAAGGCCGCGGATCATCGTGCTCTGCATGCCCGAGAGCACGCGGCGGCCCACGATGCTGCCGGATTGCGGGTCGACGTTCAGGCCCAGGTCGGTGGCCGTGGTGTCGGTGCCTTCCGTGATCGTCAGCGGCTGATCGCCAGTTGAATCGGTGATGCGCAGGCGGCCGTTCTCGGTGTCGATGGAAGCCGACACGCCCGACACCCCCGCGGCGGTGAGGGCCTCGTTGATGCGCGTGACCACGCCGCCGACATCGGCCACGGCCCCCTTCACCTTCGTGAGCGAGCCGCCGACTGTCTGGAAGACATCGCCGATGTTCACGCGGACGGTCTGCGGCGTGACGCCCCCGATGTTGATGATGAACGAGTACGAGTCCTCGGTGGTGGATGGCTTGGTAGAGACACCGTTGCCGTCGTTGAGCGAGGAGAGGCTCGTCGAGGCATTGAGCCCGTAGACCTGGTTCCCCACGATGCGGCCGCCACTGGCGGTGACGCCGTCGAGCCCCAGGCTTGTCGCGGTGGTCGAGCCCTGCGCGTTGGTGACGGTGACGGCCCCGCCCGCGGTATCGCTGATGACGAAGCGCCCCCCCTCAACCGAGGCGGAGACCTGCGCCGTGCCGTTCGAGTTGATGGCCTCGAGCACGTCGCTCACGGTGGTGGCGCGGCTCAGGTCAACGGTGGCGGCCCGCCCGCCGGAATCGGTGACGATGATGCGCCCGCGAGACACACCTTGCGCATTATTGAGTTCCGCCAGATCGATGTTGCGGTCGAGGCGAGCCTGGGCGGGCTCGAAGGTGAACGCCGTGGCGCCCAGGCCCGAGGCGTCACGGTTGGCAAACCCGCGTGACAGGAGTTGCTGCGTGGAGACGAGCCGATCCACGATGAAGGTGTAGTTGCCCACCGCGGCGTTGGTCTCGGCCGTGGCGGCCAGCACGTTGGCATCGGATGATGTCGCCGACTTGGTCTGAAACACTTTCTTGTCGCGGAAACTCGTCGCGGCGGTGCGCAGGGCGCCCATGCGCGAGTTCAGGTCGAGGTACGCCGCCTGCTGCATCTGAATCTGCACCATGCGGGACTGCGCGGCCACACGCGGGCGAGACTCGAGCGAGAGCAACTGCTCGATGAGCCTGCCCGTGTCGATGCCGCTGAAAACGCCAACGCTGCTGCTGATTCCGCCCATGGTGTATCTCCCGTGACCGCGTGTGACCCCCTCAGGGGGTGCTTCCCCGGCTTCTTCCCGCACGGCGTGTGCCAAGCGAGGGTGGGGCGGTGACGCTCTGCGGGCGTCTGCGGGTTCCCATGTACCGGCCCGCCCAGCGGGCGAGGAACCGCCGGTAGGAAGCGATGTAGCGTGCCACGTCGATCGGCGCTCCGGGCATGGATCGGCCGAGGACTCGCTCTGCACGTATGGGGGGTGCGTGAGCAGGCTGGTGCACCGTGAGTCATCGGCGCGGGGCGTGGGTGAGAATCAACCCGGCCGCCACCTTCACAGGCGAATACTCTCTCCTGGCGCTTTTCCTCGGTTATCGCACGTGGATGACCGCCCTTGGCGGGGGAGCCCCGGAACGGCTGCGGGCGGGTCTTGCTCAATGCCGATGATGGTGCAGATTCAAGACGAACCCGATGTACCACCAACAATCATCACCATGACTGCCATCCCCACGACCCCTGTGCCACGCTTTCTGCTCTTCTTCCTCGGCCTGCTCGGCGTGGCGGTGGCCCTCTCGGCCGCGGCGATGGCCGTGGTCGCCCTTGTCGTGACAGAGCGCCCGGTCTGGATGCTCTTCGGCTTTGAAGTGATCGTGATGCTCGCGGGGGTCTTCGCGGTGCTCTTCGCCCGGGGACGGCACCACGAGGCGCAGGGGCTCACGCTCTTGTGCATCGCGGGATCCGTCTTTGCGGGCTCTGTTCTTGGCTGGCTGAGCGTGAACGGCGCGCTGCAGGTGAAGAACAGCGACGTGCCTGTGAGCCTCAAGATGTGGTTGCTGGCCAGGGTTGGCTGCGCGGGGGTCTATGCCCTGGCCGCGGCGGCGCTTGTTCTCGTGCGTCGGCGCGAGTCTCGGCCGTTTCTCGTGCGTGCCGTGCTCGCCGGGGCGCCGCTCGTGCTGGCCGCGGGCGGGCTGGCGCTCGCACGCACCCAGATATCGTCGCTGGCGGGTTCGGTGCACCCTGTGGTCTCGATCTTCGTGGCGTGCGTGCTTGGTCTGGTGGGCATCGCGCTGGCGAGCATCTGCGGGCACTGCCTCATCAGGGCGTTTCAGATCGGGGCGTATGGCGACGGCGAGCAGTCACGCAGCGCGGCGGCCTGAAGCGCGTGGCCCGGGCGCTGTGCTGGCTGGATGGGCGAGAAGATGACGTGCGAGCCCTCCAACAACGTCACACGTCTGCTGCGAGAGGCCGCGGCGGGCGACTCTTCCGCCGCCGGTGAGTTGTTGCCGCTCGTCTACGAAGAGTTGCGCGGCATGGCCCGCCGTCAGTTGGCGCGGGGGCCGGCGGGCAACACCCTGCAGCCCACCGCGCTGGTGCACGAGGCGTATCTCAGCCTGGTCAAGGGCGGCGACCCGGGTTGGAACGGCCGCGGGCACTTCTTCGGCGCGGCGGCCAAAGCCATGCGCCACATCCTCATCGATCAGGCCCGCCGCAAACAAGCCGTCAAGCACGGCGCGGGGCTGGTGCGCACCGAACTCGACCACGCCGACCTGCCCGTTGCGTTGAACGTGCCCGACATGCTGGCGCTCGATGAAGCGCTGAAGGAACTGGAAGCGGCTGACGAGAGGCAGGCGCGCGTGGTGATGCTGAGGTTCTTCGCCGGGCTGACCGCCGAGGAAACCGCCGAGGCCATGGGGGTTTCTCTCGCGACGATCAACCGTGACTGGCGCTTCGCGCGGTCATTTCTGCACGCCAGGCTCAGAGGGTTTGACCTCGGCGAGGAGGGCGCACGATGAGCGCGGCGATGATCCGACGCGCCAGCGAGATCTTTCAGCGTGCCGTGGAGTTGCCCGGGCCATCGCGCGCGGCGTTCATCCGTTCTCAGTGCGGAGATGACGCCGCGCTGCTCGCGCTGGTCAGGCAACTCCTCTCCGCCGATGCCGGCAGCGACGGGGGCCCGCTCGACGCGCCTCTCTTCAGGGGCAGCCGGGGCGAGGAGTGTCCGACACGGCTTGGGAACTATGAACTCGTACGGGTGATCGGCGAGGGTGGGATGGCGGTGGTGTATGAGGCTCGCCAGGAGAGCCCACGACGCACGGTCGCGATCAAGGTTCTTCGGGCCGGGGTGTTTTCCCACGAGTTGCTCCGCCGGTTCGAGCACGAGGCGCACATCCTGGGGCAGTTGCAGCACCCGGGCATCGCGCACATCTACGAATCCGGGGTTGCCGAAATTGCCGATGCGCCAGGGCTTGTCCGGCGGCAGCCCTACTACGTCATGGAGTTGATCCGCGGCAGGCCGCTCAACGTCTACGCCGACGACCTTTCGCTTTCGATGAAAGACCGTCTCGAACTCGTCGCACGCGTGTGCGACGCCGTGCAGTATGCGCACCAGCGCGGCGTGATTCACCGCGACCTCAAGCCGGCGAACATTCTTGTCGCCGAGCCGGAGAGCGTCGTCACCGCCTCGGACACCTCGCACGAGCACGCCGTGCCCAAGGTGCTCGACTTCGGCGTGGCGAGAATCACCGGCGGCGAACTCACCACGCCGACGATGAACACCGAGGCGGGGCGCCTCATCGGCACGCTGGCGTACATGAGCCCAGAGCAGATCGGCGGCGGCAACGAGAGCGCCGACACCCGCTCGGATGTCTACTCGCTTGGCGTGATTCTGTACGAACTGCTCTCGGGCAGGCAGCCGCACGACGTTTCAGGGCTGCCGCTGCACGAGGCCGTGCGGTGCATCCAGGAAGAGGAGCCCCCGCGGCTTGGGGGCCTTTCCCGCGGCTTGCGGGGCGAGATCGAGACCATCGTCGCCCGAGCCATGGAGAAAGACCGCGAACGCCGTTACCCCTCGGCGATGGAACTCGCGTCGGATATCCGCCGGTTCCTGCGCGGCGAAGCCATTTCAGCGAAGGCCGATTCGGCCCTCTATGTCCTGCGCAAAAACGCCCGCCGCCACAGGGCGCTGCTCTCCGCGGCCGGCGGCGCGGTGCTGGGGCTGGCCGTCTTCGCGGCCTACGCGTGGCAGCAGGCGACGCGCTTCGAAACGCTGAGCCACGAAGAAAGGGCCGCAAGGCTCGCGGCGCTTTCTGAGGCGCAGAAAGCCCAGGTTCTCAGCGACTTCCTTTCGAGCGTCTTCGAACTCGCCGCGCCCGACCCCGGGCGTGGGCACAACCTGACCCTCACCGACATGCTCGACGAGGCGACCCACCGGCTCGACGCCGGCGCTCTGAGCGGCCACGAAGATGTTGAGGCCGGCGTGCGCACTACGCTCGCCGTGACCTACGACTCGCTCGAACTGATGGAAGCGGTCGTGGGCCACATGAAGTGGCTCGTGGCCTACAACGCGCGCACACGCGGCGAGCAGAGCGAGGAATATTTCAGGGCTGTCAAGAAGTTGGCGCAGGCTCACTCGGAAGCGGGCCGCCCCGGTGTCGGTGTTGAGTTGTACTCTCGCGCTCTTCACATCGCGCGTCGGGTCTTCGGCGAAGACTCGGAGGAAGTCACTAGAACGCTCGACTCGCTGGCCAACAGCGAGATGCGCATGGGCCGGGCCGAGCAGGCCCTGCCCATCGCACTGGAAGCCGTGGAGCGGATGAACCGCGCGCTGGGCCCCGAGGCCCATCCCACCGCGTTTGTGACCTACAACCTCGCGGCGGTCTACCGCGCGCTCGGGCGGCTCTCAGAAGCCGAGGAGTGCTACGACAGAGCGTTGCCGGTCTTTGACAGGCTGGCGCCGGGAACCATCACCACCACGCGGGCGCGTTGGGGGTATGCACGCGATGTTCTTCGCCTGACCGGCCGGGCCGAGCAGGCCGAAGCGCACCTGCGAGACACCATCGAGACCGCCACCCTGACCCTGGGACCGGAGCACGCCGAAACCATCGCCGCGGAGCGGGCCCTCGCGCTGGTGCTGCTTGATCTGGGGCGTCGAGACGAGGCGGCGCGGCTGCTGAGCGATGCGCTTGCGGCCTGCCGGGGTGTGCGGCGTTGGGTGCTGCTGGCCGAGGGCGGTGTGGTGCGAGACTACGCAGAGTTGATGCTCGCCGCGGGCGAGGGTGAGCGGGCGATCGCACAGGCAGCCGTGACTCTCGACAGGCTCGAAACCCTCCACGGCAGACTGCACGAGCGTTCACTGCTGATGATGGAGTTCACCGCGGGCGTTTTGTTCCGCTGCGGCAAGGTTGAACAGGCCCAGTCAATGCTGGCCGATCTCGCTTCGCGTGCCGAGCAGGTATACGGCCCCGATGACCGTAGAACACAGCGGTGGAAGCAGGGTGTCGCCGGGCTTCTCCCGCGCTGAGCCGCGGGGGTACGCCGTGCGTCTAAGCACTGCCGGCGCGGGCGAGGGTCATTCGCGCACGCGGTTGGTGACGACGCCGATATCGCTGATTTCAACCTCGACTACGTCCCCGGGCGCGAGGAACCGCTGGGGAGAACGCGCCATCCCCACGCCCGAAGGGGTGCCGGTGAGGATGAGTGTTCCCGGAAGGAGCGTGGTGTCTCGGCTGATCTCGTGAACAAGCGTGGGCACGTCGAAGATCATGTCGCTTGTCGGGGCGTCCTGCATCGTCTGGCCGTTGAGCCGGCATACCACGCGGAGCGTGCCTGGATTGCCGATCCGCGCCGCGGGCACCACGCGTGGCCCCATCGGGCAGAACGTATCGAACGACTTTCCCCGGTTGAACTGCCCGCCCGAGCCTTCTTTCTGCCACCACCGCGCCGATACGTCATTGGCCGCGACATACCCGAGCACGCACGAGAGCGCATCCGCCCTGGCGACATCCTTCACGAGCGTGCCGTCCGGCCTGCGCCCGATGATCACGCCCAGTTCCGCTTCAAAGTCTACCTGCGGGCGGTCTCGGCACGCCCGGGGAATGATGATGTCGTCGCCGCTCAGGCACGCGGCGCCCGGGTTCTTCGTGAAGAGCACCGGCCGCTCGGGCACGCCCTTTCCCTGCTCGGCGGCGTGCGCGGCATAGTTCATGCCCACGCCGATGATGTGGCGTATCGGCAACGTCTCGCCGGTGGGAAGTTCAACGGCGACCCCGTACTCGGTGCGCTGCAGGTTCATGCCGCAAGCGTACCCGCGCGCACGGGCGAGCCGCACGCTTGCCGAGAGAATCAGGCGCCCGAATCATCTTCCGAGGATTCGTCGGTCGGCACGATCCACTTGTAGAGATCGGCGTCGCGGGCTTTGGCGTTGACGAACGGGTAGGTGGGGCACGTGGGGCTGACCCAACGCCCGGTGACCGGGCAGATCACCGGCGGCCGGGATTCGAAGAGGTCAATGCCACCTCTGGCCGACCACGACCGCGGGAAAGTCAGGCCAAAGGTTCTGCGCGTCGCGCCGGCGTGCGAGATCTCCACGCCGGCTGTTTCGGCTTCGGTCAGAATGTCCGCGATGCGGTCGGGCCACTCGATCAACGCGATTCGCTGCCCCGTGGGTCGGCCATGATCGAAGAGCCTGTCCCACCCGGCCGCTTCCAGGTCATCCCCGCCGGTGAGCCGGTAGGCGTCGACATGGATCACACCGGGTATCGGTTGTCCATCCGGGCACGGATATTCGTTCACGATCACATAGGTCGGGCTCGAAACCAGCGCGGGGTCTACCCCCAGGTGTTCGACAAGACCGCGGAGAAACGTCGTTTTGCCGGCACCAAGATCGCCGCGCAGCGTCAGGACATCCCCGGGCTTCAGGAGGTCGGCCACACCCGCCCCCAGGGCGCGGGTCTCTGCTTCGCTGTTGGTCGTGCGTGTGATCGGTGTGGGCATCTCACCTGCTCTTGACTGTGCGGGCGTAGGGATGAAGGTACGCTCACTGTCGAGGCGAGGGGTGTCATCCGTGCTGCCAACCCACGTCAGAAACATCCCGTTCGCCCGCGGCGTCGATGAGCCAGGCCCCAGCGCCGCGTGCGTCCGGTGCTTCGATCCGGCCGATTCGTGCGATCGGCACCCCGGTATGCGGGAAGGCCGCGGGGAGTCTGGCCGCGGCCTCTGACGCCACCGCGAAGAGCAGTTCGTAGTCTTCGCCGTCAAGCAGCGCGTTGCCGATGGCGGCGCCGGCATTGAGAGGCACGGCGTCACGCTCAATGATCACGCGAACACCAGAGGCGCGGGCCAGCCGCCCGCTGTCGATGCCCAACCCATCAGATACATCCATCATCGCGTGCAGCGAGGGCCCCAGATGTTCCGCCAGCCACGCCCCTTCGGCCACGCGTGGCGTGACTTCCAGGTGCCGGCCCAACCCGGTGCCGGCCTCGAATGAGCCGCCCAGCCGGCCGGTGACAAAGAGCGAATCCCCGGCGCACGCGCCCGAGCGCAGCACGGGCCCGCGTAATGGATGCGCACGCCCCAAGAGACTGATCGAGAGTGTGAGCGGGCCCTGCGGCTGGGTATGTGTGGAAATATCACCCCCGACGATCGGGCAGCGCCACGTCTGCGCCCACTCAAAGAGCGCATCAAAGAGAGCCGTCGCGCCGTGCTGAGATGTTCCGGCCGCGAGCACGCACGCGGCCAGGCCGCACACGCCCTCACCGCCCATCGCCGCGATGTCTGAGAGGGTGCGCCCCAGCGCTTTGCGCGCAATGAGGGGAGCCTGGGTGCCGGCAACAAAGTGCCGGCCCTCAACGACCTGATCTACTTTCAGCAGAAGCGGCCCACCGCCGAGATCAATCACAGCGCAGTCATCCCCGGGGCCGACCTCAACCCAGGGGAAGGCATGGGCCAGCCCGGCCGAGCGCGCGGCGATATGTGCCAGCAGGTTCGTTTCGAGCACGCGCCAGCATACGCGGGGGACGCATGGGGCGCTGCGCGGGGCAGTTGACGGTTGTGGGAATGTTGCCGGCACGGCGGGATCTGATTGGGTCGAACTGCCGGAGTTTGCGAAACCAGACCGCGGGTGGGGCGTATGAAACCGTGTACCGGGGTTTTCTGCCCTTGGTTATTGGACCTTATCACGTCGTCTTCAGCCTGTCGCGCTCTGGCGGTGGGTCAAAACCAGAGCCCGGGTTTTTGTCGGGCATAAGTCGGACAGGGGTGTCACATGATCTGTTCTCGCTTCGGCGTTTTCATGGCGGCCGCGCTGGCAGTTCCCGGCGCGTGGGCACAGCAATGGTTTCCTTCGCCCCTTGTGGCCAGCGCGCTGGAGAAGTCAGAGAAGGACGTGCTTCGTGTGGCCCTTGATGCCGGGGCGTGTCAGATGATCCGCCACGAGCGGGAAGCGATTCTCAAGGGTCTTCCGCTGGGGCCAGGGCGAGAGGTCGATCTCACGATGGCACGTTTCGACGTGCTCACCGACAACGCACTGGTGCTGCACCACGACGGCACGCAAGACAACCCCGTACCCCGCCCCGATGTGCAGACGTGGCGTGGGTCTGTTCTTGGCGAGCCCGAGTCGTATGCATACCTGGCGCTCACGCCCAACGCGGCGTACGGCTATGTCGCCACCGCCGGCACGACGTGGGTGATTTCCAGCGCGTTCAATGACGATGGGCAGGCGCAGATCATCGTCTTCCCGGCCGAGCGGGTCTCCGAGCCGTTCGGGCCGGTCTGCGCGGGAGAGGTGCTCGTGCCCGATGAGATCGTGCCGGTTCAGCGGCAGATCCCCGAATCATACGGGCCTCGCTTGTATTCGTGCCGCGTGTACAACATCGCGGTAGACACCGACCGCGAGTTCACCAGCAACCGCTTCGGGGGCAACGAGAACAACGCGCAGGCGTACGCGCTCGCGCTGCTGGGGGCCACCTCAGAGATCTACCAGCGCGACATGAACCTGGTGCTGAAGGTGGGCTTCCTGCGGACGTGGGGGGGCACAAGCCCGTACAACGCGAGCAACACCAGCACGCAACTCAACCAGTTCCGCAACTACTGGATCGCCAACCACTCGGACACGGTGCGTGACACCGCGCACCTGCTCAGCGCACGCAGCCTCGGCGGGGGCATCGCCTACAAGCCGGGGCTGTGCACCAACAACACCGGGTACGGCGTGTCGGCCAACCTCAACGGCACTTTCCCCTACCCGATCCGCGACAATCATTCGAACAACTGGGACCTCATGGTCGTGGCGCACGAACTGGGGCATAACTTCAGCAGCGGGCACACGCACGACCTGAGTTCCTACGACCCTATCATCGACGGCTGCGGGTCTGAGCCGCGCGACTGCACCGTCGCCAGCCAGCGCAACGGCACCATCATGAGTTACTGCCACACGTGCTCGGGGGGCATGGCGAACATGAAGATGACCTTCGGCCCCCGTCCCATCGTGGCGATCCGGTCGTGGATCGATTCCCGCACGTGGTGCGGCACCTCGCAGACATCCGTGGCCGTGACCAACATCACCCCAGACCGCACCATCTGCATCAACGAACGCATCATCATCACCGTCACGGCGACGGGCAGCAACCGCCGCTACCAGTGGTACAAGAACGGCGTGATCATCCCCGGCGCCACCGGGGGCCTCTACGTCATCGACAGCGCGCAGCCCAGCGACCAGGGCCAGTATTCCTGCATCGTCAGCAACGATTGTTCTTCGGCCGGCTCCACGCACCTTGTCGGCGGCTTCCTCACCGTGCAGAACGGGCCGGACTGCAACGGCAACGGCATCCCCGATGTCTGCGATCTGCGCGTCGGCACGAGCGCAGACTCGAACGGCAACGGCATCCCCGATGAGTGCGAAACACCATGCCCCGCCGACTTCAACGGCGACGGTGGTGTGGACGGGGCCGACGTCGAGGCCTTCTTCGCCGCGTGGACCAACGCCGACAGCGCCGCGGACGTGAACGAGGACGGCGGCGTTGACGGCGCCGACGTCGAAGCGTTCTTCGGGTATTGGGAAGCGGGCGCCTGCTGAGCAGAGCGTCTCACGCCGACCGCGCATCGAGGCTCGCACGCGCGTGAGCGTTGCGCCCCGCGCACGATCCGCCAGGGGTGAGCCAAGTTTTCGCAGGCTCAGCGTTGGCAGAGCGCACCCCTGCGGGTATACTGCCCCGGCGGCGCACCCGCACTACGGACGTGCGGCCGCGTTGCTCCGGAACGTGCGCCACGCCCTCTCCACGGGGCTATGCCCCGTCGTGTGCGGGGCGTGGGTGTGCTGTCGCCCTGAGCGGGCGCGTTTCTTGTGCGTGTCTGGCGGGCGGCGGTGTTTCCCGGCCTGTGTCGCGTTGGCCTGCCCCCTGCCAAGACTTGTCTGCACCAGTGCGGGTCACACGCCCCCACGCGACAGGAGATCTGCATGGACATCGGCGACATCGCGCACCCGTTGCTGCTCGCGGCCGTGGCCACGAAACCCGCCTCCGCGGGCTCTGCCGGCTGGTGGTCAGACCTGATGAACGAGCCCGCCGTGCGCTCCGCGGTATGGATAGGAGCGGCGATTCTCCTGGGGGCCGCCCTGCACGCCGTGGGGTACTACTTCCTGCGCAAGGCCGCCGAGACGCGGCCCATGCTGGGCGTCTTTGCGCTCAGGCTGCGGTGGCCAACTCTCATTCTGCTGCCGCTGCTCTTTGTGTCGCTCACGCTCTCGGGCGCACTGCCTGATCCTGACACCTTCCTCGCGACCGAGCGCGCCATCAGTGTGCTCTTCGCGATCTCCCTGACGTGGCTTGTGCTCTCGCTGCTCGGCGGCGTGCAGGATGTCGCCCTCTCCACCTTCTCGCCCGCGACCGTAGACAACGTGGGCGCTCGCCGGATGCACACGCAACTGCGCATCTTCTCGCGACTGGCGCAGGTCATCGTGCTCATCTGCGGCGCGGCCGCGGTGCTCATGACATTCCCCACCCTGCGGCACGCGGGCGCGACCATCCTCACCTCCGCGGGCCTTGCAGGCATCGTGGTGGGCCTGGCCGCGGGCCCGGTCATCTCGAACCTGCTCGCGGGCCTGCAACTGGCCTTGACCGAACCGATCAAGATCGGCGACGTCCTCGTGGTCGAGGGAGAGTGGGGGCGTGTCGAAGAGATCACCTCAACCTACGTCGTCATGCGCATCTGGGACGACCGGCGGCTTGTCATACCCCTGCGATACTTCATCGAGAAGCCTTTCCAGAACTGGACCTTCACAACCCCCGATGTGCTCGGCTCGGTCTTCATCACCGTTGACTTCCGGGCCCCTCTCGAACAGATCCGCCAGGAGGCCGTGCGCGTCATCAACGAGCAGCCCCTCTGGGATAAGCGCGTCGCCAACATGCAGGTGACCACGGCCACCCACCAGGGTGTTGAACTGCGGTTCCTGATGAGCGCCCGCACGGCGTCGAACCTGTGGGATCTGCGATGCATCGTGCGTGAGCACATGATCCAGTATCTGCAGCGGCACTTCCCAGAGTGTCTGCCGCGCATCCGCACCCTGCCGGCCGCAGAAGAAGACGGCCCCCGCCGCCTCGCCGGGCCGCAGGAACAAGGCGCCGCGGCCTCGGTGAACGGCAACAGTCAGCCTTGACGCGCCGGGCTCTCGCCGCGGGGCGCCCGCCTGCGTAGCCTCTTGGCATGACCCGACACCCGATGCGTCTGCTCGCCGCGTTCTTCTTTCTCGCCCTCGCCGCCTCCCCCGCGGCGGTCGCGCAGGGGTTCATCTGCGCCGACGGCGGCGGCCTGAGCACCACGGACGAGGCCTCGCGGCGCATCGTCTCCTGGGCGGTCGAACGCAGCAAGCGGGGGCACGTGGTCATTCTCGGCGCGATCCCCCTCGAGAACGACCGCAGGCCCGAGTGGTTCCGCATTCTGGGCGCGGCCTCGGTTGACACGCTGGTGGTCGACGAGACCAACGCCGACGATCAGGCAACCTACGACGCGATTCTCAAAGCATCGCTGGTCTTCATCCGCGGCGGCGATCAGAGCCGTTACGTGAAGTCATGGCGCCACACCAAAACCGCGCAGGCCATCAAGGATGTGTACGCCAAGGGGGGTGTGATCTCGGGCACCAGCGCCGGGTGCGCCGTGCTCGGCGAGTTTGTCTACGACGCGATCCACGGGTCGCTCTCCCCCACCGAGGCACTGACGTCTGCCCGTCACCCCGACCTCACGCTGACACGCGGCTTTCTTGACTTCGCCCCGGGCGTGCTCTTCGACACGCACTTCGGCGAACGGGGCCGCCTGCCGAGGCTGGCTTCGATGCTCGCGGCGGCGGCCATCGACCACAACGCGCGAATCATGGGAATTGGCGTCGATGCACGCACCGCCGTGGCCGTGTGGCCAGACGGCACCGCCGAGGTGATCGGCGAGGGCGGCGCCACCCTGCTGACCCTGCTGCCCGAGAGCAAGGCGGATATGCCCGCGCAGGGGCCGCCCAGGGTGCAGCCGCTGGGTTACTCGCAGTTGTCCTCTGGATATCGGTTCAACATTCGAACCGGCGAGGTTCTCCAGCGCCCCGCGTGGGTCACGCCCATCACAGAAGACGACCAGCGCCGACGCATCTACCCCACGTTCGAGCCGGTGGTCATCAAAGGCTCACTGGGCGTCGGAGAGTCGAAAGACCGCGTGACGCACCTGGGCGATGTCTGCGTGGTCACGCGCGCGTGGTCTGCAAGGGAAGTCGAGACGGCGATGAAGATCGGACAGTTGTGGGTGGCCAACGACCCCGGCGCGCACACGATCTGGATCGACGGCGCAGCGAGAATCGAGATCACCCAGGAATACAAGATGATGGTCGGTTGTGAGGAGGGCGACCCGATCTCCGTGGTCATGCTCAGCGGCGCCACCATGACCCACGCGGGTGTGAGCCCCACCGAGCAGCCCTCGATCGAGAACGCCAGGGTCAGCCTGCTGCCCGCCTGCCTGCCCCCGGCCGAGCCACAGGCCCACACCAAGCCCGAGCCCAAAACCGAGCCCCGGCCCGAATAACGCGCGAAATGTCGATGCGTGCTCTCCCAAGAACACCTCCGTACCACCGAACACGGAGGGCGCATGCTCGCAGTTCTCACGCTCATGTCCAAGGCCCTGTTCCTGCCGATATGGCTCTTGTGGCATACGTACGGCCTGCTCTGGTGGGCCTTTGATGATGACCCGCGCTCCCCTCGCGCCGAAAAGTCACCCGCACGCGGCGCGGCGTTCGAAGTTATCGATTCACGCGCCGAGCCCGAGCGCCACCCCAAACCCGTCGGCGTGCTGCGCGGGGGCTTTGTCGGCTCGCTGGGCGCCTCTGCGATCTTCGGCCTTGCCGCCGGCACCCTCGAACAGCATGAAGTGATCTCCAGCCCCCACGCCGTCATGCTGTGGGCGTGGGCCTCTGTCGTCACACTGGTCGCCAGCATTTTCGCCGTGCGTCACGTGGTGCGCAAGCAGCGGGCGCGGCTCACCATCGCCCAGCGCGTCAAACAGGCCGCGTGCCGAATGAGCGACGGCGCCTGCGCGGCTGTCGCAGCGGGCGCGGCCGCCGGCCCCCGGGGTGTGCTCCGCAAAGCCTGTGGTGGGGTTGGTCACGCGGCGTGCGCCGCCGGGAAGGCCGCGCAGCGGTGCGGGGCCGCCATGGCCTCGGGCGCCAGGCACGCCTGGTATCAGTGGCGTGCCCCGGCGAGGGCCGCGCAGCACCGCACGTCCGCGGCGTGACAAGGGGGCGATGCCTGCTCGCTACCCTGTGGCATGAGCAACGCAGCAGGTTCGAGGGTGTGTCGTGTGGGCCCGGTGTCGATCGGGGCCGACCAACCATTGGCGATCATCGCGGGCCCGTGCGTGCTCGAATCACTCGAACTGGGCCTCACCATCGGGCGGCGTCTGGCCCGGGCCTGCGCCGACGCGGGGCTCACGTACATTTTCAAGGCATCCTTCGATAAAGCGAACCGCTCCAGCATCCGCTCGGCACGCGGGCCCGGCTTGCAGCAGGGGTTGGCCTGGCTCGCCGAAATCCGCGAAATCCTCGGGTGCCCGGCAACAACCGACATCCACTCGCCCGAACAGGCCGAGCCGGCCGCCAGAGCGGTTGATCTGCTGCAGATCCCCGCGTTTCTCTGCCGTCAGACCGATCTGATCTGCGCCGCGGGTGAGGCGGCCCGTAGCCTGCAACGCGCCGTGAACGTGAAAAAGGGCCAGTTTCTGTCGCCGGGCGAAATGGCCGGCGCGGTGCGCAAACTCACCGAGGTCGGCTGCGAGAACGTCATGCTCACCGAGCGGGGCACGTTCTTTGGGTATGGCCGCCTGGTCAATGATTTTCTGGGCCTGGGCGACATGATGGAGTTGCCATGCCCCGGCGGCGCTCCGCCCGTGTGCTTCGACTGCACCCACAGCACCCAACTGCCCGGCGCGGGTGAGCAGACCGGCGGTCGCCCAGAGCGTGCGCCCCTGCTGGCCAGGGCCGCAGTCGCGGCGGGCGTGCAGGCACTCTTCATCGAGTGCCACCCGCGGCCGCGCGAGGCCATGAGCGATTCGAGCACCATGCTCGACCTCGACACCGCGTGCGGGGTTGTCGCCCAGGCGGCGCGCCTCCGCGCCGCCCTGTCATAAGGCCGCGGGGTGCCCACCAGTGCAGGCCACACGCCATGAAAAAACGCCCGGCGTGGGCCGGGCGCTTCAAGACAGATTCAGGGAATGATTACTTGGCGGCGGCGCCGAGCCAGAAGGGGCGCGGCGCGTCGGCGGCGGTGGGGTTCACGTGAACCTTGCGGCCTTGGAAGGTGACGGTGCCGTGCGCGACGGAGTAGAGGGTGTCGTCTGCGCCGCGCCGGACGTTGAAGCCGGGGAGGAAGGGCGTGCCCACCTGACGGATGATGATCGAGCCGGGCTGTGCCTGCTCACCACCGTACAACTTCACCCCGCGGTATTGGGGGTTTGAGTCGCGACCGTTCTTGGTTGAGCCCTGTCCCTTTTTATGTGCCATGACGAGTCACCTTTCACGAACCTTTGAACCCCGCCGCCGCGGTGGCGTGTGGGGCCAAGATTCTAGCGGCCACGCCGCTGGTTGTCGAGAGAAGCCGTCAAGCCCCAGAGAAAAGGGCCCTTTCAGAACACGAACACAACTTCGAATCGGGTCATGCCGGGCCGACCGGATTACCGCATGATCCAGCGACGCTCGAGCAGGTCGAAGGGCTTGGCCGCCCAGTTCTGGATCTCGCCGGGCGTCTGATAACGCAGCATGAGCGTCTTGCGGAGCAGAACAGGCTTGGTATCACCGGTCTTGGGGTCGCGCACCCGTTCGCTGCGAGTCTCGCCGCTGAAGCCGGCGGCGTAGATGGTGACTTCGGAGGCCCTCAGGCTGGGGGCTGGCCAGATCACGAGCCCTTCGCGGGCGTTTTCTTCGCCGCGCAGAATGGTGCCCACGACGCTGATCTGGTCTTGCAGAAGGGGGTTCTGCAGGCTTTCAAGGATCTGGCGGGTGACATCCGGCGGGACATCGCGACCCGAGCGGTAGGTGTTGCCCTCGCCGATCGAGAGGTCGAAAGAGGGGGCGAGGGTGAGGTCGCTGGAGTAACTGTTGGTCACCTTGTAGGTGAGATAAAAGTACGAGCGAGTGCCGCTTGGAGTCTCCACGCTGGTGACGCGCAGTGGGCCGGGCTCGATCGACAGTTCCCAGCGCCGGGGCACGGGATCAGGCTCCGGGGCCAGGCCCACGGAGACAAACAATGCCGCCAACATGCCGCAGCACATCAAGGCGTGGCGGAGAAATGCCGGCAATCGCAGCGCTGCAATCATGGATCAACCTCGAAAAAAGACCCACGGGCTCGTAAAGAAATGACCCACGGGGAACCAGTGTACCGCGGCTGTCGCCCGCGTCAATCGACCGTATGGTTCTCCCGGTGATTGATCCTCCCCCCGCACGACACTTTTCTGGCCAGCCCCGGCCGCCGGTGGGGGGGGTGGCGATACCCGGTGCTCTGGCACCCATCCGGGCCACCCCGGACATTTTTCTCGTGGTCGCCGAGCGGCTGGTGAGCCAGCAGGGGGGCGACATTCGTGCCGCGGCGCGCCGCCTCGTGACCAGCGCCCCCAAGCACCAGATCGACCTCTCACTGGTGTGGGCCACGGTGGAACGAAATACCCGCGGCCAGGTTCAGCGTGCCCGTCAGGCGTGCCTGGCCGTGCTCGGGGCCGGGCGAGCCGCGATGTTTTTTCTCAGCGAGCCCTGCGCAAAGGGCGACCCGGGGGGAGAGGCTGTCGCGTTGGCCGAGCGCACGGCTTGTATCAGCGTCGCCTGGCAGGGCATCGCCCATCCCGCGCCGGCGGGTGTTGTCATCGCGCAGGCCTTGCCCGACCCTGCCGAGGTGTGGGCGATCCGCGCCTTTGAGGCGGCGGGGTTCGTTCACGTCGGAACGCTCACTTACCTGCGGCGCGTCGGCGCGCCGGCCGATGCCCCGGCTGTGCCGCGATTGCCGGGGGTTGAGGTGATGACTTGGCACGAACTCGCCGCCGACAAGGGAGAAACAGCGGCGGATGCCGCGCTGGTAGAAGCCTTGGATGCCTCGTACATCGACACGCTGGACTGCCCGGAGTTGTGCGGGATGCGTGAAACGTGCGACGTGGTGAAGTCGCACAGGTCGGTCGGGCGGTTTGACCCCAAACTGTGGTGGATTGTGCTGCACGAGGGCCGGCCCAGCGGGTGCGTGCTGCTCAACCCATGCCCCGAACAGACGAGCGTGGAACTCGTCTACATCGGCATGGGGCCGGCGCTGCGCGGCAAGGGGCTGGGCAAGCCCTTGCTGGCCTGGGCCATCGGACAGGCCACGCAGGGGCGGGGCGGGTGGGAGGTGCGCTGCGCCGTGGATGAGCGCAACGGGCCCGCGCTGCGGCTCTACGACGCGCTGGGGTGGCGGCCGTGCGGAAGGCGCGTGGCGATGGTGCGTCCCGTGGCGATGGTTCAAGATGGGTTAAGCCCGAAAAAAACAGACTGAACGTGAGTTTTGCACAAGGTTTATCCACACCGCGGCCCGGCGCGTGGACAACTTTTTTTTACCCCGCGCAAGTCTCTGAAATCACGGACCCGGCGGGGTGTGTGCAGAGTTGCTGTGCGGGAAAGACTCTTGCAGGATTCGGCCGATTGCCTTATCTTTGTCGGCGTGGTCGGGCGTGCGAGTCACGGCCGGCAACGCTGGTGGATCGGTGTTCGGTCATGGATTCGGCCGACGGGTGAAGCACGGGATCGGCCCCGGCAGATGTGCGCGGGGTTCGTGGGGTAAAGGAACCGTGACAGCAAAGCTTGGGCGAACGTGCAGCACGTGCACGCACGCCCATCGAGCGCGCCCGGTGGAGAAGGACTCTGTACAGATATCAGCGGACGCAGACGCGTGCGCCGTGGCGCTCTGATCGGCTTCGATCGTGGGCGGCGCGGCCGGCAACGGGGATTCTTCCCCGGCTGTGTCCGGGGCGGACTCTACAGACCAAGGACGCCTTCGTGGTGAAAGACCGAAACTCTCAAAGTGCCGGGGTGGACCTCGTCCATAGCCTTCGCAGAAAACTCGCCGAGAACATCGGCCCGGGATCGGTGGAACGATATTTCGACGGCCAGACTCGCATGCGTCTGGGTGCCGAATGCCTTGAGGTCACGGTGACCTCGGGCATGATGGCTCAGATGCTCAACCAGCGG
The DNA here is from genome assembly GCA_019636615.1 of Phycisphaeraceae bacterium. Taxonomy (GTDB): domain Bacteria; phylum Planctomycetota; class Phycisphaerae; order Phycisphaerales; family UBA1924; genus UBA2402. The sequence goes on along the minus strand of JAHBXF010000002.1, from coordinate 1,338,073 downwards.
TTCGGCAAAGACCTTCGGCGCGCCGCCGGTGAGGTCGTGGGCCGCCCAGACGGCCTTGAGGTTTCCTTCAGAGTCGATCGCGATTCGTTCGCAAGGGGCGAGTCGGCCAGCCGCGCCGCGCCCAGGACCGCCGCGGGCGATGAGCGTTCGCCGCGCCCCGCGGCCAAGCCCGTGCGCAGCGCGCCGGCGCAGTCACGGTACACATTCGCCAACTTCCTGGTGGGCAAATCAAACAGGATGGCGCACGCCGCGGCCACGAGGCTGGCCGAGGGTGAAGGCCCCGCCACCCCGCTCTTCATCCACGCCCCCTGCGGCATGGGCAAGACGCACCTTCTGCAGGCCACCGTGGCCCGCTTCCTCGAGTTGAACCCGGGCGCGAACGTGCGGTACACCACGGCCGAGGCGTTCACCAACGAGTTTGTCATGGCCATCAAGGCCAACCGGGTAGACGGGTTCCGCAAGGCCTATCGCCGGCTCGACCTGCTCTGCCTCGACGATGTTCACTTCTTCGCCGGCAAAGACGCCACCCAGAGCGAACTCATGCACACGCTCGACGCCGCGGGGCTCGACGGCGGCCGCGTGATTGTGGCCTCGGACGATCACCCGCGCCAGATCGAGCGGCTGAGCGAACGACTGATCTCACGCTGGCTTGCGGGCGTGGTGGTCAAGATCGAACCGCCGGACCGCGAACTGCGCGAACGCCTCGTCAAGCACCTTTCGGGCAGGCGCGGCATGGTGCTCGAAGAGGGCGCGGCCAGGCTCATCGTTGACAGAACCGAACGCGCCGTGGGCACGCTGGGTGGCTTTGGCGGTTCGGTGCGCGAGATCGAGGGGCTGCTCAACCAGATCGACGCCGTGCACAGGATGCTGCCGGAACTTTCGGGCGAGGGCTCGGGTGTTGGTGTGGTGCTCGTCCGGCGCGCGCTGGGGCTCTCGGGCTCAGAACCCGAGGAGGGCGCAGGCATGAAGGCTCGCCGCCCGATCGGCGCGGACGTGATCATCGCCGAAACCTCGCGTGCCATGCAGGTTGAAGTCTCAGACCTCAAGGGCAAAGGCAGGCACCCGCGCGTGGTGATGGCCAGGTCGATGGCGGCGTATCTGTGCCGCACGCTGACAACCCTGAGTTTCCCCGAGATCGCGCGGGCCATGGGGCGAGGGAACCACTCCACGGTGGTGACGGCCTTCCAGCGCATCGAGAAGCAAATGGCCAAAGGCGACACCATCGAGAGCACGCTCGCGCCGGACTTCGCAGGGTTGAGCCTGCGCGATATGGCCGAGAGGCTCGCCAAGCAGGTGGTGAAGGCGGCGTCGGCCTGCTGATGGGTGCGATGTAGAACGCTCAAGCCCTGCTGTGGTGGCGGGCCGGCGAGGGTGGTTGATGTGGTTGCATGATGCGGGCCCGGGGCCAGCGGCTATGATGCCGCGCGCATGCTGAAACTCGATTCACTGGTCAAAAGATTCGGTGCGGTGACGGCCGTGGATGGGCTGTCGCTCGAGGTATCGCGTGCCGAAGTCTTTGGGTTGCTCGGGCCCAACGGCGCAGGAAAATCGACCACGATCGGGATGTGCGTGGGCGTGATCGCGCCGGATTCGGGGCGTGTCACCCTCGACGGTGTGGGGCCGCCAACCGAACCGCGCGTGCGGGCCTCGCTGGGCGTGGCGCCCCAGGCCCTGGCGGTGTACGACGACCTGAGCGGCTGGGAGAACATCGAGTTCTTCGGCCGTCTCTACGGGCTGCGCGGGCGAGAACTCAAGGCGCGCGTCGGGGCCGTGCTCGACATCGTGGGGCTGACGCCGCGCGCCAATGACCGGGTGCAGGGCTACTCGGGTGGCATGAAGCGTCGGTTGAACCTGGCCGCGGCGCTGGTGCACAGGCCGCCGATGCTGCTGCTCGATGAACCGACGGCGGGTGTAGACCCGCAGTCACGCAACAACATCCTCGACCTGGTGCGGACGCTCGCCCAGCAGGGGATCACCATCGTCTACACCACCCATTACATGGAAGAGGCGTCGAGGCTGTGCGACCGCGTGGCCATCATGGACCACGGCAGGATCCTCGCCATCGGCACCGTGCCGCAACTCGTCGCCGGCCATGGGGGCAAGAGCGTTGTCACCGTGGTCAGGGCCCAGGGCGAAGAGCGAACCGAGACGGATGAACCGCTGCACGTCATCACGCGGGCCGCCGGTGAAGGTGGGGTGCTCGGGCTGCGCATCGACCGGCCCGACCTTGAATCTGTGTTCCTGTCGTTGACGGGGAGGAGCCTGAGGGACTGATGCACGCAATTCTCGCTCTGGCCGTCAAAGACCTCAGGCAGTTGCTGCGCGACCGCGCCAACGCCTTCTTCACGTTCGGATTCCCGCTGCTGCTCGCCATTTTCTTCGGCGTGATCTTCGGCGGCGCAGGGGGCGGCGGCAGCGGAATCGCCGTGGTCGTTGTTGATCAAGACTCCGGCGACGGCGCCGCCAGGCTCATCGCCGACATGCAGGCCGACAGCGCGCTCACCGTGACCTTGATGCAGGACCGCGCCGAGGGCGAGGCGATGGTCCGGCGCGGCAAGGCCACCGCGTGCATCGTGATCCCGGACGGGTTCACCGCCGCTGTCGCCACGATCCTCACCGGCGGATCGATGCGCATCGAGATGGTGGTTGACCCCAGCCGACGCGCGGCGGCGGGGTTGCTCACCGGCAAGATGAACGAACTGGGGTTCCGGCAGTTCGGGCGGGTGATGGGCGATACCGACAGCATGCTCGCCGCGGTGGGGGGCGCCAAAGAGCGCGTCCTCGCCAGCGAGCAGACCGACCCGGTGACCAAGGGGTTGATGTCGATGATGTTCGACTCGATCGCCAACGTGGCCCGCCGGGCGAACGCCCCCGCGGGCAATGACGGCGACCCGGCCGGCGGGGGCGGGCTCGCCGACTGGCGCCCGGTCGACGTGGTGGTGCGGGAACTCAAGGACGAATCCGTGCGCCCGCGGAGCAGTTACGAAATTTCCTTCACGCAGGGTGTGGTGTGGGGGCTGATGGGGTGTGTCACGGCCTTTGGCCTCTCGATGGCCTTTGAGCGTTCCCGGGGCACACTCCTGCGGCTGAGCGTGGCGCCCATCACCAAAGCGCACATCCTCGCGGGCAAAGCCATCTCCTGCTTCGCGGCGTGCATGGCCGTGCAGATTCTGCTCCTCGCGATGGGGGTTCTGGTTTTCGGGGTGCGTGTCGACAGCCCGATGAAACTCGGCGCGGCCTTCGGCGCGGCCAGCGCGGGGTTCACCGGCGTGATGATGCTCCTGGCCGGGTTGTCGAAGTCTGAAGGGGCCGGCGCTGGCATGGGGCGGGCGGTCGTGCTGGTGCTCGCGATGATCGGCGGGGGCACGGTGCCGTTGTTCTTTCTGCCGCAGTTCATGCAGACGGCCAGCAAGATCAGCCCGTTCACATGGGCCACCCTCGCCATCGAGGGGGCGGTCTGGCGCGGGCACTCATGGGCAGAAATGGGGCTCGCCCTCGGGGTGCTGGGCGCGTTCGGCCTGGTGGGCTTCGTGGTGGGCACGGCGTGCCTGAAGTGGACGCACGCCTCCTGAAGGCGCCGCGACCCTCGGCGCGCGTACATTTACGCGTTCCAACAGGGCGGGTAGCTCAATGGCTAGAGCGTTCGCTTTACACGCGATAGGTTCGGGGTTCGAATCCCCGCCTGCCCATTTTCAGGCCAATCAGGGCCGCTCCACTCCAACACCGCCGCCGACGGACGTGCATGAACGCTCTGGATCTGCTCTACATCCCCGTCGCGGCAGTCACCGCGCCGTGGTGGGCCTTCAAACGTCGCGAAGGGTGGCGGGCGAGATTCGGCCACATCGAACCTTTGCCGGCGGCCGCCGGCAAACGAATCCTTCTGCACGCCGTCTCTGTGGGCGAGGTCAACGCGCTGCGCCGGCTTGTGCCCCTGCTCACGACACGGGCCGAGGTTGTGGTCAGTGTCACGACAGACACCGGGCTGGCACGCGCCAGAGCGCTCTTTCACGGCACGTGCCCCGTCGTGAGGTTCCCTCTGGATTTCTCGTGGGCCGTGAGGCGGTTTCTGCGCACGGTTCAACCCAGCGCCGTGGGCCTGGTGGAACTCGAGGTGTGGCCCAACTTCGTGCGGGCATGTGCCGCGCAGGGCACACCGGTGGCGATCATCAACGGGCGGCTCAGCGAGCGTTCGCTGCGCGGCTATCGGCGCATCCGCGGGTTCTTCGGCGGCGTGCTGCGAGAACTCGCCCTCGTCGGCGTGCAGGACGAGACCTACGCGGCGCGCTTCAGAGAACTCGGTGTGCCCAAGGATCGATGCCGGATCACCGGCTCGATGAAGTGGGACGCCGCGCGCATTGAGCACGAGGTTGAAGGAGCGCTCGAACTCGCCGCCGACATGGGCATCGATCTCTCCCGCCCGCTCGTGGTGGCCGGCAGCACCGGGCCGGGCGAAGAAGCATTGCTGGTCGGGGCGTTGCCCGCCGGCGCGCAGTTGCTCTGCGCCCCGCGCAAGCCCGACCGCTTCGACGAGGCCGCGGCGGCGATGCCCGGGTGCGTTCGGCGATCGGCCAAACGGCCAGGGGCCGGGCCATACTACTTACTCGACACCATCGGCGAACTACGGAAGGCCTACTCGCTGGCGACGGTCGTAGTTATGGGACGCAGTTTCGGCAGTTTGTACGGGTCCGACCCGATCGAGCCTGTAGCACTCGGCAAGGCAACTCTTATAGGACCATCGGTCGACGACTTCGCCGAGATCGTTCGTGTGCTGACTCAGTCTGGGGGCCTCAAACAGGTCTCCCGGGGCGAACTCGCGGGGGCTTTAGCCTGCCTGATCAACGACAAGGGCGCACGGGAAAGCATGGCACACGCCGCGGCGGAGTGCATCATGGCGCAGCAAGGGGCGAGCGAGCGCCACGCGGGAATGCTTTTGGCATTGGCGGGGGTGCCGGAATGATGGCTGGCGACCTGATGGGAGGCGCCCGACGCCGGAGCGTGGGAGAGCGCGTGGAGGGAGCGCGGGGGAGACGGGGTGGGCGATTGTTTGGCCCCAGATGGATTTTGAAAGAGATAGGCGGCCTTCAAGTATCTGAAAAAGGGGACAAGAAGGCGTTTGTCGGGGTGATATCATCGGCCCGCCTCAAACCGGGGGCAAGTCTTCCGGGAAGAGCGTGCCGGTCTGCAACGGACTGACATAGGGTTTCGTATGGCCTGCCGACGGCGCGGGGGCACGGTGCACGTGCCGCGCGGCGGGATTGTCGGGGGCTCACGCGTGATGCCGCGGGCGTGGAACGCCGCGGCTTGGAGAGTTGCGTTATGCCACAGCGCCTGGATGGATGGACCTCAAAGGCTCGGACGTTTCTGAACCGCGTGCGTGGGCAAGCGACCAGCGCGCCGACAGGTTTCGAAGGGCTCGAGCCGCGCCAGTTGCTCTCCGCAGAGTTGCCGATCGGCGGCTCGTGGATCGACTGGGATGGCACGCAACTGGCCGTGAAGACCGGCTCGTACATCGTGACCTACGACGACTATGTCGGCGGTCAGCAGGCCGAACTGCTCGCGCGAGAGGTCGCGACTCGCCTGGGTGTGACACCGACGGCCGCGGGCTCGATCGGTCGCGGCGGTTTCGGCTGGTTCGAGGGCGTGGGCGAGGTTTCGCCCGAGGCCGTGAGGGCGGTCGTCGCGGACATGCCGATGGTGCGCTGGGTCGAGCCGGATCGGCTCTACGAGCCGAGCCGCATCCCCAACGATCCGCGGTTCACAGAGCAATACTCGCTGCGCAACGTCGGGCAGCTCATCCCCGCGAACTTCGGCGTGCCGGGTCGTGCGGGCGCGGATATCAACGTGGTCGGCGCGTGGGATGTCACGATCGGTTCGCGCGAGGTGGTCATCGGCATCATCGACTCGGGCATCAACTACCGGCACCCGGACCTCGCCGCGAACATGTGGATCAACCCCGGCGAGATCGCCGGCAACGGCGTTGACGACGACGGCAACGGGTACGTTGACGACATCTACGGCTTCGACTTCGGCGACTTTGACGCGGACCCCGACGACCCCGTCGTCGGCCACGGCACGCAGGTCGCCAGCGTCGTGGGCGCTGTGGGCAACAACGGCATCGGCGTGACGGGCGTGGCGTGGAACGTGAGCCTGATGGCCCTCAAGATCGCCGACCGCTTCGGGCGTCTGACCGGGCGGGCCATCATCGCGGCGCACGACTATGCCACCATGATGCGCGAGCGCGGCGTCAACCTTGTCGCCACCAACAACAGTTACGGCGGCATCGCCGGCGACTACTACACCAACCAGGACCAGCGCCCCGACCTCGTGGCCGAAGAGGCCGCCATCCGCCGCTTCCTCGACACGGGCGGCATCTTCATCGCCGCGGCGGGCAACAGTTCGCTCGACAACGACTCGAACTTCGCCGCGTACCCGGCGAGTTTCGCCCTGCCGGGCATCATCTCGGTGGCGGCCACGGACAACAACGACGCGCTGGCCGGGTTCAGCAACTTCGGCGTGCAGACGGTGGACGTCGCGGCGCCGGGCGTGCAGATTCTGATGGCGAGCAACGACGGCGGGTATCAGTACAACGACGGCACTAGTTTCGCCTCGCCCATCGTCGCGGGCGTTGTGGCGCTCATCAAGACGATCAAGCCCAACGCCTCGGCGGTTGAAATCCGCGAGGCCCTGATCAACGGCAGCGATCAGTTGCCCTCGCTGCAAGACCGCGTGCGCTCCGGCGGACGCATCAACGTCGGCCGCACGCTCGACATCATCGGCGTGAGCGGGCCGGTGGTGCGTTCGGTCGATCCGGGCCCGATCTCGGGTCAGGTCAACCCCTCCACGGGCCAGCCCTACACCAACGTCACCGTGAGTTTCAGCAAAGACATCGACCCCGCATCGCTCAGCGCCGCGGGCGTGACGCTGCGCGGCTCGGGGCCAGACGACATCTTCGGCAACGGCAACGACGTGATCATCCCGATCTCGGCCGTGGCCGTCAGCCCGTCGGACCCCCGGCGCGTCGTGATTTCGCTCAACCTCTCCGCCTTCTCGGGCGGGCGGTTGCCGGTTGATACCTACCGCCTCACGCTCGTTGCGGCGACGTTCAGAGACCTCGACGGCCGCCTGCTCAACGGCAACAACGTCACCGGCCGCGACGAGGTGTACGACTTCACCATCACAACGATCAGCGGGAACTTCGAGCCCAACGACACGCTGGCGCAGGCGACCCCGGTGGTCTTCAACAGCAGCGGCGAGGCGAACTTCGTGGGTGTCACGCTGGGCAACGGCCTGGCGGGCAATCTTGATGTCGATCTGTACCGCATCGACATGCCCCGCGGCGGCCTGATCACCGTCGAGACCATCGCCCAGCGTCTGAGCGTGCCCTCCACGCTCGACACGGTGCTGCGTCTCTTCAACGCGCAGGGCCAGCAGATCGCCATCAACGATCAGTACTTCGGGTCTGACTCGCTCATCGACTTCTTCGTGCGGACGGGCGGCACCTATTACATCGGCGTTTCGGGCTTCGGCAACCCCTCCTACGACCCCACCCGGGTCGCCAGCGGCAGTTCGCAGTCTCTTGGCACGTACAACCTCAAACTCGGCGTGAAACTCGTCGAAGACAACGTGGTCACGTACCAGGCGACCGACCCGAACCTGCCGCGCCGCATCCCCGTTGACCCCGCGCAGACGCAGGGCATCACCACGTCGTTCATCACCGTCACCGACGCCCGCCAGATCCTCGATGTCAACGTGCGGATGGACATCACGCACACCTACACCGGCGACCTGCGCATCAGCCTCATCGCGCCCAACAACCGCGAGGTGCTGCTCTTCAACCGGCGAGGCGGCAGCGGCGACAACCTGCAGAACACACTCTTCGACGACGAGGCGGGCGCCAGTATCGCCAACGCCTTCGCCCCCTTCAACGGCAACTTCCGCCCCGAAGAATCGCTGGGCAACTTCGACGGCCTCTCGGGCGCCGGCGTCTGGACGCTGCGCATCGCCGACCTGGCGGGCCTCAACGCGGGCACGCTCAACTCGTGGTCGCTGCAGTTCACCTTCCAGAACGATATCTTCGGGCCGTTCGAGTCGAACGACACGCTCGTGACCGCCTCCAACCTCGCCGGCGTCAACGGCTCGGGCTCGGCGCAGATCACGGCCTTCATCGGCGACGGCGGCTTCGGCGACTTCGACCGCGACTTCTTCCGCTTCGTCGCGGATTCCGGCTCCACCCTCACCGCCATTGTCACGCCGACCGCCTCCGGCGGCGGCGCTTCGCTGCTCAACACGGCGATGCGGCTCTTCGACGATCAGGGCAACCAGTTGCTCGTGGTCAACCCCGCCAACACCAACATCTCGCGGCTGGAGAACTTCGTCTTCGCCAACGCGGGCGTCTACTACCTCGCGGTCTCTGAGTCGAACAACGTCGAGTACAACCCCTTCGTGGTCGGCGATTCAACGAGCAACCCGTCGCTCACCACCGGCGGGTACACGCTCACGATCACGCTCGCCGCGGGCGTGAGCGACGCCCAGGTCGTACTCGCGGGCAACAACCTGGATGTTGGTGTTTCGCCCAGCGGCCTCTTCGGCGCGGGCGCCGGCCAGAACGCCACCGCCCTGGCCTTCAACGGCATCGAGTTCCTGCCAGGCCAGCGGCGCTTCCTCGGGGCCACCGTCGGCGGCACCTCGTTCACCAACGGCACCGGCCCCACGGGCGCGCCCTTCTCGCTCACCAACATGAGCGATTCGTACAACCAGCGCGTGGTGACCGAGGCCACGTTCCGCGGCCTGCGCATGGAGCGCAGTTTCTCCTACGGCATCGACGACAACTTCATCGCCGTCGACCTGGTGCTCACCAACACCACCCAGTCCGTGCTCACCGGCGTCTTCTGGGCCGAGGGCTTCAACCCCGACCCCGGCGTGTCGCTGGGCGAAAACTCGCAGGCCACTTTCAACGACATCACCTCGGGCGGCAAACTCGCCACGGCCCGCTACGTCAACAACCAGTTCGGCCAGGGCATCACCGTCGCCCTCGGCGTGCCGCAGGCCGAGACCCGCGCGAAACTCAATGTTCTCACGCCTTCGACCAATGTCCGCGATGCGCAGACGCTGCACGGCCAGGGCGTCAACGACCCCAACGGCTCCAGCGGCGATGGCCAGCTCGCCCTCTCCTACGACTTTGGCAACGTGGCCGCGGGCGCCACGGTCAGCGTGCGATACTTCATCTTCTTCGGGCTCACTCCGGCCGATGTCACCACCGCGTACACGCAGTTGAACGACGGCACCGGCCAGGGTCACCTGACGGTCAACCGCGCCTCGCCCGCGTCCGAAACGCTGCAGACCGGCACCGAAACCCCGGTGGAAGTGCCCACGGTGCCCTACCGCGTCTACTACCCCGAAGGCTTCTACGGCGACAACATCTTCACCTTCCTGCCCATCAGCAACCCCAACAAGCAGGAGGCCAAGGTCTATGTCATCGCCCGCTACGAGCAGGGCACCCGCGATCAACTCGTGGGCGAACTCACCATCCCCGGTCTGGCACGCAGCGGTCTCACGCTCGTCACCCCGGAACTCTTCCAGAACGGCACCGCGCTGGCCGGCCGAGTCAATCCGGGCGGCGGCGTTCCCGCCTACGCCCTCGAGATCCGCTCAGACCTGCCCGTCTCCGCGATGTTCAGCCACTACGACCTGAACCTTGCCGGCGGCGCCACGGCGGCCATCGGCGAGGCCTTCACCACCCGCGTCAGCACGCAGTGGAGTTTCGGCACCGTCTCCAAGGGATCGGGCGCCAGCGACTTCCTCACGTTCTACAACCCCAACGACCAGGTCGAGAAGGTCATCATCAACTTCTTCCCCGTCGGCGGCGGCGCCCCAATCGTCTACGAGTTCAACTCTGTCACCCTCGAGGGAGAAGTGCTCGACGGCCTCGACGCCTACCGGCGTGGCGGCGTCTCGATCAACGACATCCCATCCCTCGCGCCGGGCGATTACGGCGTGACGGTGCAGTCGCAGATCCCCATCGTCGCGGCACTCTCCCGCTTCGATTCCGCCGCACGCACCGCCGATGGCCAGGTCGGCAATGTCGGCCTTGGCGCAACCCGGGCCGTCATCCCCGAGGGGCAGTTCGGCCTCAACGCCGACGCCGAGGTCATCGGCGTGCTCAACCCGGGACAGCAGCAGGCCGAGATCACCTTCTCCTTCATCTTTGCCAACGGCAGCGCCTACCGCACGCTCCTCGTGGTCGACGCCCGCTCGCACGGCACGCTCGATGTCTCCACGCTGCCGAACTTCCCGCGAAACCAGCCCTACGGCCTCACCTACGAATCCACCCAGCCCGTCTCGCTCTCGTCCTCCAGTTCGGCCTTCAACGACGGCTTCTCGACGGCCACCGCCGACCGCGGATTCACCGTGTGGGGCTTCGGCGAGGGCTTCCGCCCTGGCGATGTTGACACCTTCCACCCCGGCGTGGTCGAATACCTGCGCCTCTACAACCCCTCAACCTCTTCCACTGTCGTCGAAATCACCATTTCCTACGACGGCGTGAGCGGCTCAGAGTCATTCCGCCGCACCCTTCCCGCGGCCAGAATCTCGCAGTTCAACATCGACGACTTCATCACCGGCACCCGCCGCACCAACAGCAGTTGGTTCTCGATCACCGTCAAGGCCCCGTCGCCCATCGTCGCCTACATGGGCCACTACGACCGTTCCTTCCCGGGTGGCTTCGGCACCCTCGGCACCCCGCTGGGCCAGAGCAGCCCCATCACCTGACCGCCCGGTTTCCTTTGGTACCACCCTCCGGGTGGCCAGACGCTGCGGGGCCCGAGACCTGCCACGGCGTTTCCAGAATCTACCACGCGGGCGGCATGCGAAATCATGCCGCCCGTTTCGCTTTTTGCACCAACGAAAACCGCGGCGGGCACGCGTATAATCGCGGCCTTGCACCTCCCGCCTGGCGGGTAGTGCATGCCGAGAGGGTGTAGCTCAGTCGGTAGAGCAGCGGCCTTTTAAGCCGTAGGTCCGGGGTTCGAGTCCCCGCGCCCTCATTTTTCGGTTCCCCCTCCGGGGTGCGCCACTCCTTCCCGTGTCGCCGAGCGACCACGGTCGCCCGCGAAGGGCCGGTTCCTTGTTGGTCAGGAAGCCCCCGTTGACGAGAGTGATCCACGCGAACTGGTCCGACGGCAGGCTCCATCTCTGGGTGGAGGGCCCGCTCGATCCGCACACGCCTTCACACGCCCCCGGCGCGATGCCAGCGGGGGCGGCTCACCCGTTCACGCCGCGCCCCGATGATCTCTCGGCCGTCGTTGAGGGCGCGGCCTCCTCGGCGCAGCGGGCCACGCTGCGGGTGTGCCTTCCGTCGCTCAACGGCCGTCCGCTCGCCAGCAGCACGCTGGCACGCGCCTCGGGCCACCCGTGGCTTGGCGAGATCACCGATGATGCGCCGCCGGTCATCACCCCTTTCGAAGTTCCCACCTTCGCGGTGAGCGCCGCGGATGCCCCGCGCGTGCTCGCGCGGCTGCTCGACCTCACCGATACCCAAACCACGGCGCTCGGCTCGGTCGGGTTGGGCGCGGGCGAAGAGCCCCCCCCGAGCGAAGTCGACGAGTTCGGGCGTGACACCGACGAACCCGGGGAAGAATCTCGGGCCAGCGACAACGGCCATGCCGCGACGGCTTCGGCCGGCGAGCAGGGCGAGTGGCGTGCGGGGCAGTCGCTCGAATATTTCGCCCACGCCGCGAGGCTGGCGCGCCACCTCATGGTGCAGCAACGGTTCCTGCCGTCGCTCACGCAGACCGCTTCGGGCGACCTGCGCGGCGCGTGGCACGCGTGGCTCAGCGACGAATCGACGGCGCAGCGCATCGGCTCACTGACACGCGCCTGCCCGGCGTCGGCCCGTTGTGTGGAGGACCAGTTCCGGCACGACGCCGGCGCCATCACCGAAGCGTTTGTGCACGCGGTTGTCGACGCGACATGCCGCGCCGCGCTCACGGCGGAATCCTTCGCCGACGCGGTCAGCGAGCGAAACCCCGACGCCGACCCCCACGTGGCGTGGCTCCGCGGGCTCCTGGGGCCGGAAGACGCGCTGCCCGCCAAAGGGGCCATGCGCCAGGAGATCATCAAGCGGGTTCGCGGGTGGATCGGCGTGCTCGAAGAGCGCGGGGCGAGTTCTTCGTGGCGGCTGCTGATGCGTCTGCTCGAGCCCGACCCGCTGCTGTTTGGCGTCGGCGACGAGCCCGAGCCCACGGCCCCGCTCTGGCGGGTCACGTTCCACCTTCAGGCGATCGAGCAGCCCTCGCTTATCATCGATGCCTCCGAGGTGTGGCTCATGAGCGGCGACAGCGCCACGATCATGGGCCGCCGCATCGACCGCCCGCAGGAACTGCTGCTGAGTGAACTGGGGCGTGCGTCGCGGTTTTTCAAGCGGCTGGAAGAAGCCCTCGACGAGAGCGAGCCGGTTCACCTGGCGCTCAACACCAAGCAGGCCTACGAGTTTCTGCGAGAGCACCGCATGGTGCTCATCGAACAGGGCTTCGCCGTGCAGGCGCCGGATTGGTGGGAGTCTCCCGCCGCCAGGCTCGGCGCCAAACTCCGCCTCGAGAGCGACGCCACCAATCCGTTCGACCGCACGCGTGGCGGGTTGACCAACGCCGCCAGGGCGCAACTCGGTCTTTCCGCGCTCATCAAATATCAATGGGAGATCGCCGTCGGCGACACCATCCTGTCCCTGAGCGAGTTCGAGAAACTCGCCGCCAAGCGCACGCCGCTGGTGCGTGTCAACGGCCGCTGGGTCGAGATTCGTCCTGAAGATGTGCACGCGGCCGTGCGCTTCATCCGCGAGAACCCCGGCGGTTCGGTGCGGTTGGGCGAGGCTCTGCGCATGGCCTACGGCGTCGACCTCAAAGATTCCGGCATACCCGTTGTCGGGCTCGAGGCTACGGGGTGGCTCGCCGCGTTCCTCAACAGCGAATCGGCCAGCAAGCAGTTGGAGGCGCTGCCGCCCCCGGCCACGTTCCGCGGCACGCTGCGCCCCTATCAGCAGCGGGGCCTGTCGTGGATGGCTTTCCAGGAACAACTCGGCTTCGGCATCTGCCTCGCCGACGACATGGGCCTGGGAAAGACGGTACAACTGCTCGCGCTGCTCGCGTGGGAACGCGAGATCGGCGGCGAACCTGCCGCAGACACGCCGGCCGCCATCGCGCCGGCAACCCAGACGACAACGCCCACGATGGGCGAACTGGCGGGCACCGAACCCTCTGTGGTGGTGCACACGGGCGAGGCGGCGCCCGCCGGGGCTTCGGCGGGTGAGTTGGCGGGGGTGTTGCCCACGCTGCTGCTGGTGCCCATGTCGGTCGTGGGCAACTGGATCCACGAAACACAGCGGTTCTGCCCCCACCTGCGGCTGCTGGTGCACCACGGCCCGCAGCGGTTGCAGGCCGAGGTCTTCGCGGCGCGCGCCGCCTCGAGCGACCTGGTCGTGACCACCTACTCCCTGGCCCACCGTGACAAGGAAACCCTTGCCCGGGTGAAGTGGGGGCGCGTCGTGCTCGACGAGGCGCAGTACATCAAGAACCCCACGGCCAAGCAGAGCCAGGCCGTGCGCAGCCTCGACGCGCTGCAGCGCGTGGCCCTCACGGGCACGCCGGTCGAGAACCGCCTGACCGAACTCTGGTCCATCATGGACTTTCTCAACCCCGGATATCTCGGCAGCGCCAACGGGTTCCGCCAGCGGTTCGCCGTGCCCATCGAACGCTACCACGACAAGCAGCGCGGCGAGCAGTTGCGCGGGCTGGTGCGTCCTTTCATTCTGCGCCGGCTCAAGTCTGATCCTTCGGTGGTGGCAGATCTTCCCGAGAAGGTTGAGTCGAAGGAGTACGGCTACCTCACCTCCGAGCAGGCGAACATGTACGAGAGCATCGTCAAGCGCATGCTCACCGAGGTGGACGAGGTCGAAGGAATGCAGCGCCGCGGGCTGGTGCTCTCGACCCTCGTGCGTCTCAAGCAGGTCTGCGACCACCCGGTACTGGTCAAGAACATGGGCGAGGATGTCGGGCCGCGCGCGACCGATCCGGCACGCTCGGGCAAGTGCATCCGCCTGCTCGAGATGCTCGACGAGGCAATCGCCGAGGGGGATCAGGCCCTGGTCTTCACGCAGTTCCGCGAGATGGGAAAACTCCTCGAGGCGATGATTTCGCAGCGGTTCAACCGCGACGTGCTCTTCATCCACGGCGGCACCACCCAGCCCCAGCGGCAGGCCATCATCGACCGCTTCCAGAAGTCGGACGGCACCTCCCCGGTGCTCATCCTCAGCCTGCGCGCCGGCGGCGTGGGCCTGAACCTCACCGCGGCCACCCACGTCTTCCACTTTGACCGCTGGTGGAACCCCGCCGTTGAGAATCAGGCCACCGACCGCGCCTACCGCATCGGCCAGACGCGCACCGTGCAGGTTCACAAGTTCGTGGTGCGAGGCACGCTCGAAGAACGCATCGATCAGATGATCGAGAGCAAGACCGAACTGGCCGAGAACATCATCGGCAGCGGTGAACAGTGGCTCAGCGAACTCAACACCGACCAACTGCGCGACATCCTCACGCTCCGCAACGACGCCGTGGATGATGAGGTGCTCGTCTGACCGGCACCCGCTCCCGCGCGGGGCGGTCTGTTTCTTTTCTCCCGGAGGCTTTCGTGTCGGCAAGCACCAACGAACCTTCCAACGCACCCACGCCGCCGCCCCAGCCCCCGGCCTCACCCACCCCCGCCGCGGGCGTGCCCGCCTTTCAGGGCCCGCACCAGCGCCGGCCCACGATCAAGCCGCCCTTGCTGCGCCCCAGAAAAGTGCGCGGCGGCGTGAAAGTGCCCGCGGGGGATGTCGCCCCGGCCTCGGCCTGGGCCGCGCAGCGGTGGCTGCGGCTTGTTGAATCCGTCGCGCCCGGCAGCCGGCTCGTCGAGGGGCTCGAATACGCCAGAGAAGGGCAGACCAAGCGGCTCAACATCACCACCACCGGGCTCGACGCGGCCATCCAGGGGCGTGCCGACCGCCCCTACGCCACAACGATTTCGTTCGGTGTCTTTTCCCACGATCAATGGGACAAGGTCGTGGAAGCGATGACCGAGGGGTCGCTCTATGCCGCCAAACTTCTCGCCGGCGAACTCTCGCCCAACGTCGAAGACATCTTCGCCCCCCTCGACCTCAAACTCTTCCCGGTTGAAGCGCAGGAAGTCTTCCACACCTGCACCTGCTTCGACTGGCGGGCCGACAACGCCGCCGGTGCTTCCGGCACGCCGCGCCCTACCGCGGGGGTGTGGTGCAAGCATGTCTGCTGCGCGGCCTATCTGCTGGCCCACCGCCTCTCGGCGGAACCCTTCGCCATATTCATGATGCGCGGCATCGACGGCCAGGAACTGCTCGAGCGGCTGCGTCAGCGGCGAGCCGCCGCGAGCGCGGGCGCGGGTGTCACCCCGGTCTACCAGCAGCGCATCCCCGGGCTTGCCGAGGCGCAGTGGGCCCCGTTGGAATCCTGCATCGAACACTTCTGGGATGCGCCGTCTTCCCTGTATGAAGTTGATATGCCTATCTCACCCCCGCCGGTGAGCCACCCGCTGCTTCGCCGCCTGGGGCAGAGCCCCTTTCTCAACGCCCCTTTCCCGCTGGTGGGCCTTCTGGCCAGTTGCTACGACACGGTGAGCCAGCACGCCGCGGCCGACCCCGCCGCCCCTCCGCCGGCACCCCATGAGCCCGACCCCGAGGAAGATTGATCGCGGTGTGGTACGCTGCGTCAGGAGTGGATCGAGATGTGGTGAATGTCCGCGGCCGGGGTGGCCGGCAGGGAACCGAAGGCCCGGAGAATCCGAACAGTGCGTGCCCCCTGTGAAATCAGCGGGGGGGATGCCCGGCGCGCCGACCCCGGGCGGTCTGATAAACCCGCCGACCGCGGCGGGCCGAAGGCTGCTGATCTGTCTGGAGGCCCCCTTTGCCCGACGCACCTACCGTCACCAATCATCGTGTCAGTCAGGAACCGCAAGATTCAGTCGCAGGGCAGAAATCAATGAGCGTCAACAGCGAACCGCAGAGCAGTGCGCGGGACATCGGTCATATCAGCCTGGCCACCAAGAAGAAGAACGACCCGCACGCCACGCGCTGGGGCAAGTTCCTGCAGGCCGCGATCAAGTTAGAGGCCTCCGACCTCATCATGAAGTCCGGCACGACCCCGAAACTGCGTCTGCGTGGCGCGCTCAAGCCGCTGGACTGCGAACCGGTTTCAACCGACGAGTTCTGGGCCATGGCCCAGGCGATTCTGTCCGAGGAGCAGTTCGAAGACCTGCACAAGTTCGGGTCGGTCGACTTCGCCTATGACTACGACGACCACAACCGCTTCCGTGTGAACCTCTTTCAGGCCAGGGGCAAACTCTCGGTGGCGGCGCGTCTCATCACGAGCAACATCCGCAAGTTCGAGCAGTTGTTCCTGCCGCCGGCGATGTCCGAGATCGCCATGCAGCCCCAGGGCATCGTGCTGCTGTGCGGCGTGACAGGCTCGGGCAAGTCAACCACGATCGCCGCGATGCTCGACTATGTGAACGAGCGTCGGCCGGTGCACATCGTCACGATCGAAGACCCCATCGAGTACATCTTCCAGGACCGCAAAGCGACGATCAACCAGCGAGAGATCGGCATCGACTGCCTTGACTTCAAGATCGCCCTTCGCGCGCTGGTGCGAGAAAACCCCGACATCGTGCTGGTGGGCGAGATGCGCGACAACGAAACCTTCGAGGCCGCGCTGCACGCCGCCGAGACGGGCCACCTGGTCTACGGCACCATCCACGCGTCGAGCACGACGCAGACCTTCTCGCGTATCTACGGCCTGTTCGAGCAGGAGGAAGTCGAGCAGGTCCGCCGCATCCTGGGCTACCAGATGCGCGCCTTCGTCTACCAGAAACTCCTCCCCACGCTGATGCCCGAGGTGGCCCGAATCCCCGCGCTCGAGATCCTCATCAACAACGCCGTCGTCCGCAAGTACGTTCTCGAGGCCCGCGAGGGCGAACTCCGCGAATACCTCAAGAGCGTCGAGGCCCGTCAGGTGGGCATGATCGACTTCAACGCCAGCCTTGTGAAACTCGTCGAAGAAGAAAAAATCGCCCTGCGTGTGGCCGAAGACGCCTCCCCGAACATCGACGAGTTCCGCATGATGCTCAAGAAACTCGGTTGAAACCCTCCTCCGGGCCCGTGCGGGCCCGGGCCGCTCCCGCGCGGGGGTTTGGGGTAACCGGCGGCCGGCCGCCTGTACGGCGGGCCGGGCAACCAGAAAGCAGCGGGGGGCCTTCGGGCCTTCCCGGTCGAGAAGTTTGTGGAGTTTTGAGGTGCCGGGCTCTCCACCCGGTGTTTGTGCTGATATTGTCTGGACTTCGACACGTCCGGCGATGGTCGCCGGCCCGCAGTAACTTTCCTCAGTGAGGTATTCTGCCTTGCCGCACGAGGTGTTTTTCAGCACCGGAACGGGCTTTGTGACTCTGGCCGAGGCCTTCATCCTGGTCTCGCCGTGGAAGCCCATCCTTCTGTTGGTGCCGTTTGTCCCATGGGCCTGGGTGGTCTCCCGCGTGCTCGACAAGCACGCGGCCCGCTTTTTCCTTCCCCGCGAGGGGTGGAATATCGCGCACCTGTGCGTCGGACTTCTGGCTTTCATCATCGCCATCAGCATCCCGATGGAGGGCGAGGCCGCGTTCTGGGTGGGCTGGGGCATCATGCTCCTGATCCTCGCCTTGGACATTGTGGTCTTCGCGCTCGTCACCAACAAAGACGAACGCGTGCCCGAAGAGCACCACCTCACGCTGGATTTCTCCCGGTGGACCGAGGCACGGGCCCAGAAGGCCGCCGCGAAACTCCAGGGCCAGGTGCAACTCGTCATCAAGGGGCCGGACAAATCCCTGCTGCCCGCCCCGACTGCCGGCACGCCGGAGTTTGATACCCGCGTCGCGGCCGAGCAACTCGTGCTGCGCACGCTCACCTCCCGCGCGACAGAGGCCGTGCTGGCCGCGACAGGCAAGGACAACACCTTCGCCCTTTCGCTGCTGGTCGATGGCGTCCGAATCACCGACAACCCCATGCCCGCGGCGGAGGCCATGAAACTCATGGCGCTGTGGAAAGCCGCCGCGAAGATGGACGTGGCGGACATGCGCAAGCGCCAGCAGGCCGACATCACGGTCGAGCGCGGGGACGCGAAGACAAAGATCCGCGTCACGGCCACCGGTTCGCAGGCGGGCCCGCGTCTGACCTTCCTCATCGACCCTGAACAGCAGGTTCGCCGCAAGTTCGACGCGATGGGTTTCCTCGAGCAGCAGGTGGTCGAGGTCAAGGCCATGGCCGAAGAAAGCCAGGGGCTGGTGCTGCTGGCCGGTGCGCCCGACAGCGGCCGCACGACCACGCTGTACGCGATGATGCGCCTGCACGACGCGTACACCCGCAACGTGCAGACCGTCGAGATCGACGTGCAGGACCTGATCGAGGGTGTTCGCCAGAACAAGTGGGATGCGCAGGCCGAAGGGCCCGAACTCTCCACACTCGTGCGTTCGATCCTTCGACGCGAGCCCGACGTGGTGGGCGTGGCCGAGGTGCCCGACGCCGCCACCGCCAAAGAACTCGCACGCATCGAGCCCGACCGCGTGCGGGCCTACGGCTGCCTGCGGGCAGAGAGCGCGATCCAGGCGATCCAGTTGTGGGTGAAACTCGTGGGCGACCCGGAACAGGCTTCCAAGGTGCTACGCGGGGTTGTCGCCCAGAAACTCATGCGCAAACTCTGCTCGAACTGCCGCGTGGCCTACCAGCCCGGCGCCGACATGCTCAAGAAAATGGGCATGCCCGCCGACAAGGTCAAGCAGTTGTTCCGCAAGGGCGGGCAGGTGCTCATCAAGAACAAACCGGAGATCTGCCCCGTATGCAACGGCGGTGGATACTTCGGCCAGGAGGCCGTCTTTGAGGTCTTCCGTCTCGGCGAGGCCGAGCGGGCGATGATCAAAGCCGCCGACTGGGCAGCCCTCAAGGGCGAACTGCGCAAGAAGAACCTGCCCATGATCCAGCAGGCGGCGCTGCGCAAGGCGGTCGACGGTGTGACCAGCGTCGAGGAGATCATGCGGGTGACCGCAGACCCGGCCCAGGCCAAGCCCGCCGCCCCGGCGGCGGGGGCCCCCAAGCCCCCCGCGGCCAAGACAACCTGAACCGTTCGTTCAACGGGGCCCGTTCGTGGGCGAGTATCAAGGAACAGCAACCATGGTCATGAGCGGCATTGCGTTGTTGGTGGTGCTGGGGATCGGGTACACGTGGCTCACGCGTGGCTTTTTCTCGGCGCTCATCCATCTGATCTGCACGGTCATCGCGGGCGCCATCGCGTTCGCGCTGTGGGAGCACGTCTCGCTGGCGATTCTCAACGCCGCCGCGGACCGCGGGTTCACGTCCTTCCTTCGCGACGTGGCCTGGGGCCTGGGCCTGGCGCTGCCCTTCGGTGTTTCGCTGGCCGTCCTTCGGGTCATTGTGGACAAACTCCTCCCGGCCAACGTCACCCCCGGCACCGCGGCGGACTACGCCGGCGGGGCCATCTGCGGCATGGGCGCGGGCGTGATCAGCGCCGGCATCCTCACCATCAGCATCGGCTTCCTGCGGATGGAGACCGAGTTCTTCGGCGCCACCCACGTGTCGTACAACAACAACGGCAACGTGGTGCGGGGCAACGGGTTGATGATCCCCGTCGACCGGCTCACGGTCGCTTTTTACGGCAAACTCAGCGAGCAGGCCTTCGCGACCAACGAACCGCTGGCCAAGTGGCACCCGCGTCTCGAAGAGATGCCCGCCTCGCTGCGCATGAACTTCGGCGACGGCAAAGCCCGCAACACTATCAAAGCGCAGGACTTCAACGTTGTCTCGCGGTTCACCGTGGGGCAGAGCGGC
Organism: Phycisphaeraceae bacterium; assembly: GCA_019636615.1. Taxonomy (GTDB): domain Bacteria; phylum Planctomycetota; class Phycisphaerae; order Phycisphaerales; family UBA1924; genus UBA2402. The sequence continues at coordinate 1,318,146 of JAHBXF010000002.1, read as the reverse complement.
GGGAACCTGCAGGACCTTGTCAACGACCGCTGGAACACCACGCCCCAGAACGTGGTCGACTCATACGGCAAGCCCTACCCGCCCGGCTCGTACATCGAGGGCTTTGTCGTCAACTTCCTCGCGGGGTCGAAAGAGAAGGAAGGCAAGACCACCATCGGCGCCGGCCAGTTGTTCCTCGTCGTCGAGAACGAGCAGGAAGGCAAACGCACCACGGTCTACCCGATCGCGGTGTCGTCGCAGGCCGAGTCGACCGGCCAGGCGGGCTTTGCCCGATGGCGCTACGACGCCCGCGACACCTTCATCGCGTCGGTCGGCGGCGCGGCCGAGGCCCTCTTCGCCTTCGAGTTTGTGGTGCCCCCGGGGTACACGCCCACGGCACTCTACGTGCGAGGCATCCGCCACGTCGTCGGCGAGGGTTCCACGGCACAGCCCTCGGCCAAGTTCGCTTCCTCGGCCCAGCGCGACGGTTTTATCGCCACGCTCGCCGGTGCACGGGGTGGCAGCATCCCAGGCGTGGGCGGGGATTCTGGCGGGGCCGCGCCGGGCAGCAACCTCGATACTTCCCAGGCAATCAAGATCGAGTGGGGGCGAGGCGCCCCCGGACAGGCCCAGGTCGGCGCGATCAACCCCGCGGGCGTTGAAGTGACCAACGCCATCGGTTTTACCATCCAGAAGGGCACGCATGACCCGCTCGTGATCGATGAAGAGAACAACCGCAACCTGCTCGTGGAGGGCGAGAAAGTCTTCGAGCCCGACTACGCACAGAAGACCGTCGGCATGGAGCGCAGCCTCCGCATCGAGCGCTTCGCCGTCACCGACGACACCGTCATCGTGAAGATCGACGTGAGCCTGCCCAGCCGCACCAGCCTTCTGGGCCAGGCGGCGGCCTCGGTCGACCGCATCCTGCCGCCGCTGCTGACCGACACCAACGGTCAGTCGTACCAGCCCGTGGGCTTCATCTACAAAGACAGCACCAAGGTGCAGATCCGCTACACCCCCGGCCAGCCGATCAGGGCACTCACCGAGACCCCTTCGCTCAGCCGCAGCCGCCCCGACCAGCAACTCACGCTCATCTACCGTGTCAGCCTTGGCGTGAGCGTCAACAAGTTTGTGCTGGGTTCCAAGGTCATCGCCGAGTATGACCCGCCCTTCCCGCTCACCACGCGTCAAACCGGCCGCTGATCACCTTCCCCCCAGACATCGCCCACCAGCGCTGCCAAAGGGTGCCGCGCTCAACACACGCACGTGAATCGACCAGAACCCGCGACCGCAAAGGCCGCGGGTTTTGTATCGCGCTCCCGGGCAGGGCACGAAAAAAGCCCGTGCCAACGCGGCACGGGCCCTGAGTGAATCACGCTACAAACCCCCAACGAGGCCGGGATCAGTTCTTCTCGGCCTTGGGCTTGCTCTTGCCTTTGCCCTTGCCGCCCTTGGCATCGGTGCCGGGGCCGTCGTCGTTCTTCTTGGCGCCCCAGCCAACCACGCGGTTGGAGTCGTCGGGGATCATCCAGTCGTCGCGGCGGCGGCGGCTTTCGCCGGTGGGGGCGGGACGCTCGCCGGCGCCTGCGGCCTGCGGCTCTTCGCCTTCCTGGTGGGTGGGCTTCTCAATCACGAGTTCGCGGTCGGCCTTGACGATGACCTTGATGATCTGGTCGAGGTCGGAGTCGAGTTTCACGTGCACGTCGAAGGAATCGACACGCTTGATCGTCTGCGGGATGCGCACGTCGCGCGGCGAGACGGTGAAGCCCTGTTCTTTGAGGGAGGCGGCGATGTCCTGCTGGGTCACGGCACCGTAGAGGATGCCCTGGTCGTTGCACGAACGCACGAGGGTGACCGCCACGCCGGAGAGTTTGGCGTTGAGTTCAACGCGGTGCTTGCGCTGCTCGGCCAGGAGTTTCTCGGCCTCGGCGCGCTTGCCGGCGAGTTCCTTGATGCGTTCTTCGCTGGGCTGGGTGGCCAGGCCGCGGGGTAGAAGGAAGTTGCGGGCGTAGCCGCTGCGAACGTTCACGACATCGCCGACGATGCCGAGCGCTTCGACGTTTTCAATGAGGAGAAGTTTGAGACTCTTGGCCATGGTGCTGTCCTCTGCGTGCGGGAGAGAAGCCGTTTGGGGGGTTCTGACGGCGGCGAGCCGGCAGGGATGCCCGAAGAGCCATTCCCGTACGCGGTGAAGAGTGAGCAGCGGAGGCCGGCTCATGCCGGGCAATGCTCCGCCGCAACGGGTCGAGATGGTAGGTCAGACCGCCGCGGAGTTCTCCCCGCGAAGGGAGCCGTGCGATGGGGGAAATTCACCGAACAAAGCGTGCGGAGCGGGGTTTCCCGCCGCGCACCCCGTGAGAACCGGTCAGAAAGGAATGTCGTCGCCGGGCATGCCTTGATCGCCACCGGCCGAGGCAGGGGCCTTTGATTGCCAATCGCCGCCGCCATCGTCGCGGGCCGAGTGACCGCCACCGCCGCCACCGCCGCCGGTACGGCTGTCGATGAACTGGAAGCCCTCGACAACGATGCGCAGGGCGGAGCGTTTGTTGCCCTCTTTGTCTTCCCACTGGTCGAGTTTGAGCCGGCCTTCGATGAAGACCGGCCGCCCCTTGGAAAGGTACTTGGCCATGGTTTCGCCGGTCTTGCCCCAGGCTTCGCAATCAACGTACGTGACTTCTTCGCGGCGTTCGCCGCTCTGGGTGGTGAAGTTGCGGTTGACCGCCAGGCCGATCCGGGCGACGCTCTGCCCACCGGCGACCGAGCGGAGTTCGATGTCACGGGTAAGGTTGCCCATCAAGAGCACTTTGTTGTAACTGGCCATGGTGCGATTCCTTCGGGGCTGGAGGGCCCGACGCGAACGGGGCGGGGGCCGTCAGAACACGGGGCAGGATGTCACCGCCCGCCAAGAGCGGGCCGGCACAAAGTTGCCGCGCACGCCGCGCGGTACGACCCCGCAGCGTATCCGCCGCGCAGACCCCGGGATGGGGCGGAGGCGTGGGTGGTTTTCAGGCTTCGGAAGCGGCTTCGGCGGGTGCCTCGGCGGGCGTTTCGGCGGCGGGCTGAGCCGGCTTGTCGGAGCGCATGCGTGCTTCGGCTTCGAGTTCCTTGCGGCCGTCGTGCGAGGCGATTTCCTCGTCGGTGAGGTGGTCGGCGCGGAGGATCATGGTGCGCATGATCTTCTCGGAGAGGTTGCAGTCGCGCTCGATGTGGGCGACGTCGGTGCCTGCGGCGCGGAAGTAGGTGAGGATGTAGACGCCGCGCTTCTGGCCGTCGATCTCGTAGGCGAGCCGGCGGTCGTCCCACTTCTTCATGGCGAGGATCTGGGCGTGCCCGCGGGTGACCAGGATGTCGTTGATGTGCGCGATGGCGCCCGCGAGGTCCGCGGCGGTGGACTGGCTGAGGAGGAAGGCCGCTTCGTAGTTGTACATTCGCTTTGCTGGCATGTGAGGTATCCTGAAAAAGGTGTGGATCTGTCTGGTGTGATCTGGCGGTGTGAAAGACTGGGGCTCAGGCCGGGTCGGCGGGTGCCGCGCCCGAGGCTGGAGTGGGAGGGGCGGAAGGCCCCGGCCCGGGGCGCGCCTCGCGGCGCGGCTCGGGCTTGGGGCGGGGGGGGCCTGCGTTGCAGGCGTTCATGGCGTGGGCCAGGCCCTTTTCAACAAAGGTCTCGACGGCCTTGACGGCGCGGGAGAGGGCATCGCTGAGCAGGGGCTCTTCCTCGGCGGTGAAGCGGCCGAGGACGAAATCTGCCTGGTCCATGAAAGGGGGTTTGCCCCCCGAGGGGAGCATACCCACGCCGATGCGGAGTCTTGGGTAGTCGTCGTGACCGAGAAGCGCTGTGATGCTTGCCAGGCCGTTGTGCCCGCCGCTGCCGCCGGAGGGGCGCATGCGTGCCGCGCCGGTGGGGAGGTAGATGTCGTCGGTGATGACGAGCAGGTCCGCGGCGGGGTCGATCTTGTAGAAGCGAACCGCATCGGAGACCGACTGCCCCGAGCGGTTCATGAAGGTGGTGGGCTTGGCCAGGAGCACCCTGTCACCGGCGAAGGATGTTTCGGCGGTGGCGGCGGAGAAGCGGGCCTTGAGGGGCTGATCGGCGGCGTGAGCGGCGAGCAGGCGATCGACCACCATGAACCCGGCGTTGTGCCGGGTCTTGGTGTATTGCGTGCCGGGGTTGCCCAGACCGACGATCAGTTTCATGGCTCCTCTCGGGTGACGTGGGAACGTGGATTACTTCTTGGCGGCGGGCTTCGCGCCGGGCTTGGCGGCCTCGCCCTCGGCGGGCTTCTTGGCCGTGAGCACGACGGGCTCGGCGGAGGTGGCGGCGGCGGCTTCTTCGCCCACCTTGACCTCGACCTGCACGACGATCTGAGCGACGATGGAGTGCGGGTCGGTCAGGAGTTTCATGTTCTGGCTGGGGAGTTTGACGTCACCGGCGGAGATGACCTGGCCGGCATCGAGGTCGGTGATGGAGACCTCGATGAACTCGGGGATTTCGAGCACGAGGCACTCGATCTCGATCTCGTTGACGGGGTGCATGAGGATGGCGCCGGCGGTCTTGAGGCCCTTGGACTCGCCGATGAGGTGGATGGCCACGCGGGTGCGGACGCGCTCGTTGAGATCGACGCGAGCGAAGTCGGCGTGGACGATGTTGGTGCCCAGGTAGTCGAACTGGAGATCTTTGAGGAGGACGATCTGGAGTTCGTCGGCCTCTTTCTTGCCCGGGAAGTCGAGGCGGAAGACCTTCTCGCCGGCCTGGAAGTGGCGGACGGCCTCGCGCGAATCGAGGGTGATGGAGATGGGCTCGCGGCCGTGTCCGTAGACAACGGCGGGCAGGCCGCCGGCCTTGCGGACGCGCTGGCAGTAGCGAGAGCCGTGCTGTTCACGTCGGGTGGCCTGGAGGAGGGGGGCTTGTTCGTGCATGATCAAGAATCCTTGGTGAAAGATGGGTGTGCGTGGTTCGTCAACAGGATCGAGCGGGCGTGGCGTTTCAGCGCTTGGTGCCCGCGGTGAACTTGAAAAGGGCCGAGACGGACTGGTTGTTGTGGATGCGGTGGATGGCCTGTCCGAGGAGGCTTCCGACGCAGAGTTCGACGAGTTTGCCTTTGAGCGGGGAACAACGCTGGGCGAACGGGATGGTGTTGCAGACGACGACCTTGCTGATGGGGCTGGAGAGGAGCCGATCGACGGCGGGGCCGACGAGCACCGGGTGCGTGGCGGCGGCGATGACATCGACCGCGCCCTTTTCCATCACCAGTTTCGCGGCTTCCACCACGGTGCCCGCGGTGGAGATCATGTCGTCGAACATCAGCACGGTCTTGCCCGAGACGTTGCCGATGAGGTTGCCGGTGGTGACCATCGAGCCCGAGAGGCGGCGCTTGTTGATGATGGCCAGATCGCCCCCGAGCAGGTTGGCCATGCCCTCGGCCACCTTGACGTTGCCCACGTCGGGGCTCACGAGGCAGAGTTCGCCCAGTTCGGCGCGGTGGCGGGTGAAGTAATCGACAAAGACGGGCGTTGCCGAGAGGTGATCGACGCAGATGTCGAAAAAGCCCTGGATCTGGGCGGCGTGCAGGTCGAGCGCCAGCACACGGTGCGCGCCGGCGGCGGTGATGAGGTTGGCCACGAGTTTGGCCGTGATGGGCACGCGGCCCTCGTCCTTGCGGTCCTGGCGGGCGTAGCCGAAGTACGGGATGACGCAGGTGATGCGGCCCGCGCTGGCGCGCCGCAGGCAGTCGATGTAGATCAGCAGTTCCATCAGCGAGTCGTTCACCGGCTCGCAGGTGGAGAGGATGACGTAGCAATCGCGGCCGCGCACGTCCTCCTCGAGTTTGACGATGAGTTCACCGTCGGGGAAGGACTGCACCCGGGCCTTGCCCAGGCTGGTGTCCATGTAGGTGCAGACGCGCTTGGCCAGTTCGGTCGAGTGCGTGCCGGCGAAGATCATCACTTCGGAATCGAGCACGTTCATCATGGCGCGGCCTCCGCGGGGCTGGTGTCACGGCGGGAACGGAAGATGCGATCGACGAGGGCGAGGTCTTCGGGGGTGTTGATCGAGAGAACATCCTCGGGGGGCACGGCCTCGATGACCTCGACGCGCGCGCCCTGTTCGAGCAGCAGGCCCGGGACATCGGTGAGGTAGTACTCGCCGCTGAGCGGGTTGCGGGTGACGCCCTTGAGCGCGTTGAAGAGGTGCTGAGAGTCGAAGCAGTAGTAACTGGGGTTCACCTCGCGGATGGCGAGTTGCCCGGGGGTGCAGTTGCGGTGCTCGACGATGGCCAGGAATCGGCGGTTGGCGTCGCGGAAGATGCGGCCGTAGCCTGTTGGGTCTTCGATCTCGGCGGTGGCCAGCGTTGCCGCGGCGCCCAGGCCGCGGTGGCGCTCGAGCATCGTGCGGAGTGTCGACGGGCGGATGAGGGGGCCGTCGCCGCAGAGCACAAAGACACTCTGGCGGACCCCCGAGAAACATTCGGCGGCGCTCATCACCGCGTGGCCGGTGCCCAGTTGCTCGGTCTGCACGGCGAACTCGATGCCCTCGTAGCCGCGGAGGGCTTCGCGGACGAGTTCCTGCCTGTGGCCCACCACGGCGATGATGCGCTCTACACCCGCGGCGCGGCACGCGTCCGCCACGGCGCAGACCATCGGCCGCCCGCCGACTTCGAAGACGACCTTGGGCAGGTCGGACTTCATGCGCGTGCCTTTGCCCGCGGCAAGAAGGATCGCGGCGGGTTTGGAACTGTCTATGGCCTGAGGCATGATCCGGCGGCCGCCGGACGGTCACGTTGTCTTGAAGTGTCTTTCTGCGGGCGGTGGTGGCGCGAGCAGAAAATACTGGTCGACCTGGATTCGAACCAGGACTAACAGAACCAAAATCTGCTGTGCTACCCTTACACCATCGACCATTGAGAGACGACGTGACGTCGCGGGGGCGAAACTCCTGTGCTCATGGGCAGGGGTTGGTGAACCCGTGCCCGGTGCGTGCGAACGGACCACGATGGGTCGCGGTCCGCAGGCCGCACACAGCAGAGCCGCCCGTGAAGGGAGGCCCCGCAGGAGCGAGGCGGTTTCCGCGGCCTGAGAGCCGCGCGAGCCTTTGGGGGGCATCCGCGGCGGGAGCTTGAACGATCCATCAGCCGCGATGGGATCGCCCTTGCCGCGCCTCGGCCAAGCCCTTGTGAAGGGGTGATTGGCGTCCGTCGCGGACGGCTCCGAAGAGAGACTATAGGGACCGGGGTGAGGATCTTCCAGAGGAAGTGATGGAGGGCGAATAGGCCGGTCGAAGTGCGTGAAGCGTGCGGAGCGAGTGCGGTGGAGAAGACGGGGAAAGGCGGGGGGGCGATCAGGCCTGTTCGCCGACCTGCCAGCGGTAAAAGCCCACAACGCGGACGTTGGCGCCCAGGATGTCTTTGACCTTCTTGGTGGGGTCCATGATGAAGGGCTGTTCGAGGAGGGCGACCTCTTCGAAGAACTTGCGCATGCCGCCTTCGACCATCTTCTCGGCGATTTCCTTGGGCTTGCCCGACTCCATGGCGGCGTCGATGCGGAAGCGGCGCTCTTTCTCAACGACATCGGAGGGGATGTCGTCGGCGGTGATTCCCTTGGGGCGGGGCACCGCGGCGGTGATGTGCATGCAAACCTGGCGCAGGGTTTCATCGCTCACCGAGCCCTCGGCCTGGACGAGCACGCCCGTCTTGCCGTCGTGGTGGACATAGTGGCCGATGGAGCCTGAGCCGGGGTCCTGGGTGATTTTGTGGCCGCGGGCGAAACGAACGTTCTCGCCGGTGGAGATGCGCAGGTCATCGACTACGGCGAGGATGTCGGGCGACTGGGGAACATCGCCGGCGTGAGCGCCCAGGGCGAGGTCGGCGATCTTGGCGGCGGCGGTGACGAACTTCTCGTTCTTGGCTGTGAAGTCGGTCTCGGTGCGGAGTTCGACGATGGCCGCGGCTTCGCGGGTGATCGAGATGGCCACGCGACCCTCGCCGCTGGCGCGGTCGGTCTTGGTGTCCATCTTCCCCTTGAGTTGCTTGCGGAGGAGGTCGGTGGCTTTTTCGATGTCGCCTTGGGCTTCGATCAGCGCGGCTTTGCAGGCCATCATGGGCAGGCCGGTGTCGTTCCGCAGTTTCATCACGTCTTTGGCGTTGAGTTCCATCGAGGGTGTCTCCGGGTCGGGTGGCCGGTCTTGCCGGCGCCGTGGCTGGTCGGGAAAGCGTGGTGGGGGAGGCAGCGCGGGTCTGATCTACGACCTTGACACGTCGGCCTGTGGGTGGAAGTGACGGGTGCTGGGTGCTCAGTTCGGCGAGGCGGCCGCGGGCTCGGCGGCGTCTGTAGATGTCGTGTCGTCGGCGCGGAACTGGGCCCGCCGGCTGCGGCGGGGGCCTTCGGAAACCTGCGCCCCGGAGGTGTCGCCCGCGCCGGGCTGACCCATGGTGCGCAGTTGAAGGGCCTCGGAGATGGCCAGGCACAGTTCACGCACGACCACGTCGATGGAGCGCATGCTGTCGTCGTTGCCGGGGATGGGGATGTCGGCCATGTCCGGATCGCCGTCGGTGTCGATGAGGCAGATGGTGGGGATGCCGAGTTTGCGGGCTTCCTTGAGGGCGGTGAGTTCGGAGCGAACATCAACCACGACCATGGCGCCCGGGAGGCGTTCCATGTGACGGATGCCTTCGAGGTTGCGCTTGATCTTGCGCTGCTCGCGGCGGAGTTGGCTCTCCATCTTCTTAGAGTACGAGGCGAAGTTGTCGTTCTGCTCGATCTGGTCGAGTTCGTCGAGGCGCTTGAGGCGCTGGCGGATGGTGCGGAAGTTGGTGAGGGTGCCGCCCAGCCACCGCTCGGTGACATAGTGCATCTTGACGGCGGGCACCTGAGTTTCGATCACGGCCTTGGCCTGACGCTTGGTGCCCACGAAGCAGACATCCTTGCCGTCGGCGACGACCTTGCCCAGGAACTTCTTGGCCAGAAGGAGACCCTTGATGGTCTCTTTGATGTCGATGATGTGGATGCCGTTGCGCTTGCCGTAGATGTACGGCTGCATTTTCGGGTTCCAGCCGCTGGCGCGCTGGCCGAAGTGAATGCCGGCTTCAATGAGGTCTTGAACGAGTTGATTGGCCATGACGGAACCTTTCTGGCAGCGGCACCGGCGCACACGGGGATCGACCAGAACGCTCCGGCAAGGCCGGAAAGTCTGCCGCGAGGCACAAGGGCGCTTCGTGGGTGAGTGGCCGCCCGCGTGCGGGCAGCCGGTTCAACAAACAGCCACGCCGATCACTGATGGCGGGCCGTGCCGGGCTCGATCCTGAACCCGACGGGCAAGTATAGGCCCACCGCGGAATGTCCCGGCGGAGGGCAAGGGGTGCAGGCGGCATGTGCCCAGAGGAAGTGAGGGTATAGAGAGGAATGAAGGGGGGCGGTCGCAAGCAGTGGCATGAGGTCCAATAACATGTTGGTGACGGCTATCCCCTGATCAGGCGAAAGGTGGCTCGGGGGTGAGAACCGGCCATTGGGTCGTGGAGCGGCGCGAATGACCAGGGAAGTCTCGGGGGTCAAGGTCGCGGACCGGCACAGGGCATAGTGTCTACGATAGTGGGCTTCTTATAGGGCCCAGCATGCTCGTTGGGAGCCATTCAACCCGATCCAGAGATGCCCGTGCCGCGCCTGATACTGGGATCAACGCGACCGAGCCGTCAAATACCCACTGCCTTTACACCCCAGAGACACTATTGAGGAGGAACATGAACATTTCAGTGAACAGACTGCTTTCGGTGCTCGCGTTGGCGGGCATGGCGTTCACCACGGGCTGCGCGAGCGATTCGGCCGGCAGCGGCGGGCAATACGACGGTACAGCACCGCACGCCCGCCCTGATGCCGGCCGCGTGGCGGCGGCCCGCCAGCCCGCCCCCGCACCGGCCCCGACCGCGGCGCCCACCCCGGCCGCGGCCCCGGCGGCGCGTCCGATGGCGGCCAGCGCCAACGTGATGTACCTGCCCACGGGCGAGCGCAACAGCAGCGCGCTGATGATCGAGAAGATCTACCCGACCACCGTGACGGTGGGTCAGCCGTTTGACTATGTGATCCGCGCCACGAACATCAGCAGCAACTCGCTGGACAACGTGACGGTGAACGAAGCGGTGCCCAGCAACTTCACGCTGCAGAGCGCCACCCCCCAGGGGAACAACGGCGTGTACAACCTGGGTTCGCTGACCCCGGGCGAGAGCAAACTGATCACCCTCAAGGGCGCGGCGGCCTCGGTCGCTCCGATCAACTCCTGCGCCAGCGCGTCGTACACCACGGCCCTGTGCAGCACGATCAACGTCGTGCAGCCGGCCCTGGCGATCACCAAGACGCTCACCCCCGAGTCCATCCTCACCTGCCAGCCGATCAACATGGTCATCGAGGTTCGCAACACGGGCACGGGCCCGGCGACAAACGTGCGTGTGCGTGACTCGCTGCCCGCGGGCCTGACCCTGGCCAGCGGCGGCAGCACCCTTGACGAAGCGATCGGCACCCTCGCCCCGGGCGAGACTCGCCGCATCGAGCGTGCGCTGAAGGCCGAGAAGGTCGGTCGCTATGAAAACGTCGCCAGCGCGACGGCCGACGGCAACATCAACGTGAGCACCGCCAAGGTGCCCACGGTGGTGCGTCAGCCGGTTCTGGCCATCGAGTGCAAGCCCGGCACCACGGCCCTCATCGGCCGCGATGCCTGCTATGACCTGACCGTGCGCAACACGGGCGACGCGGTCGCCGCGAACGCGAAGATCGCCGTGACCCTGCCCGCCGGCGCCACCGTGAGCAACGCTTCGGACGGCGGCACCGCCGCGGGCGGCGTGCTGACCTTCAATGTCGGCAACCTTGCCGCCGGGGCGACCAAGACGGTTCGCTTCTGCCTGCGTTCTGCCGCTGTTGCGACGCTGAACATCGCCGCGAACGCCTCGGCTGATTGTGCCGCGCCCGCGTCGACGAACTGCTCGGTGAACGTCATCGGCGTGCCCGACCTTGGCACGCTGATCACGGACGATGACGGCGTGGTGGTTGTGGGCACGCCCCACACCTTCCGCATCGAAGTCGCCAACCAGGGTCAGATCAACCTGACCAACACCCGCATGGTGGTCACGCTGCCCGACGGCCTTGAGTTTGTCTCAGCCCCGATGAACCCCACGGTTCAGGGCAACAAGTTGACCTTCAACTTCGGCACGGTCACCCCCGGCACCCGCATCCCGACCACCTTGGTGGTTCGCGCCACCAAGGCCGGCGAGATGCTCGTCGTCGGCGAGACGACCTGCGCCGAGATCCGCACCCCGATCCGCGACGACGAACTCACGGTCTTCATCGACCGCTGAGCCACGTCTGACCGCCTCGAGGCGGATTGACAATCAGGTGTCACTTTGAAACCCCGCCGGGTCACTCCCGGCGGGGTTTTCTCTTGCGCCCGGAGACGTGCCAGGGCGGATGGCGCGCGGCGGCCGAGCGCACCGACGCTCGTCAGGGCGTGCACGATGGCGGGCCGCGAAGCCTTACTGACCTTTGGATTCGGGAAGCGGGTCTGTGGTGGGGGCGGCGCGCTCGGCCCGTGCGAGCAGGCGTGAGAGGCCCTGGCCGATCTGGTTGCCTCGCTCGATGAGCGATGCAAGCCGCGGGCCCATGGCGCTGAGCGTGGCGACGGCCTGGTGTGCCTGGTCGGCGTGCGTTCGAGCGGTGACGAGGTTGGCAGCGACCTGGCGGGCGTCATCGGCGACGCGCGCGCAGCCCGCGGCGGCTTCGCGCAGGTCGAGCGCGGCTTCGGTGCTGCGGGCGAGGGCGTCTTGCGCGTCGGTGACGGCGTGCCTGAGGGTTTTGATGTCCGCGGCGGCGGCCAGAGCCGAGAGTTCGTCGGCGTGCCGGGAGAGGTTGGCGACGGCCGCGCTGCCCCGCTGGGTGCTCTCGGCAAGACGTGCTTCGATCTCGCCGGCGCCGCGCTCGAAGCGGGAGGTGAAATCTGCGAGGAGGGTGTCGAGGCGTGCCATGGCGGCGTTGACGCGTTCTTCGGTGTGCGACGCGGCGTTCAGGAGTTCGTCGCGGCGTGACGCGGCGGCGGCGAGGTCGTGAGCGAGTTTCCCGGCGAGTTCGCTGGTGCGGGCTTCCTGCCCGTCGAAGAGGGCGTGCAGTGAGCGGGCCTGAACGCAGAGGTTTTCGGTGCGTTCGTGCTGGCTCCGGGCCATGGCTGCGGCGTGTTCGATCTGCGAGAGGGTTGCCTCGGCGAGTGTGGTGAGGGAAGCGACGCGCTGGGCGAAATCGGCCTCGGCCCGCAGCACTCGGGCTTCGCAGCGTGCGGCGACGTCTGTCTCGAAGCGGGCGAGGGCGCGTGCGACCGCGTCTTCGATCGCGGCGTCGATGCGGGCCTGCGCGTGCGCTGCCGCGCTGTCGGCGATGCTGAGTGTGCGGGCTTCGAGGGAGGAGAGGTCGGGGGAGAGGAGTCGCTCGGCGGTTTCGCGGCCGAGTCGGACCTGGGAGACGATGGTCTGCTCGGCGGCTTCGAGGAGTTTCTGGGCGCGTGCGGCGCGCTGCTCGAACTGCTGAGAGGCCTGGGTGGCCTGTTCGAGGCGTGCCTTGAGGTCGCGTTCGAGGGTGCCCGCCTGGTCGGCGATGGCTTTGATGCCTGTGGTGTTCTGGGCGAAAAGTTTCTGGTGTGTGGCGGCGTCGCGGAGCAGCGTGCGCAGGGTGGCGGAGAGGTCTTCGACGCTGCGCTGGTCGATGATCCTGGGAGTGATGAAGGCGCGGGAGAGTATTTCTTCGACATCGCCGCCCGGACGGGGGGATGTGCCCGGTTCGCTGGTGATATCGCCTGAGTATGGGGTCGGGGTTGCGGGCACGTGGAGTGATCCTTGATCGTCGAGCAGCCCGCCGGCGCGGCGGTTGTCGTGGGAGATGTCGGCACACTGGGGATGAAGGGTTGAAGTTGAACCCCCCGACACGGGCCGACCGATCTTGAGCGGCCCGGACGCATCGGGCGGGCGTGCCTCGTACCCTTCACTCATGCCACACCAAGGGGAACAGCCCGATCAGTCTTCTCAGTCGGGCGTCAGGCTCCAACGCGTGATGGCGCAGGCGGGGGTCGCGGCGCGGCGCGTCTGTGAAGAGATCATCGAGCAGGGGCGGGTGACGGTCAACGGCGTGCTGGTGCAGTCGCTGCCCGCCTTTGTCAATCCTGAACAGGACCGCATCGAGGTCGACGGGCGGCTGGTCTACAAGCCCGAGCGGCACCTGTACATCATGGTTCACAAGCCCGAGCAGACGCTGGTGACCACGGCCGATGAGCCCGAGATGGACCGGCGGACGGTGATGCACCTGGTCGATCACCCGGCGAAGGCAAGGCTCTTCCCGGTGGGGCGGCTTGACTATGACACCACGGGGCTGGTGCTGCTGACCAACGACGGCGAGTTTGCCAACCGACTGACGCACCCGCGTTACGGGGTGCAGAAGGTCTATGAAGTGGTGGTGAAGGGGGATGTTGACGACGAACGGCTGGCGGATGCGCAGAAGAAACTCCGCGCGATGGCCAAGGCAGAGGCGAGGAGCGCCGGGCCGGGCACGCGCGTGCACGACATCGGCAAGGGCTTTGAGATCATCGGCAGGCGGGGTTCGAACACGGTGATGCGGGTGACGCTGCTGGAGGCGAGCAACAGGCAGATCCGCGAGGCTTTGCGGATTCTCGGGATGCCCGTCAAAAAACTCACACGCGTAGCGATCGGCCCGCTCGAACTCAGCGGGCTTGCGGTCGGGATGTGGCGCGAACTCACCCGGGAAGAGTTGTCGCTGCTGCGAAACCCTGCGAAGGCAGCAACCACTGCGAGCCCAAGGCCGCGACGGGCGCCCGCGCCGCGTCGTTCCGGGGGCGGGTCGCGACCGCACACGCCAGCGTTGGGAGAAGGCGGCGCGGGGCATGAAGGCGGGCCGGCACAAGAGAGAAGGCCCCGGGGCGGCGCTGATGATCAGCCCGGCACGCCACGGCGGCGGCCGCCGTCTGCACGGGGAGCGTTCAAGCCTCGCGGTGGCAAGCCGGCGTTTGAAGATGGCGAGCGATCAGGGGCTCGCCCGGCGCGGCGTCCCACGGGCAGGCCGTTTCCGGCGCGCGGGGGCAAGCCTGATGGGGATGCACGCCCGCGCGGTGGCAAGCCGGCGTTTGAAGATGGCGAGCGATCAGGGGCTCGCCCGGCGCGACGTCCCACGGGCAGGCCGTTTCCGGCGCGCGGCGGCAAGCCTGATGGGGATGCACGCCCGCGCGGTGGCAAGCCGGCGTTTGAAGATGGCGAGCGATCAGGGGCTCGCCCGACGCGACGTCCCACGGGCAGGCCGTTTCCGGCACGCGGTGGCAAGCCTGATGGGGATGCACGCCAGCGCGGTGGCAAGCCGCCTGGCGCAGCGGGTGGAATGCGTGGAGGCAAGGGGGCGCCACGAACCGGCGAAGGAATGCGCGGTGGGTTTGGCGGGGGGCGTCCGACGCGATCTGACGGCGGAGGGGGGCGAGGAGACTCTCGCGGCGGTGGCCATGGCGGATCTCTGGGTGGATCTCGCGGCGGCCCGAGAGGTGGTCCTGCGGGCGGCCCGAGAGGTGGTCCTGCGGGCGGCCCGAGAGGTGGTCCTGCGGGCGGCCCGAGGGGTGGTCGTGGAGGACCGCCCCGCGGCGGCCCGAAGGACGGACGAGGTGGACCGCGGGGTGGGCCCAAGGGCGGCCCACGTGGTGGCCCACGCGGCGGCCCCAGGGGCGGGGGTGGTTCGAGGTGAAGTTCTACGCGTGGCTCAAGCCCAGCAACGATGCGGACCGCCCGGGCATCTGGCGGCAGTTGGTGCATGTGGCGCACCTGTGCGCGATCGGCGTGCGTGACAGCCAGTTGGCGCGGATGGCGGCCGCGCTGTCGTACCGGACGATATTCGGGTTGATCCCGGTGATCGTGATCGGGCTGGTAGTGATGGCATCGTTCGCGCAGCGTGAACAGGTGAGCAAGGCGGTATTTTCGCTTCTTGAGTTCATCGGGCTCGACCGCATCACGTTGAGCGCCGAGGCGATGCAGGGGGTAGGTGACGGGTTCATGGGGCCGCCCGCGCCGGGGCAGGTCGAGCAGGGTCTGAGCCTGAACAAGTGGATCGGCGAACTGGTGGACCGCATCAGAGGGCTTCCGCTCAACGCGATCGGTTTCGCGGGCGTGCTCACGCTGATATACGCGGCGATTTCGATGCTGGTGGAGATCGAGAAGGCCTTCAACCAGATCTACCACGCGCCGACGGGGCGTGCGTGGGCGCGCCGGGTGACGCAGTACTGGTCGCTGCTCACGCTGGGCACGTTCTTTCTTGTGGCGAGCTTTGCCATCACCGAGCAGGCCAAGCAGTTCGTGCGCAACATCGAGCAGCAGGGGTGGGCGGCGATCCACTGGCCCAACGGTGAAGAGACGGCGTATGGAGCGGTTGAAGGGGTGGAGGGCGTGCCCGGTGCAGAGGCGAAGCCTGCGATCGTGCCCGCGCCGGCGGAACCTGTTGAGCAAGCACAGCGGCCCGGGGTTGCTGGCGGGCTGGTGCTCATCGCCAGCAGGGCTATCTCGCTGGCACTGAGCATCACGATCTTTGTGATCATCTACGCGACGGTGCCCAACACGCGTGTGCACGTGGTGCCCGCGCTGGTGGGGGCGTGCATCGCGGCGACGCTGTGGGAACTGGGCAAGTGGGGGTTCACGGAGTATGTGTCGTACTCGGCGACCTATTCGCGGCTGTACGGCGTGATCGCGCTCCTGCCGCTCTTCCTGCTGTGGGTGTACCTGACGTGGATGATCGTGCTCTTCGGGCTGCACGTGGCGTATGCCATGCAGGCGTATCGCACGGCGGTTCGGCAGGGCTTTTCGCGCTCGGTGCTGACCACGCTCGGGCTTGTGGCCGAGCAGGTGGCGATGCAATCGGCAAGGCTGCACGACCCGGCATCGCTGGTGCTGGTGATGTCGGTGGTGGGTGAGCGGTTTTCGCTGGGCAAATATACCGATCACGAACACGTGGCCGACCGGACAGGGCTGGACAAGCCCGCCGTGGTGCAGATGCTCAACAGGCTGTGCGCCGCGGGCTTTGTGCACAGGGTGAGCGTGTCTGAGCAGGAAGAGGCGTACACGCTGTCGCGCCCGCCGGACAAAATCTCGTTGACCGAGATCTTCTCGATGGCGCAGGAGCCTTTGGACAGGGTGAAGTCTCCCGCGGCGCAGAAACTGCTCGAATCGCTCGCCGCCGCGCGGCTCAAGGCTGTCGAAGGCAAGACGCTGACAGACGCTCTGACCGCCTGATCGGGGTGGGCGAGGCGCGTGCGGCCGCTGCCCTGCGTGGGCGGCGGGGGTGTTGAAATGGGAGGAATTTGCCGCGCATGACTTATGGCGCGTCGTGAGCGTGACGACCTAGAACGAGCCGCGCCGGCGCGCGCGGCGCCGAGGTGCGTCATGCAAAGAAAGAGCGTTCGACGAACAACTGTGGGTGCGTTGCTCTGGGCCGCGGTGTGGGCCGGGGGGTCGGCGTGGGGGCAGAACCCAGCGGGCAGCGCGTTCACGTATCAGGGCGAACTGCGTTCGCAGGGTGAGGCGTTGACGTGCGTTGCGGACCTGCGGTTCAGGCTGTTCGACGCCGCGATGGGCGGCACTCAGGTGTGCGCAATGGTTGATGTGAACGGGGTTGAGGTTCGCAACGGGGTCTTCACGACCACGCTGGACTTTGGTTCGGCGGCGTTCAACGGCGAGGCGAGGTGGTTGCAGATCGAGGTGCGCACGCCGGCCGGGCTCGGCGGGTACACGGTTCTGCTTCCTCGGCAGCGCGTGACGGCCGTGGCGTATGCAATTTATGCGATGAACGCGCCCGCGGGCGCGACGGGACCGGCCGGCCCGGCGGGGCCGCAAGGACCGCAAGGACCGCAAGGGCCACAAGGGCCACAGGGAGCACAAGGACCACAGGGGCAGACAGGGGCGACAGGTTCACCGGGGCCGACGGGTGCGACCGGGCCGCAGGGGCCGCAGGGTGCGCCCGGCGCTTCGCCTTTTGCGCTCAACGGGACACACGCGACCTATTCGCAGGGCAATGTGGGCATCGGCACGACATCGCCGCAGTACCCGCTGCACGTGCAGTCATCAGGCCCACGCGCGGGATACTTCTATTCGATGGCCGCGTCGGGCGGGGCGTTCGGTCTGTTTGGACGCAGCGAGAGCCAGGCCGGGGTGGGTGTGGTGGGGCTTGCATCGGCGATGTCGGGGCAGACGTTTGGCGTGCAGGCGCAGAGCGAGAGCAGCGCGGGGCGCGGCGTTCTGGGGTGGGCCACAGCCTCAGGGGGAGACACCTACGGCGTGTGGGGATTGTCTTCGAGTTCGGCCGGCACGGGGGTGGTGGGGCATGCGCTGGCGGGCACCGGGGTGACGACCGGAGTGCTGGGGCGTGTCGACAGCAGCAGCGACGAGGCCACGGCGGTCTACGGCGCCGCGTGGGCGCAGAACGGCATGACGACCGGCGTGTGGGGCCTGACGGCCAGCAGCAGCGACGGCGCGGCCGGCGTGTATGGCGCGGCGATCGGCGGCTCGGGCACGACCTTCGGTGTGTTCGGCGCCAGCGAGAGCCCGAGCGGGTACGGCGTGTACTGCCTTGGAGACTTTGCGGCCTCGGGCACGAAGCAGTTCCGGATCGACCATCCGTTAGACCCTGGGAACAAGTACCTGCACCACTACGCCACCGAATCACCGTCGCCCATGAACATGTACAGCGGGAAGATGTACCTTGATGACGTGGGCATGGGGTGGGTTGAGTTGCCCGACTATTTCACGTCGATCAACCGAGATGCCACGTACCACCTTACAGCGGTCGGGGGGCCGGCGCCCAACCTGCACATCGCCGAGCGGGGCCTGGGCCGGTTCAAGGTGGCGGGCGGCGCGCCGGGGCTTGAGGTCTCGTGGGTGGTGATGGCGGTGCGCAACGACGAGTGGGTGCGTCAACGAGGCGCGCCGGAAGTCACGCTCAAGCCCCCGGGCGAGCGGGGCAGATTCCTTCATCCGGCGCTCTCCAATATGCCCCGGGAAGCGGCGGTGCACCAGCGTCGGCGCGTTGTGGGGCCGACGGTTGCCGATGCGCTGCCGGCGACGGTCACACACGCCGGGGAATGAGGCGGATTCGGGCCGTTGCGTGAGCGGGGAGGGGTGCGTGGAAGGGGAACATTCCTGCTGGACTTTGCGCCATGAGTGTGCGACGATTCAGCCGTCGGCGGACGGGAAGCCGTTTGTCTGACCAGGGCGGGAGCGCGGGGTGAACCCTGTGGGTTGACCGGCCGTATGTTCCCGAGCCCAGAATGCGGCCGCGCCGAGCACTCGGTGCGCGCCGCGGGGCACAAAGACCCGCCAGAGGCGGGCGCTGCGATGCAGACACGAACCAGATCGGCCATAGCCGGGAAGAGGAACCACGATGTTTGAACGTTTACTCGGTGCGCTTCTGTGCCGCGCGGAAGATCGGGCGGCGACCGGCGAGGCGGCCTGCGATGCGTTGGAACAGCGGTGCATGCTGGCGGTGAGCGTGGTGACACCGATCCCGAACCTGCTGCTGGCGCAAGGATCGCAGCCGAGCGTGATCAACCTGGTGGGGCGGTACGACAACCCTGACCTGAACGGGACGATCGTTCGGTTCAATACGTCGATGGGCTCGTTCAACGCGGTGCTTTACGACCAGTTGAGCCCCGGCGCACTGCGGACGACACCGGCGACGGTGGCGAACTTTCTGCGGTACATCAACGAGGAGCGCTACAACGGCACGATCATCCACAGGTCGCTGCCGGGGTTTGTGGTGCAGGGGGGCGGGTTCACGGTTCCAACGGCCAACGACCAGTCGCCGACGCCGGTGCCCGCGTTCACCTCGGTGGTGAACGAGCCGGGCAACTCGAACGTTCGCGGCACGCTGGCCATGGCGAAACTGCCCAACAACCCCAACAGCGCCACGAACCAGTGGTTTGTGAACGTGGGGAACAACAGCGCGAACCTGGACGGGCAGAACGGGGGCTTTACCGTCTTCGGCCGGGTGATCGGCAACGGCATGCAGGTGGTCGACGCCATCGCGGGGCTGCCGGTCTTCAACGCCTCGACCCACTACAACAACAGCACGTTCAGCGACCTGCCGCTGCGCAACTTCACGCAGACGCCGGTGAAGCCTGAGAACTTTGTGAGCATGACGATCTCGGCGATTCCCGAGATGTCATTCTCGGTCACGAGCAGCAACACCGACCTCGTCGGCGCGACCATCGAGGGGGGGAATCTGCGGCTGAACGTGTCTGAGACGCTGGGTGGGGTTGCCACGGTGACGGTGCGGGCGACCTCGGCGGATGGCTCGTTCGTGGACAACTCGTTCGCGGTTCGCATCGTTCGCCCGCCGTCGGTGGCGGCCGTTTCGACATCTCCGGAGCCGGTGGGCCGCAACAGCAGGCTTGAGTTCGTGGCGACTGGGGTTGAAACGCCGGACGCGAAGGTCAGGCGGGCGGAGTTCTTCCTCGACACGAACGGGGATGGTCAGTTTGACCCGCTCACCGATCGGCGAATCGCGAACACGTCGTCGCTCAAGAACGGCGAGATGAAGGCATCGTTCACGACGCGCGGGCTGCCGATCGGCGAGTCGCGGGTGTTCATGGTCGTGACGGATGTGCTGGGGCAGACGAGCAACGTGGTTTCGACGACGTTCACGGTGGTGAACGCCGCGCCGACGGTGAAGTCGGTGAAGGCCTCGACCAAGATCGTGAAGAACGTGGGCGACATCGTGAACCTCTCGGTGAACGGGGCGAAGGATGTCGACGGCAGGATCGAGCGGGTTCAGTACTTCCTTGATGTCGGCGGGGAAGAGGGCGGGCCCAACGGCGTGCTCGATGAGGGTGACAGGCTGATCGGCGAAGTCACCACCTCGCGCGGCGGGTTCCGTCTCCCATTCTCGACCGAGGGCCTGGCCCCCGGTGAAACACGGATTTTCGCCCGGGTGATCGACTCGGACGGGGCCGTGAGCCAGGCCGTGACGCACGTCTTCCGCATCAACTCGCCGCCGGTGCTTTCCGGCTTCACCATCGCGCCCATCGAGGGTGCCAAGCACCTTTCGTTCCTGCTCACGGCGGTTTCGGGTGGTGACCTTGACGGGACGGTTCGCAAACTGGAGTTCTGGCTTGATCGTGACGGCAACGGGCTGATCGATCGGCGTGCCGACCGGTCGCTGGGCAGCGGAAAACTGGGGCCGGATGGGTATACGTTGACCCTTCGGGCCAGCCGTCTGGCCGTTGGAGAGAATCAGATCATCGCCAGGGCCGTAGACAACAACGGCGGCTTCAGCGAGGTTCGGTTGGCCGTGGTGACGGTGTGAACGTGGCCGGGGGTCACCCGGCGGAGTGAGTGGTTCAACAGCTTTGCGGTTGGGCGTCACCAGCGCACGCTCGGCGTGGCTCGCCCCCTGTTTGTGCGGGGGTTGGGCGCGGTGGGCGGTGTGGGACTCGCGGGGGAGTGAGCGGGGGACTCGTGGGGGTCTCGTGGGGACTCGTGGGGGTCTCGTGAGGCGTGCGCCGGTTTGCGGCATGATGTCACGGCCCTGCGCGCGTATCTTTGCGGGAGGCACCGGCGTTCGGGGCCGATGATTGAGCAGCCCCCGGCGCGTGAGAGCGTGCCCCGCGGCTTTTCGCATGAAGACCATCCACAGAACCGACAGCGTGTGCCAAGAGATGTTCCAGCCGCTCGAGCAGCGTTTGGCGCTCGCCGTGCAGATTCTCACGCCGATCAGCAACCTGACGATCCCGTCGGGGACAGATTCATCCGCGATTACCCTGACTGGGCGGTATGAAAACCCGGACATCAGCGGGACGATCGCGCAGTTCAATACGTCGCTGGGGCCGATCAATGTTCTGCTGTTCGATGAGCAGACCCCCGCGACGGTGGCGAACTTTCTGAGGTATATCACGGAAGGGTTGTTCGACAGCACGATCATCCACAGGTCGCTGCCGGGCTTTGTGATCCAGGGGGGCGGGTTCTTCCTGCCGGATCTGGACTTTGACGAGCCGCGGTCGATCCCGCCGTTCGATCCGGTGGTGAACGAGCCGGGGATCTCGAACACGCGCGGGACCATCGCGATGGCCAAACGGCCGGACGATCCCGACAGCGCGACGAACCAGTGGTTCTTCAATCTTGGCGACAACTCGGGGAATCTGGATAACCAGAACGGCGGGTTCACGGTCTTCGGCCGGGTGATCGACGGGCTGGACGTGATGGACGCGATCGCCGCGGTTCCTGTCTTCAGGTTCCCTTCGCCGTTCGAAGATCTGCCGCTGCGCACCTTCGCGGATGGCGAGGGGGTCGATGTAGAAGACTACATCGCCGTGGGCATCGAGACGAGGGGAGACCTGAGGTACTCGGTGACATCGAGCAACCCGGACCTTGTCGACGCCACGGTAGATGGAGAGACGCTGAACCTTTCGTACGCCCTTGGGCAGACCGGCGCATCCACGATCACGCTGCGCGTGACGTCGGCGGACGGGACTTTCGTGGAAGATGTCTTCGTGGTGCGGATCGGCAACGACGCGACCATCGGCCGCCTGGTGACCAACCCGGCGCAGACCGTGAACAGGGGCGCGCCGCTCACGCTCATCGCCGAGAACGTGGATGTGCCGGATGGTTCGGTGCTGCGCGTCGAGTTCTACCGCGATGTTGACGGTGACGGCATCTTTAACCCCTCGGTAGACTCACTGCTGGGCGTGGGCACGGCGAGCGGGGAAGACTACATCCTGCAGATCAGCACGGATGGGTTCGGCGAGGGGGCCGCGGGGTTCTTCGCCAGGGCCTTCAACGCGGGAGAAGAAGCGGGGCCATCGACCTTTGCGAGTGTGAATGTGCGGGCCGTGCCTGTGATCGGCACGCTGGTGACCTCGCCGGTGGGCACGGTGCGCGGCGGAGACCCGCTCACCCTGACCGTGCAGAGCGTGGATGCGCCCGAGACGACCACGGCCAGGGTTCAGTTCTTCCTCGACTCCAACGGCAACGGAGAGTTTGACGCAGATGCCGATCAGTTGCTGGGCGAGAGTGACACGCCCGTGGAGGGCCGGTATTCGCTGACCCTGAACGCGGGGGATTTGTCCGAGGGCGTGGCGAGGTTTTTCGCCAGGGCCGTCAACGGGTTTGATCTGGTGAGCGAGGTTGTGACCGCGACGGTGTCGGTGTTTGTGCGCCCGACGGTCGGCGCGCTGGTCACGCCGACCCAGGACGTGCTGCGGCGGGCGAACGTGGTGCTTTCGGCGGTGGGCATTCAGACCTTCCAGACCCCGCTGCGGGTCGTGGAGTTTTACAGAGACGTGAACGGTGACGGGGTGATCACACCGGGCGTGGATCAACGCGTCGGCACGTCGTCGTCGCGGGGCACGCCTTCGGTGCGTGTCAGCACGAAGTCGCTGCCGCTTGGTGAAACACAGTTCCTCGCGCGTGCCATCGACCGGCAGGGGCTTGTGAGCGACGCCGCGGCGGTGCAGGTTCAGATCACCAACAACCCGCCGACGCTGCGCACGATGAAGATCAACCTTCCGGTGATCCGGTATATCGGCGAGCCGATCGACATCACCGTGGGCGGTTCGAGAGACATCGACGGCCGCATGGCCTCGGTGCGGTATTACCTCGACAGCGACGGGGACGGCGTGCTCAACCCCGAGACAGACAGACTGCTCGGAGAAGTCGCCGGTGTGCGCGGCAACTTCAAACTGAGGGTGTCGAGCGAGGGGTTTGCGCTGGGGATCAACCGCATCTTCGCTGTGCCGGTAGATAACGACGGCACAACCGGGACGCCGCTGAACAGAACGACGTATCTCAACCGTCAGCCTGAACTGGCGGCCTTGACCATCACCGAAGACGGCATCGTGCGTCAGCCGTACACGTTCACCGCCTCCGGCGTGATCGACCTTGATGGTGGCGTGACAAGGGTTGAGTTCTGGCTTGACCGCGACGGCAACGGCCTGCTCGAGAACCGGCTAGACCGGCGGTTGGGGTATGGCAAGCGCACCGGCGTTGATACGTGGAGCCTGACGATCGCCGGACAGCGGCTGGGCGCGGGCACGTTCACGATCATGGCCATCGCGGTGGACAACCACCGCGGGCTGAGCCCGGTGCGGGTGGGCACGGTGACGCTCGGGTGATGCCCGGCGACGGATCAGTCGGGCCGGACCTCTCCGCTGCCCTTGACGATCTCGCCGATGATGTAGACCTTTTCGCCGAGCTTTGTGAGTCGCTCGGCGACCGACTCGGCGAAGGCGCGCTTGACGATCACGCAATAGCCGATGCCAAGGTTGAAGACGCGGTACATCTCTTCTTCTGAGATGCGGCCCTGCGCCTGAAGGAACGAAAAGACCTTGGGCCTTGGCCAGGCGTTCATGTCGATGCGGGCGTCGAGTGTCTGCGGCAGGGCGCGGCAGAGGTTGCCGCCGATGCCCGAGCCGGTGATGTGCGCCATGCCCGAGATGACGTTCTTGACCTTGTATGAGCGCAGCAGTTTCACGATCGGGTCGGCGTAGAGGCGCGTGGGTGTGAGGAGCACCTGCCCCAGCGTCGGGCCGTCGGCTGGGGCGGCCCCGGCCTTGTTGCGGCCTTTGGTTTTCCTGGCGGGTGTTGCGGCGGCGGGGGTATCGGTGGCGGTGAGTTCGGGGTAGACCTTGTTGAGGTCGAGCCCGGCCTTGTCGACCACGTGCCGCACCAGCGTGTAGCCATTGCTGTGGATGCCGTCGCTCGCCAGCCCGAGGACCACATCTCCGGCGCGCACGCGGATGGGTTTCTGGATGCGCTTGAGTTCGACCACGCCGACGCAGAAGCCTGCGAGATCAAAGTCGCCCGGGCGGTAGATGCCGGGCATGTGAGCGGTTTCCCCGCCGATGAGCGAGCACCCGCTGCGGCGGCACCCTTCGGCGATGCCGCGGACAAGATCGTGCAGGAAGCGTTTATCGACCGAGGGCGTGGCGATGTAGTCGAGGAAAAAGAGGGGCTCGGCGCCCTGGACGATCAGGTCGTTGACGTTCATGGCCACGAGGTCGATGCCCACGGTGTGGAAGACCCCCAGGTCTGCGGCGAGTTTGACCTTGGTGCCCACCCCGTCGCAGCACGCGACCAGGACGGGGTCTTTGTAGTTCCGGGCGAAGAGGCGGTGGTTGTAGTCGAGGCGGAAGAGCCCGGCGAAGCCGCCGGGGTTTGGGATGACGCGGTCGGTGTAGGTGCGACGAAGCACCGAATCGAGCGACTCGGTGAAGGCGTCTTTTTCGTCGATGTCGACACCGGCATCGGCGTATGTCAGGCCCGGGCCCTTGATGGGAGGCATAGGCCCGGAGGGTAGCCCGCGGCGGGTGCTGCGGGGGTTCGCTGCGGTCGCGGGTTGGGATGGGCGTTCCTACCATCGTGCCCACCGCGGGTTGCGGTGGACGTTCGATTTTTTGGAAAGCAGACCATGCCAAAGAACCGCCTCTTCACGTCGGAATCAGTCTCGATGGGCCACCCCGACAAGGTTTCGGACCAGATCTCCGACGCCATTCTTGATGCCATGATCGCCGATGACCCCTTCAGCCGGGTCGCGTGCGAGACGCTGTGCGCCACGGGGCTGGTGGTGGTGGCCGGCGAGGTGACGACGCGGACGTACGTGGACATTCCCGAGGTGGTTCGGCGCGTGGTGAAGGACATCGGCTACACCAGCGGGGACATGCGGTTCGACAGCGAGTCGTGCGCGGTGCTCGTGGCGCTGAACAAGCAGAGCGCGGACATCGCGATGGGCGTAGACCGGGAGGGCGCGGGCGACCAGGGGATGATGTTCGGCTACGCCTGCCGCGACACGCCTGAACTCATGCCGCTGCCCATCCAGATGGCGCACAGGCTGGTTGAGCAGCAGGCCCATGTTCGGCGCGAGGGGATCATCGCCGGCCTTCGTCCGGACGCGAAGAGCCAGGTGACCGTGGAATACGAAGACGGCAAGCCCGTTCGTGTGGACACGGTGGTGCTCTCGACCCAGCACGACCCGCAGTGGAATGAACGGCAGGATGAACTGCGCCGGCAGATCATCGAGCACGTGCTCAAGCCCGTGCTGAAGGAATGGTGGAACGGTGCGATCACGGTTCACGTGAACCCCACCGGCCGCTTCGAGGTGGGCGGGCCGCACGGCGACACGGGCCTGACCGGTCGCAAGATCATCGTGGATACCTATGGCGGCATGGGCCGTCACGGCGGCGGCGCTTTCAGCGGCAAGGACCCCACCAAGGTGGATCGTTCCGCGGCGTACATGGCCAGGTATATCGCCAAGAACGTTGTTGCCGCGGGGCTGGCGGATCAATGCGAGATTCAACTGTCGTACGCCATCGGCGTGGCCGAACCGACGAGCGTGTACGTTGATTGCTTCGGCACGTCGAAGGTGGACGAAGAGAAGATCAGCGCGGCGATCAGGGCGACGTTCTCGCTGACGCCGCGCGGCATCATCGAGACGTTGAACCTGCGAACACCGATCTACTCGCCGACGGCGCGTCACGGGCACTTCGGCCGCACGCCTGGGCAGGTGACGTACAACGGGAAGAAGTACGACACCTTCACCTGGGAACGCACCGACAGGGCGGATGCGCTCAAGAAGGCGATAAAGGGCTAAGCAACACACACCAAACCACCCCGCCCCGACTACTCGCCCCGCCCCGTTCTGCACATGCGGAGGGGGCAGATCGCGGTGTGGTACAGTGCAACGGTGCCGCGCTCAGCCGCCGGCGTGCTGGGCTTTGGCCCAGGTGTCTTTGAGTGTGACGGTGCGGTTGAAGACGGGCTTGCCCGGGGCGCTGTCTTTGTCGGCGCAGAAGTAACCGAGGCGCTCGAACTGGTAGGTGTCGCCCGGCGTGGCGTGAGCCAGGGCGGGATCGACGAGAGCGCGGATGACTTCGAGCGAGTCTGGGTTGAAGTCGTCGAGTTGATTGCCGGTGCGTTTGCCGGGTTCTTCGGCGAGGAAGAGGCGGTCGAAGAGGCGCACTTCTGCCTGCACAGCGTGATCGGCGCTGAGCCAATGGATGGTGCCTTTGACCTTTCGGCCCGGGGTGCCGTCGGGGTTGAGTGGCGCATCGCCGCCGCGCGTGGCGGGGTCATAGGTGGCGCGCACGCCGGTGATGTTGCCCGAGGCGTCCTTTTCTACGCCGGTGCAGGTGATGAAGTAGGCCCAGCGCAGTCGGACCTCCTGCCCCGGCGCGAGACGGAAGAACTTCTTGGGGGGGGCTTCCATGAAGTCGTCGCGTTCGATGTAGAGGGTGCCGGTGAAGGGGATCTTTCGTGTGCCGGCGGCCGGGTCTTCGGGGTTGATCACAAAGTCGAGCAATTCGGTGTGGCCCGCGGGCCAGTTCTCGATGGTGACCTTGAGCGGGCGCAGCACGGCCATGGTGCGGGGTGCGGTGGTGTTCAGGTGGTCGCGAACCGCGTTTTCGAGGCGGGTGACATCGATCACGCTTTCCTGGGTGGTCACGCCGATGTCTTCGCAGAAAGCACGGATGGCGTGCGCGGTGTAGCCGCGCCGGCGCAGGCCGCGGATGGTGGGCATGCGGGGGTCGTCCCACCCTGAGACGCGTGCGTCTTTGACCAGTTGCAGCAGGAACCGCTTGCTCATGACGGTGTAGGTGAGGTTCAGGCGGGCGAACTCGATCTGCTGGGGGTGGTGGATTCGCTTGCCCCAGGGGCCCGAGCCGTCTTCGGTGCGGCCTTCGTTGATGGCGTCGATGAACCAGTCGTAGAGCGGGCGGTTGTTGCGGAACTCGAGCGTGCAGATGGAGTGGGTGATGCCTTCGAGAGAGTCCTCGAGGCAGTGGGCCCAGTCGTACATGGGGTAGATGCACCAGGCGTTGCCGGTGTTGTGGTGGTGCTCGTGAACGATGCGGTACATCACGGGGTCGCGCATCACGAAGTTGGGGCTGGCGAGGTCGATGCGGGCGCGCAGCGAGTGTGAGCCGCCGGGGTGCTTGCCGGCGCGCATCTCTTCGAGCAGCCGCAGGCTTTCTTCGGCGGGGCGGTCGCGGAAGGGGCTCTGTGCGGGCACGCCCACGCTGCCGCGCATCGAACTGACCTGGTCGGGAGAAAGATCGCAGACATAGGCGCGGCCTTTTCGGATGAGTTCCACGGCCCAGTCGTACATCTGTCCGAAGTAGTTGCTGGCGTAGAAAACGCCCCCGAATCGCAGGCCCTCGTAGTCGTTGGTGAGCCAGCGGACATCATCGATAATGGCGTCGACGTATTCCTGCTCTTCTTTGGCCGGGTTGGTGTCGTCGAAACGCAGATTGAATGCGCCGGCAAAGTCGCGGGCCAGGCCGCTGTTGAGACAGATGCTCTTGGCGTGCCCGATGTGCAGGTAACCGTTGGGCTCGGGGGGGAAGCGGGTGTGCACGCGCGGCCGGTTGTCGGGGCCCACGCCCCACTTGAGCGCGGCGTTGTCGGCCTCGATGATCTGGCGCAGGAAGTTGGTCGGCCGGGGGGCGGCCGGTGTGTTGTCTGTCATGATGGTCGATCGTATGGGCACACGGCGCAAAGCCCCGGCACGAAGGCGGGGGCGGCTGAGGTGTGTGAGGTGCGGGCGAGCGAAGGACGCGGTTTACAGGCCGAGTTTGGTGAGCGCGGCGGCGAGAAGCGAGCGGCATTGCTCCTGATCGCCGAAGGGCTCGTTGGTGAGCGTGACCACCGTGGCGGTGGTTGCCTGCTGGGCACGGATGTTCACCCGCGGGAAGTTATCGAAGCGGGGGGCGTGCGCGACGATGTGGCCGTTCTCGGCGGTGACGGTCGATGATTGCACGCTGTACCCGCGTTCATCAAGGACGGATGTGAATGCGGCCATGACCTCGGGTACGCGGATCTCGGCGGGGAGCCGCGCCGAGAGCGTGCGGCCGCTGTAGGACGCGGGGATGCGGGTGTCGCCATGGCGGACAACCTGGGGAGCGCAGCCCGCGGCCGACCAGAGCATGAGACCGGCAGCGGCCAGGAGAAGGCAGAGTGTGGAGGTTGGGGAGGCGTTGATCTGTCGCATGTCGGGGCTCTGGGGCGTGCGTCTGGAGAGGCTGATGTGCTCGTTGAGAGGGCATGAGCCTACGCAGGGATCGTAGAGGTGGCCACCCCCTGGCGGGTTCAGATCGCGGCTCTGGGGCCAATCTTGAGGCCGGCGAGGGCGGAACACAGGGGCGTGGATGAACACGTCTTACGTGTGGATGGTGGGGGGGCTCGCGGGCCCCCGGAAGGGGGGTATAAATCAGAGGGAGACTGCTCCTTGATTCCAAACACCTTTCGACCTTTACTTCTCCCCCAGCGCGCCGGGAAGTGGCGCAAACGAATACCGAACGGAATACGAGGTACTTATGGCCATCCGGGTGAAGGCACGAAGCGGTGAGTCGGTTGAAGGGCTGATGCGTCGTTTCAAGAAACTCTGCGAGAAAGAGGGCTTGACGAAGGACATCAAGCGCAAAGAGTTTTACGAGAAGCCATCAGAACGCCGCCGTCGCGATGCTCGCAAGAGCGTTGTGCGCCGGCTGAAGGGTGACGGCCCTTCACTTCGTCCGGCGAAGGTTGAGCGAGCCTGACACGTGCCGCGCCCAGAGCGCGGCATTTTTTTCGCCCATTCCCGCGGGCGAGACGGGGTGAGAGCGGGTGCCGCGCTGCGAGCGTGGCGGTGTACGTAGCGACCTTGGTTGCCGTCGTGAACGGGTCATCTCTATGGGCCGTGGCGAAGAAGCCGTTGATCGCGGCTGTGTAACCGTTCCGGATGATGAAGCAGAGGCCGCGGGCCGAGAGCGAGCGAGGATTCGCGCGCACGGCTCGGGGCGGGGCGTGCGCGCCGCCGGGGTGCGGGTGTCGCGCCTCAAGGAGTTGAACACGATGATTCGTACTCGTTCCGGCGGGACGGGCGGTGTGGGTGTGCTTGCCCGTTGGCTGTGGGCTGCCCTGGCGGTGCTGGCGGGGTATCCCGCGCTGGCCGCGGCGGGCGACAAGCCCGGCGGGGAGGCGAACCTGAAACTGCCCGACCTGGGGCAGGTTCGGTTCTTCTGGGATTCGATCGGCGGGGATGTGCTGCTCTCCATCGGCTTTGTGGTGGCGCTGCTTGGCATGCTCTTTGGCGCGGTGATCTACGCGCAACTCAAGCGCATGCCGGTGCACCGCAGCATGCTGGAGGTCTCGGAACTCATCTATGTGACGTGCAAGGCGTACATGGTGCAGCAGGGCAAGTTCCTGATGCTCCTGTTCGCGTTCATCGGTTCGGTGGTGTTTGTGTACTTCAAGTTCCTCGCGGTCACAACAGACGCCGCGACGGGCGAAGTCGTCTCGGGCTTTGGCTGGGGGCGGGTGGGGCTCATCATTCTCTTCTCGCTCGTGGGCATGGCGGGCAGTTACGCCGTCGCCTGGTTCGGCATCAGGGTGAACACGTTCGCCAACAGCCGCACGGCCTTCGCGAGCCTGCGCGGCAAGCCGTTCCCGTGCTACGCGATTCCGCTCAAGGCGGGCATGTCGATCGGCATGATGCTCATCAGTGTTGAACTGCTGATCATGCTGTTTATTCTGCTGGTGTTGCCGGGCGACCTCGCGGGCCCGTGCCTGATCGGGTTCGCCATCGGCGAGTCGCTGGGGGCCGCCGCGCTGCGGATCGCGGGCGGCATTTTCACGAAGATCGCGGACATCGGGTCGGACCTGATGAAGATCGTCTTCAAGATCAAGGAAGACGACGCACGCAACCCCGGCGTGATCGCCGACTGTGTGGGCGACAACGCGGGCGACAGCG
This sequence comes from Phycisphaeraceae bacterium, assembly GCA_019636615.1. Lineage (GTDB taxonomy): Bacteria > Planctomycetota > Phycisphaerae > Phycisphaerales > UBA1924 > UBA2402. The sequence continues at coordinate 1,288,398 of JAHBXF010000002.1, read as the reverse complement.
TGGGCCCCTCGGCGGACGGGTTTGAGACGTACGGGGTGACGGGTGTGGCGCTGATCGTGTTCACGATGATCGCCATCACGCCGGCGAAGTTCCTGGCCGAGGGCGTGACGGCGGCCACGGCAAGCCCGGAGGCGATGGCCGCGGCGGAGCAGGCGGCGAGCCTTGTGCAGGTGAAGGTGCTGGTGTGGCTCTTCGTGATGCGCATCGTGATGGTGCTGGCCAGCGGGGCGAGTTACCTCATCAACGAGGCCTTTGCCAAGGCCCGCTACGGCGGCGCGACGAAGATGAACTTCGAGAAGCCGCTGACGAGCCTGGTGATCCTCACGTCGGTGGTGTCGATCGGGCTGACCTACCTGGCGTCGTGGCTGCTGATCCCGGAGGTGAAAGGAAACACGGACCTGTGGTGGCAGTTGGCGACGATCATTTCGTGCGGCACCGCGGCGGGGGCGATCATCCCCGAACTGGTGAAGATCTTCACGAGCACCGAGAGCCGGCACGTTCGAGAGGTGGTGGCCAGTTCGGAGCAGGGGGGCGCGTCGCTCAACATCCTCTCTGGCCTGGTGGCCGGCAACTTTTCGGCCTATTGGCTGGGCATCGCGATGATCGTGCTGATGGGCGTGGCGTATGTCATCAGCACGGCGGCGGGCTTCACGGCGATCATGATGGCCCCGGCGGTCTTTGCCTTCGGCCTGGTGGCCTTCGGCTTTCTGAGCATGGGCCCGGTGACCATCGCCGTAGACAGTTACGGCCCGGTGACCGACAACGCCCAGAGCGTCTTTGAACTCTCGACGATCGAGAGCATCCCCGGCGTGAAGCAGGAACTGGCCAGAGACTTCGGTTTCGAGCCGGACTTTGAGCGCAGCAAGGAGTATCTGGAAGAGAACGACGGCGCGGGCAACACCTTCAAGGCCACGGCCAAGCCGGTGCTCATCGGGACGGCGGTGGTGGGGGCCACCACGATGATCTTCTCGATCATCGTCATCCTCACCGGGGGGCTCACGCAGAACCTCGACAAACTGAGCCTGCTGCACGCCCCCTTCCTGCTGGGGCTCATCACAGGCGGGGCGGTGATCTACTGGTTCACCGGCGCTTCGATGCAGGCCGTGACCACGGGGGCGTACCGGGCGGTCGAGTTCATCAAGGCCAACATCAGGCTCGACGGCGCGACCAAGGCGAGCGTGGAGGACAGCAGCCGTGTGGTGACCATCTGCACGGAGTATGCGCAGAAGGGCATGTTCAACATCTTCCTTGGCATCTTCTTCAGCACGCTGGCCTTTGCCTTTGCCGAGCCCTTCTTCTTCATCGGGTATCTGATCTCCATCGCGCTCTTTGGCCTGTATCAGGCCATGTTCATGGCCAACGCGGGCGGCGCGTGGGACAACGCGAAGAAGGTTGTTGAAACCGAACTGAAAGCCAAGGGCACAGATCTTCACGCGGCGACGGTGGTGGGCGACACCGTGGGCGACCCGTTCAAGGACACCAGTTCGGTGGCCATGAACCCGGTCATCAAGTTCACCACCCTCTTCGGCCTGCTGGCCGTGGAACTTGCCATCCACCTGAAGAATCGAACGGCGGACGGCGGCTTCAGCCACACGGGGCTGACGGCGGGCCTGTTCGCGGCCTTCTTCGCGGCGTCGCTCTTCTTCGTGTGGCGGTCGTTCTACCGCATGCAGATCACCGAGGACATCGCGCACAAGTAACCCGAGCGGGCACCGCCGGGGCCCGCGGCGGGTGTCAGTGCGCCTCGGTCACGCGCAGCACCTCGCTCACGGTGGTGAGCCCCTTGGCGACCTTGCGCATGCCGTCTGCACGCAGCGTGACCATGCCGCGCTCGATGCAGAGCCGGCGGAACTCGGCCACGTTGGGGTTGCGCGCGATGATGTCGCGGAGTTGGTCGTCAACCGCGAGAAGTTCGTAGATGCCCACGCGTCCGCTGTAGCCCGTTTTTCGGCAGCGTTCGCACCCGTTCGACTTCCACATGACGGTGTCCTGCAGGCCCTGCATCTGCAGGAACTCGGCCATCTCCTCGGAGGGTTGTTCCTCGCTCTTGCAGTGCAGGCACAGCCGGCGGATGAGCCGCTGCGCGAGCACCGCGTTGACGGCGGCGCCCACCAGGAAGGGCTCCAGGCCGATGTTCACCAGCCGCGTGATGGACGAGGGCGCGTCGTTGGTGTGCAGCGTGCTGAGCACGAGGTGGCCGGTGAGCGCGGCCTGCACCGCGATCTGCGCGGTCTCGAGGTCGCGGATTTCGCCCAGCATGATCACGTCGGGGTCTTGACGCAGGAGCGAGCGGAGCGCCGCGGCGAAGGTCATGCCGATCTTCTCGTGCATCTGCGTCTGTGTGATGCCGTCGAGGTGGTACTCGATCGGGTCTTCGACCGTCGAGATGTTCATCGATTTGCAATCGACGGTTCTCAGGCTGGCGTAGAGCGTGGTGGTTTTGCCCGAGCCGGTGGGCCCGGTGACAAGGTTGATGCCGTGCGGGGCGTCGATGGCCTTGCGCCAGATGGTGAAGGTGTCTTCGTCGAAGCCCAGTTGATTGAGTTCGACCTGGATGGAGCGCGTGTCGAGGATGCGCAGCACGGTCTTTTCGCCGTGGCCGCACGGGAGGGTGCTCATGCGCAGGTCGAGGCGCCGGCCGCCGACAACACACCGGATGCGGCCGTCCTGCGGGAGCCGCCGCTCCGAGATGTCCAGGTTGGCCATGATCTTGAGACGGCTGGTGACCGCGGCGGACATCGAAGCCGGCGGATTGAGGATCTCGAAGAGTTCACCATCGATGCGGTACCGAACCTTGAGTTTTTTCTCTGAGGGCTCGATGTGGATGTCGCTGGCGCCCTCTTTCACGGCGGTCTGGATGATGTGGTTGACGATGCGGATGACGGGGTTCTCGCCCGCGGCCCGCTCGAGGTCGGTCTCTTCGACCTGCTTCTTCTCGATCTGAACATCGCTCTCGTCGGCCTGCTCGAGGATGTCGTTGATGTCGGTGTCTTGCTCTTTGACGCCCTCGCCGATGATCTCGAGCACGCCCCGGATATCGAAGGCGGTGATGAGCACCAGTTTGACACCCGCGACCCCCAGCCGTGTCTTGACCTCGTCGAAGAGAAAGACGTCATCGGGGCGCACCGCGCCCAGCACGACGCGCTGGCCCTCGGTGCGCAGGGGCATCACCAGGTTGCTGCGGCAGAAGTCGGCGCCCAGCCGCTGGAGCATTTTTCCGTCGAAGCCGCCGTCGAGGCCTTTCTCGAGATCGATGCGTTCGAAGGGCAAGCCGGCGAGTTCGGCGATGGCGCCCTGCACCTGGGCTTCGTCGAGCCCTTGCTCCAAGAGAATGTCGAGCGCAGTGCGGTGTGGAGATTGCTTGATGATCGCCTGGGCCTGGGCGAGTTTGTCGGCGGGCGCGCCCTTGACGGTGAGCAGCGCGATGAGGTCCTGCGTGCGTCCCCGGGGGGCGCCCTCGGGTTCGGGGCGGTAGATCTCGCTGATGGCGGGCCCCGGCGCCACAGCCGAGGCGGGCTTGCCGGCGCTCTCTGCGGTCGCGGTGTTCTTTGGCGGGTGCGTTGGTGAAGCGGGGTTTGTGGGTGCCCGAGCTGTGGTCGCAGCGTTCGGCGGTGAAGGTGGCGCTGCGGTCGCACCCTGGTTGGCGGGTGCCGCGGGAACGGGGGAGAGCGCGCCGGACTGTTTGTCGATCGTGTGCGGCTTGCGGGCCGGCGCGGGGCGACTCTCGGCGCTCGGCTTGCCATCATCGACGCCAAGTTCGTTCAGAATGTCGTCGAGGTTGTACTTGGCCATGGCCTTGCGGTTCTTGGGGGTGAGCGGATCGGAACGGGTCGCGGCGAGCCCGGTGGGGCTTACTTTCCCCTGGGCTTGCCGATTTTCATGGGGGGCGACTTGGGGCCGCTCTGCGTCTGTTCGAGCGACACGATGAACTGGTGTCCATCGGCGGTCATCGTGATCGCGCGGCCTTCGATCCCGGTGATGGTGAAGTCGCCGGCCACGCGGTCGCCGATGCGGAAGGTGCCGCCGTCGATGCGTGCGAGGGGCTGACTGCCGGCGACCACGCCGTGAAGCCTCAGGGCGCCTGCTTTCTGCCTCAGGTCGGCCAGACGCTGCGCGGCACGCCTGCTCGCTTCCGCCGCGGCCCGGGCGGCGGCGTCTTCGGCCGGGGCGGGCGCGCTCACGGTGCGCACCGGCTGCTGCAGCATGAAGGGGCTCTTGCCGAACTCGCCCAGGGCGACATCGAGCGGGGTCTGGATGCGCTGAAGATCACCCATGATGCGCTCATAGGTGCGTGCCTTCTCGGAATCGGGCGGGGTGTAGTCGATCACGCCCTGGTCACCGAACGCGATCCCGGCGCGCATGCCGAGTTTGCGCATGCCGAAGATGGCGCCCGCGCTCACGCAGAGCAGGATGAGCAGAACAACGGTCTGCTGCTGCACTCTTCGGGAGCGACCCGAGGGGGTGTTGGCCACTTCCATGGGCGTGGCGGAGAGGGGAGTAAAGTCCTGCTTGGTTCCCGGGCCGGTGGTCATGGCGTGACTCCTGCGACCGGCTGGCGGTCATCCTGGAAGTAGATGCTGAGTGTGAACTCGGCCTTGAGTTCGATTTCGTCGCGTGCCAGCCCGGTGATCTTCATGTCGTGGATGCGGGTGATGCGCGGGAGTTTTTCGATCTGGGCGAGGAAGGTGAAGAACCCCACGAAGTTGCCCAGCACCTCCATCTCGATGGGCTGCTCCATGTAGAGCGCCGCGGGCACGGGGCGGGCGCTTTTCATCGCGGGCGGCTGCAGGCCCGAAGAGACGGCCAGGTCTGACACCTGACGCACAAGGGCGTCGACCTCTTTGCCGCTGGGCAAACGGGCCTCGATGGTGCGGACGGCTTTCTGGATCTCTTCGTTGGCCTTCACCAGATCCGCGTTGCGGGAGGTTTCTTCACGCAGTTTGTCGAGCAGGTTTTCCTTGTGCTCGACCTCTTTGCGTGCGGCTTCGATCGCCTTGTTCTGAGGCTTGAAGACCATGTGGTACGACGCGACGGGCATGCCGACGACGATCGACAGAACGAGCAGACCGCGGAGGCCCATGTTCATGGCAGGTTTCCTTCTTGAACGCCGGCGGAGGCGGTTGGGGCGACACCCGGCGTGCCCGCCTTGTTTTCCTGGTCGCGCTGCGAGGTGAGCGACGCCGTGCGCACGGCGACGAGGTCTTTGAGCGAACTGGAGAGTTCGCCCGTGGCGATGCTGGTTCGGAGCGAGGCGGTCACCTGGAACTTGCGCATGTCGCGCCCGCCCTCTTTGGCATCCCGGATGAACTGGAGTTCCACGCGGTCAAAGACGGGGCTGCGCTTGAGCGACGAGAGGAAGTCGGCGATGTCGTTGTTCTCGACGGCCGTGCCCTCCACGGTGACCTGGTAGTCGAAACGGGGGGCGAGAATCCGGGGCTTTTCCTCTTCTTTCTTCGCGCCCGTACCGGTGATGGACTTGACCAGAGACTGGGGGGCCGCCTTGGTCGGCGCCGCGGGCTGCGGCGGCTGGTGGCGGGTGCTCTTGATGAGGAAGTTGTCGAGCCTCATGGACTGGGGCATCCGCAGCGTGAGTTCGCCCAGCACGGCCCAGCGCGGCACCTTTTCGACCAGGGCGGCGGTGATCTCGGCCTTCTCCATCATCGAAGCACGCTGGTTTTCCAGGGCTTTGAGTTGCTCGATCTTCTTGCCTTCCGCGGCGTACTCGGCGCTGACAACCTCCTGCCGCACGCGCAGATTCTGCCAGTGACGGTTGGTCACGAAGAACGCGCCGACAACGCCCGCCAGCACAATGGCGAAGAGCGTGAGCATGAGCACGTTGGCTCGCACCTCGGTGCGCCGCGAGATGTAGTCCTCGGGCAGGAATGTGTTGGGTGTCGGGTGTGGCGATTGAAACGGGTTGACCATGGCGTTCGTGCTCCCGCAAAGGGGTCTGTGTTCACTCCGCCCGTGCGGGCATCAAAGGTCGGTGGGCCCCAGGCACAAACCCAGCGGCACCGCCCATCCGGGCTGCGGCTGGGCGAGGTCGATGCCCAGGGCGGGCTCTTTTCCGGTTCGCGCGATCCGAGCCAGTGGGTCGGCGATCTGCGCGGGCAGCTTCAACGCCTTGGCGATCTCCTGGCAGAGCCCGCGATGGCGGCTTTCTCCGCCGACAAAGATCACCCGGTCGATTCTCTTGTCCGGGTGCTGCGAGGCGTGGAAGCGCAGGCACATGCGGATTTCGTCGGTCAGCATTTCCAGGGGCTCGCGCACGTCGCCCCCCTCCGGGCACAGCGGGGTGGATTCCATCGTGTGCAGCATGCCGCTGAAGCCCGGCGCATGCTCGGGGCTGTGGCGCCTTTCAAGGAGCGAGTCGATGTCGCTGGCGACGCCCTTGCCCGTCGCCCTCTGGGCCATCGGCTTGGCGATCGCGAGCGGCTGCGGGTCGAGCCTTCTCCGGCGGGCTTCTTTGCGGTCGCACTCAAGCTGCGCCGCCAGCGTGGCGTCGATGTGCCCGCCACCGACACCGATGATGCGGGCGAAGGCCAGGTCCTTGCCGTGCGAGATCGTGACATCGGTGGTGCCGTAGCCGATGTCGAGGTACAGCGTGTTGCAGACCAGGTCACCGGCACGTTTGTGCACGTAGTCGAACGAATACAGCACAGAGGCGAACTCGCTGTGCATGCCCACCGGCTCGAGCCGGTTCGCCGCGATCGCGCCCATCAGCCGCTGAACGAGGTCACGATCGACCGCGATGAGCAGCCCGTCGAGGCGTGCGCCGGGTTTGTCGGCCGGCGTGGTCTGCACGAAGCGGTAGACAAGTTGGTTGGGGTCTTTGCCGAACTGCGTCGTCACGGCCGACGCCACGAGGTCGGCCGGCGAAACGCCGTCGATGCGCTGCAACTGCACGTGCTTGCTGGCCGTGGCCCACCCGGGAATGCCGCACACCGCACGTTTGCCCTTGAAGCCGCCGGACTTGAGCAGCCGGGGCAACTGCGCGATCTGATGAGCCAGGCGCTTGTCGGGATCGGCGATGAGTTCTTCGGGCGTTGCTTCATTCGCCGCGCCGATCAGGCTCGGCGGCTCGCCGCTGCTCACCTGGAGCAGTTTGAGCGAACTGGTGCCGAAGTCGATGGCGATGGGAGACATGGCCGAGTTGCCCAGTTGCTTGGGCGCACCCATGCGCGCGGCCAGAGCCTGGCTCATCTTGGTGAGGGATCCGAGGTGTTTGATCGCCTCGCTGAATGCCATGGGACACGATCTCCGCAGGGTGGGTGGTGCGCTCGGCGCGCTGTGCACGCCCTGCATCGGCCCGATCCAGGTCCGGCTTCAGCGGGTGACGGCGACGATCGCGCGGATTGTGCCCTCGGCGCGCTTTGATCCGCCTGGGGCGAGCCGCCCGCACATGGGGGTGAGATGAAAGATGTGGTTGCGCGGCCTGAACGCGTGGCTCATGCCCTGAGCAACCCGCCCAGGCGGGTGAGGGTTGCGAGCGCGCGGGGCATCTGCCAGATCTGACGTGGTCGGTCGCCGGTGGTGTTGCTGAAGGCCCGGACTTCTCCAAACGGCACACCAAACCTGGTGGCGACAAGCGCCACGGCCGCGCCTTCCATGCCTTCGGCCATACACCCCGTACGCTGCGCGATGTGGGCCGCTCTGGCATCGGTGCCCGAACAGGTCGAGACGGTCGCGATCTTCCCCGTGCAAGCACCCCAGGCGGGTGCGAGGGAGACAATCGCGGGGTCGCAACCGAATCCGCACCCGCCGGCCGGGTTGCAGGGGAACCCCATGCGGCCAAGGTCTTGGAACCCGTCGGGCGTATCGATGCCTTCATCCGCAAAGACGGATTCAGTGGCCACCACAAGGTCGCCCAGAAGCGGGGAGTCTGTTTCGTGACTTGTCTGAATGGGAAGCAGGCCGGCGATACCGATGCTCAGCACGCGCCCGTATATTCGCTTCGAGAGCGCGAGCGCGGCGGCGGCCGCCGCGTTGGCCTTTCCCACGCCACAGATTATAAGGTCCGTATTCTGTGTAAGGCTCTGTACCCTCCAGCCGGTGTCACCGGCGGGATCGCTGCAACCCAGCCCGCGGCAGAGCGGGGAGGCCTCGAGAGGCGTAGCCACCACAAGCAGGAGAGGTTTTTCGTCGATCAAGGCATCCATTCCTGGCATGAGAGGGCACCATCTGGCACGAATGCACCGGCAAACTGTTCCCAACCGCCGCCCGAGAGAAGGAAAGCGACGGCCCGGGGGGTACACTACGCACGACAGGAGGAGGCTATGACCATCGCACCCGCCCAGACCGAAGCCGTGAACTTCCGCCTTTACGACGATGAGGCCGAGCGCCTGCTCAGTTCAGATCAGTTCCCTGATAAAGTGACGATGCTGCCCGGGGCGGCCGGGCAGCGCACGGGTGAGCGCATCCGGATTCTCTGGGGGCAAGACCTCATCCGCGATCTGCTCGACGGCCGCTACAGAACGGTGATCTGCGGCGTCAACGACCGTGACAACAGCCACGGCATTGTGGCGCAGGTCGTTGAACTGCTGCACACCAGCCAGTGGACGCCCAGCAGCGTCACGAGTTACGCCAAGATGTTTCAGGACTCGGTCTCGGTGCACGCCGCGGCGGACAAAGAGCCCTACGTGCTCAAGTACGACCTTGATTCGCTGCTGGTGCTCGCCATTCTGCGCCCGAAGGGCAAAGACCACTTCTCCATCGATGATCTCTACCGCGGTTTTCGCACGGTGAGCAAAATGCTCAGCGACCGCCGCGAACGCCAGCCCGCGGCGACGGTGAGTTTTCTCAACGCCAAGGCCAACCGCCTGGTCGAGGCCGATGGTCGAGAGCCTTCCTTCGAAACAGTGCTTCGCACCATGTTCAACGCGGGCTTCCGCGGAGACGTGTACACCGCCCCGAGCATGTGGAAGTTTGGCCACGTGGGTGTCTTCCCCACGTACCCCTTCCCCGAAAGCCTCGAACGCATGCGCGGCGGAAGCAGTTGAACCGCGCGGAATGATCAAAGGCTGAGTTCCCGGCTTCAGCGGGACGCACCGGCGGGCGCATCGCCCGGGCGGAATCTCTGCGCGATCGGGTATCGCCTGCCGGAGCCAAAGGCGACCGCGGTGACTTTCAACCCGACCGCGGCCTGGCGGCGTTTGTACTCGGAGAGATCGACGAGGCGGATGAGCCGCGCGATGGTCTCGGGGGCGATCCCGGTATCGGCGGCAATGCGGCCTGGTGAGTGTCGGGCCTCAACATACGCCTCGATGACAGCGTCTACCTCGTCGTAGGGCGGGAGAGAGTCCTGATCTTTCTGGTCTGGCCGCAGTTCGGCGCTGGGCGGCTTTGTGATGCTGCGTGCAGGGATCGGCGGCCCGGCGAACCCGCAGCGTTCAAAGTTGTCGTTCATCCAGCGAGAGAGGGCGTAGACGCGTCGTTTGGTGACATCGCTGAGCACGGCAAGGCCGCCGTTCATATCGCCGTAGAGGGTGCAGTATCCCACGGCCAACTCGGACTTATTCCCCGTGGTCAGCACGATGCTGCCCGTGCGGTTTGAGAGTGTCATCAGCAGTGTGCCGCGCACGCGGGACTGCATGTTTTCTTCGGCCAGGTCGGGGAGTGTGTGGCCCAGCGGCGGTTGACCGATGTGCCCCAGCGCCGCGTTGGCTGCTTGAGACATGGCCGCGACCCCGTCGGCGATGGGCAGGGTAATCAACCCGATGTTCAGCGCGTCGGCGCTAGCCCGTGCGTCGGCCAGCGAGTGTTGGCTGCTGTACCGGCTGGGCATCGCCACGCCCAGAACGTTCGGCGGGCCGATGGCCGCCGCGGCGAGTGCGGCCGTGAGCGCCGAGTCGATGCCCCCCGAGAGCCCGAGCAGCGCGCCCTGAAACCCAGTCTTGGCCAGGTAGTCGCGGATTCCCAGCGTGAGCGCCTCGAAGAGATCGCGTTCGACATCTCCCGGTGCTGAGTGCGCCGGAACGATGGAAGTGGGGGGAGATTGCGGCGTGCGGGGGCTGCTTCGCAGCATCGGGGCCGTGTCGGCGATGAGCGGGGCTGGCCGCCAGCGTTCACCCTGCGCGGCGAGGCTGCCATCGGCGGCGCAGATGAAGGCGTGCCCGTCGAAGAGGAGTTCGTCGTTTCCACCGTGCTGGTTGATCGAGGCGATCGGCACGTTGTGGCGCAGGGCCTGCTGGCGAACGATATCGATGTGGCGGGCCGATTTGCCCACGCAGAACGGGCTCGCCGATGGAGAGATGACGATTCTGGCCCCCGCGCTGACGAGTTCATCAACCGGGTCTACCGCATCGGCGTAATGGGCGGCAAAGCCGGCGTCCTGGCCTTTCCAGAGGTCTTCGCACACCGACAACCCGACGCGCACACCGGCGATGTCAACCACGGTGGCGCACGTGCCGGGCGAAAAATACCTGTCCTCGTCGAAGACGTCGTATGTCGGCAGCAGTCGTTTGGCATAGAGCGCGATGCACTCGCCGGCGCGGAAGACGGCGAGCGCGTTGCACGATGCCCTGGGGCCGCGAACCCGAGGCGCGAGTTCCATCGCGTGAGACCAGTCACGGGCCCCCGCGGGGAGCGGGAGCCCGATGATGGCGGTGATCGAAGGCGGCATCGCGCGGGCCGCCCGAAGTGTGTGTTGCAGACACTGGGCAACGAATCCTTCCTGCATGAGCAGGTCGCGCGGCGGATACCCGCAGATGACCAGTTCGGGAAAGACAACAGCGTGGGTGCCGTGTGTCGCCGCGCGTGTGGCGGCGTGCGCCACCGCGTCAGCATTCGAGGCGAGATCGCCCACGGTTGGGTTGAGAGGCAGGAGCGCCAGACGCATGCGGAAGGAGGGTAGCAGAACGCCCGCTCACGGCCCGGGGGCTGATTGGGTGCCATTGCCCGCGGGCTTGAGCCGCCACGCACGCAGCCAGACCAACCCAGACATCGCCGCCAGCGCGTTGACGAGAACTTCCGACGCGCTCACGGCGAGCGCCACGGGGGTGAAGGCGCTGCCTTCCAGCCCGGGCACCGCCAGGAGGGCTGCGATGCCGGTGGTGCCACTCTCGCGTGCGCCCAGCGAGCCCGAGGGGCTCAGCACGCCGATCAGATAAAACGTGCTCGCGGCGAGAATGGCCAGATCAAAGGGCACGTCGGCGCCCAGGCATGCCCCCGCGACCGAAAAACGCGCCGCCTGGATCAGAAGATCGGCCAGCCGGGCGGACATCGAGACGCCCAGTGCCACGGGGTGGGCGAGCATATCGAGGCCACCGTGAAGTTTGGCGAACCACCCGGCCCGCATCGCGCGGTCGAGCGGTGAAAGCCGGAGCGGATCGGTCAGCGCGTGCAGACGCGCCAGGCCCTGGGCGCCCGCAAGCCAGCGTGCGGTGACGAGCAGGGCGAGATAGACCAGCACCAGCCCGCCCGAGAGCGTGAGCACGAAGAGGTGGTCTACCTGTTGGCGCCACATGGTGGCCAAGACCATCGGCATGAGCGTGGCCAGAAGCACCACGGCGACCCCGGCCATCCAGGCGCCGATGGTGAGCAGCGGCACGCCGTCGCGACGGTTATGCACCACAAAGCGTGCCACGATGCTGAGTTTGAACGGAAGGTAACTCAGGAACGCGGCGAGGGCGTTGACCGATTGCACATCCCAGAACGGCAACCGGCGGACCGGCCAGAGGGTGGTCCAGAACATCAGGCCGTTGAAGAGCAGACTCACGAACGAGAGCGCAAAGAGCAGGCCCACCATGTACCAGGGCGCGGCCAGGAGCGCATCGATCTTGTCCCTGTACTCGGGTCGCAGGGCGACCCCCACACACCATGCCAGCAGCGCCATGCCCGCAAAGAAGCCCACGAGTTGCAGCACGAGTTTGAAACGCCGCCGGCCGGGCGTTGACGCGGCTTGTGGTTCCGGAGGATCACCGGAGATGCCCCCGCCGGCCCTGGCTGGTTGCGAGGTCTGTTGGGCGGGCTCTGGCGGGATCACGGCGATGACCCCCCCGCGGATGCCGATGTGCCGGTGAGCCTGACGAGGTAAATTCCGGCTTCGGGCCACGCTCGGATGAGTTCGGTGCGCGCCCGCATCCAAGCACTCACCGCGCCCTCGTCAACCCCGCGGCCGGCCCAGCCGCTGGCGTGAAGCCGTTTGATTTCACCAAGGTCAATTAGCAGGTAGTGAGCACCCAGGTGTTGAGCATTGTCGTGCGGCCTGCCGTCTTTCCAGGCATCAAGAACATCCGCGATCGGCCAGTGATCCCACGTGGTGTTGTAGATCACAGGCCGGGTGTAGTAGAGGGGGGTCGCGCCGCCGATCAGGCTCAGCCGCGTGCCGGCGGGCAATGCGAGATTGCAGAACATCTCGGGCGCTGCCTCACGCATGAACGCCTCGGCTTCTTCCCGAGGTGCATTGGCGAGCGCGTGCCTGAAGATCTCACCGCTGCGCAGCGAAGGGCCGGCGACGAGCAACTCGTTGGGCCGATCTTGGTGCTGGCCCATGAAGAGGCGCACGGTGCCGAACGATTGAACCAGAACCAGAATGACGGCAGCGGCAAGGCCCGCGTGGTTCGAGCGTGTGAGAGAGGGCAACGACGCGCACGCCGCGCCGATGGCGGCCGCCCCGATGGGCACCAAAGGCAGCAGAAACCGTGATTGCACGTGCGTCAGCCACAGCCACCCGCAGAGCCCCATCAGCGCCGAGCACGTCAGAACAACGCCCAGGCACCGTGTCCGCGCGGCGGTCAGAAGCACGATGCACGCCGCGAGCACCATGGGCCAGAAGGCCCACCATTGGCCATGCATGAGCCCGCGGTGTCTCTCGCCCGCGGGGTCGGTCGGGTCGGGCAGCAGCATCAACCGAAGGCGATCCGCCACGCCACGGTCGAACGTGTGCCCCTTCGCGAAAACCGCGACCTGCTCCGCAGTCCAGTGTCCGGTTCCGCCGTCGGCGTTCGGGAAGAGCCCCGCCGCGAAGGGAAAGACCGGGTTTCCGCTCGCGGCATCGTTTCGCGCCAGCCACGGCGCCAGGCACAGAAGCCCAACGATGCAACCCGCCGCGAGCGTGAGCGCCCAGCGGCGCGACGGGGTTGAAAGCAGCAGCATCACGCCGACGATCGGCGCCGCCAGGAGCAAGGCCGTCGGCTTGATGCTCCCGGCAACCCCGCAGAGGAACGCGCACACGCCCAGCCGGCGAAGCAGCGACGCCGTGGTCTCTTCGTGACCCGCGCGGGCGAACGCAAGGATTGGCTCGTGCCATCGGCTTGAAGCCCCGGGGCTCTTCGGCCTGGCCTCGCCCGGCATCACGAGATTGATCCCACCCGCCACAAACCCCGCCGCGACCGCGTCGTTGTACGCGAGCGATCCCACTACGATCATCCATGGTGTGGCCAGCGCCGAAGCGCCCGCGGCGGCCTGAGCCAGTGAAACGCTCGAAGGGCTCAGAGAAGGGGCCAGGAGGCGTACCAGACGTGCGCAGGTGTCTGCGATCCACCAGACGCTGATGATCGTGAGCCCGGCGTGCAGAAACTGGCACGAGAGCAGGCGCCATCCATCCCCCGCGAGCAGGCCCGCGGGCTCGACGCTGAGCGGGCCGGGAAGACCGGGAGAGAGCATGCTCACGGCCGGGGCATGTGTCAAGGCGCCGAGGTGGTAGAAGGCCGCCTCGATGTACGAAGGCAGGAAGGAGTAGACGTTGTGGGTCAAGGGCCGAAGCGCCCCGGCCGCGATCCACTCCTGCGGTAAAGCCAGGTGGTAACTCAGCGCGTCATAGCCTCGAAACTCGCTCTCCCACAACCAGCCGGGCGGATTGGCCGCGGCCAGCAACAGCACGCCCGCCGCGGGGGTGGCGGCAAGCCAGACGGGGTGCAACCGAGGAAGACCGGCGCGAAGCGCGAGCGACCGCCGAAACGACATCGCGCCGCAGGCGAGCCCAAGCAGGATCGGCAGGAGCGCCATCCATGGGCCCGAGGGCCCGCCGAAAGCGCCGACCACGCCCATGGCGTGCGAGAGGGTGAGCATGAGCCCCACACCCAGAGCACACCGTGCGGGCATCGAGGCCGTTGCCGGCAGCACCACCCGCGACGCGGCAACTCCCATGCCGCACGCGGCGATGATGTAGACCGCCGCGGGCCAGCCCGCCAGGAGCAGGCGATCGATGAAGGCGGCCGTGGCCAGCATGGGCGGGTCTTCATGCCCAAAGCACGCGAGCGTGACCGCGCTCAGCAGTGTCAGCACAAAGGCCACAGGCCATGTCCATCCCGGTTCATTCACGCGTCATGTCTCTGGGGGGCGTAGGGGAAGAAAAGCGGGCCCGGCTCTGGCGCGAGCGATGCGCACGGGGCGAGGGTAGAACCGCTGGGAAGGCCGATGGTGGCGTGTACCCTTCGGGTGCCATGCCCCAGACCCAAGGCAATCAGAAGGCCGCCGCCCCGAGCCCGCACCCGCGCATCGTTGAGCCTTTGTGCGCGGTCTTTCGCCGCAAACTCAAGAGCGAGGGGCTCAAGTACACGCCAGAGCGAGCCCACGTGCTCGACACCATTGTGCGGCTCGACGAACTCTTCGAGGCCGACACCATCATCGAGCGGGTGAAGAACTCGGATATCCGCGTGAGCAAGGCCACGGTCTACCGCACGATCAAACTGCTGCAGGAGGCGGGCATCATCCAGCGGGTGCTGTGCGACGAAGACCAGGCCCGCTACCAGTTGGCCTACGGCGCCAGCCCGCAGGAACTGATCGTGCGGCTCGACACCCGCGAGATCATCACCATTTCATCGGGAGAACTGGCCGCGGCCTGCGCGAATATCTGCGCCGAGCGGGGCCTGGTGATGGATGGGTACCGGGTGCACATCTTCGCCACCGCCCCGGGGAGCAACGTCTGAGCCGGAGTCAGTAGACCACCTGCGCCTGGAGGATGAAACTCACCTGATCGCCCTCGGTGTCGCGCAGCAGAGCGTTGCCTGTCGAGGGGGCGGTCACGATGAGGCTCTCGCTTGTCGGATCGAGGTAGTACATGATCTGCGCTGTCAGTCTTGCGGCGTGACTCTCGGGAGAGAGGAAGTAGTTCGCCCCGGCGGTGATGATGTGGAAGTCGTCCGGGCCGTTGATGGTGTCGGGCAAGATCGCCTCGTAGCGTGCGAAGAGTTCGCACTGGTTGCTCGCCATCACGCCCCCCTGCACCTGAAAGGCAAAGTCATCGGCCGAACTCCCGGTGTCGGGCTCGGTGTGCCGCCAGAAACCCGCGGCCATCGCGTTCCAGCCGTTGCCCCGCAGCGAGAGGTCAACGGTGGCCCGCCAGATATCTCGGTCCGCCGCGGTGCCCGGGCCGGTCTCGCCGTAGGTTTCATACCCCGCCGCGGCGCCCAGCAGCATGGCGAAGTCGCTGCCGCGGAAGGCGGTCATTTCATCGAAGGCTTTGAAGGCATCGCCCACCGCGAGCCACTCGGCGCGCGTGCTGAGGGCGAAGTCGGCCTCTCGTTCGCTGTCGAAGGGCGTGTTGAGCATCGCGGGGCCCTCGTGTACCTCGGCCGAGATTCTCGCGCGCGGGCCGTTCCAGCCGACGCCGAGCAGTTGCGAGCGCCCGAGGGTGAAGATCGAGTTCGTGACGGAGCGTTCCGCGGTGAGTTGCTGCGAGTCGGTCACGGACTCTTCCCGTGAGTAACCGGGCTTGCCCTGGCCGAACCGCACGAACACATCGTTCTCAAAGGTGTACTTGAGTTCCGCGTCGAGCAGCGTTGCCCGCCCATCGCGCCCCGAGAGTTCTGTCTGCACGACGAACGTCAGCGCTTTGCTCCAGATCGAGCCGCCGACGCGCAGTCGAGCGCGTGACACCTGGAAGCCCCCCGTGTACGAGTCGTCTGTTTCGGCCTCGCGATCGCGGAACGACCCGAGATATCGGGTCTGCAGCATGCCCCCGATATTCAGCGTGTCATCGCTCGCCGGGTTGCTCAGGGTGAACCGCTTTCGGTTGAACGAGCCGATGGAACCAACCGCCTCGGCCTCGTCGATGGCCGCGCCGGTGACAAGGGCGGGCGCGTCAAGGTGCGAACCTTGGGCAAGCGCGTTGGAAGTCTGGGCAAGGCCGCAGACAAGGATCAGGGTGCCTGCCGCCGACCGACGGGTGATGTGATGGCCCAAAGAGCATACTCCAGACGTATGTATCCGAAAACAGTACCGTCCAAAATTCTAACAAACGGGCGCGGAAATTCACGAGATCTGAACACGCGGCCCCTTTATAGCCCTCGTGAAGATGGGAGTGAAGCGACCCTGTTTCCCTGAAAACGTTTGACTTGAAGAGGTTTGGGGCCAGAATATACCCGCTCCCGCCCTGTTCGACCCCCCCGGAACACACTCAGATGCGAGCCCTTCTGCCAGCCTTGACCATCGCATGGGGTGTGCTTGCGCTCCCCGCGATGGCGCAGTTGGGCGTTCAGGATCAGCACAGCCCGGCTCTCACCACCGGCCCCAACGCGGCATGGTTCAATCTCGGGGTCAACACCTTCAGTTGGCAGCAGCAGTCTGTTGCCGGCCAATCCGGAGTGCTCGAGGGCATCAAGTTCTCCACGGGCGGTTCGGCGGGAGCCTCCTTCCGACTGCGCCTGCGTCTGGGGAACTGCTGGAGCACGGCGATCCCTGTCGCGGACACCATGGTTCGAAAGTCAGTCGCGGGCACCGAAAGCATCTTTGTCGATCTCACCGCGTGGGGAATATGGCTCGAGCGCGACCAGCGGTTCGTCATCGAGATCACCGGCAACGGCAGCGACATCGGCTGCCACGGCAACTATGTCGCGCAGGGCTCAGGGTCACTGCTCTACCCGCACTCGCTCTTTTTTCTCGGCGCGCCTTTCCTCGACAACCGCTGGCGCATCGGCTTCAAGACGTTCCTCTATACCCGGCCACTCTGCGGCGCCGATTTCAACGGCGACGGCGGCATCGACGGCGAAGACATCATGGCCTTCATCGCCGCCTGGCAGGCGGGCATGATGTACGCGGACCTCAACGACGACGGCGCTGTCGACGGGGCCGACATCGGTGACTTCTTCTTCCGCTGGGAAGAGGGCAGTTGCTGAGGTGTTCCGCGCCTGCCGCGCGGCCTCACCGCTTGCTCTGATCGAGCATGTAGTTGGGGCTTTCCTTCGTGATCACGATATCGTGCGGGTGGTTCTCAACCACGGTGGCGCCGCTCACCCGGCAGAACTTCGCCCGGGTGCGAAGGTCTTCGATGGTGGCGCACCCGCAATAGCCCATCGCGCTGCGCAGCCCGCCGACCATCTGGTACACAAACTCGGCCAACGAGCCCTTGTACGGCACTAGGCCTTCCACGCCCTCGGGCACAAACTTGCGCGTGGCGCGCCCGTCCTGGCCCACCTTCTCGGCCTGACGATAGCGGTCGGCGCTCCCGGCGTTCATCGCCCCTTCGCTGCCCATCCCGCGGTACGACTTGTACCGCCGGCCCTGGCTGATGACCACTTCGCCGGGGCTTTCGTCGAGCCCCGCGAACATCGAGCCCATCATCACGCTGTGCGCGCCCGCCGCGATGGCTTTGGGAATGTCGCCGCTGTGCCGCACACCCCCGTCGGCGATCACCGGCACGTCGGCCCCTGACCGAGCAACCGCTTCCACAACGCCCATCACCGCGGTGATCTGCGGCACGCCCACCCCCGTCACCACGCGCGTCGTGCAGATCGAGCCGGGGCCGATCCCCACCTTCACCGCGTCCGCGCCGGCTTCGATCAGGTCGAGCGCGGCCTCGGGCGTGGCGATGTTCCCCGCGATCACCTGCACCCCGCGCTGGCGAACCTCGGGCATGTCCTTGATCGTCCGCACCGTTCGCAGCACGTTCTCGCTGTGCCCGTGCGCGGTGTCCACCACGATCACATCGACCTCGGCCGAGAGCAGGGCCGCGGCGCGCTCGTACTGGTCCACGCCGATGGCGCCGCCGCAGCGCAGCCGCCCACGCGAGTCGACGCAGGCCCGCGGGAACTGGCTGAGCCGGTCGATGTCGCGCATCGTGATCAGCCCCATGAGGTGGAAGCGATCATCGACCAGAATGATTTTCTCGACCTTGTTCTTGTTGGCGATGCCCTCCGCCTGCGCCAGCGTGGTGCCCGCCGGTGCGGTGATCAGGTTCCTGCACGTCATGATGTCGCCCACGAGCGAGCCGTCGTCTTCGACAAACTTCAGGTCGCGGCGGGTCACGATGCCCAGCACCTTTCCCTTGCCGCGCAGGGTCGCCGCGCCGTCTTCGGTCACGGGAAAGCCCGAGACGTTGTGCTGACGCATGAGTTCCTTGGCGCGGGCCACGGTGTCGGTGGCGCCGAGGGTGAGCGGGTCAGAGATAATGCCGTTGGCCGAGCGTTTGACCTTGGCCACTTCTCGTGCCTGCGTCTCGGGCGAAAGGTTCTTGTGGATGATCCCCATGCCGCCCTCTTGCGCCAGGGCGATGGCCAGCGCCGACTCGGTCACCGTGTCCATCGGCGCCGACACCAGCGGTATGTTGAGCGTGATGGTACGTGTGAGGCGAGAGGTGGTGTCGGCCTCCGCGGGCATCACCGCCGAGCGGCGCGGCAGCAGCAGCACATCATCGAATGTGATGCCGTCGAAGAGAATCTTGTCGGATGATGAAAAGGCGGCCGAGCCGGGGCCGTTCGTTGAGGACGGAGCACGCAGGTTTCCCATTCAATAGGGTTTGGTGCGACTTCGCCACAGTCAAGATTTTTTACGATTTCCACCCGGATTCTTGCCCCCGGGCCCCTTCGTGCCCCGACCGCCCGCGCCTCGGGCATGCCCGCGGGGCTTACGCTCAGGGTTCATGGCAGCGATCTCAACACTCCCCGTCGGCGAGCACCCCGCCCTGGGCCCATCCGAGTGGCTCTTGACCAACGGTCTGGGCGGCTTTTCACTCGGCTGCGCCGATGGCATCCCGCGCCGTCGATACCACGCCTGGCTTGTTGCCGCGGCACGCCCGCCCCTCGGCCGCGTGGTGGCGCTTCATTCCGCCGCCGAGTGGCTGCTGCTCTACGACGACGCGGGCAAGCAACTCAGGCTTGATCTCTCCACATACCAGTTCCGGGGTGCTGTCCAGAGCCCCGCCGGGGCTCGCTTCCTGACACGTTTCGAGCGAACAGACGACCAGTGCATCTGGGAATACCACTTCCCTTCGCTCGACGTCACCGTTCGCCGCACGCTCTATCTCTTCAGGCTCAGAAACGCCATCTCGGTGACATATGACGTCTCAGCGGGCGCGAGAGGGGCCACCCTCCAGGTCCGTCCGTTCACACCGATGCGTGATTTTCACGCCCTGTCGGGCGAGCACCCCGGCTCGGCCTTTCTCACCGCCTCCCCGGGCGACCACCCGGCAGACTCCATCATCGGCCCTCCCGGCGACGGGGCGCTGCGGCTCCACGCGCCCGGCGCGGCGTTCATCCAGGAGCCGCAGTGGTGGCGTGCTTTCGAGTATTCGGTCGATCACTCTCGCGCCCAGGAGGCCCACGAAGACCTCCCAAGCCCGGGCTTTTTTTCCTGGCAGATCCCCCCCGGTGGCGGCGCGGCGAGCCTTGGCGCGCGCACAGATGCCGACCCTCCCCCCGCGGCCAGGGCGCCCGACATCGCAGAACGGGCCAGGTTGCGGGCCGCCACGCTCGGGCACACGCTCTCTCACGCGCCGTCGGCACCAAGGGACCAACTGCGCACGCTCCTCATCGCCGCCGATCAGTTTGTTGTGAGGCGGCTGAGAAAAGATGGCGGACACGGGGCGAGCATCATCGCCGGTTACCCGTGGTTCAGCGATTGGGGGCGTGACACGTGCATCGCCCTCCCGGGGCTGCTCATCGCCACGGGCCGGCTGGATGAAGCCCGGCAGGTGCTCGAGGCCTTCGCCGAACTCCGCGAGGGGGGGCTCGTTCCCAACTGCTTCGACGACGGCTCGGGCGCCGCGCAGTTCAACACAGTGGACGCCTCGCTCTGGTATCTGCACGCAGCGTGCGCATACGCCCGCGCCACGGGCGGGCATATCGGCAGCCCGATGATCGAGGCCTGCCTCGACATCATCGCCGCGTACGAGAAGGGCACCGCGTTCGGCATCTCGATGGACCCGCAAGACGGCCTGATACGAGCGGGGGATGAATCAACGCAACTGACATGGATGGACGCCAAGCGAGACGGCACGGTCTTTACGCCGCGCCACGGCAAACCCGTGGAGATCAGTGCGCTCTGGTACAGCGGCATGCTTGAACTCGCCTCGGTGCTGCCCTCGGGCATGTCGCACCGCGCCACAACCCTGCGTGAAACAGCGGACTGGGTTGGGCGCAACTTCTGTCATGCATTCTGGAATGAAGAAGGCCGATGCCTGCATGACTGCATCGTGCCCGGGTTCGGCGGCAACGGGCACACGGCCTGGGAGCCATGTTCGGATATCAGGTCGAACCAGATCTTTGCCATCAGTCTTCCCCACTCGCCCCTGAGCATCGAGCAGCGCCGGGCCGTTCTCGCCTGTGTGCGAGATCGCCTGCTCACGCCGCTTGGCCTTCGCACCCTCGATCCGGCAGACCCGAAGTATCGCCCCAGATACGAGGGGTCGATGTTCGACCGCGACCGCGCATACCACAACGGAACGGTGTGGCCTTGGCTCATCGGCCCGTATGCCGAGGCGGTGCTCAGGGTGGGGGGGTTCTCGCCCGACTCGCGGCGCGAGGCCGCGGCCGCGCTGGCGCCGCTGCTCATGCAGGTCTCGGCCGCGCGGAGCGCCCCGGGCCCCGTCGCGCAGTTGGCCGAAATCTACGACGCCGAAGAGCCCCGCCGCCCGCAGGGTTGTCCCGCGCAGGCGTGGAGCGTGGCGGAGGTGCTGCGCGTGCTGCTGCTCGTTCATGGAACCGGTGGATGAACACCTTGAAACGAACACTCGCCTTGTTCTGCATGATGGTGCTGTGCGTGTTCGCGGGCCTTGTCGCCTGCACGCGCACGCCGGAAGAACCCCCGCAGGATGGTTCTGCACGCATCGTCGCGCTCAGCCCCGCCATCGGCATCATCCTGCGCGACATGGGCCTGGCCGAGCGAGTCGTTGGCCGGCACGCCTTCGACCAGTTCCTGCCGCGGCAGATCCCCCCCTGCGGCGATCAGAGCGGCATCGACATGGAGCGGCTTATCGCCTGTCGCCCGACCCACGTTTTCACGCAGTGGGGCAGCCGAGACCTGCCGGGCGATCTGCTCGCGCAAGCCAAGCATCGCAACTGGGTGGTAGCCAACATCGAGATTCTGTCCCTTGCGGACATCACCCGGGCGGTCATGACCATCGACCGCCTCATGCACCCCGGCGACACGCAGGAACTCTCACCCCGCGCGGCGGCCCTGGTTGATCAACTCGCCGCGAGCCTCCGGCCGGATGAAGCCCCCCCCCACATCGCGGGCACGGTTCTGCTGCTCGCATCCACCAAGCCGTTGTCGGCTTTGGGGCCCGGCTCGTGCCACCACGAAACGCTCTTGGCGCTCGGCGCAACGCCCGCGATCGCGCAAGGCGCGCCGTACATCAATCTCGATGCCGAAGACCTCCTCCGGCTCGATCCAGACTCCATCGTGCTGGTTCTACCAAGGCCCGAAGGGGCCATGCGTTACCGGTTAGAGCCCGCGATGTTGCTCAACGCGGCCGGGTTTGCCGGGCTGCGCGCCGTGGAGCGAGGACGGGTAGAACTCATCGACCACCCCGAGGCGCTGATCCCCAGCACCTCGATGATCCACTTCGCGACCGACCTGCGCGCTGCTCTGAGCCGGCTCGGTGATGAATCCCCCGGCGGTGCCGCTGGCCCGCACGAACAGCCCCGGGAGGCGCAGGATCAAGAGTGAGCAAGGCCGCTGCGAATCAAAGCACTTCTTTGGCGAGCATCAGCAACAGCACGACACAGACACACTGCGTGATGTACACGCCCGCCGCCGCCATGCGGGCGTCCATGGAGTCCATGTCCATCCATTCTGTCAGAAGATAGACATAGATCACCCCGTAAAGCACCAACTTGAAGATGCCCGGCGTGAAGGTGAGATCCATGACCGAGGCTACTCCCATGATGATGCCATGGATCGAGGCGACCTGCACGAGCATGAGCAGGGCCGAACTGGTCATGCCGAGCCACAGAGCGCACAGAACCCAGAGGGTGGCGTAGGCGAGGATCACGGTGATCGGGAACATGACCGCGGAGACCGCAAGCGAGACATACTCGCCGCTGGCAAGGTCCACGAAGGCTGTGACAACCAGGCCGATGGCCATCCAGATCAGAGGTTTCGTGTAGGCCTGACGGGCAACCTCGCGTGATGTATCGCTGAGAGTGCTGGGCTTGAACGAGGCCGGGTTCTTGTGCCCGCATTCGGGGCATTGAAAACTCCGCAGCCCGCGCAGGTCATACCCGCATTTGGCGCACGGAACGGGATTGCCCGGCCTGGGCTTCGCGGCGCCGGGCTTTGGGCCCCCGGCAGGTTTCTTCTTTTCGCCCGGGCTGCTGCCGCACACCACGCAGGCCTTGGCCCCGGGCACCCAGGAACTCCCGCACTTCTGGCACGGCGCGGGAGTGCCCGAACGCACTTCTGCGGGCGCCAGTGGAATGATGTCTTCGTGCGCCTGCGCCGCGGGCGGCGCTTTCTCTTCGAACGCCGGGTCATCGAGGCGGAACGGCTCATCACCCTGATCCGTCGCGGGGCGGGCTTTGATATTCTTCGCATTCGCCGAATCGAAGCACGGTTGGCAGTAATACCGGCCGTGCGGGTCTTTCACCCTCGGCTTCGTGGCGCAATCCACGCCGCACATCACGCAGTTCTTCAGCATCACATTCACCCCTTGCGAGCATGCGGACCCCGCGCGGCACGAGCGGCCGCGCACAGAACGCCTACATTCAATGATACAGGATACCAGCGTGGCGGGTTTCGTGTAATCTCCGGCATTTGAGGCTTGGTGATGCAACAGAACCAAAGCGGCTTTCGGTGGCCCCCGGCGCGGCCTGCCGGCGAGACGGACGCCGCCGAACCCCCGCCGGCGATGGCGATGCAGCCCGCGACCGGCGCGCCCAGGTGGGGGCCCCTCGGCGAGCCACTGGCGATTCCACAACCCCTGACCTGGGCCCAGCGATGGCGGCGTTGTCTGCGAGAGGTTGAGGTCTATTGGCTGGCGATGGAGGGCGGAGACTTCGCGCTGCGTGCTACGGAGGCGGGCTGGCAACCCGAGAGCGCGGCCTCTTTCTGTCCCCGCTGCGGCACCACATCGCAAGGGCACGAAACGCTCGACCCCCTCCTGTCGCCCGACCCCGCCGATACAGGATGCACCCTCTGCCGCGAGCAGGCGATCCCCTGGGCACGGTTTGTGCGCCTTGGTGCCTATGACGGACTGCTGCGCAGGGCCATCCTTGAAACCAAGTTTTCGAGGTGGAAGGCACTGGGGCACACGTTGGGCCTGGAACTCGGGAAACGGGTTGCCGGAGTCATGGCCGGCGCGGGGCTCGATCCTGCCCGGGCCATCATCATTCCGGCGCCCATGACGCGGTGGCGATTTCTCATGCGGGGTGTTCACCACACGCGAGCCATCGCCGGCGGCGTCTCGAAAGCGTCCGGGGTGCGGGTGTGCGAACTGCTGGCCCGCAGGCACCGGCCTTCCCAGACATGGTTCTCGCGGCCGGGCCGGTCGGCGAACGTTGCGGGGGCGATGTACTCGCGCCGAGGGCTGCCCGCTGAGACAGAGACGGTGATCCTCGTGGATGATGTGAAAACGACCGGAGCGACCCTGAGTGAAGCGTGCCGCGCGCTCAGGAAGGCAATCAAGGGGCATTCACGCCCGGTAACCCTGATTGCGGCGACGGTGGCGGTCTCACGGGCATTCAGAGGGCCGCGAGGGACAGAAACGCCGTGATGGAAAAGAGCGAGGGAGAGGATGACGGGTCAATCTGATAGGTATATGATTGGATATTCACGGGAACGGAAACAGGAATGGTGTTTGTGAGGTGTCCGAGGAAGGCGCGTAAGTTGTGAATTGACAGGGATCTGCGCAAAACATGCGGAATCGCCACCCCGGTGGCTTGACCAAAGGCAGGCTGATCTCGTACTATCTCGCCCTGCGAATTTCGGCAGGCAAGCAAACGAGTCACCCGAGAGGGTGATTGGTAAGCAAGCCAGGAACTCGCGGCTGATCTTTGAAAAGTGAACAGTTGGGAAGCCGCACGAGAGTGTGCCGCAGCAACGTCACCGCACGGTGACTCCCTCGACCGGGAGATGTTGCCGCGGGATCCAAAACAATCCAGCACGAGGCCGTACAACCTCGGATAGTGCTGGAGGTCGGCCCAGGGTTCACAGCCTGGGCGGTTTACTCTCGTGCAACTCGCGTCGGAGTTCACAGCCCGGCGCGAGCGAAAATGAGTAAGCCACAATCCACCAGGGCCAACTGGTGGCGGCGTCACCTGTGATGGGTGGCGTCGGAAAGACCGACCCGCGAACAGGCCGAAAGGCCGGGAGTTTGCGGGGCAACATGGTCACTCAACTTTGAAATCTGCCCGATCGGCCGCAAGGCCGAAAGGGCGTCAAGGAAATCAACTGAAGAGTTTGATCATGGCTCAGATTGAACGCTGGCGGCATGGCTAAAACATGCAAGTCGCACGTACCCGCAAGGGGAAGTGGCGAAAGGGTCAGTAACGCGATCGAACGTACCCCGAGGTGGGGGATAGGGCAGGGAAACTTGCCATAATACCCCATGATCTCTCCGGAGCAAAGGTTTACCGCCTTGGGAGCGGCGATCGTCCTATCAGGTAGTTGGCGGGGTAAAGGCCCACCAAGCCGAAGACGGGTAGCGGGTGTGAGAGCACGACCCGCGACATCGGAACTGAGACACTGTCCGGACTCCTACGGGAGGCTGCAGTAACGAATCTTCCGCAATGGGCGAAAGCCTGACGGAGCAATGCCGCGTGCGGGATGAAGCGCCTATGGCGTGTAAACCGCTGTCAGGGGGCAGAAACAATGATCGCCCCCAGAGGAAGTGGCGACTAACTCTGTGCCAGCAGTCGCGGTAATACAGAGGCCACAAGCGTTAGTCGGAATCACTGGGCTTAAAGGGTGCGTAGGCGGCTCGCCAAGTGCTTTGTGAAATCCCATCGCTCAACGATGGAACAGCAGGGCATACTGGCGAGCTCGAGGCTGGTAGGGGTCGCTGGAACTGTAGGTGGAGCGGTGAAATGCGTAGATATCTACAGGAACGCCGATGGTGAAGACGAGCGACTGGGCCAGACCTGACGCTGAGGCACGAAAGCGTGGGGAGCAAACAGGATTAGATACCCTGGTAGTCCACGCCGTAAACGATGCGCACTAGACTGGTGCGGTTTTGACGCCGTATCAGTCGTAGGAAAACTGTTAAGTGCGCCGCCTGGGGAGTACGGTCGCAAGGCTAAAACTCAAATGAATTGACGGGGGCTCACACAAGCGGTGGAGCATGTTGCTTAATTCGAGGCAACGCGAAGAACCTTACCTGGGTTTGACATGGCCGGATTAACCCTATGAAAGTAGGGCCACAGCCGCAAGGTTGGAACGGTCACAGGTGCTGCATGGCTGTCGTCAGCTCGTGCTGTGAAGTGTCAGGTTAAGTCCTTTAACGAGCGCAACCCCTATCGTTAGTTGCTCGGCGCAAGCCAGTACTCTAGCGAGACTGCCGGTGTCAAACCGGAGGAAGGTGGGGATGACGTCAAGTCCTCATGGCCCTTACACCCAGGGTTGCAAACGTGCTACAATGGCGCAGACAAAGCGAAGCGAGGCCGCGAGGCGGAGCAAATCGCAAAAACTGCGCCCCAGTTCGGATTGCAGGCTGCAACCCGCCTGCATGAAGTCGGAATCGCTAGTAATCGGAGATCAGCTACGCTCCGGTGAATGTGTTCCTGAGCCTTGTACACACCGCCCGTCACGTCATGGGAGCCGGGAGTGCCCGAAGTCGCTGCATTTCAGCAGTGCCCACGGCAAGACCGGTGACTGGGACGAAGTCGTAACAAGGTAGCCGTAGGAGAACCTGCGGCTGGATCACCTCCTTTCTAAAGGATTTCTTTAGACCACGGTGCTGGAGCGATCCGCTCCGTGGCCTGTCAACGCACTCTCGTCCGCCTTCCGGCGGATACACGGCGAGCAATCGCCGTTCAAGCGGCCCCAACTGTTCTCTGACAACGCAGCGCCCGGCGTATATACGCCGGGCGTTGTCATTTTTGCTCTTCCAACGCGGCGATCACTCGCAGCGCCACCCACCTCTGGCGCTCATCGACAGAACAACGACTCCCATCGCCGCGTATGTCGCCTTCCCGGCCTCGCCTGCACGTGTTGGTCTTTCACGGTCTTCCGCGTGTCCACGCTTCATCCCTTGCCTGTGCCCTTCTCGCCTTCCGAGCGTCGCTACCGCTGGTTCGAACTCATCGCGCTCTTCTTCGCGATTCCTGTTCTCCTCACCTTCCGGTCGGCCGACATCCCCATCTTCCCGCTGCTGTGGATCGCCGCGGTCGGGGCCGTCGTTCTCCTCCTGCGTGACACATCATTCCGTAGGATTCAGATCTGGAATCCGGGGCAGGTCCGCCCTGGTATCGCCAGGGTTCTGGCAATCTGGGCCGTTTCAGCCATGTGCCTCGCGGCGATCATCTTGGTCTTCACCCCGGACGACCTTTTTTCCTTCCCGCGGGAGCGTCCGACCCTCTGGCTGGCGGTCATGCTGTTTTACCCGGTGCTCTCTGTCGTCCCCCAGGGCATCGTGTACCGCGTCTTCTTCTTTCACAGGTACGGGGGTCTCTTTTCCACCCCCGCGGCACGCATCATGGCCGCCGGTGTCACCTTTTCCTTCGCCCATCTGGTTTTTCAGAGCCCCGTGGCGATTCTCCTCACGTTCGCGGGGGGCATCCTCTTTTCTTTCACCTACGAGCGTCACCGAAGCGGACTGCTGGCTTCGATTGAGCACGCTCTCTATGGCATGACGGTCTTTACCCTGGGGCTGGGCCGTCACCTCTACCTGGGTGCGGTCCAAGCCACGCCGTAGTGGGGCAGCCAGTCATGGTCAGCCAATGGGCTCGGAACCTCCCGGGCGTGTCGGGGGCAGGTCAACCGCCTGGGCCCTGACATTCCTTGCCGCTCTGGTTGACTGTGCGGCGGGAGGCCCCTTCAATTGAGGCCTTGGCCGCTGTGGCCGTGGGAACAATCCGGGTGTGGTCATGTCGGGCCGTCGTCGCGGTTCCCCGACCCACGCCGCGTCGGAGCGTCGATTCGATCGATGCATCCGCCGCACTCCCCCGAAGGGCACTCCGCCCGAGGGGCATCAGACGGGAAAGGACTTTGAATGGCTCGGTACACTGGCCCCAAACTCAAGCAGTCTCGGCGCGTTGGCGCTCCCATCGCCGACATCCCCAAGCACACGTCCAAGCGGGCTCTGACCTTCCCCGGTATGCACGGGCACCGGGGCCGCCGCCTGCGTGACTACGGCGTGCGTCTGAACGAGAAGCAGAAACTCAAGTACCACTACAGCGTGCTCGAGAGGCAGTTCCGCCGCTACCTCGAGATCGCCGGCAGCATGCCCGGCAACACGGGCGACATGCTCCTGCAGTTGCTCGAGCGTCGCCTTGACAACGTTGTCCGTCGCACTGGCCTTGGCCGCACGATCTGGGCCGCGCGCCAGTTGGTTGCCCACGGCCACGTGCTGGTGAACGGCCGCAAGGTTGACCGCCCGTCGTACGCGCTCTCTGTGGGCGACACGATCACCCTCAAGCCCAAGGCCCAGAAACTCGCCCGCGAGCACATGGACTCGATGGCCGGTCTTGAGGTTCCGGGCTGGATCGAACTCAATCCTTCAGAACTCAGCGTCAAAGTTGTGGCCATGCCCACAACAGACCAGATCCCCTTCGACGTCAACACCAACCTCATCATCGAGTTCTACCGCTGATCCCAGCCGGGGGCGACGGCATCACCGGGGCCTTCTGACGCCAGACCGCCCTCACGCGAAAGACCCCGCCCGGCCGGCCGTGATCCCACGGTCGGCCGGCGTTCTTTTCAGCCTCATCCCGCCCGGCACGCTACCTTCCTCCGTCACTTCCGCGGGCCCCCCTTGCTGTTGAGCGCAAAGCCCGCCCTTTTACGCCGGTTATCGCCAGAGCGACATCTGCCATGGTCAAGATTCTCCGCAAATACAACAAGTGGTTCCTGGTCGTCGGCGGCTCGCTGCTGATGATCGCCTGGCTCATCGGCGGCACGGCGGGGCAGTTCCAGCCAGACCCGGGCAAACGGGTCATCGCCACGGTTCACCAGAAGACCAAAGTCACCATCCGTGACATGGCCGAGGCCGAGGCGCAGTTCAGGCTGCTCTCCGACATGGCCCCCTTCGCGATGAACGCACGCCAGCCCATGGGGCTCGGCGTCGAGAACGGCACCCACTGGTTCCTCCTGGCCAAAGAGGCCGAAGAGGCGGGCTTCACGGGTGAACCCTCAGACGGCGCCGACTTTGTCACCGAACTGGCACGCATCGAGGCCCAACTCCGTGTGATGGCCGAGTTCGGCGAGTTCGGGCAGCGGCTGCTTTCCGACCCGCGCTTCATGGACGAGCGTGTCAACATGACCATTGACCGCATCTTCCGGATCCGCGCCACCGGCGACCGGGCGCTGGGCGAAACCGGCCCGGACGGCGCGCTCGCCCGGCTGCGCGGCGTCCGCCGGCTCATCGATGCCTACCAGCGCGGCGGCCGCATGTCAGACGTCATGCTCGCGTCTGAAGCCGGCAACGTGCTCACGCGTGTCAGTGTTGACGCCGTGGTGATCACCCCGGACCGCATCGCCTCCGCCATGGACGAGCCCTCCGAAGAAACCCTGCTTTCACTCTTCGAGAAGCACAAGGACATCCAGGCGGGTGAGGGCGAGTTCGGTTTCGGGTATCTCCTCCCGCCCCGCGTCAAAATGGAGTGGATGCGCATCTCCCGGCAGGCCGTGCAGCAGGCGATCGTTCTTGATCCTGTTGATGTGCGCAAGCATTGGCAGCAGAACCGCGCCGAGTTCCCCGGCGAGTTTGTCGATGCGCGAGCCGCGGTCGAGGCCAAACTGCGGGAGGCCAGAACCGCCACCGCGATGGCAGAGGCAGACCGTGCCTTCAAGGCGTTCGTCCGTTCTGCCACGCGCCGGCTTCCCTCCGAGGGGCCTGTCAAAAGGCTGCCGGCCGACTGGCAAGCGGTCCGCCCGACCATGGACGCCGCGGCGGCCTTCGTCACCGAAGAGGTGCAGCGCACGCAGAAGATCACATTCCCTCTGCCCGCCGTGCAGATCCGCGCGGCGATGTTCACACCCATCCGCGCCCTCTCGGCCGACGTTGACTTCACCGGGTTCCAGGCCCGTGTAGCCGGCCGCGGGCTCGATATCGAGACGCTCGCCAACGACCTGCACGACCTGAGCGGCGCATCGGCGCTGGGCATCCAGGTCGGTGTGCCTTTCGAGAACCCACTGGAGAACGTCGGCGGCGACTATGTCTACGTCACCTTCCTCGATGCACGCGCTGCCTCTGCCCCCGAGTCGCTCGATGAGGTTCGCGCCGACGTGGTGCGTGACGCACGCCGGTTTGCGGCGTTCGAGGTGCTCAAACTCGAATCGGTCGAGTATCAACTGACCGCGCTGAGTGAAGGCCTCGAGGCCCTCGCCGCCACGCTGGGCACCGAGGGCGACCGCCCCGCCGTGCGCAACCGGGTGCTCATGACCAGGCGCGTCACCGACGGCGCGGCACAACTCGACAGCCAGACGCTGCGTGACGCGGTCTTCGACCGGGTCGATGCCATCGGCGAACGCTCGCTTCCCGCGGATGAAAACCTGCCGCTGCGCGTGCTCACCGTGCCGCTGCCACGATTCCAGAGCGTGGCGGTCCTGAAAATCACCGGCTGGCGGCCCCTCTCGGTGGAGGACATGCGCACCCTCACCGACAGTGACGTGGGCTTTTTGTACCAGCGGGAACTCACCGATGCGCTCGGCGGCGATGCCGCGTCAACCGCGTTCTCCCCGCGTGCCATCCGCGCCAGGCTCAACTTCAAATCCATCGGCCCCGAGGGTGAAGAAGTGATGGGTGAAGAGGCCGGCGGCGAAGTTTGAGCATGATCAGGGCATGATCAGGGCATGTTCAGGGCATGAACAGGGCATGACCCATCGTCATCACGCACGTCCGCCACGATCGATTACCATGATCTCTTCGAGCGGTTTGCGTTCAAGCATTGGCACCACACAGTCGTGCGCGGGATAGCCCACCGGGATCAGCAGGAAGGGCCGTTCGTGCTCGGGCCGGCGCAGCAACGGGCCCAGGAATCCCATCGGGCTGGGTGTGTGCGTCAACGCCGCGAGCCCCGCGTGATGGATCGCGGCGAGCAAGAAGCCGGTGGCGATACCGACGGATTCGTTGACGTAGTAGACCTGGCCGGTCTTCCCCTCGGCGTCGGGGTCGGTTTTCATGGCTTTGAAGACGACAATCAGCCACGGCGCGGCTTCCAGAAAGGGCTTCTGATCATCGGTCCCCAGCGGGGCGAGGTCGGCGAGCCATTCGGGCGTCGCACGCCTGGCGTAAAACTCTCGTTCCTCGGCCTCTGCCGCGAGACGGATCTCCCGCTTGATGGCAGGGTCACGCACCGCGACGAACCGCCACGGCTGCTTGTGAGCGCCAGAGGGGGCGGTGCCCGCCGCGCCGATCACCCAGCGGATGGTATCTTCTGAAACGGGCGTGTCGGCAAACATGCGGACGCTGCGACGCAGGCGCATGGTTTCATAGAACGCCTGCGCCGCTGATTCTGGGCCGGTTGGCGGTATCAGGGGCCGGTAAGGACGGGTGGGAAGAGGCGGTGGCGTGGAGCCTCGCGAGCCCGTGGCCCTAGGGGGTGGCGAATCGTGGCCTGCGTTTTCGGTCATTCCAGGTCTCTTCAACGGTATAGACGGGATGCGGAGCGACCACGAGCGGGAAACGGCTATGGGTCACAGAATGATGGACCGACAAAGGCCGGATGCTCCCAACCAACGAATCTCTCACCCCCCGCGACATCAGGGATGCGCAGCGCAGACGGCACGGAAGAGTGTACTGTCAGGGGATCTTGTGCACACTCGGCGACATCCTCGATCTCTCGGCTTCGGGCATGCGCGTCGGGTGCTTTCAGAAGCCCCCCCCGGCTGGAGAGATCTTTGACATCGTGCTCCATTCATGCGAAGGAGAGATCGCGATTTCGTGCGGGGTCGTCTGGGTGAGCCGCAAAGGGTTCTTCCGTTACGAGGCTGGTCTCGCCTTCGGGGAGTTGACCCCAGCGATCAGGCAGACACTCTCCAGGCTAGCTCGCACCGTGGCTCAGAACGAGACGATTCTGCCGAGCCTGCGTCAGTACCGTCGAGCGGGGTAAACTCTGCGGTCGGGGTTTGTGGGTGCAACCGCCGCTGGTGATGGCGGTATACCACGTGGGTACTCCAGCCGAGAGGAAATCATGAATAACTTTCAGAAGTGGTTGATCTGTGCGGGTGTCGTTGCCTGCTGCCTTCTCCCCATGGCCACGCACGCCGGTGCGCAGGCGGTTGATCCGGGGCGGCCACGCCAGGCGAGCGAACCGGTCACGCCCTCGACGCGGAGCAAGGTCAATCTTCGGCCTCGCTTCGTTGTCGGTCAGTCGCACAAGTTCTCGATGACGCTGGACTCAAAGGGCCGCCAATCGGTGCCCGGCCTAGGCGAGCAATCACAGAACATCTCACAGGAGATCGGGCTTACGCTGCGTGTGAAAGAAGTCAACGCCCAGACCGGCTCCACGCTGGAGATGGTCTATGACTCGCTCAAAATCCGAATATCACAGCCCGACGGCGAAGAGATCGTCTTCGACAGCACGAAGAAAGACCCCAACGACCCCATCGCCATGGTGCTCTCTTCTATCGTGGGCACCGCGATCACCATCAAGGCCGACCGCCACGGCAACATCACCAGCGTTGACGCCGGGGGCGCGATGGGTGGGGTTCTGGGGGGCTTGTCCGGCCTGGCGGGGGGCTCGGGCGCCACGGGCGGCGCGGATGTGATCAAGAATCTGCTCGGCCCGATTGTCTCGCTTAAGCCCGGAACCCCCGAGGCCGCGGTGGGGGAGTCCTGGACCAACGACGACATCATCGATGCGCCGTGGGGCAAACTGCGGCTGACCACGACGAACACGCTCACGAGCCACCGCGCCTCGAAGGCAATGATCGACATCAAGGGTCAGTTCTCGCTTCAGCCCTCGTCGGCATCGGGCCCCGCGCCGGCGATCAAAGACTCCGGGCTCAGCGGTTCGGCCGTGTGGAACACCGAGTCGGGCATGCTCGAAAGCCTTGACTTCCGCCAGCGCATGACCGTGGAGAGTTCCACGCATGGGAACAGCGCGCAGGACATGAGCGTGAGGGTGCGCACCCGCCGCTGACTGTGCCGGGCCCCTGTAACGCGGCTCGACGAACCCGGGGCGCAGTGTGGCTCAGCAGCCCGCGCCCCGCATCACCTCGGAGACGGCCTCAAGCGCGCGTCCGACCATCGCCTCCTGCACATCCATGTGCAGCACGGCGCGGACACGCCGCGGACCTACAGCGAACAGCAGCACGCCATGCTTGCGCAGGCGTTCCTGGAAAGCCGGCGCGTCGATGGGCAGGCCCGGCGAGAGTGTGAAGAAGACGATGTTTGTGTGGGGGCCGCCGGGCTGCGAAGGGTCCGGCTCGATGCCGCGGATGTCACGCAGCCCTTTGGCGAAACGGGCCGCGTTGGCGTGGTCGACCACCAGCCGTTCGATGTGATGGTCGAGCGCATAGAGCGCCGCCGCCGCGAGCATACCCGATTGCCTCATGCCGCCGCCGAAGAGTTTGCGCGCCCGCCGTGCACGCCTGATCGTCTCTTCGTCACCGGCCAGGGCCGAGCCCACGGGGCAACCAAGCCCCTTCGAGAAGCAGGCCGACACACTGTCAACATGCGCTGCGTACTCGGCCGGGGCATGCCCCGAGGCCACACACGCGTTCCACAGGCGAGCGCCGTCGAGGTGCCGACGAAGGCCCATCGCCTTGGCGCCCGCGGCAACCTCGGCGAAACGCGCGAGCGGCCACACCGTGCCGCCGTATCTGTTGTGTGTGTTCTCGAAGACCAGGAGCCGGCTTCGGCAGAAGTGAACATCGGGCGGACGGATCAGCGACTCGACGCTCGGCAAGTCAAAGGTACCGTCGGGGGTGCTGATGGTGCGGCACATGCACCCGGAAAGGGCCGCGGGGCCGCCCCCCTCGTAGTGGATGATGTGGCTGCCTTCGTGGCAGATGATCTCGTCGCCCGGTTCGGTGTGCGCGCGGATGGCCGCCTGGTTGGCCATGGTGCCGCTGGGCACAAAGACCGCCGCGGGCTTGCCCATCAACGCGGCGAAACGGGCCTCAAGGGCCTGAACGGTGGGGTCGTCGCCCAGCACGTCGTCGCCCAGCGGAGCGCGTGTCATCGCATCGATCATGGCCGGGGTTGGCCGGGTAACGGTGTCGCTGCGTAAGTCGATCGTGTGCATCCGAACGCAGGGTAGGGGGTGCGGGGGTGTTCGCCCTTGCCGACGTGGCACAAGTGAGGGTCGGCGGTGCCGACTTGACAGGCGCCGGCCCGATCGTGCGCCGTATGGGCCGCCGTCGGGCATCGGGGTTGCCATCTGCACGCGGCCCTGCGTCTGGCACGGGGTTTGCAAAATGTGACTCTGTGCCGGGCCTGTGTGCTCGACCCGGAAACTGGCACGAAACGACCAACACAAGGAGGCATGACATGACCACACTGAGCAGACTGAGCCGGACAAGCCCGATGGCCAAGGTGATCGACGAGTTCATGGCCGAGCCGTTTTTCTTCGCGGCACCCGTCTCGGCGCTGGGCGCGAACACGGAGGGCAACCTCGCGCTGGATGTTTCGGAGGACGAGCAGCACTACATCGTGCGGGCGAGCCTGCCTGGGTACCAGAAGGATCAGGTCGAGATCAGCGCCCACAACGGGCTGCTGAGCATCAGGGCGCAGCGCAGCGAAGAGCACGAAGAGAAGGGCGAGCGGTTCCTTCGCCGCGAGCGTCGCTTCGGATCGGTGCAGAGGGTTGTTTCACTGCCCGGTGAAGTCGATGAAGACAAGATCGTTGCGGAACTCAAGGAAGGCGAACTTGTGGTGCGTCTGCCCAAGACGCCGAAGAACACGCCGCGCAGGATCAGCGTCAACTGAACCCTCGGGAAGTGTTGCGTCCAAACCGCCGGCGTGCCGTGCGCTGTTCACAGGGTCGGGGTGGTCCTGGGGCATGCGCGCGGCACCGCCGGCTTTTTATGTGCGCGTGGTCGAGCGGGTGGCCTCGGCGCCCATCGCGATGCGCAGCCAGACGAAGCCGGCCGCGCCCGCGGCGTTGACGAGAAAGGCCAGGCCGAGCATCCAGACGGGCGCATTGAAGCCGGCGCTCTTGAGCAGTTCGTAGCACACCACGGCCGTGATGGGCGCGATGAGGCCCCTCACCCCGTTGAGCGTGACATGCGTGGCCATGTATTGGCCGGTTTGCGTGGGCGGCGCGAAATCGACGTGGCCCAGGTTCCACGCGAGCACCCCGCCGCCATAGGCAACGCCCTGCACGACCGCGCCGAACATGAGCACGGGGACAGAGTGGAACGCGGCGCCCAGGGTGAAGACCCCCGCGCCGGCGACAAAGAACCAACTGTGGATGGAGCGGAACCGCACCACGTGGGCGCGGTCGAGCAGGCGCGCCCAGAACGGGATGGCAACAACCTGCACGACAGCCTGGATGGAACTGGTGATGAGGATGCTGCTGAGGTAGCCCATGCCGAACTGCTCTTTGAGCGTGATGACCAGCACGGGAATCACCATCAGGTTGCCAAAGCCCAGCACCGACATGCAGAGCATGAACTGGGCGTAGCGTCGGTCGCGTGTGAGAACGCGCCACACGACCACGGGCCCCATCCACGGCTTGAGCGCCGGAGGGCCGCTCTCGATGGCACGCCGCAGTTTCCAGCCGTTGCGCACGCGGATTCTGCCGTAGGCCCAGATGGCGATGAGCCCCACGGCCACCGACGCCGGCAGGGCCATGCGGAAGGCGCCCTGGTGCCGGTCGAGCAGCCAGCCCAGCGCGACTCCGACGGAAGCCACCACGATGACCTGAACGCCCGAGAGCCTGCCGACGATGCTCGCGCGTGTGGCGGGCGGGTAGTTCTGCCGCCAGACCATCGGGCGCGTAGTGACAATGCCCGACCAGCAGAGCCTGGCGGCGAGGATGAGCCCGACAAGAAGCACTAGGCCCGTGGGCGATTTGGGCAGCAGCGCGATCGCGCCCACGCACGCCAGCAGCGAGACCTGCAGGGTGTTGATGAACTCGGTGATGGACCGCCGCGCGGGCAGCGATGCCCAGAGAAAACTGAGTATGTTGGCGACCTCGGACATCGAGCCCAGGGCCGCGACGGTGAGGTTGAGCGTTCGGGGGTTGACAACACCCTCGAACGTGTGACGAGCAAAGACCGAGATCACGCCGCCCTCGATCGTCGCCAGGGCCACCGCAAAGAAGAGTGTGGCGGTCAGTTCATGCCGATAGGAAGGAGACGCCATCAACGGCAGCGGCCCCGTGTACAGGGGGGTCGTGAAGCGTGCGATGCGCGTGCGCCACGGTGCGGCGGGAGATGGTCGGGCGGGTGTGACGGGCAAGGAAACGTGCGGCTCCGACATGAAGAGTAGTGGTCACGGGGCCGTTGTCGGCGACTTGCGCGTGGCGTCGGGCAGAATTGGGGAAAACAAGGGAGATCGAACGAAGTGCAAAAGTCCGGGAATCGCCTACCCTCATCGCTCATGACAACCCAGGCCCCGCCATCTGAGTTTTCCGGCCGCAACGCCGCCGAGTATGTGCTCGGCACAGGCTCGGACGAATCAATCCGGCTCGGGCTGCAGCACAGGCTCTGGTCGGCCGCTACCCACGCCTTATGGGAGCGTGCGGGGGTTCAGCCGGGAATGACCGTGCTCGACCTTGGGTGCGGCCCGGGGCACGCGGCCATGGACCTGGCCCAGATCGTCGGGCCCACGGGGCGGGTGATCGCCATCGACGAGTCCGCGGCTTTTCTCAAGCAGTTGCACGACCAGGCCGTGGCACGCAAGTATCACCACGTGGAGCGTGTGCTCGGGGATGTTCAAGATCTTGCGCAGGTCCTCCCGGGAGAACAAGGGCAGGTTGACATCGCCTACGCCAGGTGGGTTTTCTGCTTTCTCTCGCGTCCTGAAGATGTGGTGCGGGGGCTGGCTGGGCTGGTCAGGCCGGGCGGCCGCGTGGCCGTGCAGGACTATTTCAACTACGAGCGTTCGCTCACGCTGGCACCCCGCCGAGAGGCGTTCAGCAAGGTCATCAGCGCCGTGGCGGCGAGTTGGCGGGCGCGCGGCGGGGATACCGACATCATGTCCCGGTTGCCCGGCATGTTCCTCAAGGCCGGTTTCGAGGTAACGCACCTTGAAGTCGTTCAGCGGATTGCACGCCCGGGTACAACCCTGTGGCACTGGCCCAATAGTTTCTGGCAGACCTTCCTGCCGCGACTGGTTGAATCCGGGTTCATCACCGCGGAAGACATGACGGCCTTCAATACCGTCTGGCAGGAAGCCTCGAACGATCCCGCCTCTTTCGTGCAACTCCCCACGTTGTACGAACTGGTCGTAACGCGGCGGGCCTGAACGCCGATTCACGCGGATTCCTGGCAGGGCTCTTCGCGTGGCTGCTCGCGCGGCCCTCGGGTGGCGCGAGAAAAACCCGCCTGATTCGGCGGGCTTCCTGAGCATGCAAGGGTGTGCCGTGCGATCAGCGGCGGCGACGGAAGAGGCTCATGCAGAGCAGGCCGCCGAGGGTGAGGGCAGAGCCGGGGGAGGGAATGGCGTCCTGCCGGAAGATGCCCTCGATCTGGCCGCCGACGCCGGGGTCGGTCTCGATGTAGATGCCCGAATACGTGATGGGGTTGCCGCCGTAAGACAGGTCAAAGATGGACGGGTCGCTGGGGCCTTCGAGTTGGTTGAGAACCCCGGAGAGGACGGCGCGGCCGGGCTGATTGAAGTCGGCGACAATCGCGAACTGTCCGTACGAGACATCAAAGTCAGGGATGCCGTAGGGGAGCAGGTCGATGACGATCGAATAGAACCCGCCGTAGACCACCGAGTTGTTGCCGGTGGCCACGACCTCGCCGAAGAAACTGTACTTGTAGTACGGCAGATCCGCGGGGTTGATGTTCGGGTCGTCCGCGGTGTCGGGGACGTAGGAGAGGAACCCTGCCAGACCGTCGGTGAAGAAGAGGTCACCCACGTCGAAGAAGCCCCCGCTGCGAGGGGTCATGACGAAGTGGCGCGATGTCTGAAAAACAAAGCCTGCCGAGGCCGTAGACGCGCAGAGAGCACCCGCGGCCACAGCACCGGCCATGCAGAACAGTTTCAGTGAACGGGCCGTCATGTCTTGCTCCTCCATCCATGGTACACACGACCCGAGGCGGATCGGGCCGTTCGTAGGACCGAGAACGATCCATGAATGCAAGGTACTGAAACGCGCCCCCAAATTCAAGTCGAAACCGTTTCGAATTGCAGATTATTGAACGAGGGCCGTGGTCCGCCGCCCCGATCAGGTGGTGCCACACCTGCCAAGCCCCGGTACATGCAATCAGGCAGCAGGGCGGCACCCAACCTGGTGAACAGCCTTGTCGTGTCGTGGCTTACGGAAGATCCGGCGGGGGTGGCCGCAAGCAAAATCCGAACGAATCGGTGAGATTGTCTCAGGGGGCACGGTGACACCCCCTCCAGAGCCGCTAGAATCGCTCCCGGGCCGCCAAGGCCCGAGAAGCCCCAGGACGCGATCGTCCAGGGGAGTTCCCGACAGACCCGAGCGGAGGATCGTCTCATGGAGGCTTTTGATCGGATCAAGCAGTTGATCGCGGACGTCGAGGGCGACGTTCAGAAGGCTGAAGGCGGGAACAAGGCCGCGGGCACCCGCGTGCGTTCGATCATGCAGGATATCAAGAACGCCGCGCAGGAAGTTCGCGCGAAGATCCTGGAGTTGCGCGATGCAGAGCAGAAGTCCGGCTGAGACCGAGGCAAGAGTGTCCGAGGCAGCGCCAGACAAAACACTCTTCGACCTGTCCGGTGTGGATTTCTCTCGGGTGGTCGCCGACAAATCGGCGATCGCGAGCAAGAACCCGCACCGGGGCGCGATGGCGCTGCTCGACAAAGTCGTGTGGACGAACGCGGATTTCACGCAGGGCGTGGGTGTGAAACACATCCGGGACGACGAGTTCTGGGTTGAGGGGCACTTCCCCGGCAGCCCTATGTTCCCCGGCGTGCTCATGATCGAAACGGCCGCGCAGTTGGCGTGCTACCTCTTCGTGGCGCGCAAGGGTGAGCCCACGTTGGCGGTGTTTCTGCGCATCGAAGAGGCGGCGTTCCGCTCCCGCGTGGTCCCCGGCGATGATCTGATCATTCTGTGCAGCGAGATCAAGCGCAACCGCCGCCGATTCATCACGCACGTGCAGGGCCTCGTGGGTGATCGCATCGCCTTCGACGCACAGATCACGGGCATGTCGATGGAGCGGGACTGATACCACAGAGAGTTTCTGCTCGGGCGTGACGCGTCGCGCCCGCATCGGCACGCCGCTATGACCACCCCATACCTGCTGACATTCGAGCCGCTCCTTCTGGAGAAGGTGTGGGGCGGTGACCGCCTCTCTCAACTGGGCAAGGATGTCGCGCTGGGCGCGAAAATCGGCGAGAGTTGGGAAGTCGCCGACCTCTCAAGCACGTCATCGGGCGGGGCGGGCGGTGGGGCGATGCGCAGCGTGATCTCGCGCGGGGGCCTCGCGGGCCGCACCCTGGGCGATGCCATGCGTGCGTGGGGCCAAGGCCTGCTGGGGGGTGCCCGCGCCTCGGAAGACGGGGGGTTTCCGCTCCTGGTCAAATATCTCGACGCGGCCGAAAACCTCTCCGTGCAGGTGCACCCCAGCCCGGCGTACGCCGCCGCGCACCCGGGGGCGAGGCTCAAAACCGAGTGCTGGTACATCCTTGATGCTGAGCCCGGCGCGGTGATTTACAAGGGCATGTGCCCCGGCGTGACGCGAGAGCGGTTCGAACGCGATATCGCGCTCGGGGTGCCGGTCTCCGACATCGCCGCGGTGCCGGCCATCGCCGGGGAATGCCACGTGCTCCCCAGCGGCACATGCCACGCGCTGGGGGCGGGTGTGCTCGTCGCCGAGGTGCAGACGCCCAGCGATACAACCTTTCGTGTCTACGACTGGGGGCGTGCCGGGCGGGAACTGCACATCCGCGAATCGCTCGAATGCATCGATTTTTCGCCGGCGCCGCACGCGACATGCCGGGGCGGGGCAGAGGCCAGCGCCACGCTCGTGCGCAACCAGTTCTTTACGCTGGTCGAGCACGCCATCGGTGCCGGCACGGCCTGCCGTCCGCTCGATGCCCAGCGGTGCGCGGCGGTCATGTGGCTTGGGGGCACCGGCGTGGCCCGGGCGCAGGGCGACACGCTCGACCTGGTGGCGGGCCAGACCTTCGTTGTTCCCGCGTCGCTGAGCGAGGGCTTTGCCATCGAGGCGGCCTCAGACGCCGTGTGCCTTGTTGCGCACCTCAGGCACGAGGGGGGCGATGGGGTTTGAGGCGAGTTGAGCCCGGCGCGCGGCGGGTGGGTGTGGTGTGCGTGGCCGGGCCTCCCTAGTGTCTAGCGGCATGAAGAGGCACGCGTGAAGAGCGATCCATCGAGCAACACGGGCGGAACGGGCGAGGGGCAGCAGCGCCCGCAGGTATCCATCCGTCAGGTCGCCGCCGCGGCAGGGGTTTCCATCGCCACGGTCAGCCGCGCCATCAACACGCCCTCGTCGGTGGCCGAGCCGACGCTCTCACGCGTTCGCGCGGCCATCGCAGAACTCGGGTATGCCCCCAACCCGCTCGCGCAGGCGCTCATGGCCGGCGAGAGCCGTGTGCTGGGGATCGCGTTGCCCTGGTTCCACGGAGAGTTCATGACCCGCCTGCTGCAAGGGGCGGACGAAGAGGCGACC
Source organism: Phycisphaeraceae bacterium (assembly GCA_019636615.1). Lineage (GTDB taxonomy): Bacteria > Planctomycetota > Phycisphaerae > Phycisphaerales > UBA1924 > UBA2402. The sequence continues at coordinate 1,248,366 of JAHBXF010000002.1, read as the reverse complement.
CGGCTGGGGTACCACCTGCTCGTGACGTCGATGACGCGGCAGCAGGCCAACAGGCGCAAAGACCGCATCCTCGGCACCGGGCTCATCGACGGCGTGATCGTTTTCATCGACGATCCGCACGATCCGCTCGTCACGGATGTCGTGGAATCGCAATCGCCGGCGGTGGTGATCGACACCGATCTCTCTTCGCACGGCATCGACAGCGTGGTCTTTGACAACCAGCGCGGCACGCGGGAAGCGGTGGAGCACCTGCTGCGTTGGGTCGATCCCAGCCGCTGCTATTTCGTCGGCGGGCCCAAGGGGAATGTCGACGCGATGGAGCGTGCCGCGGCCTTTCAGGCAGTGCTGGCCGAGCGGGGGCACATCTGCCGGCCCGATCAGGTGGCTTTCGGCGAGTATTCGATCTCGTGGGGCAAAGAGTGGGCCATCAGGGCTCACCAGCAGCGGCACCTTGATCAATCGGCGGTGCTGGCCGGCAATGATGAAATCGCGTGCGGGGTGCTGCGCGCCGCCGAGGCGGCGAGGCTCTGGGTGCCAGACCAGGTTCGGCTGGTGGGCTTCGACGACACGCGGCTCTCGTCGCTGGTCAAGCCCGCGCTGTCGTCGGTCGCGCTGCCCTTGGAAGACATGGGCGCGGCGGCGGTGCGTGCGCTCGTCGCACGCATGGAGCGACGCGCCTCGCCCGCGACGTGCACCAAGTTGGCGACGCGGCTGGTCGTGCGTGAGAGCAGCACGGCGATGACGTTCTGAGCGCACCAACCGGGCCGGCGAGGCCTGCGCTGTGGGCCCCGGGAAGGCTCACACCCGGTACGCGTCGGCCACGCGCGTGAGCGCCTCGCCGACGATGCGGATGTGCTCGCCCGTGATGTCGTGGTGAATAGGCAGCGCGAAAACGCGGGAGGCAAGCCCCAGCGCCACGGGCGTGTCAGAGTTGTTCCAGGCCGAGAGCGCGGGCTGCAACGGCAGCGAACGAGGGTAGTGAACCGCGGTGGGAACGCCCTCGGCCTTGAGCGCGGCGCAGAACTCGTCGCGGCTGCACGAGAAGCGGGCAGGGTCGATCTGGGCCACGTAGAGGTGATACACAGGGACCGCGTTGGGTGTGGTCACCGGTGTTGAAAGGCCGGGGATGCCCGCGATGATGCGGTCGAACTCTGCCGCGACCTCGCGCCGGCGCTGGGTCTGCGCTTCAAGCCGGTCAAGGCGAGAGCAGCCGATGGCGCCGGCCATGTCGTTCATGCGGTAGTTATACCCCACGCGCTCGTGAAGATACTTGTCGGTCTCGCCGTGTGAACGCAGCAACTGAATCTCGCGGGCCAGGCCGTCGTCGTTGCACGTCACGATGCCGCCCTCGCCCGTCGCCAGGTTCTTTGTGGCGTACAGGGAGTAGGTGACCACGTCGCCGAAGTGGCCCAGCCCCTGGCCCTTGTACGTGGCCAGGTGCGACTGCGCGGCGTCGTAGATCACCATGAGGTTGTGCTTGTCTGCCACGGCCTGCACCGCGTCGATGTCGACCGGACAGCCGTAGAGGTGCGTGACCGCGATGGCCGTGGTGCGGGGGGTGACCTTGCGGGCCAGGTCGGCGGGATCAACCTGATAGGTGTCGGGCAGGGCATCGCAGAAGACGGGCGTGCCGCCGCGCGCAACCACCATCGACACCGTGGCGATGTACGACCAGGCAGGGACGAGAACCTCATCGCCTGGTTTGAAGAGTGGTTCATACGCCAGTTGAAGGGCGCAGGTGCCGTTGGCGCAGGTCATTGCGTGCTTGGCGCCCGTCATCTGGGCCCAGCGGGTTTCAAGTTCGGCGCAGCGGCCGGCGGCCCGGAGCATGCCGGACTTGAGCACGCTGTTCACGGCAGCAATGTCGGCCTCGGTCAGCGCTGTGGACATGAAGGGCACCGCGGAGGCAGAAACCGGGGTACCCCCGTTGATGGCCAGGGGGCGTCCAGACGAGGAACGAACGGATGGCGCGGAAGCGGTCGACACGGTGAGCTCCAAGGGGCAAAGTTGCTGTTTCGGGACCGGTAAGGATACACACGATCTGGGATGGGTGCCGCGCCGGAACTTCGAACCAGAGTAGGTTCCTGTCCGTATACTTTGCCCATGTCCAAACAATGGATCCTCGGTCGGATGCCGCTGGGAGCGGTGGCGTGTTGCACGATTGCCTGTGTGGTCGGCCACGGGGCGGTGGTGGAGGGTGCGTCTCGGGCTCAGGCGGGTGCATGGCGGCAGGATGGCGGGGTCTTGCGCCAACTCGATCCGGCGATCATTTCGCAGTTCTCAGATATCAAGGCGGTAACCAATCCCGGCATCGACGCCGTGATGGGCTTCTCGCTGCCCACGCAGATCAGCGAGGTGCTGGTGCGTGGCGGACAGGAAGTCTCCAAGGGCGACCTGCTGATCCGGGGTGATGACGCGGAAGACCTGGCGTTGCTGCGCTTGCAGAAAGTGCGCACCGAGACAGACCTGCCCGTGCAGCGCGCCCGCAAGCAGATGGAACTCGCCGAGACCGAGTTCCGCATTCAGCAGGAAGTGGCGGCCAAGGGCGGCTCATCGCCGCAGCAGGTCGAACGCGCCAAACTCGCCTCGGAAGTAGCCAGAATTGACTACGAAAACGCCCGTGTGCAGCAGACACAGGAGGTCATCCAGCAGGAGCGCATCGAGGCTCGCGTGGATAAGTTCCGGCTGCGTGCGCCCTTTGATGGCGTGGTCGATCAGGTGATGATGGACATGGGGCAGGTGGTGGCGGAGAACGAAAAGATCATCCGCATTGTGAGCGTTGACACGCTCTGGCTCGATGCCCCCGCCCCGACCAGCGACCCCCTCACGCTGACGCTCAAGCGTGGCGACCCCGCGTGGGTGCTGCTCGACGTGGCGGGCACGCCGCGACTGGTCGAAGGGAAGGTGAAGGAGGCCGCGCCGACCGCGGACCCGGCAAGCCGGACACGACGTATCCGTGTGGAGATCGCGAACCCGAAGGGGCCCGACCGGCTCCTCTCGGGGGAGCCGTGCTATGTTCGATTCAGGCCCCCGTCCGAAGAGTTCCTCAGGTTGATCGCGCCCAAAGACGCTGTGGAAACGGCGGCGAGCGGGGGTTGATGGAATGGCTCGGGGCCACGTTGCCGGGTAGATAAGCGCCGGACGGCCCGAACCAGTGCAAAGAATCAACCGGAGTTTGATCCCCAGTCTCCATGGGTTGGGATGGACGGGGTGCGATATGTGCGGGGGGTGTAGGGGTTGGCGGTGAGGGTGGTGGTGAGAAGGCGGAGTGGCCAGAGGTACCAGCGATGACGATGACCGATGTTTCAAATCTCCGCACGCCCGGCTGGCAGCGGGTAGTCTCTGAACTGGCCTTGCCCGCCGGCGATGACCGCCTCTTTCTGCTGCGGTTGGTTTCTGTGCTCGGCCAGGTGAGCGGCGCGCGCCAGGCGGTGCTGTTCACCCTGGGCGGCCAGCGAGAAGAAACGCAGACCGGCCCAGACCCCCGCGCATCGCTGGTGTGGCCGCTCTCGCCGGACATCGTCGATGCGCAGGGCAAGATCGTGGTGCCCGTTGACCAGATTGTTGATCCGGGGCGGGTTCCCGCCGGCGCGGTCGAGCGTCAGGCCGATGCGGTGAACGCGGCGCGTCAGGCCGCGAACCAGCGTCAGACCATGGTCTTCTCGCTCGATGGCGGTGAAGACATGATGTACGACGCGGGCGGGGGCGGCAAGGGGCACATCATCGCGGTGCCGGTGCTCTCGGGCAACCCGGCAGAAGCCCCGACGCTGCCGCTGCAAGGGGTTGTCACGCTGCTCATCGACGGGCGCTCGCGGCAGGCGCTGCAAACCACCCTGGCGATGGTTGAGGTGCTGGCCGGGTATGTCTTCGGTCATACCACGCACCAGATTCTGCGAAGGGTGAAGGCCGCTTCGTCTTCGCTCGATCTCGCCGCCAGGCTGCTGGCCACCATCAACCAGACGGCGACCTTCAAGGGGTGTTGTCTGCAGTTTGTCAACGACCTCTGCCGGCAGTTGTCGGTCGACCGCGTCGGGCTTGGATGGGTTCACGGCAGCGGCAGCAACGTGGAAGCGAAGCGGCGGGCGGGCACGGGCCGGCGCGTCGTGAAAATGATCTCGCTGAGCGACACCGAAAACCTCGATCGCCGCATGGCGATGGTGCAGAAACTCGAAGCGGCGATGGAGGAGTGCCTGGATCAAGAGCAGCCCGTGCTCTACCCGCCCCCCCCGGCCACCGGCGCCAAGGCCGACAGCGTGCTCTCGCACGCCATCACGCACTCTCACCGCGAACTGGCGGCCAGCGACGCCAGGATGCGCGTGGCCACCTTCCCGCTGCGCGTGGCCGACCCCAAGGGCGACCGCATCATCGGCGTGCTGCTCATCGAAGCCGGCGGAGATGTGAACTTCGACCCGTCGGGGGTTGAACTGGTTCAGGCGACACTCGATCTTGTCGCGCCGGTGCTGGCGGTTCGTCACAGCGATGACCGCATCCTGGCCCTGCGTGCGTGGGATTCACTGCTCCGCGCGGCGGCGTGGGCCGTGGGCCCCAAGCACACCGTGTGGAAAGTAGTCGGCATCGCGGTGATGGCGCTGACGCTCTTTGTCACGTTCTACTCCACGACGTACCGGGTGGGGGCCCCGATGGAACTTCAGCCGCGCGAGCGGCGGGTGCTGTCGGCGCCCTTCGACGGGGTGATCGCGAGAATTCCCCAGGGGGTCGAGCCGGGCCGCGGGGTTGAGGCGGGGCAGTTGCTCCTCGAGTTCGACACCACCGAGCGAAGGCTGGGCGCGCTCGAGGCGCAGAGCCAGATCATTCAGTTCGAAAAAGAAGCCGACGAACTGCTGAAGAAGAAGCAGTACGGCGAAGCGCAGCAGGCCTCGGCCAAGGCAAAGCAGGCGCAGGCCAAACTCTGGCTGCTCGAGCACGACATCGCCCGGGCGAACATCACGGCCCCCCTGGCGGGCACGATCATCGCGGGCGACATCAAAGACAAAGTCGGCTCGGCGGTGAAACTCGGCGAGACGCTCTTTGAAGTCGCGGACCTGGGCGACATGCGCGTTGTGGCCAAGGTTGAAGACCGCGATATTTCGCTCGTGCACATCGGCCAGACGGGCGAGATCAGCCCCAAGAGCAACCCTTCCATGAAGTTCCCTTTCGTGGTGGAGCGCATCGTGCCCCTGAGCCAGGCCGCGGAAGGCTCAAACTTCTTCGAGGTTCACGGCAGGCTTGAGGGCGCCCCCGAGTGGTTCCGGCCGGGCATGGAAGGGCAGGCGCGTTTCGACGGCCCCCGTCGCAGCCTGGCGTGGATCGGTACCCGGCGAGTCTTCGACACGCTGCGCGTCTGGCTGTGGTGGTGATGAAGGGGCGGGGCCCGGCGGCGGGCAGGAGACGCTTGAGCGATGTCTGAAAGAGCGACCTTTTCACCCTTCTGGCACCGAGTGCGGGTCATGCGCCCGCGCCTGCGGCCGCACGTGCAGATCACGCGTCAGCACTACCGCGGACGGCGGTGGCACGTGGTCCACGACCCCTCCTCGAACCAGTACTTCCGGCTCAGCCCGGTGGGGCACGAGTTTGTCGGTCTGCTCGACGGCCGCCGCAGCGTCGAAGAGATCTGGCAGGTCGGTCTGCAGCGTCACGGCGACGAGGCGCTGACGCAGAACGAAGTCATCCAGTTGCTCTCGCAGTTGTATTCGGGCAACCTGCTCTCGACCGACGCCACGCCCGAGACCGAGCAGTTGCTGCGGCGCGGCCGCGAGCGAGCGGGCAAAAAAGCCGCGCAGCAGGCCATCGGCATCATGTACTTCCGGGTGCGGCTCTTCAACCCGGATTTCATCCTGACATGGCTCGAGCCGATCTTCCGGCCGCTGCTCGGTCGTGTGGGGCTTGCGATGTGGGTGGTGCTGGTGGCCGCCGCGCTGGCGAGCATTCTGCCGCACTGGGACCGGCTGGTGTCGGGGTTTGATTCCGCCATCGCCCCGACCAACTGGGGGTGGATGCTGGTGGTCTTCGTGCTGCTGAAGTTGTGGCACGAGATCGGGCACGGGGTGATCTGCAAACGGCTGGGCGGGCAGGTGCCCGAGTTCGGCGCGATGATGCTGGTGCTGGTGCCGGCGCCGTATGTCGATGCATCCGCGGCGTGGGCCTTCGCCAGCAAGTGGCAGCGCATCGCGGTGGGCGCGGGTGGCATGCTCTTCGAACTGGCCCTGGCGTCGGTGTGCGCGTTTGTGTGGCTCAACACGCCCGATACCGGCAGCCTGCTGCACCAACTCTCCTACAACGCCATGCTCTCGGCCAGCGTCTCGACGGTGCTCTTCAATGCCAACCCGCTCATGCGTTTCGACGGGTACTACATGCTCAGCGACCTGCTGGAGGTCCCCAACCTGTCGCAGCGGTCGAACCAGATGATGAAGTTCCTGCTTCAGCGGCACGTGTACCGCGTGAAGAGCGCCCTGCCCCCCACGGCGAGCCTGAGCGAGGCTGTGGTGCTGCTCGTCTACGGGGTGCTCGCGCTGGCCTACCGCATCTTCATTTTCTTCTCCATCACACTGTACCTGGTGGGCAAACTCTTCGCCATCGGCGTCATCCTGGCCGTGTGGACGGCCGCGATGTGGTTTTTCCTGCCGGTGGGGCAGTTTGTGCACTGGCTGGCGACGCACCAGTCGCTCTCCGAGTTCCGCGCCCGCGCGGTGCTCACCAGTCTGCTGCTCATCGCCTCGGGCCTGCTGCTGGTGGGCGCGGTGCCCATGCCCGACCATCGGCGGGCATCGGGAGTGATCGAGAGCCTTTCGCGCAGCGGGGTCTTTTTCCATGCCGACGGGTTCGTGGCCGAGGTTCACCGCCGCCCGGGCGAGCGGGTTCAGGCCGGCGACCCGATCGTGACGTGCGTGAGCGACCGGCTCTCGGCGCAGGTGAGGCTGCTCAGGGCCGAACTGGAAGAAGCACAGTCGCGCGAGCGCCTGGCCCGCACCCGCAACGTGGCGGCGGGGCAGGTTGCAGCGCAGTACGTCGCGTCATTGCAGGAGCAGTTGGCCTATCTCGAAGAGCGCGAAACCCTGCTGGTGGTGCGGGCGCCCCAGGAAGGTGTGATCGTGGGGGGCGACCTGGACCAGATGATCGGCCGGTTCGTGCGCCAAGGCGAGCCGCTGTGCGCCGTGGTCGAGCCCCGCTCGCTGCGGGCCACGGCCACCCTCGCGCAGCAGGAGGCCTGGATCTACGGCCTCTCGCCCGATTCATACAAAGTCGAGTTGCGCCGCGCGTCGCGCGTGGCGGACATCATCCCCGCGCGGTTCGAGCGAACCATCGAGGTGGGCGACCGCATGCTGCCGCACCCCGCGCTGGGATATTCCGGCGGCGGCACGCTCGAGGTCGAGCAGCGCGACCAGAGCGGCATGCTCGCCAAGAGCCCGATCTTCAAGGCGTATTTCACCGCCCTCCCCGCCGAAGAAGGGGGCGACCCCGACGTTCTCTTCACCGCCGGGGGTGTGCCCGCCAAACCGGGCGAGCGGCTCTACTTCCGCTTCACGCTGCCCAGCAAGCCGCTGGCGGCCCAGTGGCTCGACCGCCTTCAGAAACTCCTGCAGGGGCGGGCGAGGATCTGACCCGACCGGGGGCACGCACCTCCACGGCCGACAAGGGCACAAGCACACCCACGATGACACAGGCGCTGACCCAGTACGAAGTGATCTACGAATCGCTGCGAAGCAGGCGACAGCGGCCGGTCGTTCCCAAGGGGCTCGACCTCGTCGCCTCGCGTGCGGGCATGCTCCTCTCTCACCGCCGCAACAACCTGGCCTCACTCAAGGCGCAGGCCACGCGCGTCGAGACGCACCGCGAGCACGCCCGGACCATGTCAGACGGCGCGCTCGACGACGCCCTGGCCCGCCAGCGTGAGATCTTCATGCGGGGCCGGCAAGACCGCGACGCCGTCTGCCTCGCGCTGGCCCTCACGCGAGAAGCCGCACGCCGAGAAACGGGCGAAGAACCCTACTACGTGCAGTTGATCGGCGCGCTCGCCCTCTACCACGGACGCATCATCGAGATGCTCACCGGCGAGGGAAAAACCCTCACGGGCTCGATCGCCGCGCCGCTCATCGCGTGGCAGCGCCGCCATCTACATGTCTTCACGGTGAACGATTACCTGGCGTCACGCGACGCGGTGAGCCGCGCGGCACTCTACAAGCGGTGCATGCTCACCGTCGGCGCCATCACGCAGGAAACCGACCCAGGCGAGCGGGCCTCGATCTATGCCCGCAACGTGATTTACGGCACGCCCAAGCAGATCACGGCGGATTACCTGCGCGATGCCATCCGCATGGGGCAGTCGCACTCGCCGTGGTCGGCCAGGCAGGCGATGCTTCAGGGCGCCGCGGGTGGGGGGCCGTTGATCCCCGGCCTTCACGCCGCGATGGTTGACGAGGCCGACGCCGTGCTCATCGACGAGGGCGTCGTGCCGCTGATCATCGCGCGTTCGCGCCGCGAGGATGAAATGGCCAAGGCCTACCGCGAAGCGGCGGACCTGGCCGGCAAACTCGATGAAGGCCCCGACTTCAGCATCGACCACGTGCACCGGCGCGCCGAACTCAAGCGGCGTGGCATCGACCGCCTGCGGGCGATGTTCGCCAGACTGCTTTCGCACGGCGGAGAGCCGATCTGGCGCGCGACACGGCGCGGCGAAGAACTGGTGCGGCAGGCGCTCGTGGCCCGCCACTGCTACATCAATCAGCACCAATACCAGATCGTCGAGGGCAAGGTCATCATCGTGGACGAATACACGGGCCGATTCCTGCCCGATCGTTCATGGGAACACGGCCTGCACCAGGCCGTTGAGGCCAAAGAAGGGCTCGAGATCACCGCCGACCGGGAAACCCTGGCCAGGATGAGTTTCCAGCGGTTCTACCGCACCTACCCGTTCCTCTGCGGCATGACGGGCACCGCGGCCGACGCCGTGGCCGAGATGGAGTCGGTCTATTCGCGCCCCGTGACGGTCATCCCCACCAACCGCCCGGTCGCCAGGGCGCAGTGGCCGATGCGGGCATTCCGCACGTCACGCGATAAGTGGGCGGCGATTGTCGACTCCATCGAGCATGTGCACCAGCAGGGCCGGCCCATCCTTGTGGGCACGCGGTCGATCGCGTCTTCAGAACTGCTCAGCACGCTGCTGCAATCGCGGGGCCTGAACCACCAGGTGCTCAACGCCAACTTCGACAAGGAAGAGGCCGACTTCATCGCACGCGCCGGCCAGGGGCGATCACGTACCAACTCAGACCACAGCGCCGCCATCACCGTCGCCACGAACATGGCCGGGCGCGGCACAGACATTAAACTCGATGATGCCGGCCGGCAGGCGGGCGGGCTTCACGTGCTCCTCACCGAGATGCACAGCGCCAAGCGGGTGGATCGTCAGTTCATCGGCCGTTCCGGCCGCCAGGGCGACCCGGGCTCGGCGCAGATCTTTGTGAGCGTCGAGGACGACCTCTTCACCAAGTACATGCCCCGGCTGGCCGCGGTGCTGCGCAACCGCCCGGGCCCGGCGGAGTTCCGCAACCGAGGCCTGCTGGGCACGCTCTTCAGGTTGGCGCAGCGGCGCGCCGAGGCCAACGACCGCCGGAACCGCGCGAACGTGCTGCGGCAGGACGACTGGGTCGACAAGCACCTTCCCGGCGTGGGCTGAGCGGGGTGTTTCAGGAAAAAATCGACTTCATGCCCATCGCCCGGCGCAGGTCTGCCAACTGGCCGGTGTGGATGCCGTTGTGAAATATCATGCGCATCGCCAGCAGCGCCAGCGTGGTTGTGGTGTTGCCCCACGGTGTCGGCGTGTCGAGCGTGCTGTCATCGGCCGCGCGAACCGCGCGTGCGAGGCGATCGCACGCGGCGTTGTACGCGTCGATCGATCGAGCCAGAGACACGTAGCGCGACGGGTCGTCGGTGGGGGTCGAGGCGAAGGAGACCGATTCAGGGTTGATCAGCCCGGGCCCGCTGCCGAAGGTGTCCGCGGGCAGAGGCTGGCCGTCGAACCGTTCCGCCACGCGGTGCATGGTGAGCGCCAGGTGTCCCAGCGTCCACACCGGGTGGTTGGGCAGCCCCGGCGGCGATGCGGCGGCGTGCGATTCGTCCATTCCAGAGAGGTAGCGGCCCAGCAGCGGCTTGCAACTTTCAATGCCCTGGGCGATGAGATCGGCGCGTGGGTTCATGCGGGGTTCTCCGGGTTCTTCGCGGCCTGCGTACGGTGGTGGCGTGGCAAGAGTATCGCGCAAGAAACCCGAACCTGTTGAAGCGGTCGAGGCAGACTTCTACGCCGACCCGCTGGTCTACGACGTTCTGCACAAACCCGGCACCACTGGTGACGTGGCCGCGCTGAGGCGGATGGCGCGTCGATTTCTCGGCGCGGGCGAGGCGAGGCGCTGGCTCGAACCGGGGTGCGGCACGGGGCGGTACTGCATCGCGTTGGCCGCCAAGGGGGAGCGGTGCTGGGGCTTTGACCTACGGCCAGAGATGGTCGAGTTTGCCCGCAGCGCCGCGCGAGACGCCGGTGCGGCGCGCCGAGCGACCTTTTTCACGGCCGACATGCGGACGTTTGATCGTGGCTGGGCCCACGGTCCCGTGGTTGATGTAGCCTTCAACCTCATCAACACGCTGCGGCATCTTTCGTCCGACGCCGCGGTGAAAGACCATCTGTGCGCTGTGTCTCGCGTGCTCCGCCCCGGCGGGGTGTACATCGTCGGGCTCAGCCTGAGCGACTACGGCCACGAAGCGCCGACCGAGGATGTCTGGCAGGGTCGCGGTCGCGGTCTATCGGTCACACAGGTGGTTCAATACCTGCCCGCCCCCGGCGGCAAAGGCCGCGGCCGCGCCGAGCAGGTCATCAGCCACATGGTGGTGAAGCGCAAGGGCGAAACGAGGCATGTAGACTCGGCGTACTCGTTGCACGCCTTTGACCTGGCGCAGTGGACACGGCTGGTGGGTCAAACCCCGCTGCGGATCGAGGCGGTGACCGATGGCGAAGGTGGCCCCGCCACACCGGCCGGCGCGGGGTACTGCGTCTTTGTGCTGCGCAAGCCCGTCGGTGCTACGGCACGCGCACCGAGCGGGTGATCTGTGCGCCGCTGGCGCTGTCCCGCACGGTGAGCATGAGGGTTTGGCCCTTCATCTGCTCGCGCTGGCCCCGCAGCACAAAGCGGCGCACGCCCTGATGGCCCGGCAGCAGATTGGCCACCGCGCTCTTCATGCGGGCATGGTCCGGCGGGAAGAGCGTCAGATCGAGCGACATCGTCTTCTCGCCCGCGTTGCCGATGAGCGCCTGCACGACAACATCCTGCTCGTTCTCGGCGATGCCGGCGGTCAGGTCCAGCGTGAGGTCTCGCCGGCCGATCTCGAACCGCCGGCGCACTTCAACCGGCGCGTACGAACGTTCGCCCGCCAGTTCCACCTGAAAGACAAAGTCACGAGAGCCCACTTCCTGGCTTGTGCCATAGGCCACGCTGAAGGGCACGCGCTTCTCTTCGCCCGGGCCGATGGTGAAAGGGATGGTGCGGGGTGAAACCCGCCACGAACGATCACGGCGCGAGGAGTGATAGCCGCCCGGTTCGAGCACCGAGATGGTGCCCGATACGCCCACCCGCCACGGATTGCGGATGAGCAGGTCGAGACTGTGCTGGGTGTTGCTGGCCTCGAGCAGGATCGGCTCAACCTGGAAACCCACGAGGAACCTCACGAACTCAAGGTCGATCCCTTCCACAAAGACGGGCTCGGGCCCCGCCTCGATGCGGGTCGCCTGGCCGGTTGAATCTGCCGAGTTCAGAACGGTTCGTTCATTGCCGTCGATGTCGATCACGCGGATCGGCCCGTCTCCCAGGTAGGTTGTGACGTGCGCCTCGCCGGGGGGCGCGCTCTCGTTCCAAATCACCAGCGCCCCCCCGCGCGCGGCCTGCTGCGGGGCCGCGGGCGCCAGGATGATGCAGCGCACGCCCGGCGACATGGGATACTCGCCAACCACACGACGGCCACGCAGCGCGGTCAGCGCGGTGCGGGCGGCGCCGAAAGTGTGCGAGGGCTCGATGCCGGCGGGCGTGTGTGTGCTGGGCCGCCAGAGATCCGAGAGGCCCAGGTGGAACGAGGCCGGCGCGCCGTCGGGCTGATAGGCAGCGCCCCAGAACTCGACCATGTGCTTGACAAGCTCGGCCGGGTGTGAACCCCCGAGCACAAAGGTGACAGCACGCGATGGATCAGGCGCAAGGCCGCGCCAGCCGTCCACGGCGGCGGCGACCGACGCGGCAGAGGTCCCGGGCGGGGCCGCGCAGATATACGCGGTTGCCGCGACCTCGCCCGCGCGTGCGTCTGGCAGAATGTCCCAGGCGGCGGGCACACCCACGATGGGCCCCGGCACGAGTGTTGCCAGCCCCGCGGCGATTCGGCGTGCCTCGGCGGGGAAGTTCTCTCGCAGCGGCGTCCACGACTCTGGATCGGGCGTGCCGATATGCCAGCGCCGGACGCGCTGGCCGAAACGATCCATGTACGGCGTGAGGGTCTCGCTCCAGAGCGAGGCATCTCCGGCCATCATTCCCCAGGCATCGAGCGGGGTGGGTGTTTCGCTCTCGTGCGGCAACGCACGCGGGATCGAAAAGGCCGCGTCGAGGTCGTTGTGCAACAGCGCGTCGATGATCTCCGGCGCCAGCAGCGAGATCTCGTTGCCCGGTGTGCTCGTGCTCCAGAGGGGAAGCACCGCGCCGCCGACCCCCAGCGTGCTCGCCAGGTGCAGCAGGCCCGCCCCATGGCCCGGCACATCCCGCACATAGGCCCAGCAATGATGGCTGTCGATCTCTTCCATCGGGCGGATCGGCGCGGCCCTTCTGGGCATCGCCGGCAGCGACGGTGCCAGCCACACGAACGATGTTTCCCGCTCGCCCACGGTGCCATCGCCGCTGTTCACGTCAACGCGCAGCCTGTACCATCCGAATCGGTGCAGCCGGGGCTTCCACACGGTCGTCGCGCCGCCCGGGCCAAGGTCATGGCGTGCCGAGTCTACAAGCCTGCCCCAGGCATCGGTCACAGTCAGGTGCGCGGTCAGGTCGTCGCCGGTGAGGTCACGCACCAGCATGGTGATGGCGATCTCTTCGGGTGCGCTCACCACGTTGGTAGCCTGGTTCGTGCGCAGCGTGATCATCGGCGGCTGGATCACCGTGACATCATCAAACCACGCCGATACCCCGATGTCCTGCTGCCAGACATGAAAGGGCCCCGGGGCGAGGCCCGCGGCCTGTTCCGGCTGCAACAGGAGGAGTTCGATCTGCAGGAAGGCGGCGCCCGAGACACCGGAAGCCACAGGCACTCTTGACAGCGCCCACGCTTCTTCGCTTTGAATCGGGGCGCTGCGGCGCGTCGTCGCGGGGATCGGTTCGCCCCGTTCGTCGAGCAGCCGCGTGGCCAGGTACGCGCGTGCGTGCTTCATGCCGCGCGTGGCGACGCGAGCAGAGACTTCATACGGCGAGTTCTCGAAGATGGGGATCACGCCCGGGCTGAGCGTGAGCGAGGCGCTGCCGCCCGAGGCGTGCAGCATGACCGAGCCCTCGCCGCGGAAGGCACGCCCCTCTTCGCCGGTGTAGTTCAGGGTCGCGCGGTTCCATGGCGGGAAGCCATGGCGCGTGTAGCCGCTGTCGGGGTCAGACTGTCCCAGATACCAATCGCGCGGGAAGAGCCCCGGGTTCGAAGAGCGTTCCTCAAAGTCAAAGACCTTGACCACACGCCCCGCCAGTTCGGGCCGCCTGCTCGAAGGGGGAACATCGGTCGGTTCATCCGCGCCGTGCGACAGCGTTGCGAGCAGAGCGACAAAGATGACGCACAGACGTGGGGGCATCTGACGGTCATTATCGACCAGCCGGTGCACCGATCTTCCGACGGGTGTGCCTTGGATGGGTGGGGCAATAAGTCAGCGCGGCCTTTGCGTGTCTCGCAGGGCGTTCTCGGACGTCTGAGCGAGACAGGTGTTGCGCGCGTCGGGTCAGGGCCATGCGCGATGACCTGGGGCCAAGCCGCACCATCAAAAACGCCGCGCCCCCGGGTGGTGGGGGCGCGGCGGTGTTTGAGCATGAAGATGCGTGACGGGGGCTCAGTTGCCCGCGGGCTTGGCCGCGCCGCCGCTGAGGCCGGGCACAAACTCGGCGCCGGCGGGCACCTGAGCAGTGCTGGCTTCGACATCGCCGCCGATGGGCTGGAAGCGGCCTCCCAGCGGGCCCGCCAGGAACGCCTCGGTCACAGCGAAGAAGGCCATGTTGTTCTCGGGGCGTGCGAAGCCGTGGCCCTCATCGGGGAAGAGCACGTAGGTCACAGGGATGTTGTGCTTCTGCATCGCCTGAACGATCTGATCGCTCTCGCTCTGCTTGACGCGCGGGTCGTTGGCGCCCTGGCCGATGAGCAGGGGGCGGCGGATGCGGTCAACGAAGTTCAACGGGCTGCGGCTTTCGAGGAAGGCGCGCCCATCTTCTGTGGTGTGGTCGCCCACGCGGTCTTTGAACATCTGCACCATGGGGGCCCAGTAGGGGGGGATGGTGTTGAGCAGGGTGACGATGTTGCTCGGGCCGACGATCGACACGCCGCAAGCGAAGACATCGGGGGTGAATGTCACGCCCACGAGCGTCGCGTAGCCGCCGTACGAGCCGCCCATGATGGCGACCTTGTCACGCCTGGCGATGCCGGATTCAACGGCCCAGTTCACCGCGTCGAGCAGGTCGTCGTGCATCTTCGCGGCCCACTCGCGGTTGCCGGCGTTGAGGAACTCTTTGCCCAGGCCCGTCGAGCCGCGGAAGTTGACGCTGAGCACCGCGTAGCCGCGGTTGGACAGCCACTGGTGCACACCGTTGAAGCCCCAGTTGTCGCGGGCCCACGGCCCGCCGTGAACAAGCAGCACCATGGGCAGCGGGCCGCCGACCGGCTTCACGCCGTTGTCAGAGGTTGCCCACACGGGCAGGGTGAGGTACGAGACCAGGTTCAGGCCGTCGCGGCTCTTGATCTCCACCGCGTGCATCGGGGCGAGGGGCAGCCCTTCGAGGCTCTTGCGGTTGGAGAAGAGGTACGTGGTCTTGCCGCTGGAGCGGTCGAAGCGGTACCAGCGCGCCGGGCCCGCGTCGTGCATGTACTGCACGATCCATGTCGCGTCGTCGAGGGTGCGGCTGATCACGCTCACCTCGCCGGTCTCGACGGCGCGAAGCCGCTCAAAGTCGGCGCGGATCGCAGGGTCAAGGAACTGCCACTCACGCTTGAGGTAGGTCGAGGCGACGGCCTCGATCTTCTTCGTGGTCGGGTGCTGCATCGTCCCGCTCACGTCGGCACGGTCGTCCTGCGCAATCAGCGTGCGGTCGCCGGTTTCCAGGTTCACCGCGAAGAGCGCGGCGGTGTTGCGCTCGCGGCTGTCGAGCATGTAGAGCACGTTGCCGGTCTTATCGAACCCCACGGGGCTTGTGGTGTTCGTGTCTTCCATGGGGATGCGTTCGAAGGGCTTCCAGTCGGGCGAGGCGTTGTCGCCCGTGTTGCGGACCACTTCCATGCCGCCGTCCTCGGCGAAACGCATCGCGAAGCGAACGTTGTACGCGTCGTCGGTGACGAACCCGACAAAGCCCGGGTTTTCGAGCACGGGGGTGAGTTCGCCCGTGGAGATATTCACGCGGTAGAGGTCGTGCAGTTGCGGCACACGCCTGTTGAGGCCCACGATGATCTCCGTGGGGATCTTCTCGCTCACCCCTTCGATGTTGGCGCGCACGCCGTCGAACGGGGTCAGGTCTTTCACGGCGCCCGTGCCGAGGTTGACGCTGTAGACACGCCAGTTCTCGTTGCCGCCCTGGTCCTGCAGGTAGATCAGGTGCTCGCTGGTGTAGGCCCAGAAATACTGGCGGATGCCGCGCGCCGTGTCGTTGGTCACGGCGCGGGCCTCGTCGGGCTTGTCGGCGGGTGCGACGAAGACATTGAGTTTGCCGCCAGAATCAGCGAGGAAGGCGATGTGCTTGCCGTCAGGGCTGATCTGAGGCCCCGCGCGGTCGGGGTTGCCGAAGAACGTGGCCCTTGGAATGAGCGGCGCGCCGTCCATGGTTGTTGGCGCGGTCGTCTGCCCTGCGCCCACGCTCGTGAAAATGGAGCAGGCGAGCAGGGCGGGAATGGTCAGCGCGGTCAACTTCTGCATACTGGCTCCTCGGGGGGTTGAAAGTTGTGTTGCCGTCAATACGTGGCGGCCGGTCGTGCGTTCAGGGCCTCGGCGGTTGGTGCCCGGCGAGGGCGGGGAGGCCTCTGGCCAAACTTTCACAGTCTCAGGGTAAGCCGGCCGGTTCACGCTGAATCGCCTGAGCCCATACCGGCGCGTCCCTGTCAGCGCTGCCGGGCGCCGGCCGTGAGTCAGCGCATCGCACGGAACCGGGTCTCAAACAAAGCAGCCCCTCCGGCGTTGGGAGGGGCTGCGTCGGACTGCTGCCGTAACTGCTTTGTTCGCAGGATATTGCGAGAGAATGCCCAGGAGAGGACTTGAACCTCCATGCCCTTGCGGGCGCTACCACCTCAAGGTAGTGCGTCTGCCAATTTCGCCACCTGGGCTCTGTCACGCCCCCAAACCTGCGGGGCGGGGACAAATATACGCACCATCCGGTCAATCTTCATCCCGGGGTGCGCATCGGATTGCCCTACCCTTGAAGATTCTCGGAGCAAGAGCCCCGGCCGCGCTATCGGTTCGGAATACGTTTGTATACGGAGAGAGGTATCCGATGGTTGATGCGTCACATTCTACCAAGCCATCTACGGGTCTCGATGCACTGCTCCACACGGTGGCGGCCAAGGTGCGTCAGGCCGGGGTCTTTGGCGAAGTCACGGTATCAGGGCAGCGCGTCGAAGCCGCAGCGAAGGGCTCCGCGGCTCCGGCACACTACCGCGTTGAACCCGAGGATGGCGTGCTGTGGGTGTCGCTGGTGATGGCTGATCGCTGGCTGAGCCACTCGATCGAGGCCGACCTGCTGCACACCGGGGATGATCTCGAAGACCTCATCGCCGAAGAGTTGATCGAGTTGGGTGAAACCAATCCGCCCCGCCCCCCCTGCGAGCACTTTCGTTCAGAGGACAAACTCTTCACGTTCCGTTCGTGCCTTGGGCTCAGGCCCGACGACACCGGAGCCGCCGAGAAGGCCGCCACGTGGCTGCTGGCATACGAGGCGTGTTTCCGGGCGCTGGGAGAGATGACCGAGGCAGAAGACTGACGCGGCGCAGCAGACTATGGGCGGCGAAATCAGCCCGTGCATGAATGGGGGTAAGATGCGGATTTTGATGCTGGGCTGGGAGTTCCCTCCGTACATCACGGGCGGTCTTGGCGTGGCCTGTTACGGGCTGACCAAGGCGCTCGACGAACAAGGGCACGAGGTCATCTTTATCCTGCCGCGCCCGCTTCGGGGCGGTGGCCCGCCGCACCTGCATGTGCTGTCACCTGGTTCGCTGCGCAGCGCGACACAAGAAGGGGAGACGTTTGTGCCCGAGAATCGCGCGGAGGAGCCCTCGCACCGCGAAGTTCACAACGAGGTGGCGGCCTCGTTCAGCCGTGCTACTTTCCACAGCGTTCCCGCGTCGTTCTCCAGCCCATACCCCGACGCCATGCCCGCAGACCACGCCCCGGCGCTCGGCGCGCCTGCCGCGGCCGCGCGCCACGGTGGCGGTGGGGTGAGCACGGGTCTACCGCCGCACTCACCCGGGCAGCGGGCCCCGGGAGACCCCGGCCACGGTTCGATGCAGTACGGGTTTGATCTTGTCGCCGACGCGGAGCGGTACGCGCGACTGGTCGTCTCGATGACGCGCCGGCTGCGCTACGACGTGATCCACGCGCACGACTGGCTGACATTCCCCGCCGGGATGATGCTCGCGCAGATCGCGCGCAAGCCCCTCATCGTGCAGGTGCACTCGACCGAGTTCGACCGCGCCGGGCAGCAGGCCAACGGTCGCATCGTCGAGGTCGAACGTGCGGGCATGCAGGCGGCCGACCGAGTGCTGGCGGTGAGCCAACTCACCAAGTCCATCTGCGTGCGACGGTACGGCGTGCCGCCCAACAAGATCGAAGTGGTCTACAACGGCGTCGAAGCCCCTTCGCCGCCCTCCAGCACCGGCGGCACACCCGGCGACGCCGCCCGCCAGGACCGCATCGTGCTCTTCCTGGGGCGCATCACCATGCAGAAGGGCCCCGAGTACTTCATCACGGCGGCGCGGCGTGTGCTCGATGTCGTGCCGGATGTCAAGTTTGTTCTGGCCGGCAGCGGCGACATGGCCCTGCGGATGATGGAGATGGCCTCGCGCCTGGGCATCGGCGACAGGGTTCACTTCACGGGCTTTCTCTCGGGCGAGGCCGTGGACCGCATGTACCGCATGGCCGACTGCTACGTGATGCCAAGCGTCAGCGAGCCCTTCGGCATCTCGGCCCTCGAGGCCGTGTCGCACAACGTCCCCGCCATCATCAGCCGAACGAGCGGCGCGAGCGAGGTGCTTCAGCACGTTCTCAAGGTTGACTTCTGGGACACCGACGACATGGCCAACAAGATCATCGCCGTGCTGCGATACCCGCCGCTGGCCCAGACCATGCGCGACCACGGCGCGGCTCAGATCGGCAACCTCTCGTGGGAGAGCGTGGCCGATCGGGTGGTCGGGGTGTACGAGTCGGCCCTTGAACAGCACGCTCAGGCGGGTTGAATCACACAGCGTGCTGCCGCCTGTGCCCGCGAGGGGCGTGGGCCCGCACGCCAAGGGCCCGCGCTGCGTGCCGTCACACGTCATTCAAAAAAGACACCGCCCGGAGTGTGGCCGGGCGGAGCGTGGCAGCAGGGGTGTAGGAAGGTGGTGGTGGATGGCCCCCGCCGCCGGGTGGTGGCCTGTGATGAAAAGCGCCCGCCGGGTTTGATTCCGGCGAGCACGGTTGCCTGCCCCAGGTCTTCGTGTTGGCGGCATCGCGTCGTGAGGCGCGGGGCTGCCGCGCGTCCGAGGCTCGAACCCGCCTGAGTGTCGCATCCATGCAACATCGGGGCAGGTCGCCATCCGCCAACCCGAACCACGCGTCCTGTGCGTGGATCCTGGAGTTTCGGTTCGGTTCACGAACGACCGAACCGATCTGCCAGCGGTACACACTCTGTCGTACCGTCAATCCCGGTGTGGGCGTCCCTGCCCGCACCCGAGGAACTACACTTCAACCGTTGGCCGCCTTGCCTTGGTCTTGAAGTTGCTTCATCGCGGCCGGAAGATTGCGGTTGCGCTCCGCCTTGCCGCTGTTCCAGGTTTCCCTGTCCCAGATCACCAGATACTTGCCCGCGCCGACCAGCACAACGTTCGTGGAGAGACCCGCCAACTCCTGGTGAGACCTGGGGATGACAATCCTGCCCGCCGAATCCATCTCCAGCCGTTCGCACATCCCGTAGAAACTCGAAGCCACCATCGCCTCGTCTTCATCCGGAGTGAGCGTTGCTTTTTCTCTCGCTTCCGCCAGTTCTTCGAATCGACGCTCTGTGTAGAGCATCAACCTCTTGCTGCCCCATGGCACGCAATACCACGCTGTTCCATCCTTGGCCGGGTCGAGTCTGGCGCGGATCTTGGCTGGAACGGCCAGGCGTTGTTTGGGGTCGATGTTGAGTTCGACTTCCCCAGTGAAGATCATGCGTCACTGCCTTGCCTGCCGACCATATCCCGAAAAGATGGGCCGTCCATGGCCCCCGCGACAACTCCTTTGTTCCACCAAAGCCCGGCCCGAGTGACCCTGCACCTCAGACCCCTGTACTCTAACACACTCTTCGACACTTTGCAACACTTTCCGACACTTCGCAGTCGGAATTTCTCTGTTTTTTGCCTTGTTTGGGTTGTGTTTTCAGCGTGATGGATGTTCGTTGTGCGAACTGAATCCGATCATGCGTCACAGCGTCGCTCATGCCTCTGTCAAGCCGGCGTGAAACTGGGCATTCTGGGCCGAGAACCTGCAACATCACGCCACACCCGGCGATGACTCGCCGCGATCATGGCCCAAACAGGCGAGGATCAGGTACTCCGTGCGCTCACCCTGCTCCAAGCCGGGCACTATGTCGTCTGCACGCAGCATGAACACAGACGAGGCGGGCTCATGGCCCTTTCGGTGCAGCCCATTTCCCTCGCCCCGCCGATGGTCGCCGTGTCGATTCCCACCGGTCAAATGGTCTCGCCCCTCATCCGGGACAGCAGACAGTTCGCCATCTGCGCTGTCCGTCGCGACGACCTGCTGGCGATGAAGAAGTTTTCTCCCTCATCCAGGCGCGGCGAGGGGGACCCCTTCGACAGCATGGTCGTGGAACGGCTTGTGACACGCTCGCCGGTGCTCGCTCGTTCAGAACTCGTGATCGATTGCGAAGTCTTCAGACACCTCGACCTCGAGGCCGACCACGAACTCTTCATCGGCAAGGTTGTTGGCGCCCGCGTGCTTCAGAGGTAGGAAGCACAACCCGGCGAGACCCTCACCCGGCGCGGATGAGCCGCGCCACCGCATCGCGCAGCCCGCGTGCAAAGGCCGACTCGGCAAAGCGAGCGGCGTTCTCACGGATGGCCGGCGCATCAGGCAGCGGGCATCGGTCCGCTGCGCTGGCCAGCGAGCCAGGCGTGATTTCGTTGAACAGGCGGCCTGTCACCCCGTCAAGAACCGAATCGAGCGAGCCACCTTCGCCGAAGGCCGCGACAGGGCACCCGCAGGCCTGGGCCTCAACAGCGACAATGCCGAAATCTTCAACCTGCGGGAAGAGAAGCGCCCTGGCACTCCGGTACAGCGACCGCAGGGTTGTGTCGCTCACCCGGCCGAGGAAGGTCACGTCGTGGTGCGAGTTGGCGCGCAGCAGTGCTTCCTGCGAGCCCGTCCCCGCGATGACCAGCGGCACGCCAGCGAGGCGAGAGGCTTCGATGGCCAGGTCTACGCGCTTGTAGGGCTCGAGCGCGCTCACCACAAGCCAGAAGTTTTCTCTGGGCGTGGCGGGGTCGGGCGTGAAAAACCCGGTGCGCACGGGCGGGAAGAGCACCGTTGCCTCTCGCCCATAGCACCGTTGAACCTGTCGTGCCGTGTGCGTGGAGTTTGCCAGGAAGAGGTCAACGCGAGAAGCCGAGGCGCGGTCCCACGATGTGAACCAGGGCGCCGTCAGAGCCAGCCCTGCCCGCGTGATGATCCCGGCGCGGGCGTATTCCTCTCGCCGAGACCAGATGTAGCGAGCGGGGGCATGGATGTAGCACAGGTGCGGCACGCCGCGCGGGGCCTTGAGGCCTTTGATCGCCGCCGAACTGGTGGAGATCACCAGGTGCAGCGGGGTGCGACGGTGCATGTCTTCGAGGCGGGAACTCAGCGACGCGACCGCGGCGGGATACAGGGGGAGCAGGTGTCTGCGGAGGGCGGTGGAGGCACCCGGAAGTCGGCCCAGCCGCGAGACGATTTTGGGCAAGGCATCGATCGCCGGCGTGAGCGGGCGGCCGTCATCGAACATGACCAGCAGTGCGGCAAGGTCGTGATCCGGCGAGAGCGTGCGTGCGATCGCGTCGAGCACGTGCTCTCCGCCGCGCAGGCCGCAGAGCCAGTCGTGCGCCAGGGCGATTCGAGCCCGGGGCGGATGGGGCAAACCATGGGCCACGGTGGGATCGGGCGGCGTGAGGGGTTGTACAGTGTGGTTCATGCCGACGAATCCGTTTGACTTCATCACCCGGGGTGCGTCCCCCTTCCCCGCCAGCGCGGCCAACCGATTCCGGCTAGATTATCGGCGCGAGGCCGCGGCGCTGGGCCCCGCACCAACGCCCATTGTTGATTTTCACACGCACGTGAACGGAAAAGAAGCGAGCGTGATCTGGCGTGAGGTGGCCGGGCTCTATGGTGTTCACAAAGCCTTGACCATGGTGAGGCTGCCCGAGGCCGCGGCGGTTCGGGATGCGGTGGGAGACATGGTGGAGTTCATCGCGTTTGTGAACTTCAGGGCCGAGGACAAAGCGCACGCCTTCCGGCAGGGCTTCCTGGACGATATCAGGGTCTTTCATCGCGAGTTCGGCAGCCGGATGATGAAGATCTGGAACGCGCCGAGGTTGTGGGAAATGTTCCCCGGCACCGAGGGCACGGATCTTGTACAGCTCGACAGCCCGTGGCGCCTGCGACAGGTCGAACTCGCGGCGTCGCTGGGCATGGGCGTGATGGTGCACGTGGCAGACCCGGACACCTGGTTTGCCACACGCTACGCCGATGCCTCGGTCTTCGGGCGCAAGGTAGACCACTACCGCGGGTTCGAGGTCATGCTCGAACGGTTCCGCGGCGTGCCGTGGGTCGCGGCGCACATGGGCGGGTGGCCAGAGAACCTGGACTTTCTCGACGGCCTGCTCGGCCGGCACCCGAACCTCTCGCTCGATTCTTCCGCGACCAAATGGGTGGTGCGTGAGTTGAGCAAGCATCCTCGAGAGCGTGTGCTGCGGTTCTTCGAGCGGTGGCGCGGGCGGATTCTCTTCGGCTCGGACATCGTCACGACCGATGAACACCTGCGCCCCAAAGAGGGCGCGACGGCCCATCCGATGGCCGACCTGGCCGACAGCCCCCGGGCGGCGTTCGATCTCTACGCCAGCCGCTACCAGGCGCTTCGCATGATGTTCGAGACGGACTACGCGGGTGAGTCTCCGATCGCCGACCCCGATCTGGCGATGGTCAATCCCGGGATATTGAACACCAGCGACGGCACGCTCACAGCGCCTTTGCTGCGCGGGCTGGCGATGCCCGCGGACGAGTTAAGCGGCTTTTACAGCCGGCACGCAACGCGCTGGGCGGGCGATGTGGGTTTGAGGGTGTGATGCGATCAGCGGTCGCGCAGCGAAGGCGCGATCTGGTCGTAGACGGAACCGTCGAGCCCGAGCGACTTGGCGCGGTCGAGCATGCGCAGGGCATGATCGTCGCGTCCCTGCGCCTGCATGAGTGTGGCCACCAGCAGCCACGCCGAGCCGGTGTTGGCGCGGTTCGCGTGGATCACACTCCGGCTCACAAGGTCGCGCAGTTCGCGGTCTGAGTAGTTCACGCTGACCAGATCGAGCCGGTAGGCGCCAAGGCCTGGGTCGAGTTTGTACGCGGCCCGCATCATCGCGGCGGCATCGTCAAACCGGCGTTGCTCGGCCTGCACCACCGCGAGAAGTTGCATGGCTTCGCCGTCGTTGCCGTTCTGGTTGAGGTGCCGGCGGAGGGCGTCGGCCGCGCGGGCGGGCTGCTTGAGCGCCATCCAGGTGCGGCCCTGCTCAAGGTGCGAGAGTTGCGAGAGTTCCACCGGCTGCGCCGTCTGCGGTGTTGCGGCGGGTGTGCTCACACGTTCAAGCCACTCGGAGTCGATGCCGGATGATGAACCCGCGCCACCCACGGCGGGGCGAAGGGGTGATCTCAGAGAGTTGGTGACATAGGCCGTGGTCACAGGCGCACCGACGACCCAGGATGAGTCTCGCACGATGACTTGCTGCTGCCCGCCAAGGTTGAAGCCCACGTTCCAGCGGTCGTTGCGGTAGTTGCCCCGCACGGTCAGGCCTGAACCACCAACCACGACCACCGGCCGGCGCGGCACAACCACGATGGGGGGCTGCGGGCAGATCGGCACGGGCTGACACACCGGGGGGTGATAGACCGGCGGGCAGAGAACGGGCGGGCGCGGCGAGGGTTGAATGATCACTTGCGGCGGCGCGGGAAGCCGGCCGGTGATGGGTGAGGAGATGAGGTCAACATTTGAACGGGTCACGCCGATGCCAGAAAACCCGTACCGCGGGTTGTGCATGAAGCGGGGTGGCTGGGGTGATGTCACCGAAGGCATGCCCTGCGCCGGCGGAAGGGGGCCATGAACCTGGCCCGCCGCGCCAGCGGCAGCAGAGATGCACAGGGCTAGGGCGAGATGTGTGCGTGCGGGAACCATTTTCACTGGCAGCCCCTTTCAGCCCTTGGTTGAGGGCGGGTGCGGCAGCACCTCACAACCGTACGCCGGGGTGGGCCCCGGGCATCGGCGGGTCGGAACCTCCGCGGTTGGACCCCCGGCGGGGATGAAGGTTCCGTCATCCGACGGGAATCAGCCCGGCGGAAAGGCAGCGATGCTCTATACGTTCTCGGGCCTCAGCGGGTTCCCGTGGCTTCATGGGTTGCCATCGAGTATGGGTCACAATCTCATCGGGCGGCAGGGGTGGAGCATGATCCTGACCGTGCCCGATAACGGGCTCTCGCGGGCTCTTGGTCACAGGGTTCGTGTGGCGCTGCGCTGCGGAACCCGGCTGGCGTTCAATTCTCATTGACAAACCAGGGAATATGGATATCTTGAATCAGGCTTTCGTGCGCATTTCATTCGGCTGCGGCGCAGCCGGCACGGCGGCCATGGCCAGGAAAGAGAGAGCAAGACATGTCTACGAAGTTGTTCGTCTGCGCTGCCGCGCTCGCGGCCGTCACGGGTGTTGCTGTCTCGGCAGCCTCTGCCCAGGTCACCATCCCCACGGTGGCGATCGGCAACCCCGGCAACGCGACCGATCCGACGACAGGCCTGGGCACGGTGGATTACGCCTACCGGATCGGCGCCACCTCTATGAAGACCTGAGGAAAGTCAAGCGCAAAGCGGTCCCATTCGTCTATCCGAGCTCGGGCGTTTCGCCCTGCCCATTGGGGATGTGTTCGAGGCGTGTGGCGCCGGCTGCCCTTTCGGAGAACGAGACGTTCAGATCGAACGCCCCAGGTGGCACACGAGCTTGCCGGGGCCGCACGCGGGTCCGCGTTGCGTTCTGACTTTTCTTCCTGCCGGCGGCTTGGCCCGGACGCTCTACGCGACCGCCGCGGCCATGCCGTTGTCTGTGTACGTCTTCTCCTGTGTGATCCTCCCCGCCGGCACCAGGTCGGCGCTGAGGTGTTTAATCTGATGGAACAGGCCTCGGAGCCATCGGTTGGCGATGGCGCCGACGATCACGCTGGTTGGTTTGCCGCGCGAGGCCATCGCGTCGGACAGCGCCCGCCAGCGGGGCTCGTAGCGTCTGAGCCTCTGCGCGGCCTCGATGACCACCGTCTTGAGCAGCGGGTCACCCGCCCTGATCATCCCCGAGTCGGCGACCCGCTGACCGCTGGATGCGTTGCGCGGCGTGACCGCGCAGAATCGCGCCAGGTGTTTGCCGCTGGTGAAGCGGTCGAACCGCCCGATCATCGCCCGCATCGTCCACGCGGTGACGACGCCGATGCCCTTGATACCCAGCAGCATCTGCACCGCGACATCTTCGCGTGTCGTCTCCGCCATCTTCTTCTCTATCAGTGCGATCTGCTCGCGCAGGTACGCGAGCATGCCAAGTTGCAAGTGAATCACGAACTTGCCCTCTTCGCTCACCGTGCGTTCGTCTTTGATCCACTCCATCCAGCGCTTGCTCCAACGCCCACACCCGGGTTCAGAGATCCGTTCCTGCCGCAGTACACCCAATGTCCGTGTCTTGGTGGCTCGGGCCTGATCGACCAGCGCGGCACGCGTCCGCACGAGCTTGCGAAGCCCGCGGATCGCCCGCGACGGCAACCAGACCTTGGGCACGAGCCCCGCACGCCCGAGCTCCGCGAGCAGCCGCGCATCGGAGTAGTCGCTCTTGTCCGGGTTGCTCTTCATCCGCGAGACGTACCCCGCATGGGCCAGGCTCACCGGCCACGCTGGGCCCTTGACCGGATCGATCAATGCTTCGGCCAGGTCCGCCGCGCCGCAGCAACTCTCGACGATCGCTGATCGAACCTCGCGGCCGCGGCCCACCGCCTGGGTGATTTCAAAGACGCTGTTGCCGCATCGCTTGTTGACAAGCATGCGGCCCTGCTGATCGACGACGCAGACCTGAACGCTGGCAGAGTGGTAGTCAAGACCGACGAACACGGGTATATTCTCCATGACCTGTTGCTCCTTGATGGGATGGCTTGTCCCGCCGAGAGTGTTGCTCGGCTGGAGCAGCAGGTCTTCATACCCATCGGAGGTCACGAACGCGCAGTACACCGCGTTCCTCAACGCCGTGGCGTGGTCAGACCCAAACGGTTTGTACAACACCAGCATGGCCGGCTCGTTCGGCGGCATCAACCGCACGGGGCCCAACGGCGCCCTGGTGTACAGCACGGTGAGCGGGCGGGAAAACCACCCGGTGAACTTCGTCTCATTCTGGGATGCGGCGCGCTTTGCCAACTGGTTGCACAACGGTCAGCCCGTGGGCCCGCAGGGCGCCGGCACCACCGAGGACGGCGCATACACCATCACGCCCGCGGGCATCGCCGCCAATAGCGTCACGCGCAACGCCAACTGGCAGTGGGCCGTCGCCAGCACGAACGAGTGGTACAAGGCCGCCTATCACCAGCCCGCTTCGCAGGGGGGCGACTCGGACGATTACTGGCTCTACCCGACATCGAGCAACACCGCGCCGCTGCCGGGGCAGGCAAACTACCTGCCCTCGGGCATCGGCAACACAACGGCCGTGGCCTCGTACGCGCCGAACTTCTACGGCGCCTACGACATGGCCGGCAACGTGTACGAGTGGAGTGAGTCAATCCCCGCGGGGCCCTTCCGCGGGACGATGGTGGGGGGCGCGTTCGACAATGTCGCAGGCTGGCTGACCCCGCAGAACCCGATTATCCAACTCCCCAACACCGAGCGCGAGCAGGTCGGTTTCCGGGTCGTCCTGGTGCCCGGGCCGTCGTCGGTGACACTGCTGGGGCTTGGCGGGCTGCTGGCCTCGCGTCGTCGCCGCTGAGCGCACACCCACAACGTGAGTTCCCGCGACCCCGGCCAGGAGAAGCCGGGGTCGCGTTGTCTTGACGCGGCGGCGAGCGTGTGTGAATGATGCGATCGCCTGCTCATGTCGCACCCAAGAGACGAACACCCACGCCACAAAGAGGGGCCCGTGAGCTGTCCGGCCCGGCTGGCCAAGGTACACTGGGCCCATGATGCACCTGCCCAGGCGAGGAACATGGTTTGTGGCCGCGGGATTGGCTTTGTCGATGGCCATGGCCGGGTGTGGCGGCAGCGGGGTAGGCGGCGGCGGGGGGGGCGCCTCAACCTTGGTTGGTGTGGCTCAGGGTGATCGGCTGACGGCCAAGTTCACCACGCGGGTGTACATGACGACGCCCGAAAGCGTCGCGGATGTGTATGTCAGCGACCTTCCGGCCTGGGCGTGGATGGAGGGCGGGGATATCAGCGAACTTTCGGGGAGCCTGGTGCACATTCATCTGTTCGTGCGCCCCAAGGCGGGGCGGACGCCCATCGCGGCTACGGCCTGCAGTGCGTCGGTTCGCTGGCTGGTGGTCAGCGGGGGAGAGGTCGGGGTATATGGGGGCGGCGGGTTCGCCACGATCTCGGGTGAGCCCGGAAAAGAACGGGTGTCGCTCTCGCTGCGCGGGGCATCGCTTCGGCTGCTGCACTCCACGGCCGGCTTCCGCGACGCCCTGGGCCCGAGCACGCTCGAGACCACGCTGGCTGCCGAGCTGGATACCCAGCAGGCAGGGGCGATGCGCCGGGCGATCACCGCGCTCTCGGCCCAGGCCAACCTGGTGGCCGACGACCAGCCCTACAGCGTGGGCGGCGATGGGGCCCAATCACCCGGCGAGTAAGGGGGTCGCGGCGTGCGTCCGGGCGGTGGGCGGCGCGGAAAGGTGATTCGCCTTCGCTACCATCGTGGCCCATGGCGCTCTTCTCACGCAAGCCCAAGTCACCACCGTCGGCCCCAGTCGTCGTTGCCAATCCCGGTTCGCCCGCGGCGGGCGGCGAGCAGAGCACCAGAGCCAGGCGCATCGACGAGATCGGGCGTGAGATGCTCGAGCGGGCCCGCGGGCACAAGAGCGGGCTGTTGTCGGCCAGGTTCTACAGCGATGCGCTGATGGAATGGTCGATGAAAGACCAGAACTTCAAGGTGCAACTCTTCCGGTTTGTCGACTGCTTCCCGATGCTCAAGACGCCCGACGCGGTCTTTGATCATCTCAACGATTACCTCACGCAGCCCGGTGTGACCGTGCCGGGCACGGTGGCGACGCTGATGAAGGCCGGCGGCCTGCTGAAGGGCACCGCCGCGGCGACGATCTCGTCGCGGATCAAGGCGATGGCCGGCAACTTCATCGCCGGCACCGACGCGGCGAGTGCGCTGCCGGGCCTGCGCGACCTCTGGAATGACGGCATCGCCTTCAGCGTGGATCTGCTGGGTGAGACGTGCGTGAGCGACGCCGAGGCGGACGACTACGCCCGCAAGTATCTCGACCTGATCACGAACCTGCCGGACAGCGTGAGCGGCTGGAAGCCCCAGCCTTCGCTCGAGCGCGACCACCTTGGGGCCGTGCCGCGGGTGAATGTGTCGATCAAGATCTCGGCCCTCTCGGCACGCTGCGACCCGATCGACACCGAGGGATCGATCAACGACCTCATGGTGCGGTTGGTGCCCATTCTGGAGGCGGCCAAGGCCAGGGGCGTCTTCGTGAACTTCGACATGGAGCACCACGCGCTCAAAGACCTCACGCTGCTCCTCTTCCAGCGGTGCATGGAGCGGGTGGGCTTCGAGGGTGGCCTGGCGATGCAGGCGTATCTGCGCAGCGGCGTTGAAGACGCGCAGCGCATGGTGGACTGGGCCAGACAGACCGGGCGGGTCATCACCGTTCGGCTGGTCAAAGGCGCCTATTGGGATGCCGAGACGATCAAGAGCGAGTTGCACGGCTGGCCCAACCCCGTGTGGCCGCAGAAGTGGCAGACCGACGCGTGCTTCGAACGCATGACCGAGGTCTTCCTCGACTCGTGCCCGCGCTCGGCGGGCGGTGTCGGCGGGGCGGGCGGCGTGAAACTGGCGCTGGGGTCGCACAATGTGCGGAGCATCGCCGCCGCGCTGGCCGGGCTTGAGGCCAGGGGCCTGCCGCGCGAAGCCATCGAACTGCAGATGCTGCACGGCATGGCGGATCAGTTAAAGCACGCGGCCAAAGACATGGGCCTGCGCATCCGCGAGTATGTGCCGGTGGGCGAGATGATCCCCGGCATGGCGTACCTTGTGCGCAGGCTGCTCGAGAACACAAGCAACGAATCGTGGCTCAAGTCAGGTTTCCTCGACAACGCGGACGCCTCGGTGCTGCTCAGAGCGCCGTCGGCGCCGGCCGGCGCGTCTGCGCCGCAAGACCTCGCCGCCGTCGGCCCCGAGCGTCACATGCTCAGCGGGGCGGTCGCCGGTGTGGGCGACGGCCGCCCGTTCATCAACGAACCGATGCGCGACTTCAGCGATGCACGCCAGCGCGACGCCTTCGCCGCCGCCATCGCCCGCGCGACGGTGCCCCGGGTGGCAAACGACACAACCCCCGCGGCCGCATCGGACATGATGGCCCGGGCCCACGCCGCATTCCCCCAGTGGCGAGACCTTCCCGCCCGCACGCGGGCCGCGTGTCTGACGCAGGCCGCGGCCATCATGCGTCAGCAGCGAGACGGCCTTTCCGGCGTTCTCATCCGCGAGAGCGGTAAAACCTGGCGCGAGGCCGACGCCGACGTGTGCGAGGCCATCGACTTCTGCGAGTATTACGCCAGGCTCGCGGTGCCCATGTTCGAAAGGGCAAGGCTCGGCCGTTTCATCGGCGAACTCGACGAAGTGTGGTACCAGCCGCGCGGCGTGGCGGTGGTCATCAGCCCCTGGAACTTCCCTCTGGCGATCTGCTGCGGCATGACCGCCGCGGCGCTGGTCACCGGCAACACCGTGGTGGTCAAGCCCGCGGAGCAAACACCGGGGATCGCCTCGGTGATGTGCGATATTCTGCGCGAGGCGGCGGTGCGTGCGGGCGTGCCCGCGGGGCTTATCCGCGATGCGCTGGGGTTCTGCCCCGCGCCGGGCGAAACAACCGGGGCCGCGCTGGTGCGAGATCCGCGCACGGCGCTGATCGCGTTCACCGGCTCGCGAGACGTGGGCCTGGATATTCTGACGGCGGCGGCGCCCGGGTCACCCTTTGCTGATCCTTCCCTTCGCACGGGCCTGACGCACGTGAAGCGGGTGGTGTGCGAGATGGGCGGCAAGAACGCGATCATCGTCGACACTTCCGCGGACTTCGACGAGGCCGTGCTTGGCGTTCGGGCCAGCGCGTTCGGCTTTCAGGGGCAGAAGTGCTCGGCGTGCAGCCGGTGCATCGTGGTCGACCCCGAAGGGCCGGGCGGGCCGGCCATCACGATGTTCACCAGGCGGCTGGTGGAAGCGACACGCGCCATGGTCATCGGCGATCCGTTGCGCCCCGGCACCGACATCGGGCCGGTCATCGACGAGGAAGCACGGGCGAAGATCGCCGGTTTCATCGAAGAAGCCTCGCGCCAGTGCCGGCTGGAACTGGCGATGGAACCCCCCCCCGGCGCTGCCGCGGCCGGCAGGGCGTATGTCGGGCCGCACATTTTCTCCGGCGTGTTGCCCTCGCACCGCATCGCGCGTGAAGAGGTCTTCGGCCCGGTGTTGGCGGTGATGCACGCGCCGACCTTCGAGGCCGCGCTGGCCCTGGCCAACGACAGCGTGTACAAACTCACCGGCGGGGTCTTCTCGCGCAAGCCCACGCACATCGAGTTGGCCAAGCGAGAGTTCCGCGTGGGCAACCTGTACATCAACCGCGGGAATACCGGCGCGCTCGTGGCGCGGCATCCCTTCGGCGGCTTTGGCATGTCGGGCGTGGGAAGCAAGGCGGGCGGGGCGGATTACCTGCTTCAGTTTGTCGAGCCCCGCGCCTGCGCCGAGAACACGATGCGGCGCGGCTTTGCCCCCGAACTCTGATCCCCCTCGGGCGGGCGTGAACGCCACCCCGGGGCCCGGCCCCGGCGGTACCATCGTGCCCCCTTTGGCCCGGCCGTTGGAGAGCCGGCAGAGCACCGGAGCGCACGCGATGCCCCACCAGATGAGCGAAGAACGTGTCGAGGCCCTGCAGGTGCTGGCGGCCCAGTTCCCCACGGCCGAGCAGGCGATCGTCGAGGCCGCGGCGCTGGGCGCGAAACTCACGCTGCCCATGGGCGTGGTGCACGTGATCTCGGACATCCACGGCGAAGACGCGAAGTTGCGGCACGTGATCAACAACTCGTCGGGGGCCCTGCGCACGCTTGTTGACCAGGTGCTGGCAGGGAGGCTGCCGCCCGAAGAGCACGCACGGTTCCTGGCGGTGCTCTATTACCCGCGCGAGGCGATCAACACCTTCGCCAAGGGCATCATCGAAGGGGGGCGGAGGGTTGACTGGGTGGCCCAGACGATCACCCTTCAGTTCGAAATCGTCAAAGCGCTGCGGCGCACCTACCGGCGAGACCACTTCGAGCGGCTGGTGCCCGCGGTGTACCGCGAGTTGTTCATGGAACTGGGCAGCGGGCTGCGGCCGGCGTATGTGCGCGAACTGGTGGCAGGCCTGGCCAGGTTCGACCGCGACTGGGGCGCGGTGCGGGCCGGGGCCAGGCTCATCCGCAACCTCTGCTGCGACGAACTGCTCGTGGCGGGCGATCTTGGCGACCGCGGCCCCCGCATGGACCGCGTGATCGACACGCTCATGCGCCAGCCCCGCGTCAGTCTGCTCTGGGGCAACCATGACATGATCTGGCTGGGGGCTCACCTGGGCCACGAGCCGTGCCTGCTCACGGTGCTTCGTTTCAGCGCGAGGTATCGCTGCGCGGCCCAACTCGAAGAGGGGTACGGCATCATGACCACCCCCATCGAGCGGCTCGTGCAGTCGGTCTACGCCGACGACCCGGCCGAGCGGTTCATCCCCAAAGGGCAGGGGTACCGCGACCAGCGCACCGTGGCCAGGATGCAGAAAGCGCTGGCGATCATGCAGTTCAAGGCCG
The DNA here is from genome assembly GCA_019636615.1 of Phycisphaeraceae bacterium. Classification (GTDB taxonomy): domain Bacteria; phylum Planctomycetota; class Phycisphaerae; order Phycisphaerales; family UBA1924; genus UBA2402. The sequence continues at coordinate 1,216,576 of JAHBXF010000002.1, read as the reverse complement.
AGGGGCGCATGATCGAACGGCATCCCGAGTGGAACCTCTCCCACCGCAGGCTGCTGCACCGCATCGATCTCGCCAAGGGCACCGTCACCATCGACGGCGTCGAGCACCCCCTGCTCGACACCAACCTGCCGACGATCAACCCGGATGATCCCTACGCCTATTCGCCCGAGGAGCAGGCGTGCATCGACCGCCTGCGAGAGTCGTTCACACGCTCGATGCGCCTGCGCGAGCACATGGAGTGGATGGTGCGGCGCGGCGGCATGTGGACACGGCGCGACGATGTGCTTCTGTTCCACGCGTGCGTGCCGGTCGACAGCGCCGGGCGGCCCCTCTCGCTCGACGTAGACGGGCGCGCCGTGGCGGGGCGCGAACTCATGGACGCGCTGGGGTCGGTGGTGCGGCGCGCGATGCGCAAGCGATGGTTCAACCTGGATTCCGACGCCGACTGGCTCTGGTACATGTGGGGCGGGCCGCTGAGCCCCCTCTTCGGCAAGGACAAACTCGCCACGTTCGAGTCCTACTTCGTGGCGGACAAAGAAGCGCTCAAGGAGAACAAAAATCCATACTTCGAACTGATGCACGACGCGGACTTCATCCGCCGCATCGGTCGGCTCTTCGGCTGCGGTGACGATGTGCTGGTCGTCAACGGCCACGTGCCCGTGAAGGTGGAGAAGGGTGAACAGCCTCTCAAGCGGGGCGGCAACGCCATCACCATCGACGGCGCCTTCTCGCAGGCCTACGGCGACCGCGGCTTCACCCTGGTGCTCAAGCCCGACCGCGTGGAACTCGCCGAGCACTCGGCCTTCACCAGCGTGCAGGACGTGATCACTTCCGGGGCGGACATCGTTCCCAAGATCACCACGGTCCGCACCTACCCCGCAGCCAGAACCATCGGTGACACGCACGCCGGGGCCAGCATCCGCCGCAAAATCCACGCGCTCGAAGACCTCGTGGCCGCTTATCACAACGGGGTGGTGCCCGAGCAGGGCTGAGCGGGCGGGCCGGCGCCCTCGTCCGCCGGCGGGCGCGGCGTGAGTACCCTCCGGCACATCCCCCGGGGAAGCGCCGCCACATGCAATGCCCTTTCTGCGAAGCGAATAACGACAAGGTCATCGACAGCCGCGAGAGCGATGCCGGCAAGGCCGTGCGCCGCCGCCGCGAGTGCACCGGCTGCGGCAGACGCTTCACCACCTACGAACGCGTCGAACAAACCGCGCGACTGGTGGTTCTCAAACGCGACGGCACACACTCGCCGTTCAACCGCGAGAACATCATCAGGGGTGTTCAGGCCGCGTGCGGCAAGCGTGCCGTGCCGGAAGAGGCCAAAGAGCGGCTCGTCGCCGACATCGAGGAGGAACTGCACCGCGAGTTCGAGCGCGAAGTGCCCTCCAGCGTGATCGGCGAGCGGGTCATGCGCCGGCTGCGCGACCTTGACGAAGTCGCGTACATCCGCTACGCCAGCGAGTACCGGATGTTCCGCAACGTCGAGGAACTGCGCAAGGAACTCGACGAACTCGAACGCCGCATCAAAGACGTCAAAGACCAGCAGCCCCTCTTCGGAGAAGGGCGAGCATGAGCCCTCCGCGGCCGATGACCCCGCGGGGGCTGGCCGTGCTCGGGGCGCTGACCGTGTGCATCGGCGCGGCCGGGTGCGCCACGCGCGGGGCCGCCGTCACGCCCGATGGTGCAGAACCTGCGATGCCTCGCGTGCCCGAGCCCGCGCAGCGACCGGCCGGCCGTGATGCCCCGTCGCTGGCCGATGAACTGCGGGTGCAGGGCGCTCGCCAGGCGAGAGAACTGGGGCAGAAAGAGGGCGTGCGGCTTGAACCCGTCGATTTCGGAGCCGCGCCGCATTGGTGGCCCCACGCCGCGGGAGATACCACCCGCGCGGTGGGAAGCGCCCCCGGCGCATCGCTCGTCGCGGCGTATGGGGCCGCGCTCTCCCGTGCCGCGGCCACGGCGCGGGCGAGGGGAATCGCCGGGGATCACACCCGTGCCGAGCGGGCGGCGTGGTTAGCGCTGCCGGATGGGCGGTTTCACGTGTGGGTGGTTGTGGGCGGGGGGGCGTCACCGCTTGAGCCCCCGCCGCCCGTCGATCTTCCCGGGGGTGTGCCGTGAAGCGCGCCGGGGCGTTGCCGCGCGTACCGTTGGCTCCACGCGTATGAAAAGCAAAATGTACCAAGACGCCGCCGCCGCCTTCGCCGACCTCCGCGAACGCGGCGTGCTCCGTGACGGGATGGTGGTCATGGTGGGGGGGTTCGGGCTGTGCGGCATCCCCGAGCACCTGATCCTCGCGCTGCGCGACAGCGGCGTGAAAGACCTGACCTGCATCAGCAACAACGCGGGGGTGGATGATTTCGGCCTCGGGCTGCTCTTGCAGACCCGCCAGATCAAGAAAATGATCAGCAGTTACGTGGGCGAGAACGCCACGTTCGAAAAGCAGTACCTGACGGGCGAGTTGGAGGTCGAGTTTAACCCGCAGGGAACGCTCGCCGAGCGCATCCGCGCCGGCGGCGCGGGCATCCCTGCTTTCTATACCGCCACGGGCGCGGGCACGATCGTGGCTGACGGCAAAGACACGCGAGAGTTCTACCGGCCCGCCGAAGGGCCGGGCGGCGCGACCATCCCCGGGCGGGGCTTCGCGGGCAGGCCCGGCGACGTCCCCCGGGGCGGCTCCCCGCGCGAGTACGTGCTCGAGACGGGGCTGTACGCCGACCTGGCGTTGGTCAAAGCGCACACGGCCGACACCTTCGGCAACCTGGTCTACCGCAAGACCGCCAGAAACTTCAACCCGATGATGGCCACCGCCGCCGCGTTCACCATCGCCGAGGTCGAGCAGATTGTGCCCCTGGGCGAGATCGAGGCGGACGGTGTACACACGCCGGGGTCGTTTGTCGACAGGGTTGTGAAGACGGTGCCGGAAAAACGCATCGAACAACGCACGGTTCGCCAGGGGTGAGTGCGCGTTCGCGGCGGGGAGAGACCATGACATGGCGAAGACGTACCTGATCACCGGCGTGAGCCGCGGCCTGGGGCTTGAACTCGCGTCGCAGTTGAGCGCCCGCGGCGAGCGAGTGATCGGCACCGTGCGAAATCCCGGGCAGGCCCCGGGCCCCGCCAGACAGGCCTGCGCGCGCCTGGTGCCCCTCGAGGTTTCCTCCGAGGCTTCGATCCTGAGCCTTGCCGCTGCGCTTGGGGACGAAAAGGTTGATGTGCTCATCAACAACGCGGGCGTCTCGAGCGAGGAAAAATCGCTCGCCGAGATCACCGCGCAGGAGATGCTCCGTGTGCTGATGATCAACACCGTGGCGCCGCTGCTCATCACCCGCGCGATGGGCGAGCGCATGGCCGAGTCAACGGTCAAGAAGATCGTGAATATCAGCAGCGAACTGGGCAGCATCGCGGGTTGCCGCGCCGGGTTTTCGTACGCATACCGGGCGAGCAAGGCCGCGCTGAATATGGTGTCGGCGCAGTTGGCGTGCGAACTTGGGGCGGCGCACTACACGGTGGTGTCGCTGCATCCGGGTTGGGTACAAACCGACATGGGCGGCCCGATGGCGCCGTTGACGAGCGTGCAGAGCGCCGGCGCGATGATCCGCGTGATCGATTCGCTGGTGCCGGCCGACAACGGCAAGTTCCTGAGCTTTGATGGGTCTGTGCTGCCCTGGTAATCTGTGCGCATGGGCCGTGTGTGCGGCGCGGCGGTCTGTAGCGATCCAGCCGCTACCGGCGCTTCGTCGGGGCGCACGTTTCTTGCTGGGATCGCACAAAGTCAAAGCAGGGTTGCCCGCGGCTCCGATGGTGAGGGTCAACACTCACAGATGGAGACAGCGAGCATGAACAGAGCACAAGCCGAATACCTCAGGGCGAGTTTCCGTTCGATCAAGCCGTGCGGGGCGGCGCTGATCGCGCGGGTATTCCGGAGCCTGGCAGACCACCACCCGGGCGTGCGGGCGATGTTCCCGGACGACACGAGCGAACTGAACCAGAAACTCTTCGACACCCTCGGGCAGGTTGTGCGCCACGTGCACTCGTTCCAGAAGTTGCAGGAACCCCTGGCCGTGTTGGGCGAACAGGCCGCGCGGGCGGGCGCGAATATCGGGCATTACCGGATCATCAAGCACGAACTGCTCGATGCCATCGAACTGATCTCCGGCGAAGAGTGGAACGACGATCTTGCCTGGGCATGGTCCGAGATGCTCGACGCGGTGACGGGTGTCATGATGGCCGGAGCAGGTGCCAAAGAGACCACCCCCCGGCTCGCGGCCTGACGGCGGCCTGTTCAGCCGCGCGGCGGGGCGGGTGGCTGAGAATCATGCCCCGCGTGCGACTTGTTGAGCACGGCGGCGGCGATGGCGTCCGGCGTTGGGTTGGCCAGCGCGTACTGCTTCTTGATCTTCTGGTACCGCCAGTTGAGTATGAAGAGAACGATGATGATGAGTCCTGCGCCCGCAACCAGGTTCAGCGGGTTGTTGGGGTTGAAGAAGGGCACCTTTGACACTGCCTTGCCGATGACCAGCATGATGCTGTTGCCGATGAGCGTTCCGCAGACCAGCGCGGTCATGGTGGCCCAGCGGCTCATGCCCAGCAGTCGGCCGAAGATCGAGCCCGCCACGGAGCCGGTGGCCGCGATGGGGAAGGTCACAAAGATGACCAGCCCGATGAACGTGAACCGCCTGATCCACGGCTGGTAGCGCATGAAGAACTCGCCCTCTTCACGCAGGGCCAGCAGGCGAGGCCCCAGTTTGGGGATCTTGTATAGGAACCCCGCGTGGAAGATGAGCAGTGTCGCGGCGCACAAGTCCATCCACGAGACCATCGTGAAGAGTTCGGCACGCGTGAGAAAGTTGAACTTTGAGGCGTGAATCGCCACGTCTTCAAGATCGATCTTCGGCGCATCAGAGCCGAAGATGATCACGAACCTGCCCAGCCCGAAGAAGGTCACCAGCGCGGTGCCGGCGAGTTTGAGCACGAAGTCTCCGCCTCGCTGAAACCAGAGAACCGAGAGCAGAATGGCCGTGGCCACGAACGGGCCCAGCATCGTCGCCCACCAGGTGATGGGGTAGTCCCGCTTGAATCCGTCGGCGAAATGAACCTCGTGCGCCTCAAGATCGTGGTGAGGGTGGTGCGCGGCGCTGGGCGCGGCGGGAGAGCGGGGTGCAGAGGCCTGGGCGGTATCGGTGCTCATGGTGGTGCTTCAGTGCGACAGTTGTTCGCGCCCTGAAGAGTGGGGTAGGGTACGTGCGTTCCAGGCCTGAAGTTCTTCGCACGGGACGATGAACGGTGCGGGAATAAAGAGGAGGAGACCTCGCAGGCAAGGCAGCCCACGCCATCGCGGCGCGTTCGGCTCCGGTGAGGGGAAACCCGTGTCAGGTCAATCGATGCCGATGGTTACCCGGGCGATCCGGGCGTCGCGGGCGCGATGCTCTTGATGTGTACGTCGGTGAGTTGATTGTCGGGCACGTGGCTCGGGGCCTTGGTCATGAGGTCGGCGCCGGTCTGCGTCTTGGGGAAGGCGATGACATCCCGGATGTTCTCGGTGCCGGCGAAGTTCATCACGAGCCGGTCGAGGCCGAAGGCCACGCCGGCGTGGGGCGGCGCGCCGTAGGAGAGCGCCTCGAGCAGGAACGAGAACTTCTCCTTGGCCTGCTCGGGCGTCAAACCCAGAAGGCGGAAGACTTTGGACTGCACGTCGCGGTCATGGATGCGCACGCTGCCGCCCGCGATCTCCTGGCCGTTGAGCACGATGTCGTACCCCGCCGAAACGATGCCCTCGATCGTGACCTCGTCATCTTCGCCCGCGTCGAGGAATGCCTGCATCTGATCGTCGCGCGGCGAGGTGAAGGGGTGGTGCATGGCCACCCACTTGCCCGTCTCTTTGTTGCGCTCGAACATGGGGAAATCGACAACCCACAGAAACTTCCAGGGCCCACCCTCGGCGCCGGGTTTGGGCACCAGGCCCATGTCGCGCGCGACCTTCTGCCGCAGTTCACCGATGGCCTTGGTCGCGGTGGCGTAGGTATCGGCCACGAAGAGCACCGTGTCGCCGGGCTCGACACCGAGCAGCGTGCGGAACTCCTGCGAGTGCGGCTCGAGAAACTTGGCGATGCCCGTATCGAGTTTCGGCTGGCCGTCTTCGCCCTTGATGCACTTGACCACGGCGACGCCGCCGGCCCCGAAGCCCTTGACAAACTCGGTGTATCCGTCGGTGATCTTGCGGGTGAGTTTCTCGGCCCCGCCGGGAACGCGCACGGCTTTCACCACGCCCCGCTTGCTGTTGAAGGGTGGGCGGTCATTGCCCTTGTCGAGCGCGTTCTTGAAGATGGCGAAGTCGACCTTGCCCGCGAACTCCGAGATATCGCGGATCTTGAGGTCGTAGCGCAGGTCAGGGCGGTCGATGCCGTAATCCTCCATGGCTTCGCGGTAGGTCATGCGGAGCATCGGCGGCACGTCAACTCCCGCGACTTCCTTCCAGAGCCGGCGCACAAAGCCTTCCATCATCTCCATGACCTGTTCGCGCCGAACGAAGGACATCTCAAGATCGATCTGCGTGAACTCGGCCTGGCGGTCGGCGCGCGGGTCTTCGTCGCGGAAACAGCGGCAGATCTGCATGTAGCGGTCGCAGCCCGAGATCATCAGGATCTGCTTGAACAACTGCGGGCTCTGGGGCAGCGCGTAGAACGTGCCCGCCACGTGCCGGCTGGGCACGAGAAACTCGCGAGCCCCCTCCGGCGTGCTCTTGTACAGGATCGGCGTTTCAACCTCGAGAAACCCGTTCTCGTCGAAATAGCGGCGGGTAGACTGGTACACCTTGTGGCGCAGCGCGAGGATCTGCTGCATCCGCGGGCGGCGAAGATCGATGTAGCGGTACGCCATGCGGAACTCTTCCGACGGCAGTTTGCCCATGTCGTCAGGAAGAAAAGGCGGGTTGTCGGTCTTGCTCAGCACCCGCAGGGTGGTCACCGCGATCTCGATCTTGCCGCTGGCGAGTTTTGGGTTTTCTCCGCCGATGCGCACCCGGACCTTGCCCTCGATCGCGACGACATCCTCGTTGCGAAGTTTGTCCGCGGCGGCCATCATCGCCGCGTCCGCGCCGTCGTCGGGGTCAAAGACCAACTGCGTGATGCCGAAGCGGTCGCGCAGGTCGATGAAGACCAGGTTGCCGTGGTCTCGGTACGAGTTCACCCACCCGTTCAGGCGAATGGTCTGGCCGACGTGTGAGTCGCGGAGTTCACCGCACGTGTGCGTTCGGATCAGCATGGAGTCATCTTTCCGGGGGTTCGAAACAATGGGCCCAGAGTGTAGGTGAACGCCCGCTCCGGCACGCCGGACAACCCCGGGCCCTTCCCGCCGATTGCGGCGACGCCATCGGCCGCCAACCGATAGACTTACCCGATGCCAGACCCCGCCGGCCCAGCGGCGCCCCAACGCCTCCCCGAGGCTGACGCCTCGATCTATCTCCACCCCCAGACCCTCGCGCGGCTGGGCAGTTTCGAGCTGCGCGCCAAGATGATCGTGGAAGGGCTTTCCTCGGGCCAGCACCGCTCCCCCTACCGCGGCCTGAGCGTGGAGTTCGCGCAGCACCGCCCCTATGTGCCCGGCGACGACCTCCGCCACCTCGACTGGAAGGTGTACGGGCGCACCGACAAACTCCACCTCAAACAGCACCAGCAGGAGACAAGCCTTGACCTGGTGGTGCTGGTCGATGGCTCGGGCTCGATGAACTACGGCTCGCGTTCGTTCAAAGAAGCGAGCGGCGCGGGGTCTTCTACCAGTTTCGACGGGCGCGACACCTGGACCAAGTTCGACCACGCCACGGCCCTCGCCGCCGCGCTGGCGTACATCACCCTGCGACAGGGAGACCGGGCTGGGCTGGCCGTTTTTTCAGACGAGATCCGCGCGCTGGTGCGCCGCAGCAGCAACCAGGGCACCTGGCGGCAGATTGTGGGGGCGCTCAGCGTTCACCCCGCCGACGCGGCCAACCGCAAACGCACGACCCACCTCCACCGCGCGGTCGATCAGGTTCTGGGCAAACTCACCAACCGCTGCATCATCGCCGCGATTTCAGACTTCTATCTGGACCTCTCAGAACTCAGAGACAGCCTCGCGGCGCTCAAGCACGCCGGGCATGATGTCATTCTCTTCCAGACCATCGACCGCGCCGAGTCGCAGTTTGACTTCGCCGACGCCGCGCCCTTCGAGGGCATGGAGGGCGAAGAGACGCTTCGCATCGACCCTCGCGCCCTGCGCAAGGCCTATCTCGAAGTCTTCAACGAACACTGCGCCGGCGTGCAGCGGTTGGCCCGCGGCATGGGTTTCGATTACCAGGCGCTCTCCACCCATGACTGGCTCGGGCCGCCGTTGGCCGCCTTCGTCGCCAGGCGCAACGCCGCCATCAAACGCAGCAAATACGGCTGACACCACCGCGAACCACCCCTTCTCGCCCTCGGCCCTGTTCACCCGTCTCACCCACCCGTCCCTGCGAACCCACGCATGACATTCGTGAATCCAGTACTTGCGTTTGCGGGGCTCGCGTGCGTGGCGATCCCGATCATCATTCACATCCTCATGCGCCGTCGGCGCAGGCCCGTGCCATGGGGGGCGATGAAGTTTCTCATCGAGGCCTACCGCCGTCAGCGACGACGGATGAACCTTGAACAGATCCTCCTGCTCGCCAGCCGCTGCCTTCTCGTCGCCTTGCTGGCGATGGCGCTTGGCAAGCCGGTGCTCGCCGGGCTCGGCGCTCTCGCCGGCCCGGGCTCACGAACCCTCTACATCATCATCGACAACAGCCTCACCGCGGGGCTCGAAGACCCCAGCGGCCCGCCCGGCACCTCGGGCGACCGCGCGATCGCTCTTGACCGCCACCGCGCCGCCGCGGCCGAACTCATGGCGCAACTCGATGCCTCGCGCGGGGACCGAGCCGCGGTGATCTCTCTGGCCGGCCCCGCCCAGGCGGTGGCGTTCCCGCCCAGCGCCGAGTTCGGCGGTGTCCGCGAGGCCATACGCGAACTGCCGCTGGCGCACAGCCGCGCAGACCTCGCCGGGGCGCTGGCGATTCTCTCAGACCAGCGAGATGGTGCCGCGCCGGGGGGCAATGTCTGGGTGGCGATTCTCACCGACTGGCGTGCCGGCAGCGCGGACGTTGAATCAAAACTCCGCCCCCTCGCCGCGTCGCTGGGCCAGGTGACGGTGCTGGCTTCAAAGCCAACCACCGAACCCGCCGACAACACGTGGATCGCCTCGGTTGAACCCAGCCGCCCGGTGCTTCTGTCGGGCGCCGATGAAGACGCGGGGGGTTCTCTCGTGCGTGTGACGCTGGGTCGAAGCGGCCCCGCCGCATCGAGCGCCGCGACTACCCAGGTGCGCCTTACGGGCTCGCTGCGTTCAGCGACGGGCGCTGTGGTGCAAGAGGTGGAACTGGCCCGGGGTGATGTATCGTGGCGCGCGGGCCAGGAGGGCGCCGAGATCTTTCTCCCCGCGCGTCCGCCTGCCGAGGCCGCAACGCGTGTGGTTTCGTCGCTGCCGTTCGTGCTCGCGGCGTCACACGTTGGCCCCACCGCCGACCTTCTTTCGATCGACGATGCGCAGTCTCGCCCCATCCAGGTGCGCGATCGAATCGAAATCGCCGTGATCGACGCCTCGGACCGCGAAACCGGCATGAACTTTGATCGCTATTCCCCCGCGCAGTGGCTCTCGCTGGCGCTCGCCCCCCGCGCCGCTGCCGGGCTCTCTCGGGCCGACCGCGGCGAACTGCGCGTCGAATATGTCGATCCGCGACGCATCGCGCCGGGTGTCGGCCTGGCCGGCGTGCTCCGCACGGCCGATGCCGTCTTTGTCGCCAGGCCAGACGCCATCGACGCCGACGGGTGGCAGTCGCTCCGCGACGCTCACGAGCGAGGCGTGCTGCTGGTCTTCTTCCCGCCCGCAGCGCCGTCATCGCCTTCATGGATCGACGCCATGACAGGGGCTCTGGCGCTCCCGTGGCAACTGGCCAGAGAGCCTCTGGCGCTCAACACCCCACAGGGGCTGGTGATGAACACGGGGGGGCATAACTCACTCCTCGGCGCGCTCGCCGCTGAGGCCGCCGAACTCCTCCGCCCGGTGCAGGTCAGCCGGGTTCTGCCGCCCGTGAGCGGGGTGCACCCGTCAGACGTGCTCATTTCACTCGCCGACGGAAGGCCCTTTCTCATCGCAGACGATGGGCTGCCCGCCGAGTCCGCCGCCGATGCAACAGAGGCCGGCCGCTCGCCGACACAGCGGGGCGTCGTGATGTTCATGTCGGCCGCGTGCGCCCTGGCCTGGACCGATCTGCCCACAAAGCCGCTCATGGTTCCGCTGATGCAGGAGATCGTTCGCCAGGGCATCGGTCGCACCGGCGGCGTCTCGTCGGTCCCCAGCGGCGTGCTGCCGGTCATCAGCGGTGGCGCGGCCGAGATCGTGAAAGCGCCCACCGAACAGGCACCCGCGGCCACCATCGTCGTCGGCGCGGGGGGAATGCCACAATCCATCGTGCGTGAGTCGGGTGTGTGGGTGGCCCGTGCCCCCAGCGGCGCGGCACTGGGCGCCATCACGTTCACGCCAGACACCCGCGCCAGCGATACAGGGCTTCGCACACAGGAGCACATCGAGCAGTGGCTCACCCCTTCACTGGGCCCGATCTCCTGGCTGCAATCAGACAGCGGCACTCCACAACGGGCCGGTGAGGCCGGCTCACGCCTCTTTCAAGACTCCCGAGACCTTCCGGCCGTCAGCCTTCCGCTCCTGATCGCCGCGGCGTGCATGGCGTTGATCGAACTCGTGCTCGCGAGGTTTTTCAGCCACGCCACACGGCTGACACCGGCAGATCCCAACAGGTCCGGCGCCGCATCGCAGCCCGCGACCCCCACAAGAGACACGGGGGCCCGCGCCGCATGACCGACCTGCTCAACAGTGTGCTTGGGGTGAAAGACCTCCGCTGGGGCGACGAGGGAGTCTCCTTCGGGTTCGCGCTGGGGTGGCCAGCGTGGGCATGGGTCGGCATCGCCGCCGCGTGCTTTGCGGTCGCGCTGGCCAGTTATTGGCGGCTCGAAGGCAACCGCATCGCCCGGATCACGCTCGGGTGCGCACGGGCGCTGCTCCTTCTGCTGCTCGCGCTCCTCATCGCGGGCCCGCAACTCATCCGCCCGCAAGAGCGTGTCGAGCAAGACTGGGTGGTCTTTCTTGTTGATCGAAGCGCATCGATGAACGTGGCCGATGCGGGGCTCACGCCGGACGCCCCGCGCACCCGCGACCAGCACCTCACGCAGACCTTCGCCGACAGCGCGTCCATGCTCGGGCGCATCGCCGGCGAGCGCAACGCGCTCTTCCTGGGCTTCGATGGTCAGGTTTTCGATCTTTCCACCACGCAGGCATCGCCCGGCGCGCCCCTGCGGGTTGAAACCGGCACCGCCCAGGGTCAGCGAACCATGATCGGCGCAGCGCTCGAACAAACCCTGCGCCGCATGGCCGCCAAGCCGCTCGCGGGCCTTGTGCTCCTCTCGGACGGCCGCTCGGCCGATCTCCCCGGGCGGGCGCTCATCCGTCAGTTCGAGGCCAGAGGTGTTCCTGTATTCGCCGTGCCGCTCGGGTCGTCGCGCCCCTTGCCCGACCTGGCCGTCACACGCACCGAATCGCCAGCCGTGGCTTTCGTCGGCGATGTCATCCCGGTCAATGTCGAAGTCGAAAGCCTCGGCGCCCTGGTCGGCGCGGCGGGCCAGTCCGCACGCGTCGAACTCCTCGACGAACTCACCGGGCGCGTGCTCGATGAACGCCGGGTTGATATCAACCCCGTGTCAGACGCGGGCGAGCAGGCCTCCGCCAGTGTCACCCTGCTCTCGACGCCCGAGCGTGCCGGAGAGGTGCGTTGGGTGGTGCGCGTCACTCCGGACGGGCCCGACCTGAGCGAAGACAACAACCGGCGCACCGTGCTGGTTTCGGTCTCAGAGCGGCCGCTGCGCGTCGTCTACTTCGACGGCTACCCGCGGTGGGAATACAGGTTCATCAAGAACCTGCTCGCCCGCGAGCGTTTCATGCGCACGTCAACCCTCCTGCTCGCCTCCGACCGGCGCTACGTGCAGGACGGCAACGAAATCCTCGCTTCAATCCCCCGCACGCAGGAGGAGTGGAACGCGTTCGATGTCATCATCCTGGGCGACATGCGCCCGGGCCTCTTCAGCACCGAGCAACTCGCGCAGATCAGGCGCGTGGTCGGTGAACGCGGCGCGGGGCTGCTGTGGATCGGCGGCCCGGGGCCGACGCCCGGCGCCTGGCGGAACACGCCCTTGGCCGATCTTCTCCCCTTCGCCCTGCCCGGCGGCCAACAGGCCGACACCGGCCCCGCCGATTCGATCGATGCCTGGCTCGACCCTGTGGTGATGTCCCCGGGCCCCGCCGCGCAGCGATACGGCGTGCTCATGCTCAGCGGCGATCCGCAGTCTCCATGGCCCGAGGCCATGACAGACCCCGCCCTGGGCTGGCCCATGCTGCGGTGGGCGCAGCGCATCAACCCGCTGCTGGTCAAGCCCACCGCCGAAGTTCTGGCATATGCCACCTCGGTCGGCGCCGCCACCCCTGAGCGTGCCCCCCTCGTGCTCACCATGCGCTACGGCGCGGGGCGAGTCGTTTACGTGGGTACAGACGAAACCTGGCGGTACCGCTATGGACGCGGCGAAGTTCTTCCAGAACGCTTCTGGATTCCCGTCGTGCGACTCCTCGCGCGAGAGAGCCTCGGCCGCGTCGGTGCCGGCGCGGCACTCACACTCTCGCCTCAGCGATCGGTCGTGGGCCAGCAGGTCGGCATCGAACTCCGGCTGATCGACCAGAACCTCGCCGACCGGCGGCCCCGCACGATCGATGTCGTTGTTACCCCGGAGATTCAAACGAATGCGCCCTCCGACCAGTCGGAGGCCGTGCGCATCACCCTGGCCGGCAGCGACGCGTCTGAGGCCCAGACTGGTTCGATGCCCACCTTCCGCGCATCTTGGATCCCCGCTCAGCCAGGGCAGTTCATCCTGCGGGCCGTTGATCCATCTCTGGCCGGGCTTGAAGTTTCGGCGCGCGCCGAAGTGTCTTTGCCGGACGACGAACTGAGGATCCCCCAGAGCGATCACGAATCGCTCGCGCAGCTCGCCGCCGCTACGAACGGCGCGGTCATCCCTCCCGCTGAACTTGGCACACTCCCAGACCTCCTGCCGAACCGCGAACTGCGGATTGTGGGAACCCCGGACATCGAAACGCTGTGGGACAAACCCGCGGTGCTCGTGCTTCTCCTTCTCATGCTCACATTCGAGTGGGTGGGTCGGCGTGTGATCAAATTGTCATAGCCACGCTTTTCAAGGCATGTGCCGGGGGGTTTGCCGTGGGTTCTTGCCCAGAATTCCCACTTTCACGCCGGGTTCCCCCTGCCGGGTTGAGCACCCGCAGGCATCTCAGGCGTACATTCTTCCATAGGTGCCGCGAAGGCATGGCAGGGTGAACCGCCATCCCCCGCGTGCCGATAACCCTCCCGTGCGGTCGGGGCGGGGATTGGCCTGCGGTGCGGGGTCCCGGCGGTCACAGTGGGGGACCTTTCCCCGGCCGGGTTGTGCAGGACGGAGTCTGCGACAGAATGTCATCATTCTCCCACCCAACCTCGTCCACCCCATCCGGCCCAGCGCCCCAGGCAGACGCGCCCGCCTCGCCCGCCTCCATCACCGCCACACTGCTCAAAGTCCGATCGCTGGCCCGAGCGGTCTTTGTCTCGCAGCGGGCCGCGTGGCTCGTGGTCGGGTTCATCGCCGCGGTGCTTTTCCTCAGCCTCCTCGATTATCTCCTGCGGTTCCCCGCCGCCATCCGGTGGATTCACTGGACAGCCGTGGCGATGGGGGTGCTCTGGTGGACCTCGCGCCGCATTGTGCCCGCCATCGCCTTTCGCCCCTCCATCACAGACCTCGCCCTCAGGCTTGAGCAGCACCCCCAGGCGAGAGCCAGCGGGCTGCGGCACGTTCTCGCCTCGGGTGTTGAGTTTGCCAGCGCACCAGAAGCACACACCGAAGAGGGTCGCACGCTCGCCCGCGCCGTTGTCGCGATCTCTTCGGCACGGTTCGCCGCCTTTCGCCGCAAGGCCAGTTTCATCAACTTCCGTCCCTTCGCGCTCGCGTTCGGGGCGATGCTCCTCGCCCTCGCAACCGTGAGCGTTCTGGCCCTTGCCGTTCCGGCGTTCCTCCAAACCGGGGCGCAGCGCACGCTCGCGCCATGGAGCCCCGCGGCATGGCCCAAGCGCACCATCGTGCACGACGGCGGTGCGCCCGCCGCGCACCCGATGGGTGTCACGCTCCCGCTTCGCGCGGTCCTCGCGCGTTCAGACCGCCCCGCCGACAAGACGGATGTCACCCTGACCTACCGGCGTGTGACGGCGCAAGGCAAGGGCCCCGAGCGCCGTCTGCTGCTCACCCCGCAGAACCGGCGTGCCTCGGTCGCCGTCGCCGGCAAAGGCCTTGTCGAAGGGGATCTCTTCGAACGCCTGCTCGACCCCTCCCTCTTTGCCCCAGAGCCCGGCAGCCCCGAAGTCGCGCTGGAATACTGGTTCACCACGCTCGACGACCAGACCCAGCCGCGCCGGGTGCGCATTGTGCTGCCCCCGGCGATCACAGACATACGCGCCGTGGTCACGCCGCCGGCGTACGCCGCCAGCACCGCGCACACCGGCGCATCATTCGTCTTCGGCGAAGTCGATGCCTGGAGCCGCCCCTCCACCCGGGGCATGATCCCCGCGGTGCTCGCCGGTTCCCGTGTAGACCTCACCATCAGGTTCAACAAACGTCTGCCGACCCCCGCGGGCGCGGCCGAGCAACAGCCGGCGAATGTGACAGAGACGGGCGCCCAGTGGCTCTCGGCCCTGCTTCCCGGCCTTCCCCCGTCAGCGCAGGCCACAGGCTCGCACGAAGGTGATCAGGTTCGCGTGGCGCTCACCGCGAATGCCACCCTGCGTCTGCCCATCACGCTCAAAGACGAGCACGGCATCACCTCAAGCGGCGAAGACCTGCTGCGCATCGAGATCGTCGAAGACCGTGCCCCATCCGCGGTTGTGGTCGAGCCTCCGCAGGACGAGGCCGTGCTTGCGACCGCGCTGCTCACTGTCGCCGCGGAAGGCCGCGACGATGTCGGCCTTGAATATGTCCGTCTCCTGCGGCAAGAGGCGAGGGTGCCGCGCGGGTCTGCCGGCGCGCCACCCACACCAGAGGGCGAACCGGTGCCCCAGGCCGAACAGGCCGGGGCGTCACAGGAGCACGGGCAATCGCCAACGAGCCTTCGCGCGCAGTCTCGCCTAGACCTTGCGCCGCTGCGGCTGGTCCCCGGCGATGAAGTCTGGCTCGTGGCCCAGGCGCAGGACATCTTCGTCAACGCCGACGGCCCGCGCGAGCCAGTGCGCTCGCCCGCCCGCCGCTTGCGTGTCATCGCCGAGAGTGAACTGGTCGAGCAGGTTCGGGCCGAACTCGGCGCAGTTCGTGAGTCGGCCGTGCGCACCGAAGAAGAGCAGGGCCGCATCGCGCAGCGCGTCGCAGAGTCCGGCGCCGACTGGCAGTCGGCAGCCCAGAGCATGCCCCGCCAGCAGAGCGTGGAAGAACGCATCGCCCCGATGCGAGAACGCATCGAAAAACTCCAGGAGCGTGTGTCACGCAACCGCCTCGACGACAACGCCCTCTCGGGCCTGCTCGAAGACGCCGAGCACTTTCTCGCAGAGGCGTCGGAGGCGGCGCAGACCGCCGGCGAGAGCCTTCAGCGCCTGGCCCGCGACGACGGCCGCGCACCCGACGATCCCTCGCGCGCTCAAGAGGCCCAGTCATTCGACGCCGCCCAGCAGCAGGTGCGCGACAACCTCGAGCAACTGGCCAACCTGCTCGATCGCGGCCAAGACGACTGGGCCGTGCGCCGCTCGATCGAACGCCTGCTCACCCAGCAGCAGCAACTGCGCTCGCAGACCGCCGGCCTGGCGCAGGAAACCCAGGGGCAGAGCATCGACCAACTCACCGAAAACCAGCGGGAAGACCTCGCCCGCCTCGCGCGAGAGCAGCGGCAACTCGCCGAGCGAAGCAGCGCGCTGATGCAGAACATCGAGCAGCGGGCCCAGCAACTCGAAGAGGCTGATCCGACCCTCGCGCAGGCCTTCCGCGACGCGGCCAACCAGGCACGCCAGGGCGAACTCACAAGCGCGCAGCAGGAGGCCGCGCAGCAGATCCAGCAGAACCAGTCCGGCAACGCCCAGAACGCCCAGCAGCAGGCCGAACGCGCCCTCTCGCGCATGCTCGAATCTCTCGAAGAGGGCCAGCGGCGCCGAGACGAGGCCCTGCGTCGCATCCTGGCCGACGTGATCCAGTCGATCGAGCGTCTGGTGGTCCAGCAGCAGGCCGAACTCACACGCGTCACACAAGCCATGGCCGACAACGAGCCCGCGCAGGGGCTCGATGCCGGGATGGCCGCTCTCAACCGAAACACCCTCGCTGTGCGGCGCACCATCGCGGATCAGGTGCGACAGGGCGAGCGTCTGGTCGCCCTCCTCGCCAGCGCGGCTCAGGCGCAGGCCTCGGCCATCCCCGCGCTGCGATCCACTCCCCCAGACCTCCTCGAAGCAGAGCGCAGCGAGCGCATCAGCCTTCAGCGGCTGCAAGACGCCCTGGTCGAAGCAAACCGCATGGAAGAACAGGCCGCGCAGCGAGATGAAGACCGCCGCCGCCGTGAACTGCGCCGCGAATACCAGGAGATGCTCGAGGTGCAGGGAGCCGTCGCCGCCGAGAGCGCGCCCCTGCTCGACCAGCAGTTGACCCGCCGCCAGGTGGCCGACGCCCGCACGCTGGGGTCGCGACAGGAACTGCTCCGTCAGCGGATGGCAGACATGCGCTCTTCAACGCAGGAGTTCGAGGAAGCCCGCCTGTTTGACTACGCCCATCAACGCTTCGACAGGGCCGCGGGCAACGCCGCCAGGCCCATGCTCGCCGGTGAAGCGCCCGCCACGATCCGTCGCGAGCACGCCACCGCTATCGCCATCCTGCGCGGGTTGGTCGATGCCCTCGACGAAGCACAGCGGCAACGCGACGAGTTTCAAGACGCCCAGAACGGTGGGGGACAGGGCGAGGGCGGCGAAGACCAGAACCAGCCGCCGCCGCTCATCCCGCCCCTGGCCGAACTCAGACTGCTGCGGGCCATTCAGGCCGAGGCGGCCGAGCGAACCCGCGCCGCGGCGGAAGGACATCCCGAAGAGATCGACGCCGTCACCGCACTCCAGCGCGACCTCAGCGAGTTCGCCCAGGAACTCCTCGAACGCATCACGCGCGAGAACCAGGATCGAAACGATCGACCCCAGGAGCAACGCTGATGATCGATCGATCTCGCCACAACCTCTCCCGCCCTCGGCTCCCGGGTGTCGTCGCGGCGTGCATCCTGCTCGCCCCCGCGCTCTCCCTCGCGCAGCAGCCCCCCGCCCCATCACCCGCGCCCCCCCCGCAACGCCCGCCAGCGCCCGAGCCCACCCTCGATGAACTCCTGGGCCTGCCCCCCGCGCAGCCTCGCTCCCCGGGCGATGCCGCCCCGATCGATCCCTCACGCACGCAACTCGAAGAACAACTCACCGCCACCGACCGCGCCGACGATTTCCGCCAGGCCGTCAACCTCATGCGCCAGACCGCCACCCGCCTCGAGGGCGGGAGGGATGTCGGCATCGACACGCAGCGGCTCCAGCAGCAGACCCTCGACCGCCTCGACAAGATGATCGAGCAGGCCGAGCGCAACCGCCAGGAGCAGAAAAGCCGGTCATCATCTCAATCACGCCAGCAACAGCAACAACAGCAAAGCGAGCAGAGCCAGCAGCAATCGAGCCAGGCTCAGCAGGCACAGCAGCAAGGCCAGCAGCAGGGCGCCGAGGCGCAGGGCGGCAACATTCCACGGCAAGAGGGGACGCTCAACCAGCAGCCCCCATCGACCGCCGCATGGGGCAACCTGCCCGACCGCGTGCGTGACGCGCTCCTCCAGGGCCTGAGCGACCGTTTCAGTTCCCGCTACAAGTCTCTCACCGAAGAGTACTACAAGCGCCTCGCAGAACAGCCTTCATCCACGGAGCCACGGCGATGATTCTCTGCCCGCGACATCTGCCGGCTCTTCTCTCCGCTGTGGCCACGCTCGCATCCGTTGGTGTCTCGCCGGCCCAGGTGCTCGATATCCCTCAGCCACGCCCGGACGGGTTCGGTGAATCGGCCGCCAACCGCCCCGCCGAGAACGAGATCAGCCCCCGTGTCGATCAGGCGGTGGCCAGGGGCCTGGCCGCGCTCGCACGTTCGCAGAACGCCGACGGCTCATTCGGCGAAACCCAGTTCGGCCGCAATGTCGCCGTCACCAGCCTCGCCTGCATCGCCTTCATGGCAGACGGGAACCTGCCCGGCCGCGGGGTCTACGGCGAGAACGT
This sequence comes from Phycisphaeraceae bacterium, assembly GCA_019636615.1. Taxonomy (GTDB): domain Bacteria; phylum Planctomycetota; class Phycisphaerae; order Phycisphaerales; family UBA1924; genus UBA2402. The sequence goes on along the minus strand of JAHBXF010000002.1, from coordinate 1,198,122 downwards.
GCAGCGTGGTCTCAACTATGTTCTCCAGCATTGCACCGAGAGCGGGCTCATCGCCACACCCAACGCTTCGAGCCCCATGTACGGGCACGGCTTCGCCGCGCTCTTCCTCGGAGAGGTCTACGGCATGACGCGCGGCGGCGGGGACACCGATCAGGCCGACCGTCTCCACCGCGCGCTGCTGCGCGCCGTTCAACTCATCGAGAAAAGCCAGAACGACGAGGGCGGCTGGCGATACAACCCCATCCCCGCAGACGCCGATGTCAGTGTCACCATCTGCCAGATCATGGCCCTGCGTTCGGCAAGAAACGCCGGCCTTGATGTCTCCAAAACCGTCATCGACCGCGCTGTGGAGTATGTCCGCGCCACCCAGAACGCCGACGGCGGTTTTCGATACCAGATGGTCGGCGGCCCCAGCGCGTGGCCCCGTTCCGCCGCGGGCGTATCGAGCCTCTACTACGCGGGCATTTATGAAGACCGCGCCATCGACGGCGGCCTTCGCTACCTGTTCAACACCGCGCTGCCCGGTCGGGGCGAGTCACAGGCCATTCACTTTTACTACGGCCACTATTACGCCGTGCAGGCGATGTTTCTCGCGGGCGGCGATCACTGGGCCCGTTGGTGGCCGGCCATCCGCGACCTCATCCTCCGCCTCCAGCAGCCCGACGGCCGCTGGGAAGACGCCAGCGCGGGCCCCGACTACGGCACGTCCATGGCCCTCATCATCCTGCAAATGCCCAAGCGTTACCTGCCCATCTTCCAGAAATGACCAGCAACCTCCACGCCGCGCTGTTCCTCTCTGTCATCGCACCGTGCGGCAGCGCTGTGGCGTGGGCCCAGCCACTTTCTGCTTCCTCGGTGCCCCGAGTGCTCATCGATGCCTCGCTCAATCAGCGCGAGTTCACCCTTACCTCCATCACCGACGAGCACGTCATCGGCATCGAGCGCGGCACGCAGCGCCGCACATATTTACGCGACGAGGTCATCGCGATCCTGCCTCCCCTCATGAAGTCCGGGGAGATGATGTCAGACCCCATCGCCTGGCGCGACCGCTCGCTGAGCGACACGCGCCCGCAGGGCCGCCTCGATCTGACCGACGGCCAGGTCTTCCCGGGCAATCTGTGGCCGGCCGGTTCTGCCTCAGACCACATCGGCTGGGAGACCCGTCTCTGGGGCAGCAGCGCCATCCCCCTCGAACTCGTCGCGTCGGTGCGACTCACCGCAGATTCTGACCCCGGCCGCCCCGACACCCGCCAACCACCGGGTGCCACACAAGACACCGTCTGGCTGCGCAACGGCGACCGGCTGGTGGGTTTTGTCGACAGCATCGGCGAAACGATCAACATTGAGACAGACCGCGCCCAGCCGCCGACGAGCATCCCCAGCGAGCGTGTCGCCGCGGTCACGCTGTCGTCTCGCACGCTCCCGCCGCAGGGTGTTCGCCTGTGGCTCTACGACGGCACCGTGGCCGCCAGCGGTGTGATCAGGGTTTCAGGGCCGGGCACCGCCGCCGAACTCACAGAGCCCCGCTCTCGCCGTGCCATCTCGCTCGACCCCGGCCTCATTCGTGCGGTTCTCTTTGATGCATCGCGCGTGGTGCCGCTAGCGAAACTCGGTCAGCCCCGCGTGCAGGCCGGCCCGCGCCGCCGCTGGGCCGCGCCGCCCATCATCGGCGAGGTCGCCGCCGCGCCGCTGGGCGCGGCCCGTGTCGAACTGCCCGGGCCGATGGAGTGCGAGTGGGACCTGCCAGAGGCCGCGGTTCGTTTCGCGGCCATGTGCGAACTCCCGCCGGCCAGCCGCGTCTGGGGAGACTGCGAAGTCGTGGTCGAGGTTCGTTCTTCCGCGGGCGCATCCACAGAACTCTTCCGCGCCAGGTTGCACGCTCAAAGCCCCATGGCCGAACTCAACATCGCGCTGGGCGAGCCCGCGCCGGGACGCACGCTCCGCGTCTCGCTTCTCGAGGGCCCTTCCGGGCCGATCCAGGACCGCGCCGTTTTCTGGCGGCCGCTCCTGTTGCTGGCCCCCAGCGCGGCGCCGCCCGGCCACCGCTGACACTCAGCGCAGTTTCAGCGAGATCAGCCCGAGCACCACCAGCAGCACCGAAATGAGCCAGAACCGGGCCACCACCTGCTGCTCGGGCCAGCCTCTGTTGTGCAGATTGTGGTGATAGGGTGCGATCTTGAAGAGCCGCTTGCCGCCGGTGAGTTTGAAATAGCCCACCTGCAGCGCGACCGAACCAATCTCGATGAGGAACACCCCCGACATCAGCAGCACGACAATCTCCTGCCGCACCACCACCGCGATGTACCCCAGCACGCCCCCCAGCGCCAGCGCGCCCGTGTCGCCCATGAAGACCGAGGCCGGCGAGCAGTTCCACCATAAAAAGCCCAGCGAGGCCCCGGCCGTCGCCCCCGCCAGCACGGCCAGTTCTTCGGCGTAGGGCACGTGCGGCACAAGCAGAAACTGCGCCAGCCCCTGCTGCCCCGCGATGAAGCAGAGAATGAACGCGCCCACCAGCACGGCCGCGCTCGTCCCCGCGGCCAGGCCGTCCATGCCGTCCGAGATGTTCACCGCGTTGCTCATGCCCGCGATCATCATGCACGCGAGCACGATGAAAACCGCCTTGGGCAGATAGATCAGCCCTTCGCTGATCCCCCCTTGCGCACTCTCATAGGTCTTCTGAAACGGCAGGTTCAGAACGTGCCTGAGGTCTTCGGCGCTTTGCCCCTGGTTATAGAGAAACCACCCGGCCAGAACACCGATCCCCAGTTGAAAGATCAGTTTCTCCCAGGCGTAGAGGCCCTGCCGGCTGCCGATGCCGCGACGGCTGGCGGTGAGTTTCAGCCAGTCATCCGCCCCGCCCAGCGCCGCCAGCCACACCACGACGATGAGCCCGAGTTGAATGTAGAACTGCCGGATATCCGCCAGCAGCAGCGTGCTCACCAGAATCGCTCCAACGATCAGCACGCCCCCCATGGTCGGCACGTTGGCCTTCGCGCGAGCGTGCTCGGCGATCAACGGTGAATCGCTCTCGCCCGAGTCGCCGATCTTCATCCGCCGTAGCCACCTGATCGTCGGTTTGCCCAGCACCAGCACCAGCGCGAACGAAAGCCCGGCCGCCGCCAGCGCCCTGAACTGCAGTTGATCCAGCACCCCGACAAACCGGTACAGGTTGTACTCGAACAGCCAGTTGCGAACCGCCTCGAGCAATATGTAGATCATGCGTTGGTCCCCATTCCCCAGGTGCTCCGTGATGTCTCAAGGCGTTGTTGTCGGCGGTGCGGGTCTTGCCTGTGTCCACAGCGCATCGCGCGGCTCGATCGCCGGTGTGCCCGCGCCCTTCGCCGCGCTGGCCCGCTCGGCCACGATGCGCTCAAGCCCCATCCTGCGAGAGCCCTTGAGCAGCACCCGGTCTCCCGGGCCAAGCAGCGCCGCGATCTCTGCCGCGCGGCCACGCTCGCAGTCTTCAAACGGCATCAACGCCCCGGCCCCGATCACCCGCCGCAGAGGCTCCGCCGCGTGCAACGCCAGGTTGCCCACAAGGACCGCCGCGTCAAAGGCTCCCGACGCCGCCGCCGCCTCGCCCACCTCCCGGTGCAGCCTCGCGCCCTCGTCGCCCAGTTCGAGCATGTCGCCCAGCACCAGCACGCGGCGGCCCGCGGCCCCTGCACGCCCATACACGTCGGCGAAGGTCTGGATCGCGGCAACCGCCGACTCCGGGTTGGCGTTGTAGGCATCGTTGAGAAAAGTCACGCCGCCCACATCCAGCCGCTGCATGCGCATCTCAGGCCCGCGTGCTTCCAGCAGCCCTTTCTCGATCTCTTCACCGCTGATGCCCAGACGCCGCGCGACCGCCACGACCGCGGCCGCGTTCGAGGCGTTATGCAGCCCCAGCAGCCCCAGCCGGTATGCGCTGCGGTCATTGAGCGTGAACGAGACGCCCGATTCGTCCTGCGACGATTGAACAATGCGCAGATTCGCCCGTGCGTCGGTGCCGAAGGTCACGAGCAGTGATGTCTTGGCCCCCTGCCCTCTCGCGCGGTTGAATGCCGCCAGCAGCGCCGACGCCGCCTCGACAAGCAGGCCCGAATCGGCGTTCACCACCGCCATGCCGCCCGGGCGCAGCGTGCTCAGCAGGCTCACCTCTTCGCGCACAACACCGTGGATGTCGCCCAGCCCCTCGAGGTGCTCGCGGCCCACGCTGGTAATCACCGCGATGTCGGGCTCGACCACTTTCGCCAGCGTGCCGATCTCCCCCGGCGCGTTCGTTCCTACTTCGCACACAAGGTATTGATCTCCGCGCGTGGCGCGCAGGATCGTCAGCGGCACACCAACCGCGTTGTTGAAACTCTTGGGGCTCGCGCTGCCTTTCAGCCCGCGCGAGAGCACCGCCTGCAACAGCCGGCACGTCGTCGTCTTGCCGTTCGATCCGCCGACGGCGATCACCCGCGTGCCCTCCAGCGTCCGCCGGTAGGCCGTCGCCAGCCGCAGCAGGGCCGCGCCCGTGTCGTCTACCCGTGCCACCCACGCCCCGCTCGAACCCGCCGAGGGCATCGAATATCCCTCGCCCACCAGCGCCATCGCCGCGCCCCCGCGCAGCGCATCGGCCACGTAGGCGTGCCCGTCCACACGCTCACCCTTGAGCGCCACAAACACCTCGCCCGACCGCACACTCCGGCTGTCGGTGCACACCCCGGTGAGCGTGTCGCCCCCGGCGCGGCTCATCTGCCCGCGAGACAGCCACACCCCCCCAACCACCGAGCGGACATGATCCGGGTTCCAGAAACTCATGCGTGTCTTGCGCTCCTGTCTGCTTTCGGTGCGTCGCCGCGCCGTTTCGCCAGCGCGGCCCGGGCCTCTTCGGCGTCGTCAAAGTGAACCGTCACCGTTCCGCCCTTGCCGTCGGGCACAATCTGCTCTGTCTCGTGACCCTTGCCCGCGATGATCACAACGTCCCCGGCGCGAGCCTCTTCCACCGCACCGGCGATGGCCCTCGCCCGGTCTGGCTGCACACGAACCTTCGCCCTGTGATGCCCCGCAACGCCAGCAAGAATCTGATCGATGATCTCGCTGGGGCGCTCTGTGCGCGGGTTGTCGCTCGTCACCACCACGATATCCGCCAGTTCAGCCGCGGTGCGCCCCATGCGCGGCCGTTTCGTGGTGTCTCTGTTTCCCCCGCACCCGAAGACGACCCACAGCCGACCACCCGTTTCATCGGGCGGCGAATCAGCGCCCGCCGCGCCGCGGATCGCCCCGCCGGGCCCGGGCCCTCGCTCCATCACCCCGCGCAGGGATGCCAGCGCGTGGCGCAGCGAATCGTCGCTGTGGGCATAATCCACAAACACGCTGATGTCATCCCCGGGTGCGTTCACACGCTCCATGCGTCCGCGCGGGGCCTTCAGCCCCGGCACCAGCCGCGCGATGGTCTGGGCATCAAGCCCCAGCCTGTGGCACACCGCCACCGCCTGCAGCGCGTTCATGATGTTGTAGCGTCCGATCAGCGGCACGCTCACGCTCTCGACGCGTCCCCACGGCCCGGCAAAGTTCACCAGCGACCCCTCGATGCGCTCGTGCAGAATCTCGGCCGCGCACCCGGCCGTGTTCTTGCCTTCGATGCTGCACAGAAGCACAGCCGCGCCGCTGGCGCGGGCCATGACCTCTCCGGCCGGGTCGTCAGCGTTGATGACCGCCAGCGCCCCGCGTTCCAGCGACGAGAAGAGCCGCGCCTTGGCCGCGCCATACGCATCCATCGTTTTGTGATAGTCCAGGTGGTCGCCCGTGAGGTTGGTGAACACCCCTACCTCGAAGCGCACCGCCGCCGTTCGTCCCTGGTCCAGCGCGTGGCTCGAGACCTCAAGCGCGGCCCCGGCGCAGCCGTTGTCTTCCATGACCGCCAGCGTGCGCGACAGTTCAATCGCCGGCGGCGTGGTCATCGTCGCCCGTTCCACACCCGCGCCGTCATCCACCTCAACGGTGCCGATGAGCCCGTAGCGCCGCCCGCTCGCGTTCATCATCTGCCACACCAGCGATGTCACGGTCGATTTTCCGTTCGTGCCCGTTACACCCACCAGCCGCAGCCTGGCACCCGCGCCGCCGTAAAACCGCTCGGCGATCTGCGCCGCCGCCGGGGCGATCTCGCGCGCGTACAAGACCGGCACTCCCTCCGGGGCCCGAAGTTCCGGGTCGTCGGTCAGCACCGCCGCGGCGCCGGCCTCGGCGGCCTGCATCACATAGGCGTTGCCGTCGCTCGCCCCGCCCCGGCGCGCCACAAACAGCGAGCCCGGCAGCGCGGTCCGGCTGTCTTCGGTCAGGTCGCAGATGCGCACCCGCTGCCACTCAGGGCCCGGCGCGTGCAGCACTTCAACATCGATGCCCTGGATGAGTTCGCGCAGGTCCATGCGTCGCGCCGCGCTCTGGGCGCCTCCGGGAGTTTGCTCGACCCGCCCGCCGCCCTCCATGGCGGCGTGGCACGTCGGCCGGATGATATCGGCCCCCTCACGCCCGAGACGTGCAACGATCGATCATCATTCCGATCTCCCCCGGCTCGCCCCGCCCGCCTTCTCCTTCAACGAGCACACCCCATGACGCTCCTGTGTGTCCCGATCACCCTTCACGATCCCGAACTTGCCCTCGCCGACGCCGCCCAAGCCCGGCTGATGGGCGCCGACTGTGTGGAACTCAGGATCGATGAATATTTCGGCATGAACCACGCCGGCCGGCCCGAAGGCGAAGCCTTCGACCACGACCCGCAGCGCGACTTTGAACGCCAGACGGCCACCATCGCCGCGCTCGTCGAGCGTCTGCCCCTTCCGTGCATCATCACCTGCCGCCTGGCCTCGGAAGGTGGGGGGTACGACGGTGATGAAGATGCCCGCGTCTCGCTGCTCGAGGCCCTGTGCGTCAGCCACCGGGCAGCCCCGCCAAGGTGGATTGATGTCGAGTTCGCCGCGTACGGCGGTTCAGCGAATATTCGGCAGAAGGTCAACCTGTGCGTCGCACACCCCGGCCAGGTTCGCCAGGCCGGCACAGCCCTTATCCTCTCGGCACACGACTTTCGCGCCCGCCCCGCCGACCTGCTGCGGCGGCTGGCGCGCATGGCCGACGAGCCCGCCGCGGGCGTTGTCAAACTCGCCTATCGCGCCCGCTCCGTGCGCGAAAACCTCGAAGCCCTCGACCTGGCCGCTGCGTCCCCCAAACCCATGATCTCCCTGTGCATGGGCGAGTTTGGCCTGCTTTCACGGGTGCTGGCCCCCAAGTTCGGCGGCTACCTCACGTTCGCGGCCCTGCGCAGCGAATCCGCCACCGCGCCGGGTCAGCCGACGCTCTCTGAACTTCTGGAGTTGTACCGCTTCAAACGCATCGGAGCGGCAACCCGTGTCTACGGCGTTGTCGGCTGGCCACTTTCCCATTCCCTCTCACCGCACATCCACAACGCGGGCTTCGAAGCGGTCGAACATGACGCGGTCTACCTCCCGCTCCCTCTACCCACCGCCGGTGACGAGGGCGGCTTTGAATCGCTCAAGGCCACGCTCCTTGAACTCGCGCACCACCCACGCCTCGACTTCTGCGGGTGCAGTGTCACCCTGCCGCACAAAGAAAACCTCGTCCGCCTTGCCATCGAGCAAGGGTGGAATATCGACGCCCCATCCCGCGCCATCGGCGCGGCCAACACCCTCGTCATCCAACGCTCGGGCGAAGAGCCCGTGGCCTTCTCTGTTGCCAACACCGATGCGCCGGCCCTGGCCGATGAACTCGCCGATGCACTCTCGCTTCAAGGCACGCACGCGGCGAGATTCGCCGGGATCAACGTGGCGATTCTGGGGGCCGGCGGTGTCGCCCGCGCCGCCGCGTGGGCCGTGGCCGCGCAGGGGGGCACGCCCGTGGTGTACGCGCGCCGGGCCGAGGCCGCGCGTTCGCTGGCCGATGATCTTCGGTCCGCCACCGGGGCCAGGGTGGTGGGCATGCCCTGGCAAGACCTGCACAAGACCTGCTGCCAGGCCATCATCAACGCGACACCCGTGGGCATGAAGGGCGGCCCGGGCGCGGGCCAGTCACCGGTTGATCTCACCACACTCACCGCCTGCGAAAGGCCGCTGGTCTTCGACACGGTGTATTCGCCGCGTGAGACACCACTGCTCAAACAAGCCGCGGACCTTGGGTGGCCGACGCGCGGCGGCGAGGGCATGTTCGTGCGCCAGGCCGCGGCACAGTTTGAGGCTTGGACATCACACAAGGCTCCGTCAGCCCTCTTCCGCCAGATCGTCGCCGAGCGGCTCGGGAGTGAGGGGAGAAACTGAGTGCGTGTTCTCCCTGCTGGTTGGGTCGGACAGTTCGTGGTCATGTGATTCAGCCGCTTGCTGACACGTTTGGTCAGAGGTGCGGTTACCCCTTTCTCTGGTCAGCCGCGGTTGCGCCGCTTCATTCCGTGTGGTGCCCGTGGCTTCTTCCACTTGCCCGCGCGGCGTGCGGACGAAGTCAGTGATTCAGCGGGCTACCTGAGCACGCTTCGCTTCGCGGCAGCACGGCATGAGATCGCGGGTGCGTTAGGTCGAGAGCCAGAGGCCGACGAGCACGAGAAAGAACGCCGCGACGTGGATGGCCCAGATGATTCCGGCGAACGCGGCCTGTTGGCGCCTGGGCCGGGACAGGATTTCAGCGCGGCGGCGGTAGATCAGGATGAGCGATGCCGCGCTGGAATAGCCGAAGATGTCGGCGGCGATGATGGGCCAGGGGACGCCGCTTGAGCCCGGGGCGTAGCCGTGCCAGATGGATACAACGATGGGGATTGAAACAAAGAGCGCGGCAACGCCGGAGAAGCAGCCGGGGGCCATGGCGACGATGAGCCAGCCGAAGTTGACCTTGGCGGAACTGAGCCGCAGTTCAAGTGGCTCGGCGCACTCGGGGCACGTCGCGGTGGTGAGGGCGTGCAGGTCATACCCGCAGCGTGGGCATGGCAGCGAGCGTGCGGCGAGGTAGGCGATGACCTCGGCTTGGGGGCTATGCAGGCGGGGCCACGCGGGCGGAGGGTTGGGGTTGGAATCGGGATTCATGCGGGGCCCTGATCGCGTGCGGTGTACTGCCAGAACGGTACGGAACGGGGTCATGTTCGGCGGATGGCATGAATCATTCCGCGCTCGGCGCGGAGAGACCAGAGGCGCTTCAACCCGCGGGCATGGCCAAAGGCCCCGGCCTGCGGGGCCAGCGCGAGCGCAGAAAAACACCGGCCCGGGGGCCGGCGTCGGGTGTGGCGCGGAGTGTGTGTGTGGGGCTCAGCGGCTGTCGATGGGGGTGTAGTTGACGGCGTGGGGGCCGGTGTAGTCTACATCGGGGCGGAAGAGCCGGTTGTCCGAGAGTTGCTCGATGATGTGCGCCGCCCAGCCGCCGACGCGGGCGATGACAAACATGGGGGTGAAGAGGTCGAGCGGGAGGCCGATGCAGTGATAGGTGGTGGCGGAGTAGAAATCGACGTTGGGGTAGATGCCCTTGGCGGCGACGGCCTCGGCCATGGTCTTTTCGATGCGGCTGGACTTTTCGTAAAGGTCCATGTTGCCGGTGTCCTGGGCGAGTTGCTTGGCGAGCACCTTAAGGTGCGTGGCGCGCGGGTCGTAAGACTTGTACACGCGGTGGCCGAAGCCCATGATTTTGTCTTTGCGGGCGAGTTTATCGAGGATGTATGCCTCGGCGCCATCGACGGTGGGAATCTCGTTGAGCATCACCATGACGCCCTCGTTGGCGCCGCCGTGGAGCGGGCCGCGCAGGGAGCCGACGGCGGCGGTCATCGCGGAGTAGATATCGCTGAGCGTGGAGATGACGACGCGGGCAGAGAAGGTGCTGTTGTTGAGGCCGTGATCGGTGTGGAGGATGAGGCAGACATCCATCGCGCGTGCCATGGTGGGGGTGGGCTTGGCGCCGTTGAGCATGTAGAGGAAGTTTTCGGCGATGGAGAGGCTCGCATCGGGACGGATGAGGGGCAGGCCCTGGCGGTGGCGGTGGAAGTAGGCGAGCATGGTGGGCACGCACGCGAGAATTTTCACAGCCTTCTGACGCACGGTGGGAACGTCGGTGGCGTTCGGCTTGGGGTCGATGAGGCCAAGGGCCGAGACGAGCGTGCGCATGGCGTGCATGGGCTGAGCGTCTTTGGGCAGGCGGGTAAGCATGGCCTCGATCTGCTCGGGCAGGTCGTAGAGGCCGCGGATCGTGGCGGTGAAGTCGGCGAGTTCGCCCTTCTTCGGAAGTCGCGAGTTCCAGAGCAGGAAGACGGTTTCTTCGAAGGTGCTGTGCTCGGCGAGTTGGCCGATGGGGATGCCGACGTATTCGAGGATGCCCTTTTCGCCGTCGATGAAGGACATTTTGGTTTCGGCCGCGACAACGCCTTCAAGGCCCTTGGAGTAGGGAGTAGCCATGCTCGGAAATTCCTTCCGGTGCCGCGCAGTCGCCGCCACCGTGCTGTGGTTGGCCGGTCGGGGTTTGGGTCCACACACCCAAAACGCCACCGGCGTTCGATAGTAGAAGTTTCGCAGCCGGAGGCAATGCGGATGGAGTCCTCAAAGGGGCAATCGCCGAGGAAAGGGTGAATTTGCTCTGAAGGGGGTTTGCGTGCCCTAACCTCCTCCGCATGGCCAGAACCCGAATCAAAGTCTGTGGAATACGAGATGCCGATGCAGCCCTTGCCGCTGTCGAGAACGGTGCGGATGCGCTGGGCTTCATGTTTGTCGCGGGCTCACCGCGCGCGATCGACCCGGAGGATGCCTTCGCCTTGATGGCGGGGCTGCCCCCGCTGGTGGCGACGGTGGGGGTCTTCGCCGACCCGGACATCGATGATTTCAGCGACATCGAGGAGGTCTGCCCGACCTCGTTCACACAACTGCACGGCAACGAGCCCGACAAGGTCGTGAAAGCCATCGGCCCCGATGTCATCAAGGCGGTTCGCTTCGACCCGGCAACAACCAAGGCTGAACTGGCCCGCTGGGAGCGGAGCGAAGATGTCGCGGCGATCCTGATCGACGGTTCCGCCGGCGGGCTGGGGCAGGCCTTCGACTGGAAACTGCTTCCGCCGATGCTCGGGGGCATCTCCAAGCCGATCTTTCTGGCGGGCGGGCTCACCCCTGAAAACGTCGGCGAGGCGATACGCACCGTGCGTCCGTACGCGGTGGATGTGTCGAGCGGGGTGGAGCGGGAGAAGGGTGTGAAGGATGCGGGGTTGATCGCGGCCTTCTGCCGCGCCGTGCAGGAGGCAGACCGCGGCTGAACCCGCGGCGCTTACCCGGGCGAGGTGTGGCTGGTGGGGGTTGTAGGGGTGGCAGGGAAGGCGCGGCTGATTCTGTGCGCGACATCATCAGGCGACTCGTGCGAAGCGGGCTCGATGATCAGGTCTGCCAGAGGGGTGTAGAGGGGGTCGCGCTGGCTCCAGATGGCGTCGATTTCGCCGAGTGTTGAAGCCCCGGTGAGGCTCGGTCTGTTGGAGAGGTCTGCGCCGGCGAGGCGAGCACGCAGCGCGGCGGGCAGCAGACGCAGATAGACCACCCACGCAGCACCGATGCGGGAGGAATCTCGCAAGAGGTCGGCCGCGCCGGGGGCCGTCGGCGTTCCGCCCCCCAGAGAGAGCACGGCGGGTTGCGGGCGTGCAAGGGCCAGGGAGAGGGCCCGGGCCTCGCAGGCTCTGAAGTCGGGCTCGCCGCGGGTCTCCCAGGCGTGGCGCACGTCGCGGCAGCCCATGAGCGACGGGGTAAGCTCGTCCAGGTCAAACCAGGGGCGGCCCATGAGAGAGGCCAGCGAGGCGCCGACGGAGGATTTGCCGCTGCCGCGCAGGCCGATGAGCACGATGTGCATGAACGAGTGTACCGGATCCCGGCGTGCCGGGGTTTGGGGCGTTATCATGGGCCCTGATGAAGATCTATGAATACCAGGCGCGTGAACTGCTCCGGACGGCGGGCATTCCGGTACCCAGCGGGCAGGTGATCACTTCGATCGAAGAGGCGACGCAGGCCTTCAAGTCGGCCACGGAGGGGATGTCGTCGCCGATGGCGGTGATCAAGGCCCAGGTACATGCGGGCGGCCGCGGCAAAGCGGGCTTCGTGAAGTTGGTCAGGACGGCCGCCGAGGCCGAAGCGGCGGCGCGGTTCATGTTCACCAACCGCATGGTGAGCCCGCAGACCCCGCCCGAAGGGCTTGAGGTCACGAAACTGCTGGTGGCGGCGGGGGTAGACATCGCGGATCGCGCGGGCGGGGGTAAGGAAGAGTTTTACCTGGCGGTGACGACCGACCGCCAGACACGGCGCAACGTTCTCATCGCCAGCCGCGAGGGCGGGGTTGAGATCGAGCAGGTGGCGCACGACCGCCCCGAGGCGATCATCAAGCACCCGATTGATCCGGTGCTGGGGCTGCGGCCCTTCGAAGCGAGGACGATCGCGGCGAAACTGGGCCTGACCGGGCGGCACCTGAACCAGGCGGCCGACGTGATGGTGAAACTCGCGGGGCTCTATGTCTCGAAAGATTGCACGCTTGCGGAGATCAACCCGCTGATCATCACCGAGGGGAAGGACGGTCAGGTGGTGGCGATCGATGCGAAGTTCTCGTTCGACGAGAACGGCCTTTTCAGGCACCGCGACCTGATGGGCATGAGCGACTCGAAGGAAGAGAACCCGGCCGAGGTGCGGGCCCAGAAGTTCGGGCTGTCGTACATCGCCCTGGACGGGAACATCGGGTGCCTGGTGAACGGCGCGGGGCTGGCGATGGCGACGATGGACATCATCAAACTGCACGGCGGCGAGCCGGCGAACTTTTTGGATGTCGGCGGCGGCGCGACCGAAGAGGCCGTGACCGAGGCCTTCGGGATTATTCTGTCGGACGCGCAGGTGAAGGGCGTGCTGGTCAACATCTTCGGCGGCATCATGCGCTGCGACGTGATCGCGCAGGGCATCGTGAACGCGGCGACCAAGTTCCGCAACGCCGACGGCACGGTTGGCTTCAAGGTTCCGCTGGTGGTGCGACTGGAAGGAACCAACGTGGAAGCGGGCCGGAAGATTCTTGAGGGCGCACGCGGGACTATTCCCACGATGCAGGCGGCGACCGACCTGACCGACGCGGCCAGGAAGGTGTGCGTCGCGGTGAACTGAGCCGGCCGGCGGGGGCTTACTTCCAGAGCCAGCCGAAGAGCGCGCCGGTGATGAGGCCGGCGATCACCCCATCGACCAGGTTTGAAATGATGGCGTTTCTGCCCGCGTTGAACCAGATGGCGTTGCAGAGAAAGCCGAAGGAATAGGCCATCACGCCGGCGGTGCCCGTGACCTGCATCACGCGCATGAACGGGGTGTCGGTGGGCAGGGTGAGTGAGCCCAGGTAGGCGACGAAGATACTGACGATGAAGTAGACCAGAAGGCTCAGGGCCATGTTGCGGCCCATGTTGATCTTCGGCCACACGTTGAGCATGCCGCATGGCCCGTTGTTGAACTTTTCGACAAAGGCCGGGTCGGATTGCTCCTTCATGGTGGAGGCGTGCGGGAACGTGTAGGGCCCGGGAGGGATGGAAAGCCCCTTGATCGCCGCCATCACGGCGTCTTCGTCGGGCAGTTTGCGGTGGTCTTTGGCGTGGTGGGGCAGCATCATCCACGCCACGGCGTAGTAGACCCAGACCGCGGCCGAGGCAGCCAGGATCGCCAGCCACTGATCGAGGAGGAAGTTCATGAGGTTGTCTCGCGGGGTGAACGCGGGGAGGCACCGCAGCGCGCGCGGCGGATGGCCAGCCCCGTGTGTTAAAGGTGGTATCGGCCCGGGGCTTTACTCGGGTGCACAGAAGTTTTTTTCGGGCGTGATCAGCCGGGGCGGATGCCGCGGAACATCTGCTGAACGCGCTCGGCTTCCTGCTTGACCACACCGGCGAGGATGTGCCGGGGGATTTTCCACTCTTGCTGGCCGCGGGTGACGCTGGCGCAGTGCTCGGTCATGCAGCGGTACATGAGTTTGAGGGCGTCGCGCGGCTGGTGGAGGCGGTCGAGGGCATCGACGATGTCCTGACGGGTGACATCCTCGGCGAAGAGGTCGATGAGTTTGGGGGCTTTGGCGCCGTCGAGGGCGCAGGCGGCCATGCGGGCCTCGCAGAGGTCGTAAAGGGTCGCCCCGCTCCAGGAAAGATGCTCGATGAGGCTTTGCTTGTCGAGGCGTGCTTCCTGGAAGAAGGCGCTGCTTTCGCGGAAGACCGCGTGCCGGAGTTCCATGGGGAGGAGCAGTTTGAAGGCCAGGCCCTCCTGCTGAAGGAACTTGTTGTTGAGCAGGGGCCACACAACGGCCTTCATGCGGTCGGGGTCGCCGCGGACGAGGGTGGGTTCGTCGACACGGTCCATGACGACGATGATCCCGGCGAAGCCCAGGCAGCGGAGCGCACCCTTGAGGCGTTCGAGCATGAGATAGCGGGGTTCGTCCGAGTCTGAGACGGGCAGGCCGGAGGCGTCTCGCACCCCGGGGGCGAGTTGACGCAGCGAGCGGGCGAGAGAGACTTCGCTGCGGTTGAAGACGCGGAGTTGCTTGCGGAGGCGGTGGCCGGTGCGCAAGAGCGAAAAGCGGTCCCACAGGCTCCACTTGAGAATGAAGAGGGCGTAGAGCCCGGCGAGTGCGCCCAGCGCCCAATAGCCCAGGCGCTGGTCGAGGGGCGCGGGAAGGGTGAAGAACTGCACCCAGACCAGCGCGGCGATGAGCAGCATGGGCATGACCCACGCGAAAAGCGTGCCCCAGAAGATGGCGGGAGGAACCGACACACGCAATCGTCGGCGCAGCAGGCCCGTGCGCTCATGGGCGTTCTGGGGTCGGTCGTAGACGGACTGCAGAAGCAGGAGGTCGAGTTTGGCGGTGGGGGAGAGGCGGCGGGAGGGCTTGAGACCCTCGCCCAGGTCGATCCCTTCGGGCGGGCGGGAGTGGTCGAGCAGGGCATCGACGAGGCGTGGCGTGACGGCGTGGAGGATCGCGTCGATGTGATCGACAAGACGGACCTTCTGGAGCGACTCAAGGGGGGTCTTGCCGCCCACGCGTTCGTGAAGGCGGTCGAGCACGCCGTTGAGGTCGTCGTAGGCGATGAGGAGGATGCGTGAGGTGGGGTTCGCGGCGTTGTAGGCGTCGATGCGGCGGGCCAGTTGCATTCGGATGGCCGTTTTGCCGCTGCCCTTTTCGCCGAAGACAACGCTGCTGCCCGGTCGGCGCAGGTCGCCGAGGATTTTCTCAAAGTCGGCGTGGTGCATGGTGGCGGGCGGGGCGAGGGTGTCGCCCGGCGCGCCGTCTTTCATGCGTGAGAAGACCGCGTCGGCGCGGGCCTCTTCGCCACGGAAGGGGTTTTCGGTGAGGGACCAGTGCTGGAGAAAGTCGGTGACGGTCATGGGCCCCTGGCGTTGTTCTCGGGAGCGGCGGACCTCGCCCCGATCAGTGGTCGACGCGCTTGCCCAACCGGGGAGAAATCTCGTCGAGCATGCGTTGGAGCGTGGCCTTGTCGCGTGCCTCGAGGTTGAGCCGCAGCAGCGGCTCGGTGTTGCTCTTGCGCACGTTGCACCACCAGCCGTCGGTGGCGAAACAGTCGATGGTGACGCCGTCGAGTTCGTCGATCTGCGCGTCGGCGAAGTCCTTGCGGAGCGAGGCGAGCGCGCCGTCCTTGTCTTCGATCTGGAAGTTGATCTCGCCGGACTGCGGGTAACGGGCGATAGGCGCGATGAGTTGGCTCATCGTCTTTCCCGATTGCTTGGTGGCGTGCGAGAGGATGGAGAGCACCACGCACATGCTGATGACGCCCGAGTCGGCGTTGAAGTTGTCGCGGAAGTAGAAGTGACCGGAGAGTTCCCCGCCGAAGATGCCCTGGTGGTCGCTCATCGCCTGCTTGAGGAAGACGTGGCCCACGCGCGAGCGGATGGGCTTGCCACCCGCTTTGGTGATTTCTTCGGCGACGGCCTTGGTGGAGCGCAGGTCGTAGACCACCGGCGAGCCGGGGGCCTTGGCCAGGAAGTAGCGTGCCAGGAGCGCGGTGAGGTGGTCGCACCCGACGGCGTTGCCCTTTTCGTCGATGATGACGCAGCGGTCGGCGTCGCCATCAAAGCAGACACCCAGGTCGGCCTTTTCGGCGATGACCGCGTCGCGCACCTGCTGAAGGTTCGAGGCCACGAGGGGGTTGGGCTCGTGGGCGAAGACGTTGCTGGTGTTGTCGAAGTTGAGTTCGACGATGGTGAGCCCGGGCACCGGGCCCTGGGACGACTGCTTGCCGAACAGGCGGGGGATCATCGTGCCCGCCATCCCGTTGCTCGCGTCGATGACGACCTTGAGTTTGGCGCCCTGGTGCCAGTCGAGGAAGGATCGAACGTGCTTGCCGTACGCCGGCCACAGGTCGCGTTCTTCCACGCGCCCAGGCTGGCGCACCATCGAAGACTTGTCCACCATCGCGGCGTGCTTGCGGATCTCGCTGAGCCCGGTGGATTCGCCCACGGGTTTGGCCTTGCGCTTGGAGATCTTGAACCCGTTGTAGTTGGGCGGGTTGTGGCTCGCCGTAACCATCACGCCCCCCGCGCAGTCGAGGTGGTTGATGGCGAAGTAGATCATCGACGTATCGACCATGCCCAGGTCGATCACGTTGCCGGACTGGTCGTTGATGCCTTGGATCAGTTGACGCGAGAGCGTCGGGCTGCTTTCACGCATGTCACGCCCGACGACGATGTTCTTCATCATCGGGGTGCTCTCGCCCGCGGCCTCGGCATCGGCCAGCAGGAACTTGCTGGCCCCGAAGCCGATCTGCCAGGCCATGGTGTCGTTCAGGAGGTCTGGATAGGTCCCCCGGATGTCGTACGCTTTGAAGATGCGTCCAAGCATCGGGGGTTGTCCGGAAGATGTTCGTGATGAGGTCCGAGGGGCCGACATGGGGCCAGTGTAGCATCTCGGACTTCCAAACTTCCTGCGAACACGCATCTTTAGAGGGAGATTCACTCTGATCACCGCCCGCAAAGGGGCACCGAGCGGGAGTGCTTCCGGTCACCTTTCCCGTGAAAACCCCGACCACATCCTCCCGGGGACTGAGCAAAGAGATGGTGGGTGCTCCCCGACCTTACGATCGTCGGTCCGTGGGCGGTGGGCCTGATGTTGCCCCCCGGCGCTACGCTCCACCCCCATGCCTTCACACGTCTTCCAGGCCCCCACGGGCACACGCGATTTTTATCCGGCCGACTGTGCGCTGAGGCGGTTTATCACCGAATCGTGGCGTGCGGCTTCCATCAGGCACGGCTTCGATGAAGTTGACGGGCCCACCTTCGAACACCTTGACCTCTACACGGTCAAGAGCGGCGAGGGGATCGTCTCGGAACTCTTCTCGTTCACCCGCGCGGGCGGAGAGCGGACCTACGCCCTGCGCCCGGAGTTCACGCCCACCCTGGCCAGGCTCTACGCCGCGAAGGCCGGCAGTTTGCCCAGGCCCACCAAGTGGTTCTGCACGCCCACGTTTTTCCGCGCCGAGCGGCCTCAGCGGGGACGCCTGCGGGAGTTCATGCAATGGAACGTGGATGTGCTGGGCGACCCGTCGCCACAGGCCGATGTTGAAGTGATCGCCACGTGCGTGTCGCTCTTTCGGGCGCTCGGCTTCACCCCGGCCGACCTGCGGGTGCGCATCAATCACCGCGCGGCATTGTGCGCGTGGTTTGAAAGCCGCGGCATCGCCCTTGAACGTCACGAGGCATTGCTCAGCCTGCTCGATCAGAAGTCGAAGTTGCCCGCCGCCGAGTTCGCGGCCCGTCTGGCGGCGTTCGGGTTCACGCCCGAGCAGGCCGAGGTCTTTGTGAAAGGGCTGCTGCGCACCCAGGTGTCGCCGCGGTCGAGCGAGGTCTCCGTGCTGGGCGAGACGCTGGACGCCGCGTCCATCGACCCCATCAAGCGGCTGATGAGCGGGCTGGAGGGCACGTCCGACGTGCTCGATCTCACGCTCTTCAGCGAGGCCGTGGCGCCCCTCGCCACGGCGCTGGCGGCCGCGCGAATTCTGGACTGGGTAGACTTCGACCTTTCGATCGTTCGTGGCCTGGCGTATTACACAGGCATGGTCTTTGAGGTTCACGAGGCTGGCGGCCAAGAGCGAGCGGTGGCCGGGGGCGGCCGCTATGACAACCTTGTGGAACTCTTCGGCGGGCCGCCTACACCCGCGGTGGGCATGGGGATGGGCGATGTCGTGCTGTCGCTGGTGATGAAGGACAAAGGCCTGGTGCCCGCTCCCGCGAACCTCGCCGAAGCGATCGGCATCAGGCCGGATGTGTTTGTGATCTCCAATGGCGATCCCGGCGCCGAGGCGGCCCTGATGCCGACGGTGGCGGCGCTGCGCGAATCGGGCCTGCACGTGCGTCACACCTACAAGACCACGCGCAACGTCGGGAAACTGCTGCGCGAGGCCTCCGATACCTTCGCGCGGCTCGCGGTGATCATCGAGGGCGCCGATCGCGGCGTGATCAAAGACCTGGGCACCGGTGTGCAAGACGCCGCGCCCACGCCGATCGGGCTGCTGCCGGCGGCTCTCGGGGACAGGCTGCGTCGCGGCGGTGGTGCAGGGGGCGTAGAAGTCTCGGTGAAGGCGCCCGAACCGGGTTGAGGCCAGACCTTTCGATGAAAGAAAAAAACCGGCCGGCCCGTGTGATGGGCCGGCCGGAAAAAGATATCAGTTGTGATGGAAGGCGTGGCTCAGCGACGGCGACGCGAGGCAACGACCAGGCCCATGCCCATGAGCGCGGCGGTGCCGGGCGCGGGGATGGGGGAGAAATCGATCCCGCGGAAGACGGTGTTGGCGTCGGCGGTGGCGATGATGGTGAAGGTGGGGGTGGCGCCGGCGTCAACGATCGAGACGATGTTGCTCGAGCCGCCGGTGTTGACGGTGGTGGCGTAGAGGATCACGGCGCCGGTGTCGTCGCGGGTGCCGGTGAGTTGACGGATGCGGGCGCCCTCGAGCAGGCCGCTGTTGTAGATGGCGTCGCGGGTCCAGTCGGAGCCGTCAAAGACCCAGCGCTGGATGCCGTTGAGGCCGGCGCTGTCGTCGGCGACGTAGACCGTGTTGGCGTCGGCGAAGTAGAAGTCATAGGGTGAAGAACCGGTGCCCGTGGGGAAAACGAAGGAAGTCGTCTCGCCCGAGGTGGTGGGCAGGCCGGTGCCGACGGTGCTGACGCCGACAAAGTTGTTCTGCGCCGCGGCCACGTACAACTGGCCGTTGAAGATGTTGAGAACGCGGGTGTTGGTGTTGTTGCTGGCCGCGCCGGTGTTGATCTGGGTGGTGGGGCCGCCGCCGAAATCGATGTAGCGAATGCCGCTGTTGCCGCCGGTCATCCAGAACTGCGACCCATCGTTCGAGACGACGCCGCGGATGTTGTTGCCACTGAAGGCATCGGTGATCGCGGTGGAGGTATCGACATCGCCCGAGAAGCCCACACGTCCAACCACACGGTTGACGTTGGCGGTGGTGGAGCTCGCGATGCTGGCGGTGCCCGGGTCTGCGTCGTAACCGCCCAGAGTGAGGAAACGGCCATCGGCCGAGCGGGTGAGGGTGCCTTCGCTCGTGGCGGTGCCGCTGAGTGCGAAGCGGCGGTTGTTGCCGTCAAGAGTTGTCGGCATGGCGATGCTCTGCACCAGGGTGCCGGCAGGGGTGTATTCATCGAGGAAGACGCGCTGCGCCGCGTTGCTCAACGCCGCCGCGCCGTCGCCGACGCGCAGTACAACCAGGTTGCCGGGGGTGAACTGGGCCGCGCCGGCCACGGAAGCAGCCAGGCCAACAACTGCGAGGATGGACATCTTCTTCATTGCTCTCTCCTAAAAGAACGTTGACGTGACACCCTGGCAGCAGGTCTGCACCGGCGAACCGACCGCGAAACGCTCGCAGGGGGCGCGTGGGCAGAAGGACTGATGGCAGAGGTGTCGTCTCTCTCGATCACTCTCCGGGCGTCGGAAACCGCCCAACATAGAATAGCCGCAAACCCACCCGAACAAGAAGCAACCGGGCGAGAAGACATGCGGATTTACACATCCTGAACGATATCCAACGGTTATTCGGACCAAGACGCCCAAAATTCGGTTCCTGGCCCGGGGAAGGTCGAGCGCATCGGTGATCAATCCGGTCGCGGATGACGGTTTTTGAAAGCGAGGGCGGGCACCGGGGCGAGCAGCCTCGAACACTTCACGCTTGCCGCAACGAACCACAACCATCCTGCGTCTGAACGCTTTGGGGATCGAAGATGCACTGGCCGCGTCTGCTTCTCCGGGGAGCCTGCTCCTTGAAGTGAGCGATGCCGAAGCGTTCGGGCCTGCAACATTGGCGGGGCTCAAGGTGTTGGCGGCGGGCTCGCCCGCGCTGGTTGACAGGCACCCGGCCGCGGCGCGGGCCCAGGTGCGCAACCTTGAGGGCAAGGTGCTGATTCCGGCGATGGTCAACGCCCATACGCACCTTGACCTGACACACATCGGGCCAAGGCCCTTCGACCGTGCATCGGGGTTCATGGGCTTTGTTCAGACTGTGCGTGAGCATCGTCACAGCGACGCGGGCGCCATCGAGGCCTCCGTGCTCGAAGGCGCGGCGAGATTGCTGGCGGGGGGCGTGGTGGCGGTGGGGGATATCGCAGGGGCCGTCAAGGGCAAACCCAGCGATGCGGCGCACCGCTCACTGGCCAAAACGCCCCTCTGGGGCGTGAGTTTTGTAGAGTATTTCGCGATCGGTGCGATGGAACGGGCCGCGTGCGACTGGATCGAACAGTTCGCGGGCGATTTCGACAACGCCGAGACACCTCCGGGGTCGAGGTTGCGTGTCGGGCTGCAGCCGCACGCGCCGAACACGGTGTCTCCGGCGATGTATGCCATGGGTGTCGATCTTGCGCGACGGCGTGGGTGGCCGCTGATGACTCACCTCTCGGAAACCGCGGAGGAACTGGAGTTCGTCGGGCAAGGGTTGGGCCCTCAGCGCGCGTTCCTGGAGCGAATGGGGCTGTGGGAAGACCGCATCCTCGAGGACATCGGGCGAGGACGCACCCCGGTAGGGCATGTGGGGGCGATACTCGATGCTGCGCGCTTCGCGGCGGTGCACGTGAACTACGCGACGGATACCGACATTGAAACACTGGCCCTGACCGAGACCCCGGTGGTGTATTGCCCGAGAGCCTCGATCTATTTCGAGGTGGATCAGCAGTTCGGCCCACACCGGTACGGCGACATGATGCGCGCGGGTATCCCGGTGGCACTCGGCACCGATTCGGTGATCAACCTGCCGGGTGGGAAGGTGGACTGGGCCGCGCCGTGGAGGGAGGCGATCACCAAGAGGGCGGGTGTTGTGAAGGGTGCGAGTGAGGACACGGATGGCCAGGCAACCGCGATGTCGGTGCTGGATGAGATGCGCACACTCTACCGGCGCGATGCGCTCGATGGGGCTGTGGTGCTAGGGATGGGCACGATGGATGGGGCCAGGGCCCTTGGGCTCGACCCGCTGGCGTTCACATTCAAACGGGGTGCATCGATCGCCGGGGTGGTGGCGATCGAGGTCGATCAAAAGCGTTGGGCGGCGGAACATTGGCGGAACATTGATCGTATCATGTTAGGTTCCGAAAGGCCAGAACTGCTGTACATTGGGAAATAATCCTGTCAAACAGGAATTTCTGCAACATCGGGCGAACGATCCCCGCCCGGTTTGGAGTATGTGAGTCTTACCCGTGGTCTTCCCTTCGATCGATGGGGACAAGATCACCCGACAGTCGGCAGGAACCACCTGAGCGCGAGCCTTTGCCATGAGCGTGAAATGGAGACGGATCAAGACGTGGGAGAACACCCACCTGCGCGGCCCCTTCCTCTCGCCGCTGCGGTGGATTCTTCACGCCTTTTCGTCCATCACCATGGCGGTGGTGGTTCTCGTGCTGGTGTCGCTCTATGGGGCGGCGGCGAGTATTCCCGTTGGGCTGCTCGCGCTGGTGCCGACCATGGCGGTGTATGGCCTCACGGTGGTCCTGTGCGCCGGGGTGGCGGGCGGGGCGGCATATGTGGCGGCCCGGGCGCTGACGCACGGGCGTGGAAGGGGAACGAAGTTCGCCGCGCGGTTTGTGGCGGCGGTGGCGGGGAGTGCGGCGGGGGTGTATGGGTGGTGGGTGCTGGCGTGGCCCATGCTGCACTACGACCCTGCGACGGGCAAGGGGCTGCGGTTCTTCGCCGACTTTGTGCGCGATTACGGCGCGGTGACGGTGCGTCGGCTGCCGGGGCTCGAAATGTCCGAACTCGAGTTTTATGCGTGGTGGCCGCTGCGGTGGCTGCTGCTGCTGTTCGTGGTGAACATGGTGGTGGCAACGGCGAGACGGATCGAGTTTACCTTCAGGAATGTCGGTGTCTTGAGCGTCCACACGGGGATCGTGCTCATCGCGCTGGGCAGCGTGTACTACAGCGGGCTCAAGCGAGAGGGCGACACCGTGCTCTTCGCGGGGCCGGTGAATGAAGACACGGGCATCCCTGTGGCGGGCCCGACGCAGGACAGGTTCTTCGATAACACACGCGTCGCGTTGTATGTCTCGCAGGGGGGCGGGCTGTGGGACTCGTGCAGGCTCGAAGGGTTGCCCAGGTACAACGACTACAACCTTGGTGTCTTCCTGGGCGGGCGGTCGGCGTGGGACGTGAGCGGCCGACGCCGGCCGTGGGAGGGGGCGCGACAGCAGGGCCCGCTGAGCATCCCGTGCGTGCCGTCGATCGGGCGACTGGTCGACGCAGACCTTCAACTGCGCATCGTCGGGTACTGCGCCTTCGGCGAGCCGGTGAAGGATTGGATCGAAACGCCCGTGCCCGCCAGCGGGCAGGCAAAC
Source organism: Phycisphaeraceae bacterium (assembly GCA_019636615.1). Classification (GTDB taxonomy): domain Bacteria; phylum Planctomycetota; class Phycisphaerae; order Phycisphaerales; family UBA1924; genus UBA2402. The sequence goes on along the minus strand of JAHBXF010000002.1, from coordinate 1,175,320 downwards.
CCGCTGCGCATTGTGTACATGCACAGCGCGATCCCCGACAGCGGCGGGCATGTGTCCGACGAGCCCGTGTACGCGTTCACGCTCGCGCCGCGGATGCCCGCGGAGCGAGTGTCCGACCTGCGGGGCGATTTCTCGCTTGAGTTCACCGCGGGCCCCGGCGCGGGCATGAGCCCGCAGCGCTGGCAAGACCTCGGCGAACGGCTGCCGGAAGGAACGCTCTACGCCGTCGTGGTTGAAGTGCCGGGCACGCCCGGGCGCGCGGCCTTCCGGGGCGTCTATCCCGCTGGCGTGGGCCGAGCGATTGCCGTTGGCGACACCGGGTACACCGTAACGCTGAAGGAACTGCACCCCGAGCCGCCCTTCCCCATTATCACGGAGGGGTATCGCGGGGCGACGAGCAGTGTCGCGGTTGTCGGTGTTTCACGTCCGTCGGAAGCGGGCGGGCCTTTCGAGCGATGGGTGTACAGCCGCTTTCCCGAGATCAACCAGGACATCCGCGAGGGATCAATGGCCGATGACGGCCGCCCTGCGCGCACGGAAGCATCGGGCGATATCCGCATCGCGCTGATCGACGCGAGCCAGTTGCACGTGTATCTGGACGAGGCCGCGCCCGGGGTGACAAGGGCCATCGTGCGTCAGCGTGGGGGCGGGGTGCGCGTGGTTGAGGATCTTGGTCCGGGCGGGAGACTGCCGGACATTGTTCCCAAGATCGCGCTGAGTGTCGGGGAGCGCTGGCCGCACGCGGTGCGTGTGGAGCGGGCTTCGCCGGCGAGCGAAGAGACGATCAGGCGTGAGAAGCAGTTTGTGGGCACGCACGACAAGGCCCTGGTGGCGGTAGAAGTTCGGTCTGCCGCCGAGACGCGCGTGGTGTGGGTGCCCTTCACGAAATATTTCGGGATGGGCGAGAACCAGGCTCGCACCGTGACGCTCGGTGACGGGCGGCGTGTGGAGATCGCCTTCGGGCGGCTGCAGCACCCGTTGCCGGGGTTTGTGATCCAACTCGCGGACTTCCAGATGATCAGTTATGACCATCGGGGCGCGCCGCGGGATTACCAGTCGCTGCTGCGGGTGACACCGACAGACGCGGACTTCATCGCCTTCGAGCATGTCACCAAACTCAACGCGCCGCTTCGGGCGCCCTTTCTGTGGGATGATCGCCGCCCGTGGCCGACGAACGTCATCGGCACGCTTCAGGCCGGGCTCAGCCCGTTTCAGTTCAAGTTCAGCCAGGCAGGGTGGGATTCTCAGGGGTGGGAACAGAGTCAGAAACAGGCCGATGCGGGCCTGCTTCAACGGCCCTTCGCGCGGTTCACGATTCTGGGGGTGGGCAACAACCCGGGGATTCACATCGTCGCGCTGGGCGGTGTGCTCATGGCCATCGGCATTCCGTGGGCCTTCTACCTGAAGCCGTACCTGGTGCAGCGAGAGAAACGAAGGATTCAGCAAGAACTCGCCGCGGGCAAGCGCCCCCGCGGCGTGCCGCCGCGGATGAACCCCCCGGGAGCGCCCCGTCCCGCCGAAGAAGCGACAGTCGGAGCAGCAACACCATGATCTCAACGCCAGACAGGTTCGTGTGTTCCATCCGCCTTGCGGCGGCGCTTCTCGCGTGTGTGCTGGCCGTGTGCGGGCGCGCTGCTATTGCACAGACCGCCCCGGAGGGTAATGCGCACCCGCCCACGCAGGCGTTGTCGGAGGTGAGCGAGGGGGTTGAGAGCCCCTTCGGCCAGCACAACACGGCGCGCAACCTCATCCCCACTGCGGAGCGCAAGGCCCGGTTCGCCGCCGAGGTTGACCTCAGCCAGCTCCGCGACATCGCGGTGTTTCACAACGGGCGGGTGAAGGTGCTCGAGACGCTGGCGGCAGAAACCGTGCAGCGGCTGACCGGCAGGCGGCGATACGTCGATTACCTGAAGTCATCGGATGAAGGCGGCAAAGAGCGCGTGAAGGAGGCGGTGTATTCGCCGGTCTTCACGCTGCTGGACGTGCAGATTGATCCGGCGTACTACTTAGACAAACCGTTGATCGGCGTCGAGTATCTGCCGCTGCGGCGGGCGTTTGTCGAACTGGCCTTTGCGGATGACGAGGCCACGCAGAAACGCTGGCTGAAAGTGGGTCGGGTCACGCCGGAGATGGTGGACAAGTACACCACCCGCATCGTCAACGCGTACGGCTCGCAAGAGCCCTACGCCGCGGCGGTCTCGCGCGTCGACGGGGCGATGCGGCTCTTCATGATGGGCTGGGCGAACTGGGAAGTTGTGCCGCCGCCGACCACCGATCTGCCTTGGGCACACCTGGGCACCCTTCCCGAAACACACCCGGCGCGGGTCGCCGCGACCGAGTTGGGCCGCGCGTGGCGCGACCTGGATGCCCCGGCCGCCGGCGCGGCCGCCTCTCGACTGGCCGGGGCGCTGGCCGCGATCAACCCCGGCGCGTATGCCGACTCGCGCCGCTCGCTTGAACTTTTCTACAACAGGTCGAACGCGTTCGAGTGGGGGGCGTGGTTCTATCTTGTGTCTTTCGTGGCGGCGATTCTGTCGATGGGCACCGGGCGCGTGTGGCTTTCGCGGGTTGGCCTGGTCTTTCTGCTCGCCGGGCTGGCGATGCACGCGACGGGCTTTGTCGTGCGATGCCTGGTGGCGGAGCGGTTCGCCATTCAGAACCAGTTCGAGTCGATGACGGGCGTGAGTCTCTTCGCGGTGATTCTCGGGGCAGGCCTGATGCTGGCGCGCCGGCAGCACCTATTCGGCGCCGCGGCGGCGGCCTCGGGCTTCATGGTGCTCATCGCCGCGACGCAGACGGGCATCCCCGGGCAGACGATCGAGCGTGAAGCGGCGATCCTCAACACCAGCGTGCTGCTGAAGTACCACGTATCGACGGTGCTCGTGTCGTACGGACTGATCGCGCTGGGCTTTATCGTGGGCCTGTTCTACCTCGCGGTGCACTACTTCGGCGCTGGGCCGCGGGGGGCCGGCCGGGCGGCCAACGAAGATTCGGCCGGGGCGCTTTCCATCGCGGGCGCGGCCCTTGGCGAGCAGGAGACCGCGCCCAACGCCAAGGTTCTGGGTGAACTCGACACGGCTCACCTGATCGTGCTGCAACTCGCCTTCTGGACACTGGGCGTGGGGATTCTGCTCGGCGCGTGGTGGGCCGACCATTCGTGGGGGCGCTGGTGGGCGTTTGATCCGAAGGAAACCTGGGCCCTCATCACCTGGATTGTGTACCTGATTGTCATCCACGTGCGCATCGCCGCGCCGGCCCGCAAGGGTTTGACAACCGCCTGGCTGAGCGTTGTCGGCTTTTTCGTGATGTTGTGGACATACTTCGGCGTGAACCTGCTGCTGCCGGGGCTGCACGCGTACGCCTGAACACCGGCGAGCGAGCGATGGCCAGGCGTTCAGACATGCCGCCCGACGCGCGGGCTTGCCCAGCCGGGCAGGCCAGGGTGAGGTACCGCCGCGTGACCGCACGCGGGTTTTTCGCCGTCGATGCCGCTTCTCTCGCCGTGAAACTCATCGGGGCGTTGCTCGTGCGGCGAACCACGGAAGGAACGCGGCTGGCGGGCCGGATCGTGGAGACCGAGGCCTATCTGGGCGTTCATGATCGTGCCTCGCACGCTTGCGGGGGCAGGCGCACCCCCCGCAATGAGTCGATGTACGGCCGGCCCGGCACCGCGTACGTCTACTTCACGTATGGCATGCACCACTGCTTCAACATTGTGTGCGGCCGGGAGGGCGAACCCGCCGCGGTGCTGGTTCGGGCGCTCGAGCCCGTGGGCTGGCCGTGGCCTGATCCCGGGGCGGTGGTTTCTGGGCGGGCACAAGTACCAAGGCCGGCCGATGGGCTTGTGGGGGCCGAATCGGCGCGGGGCGGCCTGACGAAACTCTTGAGCGGGCCGGGAAAACTGTGCCGCGCGATGGGGTTGGATCGATCTATGGACGGGGTGGACCTTGTCCGCCGCGGCGGGGCACTCTGGCTGGAACTTCCTACCCAGCCCTGTGCCCCGCCCCGACTGGCACGGTCACCCCGGGTTGGGCTGGGCGCGTGCGGTGTATGGGCAGGGCGGCTGCTGCGGTGGTACGAGGCTGAAAACCCCAGCGTGAGCGGCGTGCGGCGGGGTGGCCGCCCCCGGACGCGGGGCACCGCCCGTGAAAACGGGTGAGTTGGCCTTCAGGCCACAGAAGCGGGCCAAGCATGCAACGGTTGGCGTTCGCGGCCGAATATGACTAGCATCAAGGCCGATGAGGCTCTGGCGGGCGAGGCACCGCCCAGGAGGCAAGAAGCGTGGATGAGCATGTGATCCAGATCTGGCGAGACGTGCGCGACCGGGCGGGGCCATTCCCCCCTCAGGCGTACCAGTTCGTCATCGAGGGTCTGGCTCATACATCCCGCATGATTCACGGCGATGACGTCGCGGAAGACACAAGCGAAGCGGTGCGTCGGTCGCGCCATGTCAACGGTCAGCAACTCTGCATGGGGCTGCGAGACTACGCCCTGAGGCAGTACGGCAAACTCGCCGGGGTTGTGCTGCGGCGATGGCACATCCGCGAGACCGACGACTTCGGCCGCATCGTCTTCGCGATGGTCGAGGCCCAGCGCATGCACAAGACCGAGGAAGATTCCATCGAGGACTTCCGCGCGGTCTTTGACTTTGACGAGGCCTTCGGCGATCTGATCGCGTCTTCGTAACTGCCCGCTCAGGCCTGCGTGCCGTACACCACCATCAACAGCAGCAGCCCCGCGTAGAAACCCGCGAAGAGGTCGTCGAGGAGGATTCCCCACCCGCCCGGCACACGCTGAAGCATGAAGGCCGGCCAGGGCTTGATGATGTCGAGCACTCTGAAGGCGAAGAAGGCGTACAGCAGCGACGCGGCGGCCAACGCGGGGGAGGTCATCACCGTTCCGGTGAGCATCAGCAGTGGGATGCACTGGCCGGCCGTTTCATCGGCGACGACCTCTGACGGGTCTTTGCGGCCGAACCTCGCCTCCGCGGCGTCCGCGTCGCGCACGCACGCCCATGAAAAAACCACGAGCATGACGGCAAAGACGCCGCGGAAGATCCAGGGCGACTGATCCGGGCCCAGACCCACAGCCATCAAAAGCGCGGCGAGCACGACAGGGGGGAGCGAGCCCCACGTGCCGGGCGCGGGCCGGAGCGTGCCCAGACCAAAGGTGGTGATCAATCGAAGGGTGGGGCGGGGCATGGTTCAGCGGTTCCTGGCGAGTCGGATCGCGCTGGAGATGTAGGGCAGGGCGCTGAGCACCGTGACGAAAACGGTCACATATACGGCGATGTCGATGATGCGCCGGCCCCAGGTGCCCGGGCCAACCTCGGTGATGCCCAGCATGACAAGGATGAACGGAATGACGCAGGCCTGCACGACCATTTTGGCCTTGCCGCTCCAGTTGGCCGAGAAGTCGTGGCCGTCGCTCTCGAGCACCGAGCGCAGGGAGGTGACGAAAAGTTCCCGCCCGAGGATGATGACGACCATCCAGGAAGTCACGCCGCTGACCTGGTAACTGGGCGAGCCGGGGGTGTCGATGCCGAAGGTGGGGCCGGCGAGCATGATGAAGCCGCCGACGACGAGCACCTTGTCGGCGAAGGGGTCCATGATTCGACCGAACTTGGTGACCACCTTCCAGCGGCGGGCCAGGGGGCCGTCGATGGCGTCTGTCAGCGCGGCAAGGCCGAAGAGGGCCGCGGAGAGGAGATAGGGCCAGACCGGGTGACGCGGGGTGACGAGCAGGTCGCGTGCGGGGTAACTCCAGACCGAGAGGATGATGAAGAAAGCGGCGGCGATGACGAGCCTGAGCCCCGTGAGGCCGTTGGGCACCCAACGGCGATAATCGCTCACAGCACGGTCTGTCGCAGAAGCAGAGGCTGAACCAGTCACGCGCGCAAGAGTAGACCCCCGGGGCGGCGAGGGGCCGGTCGCGGGAGATGCCCGGGTGCCGGTGTTGAAGTGTGGAATGGCTGGGCGGTTGAACATACGTCCGGGCGGATCTACCCTCACGCCTCATTGTTCTGGGAGTTGTGCGCCCTCAGCGAGGGTTGCTGGAGAAGGTGTAGCGTTGGAACAGATCATCAACCCCTACATCTTGTACGGCCTGTGTGCGATCGGGGCGGTGGGTGTGTGCCTGGCGCTGCCGCGCCGGGGCCGAAGCCCGCAGATAGTCGGCGCGCTGCTCGCAGCGCTGGCCGGCGCGGGAGCCTTGGCGGCGCTCGCCCTGAAGAACCCGACCGACCTGCCCAACATCTACTTTTACATCTTCTCGGCGATTGGCCTTGGTGCCGCGCTGAGGGTGATCACGCATCCGCGGCCGGTCTACGCGGCCCTGTACTTCGTGCTGACGGTGATCGCCACGGGGGGGCTCTTTCTGGTGCTCTCGGCGGAGTTCATGGCGCTGGCCATGATCATTGTCTACGCGGGCGCGATCCTGATCACCTACCTGTTTGTGATCATGCTGGCAACCCAGGCCCCGAAAGAGGGCGAAGTTGAAACGCTCACGGGGTACGACACCCAGGCACGCGAGCCGATCGCGGCGACTGTGGTCGGGTTCGTGCTGGTGGGCGTGCTCACCTCGCTGATGTTCACCTCGGTGCAGGGCGAGCCGCCTGCGCCAAACCTGCAACTCGGGGCGGGTGAGCGGGCGGCGGGCGCGGGGCTTGCGGTCAAACGCGGCGGTGATCATCCTGATGCCTTGCTGGCCGAGATGCCCCGGCGGGTTGAGCGGGCCGTTCGAGACGCCGAGATCATGCCCGAGGGGCACACCTTCCGGCGGCTCGAAGGCGGCAGGCTTGAGATTGACCCCCAGGCACGCACGGTGACCGTGGTGGATGCCAGCGGCGCGGCCCGCCAACTGCCGCTGCCGGACGACCTGGTGGTGACCAACACCGAGCGGGTGGGCTTCAACCTTCTGCGTGACCATCCCGGGGCCATCGAGATCGCGGGTGTCATCCTGCTCATGGCGATGCTCGGTGCGGTGGTGCTCAGCCGCAAACAGGTGCAGATCGACGAAGAGGCGAAACTGCATCAGCAGCAAAGGCTCGCGGGTAGTTCCGCCGGCCGGACCGGGGGTGCCGCATGAGCCTCATGAATGCCGCGTATCTCGCGCAGACGGGCTATCCGGAACTGATGGCAGCACCGACGCTGGCGCACTACCTGCTAGTCTCGGCGCTGATGTTCGGCATCGGGCTCATCGGCTTTCTGACGCGGCGCAACCTCATCATCATGTTCCTCTGCACCGAACTGATGTTCCAGGCGGCGGGGATCGCGCTGGTGGCGTTTGGGCGGTACCACCTGGACTTCACGGGTCAGACGTTCGTGATCTTTGTGCTCACCGTCGCGGCGGCGGAGGCGGCGATGGCGCTTGCCCTGGTGGTGCTGCTCTTCCGCAGCAAAGAGTCGCTCGACGCGCAGGAGTGGACGGAACTCAAGGGCTGAGATCGGGCCGCCGCGGGGCACGGAACACATCGGGCCGGCCCGGCGGCGGGCGGGGCACACGAAAGCATCAAGGGGATGGCAGCGTTGACTTCCATGCAATCGATCGTCGGACCCCTCCTGGCGATGGCCGACACGCCCGCGGCGGCGGCCGAGTATGTCGCGCCGGGCGTGGGGCCGGCCTACGCCCTGCTCGTGCCTGTGCTGCCGCTGATCGCCTTTGTGCTGTGCGCCGTATGCGCCGCGATGCGGGTGAAGAGCAAACTGCCCGCGTGGATCACCGTGGGCCTGCTGGCGTGCTCCTTCGGGGTGACGCTGGCGGCGACCATGGCTGTCCGGGCGGGCGGGCCGATGATCTCTCACGGGTTCGAGTGGATCAACTTTTCGTGGGGCGATGGCCCGGGGCAGGCGTTCGTCGCGGACTTTTCGCTCTACCTCGACTCGCTGACCTGCCTGTGGATGCTCTTTGTCACGGGCCTGGCGACGCTGATCGCGCTCTACGCCAGCGAGTACATGAGCCATGACGTGGGGCAGGGGTACAACCGTTTCTTCGCGGCCTTCTCGCTCTTCGTCTTCTCCATGGCCTGTCTGGTGATGGCCGACAACCTCGTGCTGCTGTACCTGGGCTGGGAGGGCGTGGGCCTCTGTTCGTACCTTCTCATCGGCTATTTCTACAAGAAGCCCAGCGCGGTGGCGGCGGCCAAGAAAGCGTTTATCGTCAACCGCATCGGCGACCTCTTCCTGGCGCTGGGCATCATGCTGTGCTTCGTGCACTTCGGCAGCGTCGAGTACAAGACGATCTTTGAGCAGGCACGCCCGTACATGGAACTGCTGACGCAGGGCCGCATCGCGGAGATACCGGCGATCGCCCAGATCATCCCGCTGCTGCTGATGGTGGGTGCGTTCGGCAAGAGCGCTCAGTTGCCCCTGTACGTGTGGCTCCCGGACGCGATGGAGGGCCCCACGCCCGTTTCGGCGCTCATCCACGCGGCGACGATGGTCACGGCGGGCGTCTTCCTGATCGCCCGGGCCTACCCCCTGTTCCTCATCAGCGAGTCGGCCCTGCCGATCGTGGGGTGGGTGGGGGCGCTGACAGCGCTGCTCGCGGCGACCATCGGCATGGCCCAGTTCGACATCAAGCGCATCATGGCGTATTCCACCGTGAGCCAGTTGGGCTATATGTTCGCGGGGCTTGCGGTGCTGGGCAGCACGGCGGCGGCGGCGCACGTCTTCACGCACGCCTTCTTCAAGGCGATGCTCTTCCTTTCGTGCGGCGCGGTCATGCACGGGTTCGCCGGTCAGTTGGACCTGCGCAAACTCTCGGGTGTGGGTTCGATGCCCGGCTGGCGGATCGTGAGCATCGCGATGCTCATCGGGTGTCTGAACCTCGCGGGCTTCCCGGTCATCACCGCCGGCTTCTGGTCGAAAGACATGATCCTGGGCGATGCCTTCGCGAACCCGAGCCTGCAGGCCATCGGCTGGATTCTGCTTCTCACGGCGGGGCTCACCGCGTACTACACCTTCCGCGTGTACTTCCGCGTGTTTGCGGGCCCGCAGCAGTACGAGATGGGCGACGAGCATCACGGGACGCACGACGACGCGCACGCTCACGGCGATCATCACGGGGGCCACGGCCACGAGCCGGGCCACGGGGGTGGGCACGACAAGCACGATGACCACCATGACCACGATGACCACCATGACACGCCGCACGCGCCGGGCTGGGCCATCAACACGGTTCTGGCGGTGCTTGCGGTCGCCTCGTTTGCGATTCTCATTCCACTCAAGAGCGGCCCGGATGCGGGTTGGGTGGGGTCGATGGTGAGCGGCTCGTCGGCCAGAACGATCGGCGATGCGGCCTATCTGCACAGCGCTCACGGCGCGGGCCACGCGCACGCGACATTCTTCGGGTTCGATGCGCACAAGGCGATGCTGGTTGTTTCGAGCATCGTGGGGCTGGTGGGCATCGGGGTGGCGTATTGGCTGCACCGCGCCGGCCGCACCACCGCGGCGACGGCCAGGGCCGACGCGCTGCTGCCGGCGGCTGGGCCGCTGGCACGCTGGGCTCAGAACAAGTGGTATGTGGATGAACTCTACGACGCGATCGTGCGCAAGCCGCTGCTCATTCTCTCGCACCTCTTCCACGTCATCGACAGGTACCTTGTCGACGGACTTGTTGACCTGCTGGGCTGGGCCCCGCGCGGCGCGGGCCGAACACTGCGGCCCAGCCAGAGCGGTCAACTGCACGGCTACGCACTGGGCATGGCCGGCGGGATTGTGGCGTTCCTGGTCATTGTCCTGCTGGTGATCACATGAGAAACGAGATGAACCAACAGATCGCCCCCCCGTGCGACGTGGGCGGCTTTGCGGGTGGAAAGGCGGTGGGCCGGTGCTCTTGATCGCCCTGATGGCGGTGCCCCTGGCGGTATCGCTGCTGATTCTTGCCGCGCCCGAGGCACGCGCACGGGCCGTGGCCATGGCGGGCACGCTCGTGGCGGCGGTGGGTGCGCTCTTCGCGATGATGGTCTTCGACTGGCACGCGGGGGTGGCGTTTCAGTTCACCCATGAGATCGGCTGGCTCGATGAACTGGGCATTCGATTCTCGGTCGGGGCCGACTCGGTGTCGATGATGCTCATCGCGCTGACCGCGCTGCTTGGCCCCATCTGCGTCGCGGCCTCGAAGACGGCGGTGACGCAGAATCAGAAAACCTACTACGCGTGGCTGCTGGTGCTTCAGGCGGCCATGACGGGCGTCTTCGCCTCGCGTGACATGGTGCTCTTCTACATCTGTTTCGAGTTCACGCTGGTGCCGATGTTCGTGCTGATCAGCCTTTTCGGCTCATCGAACCGCAAGTTCGCCGCGGTGAAGTTCTTTCTGTACACATTCACGGGCAGCGTGATCGCGCTGGCCGGGTTTGTGTACGTGGCCTGGTTCGCCAGCAGCCTCACGCCGGAGATCGTCGGTCACGCGGCCCGTGCTGAATACCCCGGTCTCGGCAGGTGGTCGTTCGACATCGCGACGCTTCAGTACGCGGCGCGACTGATGTCGCCCACGCAGCAGGCGTGGGTCTTCCTGGCGTTCATGGCGGGCTTTGCCGTCAAGGTGCCGATCTTCCCGGTGCACACGTGGCTGCCGCTGGCGCACACCGAGGCGCCCACGGCGGGCTCGGTGATCCTGGCCGGCGTGCTGCTCAAACTGGGAACGTACGGCCTGCTGCGGTTCGCGCTGCCCTTCTGCCCGCTGGCGGTCATGGAGTACGCCCCGTACGTGGCGGTGCTGTGCGTCGTGGGAATTCTCTACGGCGGCCTGATCTGCTGGGTGCAGACGGACGTGAAGAAACTGGTGGCGTATTCCTCGGTTGCGCACCTTGGCTTCTGCGTGCTGGGGCTCTTCTCGCTCAACAGCGCGGGCATCACCGGGTCGATCACCTACATGATCAACCACGGCTTGTCTACCGGCGCGCTCTTCCTGTGCATCGGCATGATCTACGAGCGGTATCACACCCGCTCGATGAAGGAACTGGGGGGGCTGGCGGCACGCATGCCGATCTGGTCCACGTTCATGGTCTTCTTCGCGATGGCCTCGGTGGGTCTGCCCGGGCTCAACGGCTTTGTCAGCGAGTTCCTGTGCCTGCTCGGCGCTTTCCAGGCCAGCGATGCCTGGGGGAGCACCACGGCGATGACCGCCGATGGCGCGCTGGGGCAGGGCTTGTGGGGCTCGGCGGGCGCCGCGCACCCGGGCTCGACCCCGGGAACGCTGGGCCCATGGTTCGCCGCGGTGGCGGGCATCGGCATGATCATCGCGGCCATCTATCTGCTGTATATGGTCGGGCGCGTGGTGTGGGGGCCGCTGGTTGAACCCGCCGGGCACCACGACGCGCACGGCGGGCATGACGCGGGCCACGCGGCGCACGCTGGGCACGGCGACGCCCACGGTCACGCGGCCTTGCCCCGCGATCTTTCGGCGCGTGAGATCGGCGTGCTGGTGCCGCTGGCGGTGCTCTGCCTGGCGCTGGGTGTCTATCCCAAGCCCATGCTCAGGGGCCTCGAAGGGCCAGTGGTCAACACGGTTGAACTTGTGCGCAGCGGGCCGAATGTTCAGTTGCCCCAGAAGGCGGCCGAGGCGCAGGAACAGCGCGATGAAATGGAGCAGGGGCAATGATCAACAGGGTTGCTTTTCTCTGGCCCGAGATCGCGCTGTTTGTCACCACCTGTGTGGTGATGGTGCTGGGCCTTTCGCGCACGTACGCGGCCCGTAAAGCCACGGCCCTCTTCGCGGGCGTGGGCATTCTCGCCGCGGTGCTGCTGGCTGTCAGCACCACCCCGCGCCCCGACGAATACTCGCCCCTGGCCGGCCAGACGCTTCTGCCGGCGATGCCGCTCTTTGCCAAATGCCTCATCGGTGTGGTGGGGCTGCTGCTCCTGCTGATGATGGCGGGCACCGTTGACCGTGACGAAGAGGCGCGCATCGCCTCGGGCGAGCGCACGTTCGACCCGCTGCGGAGCAACCGGGCCGAGTTCTATGCCTTCTACCTCTTCTCGCTCACGGGCCTCATGCTCTGCGCGAGCGCCGACAACCTCATCTGGCTCTTCCTGGCCCTTGAACTCACGAGCCTGCCCACGTACATCATGGTCGCCATGTCTTCGAACATGGGGCGTGCCAAAGAGGCCGCCGTCAAGTACTTTTTCCTCGGGGCGCTGGGCGCGGCCACATTCCTGTACGGGTTCTCGCTCATCTACGGGGCGGCGGGCACCACCAACTTCAACCAGATCGCCTCGCACATCGCGGTCGATGGATTCTCGCCGCTGATGCTCGCGGGCGTGATGCTCTCGCTGCTGGGGCTCGCGTTCAAAATCGCCGCGGTTCCCATGCACTTCTACACGCCCGACGTGTACGAGGGGGCGGCGCCGCAGGTCTCGGCCTTCCTGGCCTTCGTGCCCAAAGCGGCGGGCTTTATCGCGATCGTTCTTCTGTGCGCCGTGGTGGGCTGGCGGTTCGCCCCGTCGGCGACGACCGACGTGCTCGAGACATCACGCCAGGTCACCGGGGGCACGCAACTGCCCGAGGCCGTTCGTGTGATGCTGTGGGTGATGGCCGCGCTGACGATGACGGCGGGCAACATCCTCGCCATCTTGCAGAGTTCGGTCAAGCGCATGCTGGCGTATTCGTCCGTGGCGCATTCCGGGTACATGCTTGTGGGTGTGGTGGCGGGCCCTGGCGTGTCGAGCCAGTCGTTCTTTTCGAGCAACGGCATCGCGGCGGTCTTTTTCTACCTGCTGTGCTACGGCGTGATGAACGCCGGGTGCTTCGCGGTGCTGGCGGCGCTGGAGCGCACGCCGGGCCGGGATGGATCGCCGCGCGAGATTGAAACCGTGTCCGACCTTCGCGGGCTCTGCCGCGCCTACCCCGCGCTGGGCTGGTCGATGGTGATCTGCAGCCTGAGCCTGCTCGGGCTGCCGCCGCTGCTGGGCTTTTTCGGCAAACTCCCCCTCTTCACGGCGGGCATCCGTGCCGGTGAGATTCCGCTGGTGATTGTGCTGGGCATCAACTCGGCCATCGCGGCGTATTACTACCTGCGGCTGGCCTTCACGCCCATGCTTGAAGAAGCACAGCCCGATGGCGAGCCGATCCGCCTGGCGCCCTTCCCCACTCGTGGCATCGCGGCCCTCGTCTCTGCGGGCGGTGTCGTGGTTCTTGCCGTCGGCGCCAACACGCTGATGCAGCAGAGCAACCACGCCGCCGAGTATCGCGCCCCCGAAAGGCTCATGCGTGCCCCGGCATCTCTGCCTCCGCACACTCACGAGCCGGGTCTCGAGACCGCGCTCAAAGCCCAGCAGTGAACCCGCGCACACGCACGGCCGAGAGCAGACGGTTCAGTTGCCCGTGAGAAGGCCCGCGAGTAGGCCGGCATGCAGGCCGGTGGCGAGTGGTGATTGCATTCGCGCCAGACAAGGTTGAACCATGGCCGCACGCAGAAGTGTCACGAAGAAGCCGCCCACGAAGAAGTCAACCACGCCGCGCACGCCGCGCACGGAGCGTTCTGCCTCTGGCGGGAAGAAGCCCAAAGCCACGCGTGCCGGGCGGGCGGGCCAGCCGAGCCCCATCGACCTTGCCGCGATCCGCCAGCGCATCAACGACCTGGACCGCCAACTGGTGCAGGTGCTCAACGAGCGGTCGTCGCTGGTGGTGAAAGTGGGGGAGTACAAGCGTGCGGTGGGCCTGCCCGTGTACGCCCCGCACCGCGAGGCCGAGGTGCTTGAGCGGGCGCTGAAGACCAACACCGGCCCATTGCCCGACCGCACACTGGAAGCGATCTACCGGGAACTCATGTCGGGCAGTTTCGCGCTTCAGCAGCCGCTGCGCATCGGCTTTCTCGGCCCGCCGGGCTCGTATTCACACCTTGCCGCGATGCGGCACTTCGGCGGCAGCGTGGAGCACGAGGACGTGCACGACATCCCCGGGGTGTTCACGCAGGTTCAGCGCGGCCTGGTGCACTACGGCCTGGTGCCCATCGAAAACTCCACGGGCGGGGGCATCGTTGAAACGCTCGACGCGTTCAGAGACCTGGCCCACCGCGGCAAGGCCGAGGTTTCGATCTGCGCCGAGGTGCAGATCGAGGTGCGTCATTGCCTGCTGGCTAACTGTGCGCCCGGGCGCATCGCGCGCATCTTTTCAAAGCCGGAAGTCTTCGAGCAGTGCCGCGCGTGGCTTGGGGGCAAGTTTCCAAAGGCCGAGCGCATCCCAACGCCCAGCAGCAGCCGCGCCGCCGAACTGGTGGCCGAGGAGAGCCGACGGATGCAGGCCAAGGGGCAAACGCCGGACTGCGCGGCGCTGGGCTCTGAACTGGCGGGGCAGATCTACGGGCTCAACCCGCTGCTGATGGGCGTCGAGGACAACCCGGGCAACATCACGCGGTTCCTGGTGATTTCTCGCCAGACAGTCGAGCGAACCGGTGACGACAAGACCACCGTGATGTTCAACACGGCCGACCGGCCCGGCGCCCTCGTGGCGGTGCTCCAGGCGTTCGAACGGCACTCGATCAATCTCACGCACATCGAAAAACGCCCCAGCGGGCGGCGGAACTGGACGTACACGTTCTTTGTGGATGCGCAGGGGCACCAGACTGATCCGGGGATGATCGCCGCGCTGCATGATGCCCGCCAGCACTGCCGAGAACTGATCGCGCTGGGGAGTTACCCGCGGTCAAAGCGGATTCTGTGATGGGCTGTCTCGCCGGGCTTTCTGACGGCAGGAGATCCCCCGAAAGCCCCCTGGAGGGCGGGGGGGCGAAAAAGTCCTTCAGGAGGTCGAATCGATGCATGTTGGTTTTGATGCAGACCAAGCACCGAACCCGGGCCTCTGGCTGGGCCCGGCGCAGAGAAGGATGGATCGCGGCAGAAGGCGATATTTCGCATGAAACTGGGCGGCGGGGCGTGCGTAGGGCCTTGCTCAGAGGGCAGAAAGCCGCTGGCCGATGGGCGTGCCGGAGGCGGGCAGGAAAAAAGGTACCCACCGATCCGCCCGGAAGCGGTTGATGGAAGGCCGGTGATCGGGTACTCTGGACGCCCAGCGGTGTGCCCTTTCACGCTCCCAGAGCGACTGGGGGTGGCTCGGCTTTGGTCAGGGGTGCTGGCCCGAGGGCGTGGCAGCCTTCTTGGCCGGGACAAAGGCCGGGGTTTGGGGGCCACGGCGGGCCTGTTCGGCACGCAAGGTCGGATTGGTACGATGCGGTTGCAGGATGTTGGATTTGGTATCGGCTCGTGTGTGGGCGGTGTTGGTAGGATCGGTAGTACGTACAGATTGAGTGTGCCGCGGACGCGCGTCATGCTCGTGGGTTGAACATCGCGTCGGCATGGCAAGAGGCCATGGCGACGCGTGGGAGCACATATGGGTCGCTTCAAGAACCTGAGCCGTTTCCTTGGTCTTGGCCGCGAACGCGAAGCACGCGGGGGCGAACGCGCCGCGTCACGCCTTGCGGCGATGGCGGGCCTCGACCACTCCATGACCATGGAGCCGCTGGAGCGCCGCGACCTTCTCTTCTCCCTGACGATCACGGCCGACAACGTTGACCCGGCGACGGGCCTGGGCAGTGTGCGTGCGTACTTCGGGTACTACGTGCCGCTGCTCCAGACCACGCTGCAGATCACCGATCAGCAAGACCAGACCAGCACCGAATCGTTCAACGAGGCGGGCTACGGCGCGATCGGCAGCGGGTTTATCTTCCCGGAGTCGGGGCTGCAGGTTCAGCACAACGTCTCGCCGCCGCAGGACATCACCATCGCCGCGCTGCCGCAGACGCAGGAGAACCAGGAACGCTACATGCGCGTTCGCCTGGACCAGACGGCCGAGTTCTTCCAGTATCGGTTCTTCGAAGACGCGACAAACCCAACGCAGCCTTTGGCGGTTCGCAGCGTTAGTTTCACGGTGACGGGTGACGGCCCGACCGACCCCACCGGCCTGCTCACCGACCAGACGGTCGTTCGGCTGATCTTCAATGAGCAGACCATCGCTCAGTTCACCGGCGCGGCGTTGCGCAACCAGATTCTGCCCAACACCGGCAACCCGGCGCTGGGCGTGGGCACGTACCAGTTCAATGCGCCCGCCAACAACCCGGGCTTTGACACCATCCGCATCGAGATGCTCTCGGGCGTTGCCCCCGGCTCTCCGATCAACCCCACATTCCGGGTGGATGATGTCTCGTTCACTGTTCCCGGCGGCACCTATACGGGGCTGATGGACGCGCGCGGCGCCTTCGGTGCGCTCGCGGTGCTGACAGGCCCGGTTGGAGCGACGGTGTCGTTCTTCGATCTGTACAACCGTCCGATGGTGAACACGCTGGGCACCATCGCGCCTTCTGGCGGCAACTTCAATCCCTTCGACCTGAACGACGATGGTGTGCCCGACGCCAACGACGGCATCGGCGCGATCCGCTTCAGCGGCACCGATTCGCGCACGTCTTTCCAGATCTGGGGCGGTGAGATCACGGCCTCGACCACGCGGCCCGAAGGGTTCAGTTTCGCCTTTATTCCGCAGATATTCTGGGACGGCAACTACGTCTTCACGCTGACCGACGACCTGGCCGGGCAGATGGACAACTTCGAGCAGGCCGGCTTCGGCTATGTCGTGGATGTTCGCAACCAGCAGGTGATCATCGCCGGCCTGCCGCAGTCTGGCGGCTCGGTGATCATCGGCTCTCCGTGGGTGCGTGATAACTCCACCCCGGGGGCGTACAACCCGCGGGGCGGCACGCCCGACACGAGCACGCCTGATCCTTTCGACACGCTGGCCTACGTCCGCACGGGCTTCAACCGCCCAGATCAGGGCCTCTTCCTGCTCGACGGCAGTTCGATCGGCAGCGTGACGATCAACGGCATTCTGCACGGTTCGTCGCGGTTCAACGGCTTCGTCGATCGCCTCTCCGTGGGCCTGCTGATGGGCAGCGTGCGGGTTGAGGGCGATCTTGGCGCGCTGGTTGTTGCGGGCGACGCGGGCATCTGGTCGCCCGATCCTGACTTCCGGTTCTCTGACGGACGCCAGTTAGACCCGAACAACAAGACCAACGCGCAGGTGGTGGTTGGCCGCACGGCGGGCGAGATCACCATCGGCGGCCGCAGCCAGCTCGACATCACCGTGGTGGGCGACCTCAACTCGCCGCAGACACGCCCCGCGCGCGACATCTACACATACTACGAGAAGGAGGCGTACGCGCCCGTGGCGCCCGACGCGGGGCGCGCCGAGGGTGTGCGGCAGATCCTCATCGCCACCGCCGCCAACGCGCAGGCGTCGACCGGGCTTCTGCGCTCGGGCGGGCAGCCCATCGTGCTGGGCGACAACCTCTACCGCAACGATTCGATCCTCTCGGCCGAGATCATCACCAACGTGGGCACCGCGGTGCGCATCAAGGGTGAACTGAGCGCGCGAGATCCCTTCAACGGCGAAGACGCGGCGGACGTCTACGGATTTGCCGTGGAGAAGGGCAAGACGATCAACATCCAGGGCACACTGGGCTCGGTCGTCGGCGGCACGGTCTTCTCGCCGTACATCCGGATTGTCGACCAGGACGGAATCGTGGTCGCGGCCCCGCAGTCGCCCGCGCGCACGGGCCGGTTCATCGCCACGCAGATCACATGGACGCCCGACAACAGCGGCATGTATTACCTGGTGGTGGCCGACCCGCAGGGCAACGATGATGGCAACGGGTCTACGCCTTACAGCATCAATGTGACGGGCATGGCCTCGGCCACGCTGGGCTCGTACCGCACGGGCGGCGGCTCGGGCTTCACCGACTTCGCCAGCGGCGAAGGCAGCACGGTCGCGGTGCTCGCGGGCAACATGGGCTCGGTGCGCATCGGCACCGGTTACCTTGATGGCAGCAGCGCCGAGACCGGCGTCACCGGCATCACCAACACGGTGCAGAACAACGATGATGCCATGTCATGGCAAGGCGGCAGCCTGAGCGTGGCCGGTTCGCTCTACAACATCACCACGGGCTCCGACATCGGCGCGGCCCTGGCGGGCGGCAACCTTCGCATCAACGTGAGCATCGGCGGCGACCTTGGCAACCTTGTCACGGGCCTTTCCCCGGTGCCGGGCGGTGAGCGCCCCAACGAGGGCGATGTCAACTTCCTTGACCTCAACGTCGGCGGCCGCATCGGCACGCTGGACATCCGCGGCGGCGTGGGCATGGACCAGGACGAGCCCGATCCACGGGGCCCGGTCGGTCCCAACTCGTTCAATATTCGCACGGGCCTGGGCGGCGGGCGGGGCGATATCGGCCTCATCCGCATCGGCTTCCACGTTGCCGGCGACTCGATGAACGTGACCACGTCCCCCGGCTCGACCATCGGCGCGCTGCTGGTAAGCCAGGATGCGTACCTCGACGCAAACCCGCGTTCGGGCGTGTATGAAGGCGCCCGGGGCATCCGCATCAACACCGGCGCGGGCTCTGATGTTCGCTTTGTTGACCTCCCGCGGCTCGACCTCACCGCCAGCGTGGATGTGCTCTACCCGCTCATCGGCGGGCAAACGCTCGAACTCATCGACGATGCGGGCGCCCGCGTGCGCATCAGAGTGCAACAGGCCCCTCCCGGCGTTCAAGTCGGCACTGTCAGGGCCTTCCCCATCGACGGATCGCAGGGTGTGGCCATCGGTCAGATCACCGCGGACCTCACCGGCGGTCGCACGCTCAACATCAACGGCATCGCCGCGGGCGGCTCGGCCAGCGCGTCGGTGGGCCGCATCGTGGTGCAGGGTGACGGCGCTTCGCGCATCGTCATCGATGGCCCAGTCGAGATCGACGTGTGGCGCATCGAAGAAGTCGGCGGCGGCGGCGGCGAAGGCGGCGGCGGGCTCTTCGAGATCCGCAACGCGACGCCCAACGGCGACATCGTCGCCATCGATGTTTCCGCGCTCGGCACGCTCAGCGTGCAGGGCGACCTGGGCCGCACCCAGGTGCCGGCGTGGGGACCATCGCTCATCGGCCCATTCCTGGGCCTCAACATCGGCTTTGTCACAGAAGTGGGCGGCCCGTTGGGCGTGCCCGGCGGCGCGCTGCTCGATGACGACCTGAGCGCCCAGAAGATCTTCCGCGCGGTCAATGACGACAACTTCGACGCAGGCCAGGCCGCGCTGGACGACATCGGCTCACCCTTCGATCCCTACCTCAACGGCGTGGTCATCCGCGGGGGCAACGTCACGATCGTGCGCACCGGCGGCGCGATGGGCGATGTGATCCTGCAGGGCGGGGGCACCATCGCGCAGATCTCCGCCAACTTTGACCGCGTGACGGCCCAGGGCCGCTTCGACGGCATCGTGGGCACGATCTTCGCGACGAACCTCACGTCGGTCGATATCGGCGATGGTCTGGCCAAGCCCGACCCCAGCCCGCTTTCAACAACGGGCATCTTCGCCGTCAACGACATCGGCTCCATCAACAGCACGGTCACCACGGGCATCACCATTTCAGGCCCCATCGTCTCGGCCAACTCGGTGCCCGACCCGCTCACCGTCACCGCCGACGGCATCCAGAGCATCAGCCTGAGCAACGCCAGGCTGATCGGCGCCTGGATCGGCGCGGCCCAGCTCGACGGGTTCTGGAGCGGCTTCCTCTACGGCGACGACAACGTTTCGCGCGGCGACATCGCCAACATCACCCTCACCAACTCCTCCACCTACGACACAGACATCTTCACCCGCAACCTGAACAACTTCACGCTCACCGGCGGCTTCTGGGACGCCACACGCCTGTCCGCTACCGGCGAAGTGGGCACCATCTCTTCGGTCGTTGGCTACCGCAACAGCACTTTGGCGGGCAGCATCGACGAGATCCGCCAGAACTCCATGTTCTTCGCACGCGACGTGGAACGCATCACGTCTTCCGCCGGCGATATCAACGACCTCGTCATCGATGTCTTCGGTCGTGTCCGCACGAGCATCACGGCCATCAACATTTCGCGCAGCACGATCGACGTGAACAACGAACTGCGGTTGCTCTCGGCCACCAACGGCATCCGCGGCTCGGCCGTGACCGTCGGTGAACTGCCCAGGGTTACGGCCCGCAATATCACCGCGTCCACATTCAGCGTGTCGGGCATCGCCGACTCCTTCACGGCGGTCGAGGCCATCACCAACGTGCGTCTTCAGGTCACCGGCCCCAACGGGCGCATCAACACCGTCTCCGCGCCGCTGGGTGTCAGCGGCGAGATCAGCGCCACGGGCCCCATCGGCACCGTGTCGAGCGCCACGGGGGATGTCTCGGCACGCATCTCCACCTCGGGCCCGCAGGGCAACGTCACCACGATCTCGGCGGGTCGCGACCTGGCCATCACCTCGGACATCAGCGGCAACATCGGCTCGCTCACGGCGGGGCGGCACATCGGCAACATCAACAGCCCGGGCGTGATCCTCGGCCGCGGCAATATCGCCAACGTGTCGGCCCCCAACGGCCAGCTCTACAACGACATCCGCGTGGGCGGCAATATCACAGGCGTCATCACCATCGGCCCGGCCAACGCCAAGCCGGGCGACAACCAACTCGGCAAGGGTTCGGTGATCGCCATGGGCCGCATCAACGCGGTCGTCGTCAACGGCGACTTCAACGGCAGCGTCACGAGTTTCAGCGGCGGCATCGGCTCGGTGGCCATCAACAACGGTTCGTTCCTGCCCGGCAACAGCGTCTCCGCCTTTGACGGCACGCTCACTAGCATGGTCGTGACGAACGGCAACCTCTACGGCAATGTTCACGCCGACTTCGACATCACGCTGCTCAGCGTGGTGGCGGGTGTTGACGGCGTCTTCGGCGACGTCGGTGTGAACGATCAGTTCAGCGCGAACGTGCCGTACGACGCCCGCCGCAACCAGTTGCCCCCCGGCGTGGGCGTGACCACCGGATACCAGGGCCCGCGCATCACCGCCGGTCAGTCCATCGTGAAGTTCGATGTCATCAACGGCTCGGTCTTCGAGGCGGCGGTGTGGGCCGGTCGCACCCTGGGCGCGATCGTCATCAACGGTTCTGTGGGCAATGATTCGTTCTCGGTGGGCAAGGGCAGCTTCTTTGCCGCGGGCGATGCCATCACCAGCATCACCATCACCGGCGCGGTGTCAGACACGGCCTTTGTGGCCGGTGTGGTCGATCTGGGTGCCGACGGCCGCGTGGGCGGCACGGGCGCCAACGCCGACCGCATGCGTCCCGGCAACATCGGCGTTGTCACCATCAACGGCTTCACCACCCGCACATCGTTCTCCGCGGGCATCGCCGCCGGGGCCGACGGCATCTACAACACCGGCGACGACCGCAGCGTTCAGGGCATTTCCTCCATTACCACGCTCGCCCTGGCCAACGTCGGCCCGGATGTCTCCGCCTTCGGCGACACCCTCTCGCCGACCGTCGCCAACGACTCCCGCCTCATCCGCGGCGGCACCAACCTGCCCAGCACCAACCCGCGCATCGACAACGGCCTGGGCGCCCCGGGCGAGGCCTTCACCGGCATCCGCACGTTCGATGTCGGCGCGGGCGTTTCCTACACCTTCACGCTCACCACGGGTCAGGCCTTCTTCGACGTCGCCACCCGCACGCTCACCCTCCGCAACACCACCGCGGTGAGCAACCTCACCGTGGGCTCGTCAAACGGCGAGATCAACAACCTCGACATCGTCACTTCAGACGACGCGTCGCTGGGCGTGGTCCTCTTCCAGGGCCGCGTGACGGGCAACTCGGACATTATCGTCGATGGTTCCATCGCGTCGCTCACCTACGGCGAGTACAGCGGCAACGGAACGATCAGCGTCGGCGGCGATGTCACCGCGGCCACATTCGGCGCCTTCATCGGCGGCTTCATGTCCGCCCGTGTCATCGGCTCGCTCACCATCAACGGCGACTTCGGTGCGCTCAACCCACAGACCATCGGCGAAGCAGAGGTTCGCGCCCTGGCCACCGGGGCCATCATCATCCGCGGCACATCGCGGGGTCTCATCAGCGTGGACCGCGACGCGGCCTCGCTCACCCTCGCGGGCTCTGAGCGGGCCAACTACCGCTTCGGGCAGCGCGTGGGCAACATCACCGCGGGCAACACCAGCCAGACGATCTTCAGCGCCGGCGACTCTTTCGGCAACATCGCCGTCACGGGTGACTTCACCGATTCCACCATCTCTTCGGGCCTCGACCTTGGCGACCTCGGCCGTTTCGGCGGCACGGGCGTCAACACCGACCGCCTCAGCAGCGGCACCATCGGCAACGTCACCATCTCGGGCAACTTCCTGCGTTCGAGCATGACCGCCGGCTTCAACCGCGGCACCGACGGCTTCTTCGGCACTCAGACCGACACCGTGGCCGCGGGGCGTGGCTCCATCGGCAACGTCACCATCGGCGGCAACAACGTCGGTTCAACACGCAACTCAGAGTCGTACCGCATCGCCACGAACGGCACGATCGGTGTTGTACGCATCGGCGGCTCCACGTTCACGGGCTCGCGCGGCAACTTCGCGGTTGAGGCCCCGCTCCTCCAGCCCGCCTCGGCGCAGGTCACCGACATCCGGCTCAATGTCGAGAGCCGTGTCTTCACCACCAACATCGTGTTCGACCAGCCGGTTGATTTCAGTTCCATCCCCGCCGCGCTGAGCGTTTCAGAGGTTCGTGGCGCGGGCGATGTCACCATCCGTCTCATCCAGGGGGTTGATTACTCCCTGAACTACGACGCTGCGAACAACACGGTCCAGGTCATCTTCTCGCGTTCGGTGACAGAGCGCAACCTGCCGCAACTCCCCGCGCTGCCGGGCCCGGGCATCTACCGCTTTGAGATCGAGAACGCCCTGTTCCGTGCCCGCCTCGTGGGCATCGGTCTCGACGGCAACAACGACGGTTTCTCTCGCAGCGGAGACAACTTCGCCGCCGATGCCATCGTGGGCGACGCGGGCGACAAGATCAACCCCGAAGTCATCTTCACCGGCACGCCGGGCAACCAGCACCGGGTAGATATGTACGGCCCGGCGAACCTCGACTTCGTGATGGACAACCGCAACGCGCCCGACGGCCTTCCGGACGTGAACCGCACCTACACCGTGCGGGGCTTCATCGGCGACCATCCCGACAACGACAGCAACTTCTTCCGCTTCGCCGGCGACACCGACGTCTACAGCATCACCCTCAAGGCGGGCCAGATTCTGCGGCTGGGCGCGTTGCAGGGCACGGCCGTCCGGGCCGGTCTCACCCTTGTCTCTTCCACCGGCGTCGGTGCCGGCTTCTTCACCGCGGCCGATGACTTCATCACGCTGCCCGCGCCCGAGGTGGAAGTCACCGACCCCACCGTGCCCCAGGCGCTGCTCATCAAGCGCACCGGCACCTACTACATCGTCGTCGGTCAGGGCAACCTTGCGCCGGGCCAGGTTCCCAACCCGGACCTTCGCCCCAACACCGTGGGCGATTACAACTTCACCATCGAAGTCTTCGACGACGGCGACTCGGGCTTCAACTCGGACACCAGTTCCGGCGACGGCGTGCTGGTTGCAACCCCGCCGCCCGCGTCAGACTTTGTGGGCCCCGACGGCCAACTGGGCACCGCGGACGACATCCGCGAGATCATCCAGGGTTCCTACCGCTTCACCTACAACGCCGCGCAGGGCCTGGTTGTGGGCACCAACAGCAACGGCATCGTGACAACCCGCGACGCCAACGGTCGCGTGGTCAGCACGATCGACGCGGCGATCGGGCCGCGCGGCAGCGCGGGCGTTCCCAGTTCGTTCATTGCCTCAGACGTTGACGTCTTCCACCTGAACAACCGCCAGCCGATCGTGCCCGGCACGCAGATGAAGATCACGGTTCGCCTGTCCGACCTGGGTGCAGACCTGGGCAGCGCGTCACCTCTGACCTTCAGCGACAACCGGGGCGTTGTTCAGTTCGCGCTCTTCGACACAACCACTTCCTCCACAATCGACGATGCACTGCTCGTCTTCAGCCCCACCGACTTCCTTCCCTACGGCGGCACGCCCAACACCCTGATCGCCAACGACGGTCAGACCAGGTACGGCTTCGATGCCAAGGGCGACTTCTTCATCGAGTTCCTCACGCCCGAGGCCCAGCGTGCCGGCGGCGGCGCGGCCACCTTCGCGGTGTACCTGCAGGGCGCCTTCAACACCGACTACCAACTTGAAGTCGTCACCGGCGGCGTTGCCACCCCGGCGACCAAGAAGGTGCAGAACGTCTTCATCGAAACCAACGGCGGCAGCCTCGACTGGCTCCAGGTCGCCGGCCAGAACACCAACATTCAATCTTTCGATCTGCGTTCACTCGGGTTCGCGGGCTCTGCCCCCAACGGTCAGCCCATCAACGAGTATGTTCTCTCTCGCCTGGTGAACAACCTCAACTCGCTCTACCGCGGCTCTTCCGTGGGCGGCGGCTTCGAGGTTCGCTTCTCCCGCAACCCGGCAGACTTCGAGTTCCAGCCCTTCTCCACGGTCTACCTCACGACAACCTCAGACCCCGTGCTGCCCCTCTTCGCGGCCTTCGGCAACGCCTTCAACTTCGATGTCATCGGTGAGTTCGCCAACACCGGCTTCTTCAATACACAGCCCTACGGCTTCAGCCAGCGATCAGACCCCTTCAACACGGTGCCGGACGACGACGCGGTCGTCTTCCTGCCCTCGCTGGCCGTCAAGGGCATCGCGCCCGACGTGGCCGGCGCCGACGCCATCACCACGGCCCTCGTCGGCTCTGTGGCGCGGCGCGTGGGTGAACTTGTCGGCGTGCGTACAACCGCGGACAATGCCGGCAACGTCTTCGATCCCTTCGCCGCCAACTCGGTGAACAACCAGCCCGGCCCGGGCCTCTCCTACTCGCTGCTCAACACCGGCCGCAACCTCTCCGATTCCTTCGACTCGATCACACGCACCAACTTCTTCCTGGGCCGTCAGAACGCCTTCACACTGCTCGACAGCGTTCTGGTCCGTCGCTGATCGCTGGCCTGCCGCCCGGCTGCGACCGGCCTGAATCTCTCACCATGCACAAGGCCCGGGGCTTCGTCCCAGGGCCTTTTTTTCGCCACGTTCAGCCCGGGCCTATCTCGAAGGTGGCCACCACCGCACGATGGTCGCTGGGCCAGGGCATCGCTACGCGGTCGGCGTGCTCGGGTGATTCACCGACCGTGAGCGCCGAGACGGGCCTCACGTTGCGACCGCCGAAGAGAATGAGGTCGATGCGGTCCATCACGTCCTTCTGTTCCGGCCTGGGCGTCCACGTAAAGCCGGGTCTGGCGACAGGGTCGGGGTGGATGATCCTGTACGCGTCGTTCATCCCGGCGTCATGAAACATCACGGTGGTAGGCCACTCAACAGCGCATGGCAGCCCACGCGCGTCGGCGGCCGCGGGCGTCCAGTCAAGGTGCGAGGGTTCGTTGAAGTCACCGACGAGAAACACGGGGTGTCCTGAAGAGAGCGCCGGCATCATCTCCCGCAGACAACGCAGGGCGTAGCCGCCCCGCGCCAGCCGTGCCTGGGTCACCGCCTGCGCGGGGGTCGAGATGAACGCGCCGCCGTGGTAATCGATGCCGTGCAACTGGTACGGCTGGTACGGCGCGGCCGGGAAGTGGATGTTGAACACCCACACCTCATGCCCGGCGGGGGTGCGCACCCGCGCTCCCCAACGGTTGGCCGTTGTTTCGACAAGTTCAAAGCGCGGGGCCAGCAACAGGGCGGTTGAATCGTCCTGAATGGTGTGCGAAAAGCCCAGGCCCGCGGCGTATTCGGGCGCGAACCCTTTCTGTTCCTGAACGCCGATGATGTCGGCCTTGAGCGCCCGCATGGCTTCCAGCGTCCAGCGGCGGGATAGGTCTTTGTCGGCGTCGGCCTTTTCGCCGCCAACCCAGATGTTGAACGTGGCGATTCGGATGCGTTCGACGGCCGGTCGTTGGGGTTGTTCCTGCGGGTATGCGGTCAAGAGCGTGCACGAGATCGCGCTCAGGGGTGCCGCGAGACTGAATGCAGTGAGCATGGGTGTGAGATCCGGATGTCGTTCGAAGGGGTCAGCGGGCACGGCGAGAAGGCGGCGGGGAAGGAGCGCGTGCAAAGGGGGGCTGGTCGCACAGCCGCGCGGCGATATCGGCCAAGAGGCGAGAATCGGAGTTGATCATGAAGTGTGAGAAGAGCGAGGCCGCGGCGTTGCGGGCATCGAGCCAGTAGGGTTGCATGCCGGGCGGGGCGGTGTTGGACGCACCAACCCACCAGTCGCGCAGCGTGGCATAGCAGGTGAGTTCGTAGGCGCGGCGATCGAGCAGGGCGTCGAGCCTGGCAAAGAGCGGCGACCCGGGGCGGAGCGAGGCGCCCAGCGGATCGGCACGAACCCAGTCCGCCAGGCACGCCCCACGGTGGGGCGTGGCGAGCGTGAAGAGGCGCGAGACGGGCCAGCCATCTTCGTCGGCCAGCACGCGGGCGAGCAGGCCGCCCATCGACACGCCCACGACATCCACGGGGGTTGAGCGCAGGCCGAGGTCGTCGATCTGGGCCCGTACATCTGCCAGGGCAGCGGGGAACGTGCAGGCCAGTGGGTATGCAAGCACGGGAGCCTGTTCGGCGCGGCAGAAGCGGGAGAGGACATCGCGCACCCGGGCCGCCGAGATTCGCGGCGCGTGGTAGCCGCTGATGATCACCAGGGTGCGTGGCAGCGCCGGCCGCATCGCCTTGAGTCGTTCCACGCCCCGGTGGAAGGCGTCATCGATCGGGAAGTCTGGGTTATGGATGGCACGCATGAGACTCGACGCGGCGGTGGGGGGGTGAACAGCGGGCGAAGTGCATCGGCGGAGGCACTACGATACGTCATGATCCGCTCCACCATGCGTGCGTTCGCTGCGGTTGTGTTGTTCGCTTCGTCGGCCGCCTGCGCCCAGTGGGCGTGGCAGCCCACGCAAGGGGGCAAGTTCATGCGCGTGAGCGAACGGCAAGATGGCGACGTGTTGACGCTGGAGATCGCCGCGCGACGGTATGAGCCGCGGGGCGGGGGGCCGGTGGTGGACCTTGTGGGCGTGGTGCACGTGGGCGACCAGGCGTACTACGACCGCTTGCAGGAGTTCATGGATTCCCACGACCTCGTGCTGTATGAAGGTGTGAAGCCGGCAGGCTCGGGCAGTGACCTGCGGAACGCCGACGACGCGGCGAAGGCGAAAGTGACCAAGTCTCGGCAGCGACTGCTGGCCATCATGTCCGAGCGGTACCGGCGCACGCACGGCGAGTATCCCGCCACGGTCGCGAACCTTGTCGAACGCACCCCCGGCGCGGCGGCCAGGCTCGCCGCGTCGGCCCAGCGGGACGGGTGGGGGCGTGAACAAGAGTTCATGCCGGCCCCGAGCGGTCGGGGCGTGGAGATTGTGAGTCTGGGTGCCGATGGCGAACCGGGGGGCGAAGGGGCCGCGGCGGACATCCGCTTCAGCGAGCAGAAGCCGTTGACGCGTGAAGAGCGGCAAGGTGGCGGGGAGGGCGTCCAGGCGCAGTTGGCCGAGGCGCTGGGGCTGAAGTTTCAGCTCGCGGCGATGGATTACACCAAGCCGCACTGGCGCAACAGCGACATGACGGTGGACCAGATCCAGGCACGGCTCAGCGAAGAGAACGCCTCTGCCGAGTTTCTCTTCAGCCTGCTCGACGGCCGCTCGATGGCGGGCAGGCTGGTGGGCATGATGCTGAACTTCATCAAGACCAACCCCGCGCTCTCGCTGAGCGTGAAAGTGATGCTGCTCGAGACTCTGGCGAACGCGGACGAGACGCTCGGGGGTGGCCGCGGCCCGGCCAGCATGGGCGCGTTCATGAAGGTGATCATCGAAGACCGCAACGAAGAGGTGCTCAAAGACCTTCAGCGCGTCATCGACGAAGAGCCGGGCGTGAAGACCGTGGCCTTGTTTTATGGCGCGGGGCACCTGCCGCACTTTGAAGAACGGCTGGTGAAAGACTATGGCTACGTGGCGACGTCGGACCTTTGGCTTGAGGCGATCGCCGTGGACCTCACCACGCAGCCCGGCGCCAAGGCGCAGGCCCGGCAGATGCGGGCGATGGTGCGGCAGTCGATCGAGCAGCAGAACCGCCGCGGGGGCCAGCCGGCCCGCGACGCGGATGAAAGCAAACCCTCGGATGATGCGGCCGGGAATGAGTAACCAGACCTGGCACGAAGCCCTCAGCGACGGCCGTCGGGGGCGGGCGCTTTGATGGGTTGAGGCCCTGTGCCGAAAGGGGGCGCGGGCACGAGGCGTGCCTGGGTGATCACCGGGGGCTTGCGTGGGCGGTCAGAGCGTGCATCGACTTCGAGCGAGGCCATTTTCTGGATGGTGTCCAGCCCGCTTACAGCCTCGGCGAATGAGGTGTACTTGCCGTCGAGACGCTGGGTGCCCTCGCGGCTGAGGCAGATGAAGACCTGCCCGCCGTTGGTGTCGGGCTCGTCGTCGCGCGCCATGCTGAGCACGCCGAAGTCGTGCGGCAGTGCACTCTCTTCGAGGTCGATGTAGAAGCCCGGGCCGCCGTCGCCGCCACCGGTCGGGTCGCCGAACTGAATGACGAAGGGGTGGCCCGTGGGAAGCCGCGGGACAACTCTGTGTACGGTGATGTCGGTGTAGAAGCCGCCCCGGACAAGTTCCAGGAGCGTCCAGACGGTGTTGGGGGCGTGGTCAGGGCGGGTGCGGAACTCGATATCACCGAGCGTCGAAGAAAAGACGACGTGATGATCGACCCAGGCGCGGATGCCCGAGTAGGCCTTGGGAGAATCGACAAAGGCGATCTCGCCCTGCCGGCGTGCGTCGAAGTTGGGGGCGCGAGAGACTGGATCGACGAAATAGGCCTGGCGGCTTTGAGGGTTGAAGAGCACGGCACGCCTGGGGTTGACCATCGGTTGCAGCACGACCGGCGGCCCGATGCGCTGGTCGCCCACGCGGAGTTGGGCGAAGCGCACCCTGGGCGGCAGCGCCCAGAACCTGGGGAACATGCTGGCCATGTCGATCCAGCCTGGTTCGACCGGGGCCTGCGCGACGGGCTCGGGCCTGTCGTATTCGAGCAGTTCGATCACCGCGTCGCCCGTGGCTTCGGTGGGGCGTTCGACTTTCATCGGCAGCGGACGGTTGACGCCGAAGTAGGCACGGTCGGGTGTCAGTTGTGCCGCGGCGTTGCCGCAGAAGAGGAGCAGCGCGGCGAAGAGGGCGGCGTGGCGTGGTGCGGTGCTCATGCACAGACGGTAGGTGTGCGTCAGCGGCCGATGGAACCCGCGGATACGCCGAGAAGACACCTGTGCGGGTGGGCAACAACCGGCCCGCGTGGGTATGCTCTGTGAAGGGTGCTGAGTCGCCCGGGGTGGGCAGGGAAGAGGGCCGGCGTCTCAAGGCGGGGTTGAGCGCGGGCCGATCTGCGGGAAGGAAGGTACGGGCAGAGGCCCATGCAGCACGCAACGCCGAATCAAAGAAAGCCGAGCAGCACCGAATGAGCCCGACATCCACCAGCCACCCGCGGAACCTCACGACGATCGTTGCGACCCTGGGCCCCGCCAGCGAGAGCCCGGAGATGGTGCGGGCGCTCATCCTCGCGGGTGTGGGGGTCTTCCGGCTGAACTTCTCTCACGGCGATCTGGAAGGGCACGCCAGAAGGCTGTGCACGGTGCGAGAAGTCGCGGCATCGCTTGACGTGAGCGTGGCCTGCCTGGGGGATCTGCAAGGGCCGAAGATCCGAGTCGGAAAGATCGGATCGGAGGTCGGCGCGGCCCATGCTTCCGGCGGAGGGGCGGTTGATGTTGTGCCCGGGCAAGAGGTTGTGCTGTCGCGAGAGGTTGACACCGCCGCGCTGCGGCCGGTCGCGGGCGGGTTTGAGCCCGTGCTGCCGGTGACGTACAAGGGCCTGATCGACGAGGTCAAGCCCGGCGACAAGGTGCTGATCAATGACGGGGCGGTGCGGATGGTCGCGGTAGAGCGGGATTCGGCGCGCGGCGAACTGCGCTGCCGCGTGGTGGTGGGTGGGCGGGTGAGCAGCGGCAAAGGCATCAACCTGCCCGACACGCACGTGTCACTCCCGGCGGTGACAGACCGAGACTGGGAGTGCGCGACGTGGGGCGTTGAACAGGGGATTGATTATCTCGCGCTCTCGTTCGTGCGCGACGCGGCGGATGTGGAGCAACTTCGCGCCGGTGTGTGCGTGGGCGGCGCGTGGGTGCCGATCATCGCAAAGATCGAGATGCCCGAGGCGGTGGCGAACCTTGAATCCATCATCGAGGCGGCGGATGGGATCATGGTGGCGCGCGGCGACCTGGGCGTCGAGATGGATATCCCGATTGTGCCTATTGCGCAGAAGCGGATCGTGGCCGCGTGCCGCTCGCAGGGCAAGCCGTGCATCGTGGCGACGCAGATGCTCGAGACGATGATCGAGAATGCACAACCGACCCGGGCCGAGGCAACGGATGTTGCCAACGCGATCTTTGAAGGGGCCGACGCGGTGATGCTCTCGGGCGAGACGGCGGTGGGGCGGCACCCGTTGGAGGTTGTGCAGATCATGTCGCGGATCGTGGCGGCGGCCGAGGCGCACCTGGCAGGTCAGCCGCAGGTGCACAACCCACCCACGCGGCTCGCGGCCTCGCACCGGGGCACGGCGGCGCTGGCGCACGGCGCGTGGCATATCGCCAAGGATCTTTCGGCAAAGGCGGTTGTGTGCTGGAGTCAGAACGGCGGCACGGCGAGGTATCTGAGCCAGAACAGGTTCAATATCCCCATCGTGGCGTATTCATCATCGCCGGCGGCGACGCGGCAGATGGCGCTGCTGCGTGGCGTGAACGCGGTGCTGAGCGACCCGCCCGGCAGCGGCACGCTGTCGGAATGGAACGCCAGGGTGGATGAGTATGTGGTTTCCCGAGGGCTGGCCTCGGCGGGGGATGCGATCGTGCTGCTCGCGGGAAGGCCCCTGGGGCAGGCGAAGCGCACGAACACGCTGGCGATTCACAAGGTGGGAGAGCCCCTGGGGTTCTCGGCGCATCGCACGTGAACGGCGTGGATCAGCGGGGAGAAACGATGGGCTGGTCGAGGCCGATGAGTTGGAACCTGTCGGCCGCCATGTCCCAGATCACCCGCGTCGCCGTGATGGGTGCGCCGTTGGCCGGATCGAAAGCGGTGACGCGTCCGGGAGCGGTGCCCGTGGCTTCGGCTCGGCGGCGTGCGGCGTCGTATGTGAGCAGGTCTGAGGAAAGTTCCTTCTGGCCCATGCGCAGCCATACGTCGCCCTGGGCCACCGCGGAACGCAGCCCGCCGGGTTCAGCGCCGGAGGGCTGCGGGGCGGGTTGATCCATGTGCGCGGTCAGGGTTTCGCACTGAAGGTCGATGCGCTCGCCCCCGTCGTGCGGTGCGTGGACCATGGTCGCGTTTTCTCGCAGCACAGCAACGCCGCTGGACTGATCGAATCGTGCCGAGGCTGCCCATGTGAAGAGGGCGGTGCCGCGCGCGGTTTGAGTGGTGGGGAGCGGGTCTCTGGGGGAGGTCTGTTGGGGCTGGTCGGCGGAGGCGCGGCGGTCGAGAACTAGGAGTTTGCCGGCCGTGGGGATCTCGACGGCCGAGGCGAGGTGATCGACCAGCACCTGGCCGCCTTCAAGGTAGAGGAGTCTTTCGAGGCGGGCCTCGTCGGCCGCGGGCGGTTGATCCGGCGAGGGGGCGATCTGCGACGCATAACGGCGCAGTTCGATCTTGGCCGGGTGCTGCGCATCGGCGCCTTCGGCACGCGACCAGACGAGTCTGCGGTTGCCGGAGAGGAGCGAGGGGGGCTCATTCTCTGTGTGTGCGGCGTGCGGAGCGGGCTCGGGCTTTTCGTTGTCGGCGACCCGTTCGAGCGCGAGTTCTACGAGGTGGCCGGTGAGGGTGTCTCTGGCCAGGTCGCCCTGAACGGCCAATGCACTGACATCACCCACGCAACGGCCCAGGCCCGTGGCGTCGTTGAAGGTCATCGACTCGGTCCAGGAGACGTAGAGGCGCATGGGCGGCTGACCGTCGGCGCCCGGCTGGAGGTGCTCGATGCGGCCGGGTGTGGAGATCGCGAGCGTGCGGGCTTCGCCGTTGAGATCGATGTGTGAGCCGAATGCGGCGGATTCGCCCTGTCCGACCGAGGCGGTTTCGCCGGTGATGCGAACGGTTTGCGGGCCGGGGTGTGCCACAAGGTGATCGCCGGTTGCGAAGACACCGTCGGCGCGTTCAAAGCGAACTCCGCCCTCGGCGACGGCCGACTGGACTGTTGCAGGGGTGTCATCGGTAGGTGGGGAGATGTCAGCGATCAGACGCTGGGCGCGGAGGCGGTCGGTGCCGGAGGCTGCCGCAACCGTGCCGCGCGCTTCGATGCGGGTTGGGTCGCTCTGCCCGGCGGCGTCGCCGGCGCGGGGCGTGAAACCGATGAGGAGCGATTCGCTCTCGAGTGAGCCATCGTTGCCATCGGCAGCACGGGCGTGCCCGGTGACATTGAGGGTGTGGAGGTATGCGGGAGAAGAGGCGTCGGCGGGGTCTGAGGGTTCGAAGCGGGCGAGCAGTTCGTCGCCGCCGATTCGGCCTGACCCATCGGTCGCGAGCACTTCGCCCTTGAGATGAGCCGCGCTGATGGAGCGGGGGGCGCCGGTATCGTCCGAGAGAATGGTCAGGCGGGCGCTGTCGGCCCAGTCGACCCGGCGCTGGGAATCGCCGTTGTGCGCGGCGAGTGTGCCCCCGCCGGCGGTCGTTACCACGCCCTCGGTGAGGTCGAACGAGAATGTGCCCGCCGAGGCGTAGCCCGTGCCTTCTCGCTCGATGTGCGCGGGTTCGCCGGTGAGCGTGCCCTCGCGTCGCGTTGCGCCGTATTGAGCCGATTGGCCAAGGGCCGTGAGTTTCTGCGGCGCATCGTGCAGGCGAACCAGCGTGCCATCGGGGGAGGATGCGTGCACGTACACGTGGTTGCGGGCGAGTTGCGGTGGGGTCTCGTCCAGGGGGCGCAGTTCCATCGGGCCCGACCAGCGCAGTTCGATGGTGGAATCTGGAGGCGTCGTGTCGGCGGGTGACAGCGCGACGGGCTCGATGCTTGCGAAGTGAAGCGCGGCGATGCTGGGAAGCAGCGAAGGCCACACCGGCGAAGGGGTGGGCGGTGTGATGCGAGCCAGAGGCGCGACGGCATCGGGGGGGAGGGCCTGGTCGATGAGTCGCAGCCAGACATCGAGTTGTGCGGCGCTCAGGGAGCGACCGGATTGGGAGATGTTCACGTCGCCCTGGATGATCGCGGTGTAGAGCGTTTCGATTGGCGTGGGCTTGGGTTGAGCGGCGGGGGCGGCTGCTTCGGGGGGCGTGTCTGAGGCGAGCGAGGTGGGTGTGCGTTTCGCTCGCGCCTCTGGACGGATGGTGAGACGGTGGGTCTGCTCGATGCGCAGGAGTTCGATGCGTTCGCTGGCTTCGTTCAAGACCGCCAGCACCTGAGCCCCGGCGAATGAGACGGAGTCGCCTTCAACGGTGAGTTCGCCTGGGATGCGAACCTCGCCCAGCCGCAGATCAAAGCGGACCACATCGGTGCGGAGGGTGAGCAAGGGCACATCGCGGTGGGGATCGGGCTCTGCGCCGTCGGCGCGGGCTTCAAAGAGCCTGCCCAGCACGTCACCTTCGATGATGCCGTCTTCGGGGCGGCTGCCGGCGAAGTCTGGGAAAAGGGCCTGGCCGCGCCGGGCTGAGAGCCAGAGGCGGCGTCCGCCGTCGAGATAGATCCATACCTGGGGCTCTTCGAGCGCGTAACGCTTGCCCTCGAGGGGTGTAGAGCGTGCGGCGATGAGTTCACCCACGGCGCGGGTCGGGTCTTGCTTGTCGACCACTCGCACCTGCATGCGAACACTGCCGCCGAGTTGGCGGGTGCGCTGGTTCGGGCCGATCTGCGTGATGTCGGGGGGGGCCGGTGCGCCGGAAGAGTCGGAAGTAGGCGCTTGGCGCATGGCGAGCCACACAACGCCCGCGAGCATGAGGAAAGTGACGGCCATCGCCCCGAGCAAGGCGGCGGAGCGGAGGCCCCCCCGGCGCGCGCGGCAATGTGTGGTGTGGTTCATTCAGGTGGAGTTTATGGTGGCGCGCCCAGCCCGGGCGGCGTTCTTTTCAGGGCTGAACGCGGATAGGTATCACTTTCGGGAAGGCGTCTGGCTCGGGGGCGTCGGGGGCCAGCGCGGCGGGGCTGACCGCAAAGGCCCAGATCCAAGAGGGCTGGTCGGCACGCATGTCGTTGTCGGAGGTCACGAGGAGGAGGCGGTCGCCGCTGGGCAGGGTGGGCCCGAAGGCCAGGCCCTCGATTTTTTCCGGCATGGGGCCGGGGATCTTCCAGCCGGGGTCGGCGAGGTCGATGAAGAGCCGCTTGGCCGCCGGGGTGAACGGTGGGGCCTGGGTGAGGCGGGAGAAAGCCGAGACTTCGGTCGCGCTGGAAAAGTCGGCGATGTAGATGCGGCGGAACGCGGCCCTGGAGCCGTCACGTTCGAGGACGAGGAGCCGGTGCTCATCGATCGAGAGAACTTCGTTCACGCCGAATGATGCGTCGTCGAGGCGGTAGACATACTGCGTGTCGGCGCCGGCGTCGTGCTTCCACACGCGCATATCGACGCCCGTGCGCTTGTGCTTTGAGTTGAGGGCTCCGTCCTGGATCAGTGGGCTCTGGGGGAAAGCGAACCAGGCATCGTCGCGGCCGGGCAGAAGCGAGAGGCTTTCAAGGCCGCGGTTGGCCTGTCGGCCGGTGACAGCGCGAGGAGGGACTTCGTCTTCCGGGTTGGCGGTATGGATCGCCGCAAGGTACGGCGCGGGCGTCTTGAGGCGCTCGCGGTGGTGGCCGGTGGGTTCGAAGATGTCAACCCAAGGGCCGTACTCCTCGGTGATCATCCAGGAACCGTCGGATCGAACACGGATGGACTCGGGGTCGAGCCTTCGTGGAAGGCCCGTGCCTGAGTGGTGGTCGAGCGCGGTCAGAGCGCCGACGAAGGGTTCGCCGCTGGGAAGGACCAGCATGACAGTTCTGAGAAGTTCGGCGGTGATGGGGGCCTTGTTCTCGGGGGCGTACACGATGCGGAAGAGTTGAGCCCGGCAGCGATACTCGGCGGCGCCGTCGGACGGGCCGCGGTCGTTGATGGCGACATAGATGTCGCTGTGGCCAGTCCAGTCGATGCCGGAGCCGAAACTTCCCAGGCGGTCATGGGGCACGCCGGGCAGAACATCTTCGGTGAGGCCTGAGCGATCGCGTGCATCGGCGGGGACCGAAGCGGCACCGAGGAACGTGACGCCGGGCGTGGGCGATTGGGAAAGGCAAGGGCCAGCAGCGAGGCACAGGGTGATCGCGAGAACGGGGCGGAGTTGACATGCCATGGCGAATCGTGGCCCGACCGTTTTGCGGGGTCAACCGAGATGACGTGAAAGTCTCATAACAGGTCGGCGTGTGCGGGTGTTGCCGGGTCGAGCAGTGTTCCGGCAGGCTGGGAAAGATGTTCGGTTGACAGAATCGCGGAATGGTGTAGGATGGATGTGAAGCCTGAAGCAGGCCAACGCAAGGAGAGAGTCATGAAGAGACGTGCTGCAGTGGTGTCGATGCTGCTGCTGGGTGCGGGAGTTGTTCCGGCTTCCGCGGCGGTCGTCGAGTGGACAGACTGGTACGCCGCGACGCGCGATTACCCGTCGTCTGTGGCAGTGGGGCAGATCGGCGGAGCCTGGAACGTTGGCGTGCATTACAATGGTGGCGCGGAGTTCGTTGACCTGGGGCAGGGGATCAACTATTGGGTTCCGACGGCGCCGTACCTGAGTCCGGGTGTGTCAAACGCGCCGGCGACGAGCGATATGGTCGCTGTCTCGGCGTGGCCCGTGACGCACTCGATAGCGTTTTCGCCGCCTGTTACCAACCCACTGATGGCAGTCGTGAGCCTTGGCTCATCATCTCAGAGCACCCAGTGGAACTTCAATCAACCGTTTACGGTGTTGTCGTTCGGGCCGGGGTACTTCGGCGGGCCCGGCACTTTGGCCAACACCACCTCGAATGTGCTCACGGGTGTGGAGGGGAACGGCGTCATTCAGTTTGTGGGCACATTCTCCACGTTGACATGGACGGTGACCAACGGAGAGAACTGGGCCGGGTTCACGTTCGGCCTGGTGCCCACACCGGGCACGGCTGTGGTGGTGGCATTCGCCGGGCTCGCAGCGACTCGCCGTCGCCGCTGAACCGCACGTGCGTTGCGCGGAGAAAAAGCAGAACGCGGGGCCGTCCTGGCCCCGCGTTCGCATTTCAGACGCTTCAACGCCGCGACCGTGCGGCGTCTGTGTGATGCGGCTTATTTGTTGCCGGTGGTTTCAACACCTGTGGAGTTGGTGTTGACGCCGGTGGTCTTGGTGGCGCTGCCGGACTTGGTCTGGGCGGCGCGGTTGTCGGCGGGGAAGCCGCCGGGGCCGCCGGGGCCGGTGCGGGAGTAGGCGATTTCGAGGGCCTTGAACTCTTTGCCGCCCGAGAGGGTTTCAAAGACGGTGTGGGTGATGCGGTCGCGGCCGTTGAGGGTGGTGACAGCGCGGATGGTCTTGCGCTGGCCGCTCACGGGGTCGGTGGTGGTGGTGTTCCAGGTGAAGGTGTTGGAGTCGGTGCGCGAACCGGTGAAGAACTGCACGCCGCTGTTGTCGCTGTCAACCCAGACGCTCTCGTAGCGGTTCTCAGCGTTGTTGAAGCCGAAGAAGCCGGTGGAGCGGAAGGGGCGCTGACGCAGGGTGCCTTCGAAGTCTGAGGCGACGAAGCGGCCGTTCATCGTGGGGTAGAAGGTGGCGATGCCGTTGGTGGTGACGGGCGAGGAACCGGGGGTGTTCCAGGTGGTCGCGGTGGCGTTCCACTCGCCGACGAAGAGTTTGCTCAGTTCGACCTGCTCGATGCGGGGCTGGTGGGCCTTGAGCCAGGGGGCGCTGGGGTTGTCGGGGTTGATGGCGAGGGGGGACGTGGTGCCGCCGGCGTTGAGGTTGCGCTTGGCGAGGGAGACGCGCTTGCCGTTGGGGTTGCGCTGCACCTGACCGCCGGTGTTCTTGGGCGCGATGCGGACGGTCGTGTCGTTCTTGGTGTTGGTGCCGGTGTTGCCGTTGAGGGGCTGACCGCCCGACTGGGCGAGGGCAAGGCCTGCGGTGGCGGCGAGGGCGCAAACAAACGTGAGGCTGATCTTCTTCATTCGTGAATCTCCGTGCTCGTGCTGTCGCTGCGGCGTGGACACCCCGAGCGGGTTGAAACACGCGTCCACCACACTCCGCGGCGTGATGCTGAGTGCATCGAACGCGGTGACGGGGTGTATTGAATTCGGGGGGGCATTCACGCCCAATTTGCGCGCGCTCTGCCCGCACAAGGTGATCGGCGGTGCACGGGCACCGCCTGTCTGTGGGTCAGGTTGCGGCTGCTTCCCCGTGGCCCGGGGAGACTCGCCCGACGATCTGCACGCCGAAGGCGTCAAGGTTGGGCAGGTCGTGCTTCTGGTTCGTGATGAGTTGCGCGCGGCGGATGCCCAGGGCGCGGAGGATCTGAACCCCGATGCCGAACTCGCGCTGGGCCATAGGTATGGCCGAGGCACCGATCCCCCCCGGAGAGGTGAGGTTGGGGTCGTCGTCGCCCGGCGCGTGCTGGCCGACGTGCAGCGTTTGCAGGCGGCCCTCGAGGTCGGCCTCGGTCTCTGACTCGTCTCGCGCGGCGTTGCCGGCGGTGCGCAGGTAGACGATGGCGCCCTGGCCCCGGGCGGTGATCATGCGCATGGACTCGTGGAGGATGTCGCAGGTCGGGCCGTCGGCCGAGGCGTCAAGGTCGCCGAAGACATCGCCCAGCAGGTGGCGGCGGTGCATGCGGACCAGCGTGGGGGTATCGAGCACCGTGGGTGCTCCGTCCGGGGTAAGGGTGCCGACATCGCCCGCGGCCAGAACAAGGTGTGGGAGGGGATCGACCATGCTCCGGAAGGTGATGGCGCGGAAAATGCCGTAGCGGGTACGGAGGAGGCGTCCGGCGGCGGGCGGGGTGCGTTGCACCAGGCTTTCGCCGCGGAGGCGGTGCTCGATGATCTGCGCGACCGAGCACATTTTCAGGTCGTGCTGGCGGCAGAAGACTTCGAGGTCTGGCACGCGGGCCATTTCGCCGTCGTCGCGCATGATCTCGATGATGAGCGCGGCGGGGTAGAGGCCGGCGAGGCGGCAGAGGTCGACCGAGCCTTCGGTCTGACCGGTGCGCACGAGCACGCCGCCGTCGCGGGCGCGAAGGGGGTTGACGTGGCCGGGCCGCACGAAGTCGTCGGCGCTGTGCGTGTGGTCGATCATCATCTGGATGCATCGGGCGCGTTCGTGCGCCGAGACACCAGTGGTGAAGCCGTGGCGCGGGTGGCCGTCGACAGAGACGGTGAAGGCGGTGCCCCGCTTGGAGGTGTTGACGGCCGCCTGTGGGGCGAGGTTGAGACGGTCGCAGTCGGCCTCGGTCATGGAGACGCAGAGGTAGCCCTTGGCTTCGCGCAGCATGAATGTGATGGCCGCGGGTGTGGCCCACTGGGCGGGCAGGACGAGGTCTCCCTCGTTCTCGCGGTGTTCATCGTCGGTGAGGACGACCATTCGGCCTTGGCGCAGTTCGTCGAGGATTTCGGGGATGGATGAGAAGGGCACGGGGTGAGGGTACCGGGCCGGGGTGGGGCGGGTGCGGGGCTGGAACAGGGTGGACGGAAGGAAGCCCGGGGGCGGTGTGGGTGGGCATCGCGGATAAACTGTGTCGAATGCATGCTGGGTTTGATCCCGTTGGGCTTGTCGCCAGCCACCCGGGCGTGGTTGGGCTTGCGCGCGCGCTGGCGGCGGGGGGGCGTGCGGTGGCCAGCGGGGTGGGGGGGAGCGCGGCGACACTGACCGCAGGGGCGGTATCGCGCCTGGCCGGGCGGCCGGTGGTGCTTGTGGCGGCGCACATTGATGATGCGGATGAGGCCGCGGATGAACTGGCGGGGGCCGGCGTGCGCGCCCTGGTGCTGCCCGCGCTGGAAACGCTGCCGGGCGAGAGCCACGTGAGCGTTGAACTGCTGGCGCAGCGGCTGGCGGTGGTGCGTGCGATGGGCGAGCCGCTGGTAGCCCCGCTGGTGATCGTGGCGCCGATACAGGGGCTGATGCAGTTGGTGCCCGCCCCGTCGCGGCTGGGGAGGTTGGCGCGCACGCTGTGCGCGGATGAGAACGTGCAGCCGGGGGAACTGGCCCGATGGCTGACAGAGGCGGGGTATCAGCGGGTTGAGGCGGTTGAAGAGCCGGGTGAGTTTGCGCTGCGCGGCGGGATCATGGACATCTTTCCGCCCGGCGTGGGTCAGGCAACGTCGCTGGAGAGCGAACACTCGGTGGGGTCGCCGGTGCGGCTGGACTTCTTCGGGGACACGATCGACCGGATCAGCGAGTTTGACCCCGGCTCGATGCGTGCGGATCGGGTGGTGAAGCGGGTGGATCTGTACGCGGCGGAGACGGCCAAAGCGCTGGCGGATGACGCGGGGGTGAACTTTCTGGAGTTGGTGCCTCGCGGAGCGCTGGCGCTGATCGCGGAGACGATGGAGGTTGTGGAGCAGGGGCGCGGGTACTTTGAACGGGTGTCGGACGGGCGCGGGGTTGTCGGCCCGCCGGCGGTGCTGAGGCTGGTCGAGACACGGTTTCACGCCGTGGCGGAGTTGAACCAGTTTTCGGCCGGGGCGACCTCGTCTGAGGGGCGGTTTGATCTTGACGGGGGGCAGTTGCCGGTGCTGGCGCGAGATGCGTGCGAGGCGCTGAAGGAACTGTCGGAAGGGGCGCACGGCGAGCGGGTGGTGGTGTGCTGCCAGAACGAGGGTGAGTTGCAGCGGCTGGGAGAGTTGGTCGAGCAGGCCGGGTGCACGGGGAGGGTGGAGCGGGCGCTGTATTACCTGCACCGCGGGTTTACGTGGCGCACGGGCGACGAAGAGTCGTCGCGTGTGGCGCTGGTGCCCTATCACGAGTTGGTGGGGCGGTTCGCGGTGCGCCGGCGTGCTGCGAGGCTGCGCGGTGGGCGTGCGACCGACGGGTTTCTGGATTTTCAGGTTGGCGATTACGTGGTGCACGCCGACCACGGGATCGCGAGGTTTCTGTCGCTGGGGCCGATGAAGCCTCGCGAGGTGCCGGGCGTGAAGCAGGCGGGTGCTGCGCGGGCGGCGGTGGAGCCAGAGGAATATCTCACACTGGAGTTTGCGGGCCGCACGAAGTTGCACGTGCCGGCGACGCAGATTGACCGGGTGAGCAAGTATGTGGGCGGCTTTGCGGGCAAGCCACCCCTTTCGACCATCGGCGGGCAGAAGTGGCTGAGCCAGAAACAGCGCGCGGCAGAGTCGGTGCGCGACCTGGCGGCCGAGTTGCTGCGCGTGCGTGCGGCGCGCGAGCACATGCCGGGCATCCGCTACAGCGCGGACACGGCGTGGCAGAAGGAGTTCGAGGCGGAGTTCCCGTACGAAGAAACGCAGGACCAGTTGGCGTCGCTGGCGGAGATCAAGCGGGACATGGAGCGGGCCCGCCCGATGGACCGGCTGGTGTGCGGGGACGTGGGCTTTGGCAAGACGGAGTTGGCGATTCGTGCGGCCTTCAAGGCGTGCGAGTTCGGCAAGCAGGTGGCGGTGCTGGTGCCGACCACGGTGCTGGCCGAGCAGCACGAGCGGACGTTCGCGTCGCGGTTCGCGGGGTACCCCTTCAAGATCGCGTCGCTCTCGCGTTTTAAGAGCGACAAAGAAGCGAAGGAGATACTGGAAGAGGTGCGCCGGGGGCGGGTGGACGTGTTGATCGGCACGCACCGGATACTGAGCCAGGATGTTCACTTTGCAGACCTCGGGCTGGTGATCATCGACGAGGAGCAGCGGTTCGGCGTGGAGCACAAAGAGTCGCTGCTGAGGCTGCGGCTGACGGTTGACGTGCTCACGCTGAGCGCGACCCCCATCCCGCGGACGCTGCACATGGCGATGATCGGGATTCGCGACATATCGAGCCTGACGACAGCGCCGCTCGATCGGCGGGCGATCGTGACGGAGGTGATCCCGTACAACGAGCGGCGGATTGAGCAGGCCATCAGGCGTGAACTGGCGCGAGAGGGGCAGGTGTACTTTGTGCACAACCGCGTGTACGACATCCGCAGCGTGGCCGACGATGTGCAGAGGCTGGCGCCGGGGGCCAGGATCGTCATCGGGCACGGGCAGATGCCCCCGCACGAACTCGAAGAGGTGATGCTGAAGTTCATGCGGCGGCAGGCGGACATCCTGGTCTCGACCACGATCATCGAGTCGGGCATCGACAACCCGACGGCGAACACCATGATCATCAACGGGGCCGACCGCTTCGGCCTGGCCGACCTGCACCAGTTGCGGGGGCGGGTGGGGCGGAGCAAGCACCGGGCGTACTGCTATCTGCTGCTGCCGGCCGACCGGACGATCAAGGAGGTCGCGCAGAAACGGCTCAAAGCGCTGGAGCAGTTTTCGATGCTGGGGGCGGGGTTCAAGATCGCGATGCGCGATCTCGAGATTCGCGGGGCGGGGAACATTCTTGGGCCCGAGCAGTCGGGCCACATCGCGGCGGTGGGGTATGAAATGTACTGCCAGTTGCTCGAGCGTGCCGTGCAGACGCTTCAGAACGATGAGCCGCCGCCCGCCCCGGCGGAGACGAGCATCGAGATCGGCGTGGGGGGGATGATCCCCGCGGCGTATATCCCCAGCGAACAGCGGCGGTTGGAGGCGTACCGCCGGTTGGCGGTGGCGCGCAGTCATGAGGAAGTGACACGGCTGCACGAGGATCTGCGGGAGGCGTATGGGCAGCCGCCCAGGCCGGTCGAGCGGCTCTTTGACCTGGCGCAGATCAGGGTGGCCTTGGCGGCGCACGGTGTGCGCACGTGCACGCTGCGTGAGCGGGACGTGATCTTCATGGCCAAGGAGCCAGAGCGTGTGGCGGGGGCCCTCATGGCCGGGATGAAGGATGATGCGGTGCGCGTGCTGCCGCCGAAGGGGCCGGGCAAACTGTCCGAGGTCTACCTCAGGCTGACAGCGCAGAGCCTGGAGGCCGATACGCTGCTGGCGATTCTGCGCAAGCGTCTTGGGCTTATGGCCGGGGCCGGTGCGCCAGCGCGGAAGCCAGCCTGACGCCGGCCGGTGTGATCAACCGGCGCGCCGAGACACACCCGAACGCTCGAGCAGGCCGGCGACGTTGAACATGGAGGATTCATTGAAAGCCGGGGCGATGACCTGCACACCGACAGGAAGCACGCCGTCTGGCAGGGCGGCCCATCCGGCGGGGATCGAGATCGCCGGGAGGCCGGCGAGGTTGACGCCCACCGTGTAGATGTCTTCGAGGTAGAGGGCGAGAGGATCGGAGGCTTTCTCGCCGATGGCGAACGCCGGCGCGGGTGACGTGGGCATGAGCAGCGCGTGGCAACCGGCGTGCGCAAAGGCGCGGGCGAAGTCCTGCTCGATGAGCCTGCGGACTTTGAGGGCCTTGAGGTAGTACGCGTCGTAGTAGCCGCTGCTGAGCACGTGTGTTCCGAGCATGATGCGGCGCTTGACCTCGGGGCCGAAGCCTTCGGCGCGGCTGCGCCGGTAGAGTTCTTCGAGGCCCTCGCCATCGTTCAAGGCGGCACGTCGGCCGTAGCGCACACCGTCGAAACGGGCGAGGTTGGAAGAGGCTTCTGCCGCGGCGACGATGTAGTACGCCGCGACGGCGAGATCGGTGGTGGTGAGGTCGATCTCGACGATGCGGCCGCCGGCGGCGGAGATGGCATCTTCGCACCGGCGCATGGCCGCGCTGACCGCGGGGTGGTTGAGATTCGTGCGGGCCTGACGCGGCACACCGACGAGAAGGCCGGCGGGCGGTGGCGCGGCGGCCGCGGCGGACCAGTTCTCGCCTGGGCGCTGCGAGGAGGTGGCGTCGAGGGGATCATGGCCGGCGATGATTTCGAGCAGGGACGCGGCGTCTGGCACGCTGTGGGCGAAGATGCCGATCTGGTCGAGGCTGCTGGCGTATGCCACAAGCCCCCAGCGGCTCACGCGGCCGTAGGTGGGTTTGACACCGACAACGCCGCAGAGGGCTGCGGGCTGACGCACAGAGCCGCCGGTATCTGAGCCCAGCGCGGCGGCGCACATGCCCGCCGCGAGGGCGGCCGCGGAACCACCAGAAGAGCCGCCCGGCACGCGGTTGGACGCGTGGGGGTTGCGCGTGGGGCCGAAGGCGGAGTGCTCGGTGGAAGAGCCCATGGCGAACTCGTCGAGGTTGCTCTTGCCGATGATGATGGCGCCCGCATCGATGAGGCGCTGCGCGGCGGTGGCGGTGAACGGGGAGTGATACTCGGCGAGGATGCGGCTGGCGCATGTGGTGGGGCCGCCGTAGCCGAGCGCATCGCCGGGGCGGGCAAAGTCGGGGCCCAGGCAGATGTTGTCTTTGATGACGATGGGAACTCCTGCCAGGGGGAGGTGTTCACCGGCTCGAAGACGGGAATCGATGCGGCGTGCCTGCTCGGGGGCTTGCTGGGTGAAGGTCGTGATGAGGGCGTTGAGGGTGCCGTTCTGTGCGGCTGAGGTGTGAAGGGCGGCGAGGGTTGATTGTTCGGCCGTCAGGTCGCCTTGAAGGATGGCGCGGCGGATGGCCGCGAGTGAATCTGTGGGCGGGGTCATGCGCTGCTCCCATCACCGATGACCTTGGGAACTTTGACAAAGGGCGCGATGGTCTCGGGCGCCATGGCCATGAGCGTTTCTGTGGAGAGCGTCGGGCCGGGGAGGTCGTCTGCGAGGCGATCGGTGGGGTTGCCGGGATGCGTGAGGGGCTCGACGCCTTCGATCTGGGCGGAGGAGAGGCGGTTGACGTAGTGCAGCATGGCCCCCAGACGACGCTGGTAGTCGGGGAGGTCGCTTTCGGGGATTGTGAGTCGGGCCAGTGTGGCGGTGCGTCGAACAGCGTCGGCGGAGATGGAGTGCTCTGGGGGCATCGCAGAGTTATAGCATCTGCGTGGGAGAGATTCGCGGCATATCGCGCTGAGCCCGAATGGTAGGATCGGGGATTGTCACCGCTGTGTCACGGGCTGGCCGCGGCGGGGAACCGGGCGGAGGTCGTGGCGTCTGACCCCCAATACTCTTCAGCGTGCCCTGAACGCGGGTTGTGCCCGCCGGGGCCGCGGGGGCGCTAGTCGGGCTGTTGCCCGGGCACGCGCCGTGAGCCACAAGGGAGAAGTTTCATGAGCACGGTTCGCAGCATCGCCTGGATGTTGGTCGCGGCGGGGACGGCGGTATCGAGCGCGGCTGGGCAATCGACAAGCCTGACGATTTACTCTTCCGCGCAGCCCGGGGGGATTGATGCCGGGATGTACAGGCCTGTGCCGGGCCAGAGCGGGATGCGGTATGGCACGCCGCCGGGGTATGCGATGGTGCGTGCCGAGCGCAGGATGGGGCTGGTGCAGGGGCGGCAGACGGTGCAGTTTGATGATGTCGCGGCGTACCTGGACCCCACAACCGTGTCGTTTGTCTCGCTCACCGACCCGGCGGGGGCCAAGGTTCTGGAGCAGAACTACCAGTTTGACCTTGTGAGCCAGGAGAAGTTGCTGCAGAGGTATCTGGGCAAGGAGATCGGGGTTGGGGTGGTGCGGGGGACCGCAACCGAGCGCACGGCCGGCGTGCTGATGTCCGCCGCGCCTGGGCAGTTGGTGCTGCGCGATGCCAAGGGCGGTGTGCAGATCTTGAACTCCTACAGCGATATCTCGCTGCCGGCGCTGCCGGGTGGGCTGCTGACCAAGCCGACGCTGATCTGGGATGTGTACGCGGAGAAGGCCGGGGAGCATGATGTCCGCGTGACGTACCAGACCGAGGGCATCACGTGGTGGGCTGACTACAACATTCTGCTGACAGATGGGGAGAACGCCAACACCGGCGTGCTGGATGTCGGTGCGTGGGTGAGCATTCTCAACCAGTCCGGGGCGACGTACGAGGAGGCGACGC
Organism: Phycisphaeraceae bacterium; assembly: GCA_019636615.1. Classification (GTDB taxonomy): domain Bacteria; phylum Planctomycetota; class Phycisphaerae; order Phycisphaerales; family UBA1924; genus UBA2402. Next base: position 1,130,457 of record JAHBXF010000002.1, on the reverse strand, counting down.
TGAAACTCATCGCGGGTACGGTTCACAGGGCCCAGCCGCCCGCGCCGCGAAGGATGTACCGGGCCGAAGCCGTGGCGATGGACATGGGCGGGATGCCCGAGGGGTTTGATCAGAAGTCGTTCTTCGAGTATCACCTGTACACCCTGGGCCGGCCGACCACGATCCCTGAGAACTCGACGAAGCAGATCGAGTTGTTCCCCACGGCCCGCGGCGTGCCGTGCAAACGAGTGCTGGTGTATGACGCGCTGGGCGGGGACTTGTGGATGGATCCGTCCTCGGTGATGATGGACGCCTCGTACGGTTCACAATCGAAGAAAGACGTGAACGTTTACCTGAAGTTCACGAACGACAGAGCGTCGGGCATGGGTGTGCCCCTGCCGGCGGGGCGCATCCGCGTGAGCCGGCTGGACCCGGCGGACGGTGCGGTGGAGTTCATCGGCGAGGATGTGATCCGTCACACGCCGCGCGATGAACAGGTGCTCATCAAGATGGGGAACGCGTTTGATGTGGTGGGTGAACGGACACAGACAGACTTCAAGCTTGACACGAACCGCAAGACGCTGGAGGAGACGGTTGAGGTGAAGGTGCGCAACCGCAAAGAGGAGGCGGTGGAGGTGATTGTTCAGGAGCGGCTGTACCGGTGGGCGACGTGGGAGATCCGCAACGCCACGGCCGAGGCGGTCAAGGTTGACTCCCGGATGGTGCATTTCCCGCTGACCCTGAAACCGGGGGAAGAGGGTGTTGTGCGTTACACGGTGCGATACACGTGGTGAAAAGGGTGTAAAAGTGTGAGTGCGGTGGCGAACCCGGGGCGGCATACTTCGTACACTCTGGGCATGATCAACCCGATTCCTTTTCTCGCGGCCGCGCTGTCGGCCGCGATTTCGTTGCAGCCCCCTTCCGGGCCGCCCCCCGCGATGGTGAAGGTGGACGCGGCGCGCACGGAGATGATTGAGCAGTGGCGCGAGGTGACGGGTGAACTGCGGGTGCTCAAGCGATCGGTGATCGCCTCTCGGCAGGAGGGGCAGGTCGTTCGCATGCTTGTGGACGAGGGGGAAACGGTCAAAGCGGGGGACGTGCTCGCCTCGCTCGACGAGGTGCTGGCGACGATCGAGGTGCGCCGTGCCGAGGCGGAACTGGCCTCAAAGCGTGGCGCGGTGACGGCCCGCGAGGCGGAACTTGATCGCGCTCAGCGTGACTGGTCGCGGTATGAAGCACTGGACAACCGGACGGTGGCGGACAGAGACATCGACGCGGCGCGTTCGGGCGCGGCGCTGGCAAGGGCCAGGCTCGACGAAGCGCACGCCGACGTGGCGGGGGCAGAGGCGGCGTTGGCATCGGCTCGTGAGCGGCTGTCGCAGATGGTGATCCGTGCGCCTTTCGGCGGGCGCGTGGTGCACAAGATGACCGAGGTGGGGCAGTGGTTGCGTGCCGGTGACGCTGTGGTTGAAGTCATGGCCCTGGAACAGATCGAGGCGAGGCTTGACGTGCCGGAGGAACTGGCGGCGGCGCTGATGAAAGGCGGGCCGCGCGTGAAAGTGCGTGTGAAGCCGCTGGGGATGGAAGTGCAGGGATCGGTGCTTGGGTTCCTGCCCGAGGCCGATCGGCTGTCGCGGCTGGTGCCGCTGAGGGTGGTGCTTGCGAACGAGGATGAGATCATGCGGCCCGGCATGAGCGTTGTGGGCCTGGTCGCGACCGGCCGAGACGCGATGACAGTGACGGTCTCGAAAGACGGCATTCTGCGCGATGACGCCGGGGAGTATCTGTACTTTGATGCCGGGGGCGTTGCCGCGCCGGTGCGGGTTCGCACGCGGTTTGGAATCGGCGACCGAGTGGCGGTTGATGCGAACATGCCGCCGGGTGCGATGGTGATTGTGCAGGGGAACGAACGGCTCTTTCCCGGGCAGCCGCTGATGGTGATCGGCGGCGGGCCGACGGACGGGGCGCCCGGGCGATCGCCCTGAGGTCTGGTGGGCGTGGGTGGCGAGACGGTGACGACGGGGGGCCGGGCCGACGCGCAGCGCCGGCGGGATGGAAAGACACACACGAGGAGCGGGCGGAGCACCGCCCAGCACATGGACCCGATTCGTTTTTCACTCCATCGCCCTGTTGCTGTTACGGTGTGTGTTCTGCTCGTGGTGATGTTCGGGCTGATCGGCCTGAGCGCCATCCCGATTCAACTCACGCCGACGGTGGACAGGCCGATCGTGACGGTGACGACCAACTGGCCGGGGCGCAGCCCGGAAGAGGTTGTGGACGAGATCACGAAAGAGCAGGAGAAGCGGCTCAAGAACGTCTCGAACCTCAAGAGCATGCGGACGACGAGCCGCGAGGGGCAGTGCGAGGTGTCGCTGGAGTTCTACCTGGGCACGGACATCACCCGTGCGCTGCAGGAGGTCTCGGACGCGCTGCGACAGGTTCCGCGGTATCCCGAAGAGGTTGATGAGCCGGTGATCAAGTCGAGCGAGGGCGCGGCCGAGAGCGCGATCGCGTGGATCATCATCGATGTCGATCCTGCGCACCGGCACAAGCACCCCGATTACGACGTCAGCACGCTCTTCAACGCGATGGACAGGGAGGTCAAGCCCTATCTGGAGCGTGTCGACGGCGTGGCCGAGGTGAATATCTACGGCGGTCGCGAGCGGGAGGTGCATGTGCTGGCTGACCCGATGCGACTGGCCCAGCGGGGGCTGTCGCACGCGGACGTGGTGCAGGCGCTGCGGACCGAGAACCGCAACATCTCGGCGGGCTCGATCGAGGAGGGCAAGCGCGATTACCGGGTTCGCATCATCGGTCAGTTTGAGACCGAGGAAGATGTACGCAGCACCATCGTGGCGTACCGCGAGGGGCGGCCCGTGTTCGTGAGGGACGTGGCCGAGGTGCGGTTTGACTATCAGCGTGCGAGAGGATTCGTTCGGTCGATGGGCGAGCCTTGCCTGGCGATGAATGTGATCCGCCAGAGCGGCAGCAACGTCATGACGATCATGGCGGACGTGCGGAAGAGGCTTGATGAGGTATCGGCCGAGATCCTGCCGCGGCTTGACCCGGTGGTAGGGCCGGACCTGCGCATCCGCCAGGTGTATGACGAAACGGTGTACATCGATTCGGCGATTGACCTGGTGCTGGACAACCTTTGGAAGGGCGGCCTGCTGGCGACGCTGGTGCTGCTGACGTTTTTGCGCAGCCTGAAGTCGACGTTCATCATCGCGCTGGCCATACCGGTTTCGATCATCGGCACGTTTCTGGTGATGGTGTCGACGGGCCGCACGCTGAACGTGGTGTCGCTGGCGGGGCTGGCTTTCGCGACGGGGATGGTGGTGGACAACGCGGTGGTGGTGCTGGAGAACATCGACCGCCGCCGGCGTGCGGGAGAGAATCCGCTGACGGCGGTGTATAACGGCGCGAAGGAGGTATGGACCGCGATCCTCGGCAGTACGCTCACGACCATCGCGGTTTTCATTCCCATCCTCACCATTCAGGAAGAAGTCGGGCAGTTGTTCTTCGACCTCAGCCTGGCATTGGCGGCCTCGGTCACGTTGTCATTGATCATCGCCATCACGGTGGTGCCGTGCGCGGCGTCGCTGCTGCTCGGCGCTGTGCCCGGCGCGGCGGCGGGGAGCAAGCCCCGCCCACCCAACCGGTTTTACGCGTTCTTCACGGGCGTGACGCACGTGGTGCGCCACGTGATGCTGTGGACGATCACCTCGTGGCGCGGGTGGACGGTGCGTCCGCTGCTGATCGTGGCGATGACGACGCTGAGCATATGGGGTTCGCTGCGGTTGATGCCCCCGATGGACTACCTCCCCGCGGGAAACCAGAACCTGGTCTTCGGCGGGCTGCTGGTGCCGCCGGGGCTTTCGGTGACACAGATGAACGCCTATGCCGACGCGATCGATCAGCGCGTGGGCCCGTATCTGCTGAGCAACTTGAAGTCACCGGAAGATGTCAAGAACCTGCCGCCCATTCCCAACTTCTACGGGCCGCCGCTCGAGCCGGTGGGTGTTGCCAACTACTTCGTGGGGTCGTTCCAGGGGGGTATGTTCTGCGGTGCGATTTCGGCAGACCCTCAGCGCGTGATCCCCGTGGGGGTGCTTTTGACGGGCGCGATGAACGGCATGCCCGATGCCTTCGGCGGCGCGTTCCAGTCGAGCATCTTCGGGCGGGGTGTCGGTGGCGGCGGCAACAACATCGAACTGGAGATCAGCGGGCCTGACCTGGCGCGCGTGGTGAACGCGGCGCAGATGTGCTACGGCCTGGCGGGGCAGTTGTACGGCTTCGGGATGAGCGTGACCCCGAACCCTTCGAACTTTGACAAATCGCAGCCAGAGTGGCGGCTGCGCCTGAACAACACCGGGCGCGAACTCGGCCTGCGCACCGAGGATCTCGGCCTGGCGGCCCGGGCGCTCTTCGACGGCGCTTTCGCCGGTGACTTCCGGCTTGGCGGGCGGAATGTCGATCTGCTGGTGATGCCGCGCGGCGGGCGGCTGGAGTATAAAGAGCAACTGCTGGACATCCCTGTGAGCACGCCGCTGGGGCGGATGGTGCCCGTGAGCACGATCGCGACGCTCGAACCCTCCCGTGCCCCGCAGCAGGTGTACCGGGTGGAGGAACTGCCCAGCGTGACGATTCAGGTTCGTCCGCCGGCCGGGCGTGCGCTCGAAGAGATCATGGGTGAACTGCGGGAGCAGGTGATCGAGCCGGCGCGGCGGGCAGGGCTGATTGACCCCACGATGCGGGTTCGCCTTGAAGGAACAGCGGCCAAACTCGACGAGGTGAAGGGGGCGCTCTTCGGGCAGGGAGGGAAACCGCTGACGGGGCTGGGCGCCTCGCTGCTGAACTGGACCGCGTTGGCGGTGCTGGGTGTGGGGTTGGCGCTGGGCGTGCTGGGTGTGGCCAGGGCCGCCAAGCGCCGGCAGGGCGCGATGGCGTATGGCGGCGTGGGGGCGGTGCTGATCTCTGTGCTCGTGGCGGTGCTGTTTGTGGCCATGGCGATGCAGCCGCAACTGATCACGGCGCGATTCATCTGGGCGCTGCTGGTGACGTACTTCATCATGTGCGCGCTCTTCGAGTCGTTCCTCTATCCGCTGGTGATCATGTTCAGCGTGCCGCTGGCGGTGGTGGGGGGCTTTGGCGCTTTGCGGATTGTGCACGAGTGGACGATGGCCAACCCGAACATCGCGGCCCAGCAACTGGACGTGCTGACCATGATCGGGTTTGTCGTGCTGATCGGTGTGGTGGTGAACAACGCCATTCTCATTGTTGAACAGTCGCTGAACTTCATGAACCCGGATAAGGCCGGCCTTGATGGGGAAAGAGCCGAGGCGCTGCCCCCGCCGCAGGCCATCGCGGAGAGCGTGAGAACCCGCATCCGGCCGATTTTCATGACCACGTTCACCACACTGGGGGGCGGCCTGCCGCTGGTGATCGCTCCGGGCGCAGGGTCTGAGATGTACCGCGGGCTTGGCGCGGTGATCGTGGGTGGGTTGCTTGTTTCCACGTTCTTCACCCTGGTGCTCGTTCCTCTCACCTTCAGCATGGTCTATGAAATGAAGCAGGGCTTCGCGGCGATCTTTGCCCGTGTGGCGAGGCCCGCCCCGGCCGGGGTTGTGGCCTCTGCGACGGCTGCTCTCCAAGACGGGAAGCCGGAGGCCGAGAGGGCGCACCACCAGAATGGGGTGAAAGAGGCGCCGGGTGGGGCGGAATCTGGTGGCCGGGCGTCGACCGAGTCGAAGAAACCGACCGATGAAGGTCCTGTACCGCCCGCCTCTGCGGGCTCACAACCAGCAACGCCCCCCGGCGGGACGCCCGGTTAAGGGCCCCTCAGGGGGGGCGGAATGAAGACACCCCCTCTCTCTGCCCTCAGGGGTTGGTGTGCTCCTACCCTGCCCCAGCACGCACGAGGGCGTGACCCAGGACGACGACCGACGGAGCCAACGATCACATGCCGACGCTGAGAAACGCCGCACAAGCCATCGCACTCGCCGCCACGCTCGTATGTCTGGGCTCATTGCCCGCGTGCAGCCATCAGGAGGTCTACACCTACCGCAGCGTGCCCGACTGGCCTCAGACGATTTCGCTGGTGAACACGGCGACGGGTGAGACCGTCTGGACCTGTGAGGTGCCGGTTGGTCAGCGGCTTGACATGAGTTTCAAGTATCGGGCCGCACGAGCCAACGAACTGGGCTACGACGAACTCACCTGGACCTTGGTGGGCACCGACACCATTCCGACGGGCCGCCGAAGCACGCTGCGGGTGCCCCCGCCGGCGTCGCGCAAACTGGTGACGACACTTCGGCCGATTCCCGAGCCGTATGCGCACACGAACAAATGAGCCAGAAGGGGCACGCAGCAACGCTGAGTTGGTCAGATGATCCGCCGCTGCGGATCGGCCACGGGTACGACGTCCACAGGCTGGAGCCCTGCGCGCCGGCCGGCCCCGGGAGGCCGTTCGTGCTTGGTGGCGTGCTGCTGGAGTCTGCCACAGGCCCGGTGAGCCATTCTGACGGCGATGCGCTGTACCACGCGGTGACCGATGGGCTGCTTGGCGCGCTGTCGATGCCGGATATCGGTCAACTCTTTCCCGATGACGACCCTCGTCATGAATCGGCGGATTCCGCCGTGTTCCTGCGGGAAGCGGCCAGCCGCGTCGCTTCGGCCGGGTGGCAGATTGCCAATATCGACGCGACCGTGATTCTTGAACGCCCCAAACTCTCGCCCCGCAAAGAGGCGATGCGCGAGAATATCTCCCGCGAAACGGGGGTGCCGGTGGCGCGGGTCAACATCAAAGGCAAGACGCACGAACGGGTTGATGCCGTTGGCGAGGGGCGCGCCGTGGAGGTGCACGTCGCGGTGCTGCTGGTGCGGATGGCTGCGCCGGGGCGGCAGGCCGAGCAGCACCTGGCGTGAACCCGATTGGGGTGGGTGCGTAGCCAGAGCACACGGGCAGGAACTGTGAACGTACGGCACACCGGCGAGAGCGATGGTCCTACGCTCTGCGCATCTGCCGCGCGTGGTTTGGGCGGGTCTGGAGACCCACCGGCCTCAGAGCGCGGCGAGAGACCACGATCACGCGAGAGAAGACCCTTGTCTACACGCAAACCATTTGTCGGCGGCAACTGGAAGATGAACACCAACCGCAGCACGGGGCCGGACCTTGTCCGCGCGGTGGCAGATGGGGTTCTGGCCGCCGAAGGTGTAGAAGTGTGTGTGTTCCCGCCGTTCCCGTATCTGCTGACGATCCGGTCGATCCTGAGGGATCGGGGTTCGTCTCTGCGGCTCGGGGCGCAGGACTGCTGTCACCAGCGCGACGGCGCGTACACGGGAGAGGTGTCGCTGGACATGCTCAAGGATTGCGGCGTGCAGGCGGTGCTGGTGGGGCACTCGGAACGCAGGCACGTGATGGGCGAGAAGGACGAGTTGATCAACAAGAAACTGCGTCGGGTGCTCGAGGGTTCGATCGAGGCGATCCTGTGCGTGGGCGAGACGCTCGAAGAGCGGGAAGCCGGGCACCAGGACATTGTGAACGCTCGGCAGATCAAGACCGCGCTGGCCGAGATTCCCGCGAGTCTGGTTGAACGGCTCATCATCGCGTACGAGCCGGTGTGGGCCATCGGCACGGGCAAGACGGCGACCCCGCAGGACGCCCAGGAGGCCCACCAGCACATCCGTGAACTTGTGGGGCGGACCTACTCGCCGGACGTTGCCGAGAAACTGCGGATCATCTACGGTGGCAGCGTGAAACCGGACAACGCGCCGGACCTTTTCATGCAGCCGGACATCGACGGCGGGCTCATCGGCGGGGCTTCGCTCAAGTCTGCCGACTTTGTCGCCATCTGCAAGGCGGCGGCAGAGGCGGCGTCGGCGAAGCGGTCTCGCGAGGGCGAGTAAGCAAGACGGGTTACTGGCTCAGGCCCAGGAACTCAGCAGCGGACTTCCAGAGAAGCCAATCGCGCGTCTGGGCAGGCAGGTCTGTCATGCCTTCGATCATCTCGCCGGCGCGGGCCTCTCCGAGCGGGAAGGGGTAGTCTGAGCCCAGCGCAACCCTTGTGTGGCCCATCACCTCGATCGCCAGCCGCAGCGCTGCGGGATCGTGTGTGAGAGAATCGATCCAGAACCTGGCGTGTGCACCGCTGGTGTGATTCCGGATGAAAGCACGGGGCGGGGTCAGCGTATCGATCGCGCAGAGATCAGGCCGCGCGTGGAAACCGTGGTCGATGCGGCCGACGGTGTAGGGGAAGGCTCCTCCGGCGTGAGCGAAGCAGAGCCTGAGAGTCGGGGCGGCATCAAGAAGCCCGGAGAAGAGGACGGAACAGATCGCCGTGGCGGTTTCGGCGGGCATGCCGACGAGCCAGGGCATCCAGTATTTCGAAAGTCGTTCCCCTCCGAGCATGTCCCACGGGTGGACGAACACCGCCGCGCCCAACGTCTGGGCGTGCTGAAAAATAGGGCGCAGCGTGCTGTCGCCCAGGTTGATCTGGTTGACATGGGTACCGATCTGAACGCCGCGCAGGCCGAGGTCTTTGACGCAGCGATCCAACTCTTTGCAGGCGAGGTCGGCATCCTGCATGGGGATGGTGGCGAGCCCCTCGAATCGTTTGAGCGCGGCGAGTCCTGCGGCAGGAGCGGAAGCGCACGTTTCTGCGATGTGATCGTTGAGGAGGCGTGCCAGGTCGTAGGCGTCGGCGGGTTTGGCCCAGTAGGAAAACATCACGGGCACGGTGGAGAGCACCTGGACATCCACGCCCGCGGCGTTCATTTCATCGAGGCGTCGCTGGGGGCTCCAGCAGTTCTCGTCGATCTCACGGAACGACCTGGGCGGCCCGTGAGCGGTAGACTGCATCATGCACGCGCACGAGGGGCGCGTGTGTTCGAGATAGACCCATCCCGGGTATCCGGTGCGGGCTGTCCAGTCCGGCCAACTCCTGGGCAGGATGTGCGTGTGCAGATCGATCTTCATGACGGATCGGGGCAAAGACAAATCAGAAGAGCATCAACGCCGCGCCGCGCGGCGGGTTGAGGCGCTGGATCGGGCGGGGCGATGCGATGCGCTGGAAGCCTTGCTCTTTGGCGTGGGCTTGCTCTTTGGGGTGGGTTTGGGGGCACTGCGGGCGGCCTTATTGGTGCCGGGGCTGACTTTGCCGCGCTTGAGGGTGATCTCGCCGGCACGCTGGATGACATGGCCGCAGGCGCGGCAGGTGCGGCGGTCTTCGGGGCCGCCCCAGAAGTCTTCCATGATGATCTTGAGGTCTTCGTCGATCTTCTTGAGTTGCCAGCGGGCTTCGTGCACGAGTTCATCGCACGTTGGGCAATACCAGCGGAGGCCGTCGAGTTGGCCTTGCGGGCGTGGGAACTCGACGATGAGGCCGACGGTGCCCTTGGGGCGCTGTGGTCGGTGCGGCACCCAGCGGGGCAGCAGGAAGAGTTCACCTTCGCGGATGATCTGGTCGAATGGTTTGCTGCCGTCCAGCGGCCGCAGCCGAACCGCGATGTCGCCTTTGAGTTGGTAGAAGAGCTCTTCGGTAGGATTGACGTGAAAATCGTTGCGCGTGTTGGGCCCGCCGCTGACGAAGATGACCGAGTCCTGACTTTCGGTGAAGAGTTGCTTGTTGCTGACGGGTGGCACGAGGTGCTTGCGGTTCTCGCGGATCCACTTCTGGAGGTTGAGGAGTGAAGTTGACGTCATGGCGGGGGCTCCTGCTGGGTGTGAACGGCCGGTGGAGACTCTGGGAGTGTAGAGGGTTGCATCGGCGGACCATGTTCGCCGCCGGCTTATCCTAGAGCATGACAGTTCGACTTCCCCAGGCGCTGATCGACCGAATGGCCGCGGCACAGACACTCCCCGATCCGCTGCCCGCGGACCCGTTCACCATCTTCTCGGCGTGGTTCACCGAGGCCCGCACCTCGGGCCGCCAACCGAACCCGGACGCGATGAATCTGGCGACCGTCTCGGCCGGAGGAGGGCCGTCCGCGAGGATCGTTCTGTGCCGCGGGGTGAACCCGGCGGAGGGGTACATCGTGTTCTTTACCAACTATCGCGGGGCGAAGGGGCGGCAGTTGCTCGCCACGCCGCGCGCGGCGGTGACCTTTCACTGGGACCACGCGGACAGGCAGGTTCGGATGGAGGGTGAGGTGTTTCAGAGCCCGCCCGGGGAGAGCGACGCGTACTTCGCAAGCCGTCCATGGGAAAGCCGCCTCTCGGCGTGGGCGAGTGAACAGAGCGAGCCGCTCGAATCACGGACAACACTCATCGGCCGTGTGGGGGAGGTGATCGAGCGGCTCGGGCTTGACCCAGACGAGATCTTGTTGAAGGGCAACAGCATTCACATACCGCGGCCGCCGCACTGGGGGGGCTTCAGGCTTTGGGCCGCGCGTCTGGAGTTGTGGCTTGGTGGCCCGGGCAGGTTGCACGACCGTGCGGTGTGGGAGCGAGAGATCAGCCAGAAGCAGGGCGAGGAAGTCACCGGGTCGCCCTGGCGATCGACAAGGCTGCAACCTTGATGGGCGGTGTCGGGGAGAGTTTCTGAAACTGGCGGGGCGGGCTCGATTCGGGGAGGCTGTCGGCCGATCCAAGAGTCATGGCACGCTCATGATGCGCGTGGGCATAATCGCCGAACAGTTTTCGAATCGCAAGGTGCGAATATGAAGGTAAGAAGCCTGCTGACGGCGGTCGAAGTCCGTCAGATGCACACCTATCTGGAGCGCAGGCTTGAAGCGGTGGGCATCGAAAGCCGGCCGGAGGTGGTCGTGCGCCTGCTGGATCTTGCCACGAACCAGGATGCGCAACTGATCGACTTTGCGCGCATCATCAAGGCCGACAGCGCGATCTCTGGGCGTGTGCTGAAACTGGCGAACTCCGCGATCTTTGCGCAGCGCACGCCGGTGACGACGCTCGAGCGTGCGTGCCTGATTCTTGGGCTTGAACGGCTCAAGTCGATCTCGCTGGGCTTTTATCTGAGCCGCGCCGCGACGGCCAAGGGCGTGCAGGAGATCTCTCGCAGGGTGTGGGGGCAGTCGCTGCTGAGGGCGTGCATGGCGTCTGAGGCGGCGCGGCTGACCGCGCCGAACGTGGTGGCGGAGGCGTTTGTGGTGGGGCTGATGATGGACGCCGGGATTCCGCTGATGTGCCGCCTGGCGGGTGATCAGTACCAGCGATTCTTTGATGATGACCCGGCCCCCGGGAAGTTGTACCGGCGCGAGTTTGAACTGCTGACGTTCACGCATGTGGACATCATCACGGTCCTGGGGCGGATGTGGAAACTGCCGGAACTGCTCGCCAGGCCTCTGGAACTGCACCACACCAACCCCGCGGAGAACGGGAAGGATGATCCGCCGTCGCGTCTGCACCGCATCGCGTATTGCACGGGTGCGCCGGTGCTGTCGTCATGGAAGGAAGACGAACCGAGCGTGGTGGTGGAAGATGTCTCGGCGCAGAAACTGCTGGGGATCGATGACGAACAGATGGGCATGCTGGTATCGCGGTCGGTACGCGAGTACCAGATGCTCATCGAGGTATTTTCGGGCATCGCGCTGCCGCTGGGTGACTTTGAGTCGCTCATGTCGTGCGTGCAGCGTTCGCTCTCGCGTGCCGTGGACATGAGTGTTGAGGCGTCGCTGGCGAAGGAAACCGGCGGGGATGCCTCGAAGGTCGTAGTGTGCGGGCAGACGGTAGAGATCGTCCGTGAAGACGACGGCGCGGTTATCGCGTTCGTGAGTGACTCGAAGGGCCAGCGGCTGGCATCGCACCGGGTCTCGCCGGGGATCGACACGCCGATCTCGATATGCGAGGCGCTCGGAATTGAAACAACCAGCCGGGATGACTTCAGCCAACTCACCGAGCGGCTGCGACGGTTTGCGGCCTGAGCGCCGGCGTGCTTAAGAACGGGTGAGTTGCACGAGCCGCCGCTGGCGGATCTCTTCGTTGCCGAGCTGGCCGCAGGCGCCCATCATCTCGCGGCCCTTGGTGCGGCGGCGCTTCACGAAGACGCCGTGAGAGAAGAGGTGCCGCATGAAGGCTTCCACCTGCGCCTCGGTGGGGGCGGGCCAGGGTGAACTCCGACGGGGGTTGTACGGAATGAGGTTGAGCACCGCCCGGGCTTTGCTGCCGTCGCCCGCGGTGAGGGGTTTCATGAATGCGGCGACCTCGTCGGCGTGCTCTGGGGCGTCGTTCACCCCGGGGATCAGCACGTACTCAAGGCAGATCTTGTTGCCGCCGTAGCGGGGCCAATCGATGAGTTCCTGCTGGAGTTGCGACATGTTCCAGCGGCGGTTGATGGGCATGAGGCCGGAACGAACGGCGTCGTTTGGGGCGTTGAGGCTCAGGGCGATGTTGAGCCTGTGCAGGCCCGGCTCGTGCAGACGCTCTTTCATCTGCCGCATGCCGTCCACCCGGCCCACCGTGGAGATGGTGATCTTGCTCGCGGGCACGTGCGCACCGTTATGGTCGCGCAGGATATTGATGGCGGCCATCACGTTCTCGAAGTTATCCATGGGCTCGCCCATGCCCATGAAGACGATGTTTTTGGGGCGCAGCCCGATGACGTGCGTGGCGGTATACCACTGCGCGACGATCTCGCGCGGCGAGAGAGAGCGGATGAGCCCCATCTGCGCCGTTTCGCAGAAGGTGCACCCCATCGCGCAGCCGACCTGGCTTGACACGCAGAGGGTGTACGTGCGCTGACGGGTTGAGCCGATCATGGGGATCAGCACGGACTCGATCTCGAGTGAACGCTCTGCGAGGTCGCCGGGCGCGGCGGGGCCGTCGGCCAACCGCCCCGGTACACGGCAGACGAACTTGACGACTTCGCCCTCGCTTGACTCTTCGCGCAAGGTGCGGACGACCTCCGGCAGGTCAGCCTTCCAGGGGGCGGCTTCGCGTACGCCTTCGCGGTAGACTTTCTTGTATGCCGCGAGGGCCTGGGCCACCGGCACCCCAAGCCGGCTTCGTCCCAGAGCCATCACCTCGCCGCTCGGCAGGGAGAGGGGGTCGAGCCACTGTGGGGGATTGGGAGCCTGATTCACACAGGATTATACGGTGGAGACTACCCCGTGCCTGTGGGAGTGGAGCGTCCGCACGCTCAGTTCATTTCACGCCGCCAACTGCTAGGCGCGAGGCGAGGGGTGACCACCCTGAACCCCGGGGGTGCCGAGGTGGCGTACGTGGAGTTGTAGGAGAATTCGATCTTGCCGCCGGTGCTTGTGACCGCGCCGCCGATTACCAGGTTGCTGATCCTGAAGTCCCCGCCGATGTCTGTCGAGCCGCTGATAAACACAAGCCCATGAATTCCGGGTGAGTGGGAGTCGTCGTTCTTGGAGTTGGTCGAGCCGGAGGGGTAGGGGAGTGGCGAACCTGTTGGGTTGAAGTTCACGCCGGCATTTTTTTCCGAGATCGAGGATCGGGTAGCACGGAGGTCGAACCCGCCGCGCACCATGAGGACTGGGTATCCTGCCACCGCGGGCTCGAAGAGGGCGGCCCCCTCGAGGGCCGAACCAAGGCCGGGGTTGAGCAGCACGAGGGTGCCCACGACGCGCACGTTGCTGATGACCACGGTTCTTCCCCCGCAGTCAAGGACGTACACGCCTTGCGGATGAGTTGGGCCGACAGGGTTGTTGTTTGGGCTCAGGAGGACATCGGAAAGCCGCCAGGAGAGGAGATTGGGAGTGAGTATGGAGGTACTCAGCGGAACCCCGTTACGGATGTACCAGTCGAAGGCTTCGCTGCCGGGTATTTCCCGGGGGGTGGCGCCGGAGGTTGTGGCGCGACGGTAGTTCGTGCCGATGATCGTTCCGGCAGATTCGACGATCACGTCGAGGTCTGAGAGCGTTGACACAAACCCGGTATTGCTCGTGATCACCTCGTTGCGGGTTATGAAGGTGGCGGCAGTCAGAGTCACGAGCCCGCCCGCGGCCATGCTGACGTCGAGCGAGGTCATAGATCTGGATCGCATTTCGACCATGGCGCTGGCGCGTTGCGTGGCGCCACCGATGGCGCACTCGCCTTCCAGGATGATCGGCTCGATATCGGAGGCGTTCAGATCGTTGGAAGGGCTTCGCGCCGTGAGTCTGGCCGAGCCACCGCCGGGTAAAGTGGTGTGAACCCACTGGCCTTCAGATCTTGCGGTGCGCCAGTTGTTCTCTCGATGGATGATGGCGATGCCCGCTTCGATCATAGCTGCCGCGACCTGGCGGGCCTGAACGGCCTGTGTAGACAGTTCGGCGTTGCGTGCCTGGACACGCGCCACCATCATGGCGCCGGCGCCCGCGATGCTGACGAGGATGCAGATGCCGAGCACAGTAACGTACGCGCTGCCGCGGCGATGCCTGATCACTCGTGCGTGGGTTGAGGCGGTCACGGCGCGAGACTCCTGAGCGACCATGCGGTGGCGAGGGGCTTTCCCGCGCGAGAGACGGTGACCGTGATTCGCTTGAGGCCGCGGCTGTGCGCCACGGCATTGGCCGGGTTTGCCGGATCGACAAACTGCACTTGGACTGTTCGGGTCCAGCCTGAGAAGGCAGTGAGGATCGCACCGTCGGGACCCTGGGGGGGGCTTTCGGTCCATCCGTGGTAGTCGTCCACATCATCGAAGGTGGTCTTGTTGGCGGGGTTCTCTCCCGAGTTGACACCGATCGATGATCCGCCTTGGGGGTCTTCGTATGGCAGGCGTTCCACTTCGGCCACAAGAGAGAGAGCCAGGCTCATCGCTGTTGAGCGTTGAGATGAGAGAAAGACCGTGGCACCGGCGGCCCCGCCGGCCTTGATGCCCGCGGCTGCAACGACAGCAAGAACTGCCGATGCGACGGTGCACTCGAGCAGGGAGAACCCTTTCCTTTGCATGAGCACAGGGTGCATAGGCGAGGTGCGGCGTGTCATGGCAATGCGGGGCGGTTGCGGAGGAGAACGGTGCGATCAATCGGCGGGACGCGTGCGTCGAGCGGTGCAAGCGTGAAGCGCAGCGCCTGGGCGGTGGTCGCGGACGTCGCGGCGTCGGATTTGAACATCGGGCGTGCGTACACCTGGTAGAAGAGTTCGCGTGAGGTCTCTGCGCTCCACGTTGAGCCGGCGTTGGACGAGTTGATGACGGAGCGGAGGTTGGTGTTCTGTGAGTTGCTCTGCGTGGCGAGCCTGGCGATGGTTCCCGAGCCCGACGCGCCGACAACGAGGGCGATTCGTGAACCAGCGGGCAGGATCGGCGCGTGCGTGAGATAGATGTCGGCGAAGCGCATCGTGTCGCCGAGGGTCTCTTCGCCGAAGACAACTTCATGGAGCAGTGGCTGTATGAGCGCTGTGGCGGTTGCCTGGTAGAGCCGCAGCGTCACCTTGCCGTCGAGCGGCGGTTCACCCGACATCCGCACACGCACCCGTGTGACACGGTACCCGGTGGCGCCCGCGACCGCCTGCGGGACACAGGTAAAAGCCGACCACGCCGTGTCGGTGATCGCGAGGGAGCCGTTCACAGCGCCTGAGGGAGAGGAATAGACCAGTTGCTCGCCGCCCTCGCCGGCGTAGACGGCCTCGTTGACCGCGCCGTTGATTAGGCTCATCGAGAACGTGCCGACCCCCAGCACGAGGTCTGCGGGTGCGCTGCCGTTGACGCTGCGGGTGACGGGCGCGCCGGCCTTGCCCGCCCACGCGAGCACGATGGTTTCGTCCTCTCCGTCGCCGTTCTGGTCGGGCACGGTGTACTGCACGCTGGTGGAGCCGAACGAGATGATCCGCTTTGCGAAGGCGATCTCGGCCTCGATCAAGTCGAGTTCCGGTCGCATATCGATGTGCGCGCCGGCGCCGGTATCGTCCATATTGGCGGCGCGCATGACAAGGGTGACAGCGCTCAGCCCCGCCAGAAGGATGACCGCGAAGGCCGTCATCGAGACGACGATCTCCAAGAGCGAAACGGCACGCCTTGATCTGGGGATGCTGGCCGACATCACTTCACTCGGGCCTTGCCGGTCGTGGGATCGATCACGATGTTCCGGCGTTCATCGCCGCGGCGAAGGACGATGGTTCCTCCGCGTGACACACCGCCCGAGGGTGAGAACACGATCACGCCGGCGTCGCCGGCCGTGACTGAATCGATGACCACGCCGTAGGGGTCGCGCGCGAGGTTGACCGAATACTGCATGCCCATGCGGTCGATGTCGCTCACGCTGGAGATGGAGTATTTGCCCTCCGCGGCGGAGATGGTGATGGTGCGAGGCGAACTCGAGGCCATGGCGGAGGCACGAGCGGTGCCGAGATCGGCGGCGAGCCTTTTGGCGGCGAAGTGCACGCGCTTGCTTTCGGCCGACATCGCGAGCCTGGGCGCGGCCAGTGCGGCGATCACACCCAGGATGACGACAACGATCACCAGTTCGAGCAGGGAATAACCACGCCTGCGCGCGCGCCTGAGAAGGTGGTCGGTGAGAGGCATGATGTCCTAGATCTCGGTCCAAGAACCGTGCGCCATGAGCGGATCGGCCGCCTTTGGCGGGCGATCGGGGGTTATGGGCCGTGCAACTTTGATTTCTCGGTGAAGCGGCGGTGTGCGTCGGTCGATCCCGGCGGATAAGCACGTCGAGCACACTCCGCGGAGAGGGCGACGGCGTGGCGTGTCAGCATAGACGGAGGTGGGTCAGCCGATGGAGCACAGCAGGAACGTTCTGGTCGCAGACGACGAGCCGTACATCACGTTCATGATCTCCGCCCGCCTGCGAGAGGCTGGCTTCAATGTATTCGTGGCGCACAACGGTGTTGATGCGCTTGAACTGGCGGTGAAGAACGCCCCAAGGGTAATCGTCTCCGACCTGCAGATGCCCCGGATGGACGGGCTGGAACTCTCTCGGCGGCTGCGTGCAGATGCCCAGACGTCGCACATTCCTGTAATCATGCTCACCGCCAGGGGGCACAAACTCACGCCGTCGGAGTTGGCGCAGACGAACATCCAGCACCTGCTGCCCAAACCCTTCAGTGCGCGTGAACTGGTCGGCATCGTCGAAGAGATCTGTGCCGACACGGGCGGCGGAACGCGTGATCACGTAAGGGATGTCGCGGCGTAAGCGCGGGAGTTGCGGATGAACAAACATCAAGAAGAGCATACGGGGGTCCTGGAGTCTGTCCTGCGTCGATGCGATGCGCTCGGCCTGGATTCCTGGCTTTTAGACCAAACTGCGGGTTTCATCGTGCAGCCTGGCGCGCCGGCGCACGGGTGTGAGGTGGTGCGCGCCGCGCGGGCGGCGCTGGCCCGCCCGGCGCCGCATGAGCCGGTGCCGGTGCTGATCGGGCCGGAGGAGTGGGCGGTTCCGCTGGTCGGGCCGTGCGGGCGGGTGCTGGTGGTGCGGTGCGGTGCGGGGCTCTCGCCGGCGCGGCTGTGTGTGTTCCTGCGCGAGATGGCCGATGACCTCGACCGTCAGATCCGCGACGCGGGGCTCCTGCATGACTTCAGCGGCAAACTGATGCAGTCGTACGAAGAGACGTACACGCTGTTCAGGATCATGCGGTTCATGGCCTCGTCGGCAGAACCGCTCCAGCAGATGCGCATGGTGTGCGGGAACGTGCATCAGATTCTGCCGTTCGGCTGGGTGTGCGTTGTGTTCCGCGATGACCCGCGTGTGGTTGATGACCTTCGCGGGGCGGTGGTGGTGTGCGGGGAGTGCCCGATCGCGAAGGCGGATCGGGAGAAGATGATCGCGCAGATGGCCGCGACGGCCAGCGAAGACGGCTGGACGAAGGTGCACCCCCCCGGCTCGTGCCAACTTGCGAAGGCCTGCGGCAGCGAGATCGTCTGCGATCCCATCACGTATGACGGGGCGGTCATCGGCATGCTTCTGGCCGGGAACAAAGGGGGAGCAGACCCCGAGGTTGCCAGCCCCGAGATGCAGTTCATCGATGCGGTCGCGGACTTTCTGGGAACGTTCCACGAGAACCTCGCGAGGTTCTCGGAGCAACGCGCGATGAGCATCGGCACGCTGCAGGCGTTGACGGCGGCCATCGACGCAAAGGACGCGTATACACGGGGCCATTCGCAGCGTGTGGCGTTTCTCTCCCAGTCGATCGCCTCTGCCATGGGCATGGGGCCGGATCACGCCGAGCGCGTCCGCATCGCCGGCCTGGTTCACGACGTGGGCAAAATCGGCGTTCCCGAGGCGATTCTGTGCAAGGCGGGCAAGTTGACCGACGAGGAGTTTGCGATGATCCGCAGGCATCCCGAGATCGGCCACGGGATTCTCAAAGGAATTGTGCTGCTGGAAGATACCCTGCCCGGGGTACTGCATCATCATGAGCGTTGGGACGGCCGGGGGTACCCGCACGGCCTGAAGGGCGAGGAAATACCGCTGGTTGCCCGGATGATCGGTCTGGCGGACACCTTCGACGCGATGAGTTCCAGCCGTTCGTACCGCCCGGCCATGCCGCGCGAGAAGGTGCTGGCGGAGATCGAACGCTGCTCGGGCACGCAGTTTGATCCCACGATTGTGGCGGCGTTCGGGCGCGTGGATCTCTCGCAGTATGACGCGATCTTGCAGCAGCAGCACGACGCCGAAATGGCGGGCCATCGGCGAGCGGCCTGATGCCGCCGCTGCGGTTTGAGTCGGGGGGGCCGGCGACCGATAGTACCCTTGACCCTCGGTGCGTTCGGCGTTCCGCAGGGGCAGGAGCCACGCAGCGATGACAACTCCCGGACATATCAGACGACTTTTGCCGGGCGACGAATCCGTCGTGGCGGGGCTGGGGCTCGGCGCCGCCGCGGTGGTGGTGATCACGTCCGCTACGTTGTGGTGGGTGACGGTGCACGCCGAGCGTGACGCGATCGCCCGGGGCAGGCAGAACACCGCGCAGGTGCTGACGGGCGCGCTGGCGCAGAGTGTGGAGACCATGCTCTCGAACGATGAACTCTCATCCGTGCGCCGACTGCTGACAGATGTTGGCAGAGAGGGAGGCTTCGGCGCATTGCGGATCGAACTCGGCGATGGGGGCATCATCGCGGACAGCGATCCGGCCCGTATCACCCACCAATCAATCCCGAACGTGTGGCCCCCGGTTGGCGAACTGACAAGCGGGCTGGGCTTTCTTCAACTGCCGCTTCGGGTGCCGGGCAAGGGCGAAGCGATGCTCAGGGTTGAACTCTCCGGCGATGCCGAGACTCTCGCCCCGAGCACCGCAGAGGCGTGGGTGGGGGGCGTTTCGGCCGGCGCGCTCGCGGCGCTCGGGCTTCTCTATCGCGTGGTGAGGAGACGCACCCGCGGATTGGCGGCGATCAGCGATGCACTTCGCGCGGCCTCGGAAGGCGAGAAAGAGCCTCGGGCGCTGGAGGTTGACGAGCGGCACGGCCCGCAGGCCATCGCGTGGAACACCTTGCTGAGCGAGTTGCTTCGGCTTCGAGCCCAGCAGAGCATGCGGTCTGGGGTTGAAGGTCGTGGCGAGAGTTCGGGCGCTGTCGACGACCTGGCCGCGGCGTGCGACGCGCTCTGGCACGGGCTGGTCGTGGTCGATGATGAACTGCGCGTGCGTTATGCCAACGGCGCGGCGGCGGTATTCCTGGCCTCGCGCCGGGAGGGGCTGCTTGGCGCTGAACTCACCGCGAGGATCGGAGATCAGGAAATCGCGGCCGCGCTCCGGCCGCTCGCGGGTGGCAACCAGCGCACCCGGGTGGTGATCGAGCGTGCGATCGACCCGACAAGGGACGATGCTGTCTTCCGCATCAGCGGGCGCACGATCGGACAGCGGGACTCGGGGGGTGCGGTGGTGCTCATCGAGGACGTGACACAGCAGAGAGTGGCGGATCGATCACGCAACGCGTTCGTGGCTCAGGTGACGCACGAGCTGCGAACGCCGCTGACGAACATGAGGCTGTATGTGGAGTCGCTGCTGGAGAAGCCTGACACGGATGAGACGACCCGCCTGCAGTTCATGAACATCATCAACGGTGAGGTTCGCCGGCTTGAACGCATCGTCGGTGACATGCTGTCGGTCTCTGAAATCGAGGCGGGGACGCTGAAACTGACGACGGACGACGTCAGGCTGGCGGCGTTGATGGAGGATCTTGAGAGAGACTTCAGGCACCCGGCGAAGGCCAAGAATATCAAACTCAAGTTCACGCTGCCGCCGAAGTTGCCCGTGGTGGTTGCAGACCGGGACAAGATTCTCCTGGCGGTGAGCAATCTCATCGGCAACGCGCTCAAGTACACGCCCGAGGGGGGAGAGGTCACGGTTCGGTTCCGCGAAGATGCCGACCGCGTCGCCATCGATGTCAGCGACACCGGGCTTGGGATATCCGAGGACGAGTCTGAACTGGTCTTCGAGCGTTTCTACCGATCGAAGGACCAGCGGATCGACGGCATCAGCGGTTCGGGCCTTGGCCTGCCGCTGGCCAGACAGGTTGTGCGATTGCACGGCGGGGACATCACGCTCGTGAGTGCCGTGGGCAAGGGCTCAACGTTCACCATCACGCTGCCCAAGTCGGCCCCGCTCTCGATCGCGGCATAGCGGAGCGTCATCATGCAGATCAAAGAGCAACGCCACGGCGCCGTCACGGTCATCGCCCCGCAGGGGGCGCTGGTGCAGGCCGACGCCGACGAGTTCCACCAGGTCGCCGAGCGGGTGATGACGCGCAGCATGGGCCGTTTTGTGGTGGATATGTCGGCGACGCCCTATGTCGACAGCGCGGGGCTTGAAGCGATGCTGTCGGTGACCGAGCAACTCTCGCAGGGCGGGCAGGTGATGAAACTGTGCAACGCGTGCGAAACCGTGCGCGAGATACTCGAGATCACCGACCTTTCGTCGTACTTCGAGCATTACGCCGACGTGAACACCGCGGTGAGGAGCTTCCTGTGAGCAACGCCCCGGGCAGGCCCAGGCTGGGCGACAAACTGCTGGAGGACGGGGTGATCTCCGCCGAGCAGTTGTCGGCCGCGCTCGTCGAGCAGCAGCGGTCGAACCGCATGCTCGGTGAGTTGCTTGTCGACCAGGGCATCATCAACAGCACCATGCTGGTGCGCACGCTCGCCGAGTGTCTCGGGGTGCCGGGGTGTCACCTCCGGCACGGGCTGATCGATCCGCAGGTCTTCAAACTGGTGGGCGCCGAGGAGTCAGAACGGCTCAAGGTGATCCCCATGTTCAAGGTGCGTGAGACGCTGACCGTCGCGATGGCCGAGCCTCAGTCTCTGCCAACGATCGACAGGCTGCGCCAGATCACCGGCTGCCGAATCCGTCCGGTGCTCGCCCTCGAGCCGAACATTCTCGAGTTTGTCCGCAAGTATGCCGGCGGTGACGTCAACGTTGATGCGTTCCTGACATCGCTGGCCGAGTCTGACCTTGAGGTGGTGGAACGCGAGTCGATCGACGAGGGGCCCGCGACAGACCTCGACCGTCTGGTGGCGGGCAGCCCGATCGTCAACCTTGTCAATGTCGCGATGCTGACAGCGGTTCGGGACAAGGCCAGCGATATCCACATCGAGCCCGACAAGCGTGGCACGCGCATCCGCTACCGGGTGGACGGAACGCTGCGTGACCTGATGAAGCCGCCCCCGGGGATGCACGCGGCGATCGTCTCGCGCATCAAGGTCATCGGCAAGATGGACATCGCCGAGAAACGCCTGCCGCAGGAGGGTCGCGTGCGGATTGTCGCGGAGGGGCGCGAGATTGACCTCCGGGTGTCGAGCATGCCCACGCTCCTGGGCGAAAAGATCGTCGTGCGCATTCTCGACAAATCGAATCTGCGTGTGCAACTTTCCGACCTGGGTTTTCGCAAGCAGGCGCTCGATACGTTTGTGCGGGTGCTCAAGCGCCCTCACGGGCTTGTGCTGGTGACCGGCCCGACCGGCAGCGGCAAGACGACAACGCTCTATTCGGCGCTGGATCTGCTGCGCAGCCCCGAGGTGAACATCGTGACCGTCGAAGACCCGGTGGAGTACCAGCTCGACCTGATCAATCAGATCCAGGTGCAGGAAGCCATCGGCATGTCGTTCTCGCGCGCTCTGCGCAGCATCCTGCGTCAAGACCCCGACGTGATCATGGTGGGTGAGATACGCGACGAGGCCACGGCCAGGGTTGGCGTGCAGGCCGCGCTCACGGGGCACCTTGTGCTGGCGACGCTGCACACCAACGACGCGCCGGGCGCGGTGGCGCGTCTTTCGGACATGGGCATCGAGACGTACCTTCTGTCGAGCGCGCTCAACGGTGTGGTGGCGCAGCGGCTCGCACGCACGATCTGCCCGAACTGCGCGACGAAGTACTACCCCGCCGAGCATGTGCTCGCCGATGCGGGGATGACGGACCACTCCGGCAGGCCGTTCCGAAAGGGATCGGGCTGCCGCAACTGCCACGACACGGGCTTCAAGGGCCGGCTTGGCATCTATGAAGTGATGGAAGTCACACCCGAACTCAAGCGGCTTGTGCACGCCGGGGCCCCGACGCACGAACTGCGGGAGAAGCACCGCCAGGGCGGCGGGCTCACGCTGCGCGAAGAGGGCGTCCTCCTGGCGATCGAGGGTAAAACAAGCCTTGAAGAAGTTCTGCGTGTCACACATCTTGAGGACGACCCGACCCCCGCGGTCAAGCAGGCCATCGCGCCGCGGGAGGCCGCTTGAAGTTCGTCTACGAAGGCTTTGACACCGCGGGGCGCCGGGTGAAAGGCGACACCGAGGCCGCGGGCGCGGCCGAGGCCGCCGATGCGCTGCGCCGGCAGGGTATCTTTGCCACGCGGGTCTACGAACAGGAGAAAAGCACGCGGCCGCAAGGCGAAGTGTCGCGTGCACGGCGCGTGGTGTCACTGCGTGAACTGGCGCACTTCTACAGACAACTCTCGATTCTTGTGTGCACGCACACGCCTCTGGTGCAGGCGCTCGAGGTCGTCGAACGCCAGGTGCAGCCGGGGGCATGGCGCGACGTGCTCGCGGATGTTCGGCGACGCGTTGAAGAGGGCGAGTCGTTCTCCGAGGCCATGGCCGAATACCCGAACTGCTTCGACGCTATTTCACGCAGCATGGTCGCGGCGGGAGAATCAGGCGGGATGCTCGACACAATGCTCAAGGGCCTTTCGACACTCACGCGTCAGCAGATGACGCTGCGAAAGTCGGTGGTGGGGGCGCTGACATACCCCGTGGTGCTCATCTCGATCTCGCTGGTGGTTGTTGTGGTGATGATGATGTTCGTGCTGCCCAAGTTTGAAGAACTCTTTGAGACGCTGCAGACACCCCTGCCGCCGACAACAGCCGTGCTCATGGCCTCGGGTGCGTTCCTCAGGGAGTACTGGTGGATCGTGTTCCCGCTCATCTTCGCCGGCATGGGCGGGCTGGGGTACTACCTGACGTCGCCCGCCGGCCGGCGTCGCATTGATCACGCCGCCGTGCACGCCCCCAAGGTAGGTCCGATCGTGCAGAGTTTCGCAACCGCGCGGCTCGTGCGGCTGTTGGGCGTGCTTATCCAGGCCCGCATCGCGCTGCTCGATGCACTCCTGCTCACCCGGGAATCTATGACCAACGCCTGTTACGCGGGGCTGCTAGAGCGCGCCGAGGAAGCCGTGCAGCGCGGCCAGACGCTCGCGTCGGTGATGGCCGATGCACAACTGATTGCCCCGGCGGTCAGCGAGGCGATCGCCAGCGGGGAGAAGACGGGGACGATGGGGGAGGTGCTGGTTCAGGTCGCGGACTATCTCGACGAAGACAACGAGCAAACCGTCAAAGCGCTGGGGTCGCTCATCGAACCGATCATCCTCACGGTCCTGGGCCTGGTGGTTGGGTTTGTGGCGATCAGCATGTTTCTTCCGCTGTTTGATCTTACCGCCGCGGGCGGGGCTGGGCCGACTCCATGACAACACCGGCACAACACGGGTGCGAGGGGTGGATCGGTGTCGAGATCCGCGGGCGATGTGTCCGTGCCGTGCAGACCGTCAAGGGGCCGCGCGGGCACAGGATTTCCGCCGCCGCGTGCTTCCCGCGCCTGGATCATGGCCAACGCTCACCCCTGGAAGAGGCGTCACGGCTTGCGGGCGTGCTGCGCCGGCGTGGGTTTGTCGGCAACCTAGTGGCGCTGGCAATTCCTGAGGGGCAGCTTCACTCGGCGGTGCTTGAGTTGCCCCCGCGGAGTTCAGGCGCACCGCTCGAACAGATCGCGGCGCTCGAAATGTCACGGCTCTTCAGGATGGACAGTTCGGGGCTGGAGGTCGCCCTGTGGGAACTCCCCGCGGCGGCGAGATCCACGGCGAATCAGTGCATGGCCACCGCGTGCGCACACTCCGGGGCATCCGAACTCTGCGACGCGTTCTCTGCTGCCGGCCTCTCGCTGCGGGCGCTTGAGCCCGGCATGACCGCGGCGTCTCGGGCGGCGCATTCATGGCTGTCGGGGCGCGGCGGTTCCACTCTGCTTATCGAACTCGGCTGGAACGAGGCGCACCTTGTGGTCGTGTGTGAACAGGTGATCGTGTACGAGCGCCGGCTGGATGGAGTCGGTTTCTGCACGCTGCGCGACGCCCTGGCGAAAAGCACACGCACCGACGCGGTAGTCGCGGAGATGTTGCTGGCGAGGGACGAGGTTGCGGCCGAGTGTCCCCAGCGGCTCATTCATGCGAGGGAGCAGGCTGTGCGTGCGCATGGAGAGGAGCTGGCACAGCAGGTTCGAGTCTCGCTTGCCTATGTCGAACACCGGTATCCTCACTCACCCCCGGTCAGGGCACTTCTCTTCGGCGAGTGTGCGCAGATCCCCGGCCTTGATGCCACCCTCCAGGAGTGCGCTGGGCTCGAGTCTCGCACGCTCGCGGTGACAGATGTCGCGCAGGTGCCGCCGCATCTTCTGCACGCCTGCGGCGCCGGCGCGATCACGGCGTTCGGCCTGACCCTCTCGGGAACGGAGAGGCAATCATGATTGCTGTAAACCTGATGCCGCGCGACAGGCTGTGCCGGGCGCGCCGGGGTGATCGCGTTCGCACGTGGACACTGGTGCTGGTTGTCTATTCGGTGCTCGTCGGCGGCGTGATGCTGATTGCTTCGCGTGTGATGTCTGACGATGATCGTGTGCTGCTCACCCGCATCGAGCGGCTGAGCGATGAATCCGCGCTGCTCGAACAGGCCGTGAGCAGGCTCAAGGTGGAACTGTCAGCCTCGTCCTCGGCGCTCTCTGCCGCGAGGGCCATCGGCGAGCACCCCGACTGGTCTGTTCTGCTGGCGAAGGTAGGATCGATCCGCGGCGACTCGGTTGTTCTCGACGAGGTAGAGATCGCGGCACGCGCAACCCCCGGTGGGTCAGGCGCCGCGGCGGCCAGGCCGTCCGCGTACACCCTGCGACTCGCAGGAGTTGCAGACGAACACCGCGCGGTGACGCAACTGGCTTTAAGGCTGGAGTCTCTGTCGATCTTTGACAAAGTCGCGATCATCGACACCCGGATGCAGGAGACTGACAAAGGGGGCATGGTCGGGTTCAAGATTGAGTGTGACATGAGCGACAGTGGCAGGGGGGGCGGGAGATGAGCGTGGCGCACAAAGATTCTGGGCTCGGGATTCACGCCGCGGGCCTCACGGCGGCGGTTGCCCTCTCGGGCCTTGCGGCTCTGGGCATTCTCCAGCCGGCGATGGCGGATCGGGAGCGATCAGCCGGCGTTCTGAAAGAACTGGAAGCGGCGCGCAGCCGGGCCGAGGCGCTGCGGCTGGAACGGCGCGATCTTGAACAGATGCACACCCAGATCACGCGCGCGCTCGCGGGGCAGCGAGTGGTGCCCGTGCCCGTGACGCAGCAGAACCAGCGGCTGGCGGCGCTGACCGAACTAGCGCAGCGGCACGGCTTGGCGCTCGAACAGATGACGCCGGGCACCGCGCATGCATCGCAACGTTCAACCGCGGTTGCCATCCGCATGGCCTGCCGAGGGGGCTACCCCGCCTGCGTGGCGTTCCTCAAGAGCCTGCACGCCGAGTATCCCGATACGGCCGTGGTTGGTGTCAGGGCGCTGTCACCCCCCGAGGCGGCTGGTCAGTCGGCATATATCGGGCTTGACCTTGTCTGGTACGCGGCCCCGCCTGCACAATAATTCCGAGTAGTGCTTGCGGATCGCGGTTTGGAATTCCATGTTTCTGGAGCATGGCTCTCTCGAAGCAGCGTAAGGCGTACGTCGCCATTCTTCTCGCCGCCGCAGGCGCTCTCCTCGCGGACAGGGTCATCCTGGGCACCGGGGCAACAGCACCCGCGGTCGCGGCGGCCGAGGGGCTCAGCGTGACTACCGGCACCGTGCAGCAGACCGCGCGACCCACAGCCGTGGGGCGCCAAGCCGAGGATCTGGCGGCGGGCGCTTCCTCTCTGGCCGGTCGGATAGAGCGTCTCCGCGATGCGGCGGTTGATCCTGGCTCTGAACCGGTTCAGGCAGATGATCCCTTCGCGTCGCCATTCCTGGACAAGGTCGCGGCGACGATCGAACAGGGATCTGAGCCACAGATTCTCGGCCAGAGAGCCGACGAGTTCTCCCGGGCCCACCGCCTCACAGCGGTCATGCGTTCCGCCGCGGAGGCATCGGCGGTGATCGCTGGACGCATCTACCGAATCGGCGACACGCTCGACGGGTTCGTGCTCATCGAGGTCGATCGTCGATCCGCCACCTTTGTAGGGGATGGCGGTGTGCGCGTCACGCTTCAGGTAGGGACGATGGAGAGCAAATAGCGGCGGGGGTGAGAAATCTGCCCGGCCGACTCGATGATTGCACGAAAGTAGCCAGTGAAATAGGCCGATTCACTCCGCGCGGGGCGTGGCGATCGTTCGCTGGACCCCCTCGCACGGAGTTCTTCACTATGCAGACACTGTTCACACGTCGTCGCGCCGCGTTCAGCCTGATCGAACTTGTCATTGTTGTCGTGATCATCGGCATCCTGGCCGCAATCGCCGTCCCCAGGATGAGCCGTGGCGCTGCCGCGGCCTCTGACTCGGCGTTGTCGGCCAACCTCTCGGTGATCCGCAGCGCGATCGAACTCTACCAGACGGAGCACGGCGGATCCTACCCCGCGCTCGCCGATCTGGAGAAGGCGCTCACACAGTACACCAACGCTGCCGGAACGAGTTTCGGCGAAAAGGACGTGGCGGAAGGGCGAATCTTCGGGCCCTATCTCCGCACCGTTCCCAGCCTGCCCGTGGGCGCCAACAAGGGCAAAACAGGCTTCGCGGCCACCTTGGGCACCACCAGCGGGTGGGTGTATGATGCCGCGACCGGCACGGTTCGGGCGAACTGTGCAGACAGCGAAGTCGACGCCCGCGGCGTGAAGTACAACACGTACTGATCCCGCGTCAATCTCGGCTCTTTGTCGCACGAGAGCCCCTCTCGGAGAACTCAAGGCACCTCGGGCCAACGCCCGGGGTGTTTTTCTTCCCACAGAGCACGGCGGGCCTGCCCCTTGCTGGCCCCGGCCTCGGTACCATCCTGCCGCATGCCGACGCGTCGCCCGCTGCCCATACTCGAACAGCACAGAGCAACCGGCGGACATCCGCCCAAGGAAAAGTGCGGGGTCTTTGGTGTCTGGGGGCACCCAAGGGGGGCGCACCTCTGCTATTTGGGCCTGTATGCCCAGCAGCATCGAGGGCAGGAATCCGCGGGGATCGCGGTGAGTGACGGCGCACGCCTCTCGGGGCACACCGGCATGGGGTTGGTGGCCGAAGTTTTCGCGGCACCCACCCTGACGGCCTTGGATGCGCACGGCGGACGCGGCGCGATCGGGCACAACCGATACTCCACGGCCGGGGGCTCCGTCGCGTGCAACGCCCAGCCGCTCCTGGAGCGGTATGTTGGTGGTCAGGTCGCCATCGCCCACAACGGCAACCTGATCAACGCCGAAGCCCTGCGGGCCAAGTTCGAGCAGGCCGGGCATCTCTTCCACACGACGAGCGATACCGAGGTCATCATCCACCTGCTCGCGGCGCCCCAGAGCCAGCGGACAGCCGATCCGCTCGCGGCGGCGTTGCGGCACCTGCAGGGGGCATTCAGCCTGACGCTTCTCTTTCCCGACCGGCTTGAGGCGGCGCGAGATCCCTGGGGTTGGCGGCCGCTCTCGATCGGCCGCTTGCCAACAGGCCAATACGTGCTGGCGAGCGAGACGGTCGCCCTTGATGTGGTGGGGGCCAAGTTTCAGCGGGATGTCGAGCCGGGCGAGATCGTGACGGTGTCTGACCATGGGCTGACCTCGCGCCGCTTCGCAGAACCCAGCCACCGACTTGCCCACTGTGTCTTTGAGCACGTCTATTTCGCCAACCCGGCGAGTGTTGTCTTTGGGCAAAATGTCCAGAGTTCGCGCGAACTGCTGGGCGAGGCGCTGGCCCGAGAGGCGCCCGCCAACGCGGATTGTGTGGCGCCGATGCCAGACTCGGGCAGATCGGCCGCGCTGGGGTATGCGAGGGTGAGCGGGATTCCGTACCGCGAGGCGATCGTGCCTAACCGTTACGTGGGACGCACGTTCATCAAGCCGAGCCAGGATCAGCGGCAGGCGGCGGTGCGACTGAAACTGAACATCATCGACGAACTGGTGCGGGGCAAGCGGCTGGTGGTGGTTGATGATTCCATCGTGCGGGGCACCACCACCAAGGTGAAGATGGATCAACTCCGCGAGGCGGGCGCGAAGGAAATTCACCTGCGGATCTCCTGCCCGCCCATCAGGCACCCGTGCTATTTCGGTGTAGACTTCGCGAGAAAGAGCGAACTCGTCGCCAACGATAAAAGCATTGATCAGATCCGCGAATACCTCGGGGTTGATTCGCTGCACTATCTCTCGCTCGGCGGGCTGCTGGGCTGCATGAACCTGCCAACGCAGCACTACTGCACCGCGTGCTTCAGCGGCGAGTATCGCCTCGATCCTGATCATCCGGTCACCGAACACGTGATCGAGCCCGAGCAGATGAAGATCTTCGAGGCCTGACCGAGTTGACAATCCACCGCGAACAATCTCACGTGACACAGACGCCACTGACCCTCGCGCATTCTCCCGACCCGGACGACGCCTTCATGTGGTGGCCGATCACCGGAAAGGTGCGCCCCGACGGAACTCCTTCATCGCAGGGGCCGGTACTGGACACGGGCGGGCTTGTCTTCCGTGCGCTCCCGGCGGATATCGAAGCACTGAATCGGCGTGCCGCCCAGGTCGGCGATTATGAGATCACGGCGCTTTCCTTCCGCGCGTGGTCCGATGTCAAGGATCGCTACGTCATCACACGCTGCGGTTCATCGTTCGGAGACGGGTTCGGGCCCAAGGTCATCGCCGGACCCCTGCTCGCGGCGAAGGCGTCGGCGCGGTCGGTCCGCTCGGTGCTGCAAGACCCCGGCGTGCGGATCGCGATCCCGGGCCGGCGGACCACGGCGTTTCTGCTGCTCAACATGCTCATCGAGGGCGCAACAGTCGCGGATCACGCGCGGTTCATCGAGATGCCGTTCGACCAGGTCATCGGGGCTGTGGCCGGCGGAAAGGCCGACGCGGGGCTTGTGATCCACGAGGGGCAACTGCTCTTCAAAGACGCCGGGCTCGAGCTTGTGGTCGATCTTGGAGCATGGTGGAAAGAGACCACCGGGCTGCCTGTTCCGCTGGGCTGCAACGCGGCGCGCCGCGATCTCGACAGCACCCACGGCCCCGGCACGCTCACTCGCGCCGCCGCGCTGCTTCGTCGCAGCATCGAATACGCGCTTGCACACCGGGAAGAATCGATCGAGTACACCATGCCCTTCGCCCTTGCCAACGCGGCCAAACCCGGCGCGCAGGCCTCTGGGGCGCCAACACGCGAGCGTGTGGACATGTATGTGGGGATGTACGTCAACCGCTGGACGCTCGACATGGGGGACGAGGGCATCGAGGCCGTGTCGAGGCTTCTGCGCAGCGGGCACGCCGCCGGGCTTTGCCCCAACCCCGGCCGCATCGAGATTCTCTGAACCACTCGCCCGTCATTTGCCTTCAAACCAGTTTTTCGAAGCGTGCGCCTCGGCTTTGAGCGGCACGCGCAGGTGCGCGGCCCGCTCCATCCGCAGCGAGACGAGCGACTTGGCTTCTTCCGCGAGAGATTCGGGCCCTTCGAAAACCAGTTCGTCATGGATCTGCAGGAGCATTTTCACCGCGCCGGCGGGGATCGCGCCCTCCCCGGCGCGGAACCTTCGGTGAAGATCGACCATGGCCACTTTGATCAGGTCCGCGGCAGATCCTTGAACCACCGAGTTGATGGCCAATCGCTCGGCCAGTGACCGACGCGAGGGGTTCTTCGCGTCAATCTCGGGGATCGGCCTCCGCCGTCCGAGCATCGTCGTGACAAACCCCTGCGTGCGGGCCTGCTCGACGCATTCCTGCAGGAAGGTTGTGATGCCGGAGAAGCGGCGTTTGTACCCGTCGATAATCGCCGCGGCCTGATCCTGTGGCACCTTCAAACGGCGCGCCAGGCCATAGGCTGTGATCCCGTAGACAATCCCGAAGTTCACCATCTTGGCCCCCGAGCGCTGTTCCCGCGTGACCTCGGTGGGGGCAGTGCCGTGGATCTGTGCCGCGACGGCGGTGTGGATGTCCTCGTCGCGTTCGAAGGCGGCGATCAGGGCCGGGTCTCTGGAAAGATGCGCCAGCAGTCGAAGTTCGATCTGGGAATAGTCGGCCGTGATGAGCACGTTGCCCGGCTCGGCGACAAACGCCCGCCGGATGTCGCGGCCCACGTCCGTGCGGATGGGGATGTTCTGAAGGTTCGGGTCGCTGCTCGCGAGCCGGCCGGTGGCCGCGACAGTCTGGTGAAAACTCGCATGAACCCGCCTGGTTGAAGGGTGAATCGCGGCTTTGAGCGCGACGAGGTAGGTGGATACCAGTTTCGTCAACTGGCGATATTCGAGGATCAACCGGGGGATCGGAATCGTGATCGAATCGTCTTCCGCGAGTGATTCGAGCACCTCGGCGTCGGTCGAGTAACCGGTCTTTGTGCGTTTCTGACCGGCAATACCCAGCCCGGGTGGGTCGTCGGTGGGTTTGTTGAAAAGGGCCGTGGCCAGTTGCTTGGGGCTGTCGGGGTCGAAGGTACGGTCCAGGTGTTCGAGGGAGCAGGCATCGATCTCCTGCTTGAGTTGGTTGATCTTCTCCTGCAACCTGACACGCTGGCGTTCGAGTTCGTCAGGATCGACCCGGATGCCGTTCCATTCCAGCGATGCCAGCACTTCAACCAGGGGCATCTCAACCCCGCGCATCAACGACATGAGGTCCATGTCCGTCAACGCGGGCATCATCCGTTCGCACAGTTGCAGGGCCACGTCCGCGTCTTCCGCGGCGTATTGCGTGGCCATGTCCAGCGGCACAGTGTCGAAGGTTCTCTGCGACTTGCCCGAGCCGATGAGTTCGGTAATGGAGATGTTTGTTCTTCCAAGAAGCGCCAGGGCGAGCGCATCAAGACCGTGGGACGACCGCGAAGCATCGATGAGGTAACTGGCGACCATCGAGTCGCACGCCCCGGGCGCGTCGAGGCCGGCGAGTTCGACACCCGCCGCGCGGAAGATCAGCAGATCGTACTTGAGGTTGTGCCCGCATTTCGCCTTCGAGCCGTCTTCAAGAATGGGCCGCAGTGCGTTCAGCACGGTGGCCTCGTCGAGATGATCCTCGGGTGCGGGAGAACGCACAGGGATGTACCAGCCTTCACCACTCCGCACCGAGACGCTGATGCCGCAGAGTTTCGCCTCTCGGGGCGAGAGACTCGTGGTTTCGGTGTCGATGCTGACGACCGGCGCCTCACGCATCGACGCCAGCAAGGCTTCCAGCTCGGCCTTGGTGCGAACGCAGCGGTATTCCCCCGCCTGCGCACGCAGGGGAGTTTCTTCCCGCTGGCGGGCTTCGACATCAGCGAAGAGCCCGCCGGCAAAGAGCCCGCCATCATCACGGGCGGGTTTCTTGCTCACCGGCTTTGCGCCCGCGCTCGGGGGCGTCCCGCCCGCCGATTCGCCGGGTGTGCCCCTGTCGAGCAGCGCACGAACCTCATCCTGGTATCTGTTGAAGCCGAGTTCTTTCAGTTGCGGGAGCAGCCGATCCAGGTGCAGACCGGCGGCCCGGGCAGTTGGCAGGTCGAACGTGAGCGGCAGGTCATCGCGCAGGGTTACCAGTTCCTTCGAGATCGAGAGTCTCGGCGCGGCCTCACGCAGTTTTTCGCCCCGCTTGCCTGTGATCGTGTGTGCGTTGGCGAGCAGATTTTCGAGCGTGCCCCATTCCGCGATCAGCGCCGCGGCGGTCTTTTCACCCACCCCGTCCACCCCGGGCACATTGTCTGAAGTATCGCCCATGAGCGTGAGCATGTCGACGACCTGCGAAGGGTTCAGGCCCGTCGCGGCTTTCAATGCCCCCGCGTCGAAACCCAGGTCGGTGTGTACATCGAACAGCGCGACCGCGCCAAGGCCGCCGCTGTCGTCGGGCGACTCAAGAAGTTGCTTGAGGTCTTTGTCCTTCGAAATGATCCTGATCTTGAGGTCGGGGTGCTCGCGTCGCAGCCTTCGGGTGAGTGTGGCGATGACATCGTCCGCCTCAAAACCCTCGGCGCCGATCACCGGCACGCCGACCTCATTGAGAATCTTCAGGCAGCGTTCAACCTGCTGTTCAAGATCTTCCGGCGGCGGCGGGCGGTGGGCCTTGTACGGCGGGTAAATCTGCGATCGGAACGTGCCGCGATCGCCGGAGACATCGAGCGCCACTACGATGTAGTCAGGCTTGCCGGCGGCCTTGAGCCCCGCGTCCTGCCCACGCAGCAGTTTCAAGAGCATGCCGATGAAGCCGAACGTCATGTTCGTCGGCTCCTTCGTCACCGGGCTTGTCATGGGGGTTCGGATGGCGTGGTACGCACGGAAGAACTGCGCATAGCCGTCGATGATGTAGAGCGTGGGCATGGCGGCGGGGCCTCGTGTGCTTCGGGTTCAGGCGGCGCTGCCCTCGTTCGCGGCGGCCGAGGCCAGCAGCGCACGCAGCCTCTCGATATACGCCGGGGATGGTTCGACATGGCGACGCTGCATCATGGCACGGGCAACATCCAGGAACTTCTCGGGCCGATACCGTCTCAGCCCTTCGTCGGTTGCCCACGCGAACGGTGGGGTGGCGCCCGAAACGGGTGCCGTGGTCGCGAACATCCCGCCGGTGTGCAGCACGCACGCGGTCATGATGCGTGTGCAGATGGCGGTCTTCACGTGGTCGCCGATGATCGCGCCGAGGAACTTTTCCGAGGTTCGCTCGTGCCTGCCGCCGGGCGCCGCGACCGCGAGAATCTCGCCGTAGGTGTTGAGCAGGTTCGAGTTGGTCGTGCCGGCCCCCAGGTTCACCCACTCGCCCACCCACGAATCACCGAGGTAGCCGTCGTGAGCCTTGTTGCTGTACCCCTGGAAGATCACTCCACCAACTTCGCCGTTGATCTTGCACCAGGGGCCGATGGCCGTGTTCGGTCGGATGGTGGCGCGCTCGAGCACCGTGGAGTTGGCGCCGATGGCGCACGGGCCGATCAGCACGGCCCCGGGGCGAATTACAGCGTTCTCGTCGATCAAGATCGGCCCGCCTTCGAGGTCGAGCGTCACTCCGGGGCAGAGGCGCGCGGTCAGGGCGCACCGCAGCGGCGCATCGCCCATCCGCAGAACCCCCTCCGGTGGCAGCCGCCCCGGGTTCGCCGTCAGTGTGTCGAGATCGACACCCAGGCAAGCATCCCGAAACGATCGCGCGTGCCACGGACGAGACATCAACCCCTTCGCGGGAAGCCTTTCAACCACTTCAAGGCCCCCGGGCGTTCGTCCCTGCGCCAGCGCCTCAACGCCCGCGGCATCGGTTCTGGCGGCGATCACCTCGCCGCTTGCATCCTCAACGACGGCCTGGCCCGGGCCCAGGGCTTTCGCATGCATCGCGCCGAGCGGCGCCCGTCCGTTCAAGGCGATGATGTCAGGATCAGCGCACGTATTGACGGGCGTGCCGTGACGCGAGGCGACCAGGGCTTTGAGGTGCTCGGGAACATAGAGTGCGCTGGGGTTGCCGCCCAGCAGGGCACGCGTACGTTCGAGCGTTGTGAGCGCACCGGTGCGGATTTCAAACGCCGCGCGCAGGTCGGTGAGGGGGGCGAGCGTCCCTTTCCCGTCGTCGAATAAGATGTACGGTGTCATCAGGGCGACTGTACCCCCGCGATGCCCGCGGGGTTCCGGGCTGGCATAGGGCCGCCGCGGGGTTTATCCCATCATCGGGGCCAGGCCCAGCGCACGCCGCAGCGCCGCCAACTGGCCCGCGTGCCACCCGGCATGCCACGCGGCCTTTTCCAGAACATTGAGCCGATCGCTCACAAAGCCGCCCGTCGCGACCGGAGGGGGCTGCGTGAGAAGATCATCTCGCAGTTGTTCGGCGGCGGTCATCAGTCGTTGAACACTCTGCGCATAGGCCCCGCGAACTTCGTTCAGCGAGGGATACTGCGAAGCATCGCTCACCGGGCGCGACCCCATGCCGAAACTCTCTTCATACCCCTTCGGGGGAGCGGTGTTCTCACCGTCAATCAGCGAGGCCAACCACAGGTTCGAGACCGCCAGGTGGCCCAGTGTCCAGAGCAGGTGGTTATCCCCGGCCTGAGACTGTGACGTGGCCTGCTCTTCGCCAAACCCCTTCGAAACCTCCTGCACCATCGTGTCGGCGAACTTGAAGATGGCGATCGCGCGGCTGCGGGCGTCGAGCGCGGCCGGGAGTGCCGCCGTCGAGGCCTTGCTGGCCTTCGTGCCCGCGGGCTTGCGCGCGCTGGACTTCTTCGCGGCGGCTTTCGTCGCGGTTCGTGCGGTGGTCTTGGGCGCTGTCTTTTTGGACGTTGCCTTCGAGGCCGACTTCTTTGCGGGCATGGTGGAACCACGGCCGCCTGAGGTACGAGTGGCTTTCTTACCTGCCTTGCTCCGGGATGCTTGACGAGCCATGGTGTGCTTCCTGTCTCTGTGGGAAGGTGGGAAGAAGTCGAATTTGGCCGGGCGCGACGCTTCGATGGCCCGATACAACCCGTGAGGATACGGCCTTCGGGGATCGGGCGTGAAAGTGGGGGCGCGGCCACGTCTCACCCTCTCCCCGCCCCGGGGGGCGCTTGCAACGGTCGTGCTGCAGCGTGCTCGCGCCGTCTACCCTTGGTTTCACAGAAGCAGTTTCTCTTCGGACGCCGTCCGGAGAGTCCCATTGACCCGCACGGAGTGTGAACAGCATGGCAGCCTCGCGTCTCTACATCGCCGTCGCGCCCGGCGACGGCATCGGCCCGGAAATCATGGACGCCGCCATGACCCTCTTCAAGGCCGCGCACGTCGACGACCACGCCGACTTCATCCCTGCCCAGATGGGCAAAGAGGTCTTTGACACCGGAAACACTCGTGGCGTCACAGACGAGGCCGTTCGCACGATCGAAGACTGCGGCGTGCTCTTCAAAGGCCCGATGGAAACCCCCAAGGGCGGCGGGGGCAAGTCGATCAACGTCACGCTGCGCAAACTTTTCAGCACCTACGCCAACTTCAGGGTGTTCAAGACGCTGCCCGGCGTGCAGACAGTCTACAGCAAGGCCGGGATCCGTCTTGACTTCTCGATCGTTCGCGAGAACATCGAAGACACATACGGCGGGGTTGAGCACCGGCTCACCAGCGACATGGTGCAGTGCAAGCGGCTCATCAGTGCGCCCGGTTCTGATCAGGTGCACCGATTCGCGCTCCAGACGGCACGCACGCTGGGCGTCAGCAAAGTGCACTGCGGCCACAAGGCCAACATCATGAAGATGTCCGACGGCCTGTTCCTCGATCGGTTCAAGGCGGCCGCGAAGGACTTCCCGGAGATCGAAACCGGCGACGTCATCGTCGATGCCCTGTGCATGAACCTGGTCGTCAAGCCGCAGCAATACAAGATGATCGTGCTGCCGAACCTGCAGGGCGACATCGTTTCCGATCTCGCCGCGGGGCTTGTCGGCGGGCTGGGCTTCGCGCCCAGCGCGAACATCGGCCGCCACATCTCCATCTTCGAGGCGGTGCACGGCACGGCACCGGACATCGCGGGCAAGGGCATCGCCAACCCCACAAGCCTGATTCTTTCGGGGATCATGATGCTGCGGCATGTCGGCCTGGTTCGGCACGCGGCGATCATCGAGAACGCGCTGCTCGCGGCTCTGGAAACAGGCCTGCACACCGGTGATTTCGGCGACCCTTCGCTGCCCGGCTACACCAAAGAGCCGGCCAGCACCAAAGACTTTGTCGCGGGCATCATCGCCAAACTCGGTGAGAGCCCCAAAACCGTGCCGGCCGCGCCGGTGCCAGAGCAGGATGCCCCGGCTTTCACGCACGCGCCCCGTCCTGCCAGCCAGCAGATGATCCGCACCTTCACGAACATCGTCTCGCACGTCGTGGGCTGCGATATCTATCTGGATACCCCCCTCTCCCCGCCGGCCGTCGCGGACGAGATGCAGCGGGTCGCCCAGGATACTCCCTTCCGGCTCACGCTCATCAGCAACCGCGGTACACAGGTGTGGCCCAGCGGCAGCGTGTACACCGAATGCGTTGATTATTACCGCGTGCGGTTTGAACTGCGCGAGGGAGTGTCGCCGGGCCAGATCGGCCAGAGCCGCGCCGTGACCTTGCTCGACAAAATCGCCGAGAAGTTCACGGTGTGTTCGTACGAACTTCTGCGGGTCTTCGACGGGGTGAAGGGCTACAGCATGGCCCAGGGGCAGTGACGCCCGTGCCGGGGTGAGACTTACTCAGAATCCGGGCGTTGAAGGCGCTTGATCTCGCCGCCTTTGCACTCGACGAGCACTTCATCGGCCTCGTCCAGGAAGAGCCCGTGGTCAACCACGCCGCACGTGCTGTCGAGTTCTTTCGCCAGTTGCGATGGGTCGCGGTCCGGCATGGTCATGTCGAGCACCACACCCTGCCCGTCGGTTTCAAAGACCTTGCCGTCAAAGTCTCGCCGAAGAACGCCCGAGAGGCCAAGGTTCCTCAGGCGCGCACGGATGCTGGCGATGCCGAATGGAATGATGGTGGCCGACAGCAGTGCGCGGCTGCCCAGCCGTGGGCTGAGCCGGTCTTCGCCTGTGAGGTAGACGCACCGGCGGGCGACATGCGCAATGAGCCGCTGTCGCGTGATGGCGCCGTGATGCCCTTTGAGCATGCGCATCTGTTCGTCGACTTCTGAAGCGCCGTCGATGAGATAGTCTACAGATTCAACGTCTGCAAACGGGATGGTGCGCAGGCCAAGTTGCTCGGCCAGGGCCTGGGTGAGCCGGCTCGCGCAGACGCAGCGAACGTCCATGGGCTTCTCGCGAAGCATCGCGGCCAGGGCGCGGGTCGCTCGGTCGGCGAGCAGCCCCGTTCCAAGGCCCACGATCATGCCGTTTTCGATCGGCTCGATCGCGGCCAGGGCCAGGGTGTCAACGGTCGGTTGTGTTCTGGTGTCACTCAAAGCGAATCCCCTGTGCGAGACGCAGCGTCGTGCCGTAGTTTATGGTACACGTCTGACGGCGCATGTATGCCTTCCACGAGTCGCTGCCAGACTCGCGTCCGCCCCCGGTGTCCTTCTCGCCGCCGAACGCCCCGCCGATCTCCGCCCCGCTCGTGCCGATGTTGACATTGGCGATGCCGCAATCCGACCCCGCCGGCGACAGAAAAACCTCGGCCGTTCTGACGCTGTCGGTAAAAATGGCGGAAGAGAGCCCCTGCGCCACGCCGTTGTTCATCGCCAGCGCGTCGGCGAGTTCTTCGAATGTGAACACGTACAGGATCGGTGCGAATGTCTCGTCGGCCGATACAGGCAGCGAGTTGGAGGCAGGGGCGCGGAGAATCGTCGGCTCAACAAACTGGCCGCCGCTGAGGTGTTCTGGCAGCGTCTTGGGGTTGAGCCGTTTGCCACCCTTCACCAGCACGCCCCCCTGCTCAATCGCGGCGCTCACGGCGTGCTCGAAATCCAGCACGGCACGCTCGCCGATGAGCGGACCCACCAGCGTGCCTTCTGCCAGCGGGTCGCCGATCCGAATCGTGTCGTAGGCCCGAGAGAGCCGCGCGAGAACCTCGTCGGCGATGGAAGTATGCACGATCAGCCGTCGGGTGGTGGTGCAGCGCTGGCCGGCGGTGCCCACGGCGGCGAAAACGATCGCGGGGATGGCCAGGTTCAGGTCCGTGGATCGGTCAACGATTACGGCGTTGTTGCCGCCGAGTTCAAGCAGTGTTCGCCCCAGACGCTGCGCCACGCGCTGCGCAACATGCCTGCCCATCCGGGTCGACCCTGTGGCCGAGATCAACGGAAGGCGAGGGTCGGCCGTCATGGTTTCGCCGATCACGTCGTCGGGGCCAAAGACGAGCCCGAAGAGGCCCGGATACCCGGCACCCTCGGCAACACCGGCGGCGATATTCTGGCTGGCAATCGCCGTGAGCGGGGCGAGCATGCTGGGCTTCCACACCACAGAATCACCGCACACCGCGGCGATCATCGCGTTCCAGGCCCACACCGCGTTGGGGAAGTTGAACGCCGAGATCACGCCCACGGGCCCCAGCGGCAGCCACTGCTCGAACATGCGGTGAGATTCGCGCTCGCTGGGCATGGTGAGGCCGTACAACTGACGCGACAGGCCAACAGCGAAATCAGCGATGTCGATGGTTTCCTGAACTTCACCCAGGCCCTCTTCTCGGATCTTGCCTACCTCGAGTGAGATCAGTCGGCCCAGCGGCGCTTTGAGCCGCCGGAACTCGTCGCCGATGGCCCGGACCAACTGCCCGCGCACCGGGGCGGGCACGTTCCGCCAGCGTTCGAAGGCGGCCACGCTCGCCCCGACGACCTCTTCATAGGTGTCGCGGGTGTCCATCCGCACCCAGGCCAGCCGTTCGCCGGTGGCAGGGTTATGTACCTCGTGTGCCTGCGCACCCCAGGCGGCGGGAGGTGTGCTCTCTGTGCACAGGCGTTCATGTCCTGAGATGCCAAGTTCTTCGAGTGTCCGGCGGATCATCGCTCACTCTAGGCTCTCTCAGATCGGGCATCCTGAGGAGGTTCACGACACGGCACGACGCCATGGCGGAAGCGGAAGCGACGGCCGCCTGAGTTGCCAGGACAAAGCCCATGAGTCACCGAACTGTTGGGAAAGACGGCTTCCACGCCGTCGCTGCGGACCAAGGGGCAGCGCATCCCGCCGCTACGATATCGTTGAATCATGCCAACCCAACGGCACACCTTGAAGAGGGTTGAAATGCCGGGCGCCTCGGCGGGGGGGCCTGCCCCGGTTTCTGGCGACAGCGCCGATGCCGCGGTTCCGCTGCTGTTCGAGCGGTACGGCCGGCGTCTCTACGGCCTTGCGCTCCGCCTGTGCGGCAATGCCAGCGACGCCGAAGACATGGTGCAGGATGTTTTTCTCAAGGCGTACCGGAAATGGCACACCTTCCGCGGCGAAGCAGACCCGGGGACCTGGTTGTACTCGATCGCGGCCAGAACGTGCAAAGCAAGGCACCGAAGAAAAGGCGGTATCGATCGACGCATGCCCGCGGTGTCACAGTTGATGCCGTGGAATGAAACCACCGTCATGCGCGCGGCCGTTCAGGAATCCCCCGACGACGAGGCCCAGCGCCACGAGGCCGTATCGAGGGTTCAGGCAGAGATCGCGAAACTCCCCGAGCACTTCCGGCTTCCGGTGGTTGTTCGTGAAGTCATGGGCCTGAGTGTCGAAGAGACCGCAGGCGCGCTTGGGTTGACGGTGAACACGGTGAAAACGCGGCTGCACCGGGCAAGACTGGCGCTGCGCAAGGCGATGACGGCAAAGTCAACCAAGGCCGCCGCGCCACAGCCCGTCTTTGAAAAGCAGGTGTGCCTTGATCTGCTCAAGGCGAAAATGGAAGCGATGGATCGCGGCGGCAGCGCGGCGGGTTTCGGTGTGCCGCAGGCCGAGGTATGCGCACGCTGCAGCGCAGTCTTTCGCGAGTTGGACATCGTTCAGGAGGCGTGCGCCGGCTTTGGATCAGGAACGATGCCGCAACGGGTTCGCGAGCGGGTATTGGCCGCGCTGCGTGAGCGGGAGGCCCACGAGACACCTCCCCGGCGGGCCGGCAGAAAGCCCGTACGGGCGGGCAGGCAAGGGCAGAGTGCCAAGCCCGTGCCTCAGAGGTGACTTTCGAGCCTGTCGGCCACGGCCGCTCGGGGGAGATACCCACTCCACGAATCGACAACCCGGCCATTCTTGATGACGAAGAGCGCGGGGATGCTGCTCACGCCGAAGGCCTCTGCGATGCCCGGCTCTTCATCAACATTGACAAAGGCGATGTTGATGCGCCCGGCCAGGTCCGGGGCGAGACGCTCCAACTCCGGCTTGAGTGCTCGGCACGGCGGGCACCATGGCGCCCAGAAGTCGATGAGCGTCGGGATCGCGCTTTCCATCACTTCGCTCTGGAAGGTCGAGACGGAGGGGTTGAGGATGTTGCCGGGCGTGCCTTGATTCATGGTTGCTCCAGACCGAGGGGGACGGTGCAGCGCACAGATCTCGTCGTGTTGAGAGGCCCGCCGCGTGTGTCGGGTTCCAAACTCCCGAGAGATTCAGGAACGCGCTGCGTGGTCACGAACATACTCACGGGCGCGCCGTTCATACGCGGGTGAGACCATCTGCATGAACCGGGCTTCCCGGACGGCTTGCTCGAGTGGGACGCGGCCGTCGAGCACGCGCCAGGCGATCCACCCCGGGCCCACGCGGTTGCCGGTGCGGCAGTGCAGAACCACCGTGGCGCCGTTCGCCTCTGCCTCGCGGAGAATCTTGCGGGTGGCGGTGATGAGATCATCGGTGAGTTCTTCCGCGGTGCCGTAGGGCAGCGAGCAGTACCGCAGCCCCTGCCCTTCCGCGGCGGCAGATTCGTCGTACGCCGCGTGCTCCGCGGCGTGCCGGAAGTTGACAACCTCGCTGGCGCCGGCCGCGGCGAGCATGGCCAGTTGCGCGGCATCGGGTTGTGAAAGCAGTATCCGGTGCCGAACGCCGCCGATGCTCACTTCCGAGGCAGGGGGCATGCCCGGGGATATCCGCGCGGTCGCCCGTCCGCCTGCCTCGTGCCCTTCTCGAACGAAGTCGCTCACGCCGGCCGCGTGAGACCAGAGCAGGGAAACCACCTCGGGAGAGTCCGCGGCTTCCACAATCCTGACGCCGTTCCCGGTCTGGGTGACTTCAAGACGCACTGCGTCGTGATGATCAAAGAGGTCTTGAAAGACAGGGTCCCACACCCTGACCCGCGCGCCGGTCTTCATCCGCGCCTGCATGGCCGCGGCGTGGTCTTTGATGCGGGCGATCACCGCGGGGTCGTCGCTCTCGGTTGTCGCCTGCACGCCGGTGCTCGTGTAGACAACAGAGCGACGAATTTTGGGAGCATCGGTGAGCAGTTGTTGCCACACACCCCGGTCGTAGCCCACAGAGTTCACGCCGGGGTAGGCGTTATCCGCCGGTGCTTTCGAGGGAGGTCGGCTGGTCGCGGCCGCGGTGTTCTGAGGATCTTTCGTGGTGCAAGATATGGCCCCCGCCGCGGCGATCGTGACAGCCAGAAAGAAACGCAGCGATGATGCAGGTGCTGGCATGGGGGTGCTCTGTGGAAGTGTGCGGTCAGGGGTTGTCGGCCGAGAGTTCATCGAAAACTGCCCCGAGCGCGATTCGGCGCAGTTCAGGTCGATCGAGTTTGGGCAACTGTGCCGGGTCGAGTTCGCTGACTTCCCGCCGGGTTCGTCCGGCGGCCCGGGCGTCACGCACGATTTCACGCAGCGTCGAGAAGTACCGGTGCTGTTCGCGGATGGCCTCCCGGTTGGCCAGTTCACCATGCCCGGGCACAACGACGGTGCTGTCGTTGCACCGCGGCAGCAGGCGGTCAAGGGCGGACTGCCAGCCCCGGGTGCTTCCGGCGGCCGATGCGTCAATGAACGGATGCATCCCGCGGAACAGAAGATCCCCGGTGTGCACGATATTGAGCGAGGGGAAGTGCACCGAGATGTCGTTGTCGGTGTGGCCGGGCCCGGCATGAAAGAGCGAAAACTCGACCCCGCCGAGCGTGTGCGTTCGTTCGCGGCCAAAGGTGACTTTCGCCACAAACTGCTCGGGTTTGAGGCGGGCCGCGGTCGAATACAGACGTTTGACGTCATCCACCACGGCTCTGCTCACCTCTCGGCCGTCATCGGGCACCTGCCCAACACTCTCCTTGATCTGGGCGATGTAGCGGTTCATCTGGCCGATCACCCGCGGCGTGCAGTTGTCGTGGGCCCAGATCTCAACGTCGCCGCTGAAGGCGTGGTTGCCCCCGGTGTGATCGGCGTGGTGGTGGGTGTTGATCACCAGCGCGACAGGGCCGGCGAGAGACACCGCTTCTCGGCGCAAGACCTCGCCGAACGGCGAGTTCTTGCAGTCCACGAGGATCGAACCCTCGGCCGTACGCACCAGAAGGCTGTTGCCCCCCTGCCCGAAGGCCGCCCATGCCTTATCGCCAACGGGTGTCCACGTCAGGAATCGATCTTTGCTCGGTTCAGCATGATGAGCCGGCGCTCGACGCGCCCCCAGGAGAAAAGGCGCGGCGAGTGCCGTGCAGATGGCCCCGCGACGGGTGAGTTTCATCGGCGAGTTCTCCATGGCATCTGTCCTGTGAAACGGTGGGAGAGCCGCCGGGGAGTGCCCGGCATGGCAACGCTGGATCACGGCTCGGCTTTTTCCTTGCGGATCTCGTCATACACCCCGCCCAGCGCGAGCCCCGCGGCCATGGCAAGCCGGAAGTCGGCGTGTTCGGCGATGCGCGTCTTGACAAACGCCTCTCGTGGCGTGCCCGCGGCGATCGCCTCGGCGGCGGCGCTGCGCAGCCGCTCGAAGTAGGCGATCTGGTCATCGATGATGGCGGGGGTGCCTGGAGCGCCATGGCCCGGGATCACGACGGTATCGTTGTTGCACACCGCACGCATCCGGCGCAGCGAGTTGAGCCACCCGGCGCTCGTGGCGTTGGCCGACGCATCAAAGAAAGGATGCCAGCGGTTGAAGACAAGATCGCCCGTCACGAGCACATTCGACCTGGGCAGGAAATAGAAAATGTCGTTGTCGGTGTGGCCGGCGCCCACGTGCTCTGTGCGCAACTCGTGCGTGCCGAACGTGAACGTTGTGTCCTTCTCGATCAAGCTGGTCGGCGTGAAGGCCGTGGGCTTCATGCTCGCGAGGCCTTCCTTGAACGCA
The DNA here is from genome assembly GCA_019636615.1 of Phycisphaeraceae bacterium. GTDB lineage: Bacteria > Planctomycetota > Phycisphaerae > Phycisphaerales > UBA1924 > UBA2402. Next base: position 1,087,364 of record JAHBXF010000002.1, on the reverse strand, counting down.
CGCGCATCGGCCGTGGCTTTCGCGGCGGCCTCCCCCTCCATCTGGGAGAGTGTCTCTACCCGGGCGTCGATCTGCGCGATGAGATTCCTGAAGTCGCGTGCGAGACGCTGTGCACAGCGAGGGTGGGCCGCCACGGTGCAATCCGCCGTGAAGGCGTGGTTGCCCCCCGCGTGGTCGAAGTGGTGGTGCGAGTTGAAGACGTGGGTGATCGCCGCGCCGGCTGTGAGCGAGGCCTCACGCCGCAGCGATCCACCCAGAACTGCCTGCATCGTGTCGATCAGCACACACCCGTCGCCGTGCACCAGCAGCACGCAGTTGCCCCCCACAACATTGTTCTCGTCCGCGTAGCGCGTGGTTGCGGCAAAGACCCCATCGGCGATCCGGTCCCACTTGTAGAAAGTCTCATCGCCGGTCGGCACCGCGGCGCGGGCGTGCGATCTGCCCGCCGCGGCGACGAGCGGGGCCAGCGGCAGCGAGAGCGCGGCGGCCCGCAGGAGGGACCGACGCGAGAACAAACCGCCAGTCTGCCGGGGGGTGCATTGGGTGTTCATGCATCAACTATAAGAGGACCGGCGGTGTGGGGTGGGCGGGTGCTGAAACCCGTCGGTGATACCCGGCGAACCATCTGGCTGTGATCCGCGTGCCATTTGCAGACGATGCCGGGAAACGTGTCCGCGTGCCATGGCACTGGCGGCCCAGGGGCACGCACACAGGGTTGGCTCGCTGGCGCGTGCTCCTTGGTTACCTGTCGTGGCGGGGTCCCTTGTTGCCCATCGCGGCCCTCGCGGGCATCCCGGCCCTGTTGATCTGGCTGGCGGTGACGAACGGGCCCTTTGTGGTGGCGATGGTGCTCTTCAGCCCGGTGGCATCGCTCCTGATGGTCGTCGCGATGTCGCTCATGCTCGCGGCGGGGGCCGGGCTCAAGCGTCACATCGCAGATTCAGTCGCTTGGATGCGAAGTCGAAGGCAGTGCGCCGCATGCCGGTACGACCTCACAGGCGTCGAATCTTGTCGGGAGGGGGTCACAACCTGCCCCGAGTGCGGCGCGAGGTGGAGGCTGGGTCGGGCGGATGGGCCCCCCGTGATCGTGATCAAGGCCAGCGACTGGTCCATCGGCGGGCCACATCACTCAGTCTCCATCTCTCTGCGGCCGGGCGGGGCAATGGGCGGCGGCAGACCTGAATAGGATCTAGTGCCACCGTGAGAGTCGACTACCCGCAATGGTTGTGGCTGCTGGTCTTGGCGCTGCCCACCGTGTGGGTGGGGTGGTGGTGGCTCAGCGCGATGTCCCCGGCGCGTCGGATCGTCTGCATCGTGGTCAGGCTCGTGCTGCTGGTGCTGCTCACCGCCGCGCTCGCGGGCGTGAGCACCGTGAGAAAGAGCCACGCGTTGGCGGTGGTCGCGTTGGTCGATGTGTCTGGTTCGGTGCGCCGGTTTTATGACGGGGGACGCGATGTGGCGCTCGAACAGGCCCGCGAGGCGCTGTCACGGGTCGCACGCGCACGCTCCCCCGAAGACCTCCTGGGCGTAGTTGTCTTTGACGGACGTGCCGCGGCCGTCGCGGCCCCGAGCGAGGCCGATCCCAGCGGCCGGTCGCTCGATTGGCGCTTAGCCGACGGAACCAACATCGCCCGCGCGATCGAACTGGGCAGATCACTGGTGCCCGCGCGAGCCTCAGCACGGCTTCTCCTCTTCAGCGACGGAAACCAGACCAGCGGTGATGCACTCGCCGCCGCTTCTCAAGGCGTCGGGGTGCCCGTTGATGTCGTGCCTCTCAGTTTCAGACTCGCCGACGAGGTGATCGTCGAACAACTCGACGTGCCGGCGGCCGCCGCCGCGGAGTCTGTCGTCGCCCTCCGCGTGGTTCTGCGGTCAACGGGCGCCGCCTCGGGCACACTCCGCGTGATGGGCATCCAGTCCGGCGCTTCCGAGGGCCAAGGGCAGAGGCTGCTCGAGAGCAAGCGTGTGAATCTCCCGGCGGGCCGCAGCATCGAACGGCTCGAAGTGAAACTCGACGACCGCCGCGTGCACAGGTTCAGGGCGGTCTTCGAGCCCGACGTTGTCGAAAACGAACTCGGTATGCCGGTTTTCGTCGGTGACACAGTCACCGAGAACAACACCGCCGAGGCCTTCACCCTTTCCCCGGGGCGCGGCACGGTGCTCATCGTTGACGGTGTCACCGGCGGAGAGCCCCGGGGAGTCTCCGGCCCTCTCGCCGGCGCCCTCAGAGAAGGGGGCAACTCGGTTGTGGTCGTCTCGCCCGAGGGGGCGCCCTCAGACTTGCTCGCGCTGCAAGAGCACGACGTGATCATCCTGCAGGATGTTTCCGCCGACCAGGTTGCAGAGACGTTCGTGACCGCCGCGGAGGTCTATGTCAGAGACTTCGGCGGCGGCTTGATCATGCTGGGCGGCCGACGCGCGTTCGGGGCCGGTGCATGGCGCGGCTCGCGCCTTGAGCCCATGCTCCCGGTTCTTCTCGATCTGCCGGAGCGCCTGGTAACGCCGGAGTTGGCGATTGTCTTCGTCATCGACAACTCCGGCTCGATGTGGCGTTACGTCATGGGTTCCGACCGCACACAGCAGGAAATTGCCAACGAGGCCACGGCGCTGGCGATCAGGTCGCTGGACCGCGACGACCTGGTGGGTGTTGTCACGTTCAACAGCCGGGCGGATCTACTTGTCCCGCTCGCCCGCAACAGCGACCCGAGATCGACAAGCGCCACCGTCACGAACATCATGCCCGGCGGTGGCACCAACATCGGTCCCGCTATGGACATGGCGGCCTCGCAGTTGCGACGCGCCGAAGCCAAGACAAAGCACATCGTGCTCTTGACTGACGGCATCTCGCAACGAGCATCCATCCTTCCGGCGCAGGCGGCCGCGCTGCACCAGGAGGGGATCTCCATCTCCACGATCGGCGTGGGTGACGACGCTGACCGGGAAACACTCAGGCGGATGGCCGAGAACGGCGGCGGAGAATATTTCTTCGCGCTCAACCCGAACACGCTTCCTCAGTTGTTCCTGCGTGCCGTCAGTATCGAGCGCACACCGATGATCCGCGAGGAGACATTCGATCCTGTCACGGTCGCGGGCGTCTCGGGTGTTCTTGCTGGCCTGGGAGACCTGCCACCCCTTCACGGGCTCACCCTCACGCAGCCCCGCCCTGATCCATCCGTCACCACCGCGGTCCTGAGCAACAGGGGCGAGCCCGTGCTCGCCTACTGGCAGGCCGGGCTCGGACAGGTCGCAGCCTTCACTTCAGACGCCCACGACTGGGCGCGTTCGTGGCTCGACTGGCCGGGCTACTCGCAGTTCTGGAACGCGCTGGTGAGGGTGGTCGCTCGCCCCACCTCAGAGAGCGAAGGGCTGCGGGCATCGATCACCCACGAAGACGACCGCCTGCGTATCCGTCTCGAGGGTGAAACCTCCGACGCCGACGCGCTCAGCGCCGAGGCGACGGTCTTCATGCCCGACGGCTCTTCTCGCACCCTGCGACTCTCCCCCTCGGGCGTTGGAGTTCTGGAAGGTACTCTCCCGGGCGTGCAGGCAGGCAGCACCGTCGCCATGATTAGGCCTATCCGGCGTGGCGCCCCTCAGCGGCCTGTCGTCGCGGGGCTCACCGTGCAGGAAGGCAGCGAGTACCTCACGCTCGAATCAAACGACGAACTCCTGCGAGCGATCGCCGCGAGGACCAACGGAAAGGTCTTCACCCTGGGCCAGCTCGATTCGGCGGCGGTCTTCGACCGATCCGGCATCGAGCCGCGCGAAGCCGTCTTGCCCCTCTGGCCTTGGCTGCTCCCTTGGGCCACGTTTCTCGCAGTTCTGGATATCGGACTGCGCCGGGTCGCCTGGGATCGCTGGATCAGCACGAGATTCTCGGGTGTCGACCCCGCCGCGCAAGCCGCCTCCGGGCGAGCGCGTGCCGCGGAGGCCGCGACCACCCTGGAAACCCTCCGCACGCGCGGCGGCGGAGCCAAAGTCAACGAAGACGCCTCCCTGGCGCTCGGGTTGGAAGAGGCCCAGCGGCTCAACGCCGCCGCTCGCGATCGTCGTCGTGCCGAACGACTCCGGCAGGCCGCGCCCATCAGCACGAACCGTCCGCAAGCACCTTCGGACGCGCCCGGCTCAGCCCCACAACCCGCAGACCCGGGGGGATTGCTGGCCGCCAAGCGCCGCGCGGCCGAGCGATTCAACGAGGATTGAGCCCTCCCATCCCGCCGCGGACCAATTCGCGCGTGCGCTAAAGTTCCGGCCATCAAGCACGGGCAGCGCGGCGGCGGGTGCGGATACCCCGGCGGGTTCTGAACCGGTTCAACGGATAGACACCATGAGTCATGGATTGGCCGACAAGATCGAGATGCAGCACCGTCTCTTCGCCGAACTCTCAACCATGTTCGGCAAAGAGGTTCCCCTCTACGACAAGTCACTGCTGGTCAACCACGAATGCAACCGCGTGGTGTGCGATCTTCTCGCACACCTCTTCCGCGGCTTCTCGGTATCCGAGGAGCAACTCGGGAAGACAAGCGGCGAAAGACACGGGGCCATCCGCATCGGCAGGGCGGACGAGTACCGATGGGTGGGACGGTTCTTCGCCTGCTTCGCGATGGAGCCCCACAACTTCTACGACATGACAAGCGTGGGCGCCAAGAGCCAGCCCGTGATCGCCACCGCGTTCCGTTCGGCGGTCAACCCAGAGCACCGTGTCTTCACATCGCTGCTCCGCACCGACTACTTCGACGCCCTGACGAAGGATCGCATCGACGCGCTCCTCGGGCAGCGTCAGGTTTTCACCGATCGCGCCAAAGCGCTCATCGAGTTGTCCGAGCGGCAGGGCGGCCTTTCATGGGATGATGCCCGGGCGTTGATCCGTGAAGGGGTCGAGCGGATCTTCAGGTGGACAGGGCAGGCACGCGATGTGGGCCTTTACCAGCACCTCTGCGAGAGTGGGTTCAAGATCGCCGCCGATATCGCCTGCTTTCAGGCCCACCACCTGAACCACCTCACCCCCAACACGTTCTGGATCGACCTCTACACCGCGGCCATGAAGTTCTGCATGGGCGAGATCGATGAGAGCGCGTTCAGGCTTCGTGCCCATACCTCGCTGGCCAGGCTCTCGCAGCACGCCGACCGTGACTTCCTGCGGCTGAGTTTCAGGCACCTCTCGCGCGAGCAGATCGATGCCTTCGAGGCGGCCCAGCCCTCCCCGGGAGTGATCGAGGGCATGGTGCATCGGCTCGTGGTCAGGCTGGGCGAGCCCGACGCCAAACTGACGGATCTGAAACACTCGGGATTCAAAGATACGACCGAAGGCCCCCCCGTCGGGCTGCCCGTGCTGCTGCGCCAGGATGCCTACAAGGCACTCACCGAGCCCGTGCATTTCACCAACCCCGACGGCAGCGAGACAGACATCTTCCACACGGCACGCTTCGGCGAAATCGAGCAGCGCTTCTACGCGACCACCCCCGGCGGACGCGCGCTCTACGACAGGTGCCTGGCCAGCGCGGAGCAGAGCAACTGCACCGCGCTCATCAAGAGCGACTTTGTCGCGTACGAGGCCGAATACGCCTCTCATTTCGCGGCGTTCCCCAGAACACTCCCGGGCCTGCTCGAAGCGGATCTTGTCTACGCTGTCTACGAACCCACCCCTGTGGGGTTGGCCGCCAATCCCGACGATCTGCACACGACCGACATCCACGAACTCGTGCGGCTGGGGTATGTCGCGAGGGAAGGCATACGGCACGAAGACTTTCTGCCGGTCAGCGCCGCGGGTATTTTCGCCTCGAACCTGAGCCAGTACGGCACCCAGTCGACCGCGGCGGTCAAGCCCACCTACACCCAGGAGATGCTCGAAGAAATCCTCGGCAGGCCGATCGTCAACGCCGACGATGCGCACCGCGGCATGCAGGCGTGCTCGCTCTTGAACACCTACGACGCGCTCGGGTTGCTGGGAAGAATCGACCCGGCTCTGCGTGCCCGGCTCGAACAAGAGGCTTCCTCCTGCCCCGCACAAGCCAGGCAGGCCTTCACGAGGCAAAGCCCCCTCGCCGCACGGGTTTGATCGTCCTGCGTGCTCGCAGCATCGACCTTTCTCCGGGGGCGTAACATCGCCTCCCGGGGGTGGTGACTCGTCACCGGGCCCGAGGGCCCTTCCGGCCCGTGGGTGGCCCGCGATCAAGGAGCGTGCGATGCGTGAGTGGCGTTTTCGTCTGGCAATGGCAGGCCTGCTTTCCGTGGGCCTGATGGCTCTGAGCATCGGGGAGGCGTCACACCTCACGACCCCCCGCGCGGCTGGCAATGACGCTCCGCGGCCCCAGAACGCGAGCAACCCTCCGGCAGCGACAGAAAAACAAACCCGCGACGAGAAGCCCGAGAAGTTGACGCTCGAACGCATCTTCCCCGAGAAGAGTTTCTTCGGCCCCGGCGCGAGGGCCATGACCTTCAGCCGCGACGGCCGGTTCGCCGCGTTTCTCTATCGGCCATACGCCGAGCGTCGGCACGGTAACGACCTCTACATCCACGACACGTTGACCGGTGATACCCGCCGAATCACCAGCGTCGGGCGCATGGCAGAGTTCCAGGCCGAGGCCCGCACCGTCCGCGAAGACCGCGAAAAGAAAGCGAAAAAGGCGGGCATCACGCTGAGCCAACTCGCCCGCGAGCAGTACGCTGCCCTGGGTTGGACTGATGGACTCATCGTCGGAACGTGGGAAGGCCAGGCCTCCGGCGAGGGGCAGGCCGTGCCCGCCGGCGCGTGCGTGGTCGAGTTCACCCAGCGCGCCGGCGGCGCGTTCGGGGGCGAGATCCGCGTCGGTCTCGTGCGGCTTCCCATCAAATCCGCCCAGATCGACGAAGTCGCCGGCACCGCCAGCGGCAAGATCGACGACGCCTCGCTGAAGGTGAAAGGAGAGTTTTCGCTCACCCTGGCCGGGGGCGAACTCAAGGGCGAAGTGAAACTCACCGAGCCTGAGCAGACGCTCTCCCTCTCGCTCGCGCGAAAGGCACTCCCGGATCACGATCGGGCGAAGGCCGGGCCCAGGGGGGTTCTGGGTGCGATCGGCGAGCGATTGACACTCGCCGATGTGGTGCTCGCCGACGACGCTGAGATCAACGACGACAAAGACGGCAAACCAGTGAAAGAGCGGGCGCCTCGCTACGGCGGTGTTTCGTCGATCGAGTGGTCCCCGGTGAAGCACGAGATGCTGGTGCTCGCGGAAGGTGATATCTATCTCCTCGCGATCGACGCCGCCTCGTGGGAGGCGGCGATAAAGCGCCCGACTCCAGGCGAGGCCGCGGCGCAGCAGGCCGCGGAAGAGGAAAAAGCCAGAGCCGAGAATGAAGACGGCCAGACCCCTCCCGGCGATGGAGATTCCTCCGGAGCCGGCGATTCAGAGAAAGAGAACACACAGGACGGTTCACACAACGCCACTGGCGACCAGGCCGCCAAGCCCGAGCCCGCCGCCGAAGAGGGCAAACCCGCCAAGCCCGCGACGAAAGCCAAAGCGCCGGAACTCCGCCCCGTGCTCCCATACCGCGGCGAACTCACACGGCTCACCCGCACGCGAGAGCGAGAGACCGATGTGCAGTACCTGCCCGACGGATCGGGCTACACCTACCTCCGCAGCGGCGCCTTGCTGCGGGTCTCCTTCGGTGACCACCAGATCATGCAACTGGATCCGGAACTCAAAGACGGCGAACGCATGGTGGGCTATCGCATCAGCCCGGATCTGCGCCGGCTGGTCTTCCTGGCCAACCGCGGCCAGACCACGGCCTCGCGAGCCAGGCAGGTGACCATTGTCAACTACCGCGACCGCTTCGCGCGGGCGCAGGATGTCAGCCGTCACATGCCCGACGACCCGTGGCCCGAGTCATACACCAGCGTCTACCTCTACGACCTGCGCGGCCACGAAAAAGAAGACGGCAAACTCGAGCGGGTCTTCTCCCGCCGAGTCGGCGGCCCCCGCGACATCATGCGAGTCCCCGAGTGGTCGCCCGATTCTTCACGCATCGCCTTCGCCGCGTTCGACCAGCAAACGGGCCACATGAAGATCCTCGAAGCGGGGTTCAAGGCCGCGAAAAAGCCCGAAAGTGCCGCCGCCGCGTCAGATGCTGCCCAGGAGTCGCCCGCGCAGAGCGGCGACAGCGAGAAGAAGGAAGAAACCCCGCAGGCCGACGGCTCATCCGCCGAGAAGAAAGAGGAAGAGCCCGAGTTCAAGATCGAGAACGCCCGCGTGGTGTATCAGTTCCTCCACCACGGCGGGCCGAACACGCCCGGCCTCGTGCAACCGCTGTACCTGCCCGACAGCCGACGCATGGTCTTCATCACCGAACTCTCCGGGTTCCGTCAGTTGCACATGCTCGAGCCCCGCTACGAGCAGTTGACCCAGGTGACCTCAGGCCAGTTCGAACTCTTCCCATTCTACATCACACGCGACAACACCACCCTGTTCGCCACGAGTTCAGAGGGAGACCCCAACCAGGAGCAGGTGGTCAAGATCAACCTGGAAACCCTTGAAGTCTCGAGGCTCACGTCGGCCCCCGGCGTCTACCGCGAGGCGGCGGTGCGGGATGATGGCTCGCTGGTGCTCGCCATGCACGTTGACTTTGGTGCCCCCGGCGAACTGGTGCTCGTGAGGCCGGGCGCCGAGCCCGTGCAGTCGGTGCTCACAGACTCTCACCCGGAAGAAGCCCACAAACTCACCAAGGCCGTGCCCGAGTACTTCACATACGAGAACCGTCACGGGCAGACGATCCACGGCCACATGTTCAAGCCGGCCGACTGGACACCAGCCGACAAACGCCCGCTCCTGATCTATGTCTACGGCGGCCCGCTCCAGTCATTCAACAAGATGGCTACGCGGGGCTCCTACGCCGCGCCAAGTTACTTCTTCGCCCGGTACATGGCCCAGCAGCACGGCTACGTCGCCGTCACGATCGATCCGCGCGGGGCCTCGGGCTACGGGGCGGTCTTCGAGAAAGCGAACTTTGAGCAGGTTGGCAAGCCTCAGACCGAGGACCTTGTCGACGGCGCCCGCTGGCTCGTCAAGCACCACGGCGTCGATGAAAAGCGCATGGCCATGCACGGGTGGTCTTTCGGCGGGTTCCAGACCCAGATGGTGATGTACACCGAGCCCGATGTCTTCGCGGCAGGCATCGCCGGCGCCGGGCCTACCGAGTGGCACAACTACAACTCGTGGTATTCAACAGGCACGATCGGCAGCAACCTGCCCGGCAAGACCGATCTTGAAAAGTACTCGCTCCTGCCCCTTGCCAAAAACCTCAAGGGCAAACTGCTCCTCGTGCACGGTGTCGAAGATTCCAACGTGCTTTACCAGGACACCGTTCGTGTATACCGCGAACTGCTCAAAGCCAACAAAGAGGTCAATGTCGAACTCTTCATCGATCCCACCGGCGGCCACGGCCTCGGCGGAGACGTGAAAACCATCGGCCGATACCGCAAGTACGAAGACTTCCTCCTGCGTACGGTCGGCAAAGGTGAAGCGACCAAGCCAAGCCCCGCCGATGCCAAGGCCGAAAGTGCCGACCCCAAGCCTCAGTCAGAATCAGGGTCGGCGCCCTGAGGCCCCCGTGGCTCCGCGCAACTTCACCCCGCCGCAGATGGTCTGGTCGAGCGAGTGCTCGCTCCATGTCGTCTTTCCACCGGGGAGAGAAGGGTGCGTTCCATCCGCCGCGGCCCGCATCGCGGCCGGGTTGCGCGGCGTTGCGGATGTCGTTCCCGGGTCCACTTCGGTGCAGGTTCTCTTTAGCCCCGGCTTTGCCGACATCGAAGAAGCCGCCCAGCAGGCCCTGACACTCGCTCGCGATGCCGAACCTGTCTCGGCCCAGCAAGGGAGAACAGTCGAGATACCGGTGTGTTACCACGCCGATTTCGCGCCCGACCTCGCCCAGGTCGCGGCAGCGGCGGGCATGAGCATGTCGGCCTTCGCCGCGGCGCACGCCGGCGCCTGCTACACCGTGCGCTTCCTGGGCTTTGCGCCCGGGTTTGCATACATGGACGGACTGCCGCCGCCGCTGCACACCCCCCGCCTCGCCACCCCGCGCACGCGCGTGCCGGCGGGCAGCGTGGCAATCGCGGGTGAACGCACCGGGATCTACCCCGCACAGATGCCCGGCGGCTGGCGACTGATCGGCGCGACACCCCTGCGGATGTTCGATGCTTCCCGTCAAGAGCCCGCGCTCCTGAAAGCAGGAGACCGTGTGCGATTCCGGGCGGTATGCCCCGACGAGTTTGATCGACTTCGACAGCAGGGGGCGGGCTGAGTGGCCAACGTGCACGTCATCTCCGCCGGCATGCACACCACGGTGCAAGACCTCGGGCGTGCGGGGTACGCCGCCATCGGCGTTCCACCGTCGGGCGCGGCAGACCCGCTCTCGCTGCGTCTGGGCAATCGCATCGTGGGCAACGCCGACAACGCCGCGGGGCTCGAGTTCACACTCACAGGCCCGGTGCTCCGCTTCGAGCACGAATCGTTCATCGCCATCACCGGCGGCCAGGGCGCGGAAGTCTCTCTTGAGCGTGCCGGTGAACGCGTCGAAGTCGTATCGCACCGCGCAGTCCGGGTTGCCGCCAACGACCGCCTCGTGGTCAAGCGCGTGCTGGGGGCCGCGCGAGGTTATCTCTGTGTTTCTGGCGGCATCTCGGTCAACGTGGTTCTCGCGAGTCGATCGACGCTCGCCAGCGCCGGCCTTGGTGGGCTCGCCGGCAGAGCCTTGCAACCCGGCGATGTGATCCCTGTCGGGCGTGCCGCCGGGCCCACCTGCCAAGACGAACGCGCCGCCGCGGCGGGTGCATGGGCAGCGCATGTGCTGGCCCGCCGACACCTTCGCGTGGTGCCCGGGCTCAACGCGGACGCCTTCTCGTCGGCGGCGCTGCGCACGATGATGGAGTGTGAATACACCGTCGCAGACCAGTCCGACAGGCGCGGCGTTCGGCTGCTTGGCCCGTGTGTTTCGGATGCGTGCGACGGTGGACAGTTGCCTTCCGAGGGTGTCGCGCCTGGCTCGGTGCAGGTGCCCGATGGAGGTGCGCCGATCATTCTTGGCGTTGATCGTCCTACGACAGGCGGTTATCCGGTCGCCGCGTGCGTCATCGCGGCGGATATGCCCATCGTCGGTGCGATCCTGCCACGCACGCCGGTTCGCTTTGAACTGTCGACACGCCAAGCCGCGCGGGAAGCGTGGGCGAACCAGGAAGCGCAGTTTGATGAACTGTTGCCGGCACCAACGGGGGGAAGGCTCTGATGACGCGTGAACCCACCCCGGATCCGCAGGTCGATCTGAACGCGGATGTCGGCGAGGCCGGCGATACCGAAGCGCGGCGGGTAGAGTTCGCGCTGATGCAGGTGGTGACCTCGGTCAATATCGCCTGCGGCGGACACGCCGGCGACGATGAAACGATGCACGAGGCTGTCCGCAGCGCAATCGCGTGCGGGTGTTCGATCGGCGCTCACCCCTCATACCCAGACCGTCCCGGGTTCGGCAGACGCCGCATACTGATGCCGCCGGGCGAGTTGAAGGCCTCGCTCGCCGAACAGATCGGGGCGCTCGCACGGGTCTGCGGGCGGCTGAATGCGCGTCTGGTTCACGTCAAGCCGCACGGCGCGCTCTACCACGATTCGTCACACGATGAGCAGGTGGCAAGAGCTGTGTACGAATCAGCGTCTCTGGCATGTCCCGGCGCGGCACTGGTCGGCGCCGCTGGTTCTCGTGCGCTGGCGTGGTGGGGGGGATGGGGCGCGACAACCTTGGCCGAAGGGTTCGCCGACCGTCGATACGAGGCGGACGGCGGCTTGCGTTCACGCACGCTCATCGGGGCGCTGCTCACCCATCCGCACGAGGCCGCGGCGCAGGCCGTCCGGCTTGTCACGCGGGATGAAGTTGCGACGTACGGCGGATCGGTGGTGCGGCTCGTCATCCAGACGCTCTGCCTTCACGCCGATACTCCCGGCGCCGTGAACATCGCCGCAGCGGTTCGTCATTCGCTCGAGGCCTCCGGGGTGCGACTGCGCCCGCAGCGACTGGAGAAGCCATGAGGCCACCAGTCTCGAATTTCTCAGAAGTCTGCGCCCGTGTGCGGTGGTCTATCGGCATCTACAGCGTGCCCATCATGCTGGTTGTGATCGCACTCTGCCGTATTGGAGTTGCCATCGCGATCATGATCGTGGGCGCGAGAAAGTCCGGATTTTCAACAGTCGAGGTGCTGCAGGCGTGCTTTGCAGTTCACGTGCTCACGTGGCAGCGTGCCTTAGACCTCTTGATCGTAGTTGTGCTCGCAGCTTTCTTGCCGATGGTGATGCGGTTCTTCTGCGAAGTGAGGATGCGGCGAGACGCTCGGTGGCGCGAAAAAGACCGCAAGACTCGGCGTAGATCGATCATACTCAAGAAGAAGTTTTCCAGTTGGAGTTTGTACTCACTGCTCCTTGTCATCGCCGTCACGCTGGTGGTGGTCACGCGGGTTGAAGCCAAACCAATGGCGGCTTTCATCCTCATGCAGGCGTGTGTACCGGGATTGGTGCTTTTCATCTCCGCCTTCTCCACCCGGCAGGGGTACGGCCTGTCGTGCGCGAAGTGCGGATACGCGGTAGGCAGTTGGCGTCGCGCGGCTTCGATCTGCCCCGAATGCGGCAACGAGTGGAAGAAGCCGTGGAAAGTGGTTTGGGGCCGCCGACAGTTCTCGTGGTCGCTTGCCGCGATGGGGGTGGTTTGCTTGCTCCTCTCGGTTTACGGGCTGTTGACCTTGAGTAACTCCCTCTGAAGGCCCGGCCCCAGCCTTCCGTTCATCATCGCATTCCTGTTGCAGACAGTCGGGATGCTTTCTTGAGATCTTGAGCATCGAAAGGGCAAGCCAAAGATTTCCCTGGCCGAAGGGTTGACACATTCCTTTAATGGAATATATTCTGCCGACAGTTCGCTCTTCGGGGGTACCCGGGGCCAGCGCCAGGGGCCACCCGCGGCCGTTCCGGTGGCATTCCCGATTTCCAGGCCCTTCTTGATGGGGTGCAAGGGCCGCCAAGTGTCTGCAAGGGTGGGGTTTTCAAAGGAGTCTGAAAATGTCGTGCATGGCTGAAGTTCGCGATGAACACAGATGGCTCAGACGGTTTCTGGGCGAATGGTCCTATGAGGGCGAATGCTCCATGGGCCCGGGGCAAGACTCGGCCAAGTTCAAGGGCGTTGAGACCGTCAGGGCCTTCGGCGACCTGTGGGTGATCGGTGAGAGTGTGGGAGAAATGCCCGGCGGCGGAGAGGCTCGGTCGATCCTCACGGTGGGCTTCAACGCGAAGGAAAACCGGTACGTGGGCTCTTGGATCGGCACGCCCTCGGATCACCTCTGGGTCTACCGCGGCTGGCTCGACGAGGCAAAGCGGGTTCTGACACTCGAAACGCAAGGACACATGCCCCACGAGCCGGAGGTCCTCCGCACCTTCCGCGACGTCACTGAGTTCGCCGACGACTCCCGGCGCATCTTCCGTGCGCTGATGAAGAGTGATAGCGGCTCTTGGGACCAGTTCATGTCGATGGAGTTCAAGCGCGTGAAGTGAGGGTTCAGTCTGTCGGCCAAGAGCACGTCGCACCCCCGTCTGGGGGTGCGTTTTTTTTTCTGCGGGACGCGAGCCCTGCCGCTTGACTTATGAGAATGTAAATGTATCATGCCTGTGTGTACCATCCGCGGTCGAGAAAGGAGTGCCTTATGGACGCAGTGAATGGGGTTGAGCATGCGGGGTGGAAGCCTGTGGCAGAGTTACCGGACGGTCCCTTGGATCTCATCGGAGACGTTCACGGGGAGATTGAGGCGTTCGAGAGTCTGCTCGAACGGCTGGGCTACGACTCCGCGGGCAGGCACCCTGCCGGGCGCTTTCTGGTCTTGCTGGGGGATCTGATCGATCGCGGGCCCGACAGTCTGGCGGTTGTTCGTCGCGTGGCAGACTTCATCAGTGCCGGGCGAGCGATCTGCGTGATGGGCAACCACGACTTCAACGCCGCCTCGGGCAGCCTTCGCCGAGAGAATGCCTGGCTCTTTGGCCACAGACCCGTTCAAGGCGACGAGCGACCTGTTGCCAGCCAGCGGGAGCGGGACGAGGTTCAGAGATTCCTTGGCTCGCTGCCCCTGGCCGCCAGTCGCCATGATCTCCGGGCCGTGCACGCATGCTGGAATGAGCACGCGCTTGCCGCGGCCGGGGCGGTCGGGAGCGATGCCCTCAGTTCGTACCGATCTGTGAAAAGCATGATCGACGCAAAGTACAAGCACGACCCCAAGAGCCCCAGCGCCAAGATTGCAAGGCAGAACGACAACCCGGTGAAACTCGTCACCTCCGGGCTTGAGGTGTGGCGAGAACCGATGAAGTTCATCGCCGGCAAAATGCGGGGCGAAGCAAGGGTGAAGTGGTGGGAGGAGTATCAGGGCCCGATGGTGGTCTTCGGGCACTACTGGCGGGTTGTCCCTCCGGCGAACGAATGGCAGGAGCATCTCTTCGAAGGGCTCGAGCCGCATGAGTTGCTCGCCGGCGGCAACGCCATGTGCATCGATTACTCGGTTGGTTCTCGCGCAGCGGAGCGGCGATCCGGCAACCGCCAAGGGCCGTTCGTCGGCCGGCTCGCCGCGATGCGCTGGCCCGAGCGTGAACTGCTCTTTGATGATGGCGAACGGCGAGCGATCGCCCCGGGCATGATGGAACCGCAGGGAGCCTGAGCATGGCACCGTCAGAGACTGACAATGCGGCTGGACGGGCTGCGATGATGGCCTCGTCATCGTGGCTCGATCCCGACCGGGCGGTGGGGCAATCGCCCGCCGCGGCGTACCTGGCGGGTGTCGGCGCCGGGTCGCGCCGCACCATGCAGCAGTCGTTGGTTTCCATCGCGGCGATGCTGGCGGGCCGGGGTGCAGATCCTGTCAAAGTTCGCTGGGAAGCACTGACGCGGGCCGACACCACAGCCCTCCGCGCAGACCTCGGCGAGCGATTCGCCCCCGCCACGGCGAACAAGATGCTCTCTGCGCTGCGCGGCGTGCTGCGGCAGGCACGGCGCATGGGGCTGTTGAGTGAGGGGCAGTTTCAGTCGGCGGCCAGTCTGGAGATGATCAAGCCAGCGCCGGTCAACACCCGCTGCGACGTGGATGACGCCGCGGTCGCCGCCCTCTTCAGCGCCTGCACGAAAGAGCCCGGCGCGGCGGGTCGTCGGGACGCGGCCCTGCTGGCGATCTTCCTCAGCAGCGGGCTGCGCAGGTCTGAAGTATGCGCACTCGACATGACCGACTACGACCCCGCGAGCGGAGTCTTGCACATCCGTGGCCATGGGCCGGAGTTCAACAGGTTTGTCATCTTGCCCCCGCCGGCACGCCTCGCGGTGGCAGACTGGTGTGAGGCGCGCACACCAGTGCCCGGTCCGCTGCTGCTCCCGATAGATCGCGGCGGCATCGTGCGGTTCCGACGCCTCACCGATCAGGCGGTGTACGACATCGTCGGGCGGGTGTGTGCCCGGGCGGGGCTGGCCGCGCTCACGCAGCGAGACCTGCGGCGTGCGTACGTGCTCAGCCTGATCCGCGCCGGCAAAGAAGCGAAAGAAGTGCAGGAACTGGCGGGGCACGCGAGTTGGTTGACCACCGCGACCTATATGCGCATGGCCGCGGACAAGGAATCAAAGACGTACGACATCGGCACCCTGCCGTACTCACAGCGAGAGGAGGCGCATCGTGGTTGAGCGAGCGATGACCGTGGCCAACGACGACACGCTGGAAGCGATGATCCTGGCGGCGCAGCGGCGCGTGATCTTGATCGCGCCGGGAACATC
Source organism: Phycisphaeraceae bacterium (assembly GCA_019636615.1). GTDB lineage: Bacteria > Planctomycetota > Phycisphaerae > Phycisphaerales > UBA1924 > UBA2402. Next base: position 1,071,563 of record JAHBXF010000002.1, on the reverse strand, counting down.
GCTACGGGTGGCTTTGGCGCTGGTGGATTCGTGGAGAAGGCTCGGGCCCGAGGCGGTCACCGTCACGCTCGATGTCAGCGGCGAGGTGTGCAGGTTGGGGCTGGGCGAGTATCAGGCCGTGGAACTCCTCGAAAAGGCCGCGGCGAACCTGGGCACCACGCTCACTCGCCACGAGGGGCTGCGCATCGGCGTGCTGATCAGCGATGATCAGACGCTGATTTATTCGCCCACAGCGCTGAGCGTGGAGCCGCCGGCACGGGAGGGAAAAAAACTGACACCCAACGCCATCCGCGTCGGGCCGCCGCCTGAACAACTTCGGCGTGAGGTCGGCTGTGGGCCCGAGGGTGTGAAAGAGCGGGTGATCGGTCTGGACAAGGCCGACAAGGCCGTGATGAACGCCGTGTCGGAAGACCTGAAAAAGACGCCCCCGAGGCGGGTTGATCTCAGCCGGCACCTGCGTGTCTTCAACGCCAGGCTGCAGTTTGTCGAGTTGCGGTTGCTGGGCTGCATGCTGCACCGGAAGATGATCACCATCCCCTCGGATCTGGTCAGCCCCGCTGATGAATCAACCCGCCGGTTGTTGCAGAGCAAGTTCAGACTCATCGGCGACGATGAAGACAGCGTGTGGGGCGACCATATCTACCGCATCAAGCAGTTCATCGTCGAGAAGCACCTGGTCGCGATCTCGGGTTACGGGCATGTGCTGCCATCCCACAACACCGCGGCTTTCGAGCGCGCGATACGGGTGCTCAGGCGGATGATCGAGCGGGCGAAGAAAAGACGAGAACACGAGATTCAGGCGCTGATCGATGCTCGTGTGCACGCGCTCCACGCGGTGCTTCTGCCCGGGGTTGAACGCTCTCCCCCGGCGCGATGGACTCTCCTCTTTGAGTCGCCCTCGCAGCGGCTCATGCGGGAACTCAGGAAACTCGCCGGCAGCGCCAGAGACGTTCTCGATGATGCACGCGTGGAGCTGCGATACAAGGGCGTGACCTATGAAACACTGCACGATCAGTCCTTCGTGAACGCCGTGAGCGCGGCACTTCCTGAACTCGGCAGACTCCACAACGAGATGGACGTGGTCGGTATGTGCGGATGAGCGCACTCTGGGCCACCGTGAATCCCACGCAGCCAGTCCGCACCCTCGCGGGATAACCAATCGTTCTGTGATGAAGGCTTGCTGCGACTCGCCTCGGTGTATGCAGAAATCTTTAAGGCACCCGTCCTGCAAGGCTATGTCTGAATCTGCGGCCGGGCCTCAATGACAACGGTCGGCTGGCATGCACGACAGGATGGTCGTCATCATCGCTGATCAGATTGCTGACTCCATGGTTCGCCGCCACGCCCCGACACCGGGAGTTAAAGGAAACTGTCCCGCGGGGATCGATCGTTGTACTGATCTTCTCTCGAAATTGAGTGCTGTCCACGCTCGCAACCGCTGCACATGAGGTGGTTTAGAGTTTGTGCCGCGTCCGAGTATGTTCGCGGATCCGTATGACTGTCGGTAAAGGGCGATTGCCGCTAGACTCGAAAGCGGCGTATCACGCGACCGCGTCGGGCCGCGATGGTACGGGCAGAACACGAAACAAGACTGGGTTTGCTGGGTGAGCGCAAGCCGACGCGACCAGGCGCGACACGGCTTCAAAGGCAGCAAATGACCCCAAGGGGATTCGAACCCCTGTTACCAGGATGAGAACCTGGTGTCCTAGACCAGGCTAGACGATGGGGCCAGACTGGACAGAGAGGGTAGCGCTCAAGTTGGGGGCGTCAACCAGTTCAGGCAGCACCGGGGCCTCCGTCGGCGGCGATGCCGGGGATGGGCAGAAGCAGGTGGTAGTGGCGGTTGATCCCGGTCGCGGTACCGGGCGAACCACATCCGCCACGATAGTCGATCATGCCTGTCGCCTGCGCGGCAGTACGCATCATGATCGCGGCAAGGTCACATGATCGCGCGACGCCACCCGCGCGTTCTCAGGTTGCACGCCTCGCGGGCACAGGACGAACAAAGTTTCGCGTGCCCAAACGGGGCGCGCGATGGAGTCAGCCTGCATCGTGGTGCAGCGCGGCCGGGGATGACCGGCTTTTTCACCGAGAAGGGGGTAGGAGTGAATCAGGCCTTTGCTGGTTCTAACTGGCGGCGGAGTTGCGCGAGCGCGAAGACCGCGGCCTCGGCCGCGGATTGGCCTACAACGGCCCCGCACGCCTGCCCTGCGGAGTCTCGCCATTCTGCGCGGCAGCAATCGAAGAGTTGAATGTGCTTCAGGCTCAACTCATAGCCGTGTTCAACGAAGACCTGTGAGATCGACGCGATGGACGGGTATGAACGCCCGTCCACGTGGTGCTCGATGGTGTCACAGATAGAGGATGTCCAACCCGTCTCGTAGAGTGCGTCAAGCGCGAACTCAAGGCCCATGGTGCCCATCCTTCCCGTGCTCGCCTCGCGTCCGTACGCCACACATCGGGGCGCCAGGCACACAAAGTCCGTCACAGCCGGAGAGTTCCGACATCTGCTGAGAGGGTAGCCGGATTGGCTTGCCCACGCGCGTTGAATCACGCATGAGATGGCCGCGCCGCGAGGTGGCGATCAGTTCGTGTTGTGTAAACATCATGATGCGAACAGAATGCGATCAGGAGTCCTCTGGCTCAAGCTGCCCGGTGATGCAGCCTGCTCAGGCTGCATGGTGGGCTGTGGGGGTGGCAACCGGCGAGGAGTCTGGCATGCGTGTGAGCCGGCGTTCAGCGCATGGTGGTAGAGAACTGCGGGCTTGGCGGTCTGGGGGTTTCTACTGGCAGGGGCTGGCATGTCCCAGGTCGGCCTGTGCCTGCTCTCAACTTGGCCATGGTTGTGGCGGCAAAAAGCAATCATGAAATGAGTGACCGCGTGCAGGCTTTGAAAATTCGCGTGGGTACGAATCCGCCCGCCAACAGCGTGCGATAGCCCTTGGACTGGCGTTTTCGGGCCTGTGCCCCTCTGGCACAAGTCTCCCGGGTCGAGCGCGACTGCCGGCGAGTGGCACTCGTCACGTGGTTCCTCCCATGAGGCAGCTCATGGCGCACTGGTTGAATCGTTGAAACGGGGCCAGGGCTGGTGCCCTCGGCCGGAACGCATGCACACAGGGTTCGGCACTTGAAAGGAGCAGGCACATGCGAACAGGGCACACTACACGATCGATGATCCGTGGGCTTTCCCTCGCGGCGGCGGGTGTCATGGTCTCGGCGAGCGTCGCGATCGCCACCGATGAAGAGCACGCCTTCCGGCTTGACAACGGCATGATCGAGATCGAGTACACCCGAGCATCAAGGGCCGCGGCTTTCGGAAACTATTTCTTCACGCCCGACGGCGCGACCGTGCGCCTTCACACGGTCACAGCGACTGTTGGGTATGGTCAGGATGGGCGAGCGTTCGAAGTGCTCGTCTACAACGACCCCGACGATGACGGGAACCCTGCGAATGCGCAACTCGTCGGAAGGCAAGCCTCGGTGATTCAGCCCGGCCGGACGTCGGAGGGTTGGCGCACCCCGGTGCTCCAGACTGTCTCCTTGCCCGAGTTCGAAGTCTCGGGCGGGTTCTTTGTCGTGGTTCATCTCTTCGATCAACCCTTCAACGGCACCTCGACGAACGGGACATGGTCAACCGCGCCATCCGCCTATCTCCTCCACGGCACCCCGATCGGACGCTCCTGGGCGATTGGCGCGTTGCCGGGCGACATGACGGGGCTGGCACCTCTGGACCTCATCAATCTGGGGAACAACTTCCTCACCAGGAGTGGCGGGCCGAGTTTCGTAGGGAACTGGATCATCCGTGCCGAGGGCACGTCGGGTACGGGGATCATCGATCCGGACGGGCCGCGCGAGTGCATGGCCGACTACAACAGCGATGGCGGCATCGACGGTGCGGACTTCGAGGCATTCTTCCTTGACTGGGAACTGGGCGAGGCCGCGGCGGATGTCAATCAGGACGGCGGCGTCGATGGTGCCGACGTTGAAGTCTTCTTCCTCGCGTGGAGCGAGGGCCGCTGCTGATCACGAGCACGAAGCGGGCCAGAAAACCCCATGCGCCGATCCACAAGCCCTCGGCACCAGCCGGGGGCTTGTGCGTGATTGGTGCGGGGCCTCCGGGAGGTGTGCCGCGCGGTCAGCATTGCTGCGGTTGGTCTGGCCGGCATCGTGCGGCACGAGGAGTCGTATAAGGCGGGGGCGCGCTGAACCGCTGCCGCCGATTTATCTCGATGGAATCACCACGAGAACAATGGCGTCAAAGAGCGCGTGCGCTGCGACACACATGCCGAACCCGCGGAAAATGAACAACCCCGCGAAGTAGAAGCCCGCGATGGCGTAGTAGATCACCAACTGAAGGTCGATCCCGCCCCCCGGCTGCACCACGTTGTGGTACAGAGCGAAGCACACGGCCGACACAACCACCGCGATGGTTTTGCCGACGCGATCGGTGCCCTGCATGAGGTCAACGATCACAAAGTGCACCGCGCTGATCAGCACCAGGCGGAAGAGCAGTTCCTCGTACACGCCCGCCCCAGCCGAGAGGGTCAATCGTGCCTGCCACGAGAGTTCAGTGAGGCCGGAAGGATCGTTCACGCCCGCCGCGGCGTGCGTGAACGGGAAACTCAGCCCGAAGACCAGCAGAGGCAGCGTCCAGAGGAGCGATTCGGCAGTCATCCCGATGATGACCCAGCCCCGCACGCGCCAGGGGTCTTTCTCGAGCAGGTGCCAGATCAGCAGCACCACGCAGAGCACGATGGGGGGGATGTGCAGGCTCGCCGCGCCGAATGCATCGAAAAAGCCGGCGAGAAACGATCGGGCGCCGATGGTCTCCACGACGCCACGGGATGGTTGCTGGAGGTAGTAGATCGATCCCACTTCATAGAGCACCATGAAAGGGATGAGAAAAACGAGCACGTGCAGCGGCCGGGTCGAGAGCGTGAGATAGCCCGAAGGTTGGCGGACGGGGTTTCGCTGCTGAGCGGGCATCCGTGGTGGGGGCTTGTGGAAGCAGATTCTGCGTGGGCGGGCCGGCGAAGGGCGAGTGAAACTGGCTGATGCAGTGGTGGGGGGCGAGTGCCAACTGGGCCCACTATCTTTGGCGTGTCGTTCTCAGGGAACGCAGGCTCGCAAGGCGGAAACAACAAGGCCCGGGTGCGTTGATGCTGCCCGGGCCTGAGGTATGCTGTTGTGGTGTGGGTTGCCCCTGGCACCGCCGGATTCAGGCGGCAGAGGCTGTCTTCTTCGCCTTCAGGCGTGCGCTCATGCGGCTCTTGCGACGCGCGGCCTGGTTCTTGTGGATCACACCCTTCTGGGCGGTGCGGTCGATGACGCGCACACACTTGCGGAACTGCTCGGAAGCCTGATCAACGGTGCCGTGCATCAAGAGTTCGTTGAACTCCTTGATCGCCGTACGCATGGTGCTCAGCCGCCAACGGTTGAGCGCACGCGCCGCGACGTTCTGACGGACTCGCTTGCGGGCTGTACGAGAGTGTGCCATGTGCCTTCGATCCTTCAAACCACAAGAAACCGCGGCGGCAGACAGCCCGCCAACCGCTCCCGATAGGGCCTCAATTATGCCCGCATCCTCACCCACAATCAAGCCACTCGGCGAATGAGCCGCGCATTCTCTCTCGGTATACCAAACAAAAATCAAACAATAGTGGGCGGCACCTCGCTTTCGGCCTGAAAGTGGCCTCCCTCTTGTGTGAAGAAGGTGCCATGACGCCGGCTGGGGCCTGGCGTGATCGCTGGTGATGGACATTTGGGTGTTGGGTGCTCGCCAGGCACTGGGGCGCGAGGCTCGCGAAGGTTGGGCGAGGAATTCCGGGAACGGGTGGGGGCGGGCGGGCGACCGGGGTGGGGAAAGGACGGTATCAAGCGGCCATTTGCGCCTCTTGCTGCAAGGTTGCGCCCCGCCAGTTGCCGCTGGGCGGGAGGCCCGCTAAAGTTTGGGCTACACGTCTGCCGGGATCAAACCCGTCGGATTGTGCGGGTGTAGCTCAATTGGATAGAGCACCTGACTACGGATCAGGAGGTTATAGGTTCGACTCCTATCACCCGTGTTTTCTCTGCCTCGCAGCCTCACGCGAGGCGCGTGCACAGCGTCCCCTTGCCGCCGAGATCATCCGGCAGCCCGACAGGGTCTGGGCACGCCAGGCACAATACCCACAACATGGCCTCAATCTTCGCCCTTGGCCGATTCCTCAGGGGTCTTGGCGCGTGCGGTTCACACCTTTTCAGGCGATTGATGCCCGCCAACTCTCCGGGTACGCTCTGGTATGGATGGTCCACTTCCTTTCAACCAAGGTGTGCAGGTACGGCTGGCTCGTGCATACGGCGCACCCCCTCGGCTTCAAGGCGATGCCACGAACCCTGTCGCAACGCCCGCGGTTGAAGTTGGTAACGTGCGAGACAGCCTGACACTCAGCGGCGCGGCGTCGCTCGTGGCGGGAAGGGTCTCGCCAGGTCAACAGGTCTCGCCGCCACCGGGTGCGACTGGTGATGCCATCCCCATGTACGTCAATCCAGCGGCGAAGAATGCCGCGGCGACCGGTGTGATCGCCGGCCGGATGATCGACGTGACCGGGTGACCGCGTTCCGTAGCGGGAGGCCAGCCGGGCCGGATCGGGGCAAAATTCACTTGCCCGGGAAGCGTTTTTCGTGTATTCTGAACGTGCGACGACTCGCTTGTGACCCCGGTGCCGGGTGACCGGGCCGCTGCTGCACAGAAGGCTGGAGGGTTCGATGCCTGCCGGAACACCGACGGAATCTGTGAGCGAACCGGGTTCCGGCGCGTGTCCGTGTCCATACCCGAAACTTGAATCGATCGTGAAATACCTCTCAGGCCTGCGGCAAAGGGCGGACCTCGCCGTGCTGTCGTCGCTCCTGGCTCAGGTTGACATCACGCGTTGCGATATCGCCCCGTGCTGCAACTTCGGCCAGAAGGGGTACAAGCGCAACACCATCAGCGCTTCCCCGTGGTACGAACTGCTCGCCCTCTGCTGGCGCAGCGGAGACTACACCCCGATCCACGACCACGAGGGCGTGAGCTGCGCTTTCAAGGTCATCGAGGGTGTGGGCACCGAGATCCGCTTCAGGCACACCCCCAGCGGCCTCATCTGTCCGGCGCAGGTGGTCGAGATGACCCCCGGCTACATCTGCGCGGCCAACGACGCCGACATCCATCAGGTCACCAACATGCAGGCCCCGGGGCAAGACCTCATCACCCTGCACATCTATTCTCCCCCGATCAGGCAGATGAACGTCTATCAGTTCGCGAGCCGAGTGTCGGATGAATGCGCTGCGAAATATGCCGCGACCACCGGGGGCAGCCCCGCCTCCGGTCTCCCCTGTTGAAAAAGTGTGAGCCGCGGCACGTCGCTTGCGGGAGCGCATGGCGACACGCACCGGCAGGTGCGTGACACAGCTTCGCCCCCGTGACGCAACGCGCGGCGGGTTCGACAGACCGAGCCCTCCTGCCCTCAGCCTCCCGCGAGAAGGGGATGGCGTTGGCCGCGCGCCGTTCTCGGACGCTGCACGACGCTTCAAGGCATCATGAGATTCCATCCGAATCATCAGTCGGCGTCGCGCGGGGACCGCGCACCGGGCGTGGCACTCACGCTCACCGCCGCGGCAAGGAGGCCGCCTCAGATGTCTTCAGTCACGCGACAGATCGACCACATCCGGCGTCACCTGGGGGCGCTCACGTCGGCGCACAAGCTGCTCATCGGCTGCGTGGTGGTCATCCTGGCCATGACGCTCTTCCTCGTCGCGCAGTACACCGGCAAGCCCGCGATGGTTGAGGTGCTGCCTGGCGCTCCGGCCACAGACCAGGAGCACGCCGCGGCGTTCCTCAGCGACATCGGCATCAACGTTGATTCTCGAGGGGGAAAGGTGCTCGTGGCGGCCGTGGACGCGAACCGTGCGCGGTCGCGGCTGGCCGAGGCCGGCAAACTGCCCAACGACAAAGCACTGCTCTTTGAGAACATCCTGCGCAACCCCAGTTGGACAAACTCGCGCCAGCAGAACGAGCAGCTGTACAACAGCGCGCTGCAGAACGAACTGGCCATGCGCATCGCCGACTTCAAGGGTGTGAAAACCGCGAAGGTCTTCATCGACACGCCAGAGCCCCTCGGGCTCGGCGGCGCGGTGCGCAAGCCCAGCGCCTCCGCCACGGTGACCACCGCCGACGGCAGAAACCTGCCCCAGTCCACGGTTGATGCCATCGCCCACTTCATCGCGGGCAGCAAGTCTGGACTCACGGTCGACCGGGTGCGGGTGATCGACGCCAGCAGCGGCCGTCAGCGAAAGGCCACCAACGAGGACGAGATCGTTCCGACAACATACCTCGAGCACGCGGCACGCGTTGAAGCACAGACCCGTGAGAAAGTGCTCGACCTGCTCTCCTACATCCCGGGTGTCGTTGTCGCCGTCACGGCGCACGTCGATGTCTCTCGCTCCACGGCCCAGGTGCGCACGCACCTGCCCGAGAAGCAGGGAACGGTCACACTGCGGCGGCGTGAGAGCGAAACCACGAACTCCACGTCGGAGGCAACCCGCGGCGCCGAGCCGGGCTTTGGTGCAAACCAGACGGCCGACATCAACTACGCCGGCGGCGCGGGTTCTCGCTCGGAAACCAGCGAGGTCTCGACTGATTACGAGAACCACGTCGGCAGCAAGACCGAAACCATCGTCGATCCGCGGGGGCACGCCACCATGGTCGCCGTTTCGGTCAACATCCCCCGCGGGTTTGTTGCCGAGATCGCCCGCCGCGGGGGCGATGCCGCGGCACAACCGGCCGACGCCGAGGTCACCGCGAAGTTCGCTGACATCAGGCGTGATGTCGTCGAGAGCCTGTCGCCGCACGTGCGTGCCATGATCGCGCAGGCCAACACGGGCCTGTCGCCCGACGATGTGCGGCGCATGATTCAGGAGGCGATCTCGGTCTCCATGATCCCGGTCGATCTCGTGATCTCCGGCCCGGCGCCGCAGCAGGCGGGCATGATGAGCGGCCTCGCCGCGCTCACCTCGGGCGGTTCTGTCGGCGGCCTGGTCGAAACCGGCATGCTCGTGCTGCTTTCTGTCGCCTCGCTGGGCATGATGCTGATGATGGTCAGGCGTGCGGGCAGACGCGACCACATGCCCACCGCCGAAGAACTCGTCGGCCTGCCCCCCTCGCTCGAGACCGACAGCGACGTCGTCGGCGAGGCGGACGAGGGCGAAACCGCCATGGCCGGCATCGAAGTGAACGAGGAGCAGGCGCAGGCGCAGAAGATGCTCCAGCAACTCGGCGATATGGTCAGCCAGAAGCCCGACCTCGCGGCCAAACTGGTCAACCGATGGATCAACGTTGAAGAGTGAGCGGGCGAATCAACGCCACGCCGTGGAGCACGAACCATGCCTCGCCGCCCGAACGAGAAACTGCCCGAGAAGGCAGAAGACCTCGACAGCCTTTCGAAGGCCGCCATTCTCCTGCTCGCGGTAGGCCCAGACCACGCCGCCGCGGTGCTCAAGCACCTGCCGCCGCGCGCTGTCGAAGAGGTGACCCGCGAGTTGGCCGGGCTCGGCCAGGTCCCCACGCCGCTGCAGACGCAGGTTGTAGAAGAGTTCTACGCCACGACACTGGCCAACGAGTTCACCCACGAGGGCGGGCTCGACTACGCCAAGATGATCCTGAAAAACTCGCTGGATCCAAAGGCCGCCGAGCGCATGCTCGGGCAGATCCAGACACAGGTGCAGAAGACCCCGTTCGCGTTCCTGCAGCGTGCCGAGAGCGAAAACCTGCTGACGTTCATCCAGGACGAACACCCTCAGACGATCGCGCTGATCGTGTGCCATCTGCCGCACCACAAGGCCAGCGAGATCCTCTCCGGCCTGCCGATGCAGAAGCAGATCGAGGTGATCAAACGCGTTGCGAACATGGAGCAGACCAACCCCGAGGTCATCCGGGAAGTGGAGAAAGGCCTCGAGAGCCGGCTCTCCAGCATGCTCGTGCAGTCGATGGAAAAGGCCGGCGGCGTCGACACCGTCGCCGAGATCCTCAACCTCGCCGACCGTTCCACCGAAAAGCAGATCATGGAAGGCCTGGAAACCGAGGACCCCGACCTGGTCGAGCAGATCCGCCGACTCATGTTCGTCTTCGAAGACATCCTCAAGGTCAACGACAAGGGAATTCAGGCGGTGCTCAAAGAAGTCGAGAACGGCGAACTGGCGCTCTCACTCAAGACCGCCTCGGAAGAACTCAAGTCCAAGATATTCCGCAACATGTCCGAGCGCGCGGCCTCGCTCATCAAAGAAGACATGGAGTACATGGGCCCCGTGCGCGTCAGCGATGTCGAGGCCGCGCAGCAGCGCATCGTCGATATCGTCCGCAGGCTCGAAGACGCGGGCGAGGTGGTTGTTGAGGGCCGCGGCGGGGATTCCGAACTGCTTGTGTGATCGGTTGTCGTCCTTCGCGGCCCGCCCGGATGATTGGGAGCAGCATCGTGGCAGTCATCAGACAGTCTTCGCAGACCAGGATCGCCCGGGACGCCATCGTCCTCGACCTTGGCGACCTCGCCCGTCAGGGCGAGCGGATGCGCTCTCACGCCAGAGAACAGGCCGACGATATCATCGAAGAAGCCCGTCGTGAACGCGTGAGGCTGCTCGAAGGCGCAGAACGACAGGGCTTCGAGGCGGGGCTTGCCAAAGGTCTCGAAGAGGGGCTCAAGCAAGGGATGGAAGAGGGCCGGGCGCAGGCGCTCGCCGAGCACTCCGCACGCCTTGCCGAGGTCGAAGCCATGTGGGCCGCCGGGCTCGGATCGTTCGAGAATGAGCGTGCCGCGATCCTCACCGAAGCAGGAAGAGACATCCTCCGACTTGCCGCGATGCTCGGTGAGCAGGTCGTCAAACGCACGATCGAACTGCACCCGGGGGTCGTGACCGATCAACTCGCCGCGGTGCTCTCGATCGTCGGCGCTGGCCACACACTCAGGCTTCAAATGAACCCGGCGGATGTCGAGGTCTCCCGGAGTGCTTTGCCCGGCCTCATCTCTCGGTTCGCGCCGGGCACACACGCCCAGATCGAGGAAGACCCGTCGCTCTTGCCCGGCTCGTGCGTGGCGATCAGCGATCAGGGTGGCGTTGTCGACGCCAGCGTGCAGACGCAACTCGCAAGGCTGATTGAAGTGCTGATGCCGGACCATGGCCACCCGGCCGGCTTCAACTCGCTCGCACAGCCTGACAGCGGGCCGGGTGAGCCATGACACTGCTGAAAGAAGCGATGCACAGGGTTTCCGGCGCGCTGCCTATGCTCATCCGCGGGCGTGTCGCGGCCCTGCGCGGCCTCACGGTGCTCGTGCAGGAGTGTGCATTGCCTGTCGGCGCGCTCGTTGAGATTCACCAGTCAGGCGCCAGGAATCGCCCGGCGATTCTCGGTGAAGTTGTCGGCTTTTCGCAGGATCACACCTCGGTGATGGCGCTGGGATCGACCGAAGGCATCAGGCCCGGGGACCCGGTGGTCGGGCGTGAATCACGCCAGACCGGCCCGGTCGGCGATTCTCTGCTCGGCCGGGTCATCGACGGCCTGGGCAGGCCCCTCGATGCCATGCCGCTCCCGCCCGATGTCGGCAGTCGGTCGCTCTCACCACCCCCGATCGGCGCGATGCAGCGAGCCCGAATCGAAACCCAGTTGTTCACAGGCATCCGCGCCATCGACGGCATGACCCCGGTCGGGCGCGGGCAGCGTCTGGGGATTTTCGCGGGCCCCGGCGTGGGAAAGTCCACGCTGCTGGGCTGCATCGCCCAGAGAGCGCGGGCCGATGTCAACGTCATCGCCCTCATCGGTGAACGAGGCCGTGAGGTCCGCGAGTTTCTTGAGCACGCCCTTGGCCCGCAGGGCCTGGCGCGATCGGTGGTTGTTGTGGCCACCGGCGACGAGTCGCCGCTCATGCGTCTGCGGGCGGCCAAACTCGCGTGCACCATCGCCGAGGACTTCCGCGAGAAGGGGCGTGACGTGCTGCTGATGATGGATTCCGTCACGCGGTTTGCGCACGCGCAGCGACAGGTGGGGCTCTCGGTTGGTGAGCCGCCCGCCAGCAAAGGCTACACGCCGAGCGTTTTCTCCGAGTTGGCGCAGTTGCTCGAGCGTGCGGGGCCGCTCGAAGCGGGGCGTGGATCGATCACGGGCTTGTACACCGTGCTCGTCGAGGGAGACGACATGACCGAACCAATCGCCGACGCGGCGAGAGGCATCCTCGACGGGCACATCATGCTCTCGCGAAAACTGGCCCAGAAAGCGCACTATCCGGCCATCGACGTGCTCGATTCCGTCAGCCGCGTCGCCGACGAGATCACCGACGCACAGCACTCGCAAGACCGCCGGCACATCATGCGACTCCTGGCCTTGCACCGCGAGGTCGAAGAACTGGTCCAGATCGGCGCGTACGTGCGTGGGAGCAGCCCCGAGACCGATACCGCAATCGATGCCCACCGCAGAATCTGCGAGTACCTCAGGCAGGAGAAGACCCAAACCCCCAGCGGCGACGAAACACTGTCCGCGCTGCGAGCCATCGCAGCGCAGACCGGGGACGAGTCGGCCAAAGGCAAGCGCGTCAGATAGCACCGGCCCGCGCGAGGCGGCCTCCAACACCGATCGGCAGGAAGAAGCATGGCAAAGTTCGTATTCAAACTCCGTGCGGTGCTCAGGCTCAGAGAACTCCGCGAGAAGACGCAGAAAGGTGCGCTCGCGGCGGCCCTCGCCGAACAGCGCGATGCGCACGAACACCTGCGCAGGGCCAACGACGCGGCAGAAGAATCCCGTCACTCGTGGCGTGAATCTCTGGGCGGGCACGGCGGCGGCCTGTTCAACACCAGAGACGCCCGCCTTCAGGCCATGACAAACCTCAAGACGCTCGCCCGGCTCGACCACGCCGCCATCCGGGTCGCGGGCGCCGAGCGACGCGTCGAAACACAGCGACAGCGGCTCGCGATGCTCAGCCGCGATCGGCGAGCGGTGGAACTGGTCAAGGAAGCCCGCCTGGCCGCCTGGAAAGAAGAGCAGAAGCGGGGCGAGGCCGCCATGCTCGATGATCTCAGCGTGATGCGCGCGGGCACGCCCCGACGGGAGGTTGCATGAAGTCCCTTGTCACCGCGGTGGGTGTCATCGCCGCCGCCAACCTCATCGCACTTGTTTCACTGATCTTCTGGCTGCACAGCACTGACCGGCTCGACATGGACCGTGTGAGGCACATCCGTCAGGTCCTGGCGCAGACCATCACCGACGAGCGTGCCGCCGCGGAAGCGGCCGCCGCTGAACAGGCCGCGGCCGCGCTCGCGCAGGAACAGGCGCTCAACGATTCAAGGCCCCCGCTCACCGCGATCGAACAGCTCACCGCACGCATCCAGGCGACCAGTCTCGACCGAGAACGCGTCGAACGCCTCCGCCACGATGTCGAACTGCTCCAGAAGAGGCTCGCCGACGACAGCCGCAGAGTTGCGCAGGATCGCGCGGCCCTCGAACAAGAGCGGCACGCCTTCGAGCAGCGCGTCACCACCATGACAGCCTCGCTGGCCGACGAGCAGTTCCGTAAGGCCGTAGACATTCTCGCCACCCTCAAGCCCGCCGGCGCCAAGGAGATCCTCGCCCACATGCTCCGAGGCACGCTCCCGTCGCAGGGTGATCAGCGTTTCGACACGATCACCCGCGCGGGGGGTTCGTCCGATCCCGGCGAGCAGGTCGTGCGGTATCTCAACGCCATGGAAGAACGCGCCCGCGTGCGCATCCTCGCCGAGTTTGTCAAAGATGATCCCGCGATGGCAGCAGACTTGCTGGAGAGGTTACGGCTTTCCGGTCGGATCGGCCCTGTGGCCGCCACCGGGCCGTAACCGGAGGTCTGGTGAACGCTGCATTGATTCAAGCACACCCGTTGGCCGCTCAGCGGGGGGGGACGCCGCTGGCTCCCGCCCCCATGAACGATGAGGCAGAGCACGCCACATGGGCGGCACACCTTCAATCGCAGCAACACCGCGCGCTCAAAAGCCGCACAGCCGGGGCGCAGCCGGGCGTTGAGCCTCTTTCGCTCGGGCGAGAGAACCAGCCGGGAGCCTCGCTCGCCGATTCCCCGTCCAAGAAGCCGGCCGTCAAGAAGGCCGAAGACGCACTCGCCGGGCATACCACCGAGAGCGCGGCAGACGCCGCCGCGCAGGAACTGCGCACCCCCGATGAATCCGCGCAGCAATCACCGTCCAGACTTGAATCACGCTCGACGTCGCATGATGCAAGCGTGCGGCACCCACACACGGGTGAACGCACGACGCACAGCGATCAACTGAACGGGCAGAGCGCTGCGCCCGCAGCCCGCCCAGCGAACGCCTCGTCGGGTACTTCCCAAGGCGAGACCGCCTCTCAGGACAACCCTCCGCAGCCCGCCGTCAAGCACGGCCTGCACAGCATTCAGCCCCAGCAGCAAGCCGCTGCGCCTCCGCAACCGGGTTCTCAAAGTGCGGCTTCCGCGGGTCAGTCGGCTTCTGTCAAGAGCACTACGACTGATTCGGCTCAGGGGCGTGCTTCCACATTGGTTCAAAGTGCGCCGGCGCGGCGCGAATCTGGCGCAGACCGCGCAGCTCAGTTCAAGGGTTTGCTCCACGCCGCCCGTGCCACCAGCGAGGCCGCGGAGGAACGAACCCTCGTCCACCAGATGGGGGCGGGTGTCACCCGTGCGCTACGTGCGCCCGGGCCGATCACCATGGTGCTCAGGCCCGAGCACCTGGGCGAAGTGACGATCAAAGTAAGCATGGTTGAGGAACAGGTCCGCGCCGAGTTCACTGTCCGAAGCGAACTGGCACGCGAGTTGCTGAACAACACATCGCACGATCTCCGGGCATCTCTTGAACACAAGGGCATCTCGGTCGGTGATGTGCTCGTCCGGCTCGGAGCGCCGGATGGGGTGATGGAGAACCCCGAGGGTGCCCAGGATGGGCAGCAGCACGGCGGAGCGGCGGGTTCGAGGGATCACCCCCAGAATCCGCGCGGGCGGGAGCCCGATGCCGACGCCGGAGAGGATGGCGAGCGCACGGACGCGTTCGCTTCATCCGAGCAGGATGGAGACGCCCACCCCGGCGTGCTCCGCGTCGAGCGCGATCCTCACGGGCACTGGCTCGTCAGGCTCAATGCGCTCGCGTGATCTGGGCGGCATTACCAGAGAGGATGAGTCATGACAACGGTGGCACCTGTCGGTTCGACATCGGGCACGCAAGCCCCCAAGGGCATGAGCGCACTGACAACCGAAGAGTTCAGCAAGATCATCTTCACCGAACTGGCCAACCAGGACCCGCTCTCGCCAAACGACACCGGCGCTCTGCTGCAGCAGATCTCAACACTCCGGTCGATCCAGTCCGACATGGACCTCTCCGACCGCCTCAAGGCCCTGGTGCAGCAGAACCAGTTCGCTTCCGCCGCGGGTCTCATGGGCAAACTCGTCAGCGGCATCAGCGAAACCGGCGAACGCGTCGCCGAAACCGTGGCGGGGGTGTCACGCACAGACGAGGGCGTGGTCGTCACGCTCACCGGCGGCCACCGTGTGAAAATGTCCAACCTCGACATGGTGGTGGGGGATCTTCCCGACCAGAGTGGAGCAGGGCGATGAGTGATCCGCTTTCTCTGATCAGCGCCGGCGCGCGACGCGTCGGCAGCATGCTCTCGGGTTCCGCAGGCGCGTCTCCCAGGAACGACGCGGCAGACTTCAGCGAACTCCTGGAGCGAGCCCGCGCCGGCGATGTCACCACCGGCGCGCCGGTCCGCACGGCCCAGGGGCTCGAACTCTCACTCAGCGATGAACAACTGGCCCGTATCTCCGCCGCGGCGGACAAGGCCGAGTCTCAGGGCGCCCACCGTGCTGTCGTTCTCATCGACGGCATGGCGCTCAAGATCGACATCGCGACCCGCACCATCACCGATCGAGTGCAGGCCTCTTCGGCAGGGCTGCTCACAGACATCGACGCTGTAGTTTCTGTGCCAGACCCCAAAGAGAAGCACCAGCCGCTTCTCGCCCCGCCCCAGGTCAACCCGGCGGCATTCGCCGCGGCTCAAACCCCGCTCGGCGCGGCCTGATTCGGCCTGCTCCGGGCCTGCTCCGGGCCTGCTCCGGGCCTGCTCCGTCACACGGCGCGGCGTTTGCGTTCATTGGCACTGTTTCGACGGCGTGCTCAACACACTCCCACTTTCCCGCGTGCCCGTTCTCACGCACCCGAACACACAAGGCATCAGCCATGGCATCAACAAACGCATTCTTCACGGCCCTTTCGGGCATGAACGCCAACGCCAAGAATATCGATGTCATCGGCAACAACGTCGCGAACGTCAATACCACGGCGTACAAGTCAAGCCGAATGCTCTTCTCCACCGCGCTCTCCCGCACGATGCACTCGGGCACCGCGCCCAGCGAGACCAGCGGCGGCACAAACCCATTCCAGATCGGCAACGGCGTCAACATCGCCGGAACGCAGCGCAACTTCAGTGTCGGCAGCACCACCGCCACCGGAGACTCCCGCGACCTTGCCATCGACGGCGACGGCTTCTTTCTTGTCCGCAAGGGCGATGACGAGATGTACACCCGCGCGGGCGCGTTCCGGCCCGATGCCCAGGGAAACCTCACCACGATCTCCGGCCAGATGCTGCGAGGCTACGCCGTAGACGACAACTTCAACATCATCCCCGGCCAACTCACCGATCTCAACATCCCCGTCGGTTCCCTCAAGATCGCACAGGCAACCGGCAACGTGCGCCTCAGCGGCAACCTGAACCCCACGGGCGAACTGCCGACACAGGGCTCGCTCATCAATCTGCTCGGCTCCGCCACGGCCGGTCTGCGCGCCGTCTCGGGCGCGGGGGTGCAAGGGCCTGATCGTGTCTTGACCACCACGCGCCTGATCGACATCGAAGACCCGCAACTGGTGGGGAGCGACTCTCCCCTCTTCGCCGAAGGCCAGCGGTTGCAGATGCGTGGCGCCGAGAAGGGCGGTAAAACCCTCGGTGTGACCGAGTACGCCGTCACCGCGGCCTCCACGCTGGCCGATCTGGCGCAGTGGTTCGCCGCCACCCTGGGCCTTCAGCCCGCCGCCGGCCCAAACCCCGACGGGGCAACACCGGGTGTCGCTGTCGACACGCTCACAGGCGCGCTCGTGATCTCCGGCAACAGCGGACGCATCAACGATCTCGAAATCGAAGCGACCGACCTGCGATTGCTCTCGGCAGATGGCGCTCTCGTCCGCCACCCATTCTTCGCCCAGAAGCAGGCAGCGGCCGATGGCGAGAGCGTCCGGACCAGCGCGATTGTCTACGACTCGCTGGGCTCAGAAGTCTCGGTTGATATCTCCATGGTTCTCGAAGAGCGCGGCGATACTGGCACCCGCTGGCGCTACTACGTTGATTCCGCCGACGATACAGATCTTTCAACCGCCATCGCCAGCGGCATCATCGCCTTCGACACCGACGGCCAGCCCATCCCCGCGCCCCCGCAGCAGGTCACGATCGACCGCGCCGGCACGGGCGCCGGCACACCCCTCACGATGACCTTCGACTTCACGTCCGCAGAAGCCGGCCTCACCGCGCTGAGTTCCGACCGCTCTCAACTGAGCGTCACCTACCGCGACGGCTCTCCGCTGGGCACACTCGCCGGCTTCGGTATCGCCCGCGACGGCACCATCATCGGCACCTTCAACAACGGGCTGGTTCGTACGCTCGGCCAGGTTGCCCTCGCGCGTTTCACCAACCCCGAAGGCCTGCAGGACGTCGGCGGCAATATGTTCCGCCCCGGCGCCAACAGCGGCCCGCCCATCATCACCACCCCGGGGGATTTCGGCACCGGCGAGATCACCAGCGGCGCACTCGAAGGTTCAAACGTTGACCTGGGAGAGGAGTTCGTGAAGATGATCCTCTCTTCCACTGGTTATTCGGCCTCTTCCCGCGTCATCCGAACCGCCGATGAGTTGCTGCAGCAGTTGCTCGTTCTGGGCCGATGATGCAGCGTGATGAACGCCACACCCGCCCATAGCCCTCGCAGCGATCTGTCAGCCACCACTCTGGGTGGTGCCGCGGCATTCAACGTCAGCCTGGCTCTTCTGGGCATTTCCATCGGCCTTGCCACGCTCGCCCTCATGCTCGGGGTCGTGCCGGTCGGCTCGTCAACGCAGTCCTTCTTCGCGGCCATTCCCGCCTTGGCCTGTGGCAGTTTCGTCTGCATCGCGCTCTCGCAGCGATCTTCGCGGCCAGGCCGCTCTTCGGTACAGCACGCCGCGCACCGTGGTGTGCTCGCCACGGTCACTCCCAAGGCACCCATCGCAGGCAAGGGCCGTCGGGCAGCGTGATGATCCCCCGGCGCGGTGGTTTCTCCGCGCCCGCCGCACAGACGGCGCGACACACACCCCGCTGAACGAATCCTCCCGCCATCCCTCACAACCCAACCCACCGGCGCCGATACTCAGCCCGGCGCGCCCTTTCAGCGCGCCCCGGAGGCGCACAGCATGGCCGAGAACTCACCGCAGGAAACACCAGGCGCCCCCAAGGCCGGATCCCCCATCAAGTTGATCGCCATCATCGCGACCATCATGCTCGTCGAGGGTGGCGCTGTCTACTTCTTCATGCTCAAGAGCGGCCCTCAGGCCGTTCACGCCGTCGAGGTTGTCGCCAGCAACGAGCCAGACCCCGAAGAGTCGATTGAAATCCCGCTCATCGCCGAGAAGTTCCAGAACATGCAGACCGGGCGTGTGTGGGTCTGGGATACCCAGATCGTGATCAAGGTCAAACGGCGCAACGAGGCTTTCGTCAAGCGGCAACTCGAAAGCCGATCCGCAGAAGTCGCCGAAGGTGTGGCCATGATCTTCCGGCGCGCTCAGCACGCTCAACTCAGAGAGCCTGGCCTCGAGACCATCAACCGCCAACTCAACGCCCTCCTCACCGACATGCTCGGCAAAGACACAGAAAACAAGCCGCGCGTCGACAGGGTACTTCTCCCCAAGTGCAAGGGGTTCCCGGCCGACTGATCCGCGCCGTCTCCCCTGAATCAGCGGCCGTTGGGCGCAGTTTTCGCGCGGTGTTATTGGACGACGCGCCAAACCTGCGCATTCGGCGCCTCTCCTCACACCCAGAGCCGATACTCCTGCGTCGAGTGTGACCAATCCAACACACCCGCCGGAGCAGCATCCATGGCAGACGCAAACATCCCCCAGCAGGGCGACAGCACCCCCGAGCCGCAAGCCACAAGGCCACCCGCCGCGAGCGCCCGCTCCGACACGCCCGAGGCTCTGTCACTTCCCTCGTTCGACCTCACGGGCGATCAGGGCGGCGCCAGCCCGATCTCGCTGCTTTCAGACGTCAATCTCAACGTCACCATCGAACTGGGTCGCACACGCATGTTCGTCGAAGACGTGCTGCGACTCTCCGAGGGCGCCGTGGTCGAACTCGACAAACTCGCCGGCGACCCTGTCGATGTCTACGTCAACGACCGCCACGTCGCGCGGGGTGAAGTTCTCGTGCTCAACGACAACTTCTGCGTTCGCATCAACGAGATCCTGAGCACCGCCACCGAGAGCACGCCCGCCGCCGCGGCATAAACGCCGCGGATCACCGTTCCACACGCCTCGGTCGGAGACCGCGGCCTCAACACGCCAGGAAGGCGAGACATGCAACGATCGATCCCCCGGGTGGTGCTCCGCGGCGCGGCTGTCTTCAGCCTCATCTTCACCCTCTCCTCGCTCGCGCCAGCGCAAGACCTTGCACAGCCGTCCGCGCAGCCCGATACGGCCGCCGCGCTCACATCCCGGCCGTTGCCGCCCCGTTCGGCGCCTTCCCGCGCAACCCCCGCGCCATCTCAGACGTCACAGGTTGATTCACTCTCGGGCACGCAGGCCGCCACAGGCAGTTGGTCATGGCAGCGCACCGCCATGGTCTGTGTCGTTGGCGGCGCCATGCTGATCATGCTGGTCTACGGCTCGCGGCGCTTCCGCGAATCCAGCCGTTTCATGCTCGCTCTTGGCCCGGCGGGGCGTGCGCCCTCGGGCGTGCTCGAAGTCCTCGGCCGCTACCCGGCGGGAAGGGGCACGCTGCTCATTCTCCTCAGGCTCGACCGCCGCGTGCTGCTCGTGGCACAGAGCGGCGGACGAACCGGCACCGGCATGACAACGCTCTGCGAGATCGACGACCCCGCCAGCGTCGCCTCCTTGCTCGCCAAAACGCGCGACGACGACCAGGCCGCATCGATCTTCACCAGCACGCTCAAGCGGGCGGTCGCGGTATCGCCGCAGGCCGCACCCGCGGCAGCCCCGCAAACCACAGTGGCACGCACGCCCCAGCGCACGCCCGCGCCGGCCGCTCCCGCCGCGGATGCCAACTCCCTCCGGGCCCGATTGGCGCAGATGCGTACGCCCCCTCAGGCAAGAACTCCAGGGGCCGCGGCATGAACAAGCCGAGTTCCTCCGCCCTCTTCGTGGCTTGCCTGTTGACCGTGTTCGCGCTCTTCGTCGCGCCCGCCAACGCACAGCGTGGACCGGTCACGCCCGAGATCGAACTCCCCGCGCGCTCGCCCGAACCAGCGCCTTCCACAACCGTCACACCCCCGGCCCTTCCCGTGTCGTTCGCGGGCGATGGCCTGCCAAACCCGCTCGAGGTGCTCGACCGCGCGGGCAGCGCGATGACGGGCTCGCGAGCGACAGGTGATGCACCCCAGGGCGGCCTCTCCGTCGCGCTCAACATCATGATCCTGCTGACCGTGGTCGCTCTGGCGCCCACGATCATGCTCATGACGACCTGCTTCCTGCGGGTGCTGCTCGTGCTGGGTCTGCTCAAGCAGGCGATGGGTGTGACCACACTCCCTCCGTCTCAGGTCATCACCGCCTTGGCGCTCTTTGTCACCCTGGTGGTCATGACGCCCACCCTCGACCGCATCAACAAAGAGGCCATCGCCCCCTACCGCGCCGGCGAGATCACGTCCTACGACGAACTCTGGGAGAAGGCCAGCCTGCCGATGCGCGACTTCATGTTCGACCAGATCGAGGCCACGGGCAACTGGAGCGCCCTCTACATGCTCCTCGAGCGTCAGGGCATCGATACCAGCGATCCATCCCGCCTCACCCGCGCGGATGTTTCCATGAGCGTGCTCATCCCCGCGTTCATGATCAGCGAACTCAAGACGGCCTTTCTCATGGGCTTCAAACTCTACCTGCCATTCCTCGTCATCGACATGGTCATCAGCACCATGCTCATCTCGATGGGCATGATGATGCTCCCGCCCGTGCTCGTCAGCCTGCCGTTCAAACTCCTCCTCTTCGTCCTGGTCGACGGTTGGACTCTGGTCGTCGGTGGTCTCATCCGCAGTTTCGACATCCCGCACCTGGTCCGTGAACTCAGCCTCGCCGCGCCGCCGGGCCTCCCCGGCCTGGCCTGACCCCAAACACCCATATGCATTACGACGACACCATCGTGGAACTGGTCCGTGAGGCCCTCATCATCTCCCTCAAGATCGGCGCACCCGTGCTCATCGCGGGCATGACCATCGGCCTCATCATCAGCATCCTCCAGTCGATCACGTCAATCCAGGACCAGACCCTCTCCACCGTGCCCAAGATCGTGGTCATGGTCTTCACCGCGGCCATGCTCATCCCCTGGGTCGCCCACCGTCTTCTCGAATACGCCGCCCAACTTCTCAGGCTTGTCTGATCTCGCAGCGTACAGGCTTCCCGCAGCCGGCCGCCTTCCATGGACGCACTCTCACACGCAGCGCTGACCCTCGCCGGCCACGTCCCGGTTTTTCTCATGGTGCTGGTGCGCATGGCCGGGCTCTTCATCATCTCGCCGCTCCTGGCCGCCACGCACCTGCCGCCCCGCGTCAAAATCCTCCTGGCGATCATGCTTTCCGCCGCGGTCTATCCCCTGGTGTCGCAGAGCGTGCAAGCCCCGGAGGCCATCGACCTGCCCGGGTTGCTCGTTCTTCTCGTGCGAGAGGCCGCGCTCGGATACGTCATGGGTCTGGTCGCCGCCGCGCCCCTCCTCTTCCTCGAAGCCAGCGGCATGCTCGCGGGGCACCAGATGGGTCTGGGGCTGGCCCGCGTCTACAACCCCGAGGCCGACATCGACGCCGACATCATCGGCCAGTTCCTCTACTACATCGGCGCCGGCGTCTTCCTCGCGTTCAACGGCGTCGAGATCCTCATCGGGTCGATGATGGATTCCTTCGGCTCGCTCCCCATCGGCGGGTTCACGCCCGGCATGAGCGTCGTGCACTCGCTCCTCTCCATCATCTCGACAGGGGCCGATGTCGCCCTTCGCGTGTCCGCGCCCGCTTCCGGCTCCATCCTTCTTGTCGTGATTGTGCTCGGCGTGCTGGGCAAAACCGCCCCGCAACTCAACGCCATGACCATCGGTTTCATCCTCAAGATCCTCGTGGGCATGGCCGTCCTCGCCTTCTCCCTCTATGCAGTGCGCGAGGCGGCCCAGAGCCAGGTCCGCGGCGCCCTCGAGCAGGCCTCTTCCATCCCCTCGTCGATCTCTTCTCGGCCTTCTCCGGAGCAAGGTGACTGATGGCCGAGGACATGGGCGACAAGACAGAACTGCCGACCGAGCGTCGGCGCGAAGACGCCCGCAACGAGGGCCGCGTCGCTCGCAGCACCGAACTCACGGCCGCCGTAGACCTCATCGGCGCGTTCGTCCTTCTGGTCATGCTCGGGGGCACCCTCGCCGCGGGCGGAGTGGTCATCCTGCGTGATGTCCTGGGGTCCATCAGCGAAGGCGGGACGACATCCCTGGCCGACCTCTGCACGCGAACCGCACTCACCGCCGCGCGCGTCATGGGCCCGCTCCTGTTCCTCATCTGCGTCATCGCGGTCCTCGCCAATGTCTCTCAGGTCGGTCTTCTCCTCACCACCAAACCGCTCGAGCCCAAACTCGACCGCATGAACCCCGTCTCTGGCCTCAAGCGCATGTTCAGCACGCGCAGCCTTGCCAAGGCCGGCGTCAACATCCTCAAAGCGCTGGCGGTGGGGACGGTCGCCTGGTTTCAACTCCGCAGCGCGGGCGCGCAGCTCGTCGCCCTGCCCCTCTCCACCGGCGCGGGCGCGTGGGCCATCATCTTCCGTCTCGCGGCCATCCTCGCCCTGTGGCTGCTGGCCGTCATGCTCATCATCGGCGTCATCGACTACGCCTATCAGCGATGGCAGCACACCAAAGACCTTCGCATGACCAAGCACGAGGTCAAGGACGAACGCCGCAGCATGGAGGGCGATCCTCTCCTCAAGGGCCGCCGCTTGCGCATGGCGCGCGAGATCGCCATGCAGCGCATCAACGGCGCAGTGCCCAAGGCCGATGTCGTCATCACCAACCCCACGCACTATTCCATCGCCATCCGCTACGAAGAAGGCTCTATGCGTGCGCCGCGTGTGGTGGCCAAGGGCGTCGATGAACTCGCGATGCGCATCCGCCAGGTCGCCACGACGCACCGCGTCCCCATCATCGAGCGCCCCCCCCTCGCCCGCGCCATCTACCGCACGGTACCCGTCGGTCAGGAGATCAGGCCCGAGTTCTACGAGGCCGTCGCCGAGGTTCTCGCATACGTCTACCGCCTCGAGCAGAACACCCAGCGCACCCAGCCAACCCCGAGCGTCCCGGCCGATCCCTCTCCCGCGGCCGCCGCCTGAACGCCCCGACTTTCTCCGCCCAGCCCGCCACTGAGCACCGCCGATGCCCACCAACGCCCCCTCAACCATCTCCGCTTCGATCCCACCGCAGGGCCTGCTCCCGCTCTGGCTCCACCGCATGCGCGAATACCGCGGTTACTTCGTGCCCATCGGCTTCGTCTCCATGATGGCGGTCCTCCTGGTGCCCATGCACCCGGCAATCATGGACGCGCTGATCGCCCTCAACATCAGTCTGGCCATCATCATCCTTCTCACCACCATCTACATGGACCACCCGCTGGATTTCAGCGTCTTCCCCTCCCTGTTGCTCGCCACAACCCTCTTCCGCCTTGTGCTCAACATCGCCTCAACCCGCCTGATCCTCTCCGCCGACGCCGCCACGCCCGAGGAGGCCGCTTCCGTCGCCGGCAACGTCATCATGGCCTTCGGCAACTTCGTCGCCGGAGACTCCCTCTTCGTCGGTGTCGTCATCTTTCTCGTCATGGTCATTGTCCAGTTCATGGTCATCACCAAGGGCGCCACCCGCATCAGCGAGGTCGCGGCACGGTTCATCCTCGACGCCATGCCCGGCAAGCAGATGGCCATCGACTCAGACCTCAACGCCGGTACCATCAACGAGAACGAGGCACGACGCCGCCGCGAACGAATCTCGCAAGAAGCCGACTTCTTCGGCGCCATGGACGGTGCAAGCAAGTTCGTCCGCGGCGACGCCATCGCCGGCCTCATCATCACCGCCATCAACGTTCTGGGCGGCTTCGCCGTCGGCATCATCCAGCGCGGCTGGGATGTCTCCCGAACCGCCGAGGTCTTCACCAAACTCACCATCGGCGACGGCCTGAGCAGCCAGATTCCCTCCTTTGTCATCTCCATCGCCGCCGCGCTCATCGTCACCCGTTCAGGCAGCAAGGCCCAACTCGGCCACGAACTCACCGATCAGGTTCTCAGCCAGCCCAAGGGCCTGGTCATCACCGCCGTCTTCCTCGGCCTGCTCGCGCTCACGCCCCTGCCCACCATCCCCCTCCTGGTCACAAGCGCGTCCCTGGGCCTCCTCGCCTTCGCGATGACGCGCTCGCGACGATCCGCCGAGCAGAGCGCGGCCCAGGCCACCGCGGCCCCGGTCTCCGCAGAGCCGCCACCCGTCGAGACGCTCCTCAAAGTCGACACCATGGAACTCGAAGTCGGCTACGGGCTTGTCCAACTCGTTGACCCGGGCCAGGGCGGCGACCTGCTCGAACGCGTCGCCGCCATCCGCCGCCAACTCGCCGTCGAAATCGGGCTGGTGATGCCCGCGGTGCGCATCCGAGACAACATCCAACTCGCCTCCACCGAGTACCGCGTGAAAGTACGCGGCAACCCCGTCGCCGGCGGTCAGACCCGCCCCGGACGCCTGCTCGCCATGGACCCGGGCATCGCCAGCGGCCCCATCGACGGCGAGCGAACCCGCGAGCCCGCCTTCGGTCTGGACGCGTGGTGGATCGACCCCGCCCTCCGCGTGCGGGCCGAAACCATGAACTACACCGTGGTTGACCCCGTGAGCGTCGTCGCGACACACATCACCGAGATCGTCCGCAAGCACGCCGACGAACTCCTCACCCGCGACGAGGTGAACAACCTGCTCGAAACCCTCAAGCAGAAGGCGCCCAAACTCGTCGAGGAAGTCGTTCCCGCCGTCGTCAAGCCCGTCGAACTCCAGAAGATCCTGCAGAACCTCCTCAAGGAGCGTGTCTCCATCCGCGATATGGAAACCATCCTTGAATCCCTCTCCGAGTGGGCCCCCAAGACCAAAGACCTCGATGTGCTCACCGAGTACGTCCGCCACGGTCTGCGCCGTGCCATCTGCCAGCAGCACGCCCAGCGCACCGAAGACGAACGCCTCCGCCTCGTCTGCGTCACCCTCGACCCAACGCTCGAATCCAGAATCGCCGACTGTGTCGACCGCGGCCCCGCCGGCACAACCATCAACATGCCCGCACGCACCGCAGCCGCCATCTGCGATCAGATCGCCGGCGCACTCCAGCCGGCCATCGCCGCCGGTCACGCGCCCGTCGTCGTCGCCTCTCCGCAGGTGCGCGGCGTTGTCCGCCAACTCATCGAGCCCCGCCTGCCCAACGCCGCCGTCCTGGGATACAACGAGATCCTGACCAATGTCGAGGTCGAATCCGTCGGGCTCGTCATGTGCCCGGACGAAACGCCCCTTCAACGAGCCGCGGCCTGAGTTTGTGCGGGTCAGTTTTCGACCGGGGTGTCCGCACAGTTCCTGCGGAGAATTGCCCAGTCGCCGTCGAAAAAGACGCAACGGCGCATGGCATGCAAGGCAGTCGGCGTCAGCCATGAAACCACACGGCAATCACCCGTGCGTGCGCATAAGTGCCCGTCTTTCAGTGTGATACGCCGGTTCGATCCGCACCTCATGTGGCGTGTGGTCGCTTGCGGCCGCGTCAACCTGCGCGGCACAGCATGTGCGTTCCGACCGTATCGAGTTGAGCAATTCGGCCGACTGTACCTCTGGCTTTTTCCAAGTATCCTGCAATCACTTCCGCGGTTCTCAAGTCACTCCCCCGCAGGGACGATGCGAGATTCGGTGGATGCGGGTCGGTAGCGTTTGGTGGAACTCGTCCTTGTGGCAACTCACAGGCGAGCAGACGCGAAAGACCAGGCGGAGCAACCGGTGGTGGCCGGGTGAACGCGAGCGCGTTCGCCCCCGAAAGGGTGGGAAAGAGTGGATCAACAGACCAAAGTCATCGCAACGGCATTCGCGTTCGCGGGCTTTGCCGTGGCGCTCCTCGCCGGGCTGGCTTCGGGCAGCCCGGCCGCGGAGGTCATCCTTCGGGCTCTTGTGGCTCTCCTTCTCTGCCATGCAATAGGTTGGGGTGCGGCAACGATCTTTGCCCGTGCCGCCGAGACCGGTCTGGCCGAGTACGAACGCACCAGGCCGATCCCTTCCATCGAGTATGACGTCGTCGAAGTCGGGGAAGAGGTTCCGACGGTTGAACTGGCTACCGGGTCAGGGGATGAAAAATTTTCCCAAAATCTGAGTGAAAAGGGGTTCGGATGAGCAGGGTTTTCTTGTATACTCATCGTTCATCGCTCATGGAAGAGTGATGCGCGATCTTCCCGGGGCCCCGCGTTTCTCAGCGGTTCCAGCCCCGGGGCCAGTCAGGTGGGCCTTCTGCCAGAGCATTCGCGCTCGGCACGAAGGCGTGTGGATGATGTCGGTCGCACAGGTCACGGAGCAGACCATGCCTTCAATGAATGTATCGTCCCGTCCGGGTTCACGGCGCATGTCGCGTTACTCCGCTCGCCACGCCGAGGCTTCTCGCAAACCGTCACGCTACGACGGGATGGAGATGCACGAAGTCTGGACAGAATACCAGCGAACCCACAACGAGGACATCCGCAACTTCCTCATGGAGAAGTTCCTGCACCTCGTGCGGTACACCGCCGAACGCGTGCACGCCCGCCTCCCCGACGAAGTCGATGTCGAGGACCTCATGTCCGCCGGCCTCTTCGGCCTCATGGACGCCATCGACGCCTTCGACCTCGAGCGCAAGGTCAAGTTCGAAACCTACTGCGCCCCGCGTATCCGCGGCGCCATCCTCGACGAACTCCGCTCCATGGACTGGGTCCCCCGCCTCGTCCGCACCCGCAGCAACCGGGTCGAGCAGGTCCGCCAGTCTATCGAGAAGGCAACCGGCCGCAGCGCGACCGATTCCGAAGTCGCCTCAGCCCTCAACGTCAACGGCGAAGAGTTCGACAAACTCAAACGCGACTCCGTCGCCGCCATGACCCGCAGCCTCACCCAGAAATGCTTCTCCGGCGAAGGTTCCGGGGGTGAAGTCCGCGAGATCGACATCATCAAGGACGAGGCCCAGTCCAACCCCATCAGCGAACTCCAGCGCCGCGACCTCAAAGACCTCATCACCAAGGGCCTGAGCCGCGCCGAACGCCTCATCGTCATCCTCTACTACTACGAGGGCATGACCATGAAGGAAATCGGCGCCACCCTCGACCTCTCCGAGTCCCGCGTCAGCCAGATGCACTCCTCCATCTTGGCCCGCCTCAAGAGCCAGATGCAGCACCGCGAGCGTGAACTCGAACCCGTGGAATAACCCCTCGCGCTCGCCTTCACTCCCTCGCGACCTTCCAGCCGGCCCGCTCGGGCCGGTTTTTCTTTGTCCGCTACCGCCCGGCACCGGCCCGCGCCCCTGCAACCATTCAACGCGTGCAGCCCGCCACCCAAACCCCGGTCATCGCCGCGATCGCGCTCGGCTCAAACCTCGGCGACCGAGAGGTGCACCTCTCGACCGCCATCTCCTACATGGGGGTTCTCCCGACCACCCGTGTCATCGCGACCTCATCGATCTTTGAAACCGCCCCGGTCGGCCCGCAGGATCAAGGCCACTTCCTCAACATGGCCGTCGCCCTGAACACCGCGCTGCCGCCCCGCGATCTCCTCCAGGCGCTCCTCGCCATCGAAACCGCCCAAGGCCGTGTCAGAGCACAGCGGTGGGGGCCCCGAACGCTCGACCTCGACATCCTTCTCTACGGCGACACCATCGTCATAGAGCCCGGGCTCTCGATCCCGCACCCTCATCTCGCCCAGCGACGGTTCGTCCTCGAGCCCCTCGCCGAAATCCTGCCTCACGCCATCATCCCCTCTCTGGGGATCACCGTCTCGCAGGCCCTCTCGCTCCTGCCGCCAGACCCGGCGCGCTGACCCATCCGTACACTCTCGTGTGCTTCTCGCGATGAGACATCACGCCGGCTTGTGGATGTGCCTTTCTCTGCTCGGCCCCCACGCCGTGTGGGCGAGTGCCCCCACCCAACCGGCCCCCGAGTCGCAGCGCACCCCCGCCGAGACAGCCGCCGCATACGCGACCGAACTGGCCGCGACCTACGCCGACGGCCCATTCGCCGAGCGCATTTCCCTCACCCTCGAACGTTCGGGAGAGCGGCGGTCCATCGGCACGGCCTCGCTCATCCGCACCGCCGAGACCGACCCGGCCATGATCCTGCACCTCGGCCCGCTGACCTTCCTGCTCAGCCCTGGCGAAATCAACGCCCTGCACCGATCCAACGACGCCATCTACTGGCGGTCCAACGCCCAGGGATGGACCGCCCTGACCGCCACCATCCCCGAGGTTCCACTGCCGCAGTTGGTGTGGATCATCCACCCGCCTGATTCTCAGGGGCCGCTGCGGTGGGGGCCGCGCACAGATTTCATCGCGCAGGTTCGGTGGGAGAGCGCCGAACCACTCGTTCCCGAGCGGGCCGGCGAACCCCGCCGCGTGAAACTCAGCGGCCGATCCGGCGGCCACGCGGTGCACGCCCTCATCCGCCGCGAGGGCGATGCACGCTGGCGTCTCGAAGAGTGGCGCATGCCGGCGTCGAGCCAGGCTGATTGGACACTCAAAGTCGCGGCGACCCCGCTCTCTCCTCTCGAAACCACCGCAGCAGGTTCCTTCAGCACCGCCGGCCGCACAGCCGTTCATTCGCTGTCACACCTGCGGCCACCCAGTGTCGCGCTCATGCCCGGCGCACCCCTCCCGGACCTCGCGCTGGTCACCTCCTCAATGCAAGGTTGGGACCCGGCCCAGGCGATCCCAACAACCACAGACGGCCCGCTCAACGCGCCCCTTTCCACGCACACAGATACCTTCGCGCTCCTCATTCTCGCGGTGAACACGCCAGAGAGCCAGGCCGCCGCGGAAGAGTTGCGCCAGGCATTCGGCGATGCACGCGACCGGCTCGACCGCGCTCGCCGCCAGGGTCGCACCACGCTGCCGCGATACTTCATACGGTGCGCGGTCGTTCTCGAGCCCTCGGAGTGTTTCGACAGATCAGGCGCGCGTCTACGCGAACTCGCGCACCCACTCCCCACGACCGATCCCTCCGCGGTGCCGCTGTACACCTGCGGGGGCCGAAGGCTGCTCGATCTCTTGGCGCCAAAGGCGTCCGTGATTGTGGTGGGCGTTGACGCGGGCAGCGTCGTGCGGTTTCTCGCAGCGCCAGACCCGTCCTCGCACGGTGCCGGCGTACTGGCGCGAGAATGGGCCGGCCTCATTCTGGGGCCGGCAGACGCATCACTCCTTGATCAAGAGTGACTTGTTTGAATGTGTCAACCGCGGTCCCCGCACGCCGTGGCGGCCGGGCCCACGGGGCCGTCAGATCGCCTGCGCCCGCGGGTGGGTGCGGTCGTAGGTCTCCTGCATGCGCTGCGATGTCAGGTGCGTGTACACCTGCGTGGTGCTCAGCGACTGGTGCCCGAGCATCTCCTGCACCGTGCGAAGGTCCGCCCCGTTGTCGAGCAGGTGCGTGGCGAAACTGTGCCGCAGCGTGTGCGGGCTGATCGACGGATCGAGGCCCACTTCCTTCAGATACTTGTCCAGTTTGCGACGCACCGACCGGCTGCTCAGCCGCCCGCCGTGCTTGTTCACAAAGAGCGGTGCCTTGTCCAGGTTGCCGCCGGAGAACTTCGGATCGGTGTGCAGCATGTCCAGGTAGCGGCGGATGGCCAGCACCGCGTGGCTGCCCAGCGGCACAATCCGCTCTTTCTTGCCCTTGCCGCGAACGTGCAACGCTTCGTTCGCCAGATCAAGGTCCGGCTGGTTGAGCCCCACGAGTTCGCTCACGCGGATGCCCGTCGAGTACAGCGTTTCCAGCATCGCACGGTCGCGACGCCCGAGCATGTCCGCCTCTCCAGGCGCTGCCAGCAGTCGCTCGACCTGATCGATCGTGATCGCCTTGGGCAGACGCTTAGCCTGGCGCGGCGTGCGGATGCTCACCATCGGGTTGCCCTGGCAGAACCCGCGCTTGTCGGCCCACTTGAAGAACGACCGCAGCGTCGCGATCTTTCGCGCCATCGTGGCGGATGAATACTGCTGCTCACCAAGGTTGGTCAGGAACGTCCGGACCAGGTCCGGCGTGCCCGCGCGGATCAGCCCCGTCACTGTCTTGGCCATCTCTTTCGGGCCAGCATCCATCCGCAGCGCGGCCTCTTCCCGCGCCGCGTCGATCTCGATCCCGCTCGATGAAGCGAGGAACTCGATGAACTGGCGCAGGTCCGCACCGTAGCAGCGGGCGGTATACGGACTGAAGTGCCGTTCGTCCGTGAGGTACCGGGTGAATGTGTCTGTGATGGGTAATGCCGACATGTCGCCGCTCCTGGATCCTGCCGTCTTTGAGTCAATCTGAATCCGAACCGAGTGATTCGATCTGGTTCGCCGCCATTTCGTCGGACAGGTATCGGGTCTGCTTCACCCCGAGTTGCTACTTGCGCCACATTCTCGGTCGCGCGGCTGTTCGGTACCCAGTTGAGCACGCAACCACCGCGAACTTCCACCCCGCTCTGCCTTCTCTCACCTGTCTCCACGCCCGAAACCACCACCCCCTGTCAAGGGTATGCCCAGCAATTGTGTTCTCGGCCCATGACGGAGATACCGACGCCACAAAGACTTGGTTCGATCAAAGTCACGAAACCGATCAGTTATCGGATGAAGTAGCCGCCAAAGATCGATCCTGACCAGTCCGAATCCACTCCCGTGTGATCAGGTCGTTTAAGGTCCTATAAGACGCATACGACACAAACTGCGGCCACGAGGCTACGTACCTTTTCCATCCATAAGCCGAACGATGGCGCAGCCTCCCTTCCGCGTACATCTTGATGTCGCGCAGCACATCGTGATTGCGTGCGTCCAGGTGGTTCGAGATCACCGACAGCGGCGAGCCCGTTACCGGCCGGTTCTCACGCCCGCCTGGCTCCGTGGTCAGCGCGGCGATGGCTTGCGGCTCAAGGCTTGGTGCGCCTGCGCCAAGACCTCCCGGGGTGCCGTAAAGCGCCACCGTCAGACCGATCTTGGGCGTGTACGGGTCGTACGCGGTCACCGAAGATACCAGGATCGCATCGGCCCCCAGCGCGTTGGCAACCGCCAGGGCCTCGCTGGGGGTGCGCAGGTCCTGAAGCCTCAGAGAGCGCATCGCGGCGATGGTTCGATTGAGGGGCACCGCGCGCACGCCTTTGATCTCTTCGGTCGCCGCCGCGAGCGCATCGCCGATCGCCAGAGTGTCCAGTTCTCCCGCGCCGGTTTCATTCCGCGGGATGGCAATCGCCCAAAGCACTTCCCCGTGGTGTCCGCTGTATGGCGAGAGAATCGGCTGCGGAGGGGTGAGCACCTCTCGGGGCTTGCTCGCGCACCCCGACGCGACAGCGACGACCTGCAACACCATCACGGAGTACGCCAACCACTTGCTCATATCGGCCTCCTGCCCTTTCAGGGTGATTCCATCACCCGGTGCTTCTTGCAGCGACTCACGCCCCCGCCAAGGCGTGCAGCATCACTCCCCTTGCCCTGCCGCGGGAACACCGGCTGTGGCTCGCTGCGGTTGCTGTGGAGCCGCAAACTCGGATTCGTGTGCCGCGGGGCGCATCGCGTTCGCGGCCGCCATCGCGTGCCGAACATCAAGCATCCAGACGTTGTCGGCGCCGGTTCGCGACGAGACAAACAGCAACCTGTCGTTTCCCGCCCATTCCGGGCTCAGGCAATCGCCGGCGGCGATCTGCGTCTGCCCCGCGCCATCGGCCCGTGTCATCCACAGTGAACCACGCCCGGGGCGGCCAGTGATCGCCGCTTCCACGTTCTTCTCGACCGGAACCGAGGCGTACACAATCCACCCCCCATCCGGGCTCCACGCCGGATTGATCAGCGCCGCATCAGACGCCGCGACGATCTGCGTCACGTTCGACACAACCCCGTCGCGCAGATCAAGCGTCCAGATGCCGAAGGCACGATTGCCCCGCCCGCGTGCCTGTTGAAAGAGCAGTTGATCAACCCCACGGTTCGGCGATGGGTTCCAGCGAGGCCGCATGCCGTGGCACAAAAACGTCGCGCTGTCGGGGTTCTCAAGCCCCGCCATCCAGATTTCCCACCGGCCCGTGGGGGCCAGCCGCGAAAACGCGATCCTGCTCCCGTCCGGGCTCCACGAGGGCTGCACTTCGTCCGTGGCATCTGAAGTGATCTGCACCGGCCTTCCGCCGGAAACAGACATCACGTAGATATCCCAGTTCCCGCCCCGGTTGCTCGCAAAGGCGACGTGCTTGCCGTCCGGGCTCAGCGAGGGCATGGCATCATCCGCGGGATCGTTGGTCAACTGCGTGACGACGCGAGCGTTAACGTTCTTGATGAAGATGTCCGCCCGCGTCGAGTGCGCTGTGCTCGCAAACACCACCGTCTCGCCGTCACGCGACACGCTGGGATCAAAGTCGGCGCCATCATCGGTGAACGTCACGCGCCGCAGGCCCGCCGAGAGCGGCGCCCACACATCCGCGTCCTCATGCGGCGACGCGACGGCTGCACGCTCGGGCTGGGCCGCTTCGCTCTTTGACGTGGTTTCCGCCCGCTCGGGGGAAGCCACCACCGGCACCGCGCCACACCCCGCCAGAATTGCCAACGCCGCCACAGAGATGCTGCCAGCGATCAGATTGATACGTGATGCGTTCATCGTGCGGGAACTCCGGTTCATGTCATCGACCCTCGCCCGGGCTGCCCATGCGTCCGTCGGGGAAGCGGGTTATCGGCCACCCCACTCGGGCGAAGGCGCGCGGCCATCCGCCCGGTCGTCATCGGCCGTTGCACCTGGCATCCTGAGCGACCTGTCTCGATCTTCGCCTCCCACGAGGGGCGGTTCAGCGCGTCGGACGCACCCTCAACTCGGCTACCACAGTTGGATCGTGCCCGAGCAGACCAGGATCCCCACGATCGCGACCGCCACCAGCCCGCCCACAAACAGCACAAAGACCGCGGGGTTGCCGCGCTTGATGCCCGGCATCGTCGGCCCTGTCCCGTGTACCCGTTTCGACCGTTGGCTCTTGCTCATCGCGCCTCCGTCTGCGGGGCCCCCGCCATGCCACCCGACTACCGCCGCTTCATCACGGCAAGATCAGCATCGCGTCTCCATAACTGAAGAAACGGTATTGCGCCTCAAGCGCGGCCCGGTAGTGGGCCTTGAGTTCCGGCACGCCACCCTTCAGCAGCGACCCGCACATGGCCAGCAGCGTCGAACGGGGCAGGTGAAAGTTGGTCATGAGCCCGTCCGTCCACCTCCATTCATACCCGGGTGTGATCAGAATCTCCGTCTCGAGCACCTCAGGCCAGGCGCCATCGCCTTGCTCACAGGCCTCCCCCCGTGCCACCAGCCCGGCATAGGTCTCCACGGTTCGCGCCGCTGTTGTTCCCACGCAGAACACCCTCCCGCCCGCAGCGCGTGTTTTCACAATGGCATCGCGCACCCCGCGCGACATCGAGCACCATTCCCGGTGCATGCGGTGTTGCTCAACAAACTCGGTCTCGACGGGCTTGAACGTGCCCAGCCCGACGTGCAGCACAACATCAGCCCGGTCGACACCAGCATCGCTCAAGGTGTCGAGCAGCGGCGGCGTGAGGTGCATGCCGGCGGTGGGGGCGGCCAGTGACCCCCGGTGCGCCGCGAACACCGTCTGATACCTGTTCCTGTCCGTCTCTTCGTCGTACGTGTCGCCGCGGTGCTCGCGTGCTTTCAGGATGTACGGCGGGAGCGGGGTGCGCCCGTACACATCGAACAGCGACTCATCGCTCTTGGCTCCCAGCGTCCCGAGCGAGACCTCCCACGCGCCCGCCTCCTCGCCCGCGCGCGCGAGAAGAACAACCTCCAGCGCGGGCACGCCGGGCGCCACAGGTTGCATCGCCGCGACAACGCCCTCTCGCAGCCTCTTGCCTTTGAGCATCACCACCCACCGTCTGCCGGGGCCTTCGCCAAGCGTCCTCAGATACAGCCCGCCGATGCGCCCGCCCGTGTCGGCCCGCCGGCCTTCGAGCCGCGCCGGCAGCACCCGAGTCGTGTTCAGCACGAGCAGGTCTCCGGCGCGAAGAAACTCGGTCAGGTTCCGCACGCTCGCGTGGACGCGGGTCCCTAGCCCCGCGCGAGACACCACCATCATCTTCGCCGAGTCGCGCGGTTCCGCCGCGGCCGTCGCGATGGCACCCTCCGGCAGGTCATATTCGAGTTCACTCGTCGCCAGCACGCGCTTGCATACCTCCCAACACCGAGGCTTCCTGGCCACGAGACGTGTTCACACCCCGCATCACGCCCTCACAACCGGCGCTCACGTTCACGCACGCCCGAGAAGACCCCGCCAAGCGTATCAGGCAGCCGGGTATTTCAGGACCCCGCCGCGGCACGGTGCGTGGCCCGCCGCTCGTAATGGGTTCTGGTGCCGTGATCGACACCAACACTCAGAACAGCGCCTTCTCACCCGCCGCATGGCTCTTGCATACGCACTGCGAAAAGCCGCGGTGCACCACCCGTCCTGCCTTGCCCCCGGTGCAGCAGGCCGAGCCGGCGGTGACCAATCCTGACCACCTGCCCCCACGCAGTTTCTGGAAGTTTCTCGAGCGAGAGAACGCCACGAGGTCGCCCGCGCCCTCCCCGGTCTATGCACCCCGCCCAAGGCGCGGCATCGACTTCTACGCTTGAATCAATCACGGGCCTTGACTGCTCAAAGGTCGATGCCCGCTCAAGCACGCCGATGTTTCACGCCAGGGGTTCACGCATGGCCGCGGGCGGCCCGAAGACCTCAGACATCAGCCATGCACGCCGGAGTTCCGCTTTCGACCGGCCCAGCGACACCACCACGGTGCCGCCGCCCAGCCCCGGTCTGGCCGACGCGGGAGCCACCGCGGCATCTGTTCCTCGGTGAACGCCACGGGGTGCGTCAGAATGCACATCCCGGTTGATCGCAAACGGATCAACAACCGGCAGCGCGGCGCCGGGCACCGCAAACGCATCCCTTGTCTGTGCCGGCGCGGCAGATCGCGCCGGGGCGCCCGCCACAGGCTGCTGACGACCCCTTCCCGCCTGCGCCCCCCGTGTCGGTTGCGGTTGACGGGGTACCTCCTGCGGCGCAGAGGCCGTGGCGCGCCCCCGAGAAGGCGCTTGCGGCTGGCGCGGCTCCGAGGTGGAGCGTTCTCCGGGCATCGTCAGTTCGCCGGGCGAACGCGAAACCTCGCTCGGAACCCCCATCCTCCCCGGCGATTGCGGGGTGCCCTGCGATCTTGGGAGGTCTCTGCCGCCGCTCGCCTCCGCGCGTCCTCCGCCCACAGGCGCCGGCCTTGCCTGCGTGCCAGCACCGCGCTGGGGGCGGTTTGCCTGCGCGGCGGTGCGTTGACGCGCGAGTTCCGCGCGCCGCTTGGCCGCGAGTTCTTCGAGTGATTCGCGTCCTGCGCGCTTCGGCGGTGTCTTCACCGCAACCGGCTCGGGCACGGGCTGACCGGTGCGGAGCGCTTCCAGCAAACGGCGTTCACGTTCAATCTCCGCACGCCGCTTCTGCGACTGTTCAGAGAGAGTTTTGAAGACGCGCGCCAGCACCGGCAGCCCGAAGACCAGGAGCGGGTAGATGAGAAACCCGTATTGCTGCAGAATTTGACGCAGGTTCATCGCCGGTAGGATAGTTCACCCGACGCCCCGTGTCTGTTTGGGGCCGTCGCCCCTCGGGTGCAGCGCGACCGGCCGACCCTCGTGCTCGATCACATCAAACGCCGCGCCATACAGCGACCCCAGCGCCCCGGCTGTGAGGGTTGTCGCGGGCGTCCCCTCCGCCAGCACGCTTCCCCGGTCACTCAGCAGGATCACCCACCCGGCATGACGCAGCACCATCGCCAGATCATGCAGCACCACAAAGACACACGCCCCCGCCCGCGCCATCTCGCCAAGCCGTGACAGCGCCCGCTCCGCGTGCCGCGGGTCCATCGCGCTCACCGGCTCGTCGGCCAGCAGCGCACAGCAGCCGGGATCAACCCCATCCAACTGGTACAAAGCGCGCGCCAGGATGGTTCTCTGCCGCTGCCCCGCGCTCATTGTGCGGAATGGAGCCCTTTCCAGCGCCGACAACTCAACCTCCTCCAGCACGCGAGCCAGCGATTCTCCCCGTCCACCCTCGCGGCACGAATACCGCCCCAGCCTCACAACGTCACCGCACGTCAGCCCCAGAGCCGCTTCGCCTCGCTGGGGCACATAGGCAGCGCGCCGCGACCGCACCTTGGCCGGCATCCGCGAGACATCGTCACCATCCAGCAGCACCCGTCCCCGTGGCGCCGTGAGCAGCCCCAGCCCCAGCCGCAACATGGTCGACTTGCCCGCCCCGTTGGGCCCGACCAGCGCTGTGAGCGCCCCGCGCGGGGCCGTGGCGTTTACCCCGCGCAGCACCTCAGCCCCGCCGCCGGGGCGAAAGGAAAAATGTACTTCTGCAAAGGTGAGAGACAATGCGGTGGGAGTGTACCCGTGGCGCCCATCCACACTACTCCGCTGCCTACCTTATTCCCCCCGGAATCGCAGATCCGATCCCGGCGTTCTTCCACCCGAAAAGGGACGAAAGCAGGCATGAGCGATTCGAGAACAGTGGCGGTCACAGGCGCGAGCGGGTTCGTTGGCCGTTCCATCGTTGCCCAACTCCTTTCCAGCGGGTACCACGTGCGGGCGCTGGTGCGCGACCGCGAAAAGGCCCGTGCTGTGCTCCCCAGGCGGGACGACGGCTCGCTGCGCCTCGTCATCGGCGACGTATCCGACGCCGCGCGCCTGGCCGACCTCGCCCAGGGCGCCCACGCCTGCATCCACCTCATCGGGATTATCCGCGAAACCCGCGACATGGCCTCCGGCCGCGCGGTCACGTTCCGACAGGCGCACGTCGAGGCAACACGGGCCATGGTCGATGCCTGCGTGAACGCCGGCGTGCCCCGCTTTATCCATATGTCCGCCCTCTCCGTCACCCCCAACGGCGTGAGCGACTACCAGCGAACCAAGTTCGAAGCAGAATCCATCGTCCGCATGAGCGACCGCCAGTGGACGATCTTCCGCCCGGGTCTCATCCACGGCCCCGCCGGCGAGTTCACGCAGATGATGAAGAAGATCATCACCGGCGAGATGCCCCCGTACCTCTTCATCCCGTACTTCACGCGCGGCGTCGAAGACAAGAGTGTGCCACTGGGCCCCGTGCAGCAGGTCGATCCCCTGGTTCAGCCCGTCGCCGTCGAGGATGTCGCGCGGGCGTTCGTCGGCGCCATCGACAACCCCGCCGCCGTGGGCGAGGTCTATAACCTCGTCGGCCCTGAAACCCTCACCTGGCCCGCCATGCTCCGCTTCATGCGTGACGCGCTCCACGCGGGCAAGATCGAACCCTTCGGCCTCCCCGCCGAAGTCGCCGCGATGGGTGCCACCGCCGCGCAGCGACTGGGCATGGGCGCCATGGTGCCTTTCGACGCGGGCATGGCCCGTATGGGGGCCCAGGATTCCACCGCCTCGCTGGCGAAGGCCCGGACAGACCTCAACTTCCGCCCGCGGCCCTTCAAAGAGTCATTCTCCGCCTATGCCGGGTCGCTCTGAACCACCGAGAGCCTGACTCGTCTTCCGCGGGCCCGCGCCTCCAGCCGAAGAAGGGGATGGTGATGGCCGCGGAGAGGGGTTTTCGGCCCTTTGCGAAAGTTCCGGGCAGTTTCACTGCGATTTGAGGAAACCGCTTTCCGATGATCGCGTACATGGGAATGTCGACCCTCGTGGGACGGGTATCCCTCGCCCGAAACTGTCGGGCGTGTCCGTGGTGTTCGACATTCCCTTGCCGCGCCGTCAGGATGTGTGTCTGACGGAACACGCGCGGGAGTGCATCCAGTACGCTGGATCGCTCGAGCCGTACTCCGACCTCCGATGTGTCATCGCTGCCCGCAAACTCGCGAGCGTCAGTGGTGTCATTCTCTGAGCGTCAGCCGGTAGTGTTCGTTCATTTTCATGGGTGCACCAGCGCTGCGCGCACTCCAGCGGCGGCCCTCCATCTCCGTTTCGACGCATGGAGCGGCGTTCAATTCGCAAGTTTGCTGAGTCGAAAACTATGACCGTACGACGCGGACGGGCGTCGAACAGACATACGACTCAGACATTCCCTCGGACCGCCGGGAGTTCGCTCCCGGCGGTTTTTTCTGCGCGGCCATCCCGTCGCGTTCACCAGGGAAGTCCACGGCCGGGCTTCAACGTCCGGGAACAAGCGCGATGAGACGCAAAAACGGCATCCTCTGCTCAACAGCGCGGAGAAGTTGAAGTCTCTGATTGAAATTCTGCGAAGATTGTGCTTGCAAGTCGGCTTTGATCGGTTATGCTGTCTAGGAGTTCCGACTGGGGGTATTGCCGCTTCGGCGGCGCTCATTGTGCGTACCGCGTGAGTCATTCGTTCCGATTCCTTCCGATGAGCCATATGTCCAGTACCGAGTCCGGAGATCAATGTCCAGTCTGATGTGTTCGCAATCACCCTCGTGAGGGGTCGATTCCTTTTCCGCTTGGGCATGCCCATTGCGGCGAGGTCTCGTCCCGATCGGGTTGATTGCTCGTTCGTGGTTTTGGATTCCCCCCAATTCGGGCCGATGGAGGCCCGAGCACTTTCCACTAGAGGAGTGTCTGATGAAGAAGTGTCTGCTGATTGCTGCTCTGGCCGGCGCCGCCGCCTCGGCGTCTGCCCAAACGTCCAACCCTCAACCGATCGACATCTCGAACATCGTTGCTGTCCGTGCGGGTGCGCCCCAGTACGGCGAGCGTCTGAGCCCCGTCTGGTCCAACGGCCGATTCCCCGGTGTCAACCTGGGCTTCTTCGGCGCGGTCTACGACATGCTCGACGATATCAACTTTGTCGGCGGCCCCTGGGCCGGTGAAACCGGCCGCGTGATCACCCAGATCAACGTCGGCGTCGGTCAGTTCTCCCCCGGCTGGAACTGCACGATGCGCTTCGAGTTCTACGAGAGCGCCGACTTCTGCAATGCCACCGACATCCTGCAGGGCGCGGCCCCCTTCGCTTCCTACTCCATCAACTTCGCCGGCTCGGGCTCGGGCATCTACTCCTGGTTCACCCTCCCGGTGAGCATCCCGGTGCCCGACACCGACGACCAGATCTTCATGCGCTTCACCATCCTCGACGAGAACACCACGTCCGTCTGGACGGGCGCGGCCAACGCCTTCCTCCCCGGCTACGCCAACGACCTCACCGTCGGCAGCGGCAGCCCCAGCATCGCCTGGAACACGCTCAACCAGAACATCACCCCGTACTTCGCGGGTGGTTGCCCCTCGATCCCCACGGGCGTCGCCGCGACGCACGAGCACCGCACCATCGCCACCTCCGGCGCCGCCGGCGGTCCGGGCTGGTACGGCATCCTCAGCGGTGAAGTCACCCTTCCCGATCCTCCCGGCATCACCGACCTGGGCTGCCTGAACGACGGCTTCACCACCGTCAACCACACCGCCGCCCCCGGCGAGGTGAAGTGGTACAAGTTCTGCATCAACGGCGACGCCACCGACGCCGCGCTGCAGTTCCTTGACATCGACACCGAAGGCTCCGGCGTCGACGCCTCCTTCGCTGTCTACCAGTACGGCACCGGCGCGCTCCTGCGTGACGATGCCAACAGCGGCAGCGGCGACAACGCCCAGGTCTCCTTCGGCGTCGGCCGCCGCGGCGGCGTCGGCGGGCTCGACTACGACGGGCGCAGCGGTGAACTCCTGGCCAGCAACGAGTACCTCGTGGCCATCACCTCCGGCGACGGCGTCTTCGGCCCCTCCTACTCGGCCAACTCGGCCGGCCCCGGCGGCGCCCTGCGACTGCGCTTCAACACCAACACCAACGGCACGCCCCTGGCGGCCTCGGTGCCCCCCAACGTGGACAGCACCATCTACGACCTGGGCGACCTGACCCAGCTCAGCGCCAACCCCCCCGAGGCGGACATGGACCCGAACTGGGTTGTCTGGTACCGCTTCGAGGTCTGCTCTGACGTCAACGACGACGGCAACGAGTTTGCCACCGGTCCCTACGTGGACGTTGACTTCACCGGCTCCTTCGTCAACAGCGACACCGACGTGGTCGTCTTCGACGGCAGCGGCAACGTGATCGCCTCCGAAGGCCTCACCCCCCCGATGGACGACGCCGGCGCTGGCCTCTTCTCCCAGATCTCCTGGGGCGACGTGGCTCCGGCCCGTTTCGGCGTGGGCGGCGTTGACTTCGCCGGTCAGCAGGGCAACCTGTCCGCCGGTGTGTACTACATGGCCGTGGGCCTCTGCTGCATCAACCCGGTGGATGGCCGCTGGCACGCCCGCAGCACCTCGGGCTCATCGCTCCCGGCGAACTTCACCTTCTTCTTCGAAGGCCTTGAAGAGTGCTCGGGCGGCGGCTGCTCCCCCTGCGCTGCCGACTACAACCAGGACGGCGGCGTGGACGGCGGCGACGTCGAAGCGTTCTTCATCGACTGGGAGAACGCCGAAGGCTGCTCCGACGTGAACGAGGACGGCGGCGTCGATGGTTCCGACGTCGAGTTCTTCTTCATCGTCTGGGAGCAGGGCGGCTGCTAAGCCGACCTCCCCGATGAACGGGGCATGTGTTCACCCGCACGAGCCATTGGCTCTGGCGAAAACAAGGTGAAACAGCGCACCGCTCTGATGGGACATTCAGACACCCCTTGAACCGCCGGGACTCACGTCCCGGCGGTTTTTTCATGCCGGCGACGGACGGATCCGGCCGACCGATGTCAGACTACGTCCTAGAACTCATTCCGAATCCGTACACGGGCCGGGTGATTCGTGCCAACCTGCTGCGGGGGTGGGGGGGAGAACAAATTCCGCGCAAAATTCTCTTGCAAGATTGTCTGGAGTGGTTATTCTGGAGGTGTCGGTCGGTGGGGTTCTGCCGCGAGTCCTCATCGGGCCCCTGTTTCCTCATGCCGCGGCGCGAGTCTTCCGATCTCTGTATGTCCCTGATCAGCGGTTGAGCAGGAACACGCAATCTGACCACGGCCATCGGGCCGATGCGAGGTGTTGAAGGTCTCCCACATTCCGGCGAGACCAAGTGAGTGGAATCTGATCCCTGTGTCGCTCGGCCCCGTCCATAAGCCTCGCGACACAGTCGTGTTGGGATTGGAGTTTTTGTCACCGGGCCTATTCTGGCCCTGCACTTTCCGAGAGGAGTGT
Source organism: Phycisphaeraceae bacterium (assembly GCA_019636615.1). Classification (GTDB taxonomy): domain Bacteria; phylum Planctomycetota; class Phycisphaerae; order Phycisphaerales; family UBA1924; genus UBA2402. The sequence continues at coordinate 1,029,887 of JAHBXF010000002.1, read as the reverse complement.
CTGATGAAGAAGTGTCTGTTCATTGCCGCTTTGGCCGGCACCGCGTTGTCGGCGTCCGCCCAGATGTCTGATCCTCAGCCGATCGACATCTCGAACATCGTTGCTGTCCGTGCGGGTGCGCCCCAGTACGGCGAGCGTCTGAGCCCTGTCTGGTCCAACGGCCGATTCCCCGGTGTCAACCTGGGCTTCTTCGGCTCGGTCTACGACATGCTCGACGATATCAACTTCGCCGGCGGCCCCTGGGCCGGTGAAACCGGCCGCGTGATCACCCAGATCAACCTGGGCGTCGGTCAGTTCTCCCCCGGCTGGAACTGCACGATGCGCTTCGAGTTCTACAACAACGCCGATTTCTGCAGCGCCACCGACATCCTGCAGGGCGCGGCCCCCTTCGCCACCTACTCGATCAACTTCAACGGCTCGGGCTCGGGCATCTACTCCTGGTTCACCCTCCCGGTGAGCATCCCGGTGCCCGACACCGACGACTTGATCTACATGCGTTTCACCATCCTCGACCAGAACACCACGTCCGTCTGGACGGGCGCGGCCAACGCCTTCCTCCCCGGCTACGCCAACGACCTCACAGTCGGCAGCGGCAGCCCCAGCATCGCCTGGAACACGCTCACCCCCAACGTGGCGCCCCCCTTCGCCGGCGGCTGCCCCGCCATCCCCACGGGCACCGCCGCGACGCACGAGCACCGCACCATCGCCACCTCCGGCGCCGCCGGCGGTCCGGGCTGGTACGGCATCCTCAGCGGTGAAGTCACCCTCCCCGACCCCCCCGGCCTCACCGACCTGGGCTGCCTGAACGACGGCTTCACCACCGTCAACCACACCGCCGCCCCCGGCGAGGTGAAGTGGTACAAGTTCTGCATCAACGGCGACGCCACCGACGCCGCGCTGCAGTTCCTTGACATCGACACCGAAGGCTCCGGCGTCGACGCCTCCTTCGCCGTCTACCAGTACGGCACCGGCGCGCTCCTGCGTGACGATGCCAACGACGGCAGCGGCGACAACGCGATGGCCTCCTTCGGTATCGGCCGCCGCGGCGGCGTCGGTGGGCTCGACTACGACGGGCGCGATGGCCAGCTCTTGGCCAGCAACGAGTACCTCGTGGCCATCACCTCCGGCGACGGCACCTTCGGCCCCTCCTACTCGGCCAACTCGGCCGGCCCCGGCGGCGCCCTGCGTCTGCGCTTCAACACCAACACCAACGGCACGCCCCTGGCGGCCTCGGTGCCCCCCAACGTGGACAGCACCATCTACGACCTGGGCGACCTGACCCAGCTCAGCTCCAACCCCCCCGAGGCGGACATGGACCCGAACTGGGTTGTCTGGTACCGCTTCGAGGTCTGCTCTGACGTCAACGACGACGGCAACGAGTTTGCCACCGGTCCCTACGTGGACGTTGACTTCACCGGCTCCTTCGTCAACAGCGACACCGACGTGGTCGTCTTCGACGGCAGCGGCAACGTGATCGCCTCCGAAGGCCTCACCCCCCCGATGGACGACGCCGGCGCTGGCCTCTTCTCCCAGATCTCCTGGGGCGACGTGGCTCCGGCCCGTTTCGGCGTGGGCGGCGTTGACTTCGCCGGTCAGCAGGGCAACCTGTCCGCCGGTGTGTACTACATGGCCGTGGGCCTCTGCTGCATCAACCCGGTGGATGGCCGCTGGCACGCCCGCAGCACCTCGGGCTCATCGCTCCCGGCGAACTTCACCTTCTTCTTCGAAGGCCTTGAAGAGTGCTCGGGCGGCGGCTGCTCCCCCTGCGCTGCCGACTACAACCAGGACGGCGGCGTGGACGGCGGCGACGTCGAAGCGTTCTTCATCGACTGGGAGAACGCCGAAGGCTGCTCCGACGTGAACGAGGACGGCGGCGTCGATGGTTCCGACGTCGAGTTCTTCTTCATCGTCTGGGAGCAGGGCGGCTGCTAAGCCGACCTTTCGGTCAGAACATCAGGGGTCCATCCCCCTGATTTGCAGACACTTCGGCCCCCGGGGAGGCGACCCCGGGGGCTTTTTTCGTCGATGCGAATCCTGATATCGGACCTTTCTCCGCCGTCGAAAACCTGTGAAAATGAACGACTTTCACTTCCCGCTGGCGACGGAATCTGGTATGCTGTCACTCTAGAAATCGCGTTCGTCCGTGGTCTTCTTTGGGGCGGCCTTCGTGTGGATGTCCGCAGGTTGATGTTGTCAGAGTGTCGTGTGTGTTGCCCAATCTGCGCAGCCCCAAGCCCCGCGCGGCACACGGCAGCCAGATGTTCTCTCATACAGGAGTAGAGTTGATGATCCGTCGCGTTCTCACCCTTGCACTTCTCGCCGGCACCGCCGGCACAACCCTTGCTCAAAATGTTGAGGTGTACGCGGTTGACCCCGCCACCGAAACCCCCGAGTTCGTCTCAGAGGGCGGGTACGCAGGCCGCGTAACCCCCGTGTGGTCCAACGGTCGTCCCGCGCCGGCGGTGAACGTTGTCACCATCGCTTCTCTGTACGACGTGTTCGACGACATCGATTTCACGGGCGGGCCGTGGGAAAACGCCACGGGCCGCGTGATCACCCGTATGAACTTCGGCTACGGCCAGGCTGCTTCGGCCCCTCCCGGCAGCACGATCGCGTTCCGGTTCTACGTGGCCGATGATGTTGACGCCGCGGGCGGCGGCTTCGAGAACGCGACCGACATGATCGCGGGTGTTGAACCCGTCGCGATGATCACCTACCAGGCCGCATCAACCTTCTCCGGGAGCGCGATCACCACGTGGGTCACGATCAATGCGGGCGGCAGCATCCCCGCCGGCGGCGTTGCGCTGCCCGACGGCCCCAACCGTTTCTACGTTCGCGCCACCATCCACGATCGCGATAATCTCGATAGCGTCTGGACCGGCCCGGCCAACGCCTTCCGCTGGCGCGTTGCCAACGACCTCACGGTCGGCAGCGGCACGACCAACATTGCCATGAACACCTTCAACATCAACACGGCCCCGTACTTCACGGGCAACCCCAACCCCGGCCGCGGCTGGAACGTGGCCGCCGATGCGGGCACCACGCCCGAGCACCGCAACCTCGCCTATCCGCCCAGCACCGGCACGGTCATCGCCGCGGCCGACGGCAAGGGCCTCTTCATGATCGTCTCCGGTGATCTGGTCCTCCCCGACCCCACCGGTACGACCGACCTGGGTGTGCTCGCCGACGGCTTCACCACGGTGAACTACAACGCGGCCCCCGGCGAAACCAAGTGGTACAAGTTCTCCCTTGCCGGTGATGCCAACGACAACGCCCGTCAGTTCCTCGATATCGACACCGAAGGCTCTGGCGTGAACGCCTCGATCGCCCTCTATCAGGCGGTCACGGGCGAACTGCTCCGCACCGACGCCAACGATGGCAGCGGCGATAACGCCCAACTGACCTACGGCGTCGGTCGCCGCGCCGGCGTGAACAACGGCGAGGATTACGACGGCCGCGATGGCGAACTGCTCGCCACCGGCGAATACCTCGTCGCCATCACCAGCGGCGATGCCATCTTTGGCCCCACCTACTCGGTGAACTCACCCGGCCCCGGCGGCGCTCTGCGTCTGCGCTTCAACACCAACACCAACGGCACGCCCTTGGCACCGTCGATCCCGCCTTCCGTTGAAGGCACGATCTTTGACCTGGGTGATATCACGCAGATGACCTCCAACCCGCCCCCGGCCACGCTCACGGCCCGCTGGGTTGTCTGGTACCGCTTCGAAGTCTGCTCCGACGTCAACGACGACGGCAATGAGTTTGCCGCCGGCCCCTATCTCGATGTTGACTTCACCGGCTCATTCCCCGGCAGCGACAACGATGTCGTCGTCTTCGACGGCAACGGAAACCTGATCGCCTCCGAGGCCCTCACCCCGCCCATCGATGACGCGGGCACGGGCCTCTTCGCGCAGATTTCCTGGGGCGATCAGTCCCCGCCGCGCCCCAGTGCCGGCGGCGACGGCCTCGACTTCGCAGGCCAGCAGGGCAACCTCGCCTCGGGTGTTTACTACATGGCCGTCGGCATGTGCTGCCTGAGCACCGTCGATGAGCGCTGGCACGCCCGCAGCAGTTCAGGCTCTACGCTCACCCCCAACTTCTCCCTCTACTTCGAGGGGATCGAACAGTGCGGCAGCGGCTGCTCTGATTGCGCGGCCGACTACAACCAGGACGGCGGCGTGGACGGCGGTGACGTCGAAGCCTTCTTCATCGACTGGGAGAACGCCGAAGGCTGCTCCGACGTGAACCAGGACGGCGGCGTCGACGGTTCCGACGTCGAGTTCTTCTTCCTCGTCTGGGAGCAGGGCGGCTGCTGAGCCCGATGGGCCTCTCACGCTGACCCTTCGCGGCCATAACCAACAACCCCCGGGCGCCTTGGCCCCGGGGGTTTTTACGCGCCCGCACTTCGCGGCGTAGACTCCGCGCACCTATGCCCCAACGGCCCCCTCGCCGCACCCGACTCCCCGACGCCCGCACCACCCCGCGCTTCGCCGGGGTCGCCGCGTTCTGCCGGTTCCCGCGCATCGAAGATGTCTCAGCGGATTCCTCGCCCGTTGACTGGGCCATCTACGGCGTGCCCTTCGACAGCGGCGTCACGTTCCGCCCGGGCGCGCGATTCGGCCCGCGCGCCGTCAGGGATGCTTCGCAGTATGTCAAGCCGTATCACGTCGCGCACGCCGTGGATGTGGCGCAGGTTCTGAGCATCGCCGACGCCGGCGATGCGCCCGTCAACCCGTACTCCATCTCGCAGACACTCGACAGCGTCGTGGCCTTCGCTGCCGCATTGGGAGATCCCTCCTCGACGCGTCTGCTCGCCGTTGGCGGCGATCACAGCGTCGCGTACGCCAACATCAAGGCCACGTGGCAACGCGCTGGCTCGCCGCGCGGCGGGCTGGCGCTCATCCACTTTGACAGCCACCTCGACACGGTTGATGCCGTGTGGGGCGAACGCTTCGGGCACGCCTCGCCGTTCATCCGCGCGATCGAAGACGGCCTGATCGATCCCCGGGCCATGATCTCCATCGGCATCAAAGGGCCCCTGAACACGCCCGACGATCTCGACTTTGCCCGCGCGCACGGCGTGACGATCATCGGGCGGGACAAACTCGCATCGCCGCATGGGCACGCCGCCATCGCAGCGTTCGTGATGTCGCTCGCCTCGCGGCCGGCGTACCTCACCTTCGACATCGATGTCGTTGATCCCGCGTTCGCGCCGGGCACCGGCACACCCAGCGTCGGCGGCATCACGTCGGCGGAGGCTCTCTCGCTGCTGCGCACGCTGCGCGGCGTGAACATCATCGGGGCCGATGTGGTTGAGGTGCTGCCCGACCGCGACGTCTCGCAGATCACCGCGCTGCTGGCTTCGCATGTGATCCTCGAAATACTCGCGCTCGACGCCGCGCGCCGGGCCGTCTGAGAGCCACACGCATGCACCATCGGAACATGCGCACGACTCTGCGAGGGTTCACCGCGGCGCGCCGTGTGGTCTTGGCGTGGAGGCTGCTGACCGGGTGCGACCGCATCAAGGGCTTTGGCCGCTCCACCCTGGTCGCGTGCTCCGGCGGTGCAGATTCGTGCGCGCTCGCGCTGGCGCTGTGGTCGGCCAGAGTGCCGATGGCGCTGGCGCACATCGTGCACGACATGCGTCCGCGTGAACAGGCGATGGCAGACCGCGACGCGGCGTGTGCCCTGGCCTCGCTGCTGCATACCCCATTCGTCGAGGCCGAGGTTGCGGGTTTGCAGTCCGGCGGCCGCAACATCGAGGCGGCCGCCAGGCAGGCCCGCTACCGCGAACTCGCCGGGCTGGCCAGAGCGCACGGCTGTGAGTTCATCGCGACCGCTCATCACGCCGACGACCAGGCGGAGACCTTGCTGCTGCGTCTGCTGCGCGGCAGCGGGGTGCGCGGGCTGGCGGGCATCCGCGCTTCGGTGGCGTATGCTGATCGAACCATCATCCGGCCCATGCTGGGCATCACCCGCGCGCAGAGTGAGCAGATCTGTGGGGTTGCGGGCTGGAACTTCGTGATCGATTCGACCAACGCCGACGCGGCCCGTGCGCGCGGGTGGCTGCGGCACGAGATCACCCCAAGGCTTGATGCGAGGTTTCCGGGGTGGTCAGGGCGTGCGGCGTCGATGGCAGAGGACATGGCGATCGCCGCATCGCTGCTCGGCGAACGGGCCGATGCGTTGTGGCGGCTGTCGAGTGAAACAACCGCCGGCCGGAGTTGGAGCCGCGCCGAACTGCGCGGGGCTGACCGGCTGGCACTCTCGGATCTCTTTCGTCTGTGTGCGAAGCGGCTTGTCGGGGGGCGAGGCCTGGACCGCGCCCCGCGACGCGAACAGACTTGCGTGATCGCCGCGATTCAGGATGATGCGACCCATCCCCGCACCTTCCGCCTGGGACGATTGCGTGTGGCCGTTACGGCGAAGTTGGTCGAGATCGAGCCCGCCGAGGGATGATCGGCGCTGTCATGCCACGGCGCGCCGGCCGACGACGGCACAGCCTGATATCAGCGTGAGCGCGGCCGCGCTGCACGCGGCGGGCCAGCCCCAGGAGATCGCCGCGGCCTGACCGGTCAGCGCAGCGTGAAGCGTGTCTGTCATCCAGGCCATCGGGTTGGCGAGCATCACCAGGCGCATCCATCCCGCGGCGGTAGAGAGCGGGAAGATCGCGCCGCTGAGCAGCCACATCGGCATGAGGATGAGGTTCATGACACCGTGGAAGCCCGCGACAGAGTTCACCCGCCAGGCGAGCACCAGCGAAAGACCGGTCGCAAAGACGGCCATGACGGCCAGGGCCCCCAGCGCGTGCAGCCAGCCCAAGGGCTCTGGGCGAGCGCCGACCACGGCGGCCAGCGGCAGCAGCGCCGCGCCCTGGATCATCGCCAGGCCGCCGGCGCCGAGGAGTTTGGAGCCGCCGATGACCCAGCCCGGCGTGGGCGTTGCCAGCACGGCGCGAAGATACCCCTGGTTGCGGTCATCGATCAACGAGATGGCGCCGAAGATGGCGCTGAAGATCACGGTGAGCGACATGGCACCGGGCAGCATGCCCGCGGCCCCATGCGAGGAAACATCGGCCGACTGTGCAAAGCCCCCGGCAAGCACCACCCAGATGAGCAGAGGCGTGCCGATCGCCGCCACGATGCGCGAGGGCTGACGCGAGAGCCTGAGCCACTCGCGCACAGCGAGCGCTGCGAGCGAACGTGCCGGGTGTGCGATTGCTGGTGCCTGGTTCATGCCCGGGCCCCTTCACCGGCACGACGCTGCACCAGCGCGTGGTAGATGTCGTCGAGTGTCGGCGGCGTGAGCGAGAAGGCGCAGCCCATGCGGGCCAACTCCGCGGCGAGCGCCGCGGCGCGGGTGTCATCGACGGGGGATACGACCAGCGATTCCTGCACTTGAGATGCTGTGAAGCCGTGTGCACGGATGATCGAGTGCAGGTCTTCGACCCGGCGGCCCTCGATGGAGACCCGCATCACCCGCGTGCCCACACCGGCCCTGAGGCTTGTGGGGGTGCCCGACGCGGCGACGGTTCCCTCGGCCAGCAGCACGATTCGATCGGCCCACTCGGCTTCGTCGAGCAGGTGCGTCGTGAGCACGATGGTCATCGGCGGGGAAGAGGCCCCGCGGATGCGATCAAGAAGTTCGAAAAAAGCGCGGCGGGCCAGGGGGTCAAGCCCTGTTGTGGGCTCATCCAGCAGCAGAAGTTCGGGGCCGTGGAGCACGGCCCGCGCGAGGTCTGCGCGCCGGGCCAGCCCGCCGGAGAGTGTCTTGACGCGGTCGTTCATCCTGTCGGCGATGCCCAGCATCTCGCAGAGCGATTCGACGCGTGATCGGCCGCTCCGGGCGCAGAGCCCGGTGAGTGTGGCGTGCAGCCGCAGGTTCTCGCCGATCGTCAACAGCGGGTCGAGGCTCGGCGATTGAAAGACTACCCCCACGCGTGCGAGCGCGGCCCTGATCGCGCCCCCGGCGTGCGCATTGGGCCAGATCTCAACACCCATGAGTGACACACGGCCGCCGGTGGGGGAGATGGTGCCCGTGAGCGTGTGTAGCAGCGTGGACTTTCCCGAGCCGTTGGGGCCCAGCAGGGCGACGCGTTCGCCGGGAGCAACAGCAAGATCGACGCCGCGCAGCGCGTCAGGGCGGGTAGGGGTGCTGCCCGCGTACTTCTTCACAACAGCGCGGCAATCGACGGCGAGCGTGGGCGAGGGGGCTCGTTGACCACGGAGATCGGCCGGATCTGTCGCGTTCGTCGCGGAGGGGGCGTGCATGGTGCGCGGGCGTGATCAGAGGAAGTAGGCGCGGATGATCGTTTCGGCGACCATCGCCATGAGAAGCAGGGGCAGGTGCACGATGGAGCCGAAGAATACCTGGCGGGCCTCGCGACGGCCGCGCGTGATGAAGAGGCGCACCGAGAGCCAAAGCACCACCACACCGCTGAAGCCGGCCACCGTGAGGTACGGAAGGCCAAGACGCTCGGGCATGACCGAGGCGGGCAGGAGAGTCGCCGGGATGAGCGCCGCGCTCCACAGACAAATGGTGGCGCTGGTCCATGAGCCCGTGGGGTCTGCCAGCGGCAACACGGCGTATCCACCCTTGGCGTAATCCTCGCGGTACATCCAGGCGATGGCAAGAAAGTGGGGGATCTGCCAGACGGTCATGAGGATGAAAAGCGAGAGCCCGCCCCACTCAAGAAGCGAGGCCCACCCCGGCGATTGAGAAACCGTGGACCACCCGATGAGCGGCGGCAGCGCGCCTGGCAACGCGCCGACAAAGGTCGCCAGCGAGGTCATGGGCTTGAGGGGCGTGTAGACCGCGATGTAGGAGACGACGCAGGCCGCGGAAACAAGCGCGGGCACCGCGCCGCAGAATGCCCACAGCACCAGGCAGCCCAGGAGCGAAAGCCCCCATCCGAGCGTGGCCACGGCGTGCGGTGCAAGCCTGCCGCGTGGCAGGGGCCGCTGGGCTGTGCGAGCCATGCGGGCGTCGCGGGCACGCTCCATGTATTGATTGATGGCGTTGGCCCCGGCCGCGGAAAGGGCCGTGCCCACGCCGCACGCAAGGGCCAGAAGCAGCAGCGGGGTGATGGGCGTTTCGCGCAGCGATGCGCCCATCACGAACCCAACGAGCGACGTGATGGTGACGAGCCGGGTGATGCCGGGTTTGGTGCACTCAACCAGAGCATTCCACAGGGTGTCGGCTTTGATGCGGCGTGAAGCGCTCGCGGGGGCGTTCTGGGCGGCGTCCGGCCCCGCAGAAAGTGTCGTCGTCGCCGCTGTCTCCACGCTGCAAACCTCCTACAACAGTCGCTTTTCCATCATGGGGGGGTGGGTTGCGGTCTCGGGTGCACCCCTGAACGCCGCGAGCAGAGATAGTAGGTCGTTCGGTATGATGCGGTGAGACATCCTCCCTGGAGCCGGGGTGGCGGGAGGCGGCCTGTGGGTAACCCATCAACCCCGCACGGGTGTTCGAGGGGATTCTTGGAATCGGGACCCCATGCAGGGAGCAAGGCGATGAGTTTCAGGACCAAAGTTCAATCAGGCGGATGCCGACACAGGGGTGTATGTGTCTCTGGCTGGTCAAACCGTCGGACAACCGGAAGGGGTGGGGCGTGTTGACAGCGGCCCTTGTCCTATCTGGATGTGCGGGCACGCTGCTGGCCCAGGGGGCTTTCAGTGCGCACGCAGAGGGGACTGAATACAGCGCGGCATCGCTGATGCCCGCCCCGCCGCGCCATCCGGCCGGGCACGAGGCCGCGCACAGACCCCAGCCAACACCAACACCGGAAGAGGCGCCGCACGATGAGGCTGACGCGTTGCAGCCTGATTGGTTCGGCGGAGAACCCTGGTGGAAGTGGAACCACATGACGGGCAACTGGGGCGGTGTGCGTGATCGCCTGGAAGAGAAGGGGATTCTGATCGAGTCTTCGTTCACGTGGGAGTGGTCGAGCGTGTGGGGCGGGGGCGTGCGGCGCAAAGCCTCTGACCGCAACCTGTTCGACGTGATCGTGGGGGTAGACCTTGAGCGGCTGGTTGGGTGGCGTGGCGCAGAGGTGTACGCTGATTTCTACACCACCGAGGCCAGCGGCGGAAGTGTGGACGCTGGTGACTTTCAGAACATCAGCAACATCGACACCGGCGATGATCGGACGCAACTGGGCGAGTTGTGGTTTCAGCAGCGGCTGCTCGGGGATCGTCTGCGGGTGAAGTTCGGCAAGATTGATGCGAACTCAGAGTTTGCGTTCTCGGAAGCGGGCGTGGACTTTCTGAACGCGTCGGCCGGGGTCTCGCCCACGGTGTACGGCATGCCCACCTACCCGGACCCGGCGACGGGCGTGGTCGTCTTTGTCTCTCCGGCGGAATGGCTGAATCTTGGTGTCGGGCTGTTCGACGGCGCGACCGAGGACGGGTTCCGCACCGGCGGTCGCGGCCCGGCGACATTCTTCAGCGATAAGGATTCATCGAGTTGGTTCCTTATCGCGGAGGTTGGGGTGTCTTGGAACGCTTCCCGTGAACCAGGCACGGGGCTGGGCAGAGGAAGGTTTGCGATCGGGGCGCACCGCCACACCGCCGACCTTGAAACGTTCGATGGGAACACCGCCGATGGCGTCAACGGTGTGTATGCCGTGTGCGAACAGCAGGTATGGAGGAACGCCACGAGCGAAGAAGATGCCGACAACGGCCTGTGGCTTGTCGGGCAGGTCGGCTCTTGCGAGAGGCGAGTGAGCGACGTCGAAGCGCATTACGCCCTTGGGCTGGTGCTGAGGGGCACGTTTTCGGGGCGAGAACGCGATGTCGCCGGCGTGTATGTCTCACTGGCGGACATGAGCGACGCGAGCGGCAGCCCCTACCAGAAAGACGAGACGGCCATTGAACTGATGTACAAGGCGCAGATCACGCCGTGGCTGAGTGTCACGCCGGATCTTCAGGTGATCTTCAACCCTTCGGGTGATGCGGACATCAGCACGGCGGTCGTTGGCGGGGTGCGGATCGTGCTCACGTTTTGAGCGCGTCGCCCGCCGCGACCGCGGGCGCCGTGCCGGGCGAGGCGTCGGGCAGGGTCGGGGGCGCATCGGTGCTCGGCGATTCTGCGGGGGTATCGCCGTTTGCGATGCTTGGGTTCCAGCCGCCGCCGAGGGCCTTGTAGAGTGAGATCAGGCTGGTGGTGACGGCGGTCTGGCTCTGCACGATCTCGTCATCAAAGGCATAGACCGCGCGCTGGGCGTCGAGCACTTCGAGGAAGTCGCCGATGCCGCTGCGGTAGCGGTCGGTGGCCAGCGCGAGGGCGCGCCGGCTGGCGGTGGCGGCAGATTCGAGCGAGCGCCGTCGCTGCTGCTCCTGGATGAAGCGGACGATGCTGTTCTCGACTTCTTCGAACGCGAGGTAGACGCCCTGCTCGTAGGCGATGATGGCGGCCTCTTCGCGGGCGTTGGCGGCGGCGATGCGCTGGCGCACGCTGCCGGCGTCGAAGATGTTCCATCGCACCGCCGGGCCGATCGAGTAGTAGCGGCTGTTCATGTCGATGAGTGAGCCGGCGTCATCGCTCTGAAAGCCGAACGCCCCGGTGAGCGAAAACTTGGGGAAGAGGTCGGCCGTGGCGACACCCACCCGGGCCGAGGCGGCGGCGATGGCACGCTCGGCCTGTCTGATGTCGGGTCGGCGGCGCAGCAGTTCGGAGGGAATGCCCACAGGAACCTCGGCCGGCGGCGTGGGGATCGCCTGGTGCGGGGCCAACTCATCGAGGAGTGCGCCGGGCTCTTCGCCCAGGAGCACCGCCAGTCTGTGCGATGCCTCCCGCACGCTCACGTGCAGCCGGGGCAGGGCCGCTTCACGCGAAGCGAGCTGCGCCGCGGACTGCTCAACAGCCAGTTCGGCGGCCAAACCGGCGGCGCTCAGCGAGCGGGTGAGTTCGAGCGTGTCGCGCTGGGCCTGCACAGCCTGGAGTGTGACTTCAACCCTGCGCTGCGCGCCGCGGAGTTCGGCGTAGTTGCGAGCAACCTCGGCCACGAGCGTGACGACCACGTCTCGGCGCGCTTCATACGCGGCGTCAAGATCGGCATCGGCGGCCTGCACCGCCCGCCGCACGCCGCCGAAGACGTCGATCTCCCAACTGGCGTCGAGGCCGATGTCGAAGAGGTTGCTCGCGCCGTTGCCGCCGGATTCGGCCCCGCGGCCGAGGTTGTCGCTGCCGCGGAAGCGCGAGTACCCGGCGCCGGCGTTGGCCCTCGGGAAGGCGTTGGAGCGTTCGATGCCGCGCAGCGCTCTGGCTTCGCGAACACGGGCCTGCGCCAGGCGCAGATCAAGGTTGCCGCGGAGCGCGCGCGCCACGAGAGAATCGAGCGCGGGGTCGTTGAAGACCTTCCACCACAGGGCGAGTTCGTCCGCGGTGAGTTCGCGCGCTCCGGTCGCGGCGTATGGGTTGTCCGTCTGCCCGCCACGGCCGGCGACTTCTCGCAGCGAACTGAAGGCGTCCGGCGTGCGCACGGCGGGGGGGCCGGCGTAGTCGGGGCCCACGGTGCAGCCGCCGAGCAGGGTGAGTGTCGCGGCCGTGGCGATGCCGGTGGAGATGGGCATCGAACTGAAAGCACGAAACGGGCGGGGCTTGGTCATGAGGCGTTGCTCGGGGTGGTGGCGGCGTGAGATTGTTGCCCGGCGGCGTCGAGCAGGCTCGGCGCTTCGATATAGACATCGACCTGCTGACCGACAAAGACCGGGGCGTTGCCGGGATCGAAGGCGTAAAGAACCTGAAGCACTCGGGTGTCGACCCGTTCCTGGCTGTCGCCGGTGAGAGAACGCTTGGGCACCACGAAAGGCTCGAACCGCACGAAACGCAGGGGAAAAGTGATGTTCTTGTTGCCTTTCACAAAGGCCCTCGCGTCGGCGCCCGCGGCGACGCGCCACGCTTCATGCTCGTCGATGTCAGTGCGGATGTGCAGTGGAGACACAGCCCCCATCATGACGAGCGGCGTTGCCGCCGGGCCGGCGGGGGCAAACTCACCGGCGCGGATGTTCACCTGAAGCACCCGGCCGTCGATGGGGGCTCTCACCACGCGCCGCCCGAGTTCGGCGCGGGCCCGCTCGACCAGCGCCGCGGCGCGGGTGACCTCGGCCTGCGCCACCGCGATGTCTTCAGACCACGTTCCCGAGAGGAGCAGGTTCAGGTCGGCCTCGGCCTGGGCCACGCGGGCCTCGGCGGCGAGCACGGCGAAGCGGCGGCGGGAGAGATCATCTTCGCTGACGGCGCGCGGATCGTTGATGCGTTCCCACTTCTCGAGTTGTGCGCGGGCGTCGGAGAGGAACGCCTGCGCCTCGGTGAGGCGGGCCCGCGCCGGGGGAATCTGCTCGGGCCTGGTGCCGGCTTTCAGGCGTGCGAGTTGACGGTTGGCCAGGGCCAGTTCGGTCTCTCGCACGGCCAGGTCCGCCTTTTCCTGCACGCTTTCGAGTTCAAAGAGCACATCGCCGGCGGTCACGTGCTGGCCGGCGGTCACCCCGACCAGCGCGACAACAGCACCCACAGGAGAACCGATGGCGATGTTCTGTGAACTCGTTTCGATGATCCCCGCGCCCGCGACAAAGGTGGTGAAGGGTGACTTGGGGGGCGCGATGACAGGCGGTTGCGGCACGGGCGGCCTCGCGCCCTGCACCACGGTGTACGCGGCCATCACCATGCCCGCGATGGCCAGGAGGGGGATGAGAAAGATGCGGATCATGATCGGTGCTCTGGGTTCGGCTCGTTCGAGCCTTGCGGTGCGTGTGGGTTGAGGGGGTGTTCATTCTTCGGGGGCGCATCGAAGCCGCGGTGCGGAGACTCGGCGTGGGTGTGGCCCTTGCCGGCGCTGATGCGCTCGATGTGGCCGTCGTCCATCTCCGCCACGCGGTCGGCGAACTCGAAGATGCGCTGGTCGTGCGTGACCACGACCAGCGAAAGGTCATGACGAGAGGCCACGCCCCGCAGCAGTTCCATGACGCGCTGGCCCGTGACATGGTCGAGCGCGCTGGTGGGCTCGTCGCACACGAGAAGTTTGGGCTTGTGGATGAGGGCGCGGGCGATGGCCACGCGCTGCTGCTGGCCGCCCGAGAGTCTGGCCGGCACGTCGCGCCATCGATCACCGATGCCTACCTGCGAGAGCATCTCGCGGGCCTGCTCCACGGCCTGCTTCCGGGGCACCCCGTTGATGAGCAGTGGCACAGAGACATTCTCGGCGATGGTGAGCGTGGGGATGAGGTTGAAGGCCTGAAAGACAAACCCGACATGGCGGGCGCGGAAGGCTGTTTTCTGATCGGGCCGCATGGCGGCGTAGTCTTGCCCGAGCACGCTGCACTCGCCGCCGTCGCGGTCGAGCACGCCCGCGATGACAGAGATCAGCGTGGTCTTGCCGCACCCCGAGGGGCCCACGAGCATGAGCAGTTCGCCGGTGTGCACGTCGAGGTCTACGCCGCGCAGCGCACGCACCGCGGATTGCCCCGAGCCGTAGGTTTTGACAACCTGCCGGCATCGCACGGCGACGCTGAGCCCCTGCACCGCGCGGCGTGCCGAGGCGGTCATGGGGTTTGCCGGGTCTTGAGCGGGAGTTGGTGCGGTTGACATTGGAAAGCCGGTGGAAGGCAGGAGGGGGATTGATGAAACGGGCGAGACGGGGGTTATCCTTTGAAGACGACGGCGGGCTCAAGCGTGATGACGCGGCGCATGCTGAGCATGGCCGAGATCAGACAGATGACCACCACGGCGGTGCCCGCGACGAAGAGCAGTTCCCACGTGAGCCTGAAGGCCAGGGGCGTGCCGCTCATGGAGGCGCCGAACCACGACGCCGCGCCGGTGCCGAGCCCGAAGCCGACAACGCCGACGACCATGGCCTGGGTCATGATCATGCGCAGCAGCGTGCCGTCGCTGGTGCCCATGGCCTTGAGGGTGCCGAAGTAGCGGAGGTTGTCGGCCGTGAATGAGTAGAACATGAAGCCGGTGATCACGCTGCCGATGATGAAGCCAAGCGATACCGCGATGCCGAAGTTGATGGGTATGCCTGTGTTGTTGATGAAGTACGACACCGTCATGGACTTGAACTGGTCCCGGGTGTAGGCCGCCAGGCCCGTTTCCCGCGCGATGCGGTCGCACACGTCCTGCACGTTCTGCCCGGCGTCGGCCTTGACCAGGATGAAGGTCAACTGCTTGCGTTCGCGTGGCGCATACTGCGTGGCGCGGCTGAACGTGGTGTAGATCATCGGCTGGCTCTGGAAGGGGCGTGTGTTGCGGGATATGCCCACGACCACACCGCGGCGGTCGTTGAGTTCCATCGTGTCGCCCACCGCCAGAGGAACGGGTGCGCCGTCCGGTCCTCGCCTGGCAAGGCGTGTGGTGGCCCCGATGATGTCCACGATCACCGCGTCGGCCCGCCGCAGGTCTTCGATGCGGCCCTCGATCATCTCGGGGGGGCCGCCGGTCAGCGTGGCATCATCGATGCCGATGATGTTGCAGTTCTGAAACTCGCCGCTCTCGAGCCGGACGCGGAGAATCCCCTTGTAGAGCGGCGCGGCGTGCGCCACGCCGGGCACGCCCCGCACGCGGTTGAGGGCGGTGTCCTGCAGCGGCTTGGTGTCGTCGATGAACTGAACCTTGGGCTCCATCACCCAGATGTCGGTATCGCCCATGTCCGAGATCAGCGCGAAGGTCCGTGTCATGATCCCCACGAAGATGGAGCCCTGCTGCGTGATCACCATCGAGGCGAGCGTCACGCCCATGACGATGCCGAAGTACTTGCCCTTGTCGCGCAGCAGCATCTTGAGTGCCACGGAGATCATGGGTGTCCGCCCGTGTGTTCAGGCCCGGAGTCGTCTGTGCCCAGCCGGCGGGCACGCTCGATGCCCCCCAGCGAGTACTGAGTGATGTGCGCCGCCAGCGAAGCCAGCGCCGCGGCGTCGCGGGGCTCGGCGATGCCCAGCCGCTCCATCACCGGGCGGCAATGACGCTGCGACACACACTGGCCCACGATGCTCATCGCGCACCGCACCGTCACGGCGGCGTCGAGGGGTTGGCCCAGCAGTTGAGAGACAATGCCCACCAGCACGCCCCACGAGGGTCGGATGGATTCTTCGAGAATGATGTCGAGCGCATCCGTCGGTTCGACCATCTCGCGGGCCATCAGGCGGCCGTGCCACGAGGGACGGCCCTGGTCGAGCACTTTGCGGATCATGCCGTGAACAAACGCATGGAGACGGTCTTGCGGGTCGGCGTTCGGGTCGAGCAGCGATGGGTCGGGCTCTTGCGCGGCGCGGTGGGTTTCCCGGAGCACCGCGCGGTAGAGCCCGGCCTTGTCCCCGAAGTGATAGTTCACGGCGGCGACATTCGCGCCGGCAGCGCCGCAGATTTCGCGCACGGTGGCGTCACGATAGCCGCGCGTGGCGAATACCTCGCCGGCGGCGTCCAGCAATCGCCGGAAGGTGGCGTGCGACTCTTCGCGGGCCTGCATGGGTGCGGGCTCGGGTGTGCTGGCTGAGGGTTGGGAACTGGGGGTGAACACGGCGGCTAAACGTTTGATTGAAACAGTAGTTTGAATCCGCCCCTTCGTCAAGCCGTCCTTACAGTCGCTCAGGAGTTTGCACCCATGGCGAAAGATCAGTACCTCACACCCCATCAGCGCGGCATCGTGCAGCGGTATTACGCCAACGAAGACACGCGGGTCGTTCAACGCCTGCAGGAACTGGCTTCAGACCTCTACCTCGCCACGACACCAGCCCAGATCAAGCGGCTGTGGGGAACCGTGGAGAAGGAGATCGCCAAGACCAACGCAGATCCGCGCGAAGTCGCGAAAGTGCTTGAAGCGAAGGACATCAAAGGGCTGGCAACCATCCTCGCGAAGCCGGGGCTTTCGGTGCCAAGGAAAACACCTGGCGAGCAGCCCCGCCGCGCACCTGTCGGAGAAGAGGATCTCTAAGTGAGGCCCCGATCGGGGGAAGGACTGATAAAACTTCATGCCCGGAAGCGGGGGAGTCCGATAGTGTGATGTTTGGGTGAGTATGCCGCATTCAAGCGGTTGGTCGTGGGGGTGCCTGATATACTGCCCCCTTGCAAGGATTGGTCCAAACGCATGATGGGCGTTCGAGCCGAGGGGTGCAAGCCCAACCGGCGCACGCCCAACAACAGGCAGGTGAATGTATGAGTCAGACCGCCTCGGAGCAGACCACAAGGACGTGGAGCGAACTCCGGCCGCAGCGAAAATCTTCGATCCCCGAGGGGCTCTGGCTGCGATGCCAGGCGTGCGGAAAGATGGTGTACCGACGCCATCTCGAAGCGAACCTGAATGTGTGCCCCGAGTGTGACTTCCACCACCGTATCGGCGCGACCGAACGCATCAACCAGTTGGCCGACCGGGGTTCGTTCCAGGAGTTGTTCACCGGGCTGGCCCCTACAGACCCACTGACATTCCGCGACATGAAGCCCTACAAAGACCGGCTGCTGGCCGAGCAGATCAAGACCGGCTCGAAGGACGCCATCAAGTCTGGGCGCATGTTCATCAAGGGCCGCGAAGCGCTGGTCTGCTGCCTCGACCTCACCTTCATGATGGGCTCGATGGGCAGCGTGGTGGGCGAGTCGATCACGCGCACCATCGAAGAAGCCACCCGCACCGGGCTGCCGCTCGTGATCGTGAGTTGCTCGGGCGGCGCGAGGATGCAGGAGAGCGGCCTTTCGCTCATGCAGATGGCCAAGACCAGCGCGGCTCTGGCGCGGCTGGATGACGCGGGCGGCCTCTTCATCTCCGTGCTCACCGATCCGACCACCGGCGGCGTGACGGCGTCGTTCGCGATGCTGGGCGATGTCATTCTCGCCGAGCCCAACGCGCTCATCGGCTTTGCCGGGCCGCGCGTGATCAGGCAGACCATCCGCCAGGAGTTGCCCGAAGGGTTCCAGCGGTCAGAGTTCCTGAAGAAGTCTGGCCTTGTAGACCGCGTGATCCACCGTGCGCAGCTCCGCACCGAGATCGCACGGATCATCGACT
Organism: Phycisphaeraceae bacterium; assembly: GCA_019636615.1. GTDB lineage: Bacteria > Planctomycetota > Phycisphaerae > Phycisphaerales > UBA1924 > UBA2402. Next base: position 1,011,898 of record JAHBXF010000002.1, on the reverse strand, counting down.
ACACCGGGAAGTAACCCCACCTCGACCCACACGGGCCCGCACGCCCCGTGCAGGCGGCCAAGGCCTTGCCGCCCGGCCACGGCGCGCTCCACCCCCCACAACACGCCCGGCTATGTCATCAACCCACGCGACGCCTATCCCCCCCAAGCCTCGCGCCTGGCGTTGGCCACTGCTCGCCGGGGTCGCGCACAGCCTGCTCATGTGGCTCGCCTTTGAGCCCGTGGGTTGGTGGGTGTGTGTATTCGCGGCGCCGGTACCGCTCTTTCTGGCGGCGGCCAGGCCCGCGCTCCCGCCGCTCAAGACCGCCCTGTGGTGTGCGCTTGGGGTGCTGCCGTTCTGGGTGCTCACGGAATGGTGGATTCTGCACGTCAGCGCAGCGGGGTGGCCTTTTCTCGTTGTCATTCAGACCTCGTGGACCATCCTTCTCGTCTGGTCGCTCGCTCGGCTCCGGGCCCGGTGGCCATCGCTCCCGTTGCCGCTCGTCGCGCCCGCGGCGTGGATGGCTGTTGAATACCTGCGAGGCGAACTCTTCGCCGGCGGGTATGCGTGGTCGCTCCTGGCGTACCCCCTCATCGAGGCACCGCTCTTTGCCGGCGCGGGGGCGGCGGTGGGTGCCTACGGCGTTGGCTTTCTCACAGCCTGTGTTGCGGCGGCAGCGGCGGGCGGATACATGGCCCCGGGCCGGTGGCGCATCCGTGCGCCGCTTGTGCTTCTCTTCGTCTGGGTATGCGGCACACTGGGAGGCCGACTGATCGACACCGAGCCCGCCGCCGACGGTGCACCCAGGCCCACGGTGGCGATTGTCCAGACGAACGTTCCGCAGAGCAACAAAGTTGACTGGACCATTCTGCGGGAACTCGCAGACTGGAAGCGCTTCGAGGAACTGACGCGAGAGGCCGCGCGCCACGGGCCAGACTTGATCGTGTGGCCCGAGACGATGATGCCCGGCCCCACGCTGGAGCCGGACGCCCTGGAAACGCTCGCGGCGGGGGGTATTTTCTTCCCGGCCGATTTCGGCGACGGCGAGGTGGAGCGAGTTCCCGCCGATGCCTTTGCTCGAAGGCTCATGGACGTGCAGCGGGACCTTGGCGTGCCCATGCTCGTGGGCGAAGAGGCGATGATCGGCCTGAAACTGAACTTTGAGGATGGCGGCGTGCGGCTTGAAACAAAGCGCCGCCACAACAGCGTCTACCTGGTCTCGGGCGGTCGCGTTCAGCCGGTGAGGTACGACAAGATCCACCTCACGCCCTTCGGCGAAACCATGCCCTACATCTCGGCATGGCCGTGGCTTCAGCAGCAACTGCTCGACCTTGGTGCGCGTGGCATGCGCTTTGATCTGGCCGCGGGTATCACGCCCACGGTGATCACCGTGCCTCTGGCCGGCGGCGGCTCGCTCGACACCGTGACCCCGATCTGCTTTGAGATCACCAACACGCGGCTGCTGCGCTCGATGGTGTACGGCGAGGGCGGCCGACGGCGGGCCGGGGCGATTGTCAACGTCACCAACGACGGCTGGTTCGGCGATGCCGACGCCGTGCGCCGCCAGCACATGCAGATCGCCCGGTGGCGCGCGCTGGAAACGGGCACGCCCGTGCTTCGCGCGGCCAACACCGGCATTTCGTGCATCATCGACGGCGCCGGCCGCGTGCTGCACGCGGGTGTGCAGGCCGGCCAGACCCGCATCGACGGATTTCTTGTGTCTGAGGTGCCCGCGCACTCGGTGCGTTCCACGCCGTACGCCTTCGTGGGAACATGGCCGCCGCTGGCCGCGCTGGCCGGTATGATCATTCTCAGCCTTGTCCCGCGCCGAACCTCGGCGGGTTCATCGCCCGCAACCAGAGCCCAAGCACCATGATGACGAACAACGCCTTTGTTCCACGGCTGGCTTTGATCGCCTGCTTCACGCTCGCCGCGGGGCTGGCGGCCTGCAACAACCAGGGGGCCGCGCGCGAAAAGCCTGGCGCCCGGCCAACCGACCCGCCCCGCGCCTCGCCCGGCCCGGGCGGCCGCGTGCAGATGTCGATGCTGCGTGAAAAGGCGATCAATGTGGTTGAAGAAGCCTCGAAGAGTGAACTCGCCGAGGTCCGTGCCAACGCCGTGCAGGCGGCGTCGCTGGTGCCGGGGCGCCTCAAGAGCGTGATCGATGCGGGACTGACGGATGCATCTCCCGGTGTGCGGGGTGTGACGGCCTTGGCGATCGGGCGTGCTTCGTTGAAGGGGTATGAAACCCCGCTGCGCACACTGCGGAGCGACGGCGAGCCGCTGGTGCAGGTCTCCGCGCTCTTCGCGCTCATCAAGACCGGGGTCGAGGTTGACCGTTCTCCCATGGCCTGGTACCTGCTCGATCACCCCTCGCCGTGGGTGAAGCGCCAGGCGGCCGAGTCTCTGGGGCAACTGGGCGACCGCTCGGCGTTGCCGCTGCTGCGCGACGCGGCGCGGGCGAAATACCCCAGCCTGGCGCCCGAGCAGGTCAAAATCCTCCAGTTGCTCATCGCCGAGGCCATGATCCGACTGGGCGACGACACCCCGCGCCAGGCCCTTCGTGCCGCGCTCTACCCCTCCCGCCCGGAAGAACTCGAGGCGGCGGCCCTGGCCGTGACCATCATCGGCGAGGTTCAGGACCGGGAGGCGACCTCCCAACTTGTCCATCTTTCCGAATATCGCGACCGAACCGGGCAGAGATACCCCGCGGAGGTCAGGCTGGCCGTTGCATCATCGCTGGCAAGGCTGGGTTTGCCGCAGGGCGCGTTCATCGCGGACGAGTATGTGAACAGCCAGACGCCCGCGCTGCGGGCGCAGGCGGCGATGGTCTATGCCGTGACCAAAGGCCCTGACAATCTGGAGAAACTGGACCGTCTGCTGTCAGACCCCGACCCCATCGTGCGCTCGACCGCGGCGGTGGCGGTGCTCAGGGCGGGCATGTCGGGATAGCCCGGGCGGCTGGGCCGTGTGAGCATGGCCACAGGGAGCGGGCCGGCTGGGATGGGGCCCGGGTAAAGGGCGGGTTGGCGGTTGGGGGTGGGGGTTGGGGTGGGGGGCTGATGAGAAACGATTTTGTCGGCACTGGCCTTTGTGAGGTGATACCCGCTATCCTCCGGCCCTCCGCCGCGTCCGATCGGGGAGAACGCCGGTATAGTCTGGTATGATGGGTGGCGGGCGTCCCGGTTTTCGGGGCCCCCGGCCGGGTCGGAGAGGTCTGTGAGCGTGGGCGGGTGAGTGGGGCTGGCGGTTGAGTCTTTAGGCTGTTTGTCGAGGTCTGTTGAGGAGTCCAAAGTGCACGCACTGACCAAAGTCTTTGTGATCATCGCCGCGGTTCTCAGTATCGCGCTGTCCACGCTGGTGATCGCGTACGCGGTGAACACCGACAAGATCGTGAGCGATTACCACGCGCAGGTGCAACGGGCGGTGACGATCGAGGCCCAGCAGGTGGCGCAGGCCAGCGTGCACGGCCAGGAGCGTCTGCGTCAGCAGTCGGTGAAGGAACAACTCGAGCGCGACAACGCCTCGCTGCGTGAGCAGATCCGCAGCCTCGAGGCCGAGCGTGCGACGCTGCTCACCGACAAGAAGACGGCCGAGCAGGAGCGTGACTCGATCACCGCGAAGATTTCTGAACTGGGCGAGACCGTGAAGACCCAGGCCAACCTCATCACCAGTTACCGCGATGAAGTGACGCAGATGCGTCGCAGCGAACTCACCTCGCGTCAGCGTGAACTGGAGATGGACAACCTGATCTCCGACCTGCAGAGCCAGCGCGAAGTGCTGGAGCAGAACTTCCGGGCCCTTCAGGAGCAACTGGCCGAGGCCAAGCGTGCCGCGACGGGCATCCCCTCCGCCGGCATCGTCTCGGGCGCTGACCAGGCCTTTGTCTATACCGGCCCGCGCATCCAGGGCCGCGTTGAAGAAGTCCGCCAGGACCCCGCCTCGGGCCGCACCCTGGTCAAGATCAACGTGGGCACCAACACCCGCGTGCAGAAGAACATGAAGATGTTCATCGCCCGCGGCGAGAAGTTCGTGGCCAATATCGTCGTCAGCCAGCCCGACCTGCGCTGGTCGGTCGCCGAGGTCACCCTTCTCGGGAAGGATGCCACCATCCAGGTGGGCGACCTTGTTCTGAGCAGCCTCGACTGATCGCCGGCCGCGGTAACGCCGCCAGCCACGCGGCCTCGTCGCGGCCAGATCTCTACACCCCGTGCCCGATGCCGGGCCTCTTCACGATTCTCGCCGGCACATCACTGATTTCCCACACCGGCCCTTGCGGGGCCGCAGCAGGCAGGAGCGATCATGAGCAAGTTCGGTATGCAGATGCCCGCCTCGCGCAAGCGCTCGGCATCTCCCGATGTCTTCACGGCCCTGGCGGTGATTGCCACCGTCTTTCTTGCCGTGGGTCTGATGGTGATATACACCAACGGCGCCAAGGTGGGCAAAGGCGGCGAACCCTGGAGCCTACAGGAAGCCGGCAACATTCAGTTGCCCAAGCCCGCCGAGCGTTGATCCCGCGCGGCACACCACGCGGCCACGCACAGCGGTTTAGGGCCAGGTCGGGCTTCATCAGCCTTGGCTCTGAGCCTCGCGGCCTGCATTAGCCTTCGAACCAGCCAGCCACGACACCATCACGAGTGTTCACCACGGGGCCTCACCGGGCCCCGTGTTTGTTTTTGGGCGGTTGGGCTGTGAGGCTTTCCGATGGCTCTTGGAAGGCTGCCGCCCGCAGGCGAGGCAATGGGCATGGCCACGGGCCTTGCACCGGGCCTGGCAGACCGGACGTGCCGATGGGTCTGGTATCGGGCGTGGCGGTTGGTGTGTGGTAGCAGCGCCGCCGCGTACGGCCGCGCGGCGGTGGCGGGGGAGTTCACGCCGTCGCTCGGCTGAAATGCGTGCAAGGAATGGAGCCCCTTGCCGACCGGGACCTCTGAAAGTGTGGGTGGCACAGGAGACCTGCCTGTGCGAACCCGCAGAGTTTCACGGCTCGTTCCGGCTCGTTCCGGTCTGACGTAGGGTGTTCAGCGGTCCCTACCGGAAAGCAGCCACGCGGGACGCACCAGCAGGGCTCGGCCAGCGAGTGCGGCGAGCACGCATCCGGGGCGTGTGACGCCAACAGCGGCTGGGGTATCGACCATTCATCGCCCGCCATGGGTCAGCCGGTGCGGGCTGGCGGTGACGGCTGGCGGTGAGGGCTGGTGGTGCGGGCTGGCGACGTGCCCGGCGGCGTTGGTTGGCGGTGAGGGTTGGCGGTGAGGGTTGGCGGTGAGGGTTGGCGGTGAGGGTTGGCGGTGAGGGTTGACGGTGAGGGCTGGCGGTGAGGGCTGGCGGTGAGGGCTGGTGGTGAGGGTTGGTGGTGAGGGCTGGTGGTGCGGGCTGGCGGTGAGGGTTGGCGGTGAGGGGGTGAAACTGGAAAGCCCATTGACCTTGCCGCGCTTGATGCCACGAGACTGCCTGCGTATTCTTCTCTCCCCACGGGCCGCAAGGCACGTGCGGGTGTAGGGGCGGTAGCTCAATTGGTTAGAGTACCGGACTGTCGATCCGGTGGTTGCGGGTTCGAGTCCCGTCCGCCTCGCTTCGATAAACCTTGCTGAACCCGTAGGTTACGGGTACCCCCCGACGGTCGGGGGCGCAGCTCGAAACGATTTCCGCGCGGTGCGCGCACCGCGCTGGAGTTTCGGGAGGTGCCCCCGTGCCGAAGACCCCGGGCTATCGCAAGCGCCACGACCGCAACCAGGCCATCGTCACCCTGACCGACGCCGCGACCAAACGGCGGCGGGATTACTGGCTGGGCGAGTACGGCTCGCCCGAGAGCCGCGAGCTGTACCACCGCGTCGTCGCCGAGTGGGAAGCCAACGCCCGCCGCCTGATCGACCCTGACTTCGAGGAGCCCGCCACTGGCGGGCCGGGCGGCGACGGGGGGCCGGACGGCACGGGCGGCATCACCGTCTCCGAGCTGTGCGCCCGCTTCTGGCGGATGCGGGCACCGCAGTTCGACGCGAACGAGCAGGGGCACTTCAAGGCCCTCATCCGGCTCCTTCGAAGGTCGTACGGCTCGACGCCCGCGTCGGCGTTCGGGCCACGGCGTTTGCAGCGGCTCCGCGACGAGATGATCCGCGACGACGAGGAGAATGGCCGTCGGGGCTGGGGCGTCACGTACACCAACGCGCAGGTGCGGCGGCTGTGCCGGCTCTTCAAGTGGGCCGCGTCGCAGGAGATCGTCTCCGCGAGCGTGAGAGTGGAACTCCTGGCGGTGGACCCGCTCAGGCCCGGGCGCTGCGAGGCGCGGGCTGGACGGGTCGTGAAGCCCGTGCCGGTCGAGATCGTCGAGAAGACGCTGCCCTTCATGGCCAGCCCGGTCGCCGCGGCTGTGCGGTTGCAGTTGCTCACCGGAGCCAGGCCCGACGAGGTGCTCAGCCTGCGGCCGTGCGACATCGACACCTCCGGCGGCGACGGCGTCTGGGTGGTCCGCCCCGAACGGCACAAGACGCAGTACATGGGGCACGACCGCGTGCTGTTCCTCGGCCCCAAGGCGCAGGCGGTGCTCGAGCCGTTCATGGATCGCCCGCGGGGCACGTACCTGTTCAGCCCCGCCGAGGCGGACGCGGAGCGGCGGGCGACACGGGCCGCGGCGCGGAGGACGCCGCTCTCGTGCGGCAACCGGGCCGGAACGAACCGCAAGGACGAGCCGAAGAAGACGGCGGGCGAGCGCTACGACGCGCGGGCGTACTACCGCGCCGTGCAGTACGCCTGCGACGTGGCCTTCCCGCCGCCCGCGCCGCTGGCCAAGCGCGACGATGAGACGCGGGAGGCGTGGCGGAAGCGCCTCGCTTCGACCGGCCTCGAAGCGGCCCTGGACGCGTGGCGGAAGGAGCACCGGTGGTTCCCGTACCAGCTCCGCCACACGGCCGCGACGCTCTACCGGCGGGAGCACGGACTCGAGGCCTCGGCCCTGGTGCTCGGGCACGCCAGCGCCCGCGTCACCGACGCGGTTTACGCCGAGCGGGACCAGTCGAAGGTGGCCGAGATCATGCGGCGGGTGGGATAGAGCGATCCGCAGTAGTATTCAGCATGCCGACTCGGGAGATCACCGCGCACCATGAGGACTTGATCTACTCTGCGTTGCTCGCCTCGTTCTGGCGAAAGCGGGCGCTTGCGAAGTTCCTTCGGAGCTGCGGGATCTCCGAGAACTTCGTCGCCTCCTGGCATCAGGAGGAGACGAAGCGGGACTTTCTCGATCGACTCTTTGAACGACTCCGGTCGACCGACAAGGGGCCGGCGGTCCTCCGTCAACTGGGACGAGAGCTGGCTGAGCAGGTCACATTCCCGGACCTGCAGGGATGGGAGGATACCGAACAGAAGACCAGACAGGCGGTAGAAGCGGTCAATGCCTTGCGTCACTATCAGACGGACGAGGCCGAGCGCGAACGCCAGGAGAGGCAGCGAATTGAAGCCCGGGAGCGATACGCCGCCGAACGCGCTCGGGCGGCTCGTTCACAGCAGTCCCTTGCGAAGTTGAAGCAGCGGCTGGACGAGCTGACGGGCAGTCTTGGCACGCAGAAGGCCGGTTACGACTTTGAGGACTGGTTCTTTGACCTTGTTCAGTTCTCAGAGGTCGATGCCCGACGCCCGTACAAGCACGAGGATCGACAGATCGACGGGTCGCTCTCGCACAACGGCACCACATATCTTGTCGAGCTCAAGTTCACGATGGAACAAGCGGGCGCGCCGGATGTTGACGTCTTCCGCCGAAAGGTCGAGACGAAGGCCGACAACACGATGGGCATCATGATCTCAATGGCTGGGTACTCCTCGGCCGCGATCTCGGCAGGCTCGGGTCCGCGAACACCGTTGTTGCTGCTCGACCACGCACACATCTACGCGGTGCTAGGCGGCGCGTCTGACCTGCGGTCGGTCATTGAGCGAGTGCGACGTCATGCCTCTCAGACTGGTGAGGCATTCTTGCCCTTTGCGAAGTTCAATGGCTAAGGGCACTCGCTCCGTCGCATCCCGAGTTACCCACAACGGAATCTCGGAGGAATTCTGATTGTCGTGAACGGCTCTCCCATCGCGGGAGGGCCGTTGTCGTTGGTGGGCCGCGCGGTAACTCGAGTTACCGAGTTACGGCCGCAAAACAGCGTGGATTCTTCACCCGTCGCAAGCAGCCCGAGCCCCGTGAGGGCCGGGTCAGACGAGCGAGGAGTTCCACGTGTTCCAGCAAGAATCAATCGGAAAGGCAACGAGCGGGAGCGATGAGGCACCTGCTGCGGAAGAGCATATCACGCTCTCGCAGGCGGCGAAACTCGCCCCGGGCCGACCTTCGCCCAACTGCGTGTGGCGGTGGTGCCGCGAGGGCGTCAAGGCTGCGTCCGGCCAGCGCGTGCGGCTCAAGCACATGCGCTTCGGCTCCCGCATCTACACCACGCGCCAATGGCTGAGCGCCTTTGGCCTCGCACTTGCCGAGGCGGACGCTGCCCACTTCGAGCGTGGCGAACCGGCCACGGAGGTCAGTGCTCCTCCCACATCGCCCCGCCGTAGCGGGCGTTCACGCGGAACCGCGCGCGATGAGGCCCGCCGTCGCCACGACCAGGCGGAGCGAGAACTCGAGGAGGCGGGCCTGTGAGCACCACGTTTCCCCGCTCGACCGGCCCGCCGCTCGTGCGGCTCGGCCAAGGCGACTTCATCCGCGACGTCTTTCCCCAAGACCTCATTCGCACAGGAGACCCCATGACAGCAAACCTGATGAACCAGATCACCAAGGGCCGCAGGCCCAAGCCCCGCCGCGTGATGCTGTACGGCACGCACGGCATCGGCAAAAGCACGTTCGGCTCTATGGCCGAGAGCCCCATCTTCATCCCCACCGAGGACGGGCTGGGCGACATCGAGTGCGAGTCGTTCCCGCTGGCCAAGTCGCTCGGCGACGTGATGGCGGCGCTGGAGACGCTGTACTCCGGCGAGCACGGGTACAAGACCGTCGTCATTGACTCCCTCGACTGGCTCGAGAGGCTGATCTGGAACGAGGTCTGCGAGGACGAACAGGTCGAGAGCATCGAGAAGATCGGTTACGCGAAGGGGTACGCGTTCGCCATCGAGAAGTGGCGGACGGTGCTCGGGGCGCTGGACGCCCTCCGCGGCGATCGCGGCATGACGGTCATCGTCATCGCCCACGCCAAGATCGAGAAGTTCGAGAACCCCGAGACGGTGCCGTACGACCGCTACTCGCCGCGCCTGCACAAGCTCGCCTCCGCGCTTGTGCAGGAGTGGGCCGACGAGGTGCTCTTTGCCACGTACAAGGTGCTCACCGTCAAGGTCGACGAGGGGTTCAACAAGGCCAAGCACAACGGCGTCGGCACCGGCGAGCGCATCGTCCGCACCGTCGAGCGGCCGGCGCACGTCGCCAAGAACCGGCTGAACCTGCCCGAGGAACTGCCCCTCGACTACCGCGTCTTCGCGGAGCACGTCGCCGCCTCGCGCGGCGAGTCCGCCCCCACTGCACCCATCACCCAGAACACCGACGCCGCGCCCACCGAGGGCGCGGCCGCCACCAACTGAAAGGACTCTGACCAATGGCGAACCTGAACAACTTCGACGCGAACAACGTGGACCCCTCCGTCGCGCTCGATCCGATCCCCGCGGGCAAGTACATCGCCGTCATCACCGAGTCGGAGATGAAGCCGACGAAGGCCGGCGGCGGGAAGTATCTCCAGCTCACGTTCCAGATCATCGACGGCGAGCGCAAGGGCCGCCTCGTGTGGGCGAGGCTCAACCTGGAGAACAAGAGCGAGATGACGGTGAAGATCGCGCGGGGAGAACTGTCCGCGATCTGCCGCGCCGTCGGGGTGATGGCCCCGAAGGACTCGGTCGAACTCCACAACATCCCGCTGGAGATCAACGTCGGGCTGAAGAAGCGCGACGACAACGGCGAGTTCACCAACGTCATCAAGGGCTACGCCAAGAAGGGCGGGAACGGGGGCGGAGGCGCTGCGGGCGCTCGCGTGCCCGCGGGCGTCGGCCCGGGGAGCACGCCGCCGTGGAAGCGGTGATCGCAAGTGGCCGCGTCCTCGTGCTCCCGTACCCGCCGAGTGTGAACCACATCTGGCGGCGCGTGGGGCCGAGGACCGTCATCAGCCGCGAGGGCCGGCGCTACCGCACGGACGTGTGCGCCGCCCTCGCGGCGATGAAGGTCGAGCGGATGAACGGTCGGCTCGCGGTGCGGGTCACCGTCTGCCCGCCCGATCACCGCCGGCGCGACCTGGACAACGTGCAGAAGGCGCTGCTCGACGCGCTGGCGAAGGGCGGTGCGTACCGCGACGACTCGCAGATTGACCGGTTGGTCGTTGAGCGCGGCCCGGTGACGCCGGGCGGCAAGGTGCTGGTGGCCATCGCGCAGATGCCCGGCAACACAGGAGCACACGCATGAACACGCGGGCTGACAGGTGGCGTCGAGTCACGATTGAGTTTGGCGAAGAGCAGGTGACCACGGTCGGATCGCTCAAGACCGAGGGCCCGGAGAGCGACGGCCTCGCGAGCGGGATTGCGTTCTGTCTGTCGTGCGTGCTCCGCCAGCTCGATCTGTCCGAGGTCGAGGTCGCCGCGCACCTGCTCAGTGACGCGAACGCCAGGAACGTCAACGAGGAGACCCTCGCGCAGGCCGGCGGTCGCTTCCTTCGCCGCCGAGCGGGAGCGGGCGCGTGATGCAACTGCGTCCCTACCAATCCGAAGCCATCGCCGCGGTGTACGAGCACCTGCGGACCCGCGACAACAACCCCTGCGTGGTCATCCCGACCGGCGGGGGTAAGACGCCCGTGATCGCCACGATCTGCCGCGACGCGGTGGGGCCGTGGAACGGGCGCGTCGTCATCCTGGCCCACGTCAGGGAACTGCTGGAGCAGGCGGCGGACAAGTTGCGCACCATCGCCCCCGACGTCCCCGTGGGCATCTACTCGGCGGGGCTGAAGCGCAAGGACCTCGGGTACGCCGTCACCATCGCCGGGATTCAGTCGATCTACCAGCGGGCGTGCGACCTGGGGCCGGTGGACCTGCTCATTGTGGACGAGGCGCACCTGATCCCGCCCGACGGGGAGGGGATGTACCGCCAGTTCATTGCCGACGCCAAGGTCGTGAACCCGCTGGCGCGGGTCATCGGGCTGACGGCGACGCCGTTCCGCATGAAGTCCGGCCCCATCTGCGAGCCCGGCAACATCCTCAACCACGTCTGCTTCGAGGTGGGCGTCCGCGAGCTGATCGTGCAGGGCTTCCTCTCCCCGCTGCGGACGAAGGCAGGGCTCCAAAAGGTCAGCACCGACGACCTGCACGTCCGCGCCGGCGAGTTCGTCGCCAGCGAGGTCGAGGACCTCATGGACAAGGACGCTCTGGTCGAGGGCGCCTGCGCCGAGATCGTCGAGCACACCAAGGACCGCAGCGCCACGCTGATCTTCTCGTCAGGCATCCGCCACGGGCAGCACATCGTGGAGGTGCTGAAGTCCAAGCACGGCGTCGAGTGCGGGTTCGTGTCAGGAGACACGCCCGCGGGAGTGCGCAGCGCCATCCTCGACCGCTTCCGTTCGGGGGCGCTCAGGTACCTCTGCAACGTCAACGTCCTCACGACCGGTTTCGACGCCCCGCACATCGACTGCGTGGCGCTCGTGCGGCCGACGATGTCGCCCGGGCTGTACTACCAGATGGTCGGGCGGGGCTTCCGTCTGCACCCCGGCAAGGCCGACTGCCTCGTGCTGGACTTTGGCGGCAACGTGCTGCGGCACGGCCCCGTAGATGCGATCCGGCTCACCACGGACGACCGGGGCGAGGGCGAGGCGCCGGCGAAGGAGTGCCCCAACTGCCACGCGCTCATCGCCGCGGGCTACCAGACGTGCCCGGAGTGCGGGCACGAGTTCCCCGAGCTCAACCGCCAGAAGCACGAGGCGCAGGCCAGCACCGAGGGCATCCTCAGCGGGCAGACCACCCGCGAGGAGCACAGCGTCAGCGAGACCACGTACCACGTCCACATGAAGCGCAGCGACCCGGCCGCGCCGCTGACGATGCGGGTCGAGTACCGCGTCGGCTTCAACCGCTACTTCCGCGAGTGGGTCTGTTTCGACCACACCGGCTATGCCCGCGCCAAGGCCGAGGCGTGGTGGCGGGCGCGGTCGGTCGAGCCTGTGCCCGGCGGCACCGAGGAGGCGGTCGAGCTTGCTCGGGCGGGGGCGCTCGCGCCGGCGCTCTCGATCACCGTCGAGAAGAAGGCGGGCGAGCAGTTCGAGCGGGTGGTGGCGCACCGCCTGGGCGACAAGCCGCCCCGCCTCGACGGCGACGAGGGCCTCCCCGAGTACGTGCCCGCGCCGGTGGGCACCACGTACGGCATCCCCGACGACGAAATCCCCTTCTGAGCAAGGAGTACAGAATGATCACGATCACGATCGAAGAGACGGACAAGGACGGCCGCGTGCTGGGGCGGCACGTCGCCTCGGCCCCCATCGACAAGAACGACGCCAAGGGCGTGGGGTCGCTGCTGGCCCGCAGCGTCGGGGGGCTGATGTACCACGGCCAGACGCGGGCAGAGGTGCCGCTGCTGCTGGCGGCGTCGGGGACGCACCACTCCAGCCGCTGCACGCAGGCGATCGCCCACGCGATCGGGCTGGCGAAGTACGACTACAGCTTCGACTACGCGGTGAAGCCCGTCGTGGACCTCGACCGGCTGCTCGACTACCGGGCGAGCAAGCGCGACCGCGAGTCCGCCGCGCAGATGCTCAGGATCATGGGCGCCGGCATCAAGGGACGCGAGAGCGACGAGTAATTGATGAGCGACGGCCGCGCCAACCTGCTCGACGCCGCGCGGTGGTACCTCGCGCGCGGCTACGCCCCGATCCCCGTGCCCGCGGGGTCGAAGGTGCCCGTGCTTAAGGGCTGGACGGACCTGCGCCTCGCGGACGCCGACCTGCCCCGGCACTTCAACGGCACCGGGAACATCGGCGTGCTCTTGGGCGAGCCGAGCGGGTGGCTGGTGGACGTGGACCTGGACTGCGAGGAGGCGGTGGCGCTCGCGCCGGCGTTCCTGCCGCCGACGGGCGCGAAGTCGGGCCGGCCCGGCAAGCCCTCGTCGCATTGGTGGTACATCTGCGAGGGGGCGAAGACCCGCAAGCACCAGGACCCGGCGTCGAAGAAGATGATCGTCGAACTGCGGAGCACGGGCGCGCAGACGATCGTCGGCCCGAGCATGCACCCGAGCGGCGAGCCGTACGACCCGCTCGAGGGCGAGCCCGCCGCGGTCGATGCCGAGGCGCTGTGCGCGGCGGTCGCGGCCCTGGCCGAGGCGGTGACGAGGCAACGGCATGGAGATGAGCCCCGGCCGGAAAGGCCGGTCTCCCGGCAGGAGGCAACAAGACCCGCGCCTGCGCCGGATGCCGTTCTGCGCCGCGCCGAGGCGTACCTGGACCGCATTCCGCCGGCGATCTCCGGCTCGGGCGGGCACAGCCAGACGTATGCCGCCGCGACGGCGATGGTGCATGGGTTCGGGCTGGACCCTGAGACGGCGCTGGGGCTGCTGCTCGATCGGTACAACCCGCGATGCCAGCCGCCGTGGTCGGAGAAAGAGCTCCGGCACAAGGTCAGCGACGCTGCCAGCAAGCCACACGACCGCCCGCATGGGTGGCTGCGCGACGCCCAGCAGCCGGAGGACCTCGGCGGCGTGGACCTCTCCGGGTTCGATCCCGAGCGCCGGCGCGGCGGAGGCGAGCGGCCCCGGTCAGAGCGCCCGCCCGACCCGGGGCCGTTCCCCGAGCACCTCCTCCGCGTCCCCGGCTTCATCGAACTTGTCGTGGCGCACAATCTGGCGACGGCCACGCGCCCGCAGCCCGTGCTCGCGCTGGCGGCCGCGATCTGTCTCCAGGCCGTGCTCGCCGCCCGCAAGGTCCGCGACGAGCGAGGCAACCGCACCAATCTCTACTGCGTTGGCGTCGCCCCCTCCGGTGCCGGCAAGGACAACGCACGTAAGGTCAACAAGAACATCCTCTTCGCCGCCGACTTGGTCGAGCACGAGGGGAACGAGGACCTGGCGTCCGATGCGGGGCTGGTGACCGCTGTCGAGGCCCAGCCGGCGATCCTGTTCCAGATCGACGAGTTCGGGCGCTTCCTCCGCACCATCGGCGATCCGAAGAAGGCCCCGCACCTGTTCAACGTGCTGACGGCGCTGATGAAGCTCTACAGCAGCGCGGACACGGTCTTCCGCGGCAAGGCCTACGCGGACAAGAAGCGGAACAAGGTCGTCGATCAGCCGTGCGTGAGCGTCTACGGCACGACCGTCCCCGAGCACTTCTTCGAGTCCCTCACCGCCGACAGCCTCAGCGACGGGTTCATCGCCCGGCTCCTGGTCTTCGAGGCGGCCGAGACGCCGGCGCGGCAGCGCACCCGGGCAACGGGCGTCCCCGACGGGATCAAGCAGGCCGCGGAGTGGTGGGGATCGTTCAAGCCGGGCGGCAACCTCGCCCCGGAACACCCCCAGCCCATCGTGGTCGAGGCCACGCCAGAGGCCGGCGCGGTGTTCGATGCGCTCGCCGTGATGGTGGACGCCGAGCTGGGGAAGCCGGACGAGACAGGCCGCTCGCTGTGGGCGCGCGCCGAGGAGAAGGCGTGCCGCCTGGCGCTGATCTATGCGTGCTCGGCGAACGCCCAGAAGCCGGTGATCGACGAGGACGCCGCCCGCTGGGCGTGCGACCTGTCGTCGTACCTGACCCGCCGGATGCTCTACATCGCCCACGAGTGGGTCGCCGACGGCGTCTTCGATGCCCGGCAGAAGCGGGTCGTGCGGGTGGTGCGCAAGGCGGGTGGAAAGATCTCCCGCAGCGAGCTCTGCCGCAAGACGCAGTGGCTGACCCAACGGGAGCGGCAGGAAGTGATCGACAACCTCCTGGAAACACAGCAGTTGCGGCAGGAAGAGGAATCGACCGCAACGCGGCCGAGGGTCTGGTATGTGCTGGCATGAGCCGAATAGTTCAATCATTCATCCATTCACCGCGCGCGCACGCGGGTCGCGCACGCGCGGGCGGGTGCATGGGCGTAAGGGAGGTATTGAAAGATTGAAGAATCTCTCTCTTTCATCATGTACTCCCCCCCTCCCGCCCCGCCGCGCCAATGCAGGTCGCGTGCCAGGCCGCGCCTACCACGAGCCCAACAGCCCGAAGCCTAACGGCGGGGGTAAGGGGGTCGGTAGGTACTTCCCCGCCGGGGTGGAGAGGACACGCCCGCGGGAACAGCCGCGCTTGGCGACAGAGTTTGTTTCGCGCGTCCGGGCGCGGGGCGGCCGGGTGGCGGGGGTGGTACGCCGCCCCGCCAGGAACGCGACGTGGGCCAACGTGGGCGAACCCGTGGCCAACGGGCGCGGCCCGTAACGGGCGAGACTCGGGGCGCTGAACGCCCCCGGACGGGCCCGTAGCCCGAGCGATCCATCCAGCCATCCAGCGATCCCCGGACCCGTCGGCATGTGCCGCGGGCCATGACGCGCCACCCCGCGCCGGCGCTCGCCGCGCGCCCCCGACGGAGATCGCCGTGAACATCGAGATGCTCCCCATCGACGCGGTCAAGGAGTACGACCGCAACCCCCGCACCATCAACGATGCTGCCATCGATGCGGTGGCCAGGTCAATCCAAGCCTTCGGGTTCAAGATCCCAATCCTCATCGACGGCGAGGGCATCATCATCGCCGGCCATACCCGCCTCCGCGCCGCGCGGAAGCTCGGACTGACCGAGGTGCCGACGATCCGCGCGGCCGACCTCACGCCGGACCAGGTCAAGGCGCTGCGCATCGCCGACAACAAGGTCGCGTCGCTGACCTCGTGGGACATGGAGCTCCTGCCCATCGAGCTTGCCGACCTGAAGAGCGTGGACTTCGACCTCGCGGTGCTGGGTTTCAGCGCCGAGGACCTCGCGGCGCTGATGGCGCCGGCCGGGACGGAGGGCCAGACCGATCCCGACGACGTGCCCGCGCCTCCGGATGCGGCAACGACCGTCCCCGGCGACATCTGGGTGCTCGGCAACCACCGGCTCATGTGCGGGGACTCGTCGAAGCCGGAGGATCTGGACCGCTTGCTCGACGGCCAGCCGATCCACCTCGTCAACACCGACCCGCCGTACAACGTGAAGGTTGAGCCGCGGAGCAACAACGCCATCGCGGCGGGGTTGTCGTCGTTCCAGGCGAGCAACGCCAAGCCGCAGACGCACCACCAGAGCATGGACCTGGCGCGGCACCCGGAGAAGGCCAAGCCCACCGGGAAGAAGCTCCGGGCCAAGGACCGTCCGCTGGCCAACGACTTCGTGTCCGACCAGGAGTTCGACCGGCTGCTCGCGGCCTGGTTCGGGAACATCGCCCGCGTGCTCATCCCCGGCGGCGGCTTCTACATCTGGGGCGGCTACGCCAACTGCGCCAACTACCCGCCGGTGCTCAAGGCGATGGAGCTGTACTTCTCGCAGGCGGTCATCTGGATCAAGGAGCACCCGGTCCTCACGCGCAAGGACTTCATGGGCAACCACGAGTGGTGCTTCTACGGCTGGAAGGAAGGCGCAGCGCACCGCTTCTTCGGCCCCGCCAACGTGCCCGACACATGGTCCGTCAAGAAGGTGAACCCGCAGAGCATGGTCCACCTCACGGAGAAGCCGGTGGAGCTGGCCCGCCGCGCCATCGAGTACTCGTCGCGGCCCGGCGAGAACGTGCTCGACCTGTTCGGCGGGAGCGGCAGTACGCTCATCGGCGCGGAGATGACCGGGCGGCGGGCGTTCCTGATGGAGCTCGACCCGCTCTACTGCGATGTCATCGTGCAGCGCTGGGAGAAGTTCACGGGGCGAAAGGCCGAGCGGCTGCCCGCGAAGGATGCGGCCGAAGAGAAAGCCGCGACCCGGAAGAAGGTCGCGGCGGGGAGCGGCGCGTGATGGCCGCCTCAGTCCTCGTCGAGCGTGGGCAGCGCCCCGTCCGTCGCTTCGTCCCACTCAAGGGCGTAGCGCTCGGCGATGTCTTCGAGGTCGCGGTCGGTGAGGTAGTCGGCCGTCTTGCGCTGCTGGCAGGCGGCGACCGCCCGGGCGAGGTCGGTCCACTCCTCGATGGTGAGCATCTGGTCCTGCCGCGCGCCGAGCAGGTAGAGGGCGGCTTGAAGCACGGCCTCGAGTTGGGCTTCGCGGTCGGGCGCGGGGGGCGTGGCGGGCATGGCTCAGGCTCCCTTCCCCGCGACGAAGACGCCGCGCTCGTGCTTCTTGAAGCGGGCGGCGGTGCCCTTGGCGGCGATCTCCCGGATGATTGCGGCGTAGAGCGTCGCCTCGGGCGTCTTCCCGCCCGGGCTCTTCCAGAGGCCCTTGGCCTCCATCGCGGCGATCATCTCCTTGGCCCGCATCGGCACCTCGCTGGCGGCAAGCACCTGCGCCGCGGCGTCGAGGGCGCTGACGCGCTTGGGCTTCTTTTCGCCTGCGGACTTCGCGGGCTTCGGCTTCGTCGCCTTGGCAGCCTTCCGCTCCGTCGCGGGCCTGGCGCTCTTGGCGTTCTTCGCCGCGGCGCTCGACGAAGTGGCGTCGGGCTTGCGCTTGGGGATGCGCTTGCCGCCGGGGCCGACGGCCCGCTTCATCGCGGGGCTCGCGTCCGGGGCGGGGCTGAGGACCGCCGGGCCGAAGACCGCGACCGCCGCCCGCTCGGCGAGGCGGTTGGCCTCCTCGCGCGTCGGCGGGGTCGTGTCGTCGGGCGTCGCGGTTGCCTTCGCGCTCTTGCGGGCCTTCCACGCCGCGCTCATCTCGCGCTGGGCCTTGCCCATGTTCTTGATCGTGCCTTTGCGTGCCATGTCGGACTCCTTCTGTCTGGTGCTGACTCCCGCCGCACGCTGCGGCGGGGAAGCGTGGCGGTCGCGGTTCCCCGCGACGCCGCGCGGCGGGGGTCATTCGGCGTCGCGCAGAAACTCCTCGATGCGTTCGCGTTCCATTCCGCTGATGAAGCCGACCACATCGATCAGGTCGCTGCGGACCTTGCCGAGGTTGCCGGGCAGGCCCCAGTTGCGCGGGTCGTCCTTGGCGCGCTCGTCGTGCTTGTCGAGTTCCATCGCCAGCACGTCGAGCAGGCGGGCGATGTCGTTCCGCCGCGCGGCGTAGGTCTCGGCGGCGGTGGGTTCGGTCTTGTCGGTGCGCTTCGTCATGGTCGTGCTCCTTTGGGTTCGGGGTGCTTGTGGTCTCCGGTAAACAGCGAAGCCCGCTCGTCGCGGGCTTCAGGTCGGCGGGCGGTTGTCGCTGGGGCGGTCCCAGCTGGTGGTGTCCTTCGGTTGGCCGACCGCTCGCAGGTAGTCGATCAACTCGTCTGCGGTCCAGGTGTCGCCATCGACGGCGTCGTGCTCTTCGTGGACCTCGCGGTCGGGATCGAACTCGAAGAGGCGGAAGCCGCCGAGCGCCGCGGGGCGAGCACCCCAGTGGCCGTCGGCGTGGCGGCCGCGACCGGCGGGGACCGTCGCGATGTTCCAGGTACGCCCGTCGGGCGTGTGGACCTCGATGGCGGGGATGCGGAACCCGCGCTTGGACAGGGTCTTGGCCAGGTCGAGCGTGGTCTTCGTAGTGCCGTCGATGCGCTTGGTGCTCATGGCGTCGTCCTTTCAGCGGGCGGTGGTGATCGAGGCGACGAGGGCGGCGACGGCGTGGGCGACGTTCAGCACCGCCGCGGTGGTGCGGACCTCGTCGGGCGTGCCGAGGCGGAAGGAAGCGCCCGAGACGGTGACCTCCCACACCGAGCCGTAGGCGACGTGGGCGTTGATGCAGATCGGGCTGCCGCCGGGCGTGGGCAGGTCGATGCTGACGTCCGGGTTCGCCGTCACGCTGTGCGCCACCTTGGCGAAGCCGAAGGGCGTGGTGTTGGCGAGCGCCCGCAGGGCGGGCAGCATCGCGTCGAGGTCGGCCTTGGTCGGGATGGTGTTCTTCGTGTTCATCGCTGCGTTCTCCTTCGTGGGGGTCGCGGGGTTCCGGCCCGCGTTGTGTCACATGAAGCCGTGGGTTCCCGCGAACAGCAAGGCGATTCGGCGAGGATTCGCCGAGAATCTGCGGCTTGTGGGCAAACATGCCGACACGGGGCCGCCCGGGCGGGAGTTCCAACGCCGGGAGGTCCGGGATGACTCCCGAACACGCGCCTAGTTCCGGCCCCTCCCCCGCCGCACAGGGAATGTCCCGGCTGAACCCCGGCGCGCTGTCGGTGGCCGACGCCGCCCGCGTGCTGTCGCGCCTCGGCGGCAAGCCCGTCACGGAGGACATGCTCCGCGCGGACATCGACGCCGGCGCGCCGACGAACGCGAACGGCACCATCAACCTCGTGCATTACGCCGCGTGGCTGGTGAAGGAGATGGCGGCTTCTGGAGGTGGTGGTGGCGATTGACCCGCGCCAACTCAGGCCCGGCGAACTCGCGCGGCTGCTCAACAGCACGCCGCTGGGCGAGGTCATCAGCGAGCGGCAGCTCCACCGGCATCGCACGCGCGCGGGTTTCCGCGTCGTGGCGGATGGCGACGCGGGGAAGGTGGACCTGTTCCGGTACGTCGCGTGGCTCGTCACGACCCGGCACGAGGCGCTCGCGGAGGCGGCCCGCCAGCCGGAGGGGTTGACAGGCTACGAGGCGATGAAGGAGCGGGCGCGACAGCGCAACGCCATGCTCTCGCTCTCCGGGCGCGACATCGGCGACCTGCCCGACGTGGCGGACCCCGCGCGGCGCGCCCGCGCTGCGAAGGACTTCCGGTACTTCTGCGAGACGTACTTCGGGCAGACCTTCCACCTGAAGTGGTCCGACGACCATCTGAGGGTCATCGCCAAGATCGAGCAGGCGGTCCTCGAAGGCGGTCTGTTTGCGATGGCGATGCCGCGCGGCTCGGGCAAGACCAGCCTGTGCGAGACGGCCTGCCTCTGGGCGCTGGTGTACGGGCACCGCGAGTTTGTGGCGCTCGTCGGCTCGGACGAAGAGCACGCGGCGGGAATGCTCGAGTCGATCAAGGCGGAGCTGGAGAACAGCGAGGTCCTCGGGGCCGACTTCCCGGAGGTCTGCCACCCGATCCGGTCGCTGGAGGGCATCCACCAGCGGGCCTCGGGGCAGTTGTACCAGGGGAAGCAGACGCACATCGGCTGGACCGCGCGCGAGATCGTGCTGCCCACCATCCCCGGCTCCGCGGCGTCGGGGTCCATCATCCGAGTCGCCGGGATCACGGGCCGCATCCGCGGCATGAAGCACAAGCGCGTCGATGGCGTGAGCGTCCGGCCGTCGCTCGTGCTCATCGACGACCCGCAGACCGACGAGAGCGCCCGGTCGCCCTCGCAGTGCGCCAACCGCGAGCGCATCCTCGCCGGCGCGATCCTCGGCCTCGCCGGGCCTGGGAAGAAGATCGCGGGCCTCATGACGCTGACGGTCGTCCGCCCCGACGACCTGGCCGACCGCATCCTCGACCGCGACAAGCACCCGCAGTGGCAGGGCGAGCGGACGAAGATGGTGTACGCCTTCCCCGCGCGGGAGGCGCTGTGGCAGCGGTACGCGGAGATCCGGGCCGAGGGGCTGCGCAGCGACCGGGGCATCAAGGCCGCCACGGAGTTCTACAAGCAGCACCGGACCGCGATGGACGAGGGCGCGGTGGTCGCGTGGCCGGAGCGGTTTAATCACGATGAGCTGTCGGCGCTGCAGCACGCGATGAACCTGAAGCTCCAGAACGAGGCGGCGTTCTTCGCGGAGTACCAGAACGAGCCGCTGCCGGAGGTGCAGGCGACGGACGACCTGCTCACCGCCGACCAGATCGCGGCGAAGGTGAGCGGGCACCAGCGCGGGCAGGTGCCCCTGGGCTGCACGCGCCTGACGATGTTCGTGGACGTGCAGGGCAAGGCGCTGTTCTATCTCGTGGCCGCGTGGGAGGACGATTTCACCGGGTACGTCATCGACTACGGCACGGAGCCCGATCAGAAGGCTGCGTACTTCACGCTCCGCGATCTGCGCCGGACGCTGGCGACGGCCGCACCCCGGGCCGGTGTGGAGGGGGCGATCTACGCCGGGCTGGAGCGGCTGATCGGCGCGACGGTGGCCCGCGAGTGGCGGCGCGACGACGGCGCGATGGTGCGCATCGACCGCTGCCTCATCGACGCCAACTGGGGCTCGTCCACGGATGTGGTCTATCAGTTCTGCCGCCAGAGTTCGCACGCGGGCGTGCTCATGCCCAGCCACGGGAGATATGTCGGCGCATCGAGCATCCCGTTCTCCGACTACAAGCGCAAGCGCGGCGAGCGGAGCGGCCTGAACTGGCGCGTGCCCGTGGTGACGGGGAAGCGGGCGGTGCGGCACGTCGTCTTCGACACGAACTACTGGAAGTCGTTCGTGCACGCCCGCCTGGCGGTGCCGATGGGCGATCCCGGCTGCCTGTCGCTCTTCGGCAGCAAGCCGGAGTCGCACCGGCTCATCGCCGAGCATCTGACCAGCGAGTACCGCGTGAAGACCGAGGGTCGGGGCCGCACAGTCGATGAGTGGAAACTCCGCGTCGACGGCCTCGACAACCACTGGCTCGACTGCCTTGTCGGCGCGGCCGTCGCGGCGTCGTTCGACGGTGCTGTCTTGTTCGGAACGGATGTGAGGGCGACCCCACGCCCACGCATGCGCTTGTCACACCTGCAGAGGAGCAGGGGATGAAGCACACGGAAGTCGCTACTTCAAGGCCTGATGATCAGCGGGGACTGCGTTGTCCCAAGTGTGGCTGCGCACATTGGCGGGTGATCTATACCCGCGCGAGGCCGGGTGGTCGACTCGTGCGTCGCCGCGAGTGCCGCAACTGCGGAAAGGGTGTCATCACGACGGAACGAGTGATCGGATAGACGCACCGGTTCCATATGCGTAACCATCTGCTCAGGAGGGCGACAGGAGGCGAGACACCGGGCTGGTGTCGGCGTACAAGGTGCAGTAGACATCCTGGCCGGAGGTTCCCGGAGGCGAACGGTGAGCGGCTGATCCCCGAGCACCGCCAAGCCAAGCAAGCGATGCGCCGTGCAGGGCTGCACTCCTGTGCGGCGTTGTGCTTTTTGGCATCGCCTCTCGGAACCCCCGGCCCGGTGCAAGGACGCGCTGCGATGCCCGACTCGACTCCCGATCTTGAACAGGCCATCCGCGAGAATGCGGCGGGGCCGAAGCGCGCGCAGGGTGATGCGGGCAGCGTCGAGCAGCACTCGCTGACCGAGCAGATCGAGGCAGCAAAGTTCCTGGCGAGCGCCGAGGCGGCGAAGAAGCCCGCCAAGGCCCTGCGCCTCACGCGACTGGTGCCGCCCGGGGCGGAGGGAGGCTGATGCTCGGACTCTTCAAACTCCGTTCGAGCACCCCCCACGCTCCCGCTCCGCCGAGGGGTCGCTCGGCCCACAAGGGCGGCTTCCTGCGTCGGCTCGTTGTCGGTACCGCGCTCCGCGCCGGGTTCGACTCGGCCGTGACCAACGACGCCAACCGGCGTCACTGGGCCAACGCCGACGGCCTGAGCGCCGATGCGGCCGCTTCGCCCGAGGTTCGGCGGACGCTGCGCAACCGCGCCCGCTACGAGACGGCGAACAACGCCTACGCGAAGGGCATCGTGCTGACGCTGGCCAACGACGTGGTGGGCACGGGGCCGCGCCTGCAACTGCTCACCGAGGACGACGACGCCAACGAGCGCATCGAGCAGGCGTTCGCCGCGTGGGCCAGGGCCGTCGGCCTGCCCGAGGTGCTCCGCACCATGCGCATGGCCCGGGCGACCGACGGCGAGGCCTTCGCCGTGCTCATCAACAACCCGCGTCTGGCGACGCCGGTCAAGCTCGACGTGCGCCTCATCGAGGCCGACCAGGTCACGACGCCCGACCTGACGCTGCTCGACGACAGCGCCGTGGACGGCATCGTCTTCGACGCCTTCGGGAATCCGGTCGAGTATCACGTCCTCAAGGGGCACCCGGGCGACACGCGGACGTGGGGGGCGGGGTTCCTGGGACTCGAGTACGACCGCCTGCCCGCCGAGTCGGTGCTGCATTACTTCCGGGTCGATCGCGCCGGACAGAGCCGTGGCATCCCGGACATCACGCCGGCGCTGCCGCTCTTCGCGCAGTTGCGCCGGTTCACGCTGGCGGTGCTGGGCGCGGCGGAGACCGCCGCCGACTTCGCGGGCATTCTCTACACCGACGCCCCCGCCAACGGCGAGGCCGAGGCGGTCGAGCCGATGGACGCCATCGAGCTCGAGGCCCGCTCGCTGCTCACCATGCCGGGCGGCTGGAAGATGGCGCAGGTGCAGGCCGAACAGCCCAGCACGACCTACGCGGAGTTCAAGCGCGAGATCCTCAACGAGATCGCCCGCTGTCTGAACATGCCGTTCAATGTCGCGGCGTGCAACTCGTCGGGGTACAACTACGCGAGCGGCCGCCTCGACCACCAGACGTACTTCAAGAGCATCCGCGTCGAGCAGGAGCACCTGGCGTGCGTCGTGCTCGACCGGCTCCTCGACGCGTGGCTGCGCGAGGCGGTCCTGATTTCGGATCTGCTGCCGCTGCCGGTGCGCACGCTGGTCGCCACCGGGCAGGGCCTGCCGCACCAGTGGTTCTGGGATGGCAACGAGCACGTGGACCCCGCCAAGGAGGCGACGGCCCAGGCCACGCGCCTGGCGTCGCACACGACCACGCTGGCCGCCGAGTACGCCAAGCAGGGGCGCGACTGGGAGAACGAGCTGCGGCAGCGGGCCAAGGAAGTCTCGCTCATGAAGGAACTGGGCCTCGCGCCGGAGCGCGACGAACCGCTCGCTCCTGTCGGCACGGGCAAGGAGGACGACGATGCCTGACCATCCCCCACCCCCCGCACGCTCCCCACGCCCGCCGCGCACGCTGAACCTGTGCGCACCGGTCGAGGGCTGGATCGAGGCCGCCCCTGCGACGGGCGATGGGCAAGATGCCAACCTGCGCCGGTTCTCGATGGTGGCCTACACCGGCGGGCCGATGGTCCTGGCGGGCTGGCCGCACCCGGTGGTCGTGGACCTCGCGGGGCTGCAGGTCGCCGGCGGCGGGCTGAAGAGCCGCCCGATCCTGAAGGACCACAACCGCTCGCTCATCGTCGGGCACACCGATTCTGTGAAGGTCGAGGGCTCGCAGCTGCTGGTCTCGGGGGTGATCTCCGGGGCCGGCCCGGTTGCCCGCGAGATCGTCGAGAGCAGCCGCAACGGGTTCCCGTGGCAGGCGTCGCTCGGTGCCGTGGCGGGGCAGATGGAGTACGTGCCCAGGGGCCGGAAGGCTGCGGCCAACGGGCGCGAGTTCGAGGGGCCGGTGCTCATCGCGCGCAAGAGCACGCTGGGCGAGGTGAGTTTCGTGGCGCTGGGCGCGGACGACAACACCAGCGCGGCGGTCGCCGCCGGCGCTGCACACAGAGTCAAGGAGGACGACATGACGTTCGAGCAGTGGCTTGAGGCCAAGGGCTTTGACCCCGCTTCCCTCACCGACACGCAGAAGACCAACCTTCAGGCTCTGTTCGAAGCGGATGTCCCTGCAGCGGGCGGTACGGATGCCGACCCCGACGGGAGCGGCGGCGCGGGCGAGAACACGGATGTGATCGCCCGCATCCGCGCCGAGACCGTCGCCGAGACCAGGCGCATCGCCGAGGTCCGTCGCATCTGCGCCGCGGGCGGCGGCCGGCACGCCGAGATCGAGGCCAGGGCCATCGCCGAGGGGTGGGACGCGGATCGCACCGAACTGGCGGTGCTCCGCGCCGACCGCCCCACGATTGCCGCGGGTGGCATCCGCCGCGACACGGATACCGCGCAGTCCGGCCGCGCCCTGGAGGCCGCGCTCTGCCTGACGGCGGGCCTGCCCGAGAAGCAGGTCGGCCAGTGGTACGACGAGCGCACCATGAACGCGGCCCTGGCTTCGGACCTGCGCGGGGCGGGCCTGCACTCGCTCCTGTACGAGGTGATCCGCGCCGGCGGCGAGCACGTGCGCCCGGGCCGCGTGGACAACGACACCATCCGGGCGGCGTTCAGCGCCGAGCGTCGGCTCATCCAGGCGGCGGGCGGGTTCAGCACGATCTCGCTGTCGGGCATCCTCTCCAACGTCGCCAACAAGACCATGCTCGCGGCGTACACCGCCGTCGAGAGCGTCGTCGGGTTCTTCTGCGCCGAGACGGACGTGAACGACTTCAAGGAGGTCACCCGCTACCGGCTCACCGGCAACGGCGTCTTCGAGAAGGTCGGCCCCGACGGAGAGCTCAAGCACGCCGGGCTGTCGGAGCAGGCGTACACCAACAAGGTCGAGACCTACGGCCGGATGATCGTCCTGAACCGGCAGATGATGATCAACGACGATCTTGGAGCGTTCCTCCAGATCCCGCGCATCATCGGCCGCATGTCGGCCCTCAAGCGCGAGGAGGCGGTCTTCGAACTGCTCCTGGCCAACCCGGCCAACTTTTTCGGCGTCGGCAACAAGAACTTCTTCTCGGGCGCGGACACGGCCCTGTCGATTGACGCCCTGACCAAGGGCGAGCAGATGTTCCTCGACCAGACCGACACCGACGGCAAGCCCATCCTACTCGCGCCCTCGGTGCTGCTCGTGCCGTCGTCGCTGAAGGTCGCGGCCCAGGTGCTGATGACCGAGACGCGGATCAACGAGACAACGACCACGGACAAGGGCAAGCCCGCCGTCAACCCGCACGCGGGGAAGTGGAAGCCGGTCGCGTCGCCCTACCTCAACTCCCAGGGCCTCACCGGCGGGAGCGCCAAGGCGTGGTACCTCTTCGCCAACCCGGCGGACGTGGCCGCGATCGAGATCGCCTACCTGCGCGGCAAGCGCACCCCGACCATCGAGTCCGGCGACACCGACTTCAACACGCTCGGCATGCAGTGGCGTGGCTACTTCGACTTCGGGGTCGCCATGCAGGACTTCCGGGCGGCAGTCAAGAGCAAGGGCGAGGTGTAAGCCACCATGGGCGATTCGATCCCGATCGGTGGTGAGGGCGGCGAAGGCGAGCCGGGCGAGCCCGGCTCCGGAGGATCACAGATGTCCACGACAAAGTTCGTACAGGAAGGCGCGGCGATCGACTACACCCCCGGGGCCGATATCCCCGCGGGCACCGTCGTCGTGCAGGGCGACCTGGTCGGCACCACGCGCGTCGACCTCAAGGCCAACCAGCTCGGCTCGCTGGCGGTGCAGGGGGTCTTCGACTTCCCCAAGGCCGCCGGCGCGGGCACGGCGTTTACCGTCGGCACGCTGGCGTACTGGGACGCGGTCGCCAAGGTCGCCACCAAGACCGCCGCCGGCAACAAGGTGATTGGCAAGGCCGTGCGAGCGGCGGCCGACGCCGACACCACGGTGCGCATCCGCATGTCGCAGTAACCCCCACCCCCCACCGGAGGCGCACATGGGTGACCTTCTCGAACAGGGCGCGGCGTTCCTCGACGACCAGCGGCACCGGCACATGAGCCGCGCGGTGGTCTACAGGCGCGGCGCGGACGAGAAGGAAGTCCAGGCCACCATCGGCCGCACGGAGTTCGAGCAGGCGGACGAGGCTGGCCTGATCCACCGAGTGGAATCACGGGACTTCCTGATTCGCGCGGCGGACCTGGACCTGGGCGCGGGACCGATCCAGCCCAGGGCGGGCGACCAGGTGAGGGAGCAGGTTGGTGGCGTGGGGGGGCAGGTGCTGGTGTACGAGGTCAATGCGCCTGGGGGGGCGGGCGGGCAGCCGCCCTGGCGATTCAGCGATCCCTACCGGCGGGTGATGCGGGTTCACACCAAGTTCGTGGGCACGGAGGCGTGATGACCGGACCAAACGGACAGAACGGCACCAACGGCGGCAAGGCGTCGCTGCGCGTGCAGTGGGCGGGGATCATCGTCACGATCCTGCTCGCGGCGGGCGCGATGACCGTCCAGTGGGGCGTGGTGACCGCCAAGCTCCAGCAGGTGGAGAAGCGCCTGGACGAACTGATCGTCGAGGCCCGCGCCCTGCGCACCGAGTACCAGGCGATCGAGCGGCGGGTGTCGTACCTCGAAGGTCGGCTCAACGGAAGGGGTGGCCAGTGAGCACCATCGCCGCCATCGCCGACGCGGTCGCCGCGCACATCAACGCCGGGACGTACTCGCGCCCGGTGAGCGCCGAGCGGATGTACCAGCCCGCCTTCACGCTGGAGGACATCAAGGACCTGCGCGTGTCGGTGGTGCCGCGGACGGTCGGCATCTCCGCCGCCAGCCGCGACAGCAGCACGTTCGAGTGCATCATCGACGTGGGCGTGCAGCAAAAGTTGCCCCCGGCGAACGAAGAGGCCGAGATCGACGCCTTGCTCGATCTCGTCGAAGAGATCGCCGACCGGCTGCGGCTGACGAGGCTGCCCGGCGCGCCCGAGGCCGCGTGGGTTGCGCTGGCCCATGAGCCGGTGGTGTCGAGCGAGTCGTTGGAGCAGCACCGGGTGTTCACCAGCGTCCTGAGCGTCACGTACCGGGTGCGGAGGTAAGCCGTGCGGAACTTCATCGCGCTCAAGGTGGACCTGGACACGGACTATGTGGCCCTCTCGACGCCGCCGCTGGTGGCGACGTGCACGCTGACGTTCGCGCACACCAACACGCAGGACGCCACGCTCAAGGGGACCGACGGCAAGGAACTGCTGATCCCGCCGGGCGCGCAGTACCGCCTGGAGCGCGTGGACCTGTCACAGATCCAGATCAAGAGCAAGAACGGCGAGTGCGTGTACGTGGTCGGGCACAGCGGCTGAGCCCCCCAACCCCCACGAGCCTCACCCCCACGAGAGGCAAGGAGACCGGCAATGGCGATCAAACTAGGCATGGAGGCCGTCCTCAAGTACAAGGTCGGCGGGCAGGCTGGCGGCGGCGCATGGACGGCGCTCGGCAACACCCGCGACGTGACGCTCAACCTCGAAGCGGGTGAGGCGGACGTGACCACCCGCGCCAACGCGGGCTGGCGCGCCACTGTCGGCACGCTCAAGGAGGCGAGCGTCGAGTTCGAGATGGTGTGGGACACCGGCGACGCCGGGTTCACCGCCATCAAGAACGCCTTCTTCAACAACGCCGTGATCGGCCTGCAGGTCCTGGACGGGACCAGCGGCCAGGGCCTTCAGGCGGACTTCTCCATCACCAACTTCTCGCGCAGCGAGGCGCTCGAAGAGGCGATCACCGTCTCGGTGACGGCGAAGGTGACGTACTCGACGACGGCGCCTTCATGGATCGGCGGGTAACCCGACACCCCACGCACATCACGGAGGAATCACAGATGCGATCGTTCACGGACAACGCGGGCAGGCAGTGGCAGGTCGAGATCAACGTCGCGGCGCTCAAGCGCGTGCGAGGTCTGGTGCGCGTGGACCTCATGCAGCCCATCGAGGGCACGGGCGGCCTGCTCGAACGCCTGGTGCGCGACCCGGTGCTGCTGTGCGACGTGGTGTACGCGCTCTGCAAGCCCGAGGCGGACACGCGCGGCGTCAGCGACGAGGACTTCGGCAGGGCGATGGCGGGCGACGCCATCGAGCACGCCACCGCCGCGGTGCTGGAGGAACTCGTGTCTTTCTGCCCGAGCCCGAGGGACCGGGCCAACCTCGGGCGGGTGCTCCAGGCCACGCGGGAGGTCATGGACAAGGCCCGCGACCTGGCGACGCGGCGGATCGACCATTTGATCCAGAGCGGGGAACTCGAACGCCTGGCGGAGAACGCGCTGGGCGAGCCGGAGGGAGTGGTCCAACCGCCGCCGACGCCTGGCGGCACGTCTGGCACTGCGCCGGAGCCGTCGGCGTCGATCCCGGGCCCCTGACGCTCCGCGAGCTGATGGAGATGCTCGAAGGGCGGCAGCGTCACGACTGGTCCATCGCCTCGTCCTACCTCTCCGTCATCGCCAACCTGCACCGCGATCCCAAGCGATCCCGCCGACTCAAGCCCAGCGACTTCGATCCATTCGCCCAGCGCTCCCACGCACAACGCCCCATCACCGTCCCCATTTCAGTCCTCAAGGACGTGTTCATCGACGGCAAGGTACCCCGCATCGCACAGGAGGATCTCGGATGAAGTACCTCGGTTCGCTCTCCACCCGTCATGTCGTCTATCTCGTCGTCCTGCTCTTCCTCGCGCTGGTGCTCGCCTCGTGCGCCGGGATCGACCTGGGCGACCTCGTCAAGGTCAAGACGCCCAACGCGATCCAACAGACCACCGGCCTGCGCTCGACGCTCTCGCTGAACGAGGCCGAGGTCGAGTACCAGAACTGGTTCAACCAGGTGCAGGCCACCGGCGCGCAGTGGAAGGGCAATATCGAGCGCGCCGGCGAGGTCCGCGGGCTGCTCGGGCAACTCACGCTCTCGGCCCTCGACACCGTCGGCCCGACCGTCGCGGGCGTGCCCGTGCTCGGCCCGGCGCTGCCGGCGCTCACCGGCATCGTCGGGTTGTTCATCGGGTCGGGCCGACTCCGCAAGGAGAAGGAGGCGTCGTTCAACAAGGGCCTGGAGACGGGCCGCGATATGGCGGCGGAAGCCTGATCCGCACCACACATGCAAGGAGGCTGTCACATGAAGATCGTCGCCGGACGCTTCATCCGCGTCCCCAACAAGCCGCCGTACCAGCACCCCGCCGCCAGCCCGGACTATTTCGCCACGCGCGGCGAGGTGGTCTGTGGCGGGCGGCGTGCGGAACTCGACCTGCTCTTCACGCCCACCGAACTGCGCCGGGCCGCGCACCGGGCGCAGAAGAACCGCGAGGACATCCCGCCGGCGAAGCGGCGCTCGCTCCTGGGGCTGCTGGAACGGCTCTTCGGAGGCTCCTCGTGGGGGTCGGGGACGTGATCACCATGCGGATCAAGGACATGTTCTTCGACCGGCACGTCGTCATGCGGGCGATGGACTCGGCCAAGCGGAAGGTGCTCAGCAAGGCCGGGGCGTTCATCCGCACGGCGGCCAGGACCAGCATCCGCAAGCGCAAGGGCACCGCCCCGCCGGGCAAGCCGCCGCACTCGCACGAGGGAAGCCTGCGGAGGTTGATCCTCTTCGGGTACGACCGTGCCAGCGATTCGGTCGTCGTCGGGCCGGTGGGGTTCGCCAAGAGCACCGCGCCGCGGGCGCTGGAACACGGCGGGGAAACGGTCGTGCATACCAGGCGCAAGGGAAGGTTGACATCGCGGAAAGTCAAGATCGCCGCGCGGCCGTTCATGGCCCCGGCGCTGGAGAAGGAGCGGCCCAAGCTGCCGCTCCTGTGGCGGAACTCGATCAGGAAGGGAGCGTAATCGGTGGCCGACACGCGGGGCATCCGGGCCGGACGGGCGTTCGTCGAGCTCGGCGTGAGCGACAAGCTCAGCGCCGGGCTCCGCCGCGCCCAGAAGCGGCTGGAGGCCTTCGGCCAGGGGCTGCGGAGCGCCGGCACGCGCCTGGCGGGGATCGGCGCGGCGGCGGTCACGGCCCTGCTTGCGAGCGTGAGGGTCTTCTCCAGCATGGGTGACGTCCTCGACAAGATGAGTTTGCGCACGGGCGTGAGCGCCGAGGCCCTGAGCGAACTCGGCTTCGCCGCCGAGCAGTCGGGGGCGGACCTGGAGACGCTGGAGAACGGCCTGAAGTTCATGCAGCGCTCCCTCGTGGACGCGGCCAAGGGCTCGGCCTCGGCCCAGCAGGCTCTTTCGCTCCTCGGCCTGTCGGTCGAGGACCTTGCAGGCCTCTCGCCCGATCAGCAGTTCAAGCGCCTCGCCGACCGCCTGGCGCTGGTCACCGACCCGGCCCTGCGCACGGCGCTGGCGATGGAGATCTTCGGCCGGGCCGGGACGAAGTTGCTCCCGCTGCTCTCGTCGGGCGCGGCGGGGATCGAGGAGCTGCAGGCGCAAGCCCGCAGCCTCGGCCTCACGGTGAGCACGCAGACCGCCAGGGACGCCGCGGAACTCAACGACACGCTGAACATCCTCTGGCGCGTCGTCAAGCAGGGCGTCTTCGCCATCGGCGGGGCGCTCGCGCCCACGATCAAGGAACTCTCGCAGCGCATTACGCGCGTCATCGTCACCGTCACAGACTGGATCAAGCGCAACAAGGACCTGGTCGTGTGGGCGCTGAAGGTCGCGGCGGGCGTCGTGGTCGTCGGGGCTGCGCTCATCGGCCTGGGCGTGGTCATCTCCGGCATCGGCGCGGCGCTGGGCGTGCTGGCCAGCGTCGTCTCGGGCATCGGCGCGGCGTTCGGGCTTGTCGGTGCGGCACTGGGGGCGCTGCTCAGCCCGATCGGGCTGGTCGTCGCCGCCGTCGTCGGGCTCGGCGCGGCACTCCTGGTCACGTCCGGCGCTGGCGGGGCGGCGCTCGAATGGCTTGGGGAGCAGTTCACGCGCCTGCGCGACTGGGCGACAAAGGTCATCGGCGGCATCTCCGACGCACTCGCCGCCGGGGACATTGCCCTCGCAGCCGAGATCCTGTGGCTCAGCCTGAAGGTCGCCTGGCAGCAGGGCGTCGCGGCCTTGAGCAAGGTCTGGCTTCAGGCCAAGCAGTTCTTCGTCGGCACCGCCCAGTCCATGTGGTACGGCGCGCTGGCCGCGGCGGAGATTGGGTTCCACGCCATCGAGGTCGCGTGGATCGAGACGACGGCGTTCCTCTCGAAGGCCTGGACGAACTTCACCACCGGCTTCCAGCAGATCTGGGAATCCGCCTCGTCCTGGGTCGCAAAGCGCATGCTGGAGATCCAGGGGCTGTTTGATTCCGGCCTCGACGTGGACGCCGCGAAGAAGGCGGTGGACCAGCAGTTGGAGTCTCGGCTGGTCGAGCTCGAAGATGCCGCCCAGCGCGACGTGGCCGCGCGCGAGCGCCGCCGGGCGACCGAGCGCGAGCAGGCCGCCGCCATTCATGAAGCAACGCTCGCCGCGATCGGCCAGGACTTCGAAAACGCGCAGGACGCCCTCCGCAAGGACACGGAGGCGGGCCTGGCCGAGTCGCGCGCGGCTCTGGACGCCGCGAAGGAGAGATTGGCCGCCGCGATCGAGGAGGCCCGGCGCAAGCGCGAGGCGGCGGACGCGGAGCGGGGGCCTGGTGGGGGGCGTTCTCCCCGCGACCTGATGGCCGAGTTCGACGAGCGCATCGCGGGCCTGGGCGACCTGCTCGCCAAGGGGATCAGCGTGCGCGGCACGTTCAACGCCAAGGCCGCGCAGGGCTTGGCCGCGGGCAGCGACGCCGCCGAGCGCACGGCCCGGGCGACGGAGCAGACGGCGAGGCACACCAAGCGCCTGGCGGACGCGGCGGGAACGGGCGGATTGACGTTCGGCTGAACGGAGTGACGGATGCCCATCGAGGTGCGCGAAAAGTTCGAGTCCCGCAGGCTGATCAAATCCGCCGGCGGCAGCAACTCCTCGGCGGAGCTCGCGTACATCGTGCTGGGCACGGACAACGACATCGCCGCGCGCGACGCGCTGGAGGATGAGGCACCGGCCAACTACGCCAACCTCCCCCGGCAGAGCGTGCAGGTCGAGCCGCTGGGGCCGGGCCTGTGGGACGGCGTGGTCCGGTACGCCCTCTCTGGGGGCGGGGGCGGCCTGCCCACCGGCGAGTCCACCTTCCAGTTCGACACCGGCGGCGGCACGCAGCACATCACGCAGTCGCTGACCACCGTGCAGCGCGTCCCCGCGCCGGGGATGGTCGCGCCCGACTTCCAGGGCGCGATCGGCGTCAGCGCCGACGGCGTCGAGGGGATCGACATCACCGTCCCCGTCTACCACTTCGCCGAGACGCACTACAAGCCCGATGCGCAGATCACCGGCGCGTACAAGGGCGTGCTGTTCAACCTCACCGGCAAGGTGAACGGCGACGGCTTCCGGGGCTTCGCGCCCGGCGAGGTGCTCTTCCTGGGCGCGAGCGGCGCGAAGCGCGGCAGCGGCACCGAGGCCGACTGGGAGATCACCTACCGCTTCGCCGCCAGCCCCAACGTCTCGGGCTTGTCGATCGGCCCGATCGGCGGCATCACCAAGAAGGGATGGGAGTACCTGTGGGTGCGCTACAGCGACCAGGAGGACACCGCCGCCAAGGCGCTGGTGAAGCGTCCCATCGCGGCCTACGTCGAGCGCGTGTACGAGAGCGGGAGTTTCGCAGGACTGGGACTTTGAGGCCCGCGGTATGACCACCCATATGCTTCACAGCTCCGAGTGGACTCAGGCTGACAGGGCTGGCAGCCGTCGGTTCGACTCCGTGGGTGATCGTTGGTCTCATTGCCCTTCTTTTGCTCAGTTTGGTGCGTCATTCGTTCACGCGTGTGTCAGACCAAATCAGAAAGGAGGCTCCTATGAGTACAACGCGTATCACACATTGTGTGGTGGTAGCTGGAATCTGTTTGTCCGAGTTTACTTGGGCAATTGGGACCAGCGTCATGGCGGGTGCCCTGCCAGCCTGAGGCCACTCGGACCACCGTGTCGAGGGAGGTGCCTGTGACCTCCCTCAACAAAGTCCGATCTGGCGATCCGCTCCGCATCCCCGCGCGGGCGTACAACGCCTTCGTCGATGCGGCGCTGGAGACCAAGCGCCGCCAGCAGGACCGCCGCGCCGGCGAACTGTGGGACGGCGGGCGCTCCTTCATCGGCGGGGGCGTCGTCGCCGTCCGCAACGACAGCGGCGCGGACCTGGAGCGCTACCACGCCCTGGCCATCGACGGGCCGCTGTTTCTCCCCGGAGAGGACGGCCCTGAGAAGTCCTTCCAGAACCGCCTGGCCTTCAAAGGCATCACGCCCACCGACACGACGCGCCCGGGCTCGTTCGCCATCGCGCGCGAGCCGATCCCGCAGGGCGAGGTCGGCCTGTGCGTCGTCCACGGCGTCACGCCCGCGCGCGTGCTCATCGAGGACGAGGAGCACGCCTTCGCCGAGGTCGCCCCCGACGAGACGGTGCTCACGTCCGCGGGCTCCGGCAGCGCCGCCATCCTCTGGAAAGAGGAAGGTGTCGGCGAGAAGTGGGCGCTGGTCGAGGTGGGCCGCCCGCGTGAGGGTCGCATCGTCGCCATCCTCGGCGAGGCCCGCGAGATCGAGGGCGAGCGCTTCCGCTGGCGTTACCCGTGGGCCGAGGCCGCGATCGACGGCGACCCCGGCAGCGACACCTTCGGTCGGTACATCACGCTGGAGGAAGGGCTGTCGTCCAAGGGCGCGGGCGGCGAGGAGGACCCGGCGCGCTGGGCGATCAACAGGTTCGAGAGCCATCACAGCGACGTGCCGGAGGAAGAGCCCGAAGGCACCGACGGCTTCGGCGGCCTGCGGTCGCTCTTCGTGCCCGGGCAACTCGAGCCGCTGGACCCCGCGGGCTACTGCCCCCGCAAGGCGGCGGTGCCGATGCTGCGCCCCATCCTCAAGGGCGTCGCGGTCGAGATGGTGGCCGAGCGCGACACGCGAGGCGGGACGGTCTGGGCGTTCCAGGCCCTCAACGGAATGGAACTGGTCGAGTTCGACGTCCCGGTGTGGCTGTATGTCTGACACAAACGCCGCCATCCCGATCGACCTCGAAGCCCGCCGCGAGCACGAGCGGCGCAAGTACCTCGCGCTGGCTGGGCACGCCGGGGGCACGTACGGCTCGACCAACCACGGGCGCTTCGCGTACCGGCTGGTTCAGTCTTTCAAGCCCCGTCCCACGTTCGTGGTGGACTTCGGCTGCGGCCGAAACCTCTTTATTCAGCACCTCCGGCGGATGGGGATCGACGGCCTGGGCATCGACTTCGCCTTCCCCGAGGCGGACATCGTGGCGCCCATGCATCGCGTGCCCGTCTCCGCGGGCATCGCCGACGTGGTGACCTCGTTCGACGCCCTTGAACACCTCCTGCCCGAGGAGGTGGACGAGGTGCTCGACGAGATGCGGCGGATCGCCGCGCTCGGCGGGGGTTTCGTGCTGTCAATCTGCACGCGGGAGAGCAAGACGAAGGTCAACGGCGAGGGCCTGCACCCGACGGTGCGGCCGCTGAAGTGGTGGCTCGACCGAATCGGCCGCGTCGGCACGGTGCGTCAGGGACTGGGCGCGCCTCGTCGGGGGTACATCGCGGGGGTGTTCAACGATGCGTGAGAATGGTGGCGACATCGCGGCATTGCAGGCGGGGCTCAAGCAGCGCAAGCCCGCGCGGAGCGGCGTGCGCCTCTACACCGCCGACTTCGACTCCGTCTCACTGTGCGACTTCTACCGGGGTCGCTCGGCGTTCCTGATCCTGTCGGGGCCTTCGCTCGCCCAACTCGACCTGTCGCGGCTCAACCAGCGCGGCATCGTCACGATGGCCGTCAACAACGCCTGGGCCGTGCATCGCCCTTCGCTGTGGACGTGCGTGGACGACCCCGGCCGCTTCATCGACACCGGCTGGAAGGACCCGGGCATCCTGAAGATCGTGCCCGTCTCGCACTTCGACAAGCGCCTCCGTGTCCAGAACCCCGACGGCTCGTTCCGCGCGAGCGCCTTCAAGGTGCGGCAGATGCCCGGCGTACTCTTCTACCGCCGCAGCGACCACTTCGACCACAGCCGGTTCCTCAAGAGCGACACCATCAACTGGGGCCAGGACGGCGAGCACACCGATTCGCTGGGGATCAAGGGCAAGCGCAGCGTCATGCTCGCCGCGCTGCACCTGCTGCATTACCTGGGCTTCCGCACGGTCTACCTGCTCGGCTGCGACTTCAGGATGGACCGCGAGCGGCGCTACGCCTTCGACGAGCACAGATCGAAGGATGCGATCCGCCACAACACCATCCTGTACGAGAGCCTCCAGAAGCGCTTCGAGGCCCTCAAGCCGCACTTCGAGCAGCACCGCTTCCGCGTGCTCAACTGCGCGCCCGATCCCGAGGCGTGCGCCCTGAAGGCGTTCGAGTTCGTGCCCTTCGAGCAGGCCGTGGTCGATGCGGCCGCCGAGTGCTCGAAACCCATCAGCACCACCGGGTGGTATCAGCCCGCGAATCCGAGTCTGGAGAACAAGGGATGAGCGACGAACCCCGGCGGTACTTCCTCTACATCCCCGTGTGGGCCTCCACCGGCGGCCCCGGCAGCTCGGGCTCCGGCTCCGGTTCGTCCGGCAGTTCGGAGAGTTCATCGTCGGGCTCGTCCTCGTCGAGTGGGAGCAGTTCGTCCGGCTCATCGTCAAGCGGGTCATCAAGCAGCGGCTCGGGCTCATCGAGCGGTTCCTCCGGCGCTTCGAGCGGCGCGAGCAGCGGGGCCAGCAGCGGCGCGTCGAGCGGGGCGTCGGGGAGTTCCGGCGCTGGCAGCAGCGGCGCGTCCAGTGGCGGTGGCGGGAGTTCGGGGGGATCGTCCGGCGGCGGTGGCAGCAGCGGTTCGGGCGGATCGGGCGGATCGGGGGGGTCGGGTTCCGGCGGCAGCGGTGGCTCCGGCTCGGGTGGTTCGGGCGGATCAGGCTCGGGCGGCTCCGGGAGCGGCGGATCGGGCAGCGGCGGCTCCGGCGGCGGAGGCTCGGGCGGTGGCGGATCGGGTGGCGGTGGAGGCGGAGGAGGCGGAGGGGGCGGCGGCGGTGGAGGTGGCGGGGGTGGTGGTTCGAACTGCCTGCTCTTCGGCACGCTCGTCCGCCTGGCCGACGGCCGCGTGACCACGATCGAGAACCTCAAGCCCGGCGACCGCGTCGCCACGATCAAGGTCCCCGGCCTCGAGGTCGATGTCCCCTACCGCGCCCAGTACCAGTGGCTCTCGCACCACGGCCTGCGCGGCACGATCCCGACCATCGGCCGCGTCGCCAGCGTCAAACTCGGCGAGCACACGGGGTTCGTCGTCATCAACCGCCGCATCAAGGCCACGCCCGAGCACCCGTTCCTCATGCGCCGCGGCGACGAATGGGGCTTCTCGTCGGCCGAGTTCCTCCAGAAGGGCGACTACCTGATCGGCGAGCGACTTGCTGAGGAACTCGTCGAGACCGTCGATCGCATCGATGCGCCGACCCGCACCGTGGCCATCCACATCCCCGGCACGAACACCTTCTCGGCCGAGGGCGTGTGGGTCCACAACGACATGCCCGCGACGGCGCACTCGTCGGGCTCGGGGTCGAGCTCCAGCGGCTCGGGCTCCGGTTCCGGCAGCGGGTCATCCAGCAGCAGCGGGTCCTCGTCCGGCTCGGCCAGCAAGTCCAGCGGCTCGTCGATGTCGTCGAGCTCCTCCTCCGGCTCCGGCAGCGGCTCCAGCAGCCAGTCCAGCGGCGGGGGGACGGGGACGTACTCGATCTGACGCCGGGCAACGGCCTACGGCGACTATCGAACAGTGTACTGCTGCGCGAGCCCCTCCAGCGTTAGGTTCGTCGCCACGGCATCGTGCGGCACGAGCAGATACTTCCAAGGCTTACCGCCATTGGTGCTGGCGTATTCACTCGCCTGCTGGCACCACTTGACGGCCGCGTCGCGCTTGGCGAGGACCTCGGGGTCGTCCATCGCATTGGCAGCCTTCGGCTCGATCATGTAGATGGCGGACGCACCCTCGACGACAAAGTCCGGCTGGTACTCCTGGTGATTCCCGCCAATGAGGTAGTAGATCTGGAACTGGCCCTTCGCGGGCCGGAACCACTTGATGGCATCCCGATCCACGATCATCGCCAGCTTCCGCTCGGTGTCCGACTGGAACTTCTGAACCGGGTACAGGCAACGCTTGAACCCGCCGAACACGTACTTGGCGATATTGGCCTTGTCCGGCGGCGCCTCCATGAAGTCTCGAATCGGCTCCGACGCGCTCGCCGTGTAGGCGCTGGGCTTGAGCTCGGTGAAGCCCTTGCTCACTTTTACTTCGTACCCCGTCGCCTCTTCCCAGTAGTGCTCCTGCATCTGCGAGTGCACGAACTGGGCGATCGGCTTCTGGAAACAGCGAAGCACCTTCCGGGCATCGTCATCGGAGAGGTACGACCGAAGATGCGTGACGACCTGCCCGGCCAGGTCGTACAACAGATCGGCGTGGTCGTCATACGACACGTCGTCGAAATCCACCAGGCCGCCGACGACGTAGTCCTCCGACCTCGCCTCGTGGTCGCTCCCCTTGCCGAGGGCGATGACCTCGCGCGTGTTCGTGCGGAGATGCTGCACCCACAACTCGTCCGACGGCGGCTGGTAGCGGAGCCCGTCCAGTTTCAACTTGAAGGGGTTGAAGCCACAGCGGACCTCACCGGTCGGGACGACCAGGATGCGTGGAATGTCGATAGTCTGGTCCACCACCATCGCCGCCGTCTTGGCCACAATCGCGGCGATATCCACTTCGGGCTTGATCCCGGGCAGATCGGGCTGGTGCGGCCTGAACTGTTCGGCCACCTGCTTGACGAGTTCCGCCTGGACGTTCTTGTCTTGGAGACGGGACGCCGTCGGCACCAGGTCCGGCCGACCTTCGAGCTTCCGTATGGCCTCATAGGCCAGCTTCGCTGCCTGCTGCTCGTCGGGAGTCGTGAACACCGGCTTCGCCGCCGACGGGGCGACCAGGGTGCTCGTTGTCGCCTGCTGCGCCTGCACGCCGAGCGACGACGCCAACTGCGACTGGGCGACCACCGTCACTGTCCGATCGGCCAACTGCTGGCCGGTGAGAATGACCTGCTGGAGCCGGATCGCTGACCCCGGCCTGTTCGCCTCGTCCACGATTTCCTGAAACCGGTCATGTGCCACGATGTTCAGCCGATCCACGGCCGCCACGCCAGTCCGCTTTCCATACGGCAGCCGCAGGCCGCGCCCGATTGACTGTTCGATCAGCGTGCGCGCGTTCGCCGCCCGCAGCGGCACGATCGTGTAGAGGTTGGTAACGTCCCAACCCTCCTTGAGCATGTTCACGTGGATGACGATCTCGGTCGGCTCATCGGGGCTCTCGACCGCGAGCAGCCGCTGAACCATCTCGTCCTCCTGCGCCCCGGTCATGCTCGAATCGACCTGGATCACCCGCTCCTTGTAGCGGCCCCCAAAGCACGCATCGGACTTGATGTACGCCATCAACTGGGCCGCATGCGTTGTGTCACGGGCGATCACGAGCACGAACGGCTTCACGATCCGGTTGTCCGTTTGCCGCGCGTAGGTCTCTAGTTCGACCTTCACCGCCTCGTGCAGCGCAATGCCGTCGTCGAGCTTCATCCGCTCGATCTCTTCCGCTGACATGCCTCCCGGGTTGAAGTCCTTCCGGGTAACGACCGCAGGCTCCTTCACGAACCCGTCCGCCATCGCTCGCCCGAGCGGATAGTCATAGATCACATTGCTGAACGGAACCGGCCCCTTGCTGGTCTCGACGAACGGCGTCGCCGTCACTTCCAGCCCGAGGATCGGTCGCAGTTCGTTGATGGCCCGCACGCCCGCGGACGCCCGATAGCGGTGACTCTCGTCCATGAGCAGCACGAGATCGTCGAGCCCCGCCAGATAGTTGAAGTACGGCTGTCCCAGGTACTCGGCCATCCGCTTGATTCGCGGCGACTTCCCGCCCCGCACCTCGGAGTTGATCTTCGAGATGTTGAAGATGTTGACCTTGCACAGGTCCGGATCGTTGAATAGGTGCCCCGCCAACTGCTCGTAGTTGTCGCCCGTGATGATCACGGGTGGCTCGACCGCGAACTCGGCAATGCCCCTGAAGACGTACTTCGGCGAGCCAGGGTTGAAATCCGCCTGCAGCTTGTCGTAGATGGTCAGGTTCGGCGCGAGCACGAAGAAGTTCCGCACCTGCTCTGCCCGGTACAGGTACGTGATGAACGCGCCCATCAGGCGGGTCTTCCCAACGCCCGTGGCCAGGGCAAAGCAGATCGACGGGAATTCCCGCTCGAAACTGGTCACGCTCGGGAACTCGCTCCGAATCGCCTCCAGAGCCTGCGCCGGGTCGGCATTCTTCTCCAGCGAGATGATGTCGCACACGCGCGCCAGGATCTCCAGCGATTCCCGTTGGGGCGGACGGAGGCTCAGGCGGCTCGCGATGGGGTTCGTGTTGGGATTCACCGACGCGCCCCCTTGCCGCTGCCCGCGGCGGACGCAGGGAACAGGCCCGGCTCATCGGTCTTGGCCTTGCGCGAGCCGCGAAGCACCTTCGCCGGCCTCGCCGCGGCGGGGACCTCGCCATCATTGCGCGGTTCGGGCTCGGGCTCCGGCGGCGGCAGGGCCTTGATCTCCAGCGAGTAGTCATCGCGGCCCCACTCGCACTTGGCCATCACCGCCTTGGGGATCTTCTTGATCGTCAGGTTCGGGAACGCCCCCCCTCCAGCCCGCCCGGTGAACGCCTTGCACATGATGAGCAGCGTGCGGTCTTCGCCCACCTCGTCGCTCAACTTGGCCAGCATGTCACGCGTCAGCGGTTGCGTGGTCACGTAGATGAAGTCCCGCTCGCTCGAGCGACCCTGCTGCCAGTAGACGGTGTCGCTGGGGGCGTAGGTGAAGCCCTCCAGTTTGCACAGCGCCTCGGCGAGCATCGCGGCGTTGTACTCCTTGCTGATGATCCAGTTCCCCCAGCGGTCCTTCTCCAGGAGCGACGGAGCTAGGCGGTAGTAGCGGAAGCCGCCGCCGCCCGTCCAGCTCGTCGCCTCCGTCACCCCGCCCTTGTCCTCGCCGTCGATGACCTTCTTGAGGCGCGGGATGATGTGCGTGTGGCAGGTGGGCTCGAGTTCGACCATGATCCAGCGACGGCCCATCTTGTGGGCGACGGCCCCGGTCGTGCCGGAGCCAGCGAATGAGTCCAGAACCCAGTCGCCAGGGCTTGAGGCGATCTGAATTACATGCCGCAACAGCCGCTCTGGCTTCGGCGTGGAGAACACATCCTCTGCATTGAACGCCTTCACTTCCGACTTGGCGTCTTGGTTATCGCCAACCTCCTCGCGGAGCCACAGGGTCGTGGGGACGAGACCTTCTTGGACCTCTGTACGGAAGCGCTTGTACCTAGGAATGTTGTTGCCTTTGCCGAAATAGATGCGATTGTCCGCGATCAAGTCGGCAAAACGCTCTTTGCTGAATCGCCAACTGGTACCCGGGGGCGGCATGAGTTTGCGGCCTGACGGCGTGGTGATTTCATAAATGTCTTTCGGGTTCGGAGTCTTGGCGTGGCATGGACCCGAGGCCCAGGGTCCGCGGGGGTCATCATCTGGATTTGTATAACCGGAGTCGCTGGACTCGTCGCGTGGCAACAGGTTCCTCTTCCACTTATTCTTGTCTTTGGTGAAGCACAGCAGGAAGTCGTGGTTGTCCGAGAGCCATCTGGCATCATTGGCTCGCGTGTGCTTCTTCTGCCACACTATTGTGGCTACGAAGTTAGCCCTGCCGAATATCTCGTCCATCAGGACACGGCAGTAATGCGATTCGTTGTCATCCAGACTGACCCAGATGGAACCATCATCCATGAGCAAGCGGCGCAGAAGTTCCAGCCGATCTCGCATCAGCGAGAGCCACAGCGAATGCTCAATGCCATCGTCGTAGTGCTCGAACGCCGACCCGGTGTTGTACGGCGGGTCGATGTAGATGCACTTAATCTTGCCCGTGAACTCGGCCTCCAGCGCCTTGAGTGCCAACAGGTTGTCGCCGAAGATCAGGCGGTTGTCGAACAGATCGCCCGGGTAGCCCGGCTCGCCGGGCTCGGCGTCGGGTTTCACCCGTTTCGCGGCGTGGTACGACTTGGCCGGGTCCTCGAGGAGGATGCGCGGCTCCAGTTTCGGCCGGTCCTCCTTGCCGATCCAAGTCAGTTCGAGTTTCTGCTTCCTCTGCATGCTCACGTCGCGGGTCCTCGCGGTTCATCGGTACGGGGAGTTGTAGGCCCATCGGTCGCCGGCGCATCGCTGGGCGAGCCCG
Organism: Phycisphaeraceae bacterium; assembly: GCA_019636615.1. Taxonomy (GTDB): domain Bacteria; phylum Planctomycetota; class Phycisphaerae; order Phycisphaerales; family UBA1924; genus UBA2402. The sequence goes on along the minus strand of JAHBXF010000002.1, from coordinate 970,256 downwards.
GAGCGGCTCCGGTTGTCGGTGGGACGATACCGGGGGTCGCGCCGGGCGGCACTCCCGAGGCGGTGGCTGGTGTCGGCGCGGCTGGGGCGGCTGGCGCTGGTGGAGCCGTGAGCCGTCGGATGACCCGATCCGCCAGCGGCTGGGCATCCCCGAGGTTGCGGAAGATGGCGAGGTACCCCTTCTCCCACTGGCGATCGACAGACTCGGCGTAGATGGCCTCGGCGAGTTCATTCGTGGCCCGCGACAACTCGGCCTTGTCATCCGCCGTGAGATCATGGCCAGGGCGATTGACCACACCTGCGCATCGCTGCGCAACAAAGGCCATGATGAACAGCCGCCCGTGGCGGAAGAACATCCGTCGCGCGTACGCAGTCTCGGCCCGCTCCGACCCGTCGAGAATGGCATTGAGCACTCGGAAGATCCGCACGAGCCGGCACACGCGGACGCCGGTGAGGTCGGCAGAGAACAGTTGGGGATAGAGCGGTCCGCTCTGGTCCCAAAGCCTCGATACCTCCTTCTTCGCGGCGACCACAAGGTCAATGGCGTTGCGGTACGGCTGGCCGCGGGTGCGGCGCAGATCGACATCAACTCGGGTCATCGGGGTGCAGGACAGGCACGCGAGGGCGACGGCCGCCTCTTCGACGATGATTGACTGCGGGCTCGGGATGCGCGCCTCTTCGGACGGGCGATAGAAGTAGCGGTACCCCGCGGCCGCGAGCTCTCTCCGGAGCCGCTCCTGCGTGGGATCGAGGGCGGCGAAGTCGATGCCGCGGACGATGTTCTGGTGGTTGCGCGCCTTGGTGATCCGAACGCCCAACTCATCGGCGTTGCGGCCAATCTCGATAACCGTGACCAACAGCCGCGCGTCCGGCGAGATCGTTCCGCGCTGCGAGGCGGTGAGCATCGCCCCGGCGGTCTGGGCTCCGTTCACGATGGAGGCATTGACGAACTCGAAGGCGCAACTCGTCTCGGTGCCGGCGGCTTGCCGTATTTCCTCCGCGACGATGGTGATCCCGTTGTTCAGGTAGAACAGGTCGCTGGGTGTGAAATGCACCGTGTCCACGATGGCGGCGTTCACTCCGTGAGTTCCCAGGTAGTGACGGATGTTCCGCTGGAACAGCGCCTTGCCGTGCTGTCGCGCCAGGTCGGCCAAGGCCGCGGCGGGAAGCTGGCCGTACACGGCCTTCCTCGGGATGGTGACGGGCTTCCACCGCTCCAGCGTGACTCGAACGGTGACATTCCCCGGTGCCTGCTCCTCGACCAGCCACCCGTGGACAATGGCTATGCCGCAGTCGCGCCACTGCACCACGAGACCGAGCCCATTGCACTCGGCCAGGTAGGCGTTGAGATCGTCGGTCGCGTGGCTGCCGAGTGCATCTCCGAGATACGCAAAGACCACGACGACCCCAACGCCGGCCGTATCGAGCGCTTCCTCGATCTCGTCGATGCGGTCCTGGAAGTTGCTGTTGAAGTGGGCGAACTGCTTCTCGCGGAGCTTCTTGACGCCGTTGATGGTCTTGAGCACCTCAGCCTGCGAGGGAGCGTCGCCATTCCGTTTGAACTTTGACTGGACGAGCACCAGCTGGTTACTCGCACGGTCAAAGTGAGCGGCGTCGATGCCTCCATCGTCGCCGCCGTCGGTGATGCACTCCGCAGCGGCCGAATCGTCAAGCCCGCAAGCCTTGGCGATGGCGTAGGCCGCAAGCGACCGCGTGAGGCGGTTCTTGTCGTGCTCCTCGGGCGTGCGATTGCCGGGCCCCTGCGGAACCAGTGGGAAGTAGCGCTGCCGCAAGACAGCCTCGACCTGGGCGACCTGTTCCTCGCGGGTGGGCATGGCTCAGGTCAGCCTCCAACGAAGGGAAAGGACCTCGTTGGCCGTTGTCCGCTGCGCCAACTTTGCCTCGATCGCCGCGATCAGTGCCTCGCGCTTCCGGTCGATCTCGTCCTGTGCCTCGAAGAGCGACTTCCGCTTGGCGTTGCGCTGTGATTCGAGGGCCTTGATCTGCTTCTGGCCCGCCAGTTTCTCTTCGAGCGTGAGGGCGACCGTGGCAGCCCGCTTGGCCTCCTTGATCTGGCGGTCAAGGTCCTTGATGTCCCGTTCGAGCGCTACCTTCAGGTCGTCGGCCCACCCGTCCAGCTTGTCGGCCTCCTGCTCGAAGACCAGCGCGTTCCGCTGCGAGATGTCTTGGCGAATCTCCGCCTGCAGCCGTTCGACCTCCTGTTGGAGGACCGGGTGCGGCGCGCCAGCACGATCAATCTCACTCACGGCGTCCGTCTTCATCGAGAAGAACCGGCGGGCCAGTTCGCTGGGGATGATCTCGCCCGAATCGGTGCAGGCCGTCACGAGGACGTGGTCCTCGGCCTGGTCCATCGACTCGATCGTGAACTGGACGACCAGGAGGTGCCCTGAGGTGCCGATGAAGCGTTTCAGCGCGGACACGGTGGGGACGGTGTTGGTCAGGTCGAACGTGACCTCGGCAGAGGGCAACTCCAAGCCCTTGGCGTGTGCCAGGATGCGCTGCGCGAGGGGGTGCCCGATGCGGTAGAGGTGGGCCTCGCCCGATCGGCGAGGGAGTTCGTACCGGCCGAGCGGCAGGTCGGGCATATCCGGGAACGGCCGCGACTTGAGCGTGAAGCTGCCGAAATCGTCAGCGAACTCCGCATGGCTGGCCAGTGCGTGCTTCGTCAGCCGCATCAGGAGCAGCTCGTACCGGTTCAGGTGCTCCCGGCTCTGCTCGAGATTGATGCGGAGCTTCTCGTGAACCTCGGCGTCGAAGTTCTCGAGCAACTGCCGGCGGGTCCGCGTCATCGCCTCGTTGATCTGGGCGCTCAACTCGCGCTGGAGCTGGTCGAACGACGCCTTGATGTCATCGGTGGTCCGGCACTTCTGGTAGATCGCCGCGATGCGCTTCTCGAAGTCCACACCGGACTCGACCGCGCCCAGCACCTCGTCGCTCGACCCGAAGACGCCGCTGAAGAGCGAGAACTTCTGCTCCAGGAGCTCGTAGACCCGCCGGTCGGCTTCGTTGTTCCGGTTCAGAAAGTTCACAACCACGACATCGTGCTTCTGGCCATACCGATGGCAGCGCCCGATGCGCTGTTCGATGCGCTGGGGGTTCCACGGAAGGTCATAGTTGACGACCAGGGCACAGAACTGGAGGTTGATTCCCTCCGCGCCCGCCTCCGTGGCGATCATGATTCGGCCGCGGTCGCGGAAGTAGTCCACGAGCGCCGATCGCATGTCGGCCGTTCTGGAGCCCGTGACGCGGTCGGTGCCGACGTTCCGCTCCTGCCACTCCTTGTAGATCTGCACAGATCGAGGGTCCGTGTTCGAGCCGTTGAACAGCACGATTCCCTCGGCAAACGGGCTGTCCGCCAGGAGCCGCTCCAGGTAGGCCTGCGTCTTCCGGGACTCGGTAAAGACAATCGCCTTTTCCGCCGCGCCGAGCCGGCGGGCCTCCTCGAAGGCACGGCCGAGGGCCGTCAGGAGTGCTTCGCCCTTGGCGTTGTGCTTGATGGACGTGGCAAGGTCGCGGAATCGCTCAAGGTCGGCAATTTCGCGCCGGAGCGCGGCGACTTCGTCGGCGGTCATACGCGGCTCGACGGGATCGTCGGGCCACTCCTCCGCAGTCTCGTCGAGCGTCTCGTAGTCTTCATCCAGCGCGTCAGCGAGCGGGAGCGGCGGCTCCTCCTTGCGGAGCGTGGCTTTCAGCCTCGTGATCAGCGTGTCGAGCGCGCCCGCGATGGCGAACGTGGATGAGGCCAGGAGCTTGCGAAGCACCAGCGTCATCAGCGAGCGCTGGCTTGCCGGCAACGCTTGCAGGTTCTCCCGCTGGAGGTACTCGGAAACCAGGTTGTAGAGCTGGTCCTCGCTCTCGGCCGGCGTGAACGACTCCACCATCGCGTGGCGGCTGGTGTAGGGCACATAGGCAGTCACCTGCCGCCGGAGGGTGCGATGGCACAGCGGGCGCAGGCGGGCTTTCAGGTGCTCGAACGTCCCGTCCTCGGACAGATAGGCGTACTGCTCCCTGAAACTGCGCAGGTCGCCAAACGCATGCTCGTCGATGAAACTGACGAGTCCATACAACTCCAGCAGCGAGTTTTGCAGGGGTGTAGCCGTCAGCAACAGCTTGGGATACGGCGAGAGCGCGAGCTTGAGCGTGTTGGCGATCACGTTGTTCGGCTTGTAGACATTCCTGAGCCGGTGCGCCTCGTCGATGACGACCAAATCCCAGGGGACTCGCTGAACATCGCTCGCTTTGCCGCGTGCGAACTGGTAGGAGCAGATGACCACCCGACCGCTCGGCTCGAACGGGGCCAGATTGCCCGCCTTCACCGCGGCGTTGTAGGACTTGGCCTCCAGAATGGAGCACGGCAGGAAGAACTTCTCCGAGAGCTCCTGGTGCCACTGCTTCCGGAGATTCGCGGGCGTGATGACGAGGATGCGCCGCCGATGCTCCGCCCACCGCTGGGAGATCACGAGACCGGCCTCGATGGTCTTCCCCAGGCCGACCTCGTCGGCCAACAGGGCACCCCTGGAGAGGGGGGAACGGAACGCGAAGAGGGCCGCTTCAACTTGGTGCGGATTCAGATCGACCTGAGCGTCCACGAGCGCCCCGGCGAGCTTCTCCATGCTGTCAGCGGAGCAGCGCTTTGTCAGCTCGAGGGCCAGGTACTTGGAGTTGAAATCGGTCAGGTTCATGCGGCGTCTGGTTCGCGTTCGCGTCTGTCACTCCGGTGTGGGCCGGGATATGCCACCCGATCAAAGACCATCCGTCGCATCGGCGGAAATCGGTCACGTGGCCCCCGCGATGCTGGCGGCCAATGGAGGGGCAACTGGAATGCCGCCAATGATAATGGCTCCGAGACGAGCCCGCCGGGTGAGCCTGGAAACCATACCATGCCGGCCAGTTCGCCGAAAGTTGTTCGGGTACTGAACGGTCGAACCAGAACGTCACTCGCGGCCGCGAGTCAACGGGAAGCGCTGAATGCCTATCGAAGTCGGCATGTGGAAGCTCGGTCAGCGGCTCCAGCCGGTCACCTTCACGGGCATGGACAGTGAGAGCCGCCTGGAGTCCGTGCTCGCCGCCGACATCACCGTGGTGGACCCGGGCTGGCTGCTGATCGGGCGCCAGGTCCCCACAGCGTCTGGCAAGTTCATTGATCTGCTCGCCATCGACGCCGAGGGGCAGTTGATCGTGATCGAGTTGAAGAAGAACCGGACGCCGCGTGAGGTGGTGGCCCAGCTCCTCGACTACGGCTCGTGGGTTCGGGGGCTTGAGGACGACGAGATCGCCACGATCTTCGAGGCGTTCGTCAACAAGTACCACCCCGACCACAAGGCCACGTCGCTGGACGAGGCGTTCTGCGAGCGGTTCAAGGTCGAGGAGATGCCCGAGTCGCTGAATGAGGCGCACAAGCTGGTGCTGGTGGCCAGCGAACTGGATGACAGCTCCGAACGGATCATCACCTACTTGGCCGAGGAGTACGGCGTTTCCATCAACGCCGTGTTCTTCCGCGTGTTCCGCGACGGGCAGAGCGAGTACATGAGCCGGGCCTGGCTGACCGACCCTGGACAGGTGGAGGCGAAGGTCGAGGCCAAGCGCGAGAAGCTCCCGTGGAACGGAGAGTTCTACGCCTCGTACGGTGCCGATGAGGACCGCGACTGGGAGGAAGCCCGAAAGTACGGGTTCATCTCCGCCGGCGGCGGAGCCTGGTACTCGCGCACGCTCGCGCTCCTGGAGCCGGGCGGCCGCGTCTGGGTCAACATCCCGGGCGGCGTCGGCTACGTCGGCGTCGGCATCGTCAAGGAGGCCGTCGTCCCAATCGACGAGTTCATGGTGGACAACGGCAGTGGCAAGAAGGTGCCTATCACGACCCTCCCGCTCCGTGCCGCCAAACACACCACGGTGGCACAGAACCCGGAAAAGGCGGAGCACATGGTCCGCGTCGAGTGGATCAAGACCGTCCCGCTCAAGGATGCCGTCAAGGAGAAGGGGTTCTTCGGCAACCAGAACTCGGCCGCGAAGCCGCGGGCAAAGAACTGGACGTTCACCGTTGAGCGGCTGAAGCAGCGGTTCGGCATCGGGGACGGGACCGCGTAGGTCGGGCTTCCCTGCCCGCTCCGCACAGGCCAGCCCGTAGCGATTCGGCCCTCGTTTTCACTGAACTGGACTTTTATTTCACGGAACCGGCTTGACGAGCCGATGTTCCGTGTGTACCTTTCACTATCTGGAGCATTTCTTTCATGGACCACCTGCTCGAAGTCTCGCGGATCATCGACGGAGCCCTCAAGGGGGACCGGGCGAAGGTCTTGGCCTACGTCGAGCAACTGGCTCGGAAACTCCGCGAATCGGGCGACCCCAAGGCAGCGGATCGGCTGGCACAGACAGCCAGCCAGACCAAAGCCTCTGAAGTCACGCCGAACATCGCCGGGCTGGCCCCCGGCCGCCTTCCGGTGGACTCGGAATCTCGGTTCTCGCTGGCGGACGAGGAGTGGGTGACGCCGGCAGACGTGCAGGTCGTGCTGGACTCGGCGGTACAGCAGCGCCTCGACGAGTTCCTGCGGCATGTGAAGGCGGCAGAGCGGCTAATCGCCCATCGTGTGGACATCGCGCCGTCCATGCTCATCTATGGCGCGCCGGGCGTCGGCAAGACGCAGCTGGCTCGGCACATCGCGGCGCAGCTCGGTCTGCCGCTGATCACGGCCAGGTCGGACTCCCTGATTTCGTCCTTCCTCGGCAGCACGGCGAAGAACCTGAGGGTTCTCTTTGAGCACGTCAAGAGTCGGCCCTGCGTGCTCTTCCTGGATGAGCTCGACTCCGTGGCGAAGCTGCGCGATGACCATCACGAGCTCGGTGAGTTGAAGCGCGTTGTCGTCAGCCTGCTTCAGAATATCGACGCGCTCAGCAACGAGACCGTGCTGCTGGGCGCGACAAATCACCCGCACCTGCTCGACGCCGCGGTTTGGCGGCGGTTCTCGTACAAGCTTGAGCTGCGTCCCCCCGATGCGGAGGCCCGGCACCGGATGTTCAAGCTCTTTCTTGGCGGTTTCATCGGGGAGGGGTCTGCAGTGGCGGATTTCGTCGCCGTGAGCGGTGGCGCGACGGGTTCGGATATCAGGCACGCTTGCGAGACCGCCATTCGAGAGGCTGTCATCGATGACAGGTCAACCGTCTCCGATACCGACGTTCTTCGGTCGCTCGTTCATGTGCGGCTGGGTACGCAGGCAGACTTCTCGCGCGATGATGGACCATTGGTCAAGGCTGTCCGCGATCTCGCGCCCGACGTGTTCACGCTGAAACGACTTTCAGCGCTCTTCGGCTCGTCTGAGCCGACGCTGTCTCGCCGTCTGCATTCGGATGATTCGCATGGCCAGCAACGAGCGAAGGCTCCCAATCAAGGTCGTCCTCACACAGGACGAGGATCTTCAGGCAAAGCCCGGTCGCGGTAGTGCCCGAAAGATCTTCGACCAGGATGTGCTGGACCAACAGCGCGCCGATCTGCTGGGGCAGATCGCCGGTGTGCGCAGCCAGTTCGGGGACATCCTTCAGCGACGAAGCCATCTCCCTGCGGTTGCGCGCGTGATCCTGAAAACGGAGGCCCTGGCCAAGAGCCATCGCCCAACCCATCTATTTGAGAAGGGCTCGTGCCCGATCATCGGCGGCGAGGACTTTGGCCACCTGCTGGTCAGCGTCACGAACACGGGGCTGGCCGAGCTTGAGAAGGACGTGGCGCGAGGCACCACGGCCGACCTGAAGGCCGACGTTTCAACTCTGCGACGCATCGAGCCGTACACGGCGGATGACGCCGCGGGCGAGGGCGGCGTCGCCGCGCTGCAACGGCTCGTGGAGAAGCGACGGCCAAACCAGTTGCGGATCAGGCTGTTCCGACATGGGCGGAGCCGGGCTGATGACGCGCTGTACGAGGAGTTCCTGGCACTCGCGCGAGCCTTGAAGCTTGAGGTGCCCGAATCGCTGCCGTACTTGGCCGATCTCCGTCTGTATCGCGTTCGCGGAATCACCCCCGATGTTGTCCCGGCGTTGGCAAAGTTCGTCGGCACGCAGTCCATCGGCCTGGTGCCGGAGTTCGAGGTCACCGCGCAGTACATCCCGGTGGGCCAGTTGAAGGAGGCCGACTTTCCCGCCCCAGCTCGTGGGGTCGAGTACCCCGTCGTTGGGCTCATCGACTCTGGAACGGACCCGGCCAATCGGTTGCTGCAGGCATGGGTCGTGGACCGAGACGAGGAGGACGTGCCCAAGGCCGATCAGGACAACGCTCATGGCAGCTTCGTTGCGGGCCTGATCGCCAACGGCTATCACCTCAATCACCAAGATCCACAGTTCCCGCGAACGCAGTGCCGGATCGTCGATGTCGTAGCGGTCCCGAAGGCGACAACGCCACTCACGGAGGACGACCTGCTGAACACCATTCGTCGCGTCGTGACGAAGTACCCGCAGGTCAAGGTCTGGAACCTCTCGCTCAGCCGGAAGGACATGGTGTGCTGCGACGACGCGTTCTCCGAGTTCGGCATGGAGCTCGACAGGATTCAGCAGAAGTACGACATCGCGTTCGTTTCATGCGCCGGGAACTTCGAGGAGCTCCCACTGCGCGGATGGCCGCCTGAGGACTTGGGCGAACGCGATCGCATCCACCCGCCAGCCGACTCCGCTCTGGGAGTGTCCGTTGGCGCGGTGGCCCACGTCGATCGCCCGAACTCGAGAGTGAGGCCCCGTGACCCGTCGCCCTTCTCGCGGCGCGGCCCCGGCGCGGCGTTCCTGCCGAAGCCGGAAGTGGGGCACATTGGTGGCAACTGCGATGGTCAGTTGAATTACAGACAGGTGGGCGTGCTGTCCCTCAGCACCAACGGGCAGGTGTGCGAGGCCATCGGCACCAGCTTTTCGACGCCGATCGTGTCCTCGATCCTCGCGAGCATCCGGTCGGGAACGGCGGCCACAATGTCCCGCACTTTGGCAAAGGCCCTCCTGGTTCACTCGGCCGCCCTGCGCCACGGGCCGATTGACGCCGATGAACTGCGGTATCGCGGGTTCGGCGTGCCAGGCGACCTGAGCGAAGTGCTTACCTGTCCACCGTGGCAGGCAACGTTGATCTTCGAGCCCGAGCTGCAGCCGGCCAAGAAGATCTTTGCCCGCGCCGACTTCCCCATTCCGAAGTGCTTCCGCCGCCCCGACGGACGGGTGGAGGGAGAGTTCCTGATGACGCTCGTGTACGATCCGCCGCTGAGCCCGAACGCCGGCGCGGAGTACTGCCAGACAAACGTGGATGTGTCGTTGGGCACCTACGACGTTGGAAAGAATGGGAAGGCCGCGCACGAGAGCAAAATCCCCCTCGAACCGCGTGACTACAGCAAGCTCTACGAGCAGCACCTGGTGGAGCACGGGTTCAAGTGGTCGCCGGTCAAGGTGTACCGCAAGGCGCTGGAGGCGACCGGCGGTCAGAGGTGGCGCCTGATGTTGAACCTCTTGTATCGCGCCACCGTGCAGCCTGCCGCGGAGCCGCAGCGGGCGGCGCTCGTCGTCACGCTCTTCGATCCCGCGCGGCAGAAGCCCGTGTACGACGAAGTCGTGAGGGCGATGCGAACGTCTGGATGGTCCACCGTTGACCTTCAGGTTAGCGCCCGCCTTCAGGCTCGCGGACGCGGTTGAACAAACGATGGCAGTCCGACGTGCGGCAAGGACACCGCGGCGGCTGCTACATTGAGTGGAGGAACTGATCGAATGGCCCAGTACTCACCCAAGAAAGTCATCCGGAGCATCTCGAAGGCACTCTTGCAGCGGTACTTCGCCGGCCGCAAACTGCTCGGTGACTTCAAGTGGAGTGAGTACAAGGAAGGCGATCCCGTTGCGATCATCGAGGCGATGGAGGAGCTGGATGCCAAGATCAAAGAGGCCGTGGACGCGGACTTCGCCACGGTCAACGAGCTTGCCACCGACGGCGGGTCGCGCCTGATCTACGAGGAGGCTTCATACTTGAAGAAGCCCTGGGTCAAGAAGTTGGAGGACATGGCGAACGACTTCGAGCGAGCGCTCCTTGCGTTGATCGAGGATCGTCAACTCATCGAGACGGTCTGGGCCTGCAACGAGATGGACCGATTCGGCGAGAGCCGATGGCAGCGGTGGAACGTCGGCAAACGTCTGCAGGTGAATGATGACGAGCAGCACCAGGATCGACTCAAGAAGGCACTCCGCGAGATCTTCAAGCACGAAGGACGGGGCAAGCACTGCCACCTGGACCCGGTCGAGCGCCGCGATCCGGAGCGGTACTGCCTGTTTGCGTACCCGGAGGACTACCCCAAGACCGACCTCGGCTATGACAACAAGGGCCAGTTTGCCCGTCACATCCGTCGTACAGCCACCGAGATCATCTTCGTCTACCGGCGCGAGGACGGCGTGCTTGAAATGATCGCCGGCGGCGACCAGAAGCGCCGGGAGAAGATTGCCGGGGCCTTCTGCAAGGAGATCCTCGGACTCAAGGTACTGCCCGATCCCCGTGCCAACCCTCCGTTCTCACTCGACGTGCTCAAACGTGGCGACTTCGCGTTCAAGACCGCCCCGGCCGACAACGTTGAACGGGTGGAACTTCGGCTCCTGCGCTTCGACCTGCCAGGGAAAGGGTATCGTCGCCTGGTGCTGTCGGGGCGTCCGACGCCGGACATGCCGAATGTCCTTCGGGGCATGATCGAAGAAGCCATCAACACGACCAAGGTACCACTCTCGGAGCTTCATGTGTCCCAGGCACGTCTGTCCTTTCGCTTCCGCGGGCAGAACGGCAAGCGTGGCAAGACGCTGACCTTCGAGGTCACGTACCCTGATCGGTGCAACCTGAAGGACCACGGACTCGATGTCGTGGCGAAGAAGTACCTGGTGGAGTGGAAGATCGCCAGTGCATGACGACTTTGGCAGGCTTCTGGCACGCGTGGAGCATCTGCGGGACGGCGTTCTGAGTCCGCAGGATGCACGGGTATGGCCGCGCGAGTGGCTGGCGTCGCTTGAGGCGCTGGGCATCGTCGAAGCGGCCGGCTTCGCCGACGAGATCGTCCTTGACGGCGGCGATCATGAGTGTTTCGCTCCGAACCTGGGCTTCGAGAAGCATCCGGACGACCCGGACAGGCTGATCTGCGTTCATCGGTGCATGAACGGGTGCGGAAGGGTCATTCTGGAGCCGCGTGACTTTGAGCAGTGGCGGTTCAGCATGCTCGGGCTCGCCGAGGCAGTTCGGTGCGCCATTGGAGCATCTGGAAGAGTCGTGGAGGACGCGCCGGGGCGCATCGTGCTGATCGGGACGGCGAGCGTTGCGGGCCAGGTGGGCGATGTCTTCCTGGGCTTCGGCCTTGCCCGGCCAGACGCCGCTGGGGTGGCCGCGTCAGCGACGCGGCTGGTGGCCTCCGACGGTCCAGCGTTGCTCTCGGTCGGCGTGAAGCCGGGCGACATCTGGTCGGTCGGCAAGCGGCCGATGACGGCGGTGCTCGCCGAGCACGCCCGCCTTGGCACTGAAGGGCTCGATCTCGACCTGGCCAAGGTCTTCCCAGCGTCAGGACTGGTAGAAGTCAAACCGGACGCCTGGATCACCGTCACTGCCGCCGCAGAACTGCTGCTCGCCGACGTCTCGGGAATCGACCTCAACAAGGCCAAGGCCCGCGTGTCCAAGGCCGCTGGGGAGAGGCGCTTCCGCACCAACGGGAAGGAAGGCCGGGACCGCCGCATCGATCGCGACTCGTTCAGTACCTGGCGGCTTGCGCAGCGCGAAAGGGACAACGATGCGTGGGAGCGGAGGCACTCGTAGCGCGGTGCGCACCGCGCTCCGCCCCGAAAACCGCCGCAAAACGCCCCAAGGGCCGCATCACTTGCAATCCGGAAACCCCGCCCGTATCGTGGTTTACGAGTTTCGGGCCCGGGCAAGGTTCCTCTGTCGATCCGGTGGTTGCGGGTTCGAGTCCCGTCCGCCTCGCTTGAAAAATGCCTCTGCTTTTGCAGGGGCTTTTTCGTTTTTGAGCCACTGACCCTAACAGCCGAATCCGGTATCGTGTCAACCGTTTTCGCCTCCGTACCGGATTCTGCCCCGCCGCTGGCTTGAGACCCGGCTGAGTGACGGGTACCACACCGCCCGTCATGGAACGACGAGCAGGCAAGACCGTCAGCGTCAGTTGGTCCCCAACCCAAGGCCAGTACCGCAAGTACGTCGGCTACCAGCTTGGGCGCAGCGGCAAGCCTCAGCCCAAGTGCTGGTACCTCGGCGAGGACGAGCGTGAGGCCGTCAGAAGAGCCGTTGAACTTGTCGCTGAATGGAACCGCCTCAAGGCCGCCGGGGCGACGGTGTGGCCGTTGAAGGCCGCCAGTGGCGACGCCAGCGAGAACAAGAGGGCGAAGGACGACTTCGTTGACGCCAACGCTTTGACGGTCGGCGAGGTCTGCGCTCTGAACCTCGACTCGTGTCCGAACAGTTGTCCGCTCGTCTTCTGGGCTGATGGAAACTTCGAACCGCTCTTTCCCCGAAGGACAAATGCGCCCTCGGCAAGTTCCTTGGGCTTCACCGTCGAGACTGAATTCTGAGCATGACCCGCAGGTGGCTGTGTTCGTCGGGACCGAGTTTGACGTGGTGGAGGGACGTGGCGAAAAGGGTGAGCCGAAGCGCAAGACGCCGTGGGGCGAGATCGCTTGGCCGAGCACGCGGCACACGCGCCGCTGCGACCGATGCAGTTGATTCTGTACGTGCGTCACGACGCCCCTCCTCCGCGAGGGGCTCGCGGCTTTCCCAGGTAGTCGTTGGCCTCCTTGAGGATCGAGATGTCGATCGCCTGCTCGGCCACCAGCCGCTTGAGCCGCGCGTTCTCGAGTTCCAGATCCTTCAGCCGCCGCGCCTCATCGGCCTGCATCCCTCCGTACTGGTTCCGCCATCGGGCGTAGGTCTGCTCGCTGACCCCCAGAGCCTGCACCACCTGCGCCACGCTCTTGCCCGCCGCGAGCATCGCGTCCGCCTCCCGCAGCTTCTTCACGATCTGTTCCGCCGAGTGTCTTGTCCGCTTCATCTTCGAGAGTCTCCTGGCCGCGACCGGCGGCCCTCGGGACTCTCATAGTTGGTGGATCAGGTGTCGGGGGGCAGGCCAGGCGGTGCTGAGTACGGGGGTACTGCGAGCCAGTAGGCCAGCGACAAATCTTTGGGCAGTGCATTACGGATGTGGTGTGATGGCGATGATTGTGATCTCGCCTTTTCCAGGCCCGTAGCACCAGAATAACCGGTATGCACCCGGTGTTCGGTTCTGGACATACGCCTCGAATACCTTGCCGTTCTTGTCGTAGGGGTGAGGGATCGAGTCGTACTCGTGTGTCTTGAGCCCCGGATGCTTCGGGTTGTCGAGGAGTAATCGCACGCACTTCTCGGCCTGCTTGAAGAGCCCTTCAGCTTTCGATGCCTTGGCCTTCTTGATCTTTTGGCGATTTTTCTGCGAAGCAGCGGCATCGCTTTGAAGCTTGGTGAATGTGCTCGCGGCCTCTTCGGTCCACTGGGGAGAGAATGGCATCAGTCATCCTGGAGTGATGCCGCAAACTCGGCAGCGGCTTTGAGGTCCGGTGCCTTCTTGGCGAACTTCTTGGCCTTGGCCTGCTTGAGTCCTTTGCGGAGCGAAGTCAAAGCCGTTTCGTTCTCGTAGAGCCACGCCTCGCGTTCGGGGATGAGTCGAGCGAGCTTCAGCACGATCTCGTCACCCCTCTCCTCGACGATGACGGTTCGATTTGCGAACGACGCCCCAAGAGTGATCCGGCCCTTGGCGTCGATGTCCTTGGTAGTGGTCGCGAGCCTCTGCATACCCAGTAGTATCGCCCACATTCCCACTGCGGTCAAGTGGGAATGTGGGCGTGAGGGCCAAATAGGGCCCAAAAGGCCCGATAACGGCATGCGGGAGCCTCTACACCTCCCCAGATTGCTCGTTTCCCGAGCACGAACCGAGCCCGGCAACGCCTCTGGGCCCGGTGAAGGAACTGGCTGTCATGGAAGCCGTCAGGCTGCTTCTTGGACCTCGGCGAGAGCCTCCCCGTTGAGAAGAGCCGTCAGGATGAGGCAGGCGGTCTTCTGGATGCGGTCGAGCGATGCCCCGAGCGTCTTGGCATCGCCATCGTGGAGCTGGATGTAGTCCAGGCTGGCGGATGCGTTCTTGAGCCCGATGGTAGTGGTGACAACGAATGCCATGGCTTTGGCTTCGGTCTCGCCGAGGAGCAGATCAAGTTCGCGCTCACCACCCGCCTCAAGCAGCCACATACCTTCGTCCGCTTCATGGTAATCGTTGCCGCGCTCAATGCCCCGCGGCTGCTGCCGGGGCGGGCGTGTGGGGCGCGCCTTGACCGATGCCGGCCAGGAGTGTGCGCACGACATCGGCCGCGGCGTATGACTGCTGCCCGGCGGGCAGGAAGCGGTGGATGCTGGTGACTTCGTCGCCCGCGGTGAGCAGGGGAAGTTCGGTTGAGCCGTCGGGGCGTGTCTGCCCCAGGCCGATGCTGGCGACCAGGCCGTTGCAGATGCACATCCGGCCTTGTGTGTCTTGCGGGTTGCCGCCTTTGCGGATGTAATCTTCAACCGGCTCGGCGGGGCAGCGCCAGCCCAATGTGCCGTCCTCTTTCTCGTAGGCGTGCCGCAGATAGCCAAGGTCACAGATTCGCCCCGGGCGGGCGTCCGGCGCGGCTCTTGTGCCGGGCACCACGAGCACCTTGAACGGGAAGCCGGTTGGCGAGGCCAGCGGGTCTGTATGAACTTTCAGGCTGCCTGAGATCGCCATGTTCAGCACTTTGTATTTGAGCATGTCGTCCAGGCCAGACTCGCGGCAGAAGGCGAAGGCCGTGCCGACCTGCACGCCCGCCGCGCCGCGGGCGAGCGCGTCGGCCAGGCCCTCGGGGCTGCCGAACGAGCCCGCGAGCCAGAAGGGCAAACCCAAGGCGCGGATTGCGTCGAGGTCGGCGTGATCGCGCTGGCCGTAGATGGGTTCACCCTCGCGGCTGAGTTGCATCATGCCGCGCGGCGGGGCGTTGTGACCGCCGGCGGTGTAGTTTTCGATGACAAAGCCGTTGACCGCGCCCGTGGAACGCTTGACGAGCATCTGTGCCAGGGTGGCGGAGGAGACGATGGCGTAAAAGGCCGGGCGCGGCAGTGTGGCGGGGGCGTCGCTCCAGAACTCGCGGGGGTCGAACCGCAGCGGGGGGTGCGCGGCAGACTGGGTGCCTTGAACATCAAGCGAGAGTTCAGCGGGTAGACCCTGCGAGAAGCGATCGAGAATGCCCGGGATGGCGTGCGGAATCCCAGCGCCCATCAAGACAACCGAGACGCCCGCGAGCATCGCGCCGTAGATTGAGGGCAGGGTGGGGGGCTGGAGTTTCTCGAGGTAGTTGATGCCCACGGGGCCGTCGTGGCCTTCGCGGGCGAGAAAGACCTCGACAAAGTTGCTGGCGACCAGGAGTTCGAGGGCTGCCCGGGAGGGAGCCTCGGAGGGCATGGGCTTTGACTTGAAGGGCCGGCCCGAGGGCTTTGGGTTTGGCGAGAAATATCGGGAGAGGATGCGCTGCGCGACATCAGGAATCGGGAAGTGCGCGAGGGCACGCCGCACATGGCCGCCGGGGTCGCCCATTTCGAGGCGTCGCGGCAGAATGACATCGAGGGCCGTGCCGGAGACAACCCCCAACTGACCGAGTTGGCTCACGGCGCGGGCCAGCCTCCAATCTGAGACGCCCACACCCATGCCTCCTTGAATCACGACCGGGTGTTGGCATTGCCGCATGCCGCAAGGGTAGGCAAGATGTAGATAAGACGATCTAGAAATCCTGATGCCGGGCAGTGCTGGGCGGGGGCATCACCACTCGGGTTCGATGTCGAGTTTCAGAACGGCGTAGCCGTCGATCTCAAAGTACTCGACCTCGATGGTCACGGGGCCGTCCTGGGTGTGGTTGTAGAGGCCCACGTCACGGGTGGGGGCGTGCCATGTCCAGTTTTCGATGACGGTGGTGGTGGTGACGGTATCGCCGGTGCGGTGCTTGACACGCACGCTCACGCCGTCGTCGCTGAGCGTGGTGAAACGCCAGACGCCCTTGGGCAGGTTGATGGTGGCCACGGCCGAGATGCCGAAGCGGTCTGCGCCCGGCGCCACGGCACGCACCTGGGCAAACTGGGGCATATCGCGTGGCCCGCGGTTGCGGAAGTCGAGTTTGAGTTCATCCATCGAGATCGCGGCGTGCGGCACGCGGAGGCGGTCTTTGCGCCACTGTTCGAGGTTCTCTCGGGGATCGACAGCCCACGGGAAGGCGATGACCTCCCACGAGGCGCGGATGAGCGTGCCGGACCACTCGCGTTGCCAGTCTCCCGCGCTGAGGGTGAGGGCGTACGGGTGAACGTCGGAACCTTCGGGGGATTCAAGGATGACCCGCGTGCGGGGGGGGGTGCCCACGCCTTTTTCTGTGGTCAGCCGAACCGTGCCTGTGAGTTCGGTGCGCAGGTCTTCGCCGACGCCGAAAACCTCATAGATGTGGCGTGTGCCGCTGCGCTCGGCCAGGCGTGCCATGGGTGAGGCATGGTCCCACGGGCCCCAGTCGTCCATGATGATGTTCGCACGCCCGGCAAGGTGGGCGCGGGCACCGAGGGGATTGGTCGCCCCGAGGGCCGATGCGCTGCGCTCGTGCGGCGCGGACGCATCGCTCGGCGCGGCGTCAAGAAGCGAGATTCCTTCGTCGAGCAGGAACTCGGCCGCCAGCCCTTCGGGCGCGGCGAGCGTGTTGTGTGCGTAGACATTGCCCGTCACTCGCCCGCTGCGGCCGGCATCGCGGAGTTGGACTATGACCAGGGGTTGGCCCCGCTGGCGGGCGTCGGCGAAAGGGTGGAGGTCGTTGACGGTGAATTCGTTGTCGCGGATGATGTTGCCGGTGACCCCTCGGTATCGAGAGAGAATGCCGGGTTTGGCGAGGAGGGCGGCGTCGTTGTCCCACCACAGGTGGATGGCGCAGCGGTTGTTGGTGAAGGTGTTCTGGATGATCCAGTTGCCCGAGCCGTGTTCGATGTTCACGCCGCCCCGCTCGAGGCCGTAGGCCATGCCGCCGTTGCCCTCGAACGTGTTGCGCGCGATGAGGGTGTCGTTGGAGTATCCGCCCCAGACGCCGCAGATGGCGTTCTCAACGAGGCGGTTGGCGATGAACTGGTTGCGAGCGCTGAAGGTGAGTTCGATGCCGTGCGCCGCGGCGTAGGAAAAGTCGTTGTTCAGGAGCAGGTTGTCGTTGCAGCCCGCGTCGGGCGGCAGTGTGACACCCGCGGGCGGGGGCGCATCGCCGATGGCCTCTTTGCCTGCGAAACCGAAGAACCCGTCGCCGCCGTGCGTGGCCGAGTTGGTCACGAGCACGTTGCTGTTGCACTGCTCGAACATGAGGATGCCCGCGGAATCTTGCCCGCGGTTGTAGACGCCCTCGACATGGCCGCGGATGCAGAAGTCGAAGGCGTTGTTGCTGATCGTGCTCTCGCTGGTGCGCCACATGGCCAGCCCCCAGCCGGAGAGGAAGGAGCAGTCGTTGTCGTAGACGCGTGCGCCGGTGACCCTGTCGAGCATGATGCCGTTCTGGCCGCGCCGCACCAGCACGCGGCGGACGGTGGGGTTTGAAGAGGTTTCGATGCAGAGCGCCGCGCCGTAGCGTGCTCGCCATTCCTGCCCGTCGTTGGTGTGCGGCCAGAGCCAGTCGCCGACGTCTTCGGCCTGAGGGGATGACTTGAGACGCTGGCGGAAGTTGTCGGAGAGGTCGGCGTCTTCGACGGTCAAGCCGTCGGCCTTGCGTGCGAGCACGCCGACTTTGTAGCCCCGCACGCTGATATGGCTCAGTGTGACGTTGCTGAACTCATCAACGCGGATGCCGATGCCCTCGAAGGCGTCGGCCTCGCGCCCGGCCGGGTTGCCCCGCAGCACGCTGCCCGGGGCGAAGCGGACTGTGATATCGGGCGCGGCGATGTGGATGACGCCGTTGCCGTCGGTGTCTGCGATGACGGCCCCGTCCGGGATCGAGATGACGCAGGAGGTCGAGATCGCGACGTTGTCGCGGTCGACCACGATGACGGGCAGGTCATCGTCTTGGCCCGGGGCGACAGCGAGAGAGAGCGACGCCGCGACAGTCAACAAAGTGTGGAACATCGGGCGCAGCGTACGCGCATTTCGCCCCGGCGGTGTGGCAGGGGGCGAGAGCGGAAGTCGGGTGTGTCTGAAAAACCGTTCAGGCTTCTTTGCGGGGAGCGTCCGCGTGGGCATCTTCGAGCGTGTCGGCGCGGCTCACGCGCCGGTCGGCCAGTGGCGTTTCGTGCGGGTTGCTCGGGGGCAGTTCATCGCTCCGGCGGCGGGGCGCTGAGGACTGTGCCTCGACGTCTTCTTCGATGCCTTTGAGGCCCTTTTTGAACTCGACGATGCCCTTGCCAAGGCTCTTGCCGACCTCGGGGAGCCGCTTGCCGAAGAGCAAGAGGCCCAGGACAAGGATGATCACCATGTCCCAGGTTGAGAAACTGCCGAAACCAAAGGCCAGAGTTGTCGTGGCGGGAATCATCATGCGTGGTGCCTCATCGGCGGGGTTGCTCCCGCTCGCTCAAAGATGGTAGGGGGGGTGGCCGGATTGCGTACAAACGCGGGGAAGGGCCTGCGAGGGGGTTTGGGGGCTCAGGAGGGTGAGAGAACAAAGACCTTGACGAGGACATCGCCGATGCCGATGAGGGCCGCGCCGGCGATGAGCCCGGCGCAGATCGGTTCGTGGGTTTGCACCCAGATGCTGTTACCGGTAGATTCCGGGCGGTTGCCGTAACGGCGGGTCATCCACCAGAAGAAGAGCGCGCCGGCGAACATGGCGAGGGAGGAATCGGGCGGGATGACCACGCCAAGGCCGATGGCCAGCGGCGAGAGGGGGAACTTGTTGCGTGTGAAGATGCGGGCAACCTCGAAACCGAAACTGACGATGGCGGCGACGATCATCGAGACGATGATGGAGTGGGTGAGGAGTTTGGCCTCGGTAGCCCCGCCGAAGATCGACGTGACCAGATCTGAAACGCCCTTCCACTGCACGGCGGAGGGGAAACTGAACTGCCCGCCGTCGGGCGCCATGACTTCCTGCACGGTTTTGCCGGATTCCGGGCTCCACCCCGAGAGGAAGAGGGCGTAGAAGAGGGGAGTGGAGGCGAGCGACCCGGCGACGATGCCGATGCAGTGGCCGATGGCCTGCTGGCGGGGCTTGGCGCCCAGCATGTAGCCGGGCTTGATGTCCATGAGCAGGTTGGAGGCGTTGCTGGCGACTTCAACGCACATCACGCCGGTCATGAGGTTGGTCGGTGCGTGCTTGGGATCGGCCGCGCCGAAGATGAACTGAGGAATTTTGGAGAGCGAGCCGGTGGGTGTGATTCCCGTCATCGCGGTGCTGCTTGCGGCGATGAGGGTAAGGATGATGATGAGAGGGATCGCCAGGGCGCCGAACGTCCAGGAGACGCCGAACCAGTCGTGTGCCATCCACACGCCGACAGCGCCGATGATGGGGATGCCCACGAACGAGATCCAGAGGGGAAGTTCGATGTGCCCCAGAACATCCTCTGTTTTTTCAGACTTCTTGGCGAAGAGCATCTTCGCGGCGTTGACGAACACCTGGGGTTTGGCGAAGAGGGCCACCATGGAGGCCACGACCATCATCACGATGCCCCACCAGAGCGACCAGGTGTTGAGGATGTGGGCTCGCCCGAAGACCTGCTCGCCGGTCGCCGTGGTTTTGATCACCCCCGTGGCCAGGTCGGTCACGGGCTTGATCTCGCCGATGCTGATCATGATGGGCACGATGACCATGAAGTTGAGGGCCATGCCGATGAGCATGCTGCTGGCGGCGCGGATGCCCATCAGGCCGCCCGCGCCGATCATCGCCAGGTCGAGCGTGGGCGAGAGGGCCAGTTGGCGGATGTCGACGCCCGCCAGTCGCGGGATGGGCACCCAGCCTTTTTCGACCATCCAGTAATACCACGAGTCCAGGTTGTGGGGCAGGTGCCAGACTTGTTCAAGCGGCACCGAGAACCACTTGTGCTGGATGAGTTTCATGTAACTCTCGCCGGAGATGAAACTGATCGTGCCGGCGAGGCCCGCGGCCAGGCCCAGGGCCTTGGCCTTGAAGAGGCCCACGGCGGCCTCGGAGGAATAGAGCGTGTCGAGCACCACGCCGCACGCGCGGCCCTCGGGGAATGGCTGCTGCTCGTTGTTGATGAAGCGACGCTTCATGGGGAAGGCCACGAGCACGCCGAGGATGGAGAGGACCACGTTGAACCAGAAGAGTTGCCACCAGGGCATGGGCTTGTTCTCGACCCACATGTAGGCGGCGATGCCGGAGATGAGCGGGCCTGTCATGTAGCCGGCCGCGGTGGCGATCGACTGCATGCAGTTGTTTTCAAGGATGGTCATGTCCTTGGCGCCAAGGCTCGAGAGCACCTTGAACATGGCGAAGGCGAGGATGACGCTGGTGAGGCCCACGCCCAGTGTCCAGCCGGTTTTCGCGCCCACGTAGAGGTTGGTGGCGCTCAGGAGCCCGCCGAGCACGAAGCCGGTGAGGGCGGCGCGCAGCGTCAACTGGGGCATATTCCCGCGGAAGACGTTCTCGAGCCACCAGCGGTCTTTCTCCTGTGGGGACCACGTGCGTATCTGTTCTTCCGTGAGGTTCTTGATGGCCATTCGGGCGGGAGGATAGATCCCCAGAAGGCGCGGCGGCGGCCGACTTTGAGCGCCCGAGGGGCTGTACCATCACCCATGGCCAGACAAAGCCCGATCCGCCGATTGCACCAGGTCGCCGAGGCGGCCGTGCTCACGTACGGCCCAGCCTCGGAAACCGGGGAGGCTGTGGAGGTGGTGGAAAGTTTCGGTGAACTCGAGATGGAGTACGCGTCGCTGCGCAAGCACTGCGTGCTTGTCGATCAACCGCACCGGGGTGTGATCGAGGTCTCGGGAAAGGACCGCATCGACTTCCTCAACCGCATGGTGACGCAGGAACTCAAGTCGCTCTCCCCTTTCCGGGTGAAGCGGTCGTTCTGGCTGAGCCCGAAAGGGAGAATCGATTGCGACCTGAGAATCGTGGACCTGCCGTCCCGGACACTGCTGGAGATGGATGTTCACGCGGTGGCACGAACGCTGGGGTCACTCAATAAGTACATCATCGCCGAAGACGTGACGCTGGCAGACTGGACAGAACGCACCCACCGGCTGGCGTTGCACGGCCCGACATCGCTGGAACTTCTCTCGAATGTGGCGCAGAACGCGCACGGGGCGGAAGCCTCTGGGCCGGCGTTTGATGAACTGCTGCCGGATCGCGCCTGCGTGGTTCAACTCTTCGGGGCCGAGACCGTGGTGTTTCGTGATGATTCCTGCGGTGAAACGGGCCTTGAGCTGGTCGTTCCGGTGTCGCAGGCGTTGAAGGTGTACCAGCAGTTGATCGAGGCCGGTCACGACCGCTCGCACGACGAAGCGCCGGGCGAAGCCGTGTCGATGAGCCGCAGCGGCCTTGGTTCGCGGGTTCGCCTGCGGCCGGCGGGGTGGCACGCGCTGAACATCGCGCGTATCGAGACCGGCACACCGCTGTACAACATCGACTTTGGCACAGACTCTCTGCCGGCCGAGTCGGGCGTGCTCAAAGACAGGGTCTCCTTCACCAAGGGGTGCTACCTGGGGCAGGAGATCGTGGCGAGGATGGATGCCAGGGGGCACCCCAAGCAGGTGTGTGTCGCTGTGCGCTTCGAGCACCAGACCGACCCCGCGACGGGGCTGCCGCGCCAGCCGGTGACCGGGACACCCCTGGCGCCGGCAACCGGCGCAGACGCCGTGGGCATCGTCACGAGTTCGACACTCTCGCCGATGCTGGGTTCGGCGGCGATCGCGCTGGGGCAGGTGAAGTGGGGGCACCACGAGCCGGGTGTGGTGCTCAAGGCCGTGATGGATGGTGCCGATTCACTCTCCGGGGTTGTGCAGCCTCAGTTGGCCTTCTGGTCTCGCAAAGCGGGCCCGGGGGATTCGAGGGAGCACGGCGGCCGCAAAGGGCCTTGACTTCTTCACATCGACCGGCGCATATTCGTCTCGCCCATGACCGCCCTCACCTTCATGATTCTCGTCTTTGGGGGTTCGATCGCGGCGGGCGTTCTCGGTGCGCTCACCGGGCTTGGCGGCGGGGTGATCATCATCCCGCTGCTGGTGCTGCTGCTGGGGGTAGACCTTCGGTACGCGATCGGGGCCTCGTTGCTCGCTGTGGTCGCAACGTCGTGCGGATCGGCGGCGGCCTTTGTGCGCGTCGGGTTTACCAACGTGCGGGTGGCGGTGGTACTCGAAGTGCTCGCCGCCGCTGGCGCGGTCGCCGGGGCGATTCTTGCCCAGTACACGCCCAACGCTGTGATCGCTGCGGTCTTCGGCGGGGTGCTTCTCTATACGGCCGCAACAACCTGGAGGCCCCCAAAGCCGATCGAAGCCGGAGCGGCGCCTGATCCTCTGGCGATGCGTCTGAACCTTGGCGGGGCATACCCCGGCAGTCACGGGCCGGTGCCGTACATGCCCGGCCGGGTTCCGCAGGCGATGGGTGTGATGTTCGGGGCGGGGGTGCTCTCGGCGCTGGTGGGCATCGGATCGGGCATCGTGAAAGTCTTCGCGATGGACCGGCTCATGCGGCTGCCCTTCAAAGTTTCAACGACCACCAGCAACTTCATGATCGGGGTGACGGCGGCGGCCAGCGTGGCTGTCTACATGCACAGGGGGCTGGTCGTGCCGGAGGTGTGCGTGCCGGTGGCGATGGGAGCCCTGCTGGGCTCGTTCATCGGGGCCAGGGTGTTGCCGAAAGTGCGCACCAACGTGCTCAGGATGATCTTCGCGGGGGTTGTCGCGTTCGCCGGCGTGCAGATGATCATCAAGGGCGCGGGGGGGGTGTTGTGAAGATCAACGAAGAGGCGGGCAAGCCGCGGTGGACGATCGAAGAACGGCTCAGCCGCGTCATCGCCGCGGGCGTGGGCATGTCGATCGGCGTGTGTGTGCTCGGCACCGGCGACTTTCTGCGCAGCCACATGGGCCGTGTCCGCGATTTCGGCGTTTTCACGCCCGAGACGCAGGAACTCAAGGGGTTCATCGAGTCGTGGTACGCGGCGATGGGCGGCGACGCTCGCGCGATGATGCAGATCGGGCTGTGGCTGCTCATCCTCACGCCCGTGGCGCGTGTGTGCGCCGCGGCGGTGCTCTTTGGCATCAGGCGAGAGAACGTCTTTGTGCTCGCATCGCTGGCGGTGCTGGCGATGATGTGCCTGGGGCTCTCCGGCCTGGTGCGGTAGCGTCACCGTGGACGATGCCCGGCCGAGTGCACGGGTCGAATCATTACCTTCCGAGCGGGAAAAGCCGCATCTTGAGTTGGTCGAGCACCACGGCGATGATGATGGCCGCGCCCATGACAATCTGCACGTAGTTCTGGTTCACCTCAAGGATGATCATGCCGTTCTCGATGAGTTGAATGAGCAGCGCGCCCAGCACCGCGCCGAGCGCGGTGCCTCGCCCGCCGGAAAGTGAAGCCCCGCCGATGACGGTGGCGGCGATCACTTTGAGTTCATAGCCTGTGCCGGCGGCGGTTTCGGCCGCGCCGAGGTACCCGAGATAGAGGCACGCGGAGAGCCCCGCGAGCATGCCCATGAGCGTGTAGATGATGATCTTGACCCGGCCCACGGGAATGCCGGCGTATGTCGCGGCGGTCTCGTTTCCGCCGATGGCGTAGACACGCCTGCCGAGCACGGTTCGGCCCATGATGAACGCGCCGGCGATGGCGACAACCAGCATGATGAGCGGCGGCACGGGGTTGATGCCCGCGACGTTGAGTTTGAAGAAGCCCCGCGTGAAAGCCTCGGGGAAGTCGCCCACGCTCTGCGCCCGGGTGGGTATGGCGACAAGCCCGCGGAGGGCCGCCATCATGCCCAGGGTGATGATGAACGGGTGGACGCGCAGGCCCACGATCATCGCGCCGTTGAGGAAGCCGCAGATGGCCCCAACGCCCCCGCACACCCCAACGCCGACAAGCAGCGAGACGGCCAGCCCCGCGCCGCCCGCGCTGCGCGCCGCGCCATAGGGCACCCCTAACGCCGAGGCCTGAAGCCAATGAAGGGCCATGGCGCCAAAGAGCGCGGCCACCGCGTAGATCGAGCCCACCGAGAGGTCGATGCCGCCGGTGACGATCACCGCGGTCATCCCCACGGCCATGATGGCGATGAATGAAGCGTAGACGAGTTGCAGGAACAGGTTGTCGATGTCGAGAAACTTGTTGACCTCGCGCGAGCGGAAGAGGGTGCCCTTGGGGCCGCCGCCGCGCAGTTCCCAGCCGTCCGCGGCCGAGAAAACCCTCTCGTCCCCCTGCGCATCGGTCACGGTGAACTGTGAGTTGTCGGGGGACGTGACGAGGGTGGAGGAATCTGGAATGGGCAACCGCTCGACCTTGGGCTTTGTGCCGCCCCAGATCGTGAGCGAGATCATCAGCAGCACGATAACCAGCACCAGCCCCGATTCCTGCGCGAGAAAGAGCCGGGAAAACAAAGATCGCTCGCTGGGGCCGGCTGAGCCGGAATCGGACCTTCTCACGTGTGCTCGCTCCCGCTTCAATGCTCAGAACCGCCCCGACCGGGACGGGCTGAGCATAGCAGCAACGGCGCGGCCGGGCGAGTCTACGTGTGCGCTGCGGGCGGGGACCGGAGCAATGAAACTGTTTCGTCCCCCCGTCCGAACCCCAGTGGCTAGCCTTGGGTCGCGTGTGTGCCCATGGTGGGGCACGCGTGCGTTGAAAGGAGCCTTGCGCATGGCGAACGGGGACAGGATCATCATCGACAGACTGCTGGTCCGCGGCGTGGTGGGGCTGAACGAATGGGAAAGGCGGGCAAGGCAGGACATCCTCGTGAGTCTCTCGCTCGAGACGGATCTGCACTCGGTCGGACACTCGGACAGGCTGGAGGGCGCGGTGAACTACAGCCATGTCGCCCGCCATGTCATGGCGCATGTCGAGTCTTCGCAGCGGTTCACGATCGAGGCTCTGGCGACCGACATCGCGGGTATCTGTCTGGCGCACCCGCAGGTCAGCCGCGCCAAAGTGAAAGTGACCAAGCCTGCGGCGGACCGTTTCGCCAGGGCCATCAGCGTGCGCATCGAGCGCACCGCGGCGGAACTCATGCAGGATGCGTACATCGCCATCGGCTCAAACAGCGATGATGCGCCGGCGAAGATCGTGCAGGCCGTGGAACATCTCAGAGGCATCGGCGGGCTGGCCGGGGCTTCCGGCGTGTATCAAACACGGCCAATCAACGGGTCAGCGGGCGGAGATTTTCTCAACGCGGCGGTGAGAGTGCGGACGTGCCTGCCGGGGGCTGAGATCAGGCGGCGGCTCAAAGTGATTGAGGAGCGGATGGGGCGTGCCCAAGGGCAGGGGTGCGTGCCCATCGATCTTGACCTGTGCCTGCTGGGAGCGCAGCAGATCGAGGCGGCGGATATCACCCTGCCGCGCCCTGAAGTGTTCAAAGTGGCATATCTGGCCCGGGTTCTGGCCGAGGCGGGCGCGGTGCGTGTGCCCGGTGCCGGCGAGAAAGTCCTTGCCGACTTGGCAAGAGAACTGGGCAGCGAACAAGAGACCAAGCCCCGGCCCGACGTGGTTTTGCCGCGGCCCAACGCGCTGGGCGCGTGAGCCGCGGCGGGGTAGGTTGTGAGCGGTCAGGAATTGAAAACCCCCGCCTGCGGGCGGGGGTAAAGGGTGCGGGATACGCGAAGGCGCGTCTACGCGTCGATGCCGGCCCGGATCAGGGGAAGAGGCCGCGGATGGCGTACACGGCCTGGAGCCGTTCGAGGGCCGCGACGTAGGCGGCGGTGCGCAGGTTGCACTTGTACTTCTTGCGGGCGTCGCGCACGCGGCGAGCGGCGTGGACCATGTGCTTGTTGAGTTCGCGGTCGACGCGTTCGAGATCCCACTGGTGGCAGTTCTTGTTCTGAACCCACTCGAAGTACGAAACGGTGACGCCGCCCGCGTTGCAGAGGATGGCGGGGAGGATCTCGATGCCGCGCGATTCGAGCACACGCTCGCCGGCGGGGGTGGTGGGGGCGTTGGCGCCCTCAGCGACAACCTTGCAGTTGAGAATCTTCGCCTCGTTCTCGGTGATCATCTGCTCGAGCGCGGCGGGCACAAAGACATCAACCTTGGTCTTGTAGAACTCGTCCTTGCTGATGGAGGTCGCGGCCTTGAAGCCGACGACGCCGCCGGTCTTGGAGACGTGGAGGGCCAGGGCATGGGCATCGATGCCGCCGTCGTCGCGGATGCTGCCCGTGTGGTCCATCACGGCGATGAGTTTCGCGCCCTTGTCCTGCAGGATTCGGCCCGTCCACGAGCCGACGTTGCCGAAGCCCAGCACGCTGAACTTGCAGCCCTTGAGGTCGATGCCGATCTCGGGGAGCATCTCGACAAGGGTGTCGACGACGCCCTGGCCGGTGGCCTTTTCGCGGCCGAGCGAGCCGCCGAACTCGAGGGGTTTGCCGGTGATGACGGCCTCGGGCTGATGCCCGCCGACTTCGGAGAGGAAGGAGTAGGTGTCGGCGATCCACGCCATGTGCTGCGAGTTGCTGCCCACGTCGGGGGCGGGGATGTCGTAATCTGGCCCTATCTGGTGCGCGATGGCCGTGGTGAACCGGCGCACGATGCGCTCCATCTCAGACTTGCTGTGCTTGTAGGGATCGACCTTGATGCCGCCCTTGCCGCCGCCGTAAGGCACGCCGACGAGGGAGCACTTCATGGTCATGAGGAAGGCGAGGCTCTTCACGTCGTCGAGGTGGACATCGTGGTGGAAGCGCAGGCCGCCCTTGTAGGGGCCCAGGGCGTTGTTGTGCTGCACCCGGTAACCCTTGAAGAGACGGAACTCACCGTCGTCCATGCGGACGGGGAAGTTGACCATGATCTCGTTCTTGGGCTGCGCCAGGATGATCTTCAGGTGGTGAGGCAGGTTCATCATGTCCGCGGCGGTGAGCATGCAGCTGACCGTCTGGCGGTAGAGGTTGTTGGGGTCGGTCGGGAACCCGAGATCGTCGAAGATCGGGTGCTTGACCAGTTCGCCCGAGCCTTGGCTAAGACCCGTCGTGCGGACAGGAGTCTTCGCGGGTTTGGCGGCGGGCTTGGCGGGCTTTTTGGAGGTGGAGGCGGAAGGCATGATTCAGGGGGGTCCTGATGGAACGGTTACACCTTGACGGCAAAAAAGCACCCGGGTCGAGCGCCGTCGGCTCGTCCCGGGGCCCATCATACCTGTCCGGTGGCGCGAAAGGCGGGAAAAGTGGCTTTTCCTACCCATTGATGAGGAATTCTTCCCATCCGTCGCGTGCTGTTTATGGGGTTGTCGGGGCGTCGTCCCGTGCGGGTGTTTCGGCGGCCTCTTCTGGAAGGTCCCGCGGGAGCAGGGTGTCGGCGCTGGCCAGCCGGTAAGCGGTGATGGCCGTGTTCGTCGCCGACTGCACCAGGTACTCCTCGATGGCGAGTTCGAACTTGTCGTTCTGGGTGTGCCAGCCGTAGCCATAGTCGGCCCGCCCGGTTTCATCCCAGAAAAAGCCCGGGACGCTGATGCGGTTGAAACTGGCGTGGTCGCTGCCGCCGCCGCGCGGGTTGCGGGGGCCCGAGCCGCGGATGTTGACGTTCATCCAGCGTTGATCGACATCGCTGTAGAACTGGTAGTTGGTGGGGGCGGTGGCGGCGGCGAGCATCTCGACCATCTGGTCGGCGCAGCGGAAGCCGCCCTGGTAGTTCGTGCCGCCGTCGTCGACGAAGACGGCGGAGATACGGGGCATTTCGTCCGAGCGGGACTCGACATACCCGCGTGAGCCCAGGAGGCCCTGCTCTTCGCCGGTCCACTGGATGAAGCGGATGGTGCGGCGGGGCTTGGCGCCCACAGCGGCGAGGATGCGTGCGGCTTCGAGGGTGACGGCCGAACCCGTGCCGTTATCGGTCGCGCCTTCGGAGCCGGGGCCGTCCCAGGAATCGAGGTGTGCCGAAACAATCACGTACTCGTTGGGGAACTCGGTGCCGGGAATTTCGGCGATGGTGTTGTAGACGGGGATCGGCCCCTTCTCAAAGGTGTGCTGCAGGTCGGCTTCTACCTCGATCGTGTCGCCGTCGGCCAGGCGGGAGTTGATGAAGTCGTAATCAGAGAGTCGCACCTGGATGAGGACATCTTTGGGCATGGTGCCGACATCGAGTTCACGCCAGCCGGGGATCGCTCCGGTCCACACCCGCTCGTCGCGGGAGGTGGTGATGAAACCCAAGACATCCTCGAATGCGAGGCGTTCGGCGATGGAGAGAGAGTCAAGTTCCGCCCCTTCCGCGACCTTTTTGCGGGCGGTGTTGAGGGCGGTGTAGCGTGCGCCCATGCCGCCGCGGATGCCGCGCTGCCCGACGGGCGGGGGGGCCTTGACCAGCACCCAGGCCCCTTTGAGTTGATCGCGCACCTGGGCGTACTCGGCCTCGTCCTTGGGCTCACGGATGACAGGCCCCTGAACCTTGCCTTCGGTTCCCGCGGCCCAGGCAAGGGTGGTGATCTCCAAGGTGCGAAGGGAGTCGTACGCGGGTTCGGCGCCGCCCCGGCGTTCGCGGCGGAGGACGACCTTCGCCGACGAGGGGCCGCGGTCGAAGCGGGCGCTGACGGTTCCCCATTGGTCGAGGTGGGCGTTGGCCAAACCCCAGGAGGCGAACTGGTCGCGGCACCATTCGTTGGCTCGCTGCAGGGCCGCAGAGCCGGTAAGCCGCGGGCCGATCTCTTTCGTGAGGTACCGCAGGTGGGCCATGACCTGGTTGTTGTTTTTGCCCTCGGCGAGGATGGCCCTGACGGTGGCTTCTGAGCCCATGGTCAGTTCGGGGGCGGCGACATCTTTGCCGTCGATCACCGCGGTCCAACCCTGGCTGTTGCGGGGACGGTCGGCGGGGGCGTTATCGCCAGCCGAGGCGAGAGGGGTGGCCGGGAAGAGCGTGAGGGCGGCGCACACGAGGAGCGACGCGACGGGGGTGCGGCGGATGTTCATGTTGAGGGTGTTACTCCGGTCGAGATCGGGCGTTACGGCGCGAGGCGGGGCAGTGTGAGGCCAAAGGAGAGTCTGAACACTTTAGAGGGCCAAGATCGCGGGGGGTGGACAACCGGCTGAACTTCCCAAGGGTTGGGAAGGGGCAGAGGCGTGGGCATGGGCGTACCATTGCGACCCTACAGGCCGCGGAGGCGGTAGGGCAGACTTTCCCGAACCCTTTGCGCGCGGCCGGGGCCGATGAATCCCGGCGGCGACGGCTTCTCTGGAGTGAACCGATCATGTCCGATTCAGCGGCGACGCTCGACCGTCCCAACCAAGTCACCGTGACCGACGCGGGCCCGAGCAAGAAGAAGCTCGCCATCTCCATTCCCGCGGCGACGGTTTCGGAAAAACTGCGCGGCTCGGTGGACCTGCTGATGGATCAGGCGGCGTTGCCGGGCTTCCGCCGCGGCAAGGCTCCCCGCTGGCTGGTCGAGAAGCAGTTCGGATCGGCCGTTCGCAAAGAGGCCAAAAACGAACTGATGACCTCGGCGGTGACACAGGCCATCGAAGATCACAAACTGAAGGTGCTGGGCAGTTACCTCACGCCGGAATCGGCCGTGGCCGACCTTGCCGACGGCAAAGACTTCACGTTCGAGGTTGAGGTCGAGGTTCTGCCCGAGTTTGAACTGCCTGATCTCAAGGGCATCGCGGTCAAGAAGCCGCTGATCCCCGTGACAGACGAGATGGTCGCCGAAGAGGTGAACAAGATCTGCATCAACGAAGGAACGCTCGAGCCCCGCGACAAGGCAGAGCCGGGCGACTATGTCACCGGGCACGCGGTGATGAAGGGCGCCGACGGCACCGAGTTCTACAACCTCAAGGGCGCCGTGATCCAGGTTCCCACGAAGGACAAGAAGGGCAAGGGCATGATCCTGGGCATCGTCGTTGACGACTTTGCCAAGCAGATCGGCTCCCCGGCCGCGGGCGACACCCTCACGGTGAAAGCCAAGGGCCCCGAGCACCACGAGGTTGAGGGTGTGCGCAACGCGGACCTCACCGTCACCTTCGAGGTGGAGCGTGTGGACCGGATCATCCCCGCGAAGATCGAGGACATCATCGCGGCGATGGGGATCGAGAGCGAAGAGTCGATGCGGTCGATGATCCGCCAGCGGATGGAAGTCCGCGTGAAGATCCAGCAGCAGTCGGCCATGCACCAGCAACTGGCCAAGCACCTTGTCGACAGCACCAAGATGGACCTTCCCGAGCGTACCACGGCGCAGCAGGCCCAGCGCACGCTGGAGCGCCGGCGTCTGGAACTCATGTACCGCGGCGTGGAGCCGGTGAAGATCGAAGAGCACATCGCCGAACTGCGTCAGGCCTCGGGCGAAGCGGCGGCGACGGAACTCAAACTCTTCTTCCTGCTGCACAAGGCCTCCGAGGCGCTCTCGGTGACGGTGACCGACGCCGAGATCAACCAGCGCATCGTGCAGATGGCGATGCAGCGCAACGAGCGACCCGACCGTCTGCGCCAGGAACTGATCAAGAACAACCAGATCTCGGGGATCTACACGCAGTTGCGCGACCACAAGACGCTGGACGCCATTCTTGAATCGGCCAGTGTCACAGACGTCACGCTCGAAGAGTTCAACAAGTCTGTGAAGGGCGACGGCCTGCCCACGGCCTGACGCCGGGTGTGCGCCGGCACGAAGCGGGCGGTGCGGGCGCGATCCGACGGGGTCTTCTTCTGCGCGGTTCGCGCGCGGGGACATCACCATGAGCGATTCTCTTTCCCGGCTGGGCGTGTGTTCCTGGTCTCTACAGCCTCAGAGCCCTTCGGAACTGGCCGCCAAGGTTCGTGCCGTTGGTCTTCGACGCGTGCAACTGCACCTGGACCCGCTCCGGGAGTGCCGCTGGCGTGTGGATGAAACGGTGGGCCTGCTCAAGGACATCCGCGCCTCGGTGGTGAGCGGCATGATGACCATGAAGGGTGAGGACTACTCAACCCTTGAAAGCATCAAGGCCACCGGCGGCGTGCGCCCCGACGAGACATGGGAAGAGAACCTGAAGGCGGCGGAGGGCAACGCCGTCGTGGCGATGCGGCTGGGCCTGCCGCTCGTGACTTTTCACGCCGGGTTTGTGCCTCACGACCGCGGTGACAAAGCCTTCGACACGATGTGCGACAGGCTTGTGAAAATGGCGGAGGTCTTTGGGGCGAGGCGTGTTCGGCTCGCGCTGGAGACCGGGCAGGAGAGCGCGGGGGCGCTGGCCGCGCTGCTCGATACGCTCAACGAGCGGCTGCCGCAGTTTGCGCAGATCGGCGTGAACTTTGATCCGGCGAACATGATCCTGTACGGCATGGGCGACCCGGTAGAGGCCGTTGGTGTGCTCGGGCGGCGGATCGTGCAGGTTCACCTGAAAGACGCGCGGCCATCAGACAGCCTTGGCGAATGGGGCAGCGAGACACCGCTGGGCAAAGGCAGCGTTGATTGGCAGGGCTTCTTTGACGCGCTTCGAAAGGCTGAATACCACGGCAACTTCGTCATCGAGCGAGAGGCCGGGGACCAGCGGGTTGAAGATGTGCGGGAGGCCTTTCAGGTCGCGGCACGGTATCTCGGGTGATCCAAGGCTTACCCGCCCGGATGTTCTTCACGTTCGCGTTCTTGGCTCGGGGTGTTGCGCAGGGAGTGCCGCACGCCGTTTGAATAGGCATACTCCACGCCGGGCTCCTCGTCTTTGCAGGCTTTGTGCGTGCCGTCGCAGAAGGGGAACTTGGGCGAGAGCCCGCAGGCGCAGATCCAGATGGCTTTGAGGTTGCCCTGGTCGTCGCGCGGCCACTGCGCGGGGTCGATCTTGATGGGGCCTGTTGCATCGAGCCGAACCTGTCGTGGCATGGCGTTTCTCGCTGTGGTGTGGTTCAAGATCAGAATCAGAGTGGGGCCGGGACCGAGGCGAGAACATCCTGCAAGATGCTCTGCGCGAGTTGGGCGCTCTGCTCGCCCCCTGCGCCGGCGCGGGTCACGACACGGTGGGCGCAGACACTCTGCAGGTTGTTCACAACGTCGTCGGGGATCACGTAGTCGCGGCCCGCGATGAGGGCGGTGGCCCTGGCAGTCTGGGCGAGGGCGAGGGAAGCCCGGGGGGAGATGCCATGGACCAACCCCTGGTGCTGACGGCTGGCGTGGGCGATCGCCACGATGTAGTCGATGACGGGGGGCTCGATGCGGACATCGTCGGTCAGAGATTGGAGTGATACGACCTCATCGCCGGAGAGAACCGCGGCCAGGCCCGGGAGCGTGCCGGTGGCTGGCCGCTCGCGCAGGATCCGGGCCTCGGCGTCTTTGGAGGGGTAGCCCAGATTGACCCGCATCAGGAACCTGTCGAGTTGGTTCTCTGGGAGGGGGTACGTGCCCTCGAACTCGAAGGGGTTCTGTGTCGCGATGACCATGAAGGGCTGCGCGAGTTTGAGTGTTCGGCCGTCGACCGAGACACTCCCCTCGGCCATGGCTTCGAGCAGGGCGGACTGGGTTCTGGGCGGGGTGCGGTTGATCTCGTCGGCCAGGATGATGTTGGCAAAGAGCGGGCCTGGGCGGAAGACAAACTCGCCTTTATCGCGATCCAGCACGCTCACGCCGACGATGTCGCCGGGGAGCATGTCCGGCGTGAGTTGAACCCGGGAGAAGGAGCAGTCGATACTGCGGGCGAGCGCGGAGGCCAGGAGCGTCTTGCCGACCCCGGGCACGTCTTCGATGAGGACGTGCCCGCGCGAGAGAAGGCAGGCGATCACCCGGTCTACGGCTTCGTGCCCGCCGAACAGGACGCTGCTGATGTTCTGACGCAGGGTGGCGATCGACTCGGTGGCCGATCTCGGGGTGGTTCTTCCCCTGAGTGCGGAGGTGGTTTCGGCGTGAGAGTTGCGTTCCAAGTGGGCCCAGTATATGGATGCAGGCGCGGCGATGCCCTGCCCGTGCCCGATCGGGGTGAGTAAACTTGCAGAAGGGTGGTGCTGGCGCCAGGTCCTTCCCACCACGGGGAACATGCAGCAGAGTGACCAGCCAAACACAGGTGAGGAACAAGGCGCGCGTGCCGGGCCCGCGAGAGGGATCGGTGCGCCCCTGGCCACCGAACTCTCCGGGGATCTCCCTTGCGTGCGGTGCCGCTACAACCTCCGCGGGCTTTCGATCGTCTCGTGCTGCCCGGAATGCGCAACGCCCGTGCGTGCCACGCTGCTCGCGGTCGTTGATCCACGGGCCAGCGAACTGCGCCCCATCCATTCGCCGTGGCTGACCTCGGTGGGTGTCGTGGTTTGGGGCACCGCGGCGACGGGCGCGGCGTTGCTGGCGGTGGTCACGCACGTGTATTCGCTGGGGCTGCTGCCCCCAGTTGACTGGCTCACCATCTGGAGCGGCGGGGCCGCCGGGATCTGGGTGCTTGTGCTCACGGTGCTCTCCGGGCTCGGGGCCGCGGCGTTCATCAGGCCGCACGCGGGGATCGAAACGGCCAAGGTGTGGTCGGCGGTTGCGGGCGTCGCGGGGTACATCCCCATCGCCGCGTGCGTGTGGTGGCTGAACGCACGCGGGTCACTGGTCGAAGATTCACCGCTGCGCATGCAAGCGCCTCAGGGCGCGGCCGCGGCGGTGTGGCTGCTGCTCTGCGGGCTGGTGG
This sequence comes from Phycisphaeraceae bacterium, assembly GCA_019636615.1. Lineage (GTDB taxonomy): Bacteria > Planctomycetota > Phycisphaerae > Phycisphaerales > UBA1924 > UBA2402. The sequence continues at coordinate 936,541 of JAHBXF010000002.1, read as the reverse complement.
CGGGTGTGCTGATGTGCCTGCGGCCCAACGCGAGGCTTCTTGTGGCACGATCGCTGCTCATGCGTTCGGGGCGAGTAGACAGGCAGACGATGCGCGGGATGGCCTCTGTCTCGCTGGTGATTGCTGCGGGGTTGCTGATCGGGGTGCTCTCGGGCGTGTGGGATGTGCCTGTGATGGACACGGCCGAGACGGTTGGTGCCATGGTTGTTCTGGTGGGGTGGCTGTTGTTCCTGATCGGGCTGATCGGCGTGACCGTGGACTGCTGGCGGCTGAGGCCGGTGATCGCGCAGGCGCCGCTGTCGCTGAGCGACCTCCTCGATCCGGCGAGGGCCGAATCGCCCCGGCCGAGCCGCATGTGGAGCCGCTCGCCATGAATGATCAAGAACGGGAGCGGTTCGACGAAATCTTTGAGGACGTGTATGAATCGCTCCCGATCGCCATCCGCCGGTTGCTTAATGAGGTCGCGGTGATCGTGGAGGACTACCCCGCGGCGGACGTGCTGGAAGAGTTCCGTAACCCGGACGGCACGTTGCCCGAGCGGGATGAAATCTGCGGCCTGCATTCCGGATTCGCCTTTACCGAGCGGACGGTTGAAGCGGGGGCGGAACTGCCCCCGGATATCCATGTGTACCGGGAGGGCATCGTCGCGCAGGCCGGGGGCTGGGATCAACCCGGGGCTGAAGAGCAGATCGCCGCGGAAATCGAGATTACGCTCCTGCACGAGATCGGGCATCAGTTCGGCCTTGACGAGGACGACCTGGCGAGGCTTGGGTACGACTGACAACAGGTCGTGAAGAACGCACGGCAAGGAAACACCGGAGGGAAGCATGTTCACACGGGCACTGGCGGGTATCGCGGTTCTGGCGTGCGGGGTTCTGGCGGGTCAGGGCATGGCGCAAGACGCCGGCGCGAGGCTGGCGTGGATCAATATCGAAAAATCGCTGCCAGACCGGCCGAGCGAACTCGCGTGGCTCACCGGCAGCCAGAACGCCCCGACGCTGCGCGACACGATCAGCGCCATCGCCGGCGCGGCCGGGGATGCACGCTACCGGGGCATCGTGGTGCGGATGAAAGACGCTTCGCTCTCTACGTCACAGGTGTACGAACTCGGCGCGGCCATTCGCGGGGCGCGTGCCGCGGGCAAGAAGGTGCACCTGTTCGCCGAGTCGATGGGCACGGCGGAACTCATGCTCGGATCATTCGCCGATGAAGTGATCGGACAGTCCGGGGGCGGGGTGTCATTCCCGGGCGTGTACATGGAGGAGGTCTTTCTCGCTGATCTTCTCTCCTGGGCGGGCCTGAAGGCCGACATGGTGCAGGTGGGCGATTACAAAGGTGCCAGTGAGCAACTGGCGCGAAGCACGCCCAGCCCCCAATGGGAAGAGAACATCAACGCTTTGCTCGACGGCATGTACGACGCGGTTCGTGCGCCGCTGATGGCCGGCCGCGGCCTGGATCAGGCCGGTCTTGATCAAGCCATGGACGTGATGTGGCTGGCGGACATGGAGCAGGCGAAAGAGGCCGGCATGGTTGATTCGGTGGTTGATCTGGCGTCGCTCACGCAGCACTTCTCCGGCGTGTACGGCGGCGAGGTGAACATTCAGACCATCAAGCCCGGGAGCAAGGGTCAGGTAGACCCGGCGACGGCCAGCCCGTTCGCGCTCTTTTCACTCTTCAGCCGGGAGCCCGACCACAAGCCAAAGCGAGACACCATCGCGGTGCTGCACATCAACGGGCAGATTGTTGACGGCGACTCGGGCGCGAGTTTCATGGGCGGCACAACGGTCGGCAGCCGCACGGTGCGCAACGCCATCGAAGACATCATGCGTGAGAAGCGGGTGCGTGCCGTTGTCGTGCGCATCGATTCTCCGGGTGGCTCGGCCACGGCCAGCGAGGTGATGTGGCAGGGGCTGCGGCGGCTCTCGCAGACCCGGCCGGTGTGGGTGAGCGTGGGCGGCATGGCCGCCTCGGGGGGGTATTACTGCGCCGTGGGCGGGTCACGCATTGTGCTCACGCCCGCGAGCATTGTGGGCTCCATCGGTGTGGTGGGCGGCAAAGTGTCGATGCGAGGCTTGTACGAACGGTTCAATGTGAACGTGGTAGAACGTGCCCGCGGCCCGCGCGCCGCGATGTTCAGTTCTGCCACGCCCTGGACAGACCGAGAGGTCGCGGCGGTGCGTGAGCGCATGACAGAGACGTATTCGTTGTTCACGTCTCGGGTGCTCAGCGGCCGCCCCGGGTTGAACCTGGAGAAGGCCGCCGAGGGGCGGCTCTTCGTGGGTGTGCAGGCGGTGAGCGTGGGGTTGGCCGATGAACTGGGCACGCTCGACGAGACCATCGCGGGGCTGGCCGCGCACGTGGGCCTGAGCGAGTACGACGTGATGGATTACCCCGGCCCGCGCTCGCTCTCTTCGGTGCTCGAAGATGCCCTCAAAGGCTTTGTGCACTCGCCGATCAACGGGGTGCATCGCACGGGCGCCGCGGTTTCGGCCGGGGGCCTCGCCGCGGGGCTGGGAGAAGAGGTCATGGGCGCAGCGGCCTGGGCTCAGGTTCGCGACCAACTCGGCGCGCTGCTGAACCTGCGTGAAGAGCGGATCATGCTGGTGTCGCCTCGGGCGATCATCTGGCGATAAGGCCAGCATAGAAGAACAGCCGGCACTCTAGCCGGCTGTTGTGTGAGACGGAAGTGGGTGTGCTTGAAGGAGAATCTTCGGCGTTACAGGGTGAGGATTTCCTTGCTCTTTTCCTCGACGCGCCGGTCGACTTCACCCTCGTATTTCTCGGTGAGTTTCTGGATCTCTTCCTTGAGGGTCTTCACTTCGTCTTCCGGGATGTGCGACCCCGGGCCCTTCCCCAGTGCATCGGCGTGCTTGTTGGCATCTCGGCGTGCGTTGCGGATGACGACCTTTGACTCTTCGCCCATCTTTTTGACACGGGCCGCGTCTTTCTGACGCCGCTCCTGGCTCATGGCGGGCAGCATGAGCCTCACCTGCTTGCCTTCGACCACGGGGTTGATGCCAAGACCGGACTTTTCGATGGCGGTCTTGATGGCCGGAACGGCGCTGGCATCAAAGGGCTTGATGAGCAACTGCGTTGACTCGGGCACGCTGATGGCCGCGATGGATTTGAGGTCGGTTGATGCGCCGTAGTACTCAACCTTGATGAACTCGACGAGCGCGGGGGAAGCGCGACCGGTCCGCACGCCGCGCAACTCCTGCTTGAGGTAGTCGACGGCTTTTTCCATCGATTCTTCAGCCTGCAGAAGGATGGTGTCTGGGTCGGTGGTCATGGGATTGGTTCCTTACAGAGCCCTATGTAGGGGCCCGGCGTGTTTGGTAAATGGTAGCAAGTGGATGCCACGAAGAAAAGCCGCAACCCGAAAGGGGTCAGGACGGTACACGTTCGGAAGGATGAACGAGCGTACCGATGTGTTCGCCCCGCACGACCTTGGCGATGTTGCCCGACTTTTTGAAGTCGAAGACGATCACCGGGATGTTGTTCTCTGCGCACATCGCCAGGGCGGTCATGTCCATGACCTTGAGGCGTTTATCGATGGCTTCGGCGATGGAGAGGCGGTCGTAGCGTGTCGCGGCGGGGTTTTTCTTGGGATCGGAGGAGTAGACGCCGTCTACCTTGGTGGCCTTCAGCAGGACATCGCAGCCCAGTTCGGTGGCGCGCAGGGCCGCGCAGGTATCCGTGGTGAAGAAGGGGTTTCCCGTGCCCGCGACAAGGATGACCACGCGGCCTTTTTCCATGTGCCGCAGGGCTCTGCCGCGGATGAAGGGCTCGGCGACGGCGCGGATCTCGATGGCGCTCATGACCCGGCATTCAAGGCCGAGGGATTGGAGTTTTTCCTTCAGCGCGAGGCCGTTGATCACCGTTCCCAGCATGCCCATATGGTCGGCGGTTGCCTGGTGGATGTGCCCCTGGGTGGCGAGTTCGGCCCCGCGGATGATGTTCCCGCCGCCCACGACGATGGCCAGAGAGCCCCCGGCGCGGGTGGCTTCGACGATCTCCCGCGCGATGGCGGCGAGTTCATCCGGGTCGATGCCAAACCCGCCGGCGCGGCAGAAGGATTCGCCGCTGATTTTCAGGAGGATGCGCCGGGCTGGGCGATGCTCACCCTTGGATGCCTGAAGCATCGCGGCGTTGTGTTCGGGCGTGGGGGGGGCGTCGTGTGATGGTGCCATGTGGGCGCAATCGTACGAAGACAGAAAGGCCCGGGCACACCCGTACAGTGGATGACGGGGAAGATGAGGGCAGAATCTCAGGGACACGATGACAGCCCAGCAGGAACCCAACTCGTTCACCCACACCGATGCCCACGGGCAGCCGGCAAAGTCCCTCGCGGTCGCGGGGTGGCTGTGGCACCGGCGCGCCACGTGGCCCGCGGCGGTGGTCTCGCTGGTCTTTCATCTTGTGCTCGTACTCATCGCGGCGCTCATCTTCATCCCCGCGGGCGGCGGCGGGGCCCCCGGCAAGGGCGAAGGGGTGTACGAGTCTGCGGTGATGAGCGAGGCGGAACTGGACGAACTCGAGGCGGCGGCGTGGGCCGCGGCCGAGCCGGCGGTGCCCGAGCAGCAATCGCCCGAGCAGCAACTCGCGGACCTGTCATCCGACATGAGCATCACCGATGCCGCGTCGAGCGCGAAGATCGATCTTTCCGACCTCGGGTCGCTCTCGGGCGGCGGCGAGATGTCGGCCGGTGATGGGCTCTCGCTGGGCGGCGGTGGGGGAGGCGCGGCGAGTTTCTTCGGGGTAGAAGCGACGGGCACGCGTTTCGTGTATCTCGTCGACGTTTCAGGATCGATGGAAGGCCGCCGGATGCAGGGCCTGAAGGATGAACTGATACGGTCGATCGGCTCGCTCGACGCCACGGCCGAGTTCATGGTGATCCCGTTCTCGAGCGGCGCGTGGATTGTTGGTGAGAAGCGTGAGTGGCGAGAGGCCAGCGAGAGCAACAAGAGGTGGGTGCGCAACCAGATCACACTTCTGGCGGCGGACGGCGGCACAGAGCCGGACAAGGGATTCGACATCGTCTTTACGCTGCGCCCCAAACCCGACGCCGTGTACTTCATGACCGACGGTGAGTTCCCCGCGATCGTTGCCGAATCCATCATCGCGCGCAACCGCCGGTTCCGGGTTCCTATCCACTCGATCTGTTTCGGCAGCGACAGCGGCGCCGAGGAAATGAAACGCATCGCCAAGGAGTCAGGCGGCAGATACAACTTCGTGCCCGATCGTTGATCCATGCGCACCCCGCTCGTCATCCTCGCATTTCAGGTATTGCTTGTGCTGGCCGCGCCGGCGCAGGTTGTGGTGTCGCTGCGCCCCGGTTCGGAGTGGCCCACCGGCGAAGTTGTTTCGGTGTCGGCGGCGGGGGTCACGGTGAAGGTGGGCGGGCGTGCGAACGTTGTGGTGCCGTGGGACCAGATCGCCGGCGTGCCCGCGGGCGAATGGGATGATCGCAACGTGCTTGAAGAGATCGCCCATGATGCGTGGCGGGCGCGCATCCGGGTTGAACGAGGCGACTTTGCCGGGGCAGAACAACTGCTTGAGCGGCTCTTTACGCGCCTTGAAGGCGAGGCGGGCCCCACCGCGGAACTCGTGTCGGAGGGGCTCCTGGCGGCGAGGCTGATGCGCGGCGCACAGGCCCTGGCCCTGAGGCCGTGGCTGGCCAACCTTGCGGCACGACAGGGTGAACCCGGCCGGGAGGTTGCCCAGAGGGGGCTACCAGCGTCGTGGCCTGATATCCCGCTGATCGACCGTGAACTCCTGCTCTCTCCCGCGCTGCCACCCATCTGGCTCGAATCACCAGCCTTGATCGCGGCGGCGCAGTCGCGCTGGGCGAATGTGCCGGATGGCTTCGCGGGATTGGCGACGTTGTACAGGATCTCGATGCAACAAGCCGCGGGGGTGCCCGTTGATGCGATGCCCCCGCGTCCGGCCGATGGCGACAGGCACCAGTTTGTGTGGGATCTCGTCGCTTCGACCGCCCAAGATGCGTCGTTGCGTTCGCTCTCGCGCGATCGGCTGCGCAGCGCGATGCAGTCCGGGCCCGCGGCGTGGGTGCAGGTCTGGTGCCGCGTGGGCATCGGGCGTTCACTCATGCTCGAGAACGACGAAGAATCGTGGGCGCTGGGAGTCGCAGAACTCGCGGCGGTGCCCGCGGCGTACGAGCGTGTGGTGCCTTATCTCACCGGCGTGGCGATGGCCGAGATGGCGCGGGGAATGCTGCGACTGGGCGACACGAAGCGAGCGGTGGCGATGCGCCGTTTGCTGGTGCGTCGGTTGCCGGGACATCCGGCGCTCGACTGGGAACCGCTGCGGAACTGGAATGTCTCAGAGTTGGACCAACCGTCGCCCGAAGCCGGTTCGCCGGACATCGGCGATGAACTTGGAGGTGTGCCTTGATGTCGTGTGGAACCTTTCCCCTGGCCGCGGTCGATGCGCCGCGCCTGTTGCTGGCCGCGGCGCCGGGTTCGACCGCGGGGCGAACGCTGCTGCAATACATCGGCGGCGGCGGACTGATCGGGTATGTCATCATCGGGCTCTCGGTGATGGCCGTAGGGCTGGTAGTTCTGCACATGATCCAGATTCGCCGTTCGCGGCTGGCGCCGCCGGAGGTTGTCGAAGCGCTCTCGCGGTATATGCGTGAGAACGACGTGCCCGGGGCGATCCAGTTCTGCCGGCAGGAGACCAACGATTGCTTCGTCACCCGGGTCTTCGGCGCGGCGCTCACTCGGTGCGGCCGATCCTCGTTCGGCCTGCTCGAACTCAGGTCGGCGATCGAAGATTCCGGACGCCAGGAGGTCGACGCTGTGGGCAGGTCGATCGACGGGGTCTCCCTCATCGCGGCGATCGCGCCCATGCTCGGGCTGCTGGGCACGGTGGTGGGCATGGTTCGGGCCTTTGAAACCATCAGCGCGACACAGGGCATGGCCCGACCGGCCGACCTCGCCGGGCACATCTCGATCGCGCTGGTGACAACGGTGCAGGGGCTTGTGGTGGCTATTCCCTGCACGGCGGCGTACTCATACTTCCGCGGACGCATCGAGCGTCTGGCGACCGAGATCGCAGAAACAATCGAAGGGCTCGCGGGTGAACTCGAAGCCGCTTCAGGACGAGCGCCCGTCAAGCCGGGGGCGCGCCCCGTGGCGGCCAAGCCCCCGGCGGGCTCGCCGAAGGAGGCTCGCGCTGTATGAGGTTTCTTCGCGCCGCCGAAACCAGACGCGCTGATATGGACCTCACGCCGATGATCGACGTGACGCTGCAACTCATCATCTTTTTCATGTTCACGACCCAGTTCGCGCAGTCGATCACTTCGCCGATTGACCTGCCCGAGGTGCCCGGAGAAACCAGGCAGGCCCCGGCCGGCGCCGAAGTTGTGATTGATGTCACGGGCGGGGGCGTGTACATCGTCGACGGCAAAGAGGTTGACCTGGAGTGGTGCCTGCAGGCGATCGCCATGGAGTTCAGACGCGAAGACCAGAAACCCCCCACGGTTCTTGTGCGCGCCGACCGCGCCGCGCCCGCGGTGCACATCAACCGGCTGGCGCAGGGGCTGACCGAGATCGGCGTGAAGGCCTGGCGGCTGGGCGCCGCGGGAGATGGGGGCGCCCGATGAAGTTCCTCCGCCGGGCCGCCAACTCGCGAAGACCGCCCACCCTGCCGGTGACCAGTCTGATCGACTGCGTCTTTCTGCTGCTCATCTACTTTCTCGTCACGGCGAGAATGACCAACGAGGAAGGGCGGCTCACCGCCTCGCTGGCCGCCGAAAAGCAGGGCGCGGGTTCTGGACGTGTCAGTGTGCCCCAGGTGGTCTCGGTTGAACCGGGCCCGGATGGCGGCGTGCGATTCAGGATCGGAGAACGCACCGCGACCGACCGCGAGTCGCTGCGGTCGGTGCTCGGGATGCTCTCTGTCGAAGAAGGAGTGTTCATCAAGGTCTCGTCGTTGGCGCCCGTGGCGGGCGCGGCCGATGCGCTTCAGGCAGCGAAAGACGCGGGGTTTACCCGGATCAACTATGTTCCTGCGAAGTGAGGCATCTCGGGCTGTATTCTCAGCGGCCATGGGCGTCATGCTCGCCGCCGGGGCGGCGTGCGCCCAGAGCGCCCCGGATCTCTCCGGCGACGGCGTGACGGCGGCTCGCGACGCGTATCTTGCCGAGCACGGCCTGCTCGACCCGTTGGCCGCGAGTTTGTGGGAACGATTCCAGCAGTCGCAAGGCGAGGAGAAGTCTCAACTGGCCGAATCGCTCGGCAGGCTCTATGCGCAGATGCTCGCCGGCGCGACCTCGGCCCATGAAAGGCAGCGCATCGAGCAGCGGTGCAGGCGGCTTCTGTCGCAAGCGCCCGATTCTGAGGTCTCCACGCTCAGACTGACCATCGCCATCGCCGAGTTTCTTCCGATGGAAGAGATTGTGGAGCGGCACATGCTGCGGCTGGCCTCGGCCGAAGAACACGCCGAGGCTTCGAGAGTGCTCCGGTCGGTCCGCGCCTCGCTCGAAGAGCTCGCCGCCCGGCTCAACACCCGCGCGGCCATGCTCAAACGCCGCAAAGACGACGGCGCTGTTCGTGAGACCGAACTCGACCTCTTCCAGTCGATGGTCGAAGAGGCGAACAGCGCTCGTTCTCGCGCCTGGTATTACGCGGGCTGGGCCAACTACTACACCGCGCTGCTGCACAGCGACACACGCGCCGCGGCCTCGTCGCTTGTCTACTTCGGTGGAATCCTCAACGCCGTCTCGGGCAGGCCGGCGTCGCTCGAGCGGCTGCCCCAGGGGCACCTGCGGTATGACCATGTGGCCAAGGCGGCGCTCGGTTGCGGCCTCGCCAGTTCGTTGCTGGGCAATCACGTCGAGGCGGTTCGGTGGATCGAGGTCGTGGAGCACGCGCCCGACACCAGCGACGCCGTGCGCCGTCAGGTGTTTCGCCGCAAGATCACCGCGCTGGTCGCCGCGGACCGCTGGGCCGATGTCGAGGCGGCGGTCACGCGCCAGCGGATCGCCGCCGCGGGCGAGGGCGCCTCGCTGGGAGCGCTCGATGTGGCCGATGCCCGCACGCTCGCGGTGATCTCGCTCGAATCACTCAAGAACGAGGCCATGAGGCCCGCGCTGCGCGCCTCGGCCGAAAAAATGGCACAGGTCGCGCTGGGCGACCTGGTCACCACGGGCAAAATCGGCCACGTCCTGAGCCTGGTTTCGGTCTATGGCACCCAACTCATCGGCAAAGAAGGGTTCATCAACCTGTATGTGCGGGCCCGTCAACTCTATGAACAGGTGAGGGCGGCCCACGCCCTCTCGTCTGACGCCGATCAACCCACCGCCGTCCCCGCGCTTGTGAACCAGTATCGGCAGGCGGCGGAACTCTTCGCGGCGTCGGCGCAGAGTTCCGACGCGGCGACCTTCGAGATCGAGCGGGCGCGTGCGCTGCTCTGCCGCGGACTTTCTCTGTTTTACGCCGGGGCCCTCGTCGCGGCGGCGGATGCGTTTGAAGAACTGACCGGCGGCGGCCCGGCGACGAATGAACTCGCCGAGATCCGCGCCGACGCCTTGTGGTACGCCATCGTCTCGCTCGACCGCGCGATCACCGACGGTGCGCCCTCGCACGTCGAACGGCGAGACCGGCTCGCCACGCTCTTCATCAAGTCATTCCCCCGCAGCGAACGCAGCGTGAAACTGCTCATGAGGCGCATCGCCGACGGGCGGCAGGCCGAAGCCGAGGATATCGAAACGCTGCTGCGCGTGCCGTTCGACTCGGCGTTGTACGCTGTTTCCCGGCGCGTCGCCGCGGGGCTGCTCTATAACCAGTTCCGCAGGGCCGACGCCCGCTCCAGAGACTTTGCCGCGCTGCGATTTGTGTCGGTGGTTGAAGACGTGCTGCGGGGTGAGCACGCCACGGCGCTCTCGGGCCGGGGCGAACAGGCCCGCGCCGCGGCAGACCTCGTCCTGCTGCACGCGAGACAGCTCTGCCACGCGGCCCTGTCGATGTCCACACCGGACACCACCCGTGCAGAGGCGGCCCTGTCGCTCGTCGAGGGGGTCGCGTCATTCCACGGCATCGAAACCGGCGACTACGCCGCTGAGTTCATCTACAGACGGCTGCAGATCGCGCTGGCACGCGGCGACGAACAGCAGATCCGCTCGAACATCGCCGCGCTGCGTGCGAGGGGCGGCCCGCTGGTCATCGGCGGCGAACGTCTGGTCTTTGAGCACGCCTGGGAGCAATGGCAGGCCATGCCCGACAATGCCCAGGCCGCGCGCGCCGTGGTGGCGATCGCTTCCCGGCTTGTCGAGGGCGTTGGCCAGCGAGCCGACCGGGCCCTGCTCAGCCACGTGCGCGACAGGCTGGCCACGGCCGCCACACGATTGTGGAAACTCGAGGGAGACGAGCGGATGCGCGACCTGGCCCGCGCCACCGATGAGGCTCAACTCAAGGACGGCGTTCGAACGCTCGCCTCGCTGCGCCGGCTCGCCGACGTGCTCGAATCGAGCGAAGAACTCGAATCAGCGCTGGCCTGCTGGGAAGAAATCCTCATCGCCACCGAGCCGGCAACGCCCGTGTGGTGCGAGGCCAGGTTCAACTCGCTCCGGTTGCTCATCCTGGTCGATCCGGCCAGAGCGCAGCAGGCCTACCGGCAGTTTGTGGCGATGTACCCATCACGCTGCGGGGAAGCGTGGAAAGATCGTTTCATCTCCCTTGCCATTCCTGATTCACCGGTGGAGGGTCAGCCATGAGCCAAGACCCCGCCGGCATCCGCGGCATCACCACGCGTGGCGTGTGCGCGTACTTCTTCGGGCCAGACGTCGATGACTCAGACCCGATGAGCGTGCTTGGTCTTTCGAACGAGCCTCGAGATCAGGGTGAAATCATCGCGGCGCTCAATGCGCGCCTGGTGCAACTGGCGGCGCACCCTGATTCTGCTTCCCCTCACGCCGACGAGGCTCGATTCCGACTCCACGCCTCGGCGGCGAAGGTGATGGCGCCCTCGGCGTCGTCCCGCGGGCGTTTCACGAGCCAGCAGCAGGCGCAGGGAGACTCTGCGCTCCAGGGCGCGCTCCTCCGCACGGTCGCGATGCACGGCGGGTGGAACCGCGGAGCACTCAGGATGTCGCTGCTCATCGCCCGATCGATGGGGGCCGGCCCCGATGAACTCCTCGGCGCGCTCGGGTCATTGCGGCACCGCCCGTGGGAGGTTCAAACACACCCGCAGAACAAGTCTGCTTCGGCCACCATGGCAGGGCCGACGGGAGATGTGTCGGCGGGCGGTGACAAGGTTCATCCTTCGCACGGGCCGAGTACCGGCGCTTCATCAGGTCAAAGGCCTCTCGCGAGTGTGCTCGAACCATTGCCCGAGGCCGACGAAGTTGAGGAGTTTGATCCTTCCCGCCGCGTCATCGCGGCCGGCGCGTGGGTCATCGGCGGACTCCTGGCAGTCTTGCTCGCGGGTGCCGCGCTGATGGTGGTGATTTCAAGAGTGGAGGACAAAGCCGGGCAGCATTCCGCCGCCGGTGACGCCGGCGATGCCACGCCCGGTCCTGTCGCAGCGGCAGGAGGGGTTGAACCGACACGACCGCGCTACGCACCGCCCGCGCGTGTTCTCCGCGAAGATGGGTCGGCGCAGGCCAACGGCGCCGTGCCAGAATGGGAAGACCGGCTACGCGATCTCGAAACGGCCATCGGGCTGCTCCGCACAGGACAGCCAGAGGCTGTCTACGCCGCCGGGGCTGCGAGCGATGCCATGAGCAGGGAATGGGCGGCGGCCTCGCAGGATCAACGCCGCGCGGGTGTGAACCTGTGCATTGAGAGTGTCTACGCCGCGGCCGGTGCGGCACAACCGATGCTCATCGGGCACATGCTGGCGCCCGCGACCAAGGCGGCAGAATCGGCGCTGGTCTCACCGCAGGAACTCACGGCGGGCGTCTGGTCGGCGGGGTTGCTGGCTCGCCTGGGTTCAGACCGAGATCTGCCGTATTCAGCACTGCAGGAGGTGCGTCAGGCGGGAGCGAAGGTCTTCGCACATACCGGTCAGCCCGCCGAGAACTCGTTCGACGCCGGCGCGGCGGCGATGCTTCTTTCGCTCACACGCACGCTGACAGGCATCACCCGCGGCACAGATCCCGACCTCAAGGTGTATGAAGGGGCATGGAAGGCGTGGATCGAAGCCCTGAACGCGCTGCGTGGCAAAGGCAGCGAACTGCAGGTGCGCACCACGTTGGCGGCCCTGGACGCGCTGCTCACCACCGGCGCTGAGCCCACGCACAGCCGCGCGGTCTATGAGGCCGTGTCGCAGCTTGTGCAATCGGTCGATTGGCGCGACGGCGATGAATCGCGGCGGTGGCTCATACGTGTCTTTGATGATCGGGCGTACAGCACCGCGGACATTCACGCGTTGACATCCACCCTGGCCGGCAAGAGCGCCGCCGCGGGTGTAGACCCCACGATGGTGCTGCACCTCGGCGCTTTCGGCGATGCCCGCGCTATGCTCCGCGATGCTTATGCCTCGGCGTGGGGTCTTTCCACGACCGTCACGCGCGACGCAGGGTTGCAGCGCTGGCGCGAGGTTGTGGCCTCTGAGTCTTCCGGCGGGCTGGTCCAGCCCGGGACGTTCCTCGAAGGATCGCCCGTCGAGATGCTCCTGGCCGCGCACAGGCTGGCACGCATCAATGGCGCGGCGATGGCGATCTGGCTGGGCGAGAGCAGCGCGGCCCACGACCTGCTCGAAAACCCCGACGGCGGGCTTTCGGCCAGAGTGGCTTCGATCGCAACGCACACGGCCGGGCGCACGATGATCGATGCACCCGCCGGCCTTACTCAGTGGGGCGTGTCGTACATGCAGGCGGGGACGCGCATCCCCGAGCGGGCGAGACTGCTGGGGCAGCACTTTGAGCCTTTGACATGGGCTGATGCGCAGGTGATCGCGTGGGAGGCGTTCTATGCGCCTCAGGAGGCGATCTCGACGCCCGCCAGGCTGCTGCTGCGTCGATACGCGGGTTCGCCGCAGATGCTCAGCGCCGTGCTGGACCTCGCCCCCATGCTGCCGCAGACGCACACCAGCAACGAACTGCTCTCCATGGTGGCCGCGACCACGCTGCCCTCGGTCCGCGACAGCCGGTGGCGGGTTGCGGTGCGGCGCGATCTCGTCGCCAGGTATATCGAGGCCATCGCGGATACCGGCTCGTTGCGCGCCGTTGAAGAAATCGCCAGGGCCATCGCGGAGGTCTACGAACAGCAGGCGATGCCCTCCTTCGCGGGTATGGCGGCGGGGCGGGTGCAGCCTAACCCCCAGCCAACGGTGCAGGCGGGCAAACTCCTCGCAAGGTGGGATCAGGAGTCGCAGGGCGTGATCCCGAGCGGCCGCGAGCCCATGTCGTTGCAGGCCATGAACGCCGCGCGGGCGGCGAGAGCGCGCGTCTCGACCGGCGACGTGCAGGAGTTTGTAGCGGTGCAGGCGGCGATCGCAGAACGGATGGCCTTTGTCTTTGTGGCGCAGCGTCCTGCGGCGGGGGAACCGGCCGGTGTGATTCTCAACGAGATGCGCGATGAACTGCGGTCCGTCTCGCATGTCTTCGGGCAGATTCTCGCGTGCGAGCGGGCCATCTGCAGGCTTTGGGTCTTGCACCACGGTCAGGCAACGCCTGAAGGAGAGGGGGCATGACTCCGGGCCTCAACAGGCTGTTCGCCGTCATCGCCTCTGCGGGCGCGGTGTGGTGCGCAGGCATTGAACCGGTTGCCGCGGCCCAGCAGAGGACCACCGCGCCGGCCGCGGCCGAGTTTGATATCACCCCGTGGCGGGCCAGGCTCACAGCGCTCGATGCCTCAAGGCCGGATGCATACCTGCGCCTTGGCGAGGAACTCTCTGAACACCCAGAGCCCCCCGAGCGACGAAAACTCGCCGAGGATGTGCTCTGCCTGGCCTTTGAACTCGGTCGCCATCAGCCTCAGCACCATCGCACCGCGGGCAGCGCGGCCACCGCGCTGGCGGCGCTGGCGATCACGGAGAGAGACCGCCGATGGCTGTCGGCGGTGTCTGAGATCGCCGACCCTTCGCGAGCCACGCCGCTCTGGAATGTCGGTGCGCCCCCGGAATCGGTCGATGCCGGCTCGTATCGCGTGGCGGAGTTCCTGGGGCTTGTCCGCAGCGGAGAAGGGCCTCGCGCGAAGATGATGCTGGCGAGGTCTGACACGAGGCAGAGGCTTCAGGCGATGGACTCGCTGCTCAGGCGCAGCGGCGTGCCCGGCGGGCTCACAGGCCTTGAGCGAGAGTTGGGAAGGTGGCCGTGCCTGACCTGCGGCAGCAAGCGGGTGGTTCGTCGTGTGGGCGGTGGGCCCACCGATCTGCGGCCGTGCTCGAACTGCGAGGGCAAGTCGGGGAGCATGCTCAGCGCCGAAGACCTCACAGCACAGTTGCGGCTTGAGTCGTGGTTGCTCCAGCCCACGCAGCGTTCATGGGCGGCGCAGATCACCGCCGACGGCGGGGCCCCTCTGATCGATCCTGACCCCGCGAGCGTGTGCGCTCATTACAAGGTTGATCCCGAGAGGTATCTGTGGCGGGACGGCGCGTGGGTTTCGCCTGTGAGCGCTGCCCCCGCGCATACAGTCGAGCCAAGCCCCACAGACGCCGGAGTGGAGCAAGACGCGAACGAACCCATCCCGCGGAACCCCGGCGACCCGCTGCCAGTCTCCCCGAGCCTTCCATGAGCGAGCAGACGCCCCCAACGACCACCCCCGCCAAGCCGGAGCCCAAGCCCGCGATCACGTTTGAAGACTTCGCCAAGGTTGACCTGCGTGTCGCCCGGATCGTCAGCGCCGAGCCGCACCCGAACGCGGACAAACTCTTCAAACTGCAACTCGATGACGGCAGCGGCACGCCAAGGCAGATCTGCGCCGGCATCCGGCAGAACTACACCGCCGAGGAACTCGTCGGCAAGTCGATCATCATCGTGGCCAACCTCGCCCCGCGCATGTTGCGTGGTGAAGAGTCTCGCGGCATGCTGCTGGCCGCCAGCAACGCCCCCAAAGAGAGTGCCGGCGCAGACCGCCGGGTGGTGGTGCTCACCACGCTCTCTGAGATCGAGCCCGGATCGATCGTGTCGTGATGCTTACTCGCCGCGGGGCGGCTGACGCATGGGCGGGCGGCCCGGCGGGCCATCCTCGGGCATGATGCCCCGGAAGTCGCCGGTTTCCATGAGCCGCTTGAGCGCGGCATCGGCCTCTTCGTCGGCGCGTTCGCGCCGCTCTTCGATGTGGCGACGCATGCGCTCGACACGTGCTGAGAGCCGCTCGGCCTCGAGAGACTCTGCGCCGAGCCGGGCCTGGAACTGTTGGATCAACGCCGAGCGAAGGCTCTCGCGGGCCTGGCGAACCTGCTGATCGCGCGTTGATTCATCAGAGTCAACCGCGGCGCGATAGTCTCTGATGGCTTCGAGCACCATGGCGCCGGCGAAAATCTCGTCAACGCGCCGTTCGAACATTTCCTGGTCTGCTCGGCGCAGCATCATCGCATCTCGGATGCGCGGTGTCATGCGGCCCAGGAGCCGCTGGCCGAAGGCCGGCTCCTGCTGCCATTGGTGGAACTTGCGAGCGATCATCGGCGTGCGATCTTTGATCGCCTGCACGAACTCTTCGCGTTCCTGCGGTGAAAGCGGACCTTCACGCCGAGGGCCCCCCGGCCCGCCCCCGGGCCCGGATGGGCGGGGTTGTGCGTCGGAAGGGCCTGCCCCATCAATGTCTTCGTGGCCGCGGCCCAGTTGCGCGAGGTCCCGTGCGACGTCCGCCGGTGATGCGCCCTCGTCGAGTTGTTTCAGGGCCGCGGAGAGGCGGCTTTCAGTTCGGCGGGTCTCGCGCAGCCGACGCTCGATCATCTGCCGCAGGGCTTCGGGGTCGTTCTCCAGCATCATGGGCCGTTGTGGCCTGGGCTGCGCAGGACCCGCGCCCCTTTCACGGGGCGGGGGCTGGAGTGCGCCGTCTCTGGGCGGCTGGGCCCACGCCGCGGCGCAGATGAAAACAAGGGCGCCCGCGAAGGCGATGCTGGCGGCTGAACGGCGTGGATGTGTGGTCATGTGGAACCCTCCTCGCTGAGGAGGTCTGAGATCCCCCAGAAGTCACCCTCAAGCCGCTGGCCGAGTTGTTCCGCCGCGGCGCGGATGCTGTCGATGCTCGATTCTGAAGAGTCGCCCCATGCGAAGGCGAGAAACTCATCGGAGAGGGGGTCGAACGGGTCTTGTGTGACGGCGATCGGGGCGGGCGAACCATCGCGTGGCGCAGCGGGGCCATGGCGGGAGGCCACAATCGCGGCGATGATTGTTCCGACGATGGCCAGAGAGGCGGCCAGACGCAGGCCGAATGTTCTTATGAGCAGCGGATGCCCGCGAGTGGCCGAGTGTGCGGGCGAGAGCCGCAGCGTGGCCGGGGGCATGTTCGCGCTGAGCATGGGCTGCGTCGCGTGGGCGATGCGTGATTCAAGGCCGGCCGGGGCCGCGGCGATATCTTCCGCGGCGAGGGCGTCGAGCGCGGCTTCGAGGGCTGGGTCGGCGGGGTTGTCGAGGTTGGTGTTCATCGTGTGACTCATGAGTTAGCCTGCGCCTCGGCCTGTTTCTGGGAGTGTTCGAGGATCTCCCGGAGTTTCTTGAGCGCCCTGTGGTGGCGAGCCAGCAGGGTGCCCAATGGTTCTTCGAGGATGTCGGCGATCTGCTTGAAACTCAGCCCTCCATGGTGCCGCAGTTCGATGATCTCCCGGTCGTTCTCGGGCAAGAGCACCAGGGCTGCTCGCAGTCTGGCGCGGGTGTCCGCGTCGGCCCCCTCTGACCGCGGCTCTGGGGGCGTTGTGGGTTCCGCCATGCCGGGCGGGCCGGCGTGTTCGCACTCACGCCGACGGCGCGAGACGCGGACATGGTCGCGGATGCGGTTGGCCGCGACACGGAAGAGCCAGGGTTCAAACTTGCCTTGTTCGTGATACCCCCCTGACGTGATCTTGACGGCGATGGTGGCGAACACTGACTGAGTGATTTCCTCTGCGGTATCTGCATCCCGGCAACGGCTCTTGGCCAGAGCAAAGATGCGCCGGGCGTAAGTATCGATCAACGCCCGCCAAGCCTCGTCCGAGCCTTCGGAGGCCAGGCGAAGAATGTGCGCCAACCGCGCTGCGTCCGCCGGGGTCTGATCCGCGTGCGGCGCGGCGTTGGCTTCCATCGGGATGGCTGAACGTTCCCCCATGGCCTTTATTGCCCTTTCAAGGAGAAGGCGTACGGTACTCACCCGGGTGCGGTTGCCCGCGTACGCTCCGTCCGAAAATGAGCCCGGCCTTGGCCTACATCGTGACGGCTGCCTTGCCCGACGAGACGGTACGGGATGAGTACGTCCGCTGGCTGCGGGATGGGCACCTCTCGGCGGTGGTCGCGGGAGGGGCGGTGCGTGCCGAATTAGTTCTGGTGGATCGGGACACTGGGGGCGATCCATACAGAGTGCAGTCGTCGTACCTGTTCCCGAGCCGCGAGGCATTCGACATCTACGTCCGAGAACACGCTCCTGCTTTGAGGGCTGACGGTCTTCTCAGATTCCCGCCCGAGCGCGGCGTGGCATATTCCCGAACTGTCGGGGTTGTTCCCTTTGCACTTACCCTCAGCCCGCAGGACGAAACGGGCGGGGGACTGTTCCCGGAAGCACGCTGATTGGACCACCCTACCGACGAAGTCTTGTTCGAGAAACACCGCAGGGGCGACCTGAACGCCTTTCGGACGCTCATCGAGCGGCATCAGAACGACCTGTTGAGGTTTTTATTCCGGCTGGTGGGTGACCAGGCGGGTGCCGAGGATGTTTTTCAGGAGTCTTTCCTGCAGGCGCACCTGGCCGCCCACACATTCGACATGGAACGTCGATTTCGGCCATGGTTGTACACGATTGCGGCGAACAAGGCGCGGGACCACCTGCGTAAGAAGGGCAGACGGAAGACGTTGGATCTCTCGGCCCCGATCGATGGGGGCTCATCGTCCGATAGTGGTGATGGCAGTTCGGGCTCATTCATGGACCTGATGGAGGTCCATGTGCCCCCCCCGGACGCCGGTCTGGACCGAGCAGAGACCAGCGAGCAGGTTCAAAGCGTACTGGACAGCATGCCCTACACCCTCCGAGAAATACTTCTGCTGGCCTATTTCCAGCGCCTCAGTTACGTGCAGATCGCCGATGAACTGGGAATCCCTTTGGGGACTGTCAAGTCACGGCTTCACTCGGCGGTGGCGACATTCGCCAAGCGATGGAAGGCCACCCTCGACCGCGAGGGTGTCAGCCGGGATGACCTCGAGGCAGACGACCGACCATGACGCACGAGCCACCACAACCCGCCGACCCGCTCTCGCCCAGAGACGCCGCTGCGGTTGATGCCGTGCTGGCGCGGCGAGCCGGCGAAGCGTCGCCGCACGATGACTCACCCGAGCAGATCCGGGTTGATGCGATTCTCTCGCTGCTGGGAACGACCAAAGTGGTTGCCCGGCCGGAACTGGTTGACGTCACGCTCGCCAGGGTGCAGCGTGCCGCCCAGCGGCCGAGTCTGAGGCTGAACATCGAGGACGAGCCGGGGCTCCACCCTGAAGACGAGGATGCGCTCGACGCGCTCGTCGCCGCGGGGTTTGATCCGGTGCGTGTCAACAGCACGCTGCGCCCGCGCGCCGCCAAGATGTGCGACATCGGCGGCATGATCACGGCCGTGCCGCTGCGTGCATCGCCGGATCTCACAGAACGCACCTACTCGAAGGTGGCATCGCTCGCGATGGCCCGTCCGGCGGGGGAGCAGTTCGCGCCGTCCGGAGGGCGGTTCAGGTTCACCGACCTCGTCACGGTGGCGGCGATGATCACCATCGTCGGGGCGGTGATGTGGCCGGTGATGCAGTCGGTGCGCGTTCAGCAGATCAAGTCCGCCTGCGGCGCCAACATGGCGACCATCGCGGCGGCCTTCACGACCTACGCGGGCGATTACCGCGGGTCGCTGCCCGTCGCCACCGCCTCGCTGGGCACGGGCAAGTGGTGGGATGTCGGCACGTCCCGCTCGAACTCGGCCAACCTCTTCCAACTCCCCAAGGAGCGCTACATCGCCATCGAGGACCTTGCGTGCCAGGGCAACCCGAGGGCGATCAAGGCCTGCTGCGTGAAGTCGAACTCCGACTGGGGCTGCATCCAGGAAGTTTCATACTCATACCAACTCATGTTCGGCCCGGCCCGCCCCATCTGGAGCGGCGAGGCATCGGTGATTCTCACCGACAAGTCACCCGTGGTGATGCGGGCCGTGCGCGGGCAGGTGATCAAGCCTCTTGAAAACTCTGCCAATCACTGCGGCACCGGCCAGTGGTGCCTGAGCACCGACGGTTCGGCCCAGTGGGCCACCACGCCTCAGCGGGGCGAGGACAACATCTGGCTGCCCGCGTTTCTCGACGAGATCATCGCGGATGCGCGGCGGCGCGGTGCCTCGGGCGTGTTCGTGCCGGCGGTGACGCTCAGGGGCAACGAGTTGCCCGCTTCGGCACGCGACACGTTTGTCGGGCCGTGAGCCAAGGTCGAGGGGTGGCCGCTCGACACACTGAAACCACGGGGAGAACGCGGATCAACGTGCATTCTGCGTGCGCAAAGAAAGCGGACAGGCCCCGGGCCTGTCCGCTGATCGGTGCATGGGATGAGTCGCCCGGCGAGGGCGGCGTGCTCAGGAAGGCTGCTTGGTCTTGGTCTCTTCGACGAGCACGGCCTTGCGGCTGAGTTTGATGCGGCCCTGTTCGTCAACGTTGATGACCTTGACTTTGACGAGTTCGCCGAGTTTCACCACGTCGGCGACACTCTTGACATAGCCCTCGGCCAGTTCGGAGATGTGGCACATGCCGTCGGTGCCCGGGGCGAGTTCGATGAAGGCGCCGAACTCCTTCATGCTGACAACCTTGCCGGTGTAGACCGTGCCGACCTTGATCTCTTCGCAGAGGGCTTCGATCTCGGCCTTGGCGGCCTCGATCGTAGCGGCGTCCTGCCCGGCGAGTTGCACGGTGCCGTCGTCTTCGACATCGATGGTGACGCCGTGCTTGTCTTGCAGGCCGCGGATGACCTTGCCGCCGGGCCCGATGAGTTTGCCGATCTTCTCCGGGTCGATCTGGATGGTGATGAGTCGTGGCGCGAGGGGGCTGATCTCGGGGCGGGGCGCCGGGATGACCTGCTCCATCACGTCGATGATTTCGAGGCGGCCCAGGCGGGCCTGCTCGAAGATGCGCTCGATCTGCCCGAGGGTGAGCCCGCGGGTCTTGAGATCGAGTTGGATGCCGGTGATGCCGTCGCGGGTGCCCGAGACTTTGAAGTCCATATCGCCGAAGAAATCTTCTTCGCCGATGATGTCGGTGACGAAGAGTTCATTCTTGTCGTCGTCGTCGGCGAAGCGGCCGACGGAGATGCCGGCGCACGTCGCGCGGATGGGCACGCCCGCGTCCATGAGCGCGAGGCAGCCGCCGCAGACAGAGGCCATCGACGAAGAGCCGTTGCTCTCGGTGATCTCGCTGATCACACGCACGGTGTAGGGGAACTCGTCGGGGCTGGGCATGATGGCCAGGAGGCTGCGCTCGGCCAGGGCGCCGTGGCCGATCTCGCGCCGGCCCGGGCCGGTGATGCGCTTGACCTCGCCCGTGGAGAACGGGGGGAAGTAGTAGTGAAGCGTGAACTTCTTGCTGTACTCGGGGATGAGCCCGTCGATGATCTGCTCGTCTTTGCCGGTGCCCAGCGTGACGCTGATGAGGCTCTGTGTTTCGCCGCGCTGGAAGATGGCCGAGCCGTGCGTGCGTGCGAAAATGCCGACCGCGCCGCCGATGGGGCGGATCTCGGTGGGCCCGCGGCCGTCGGCGCGGGTCTTTTCCTGAACGATCAGGCGGCGGGTGATTTTCTCTTCAAGCCGCTTGAAGGCCTCTTTGGCCTGTGAACGGGCCTTGGCGCTGGCGAGGTAGTCGCCGTAGTTGCCGGTGGTGTTGAGGGCGAAGTGTTCGTCGAGCACCTTCGAGCGGAGGGCATCGACCGCGGCGCTGCGTTCTTTCTTGCTCTTGATCTTGCGTGCCTGGGTCAGGTCCTTCTCGCAGGCGGCCGCGACCTTGGCGACAACCTCGGGAGGGGGCAGGTGCAGTTCGCCCTGAACCTTGGGCTTGGCGACCTTGGAGGCGAGTTCGTTGATCAGGCCGAGGATCTGCTTGACCTGGGTGTAGCCGAACTCGACGGCGGCGAGCATGTCTGCTTCGGGCACTTCGGCGGCGCCCACTTCGATCATGTTGATGCCGTCCTTGTGGCCGGCGATCACGAGGTCAAGGTCGCTGAAATCCATCTGGGACACGGTGGGGTTGACCACGAACTCGGGGCCGGCGTCGGTGTGGATGCGCCCGACGCGGACCGTGGCCGTGGGGCCCTCGTAGGGAACATCGCTGAGCGCCAGCGCGGCGGAGGCCGCGGTGGCCGCGATGACATCCGTGTCGTTCTGGCCGTCGTGGCTCAGGACGATGGCCTGGATCTGGACTTCGTCGAGGAACCCGTCGGGAAAGAGGGGGCGGATGGGACGGTCGATCATCCGCATCGTGAGGATTTCTTTCTCGGTGGGGGGGCCTTCCTTCTTGCGGAAGCCGCCGGGAAACTTGCCGGCCGCGGCGGTCTTCTCGCGGTAATCCACGGTGAGAGGGAAGAAGTCGATGCCTTCACGCGGGGCGGCGCGAACGACGGTTGCCAGCACGGTGCTGCCGGCGTAGTGGGCGAAGACAGCGGCGTTGGCCTGCTTCCCGATGACGCCGGTTTCAAGAATGAGGGTTCGACCGCCGACTTCGGTCTGCACGCGGACGACCGTTTCACCCAGAGATACGAGTTGTGCCATGATGCTGCAATCTCCCAATCGCGAGCGCCCGTTCGGGGCCGCGGGCGGTTGGCTCTGAACGCGGGCGATGGAACGCCGCGCCGGGGCCGTGGCCGCAGGTTTGTGACCACCGCGGGGGAGAGGTGTCGAGAGGCAGAAGGCAGGATTCAGGTGCCCGGGAAGATCGCGGGAGACTTCGCCCGGCAACCCATCGTGGCCCGGGCACGCTCCGGGGCCATCTGGCCAGGAGATGCACACGGATGCGAGACCGGCCACGCAACTGAAGCTTGCCCACTGCCCGCTCAGTTTCCCCAGCGGAAACCAAGAACGAAAACAAAGCGGCCCGGTGGCTGTGTGCCATCGGGCCGGGTGATTACTTGCGGAGGCCGAGTTTCTGGATGAGCGCCTGGTAGCGGGCGGGCTCGATCCTGGCGAGGTAGCGCAGGAGGCTGTTGCGGTGACCGACCTTGCCGAGCAGGCCGCGCCGGCTGTGGTGGTCTTTCTTGTGGGTCTGGAGATGTTCGGAGATGGCGTTGATCTCCGCCGTCAACACGGCCACTTGAACTTCCACCGATCCGGTGTCTTTCTCGTGGCGCTTGTGTGAGGAAACAATCTGGCTGCGTTCATCTGCGAGCAATGCCATGTGGGTCGTCTCGTTCGAGTATCGTTCGGGTTAACTGAATTCCTGAGCGAATGGTAGTGGGATCGGGGGGTCGGATCAACCCTGCGAAGGTGACGACCGGCTTGCTTCTCTCCAGGACATGGCCCGGGGTTTACTCCAGAGGGTTCATGAAGAGCCCGGTTGCCAGTTTGGGGTAGAAAAAGGTGCTCTTCTGGGGCATGAGGTGGCCGGCGCGGCTGACCTCGCGGACGGCCTCAAGGGGAGTGGGGAGAACAAGGACTGCCAGTTGGGCGAACCCAGTGCCGCCGCCGGCGCCGGTTTCCCGGCCTTCGCCGATGTCTCGGACCTCGGCCAGGCTGTGAGGGAATGCCCACTTGACGGGATGGCCGGCGTTCAACGCTTTCTGACAGACTTCTTCGACCAGGATGTACTGCAGGTAGGCCACGGAAAGGGTGCGCCACGCGAGGGGCTTGTCAGGGAAGAGGTGCGCGAGAGGATCCGGGTGTGTCGGGGTGGCGAGAGCCCCTCGGCCGGTGGCGAAGTCGAAGAGTCCCAGGCGCATCGGCCCGAGTTCAGTTCGCGAGCGCAGGGCGGTGCCGACGCCATCAAGCCCGCCGGAGACATTGTGGATGGTGAGGTGGGGCGAGGAAGCCTTGAGGAAGGCGTCAAAGGAGTACCCCCTCATGCCGCCGAGCACACGGTGGGTAGGCCAGATGGCAAGGCCAGGGTCTGACATGCTCACGAGCACCATCAAGCACCGGCGGGCGGGATGGTCGGGCGGGCACGCCCCCAGTGCTTCGAGTTCGCGGATGTAGTTGAGTTGCGTGGTGTATCGGTGGTGGCCGTCGGCGATGAAGATGTCCTCATCGGCCAGAGCGTTCTGATACGCGGCGATGTCGGAGGGGCTTTCGACGGTCCACACTTCGTGCAACACGCCGTCTGCGGTTTGGGCGGTCATGTCCGGCGTGCGGCGCGCGATCATCTGCTCGATCTGCCTCGTGGCGGCCCCGCTGGCATCAGGGTGCAGGCCGAAGATCGGGGAGAGTTGTGTGCGGGTGGCCCTCATGAGGGCCATGCGGTCTTCTTTGGGGCCAGAGAACGTCTCTTCGTGCGGCAGCACACCGCCGCCCGGACGTGGGCCGAAAGGCACGGCGTCAACAGTTACGGCCATGCCACGGCGGCGTGAAACGCCAGACGGGGTGCGGGTTGTCTGCTGATACGCGTACATCGCCGGGGTGAGGCGGTGTGAGAGCGTGCCTTCATCGATCAGGCGGCGCAGAGAGGCCGCCGCGGCGTCATAGACGGCTTGGGGGCCGAGTTCTTTGGCGGGGGTGTGCGGCAGGTCGATCGCCACGATGTTGCGGGGATCTTTATGGAGGAGCGAGTCTTTGGCCGCGGCGTCCAGCACGTCGTAGGGAGGTGCGACGAATGGAGAAGCATCCCCGACACCACCGAGGAACTGCAGCGGGCGGAATGGGTAAACGTTGGCCATGCGACGAGGGGACCCCGTAAAGAGGAGTTGGGCGGGCGTGTGCGCGTGCCGCGGGCGATGATCGCACCGGGGAACGAAGAATAGTCGCATGCCGGGCGTGCGAAGCACGGCGCCGCATCAGAGTTCGATGACATCGCCCACAGCGGGCGAGTGGGCGTGCAGGCCGAAGCGTTCTGAGATGGCCTTGGAGAGCGCGGCACGCTGGGGATCTTCGCCGTGGGTGAGGTAGACCGGGGGCGCGCTTGGGGCGAGAGGTTCGAGCCACCGCAGCAGTTCGCTCTGCCCCGCGTGAGCGGAGAAGCCGCCGATGGTGCTGACCCGTGCGCGAACGGGGATGCGTTTGCGGAAGATCTCGACTTCCTGTGCACCGTCGATGATCTGCCTTCCGAGGGTTCCCCTGGAAGCAAAGCCGACGAAGACAATGCCCACGCCGTGTCGCCAGATGCTGTGACGCAGGTGGTGCACAATTCTGCCCCCTTCGCACATGCCCCCGCCCGCGATGATGATGCAGGCGCCGCGCTTGTCGTTGAGGGCCCTGGATTCATCGGGTGATTCGGTGAAGTAGAGGTTGCGAAGGTCTTCGCGCAGGCGGCCGGTTCTGAGCAGACCCGCGCTCTCTTCGTCGAAGTGGGCCGCGTGCTTGCGGTAGAGTTCGGTGGCGCGGATGGCCATCGGCGAGTCGAGGTAGATGGGGAACTCGGGCACGCGTTGAGATCGAACGAGTTCGGCGATGTGGTAGAGAACCTGCTGCGACCTGCCGATGGCGAAGGCGGGGATGAGCACCTTCTCCTTGTTCCAGACCGCTTCCTGCAATACCTGGGCGAACTCGTCGGAGGTTGCATCCTGCGAGCGGTGCTCGCGTTCACCGTAGGTGGATTCGAGGAAGACGAGGTCGGCCTTGTCGAGCGTGGTCGGGTTTCGGAGGATGGGGGAGTCCCAGCGGCCGATATCGGCCGAGAAGACCACGGTTCGGGTGGAAGCCCCTTCGCGCACGGTCATCTCGATGCTGGCCGAGCCCATGATGTGGCCCGCGTCAACGAGCCGCACACTGATGCCGGGCGCGATCTCGGCAGTGGCGTTGTACGCGACGTGCCTGAAGAGAGGGAGTGAGTTCTCGAGGTCTATGGCTGAGTAGAGCGGTTCAAGGTTGCAGTCTTTGCGAGATTCGCGCCGGCGGTAGCGGTTTTCGCGCTCGGCGTCGGCCGCCTGAATTCTCGCGGCGTCGGTGAGCACCAGCGTGGCGAAGTCGGCCGTGGCGTGGGTGCAGTAGATGCCGCAGCGCATCCCGTGGCGGACAAGCAAGGGCAGACGGCCGCAGTGATCAAGGTGGGCGTGGGTCAGAACGACCGCATCGAGCGACGCGGGCACGACCGGATCGATGGATACGTTTCTGGCCTCGGTGGCGCAGACGCCCTGGAACATGCCGTAATCGACAAGGACTTTGGCCCGGGCGGTTTCCACCAGGTATCCCGATCCGGTGACCTCGCCCCCGGCCGCCCCGCAGAGTGTAATTCGCACTGGTGTCTCCTCTCGGCCTTGACATGGCGGCGATGGATCGGAGCGGTTGGCTCCTCGATCGAGGGAGAGGGTATCTCTCGCGACGAGCAGGCGTGGACGTACTCTCCTGTCATGATGATGCACTCGGCAACCGGTCAGAAGCCTTCACGCCTGGTCGTGATGATGTGGGTGGTTCTGTGCGCTCTCCTGCCGGCGGGGGGGCCGGCGTGGGCGCAGGAAGCCTCTGCCCCGGCGGGGCCCGCGACGCTGCGCTTGGCGGCCTGGAATATTGAGTGGCTCGGCAAGCCCGCCGACCGGAGCGGGCGAGCCAAGGGCGAGGCGCAGAAAATCGAAGATTTGAGCGGGTACATCCTCGCGGGTGAGGCGGATGTGCTGGGCCTTGTGGAAATCATCCCGACCGCGTCAACAAGACCCCCTCGCAGCACAGAACTTGATGCCGTGTTCAAGGACATCAATGCCCGCGACGGGCACGACTGGGAGTACGTGCTCTTCCCGGGGCGGGGCGCGAAAGACCAACTCACCGGCATCGCCTGGAACCGCGAGAAAGTGAACGCGGTGAATGTCAAGGGCGAGCGGTGGGATGCCAAGCGTGATACACCGTGGCGCGTGCCGCTGCCGCAGGGCAAGACCGAGCAGGGTTCGGTGCTCTGGCACCGTCCGCCGCACGCGATGAAGTTCTCGGCCGGCGAGGGGAAGACCGACTTCGTGGCGATCGTGCTTCACATGAAGGCGGATTACCAGGGTGATTTCTCCCGCCATCGCGGCGAAGAGGCCAGGGCGCTGGCGGACGCGCTCGACGCGGTGCGGGCTCACTGGTCGGACGAAGATATCGTGTTGATGGGCGACACCAACTGCGTGGTGGAACGGGAGTTCCTGACCGACGCGTTCGAGAAGGCGGGCCTTTCCGACTTGAACGAAGGACGCATGAAAACGCACTGGCGGGGCGGGACGATGGACCGGATCTTTGTGCCGCGCGGGCAGCCGGAGTTCGCCAAGAGTCGCATGAGCGTGCATTCAACCGGCTATCTGCGCAGCCGGGGCTGGCGCCCCGACGACTTCAAGCAGCACCTGAGCGATCACTATCTGGTGTGGACCAATCTTGAAGTGATGGACGACGACGATTGACGTGGACCGGCGCTCAGGGGAGCGAAGAGGGGATCATCTGCGAACCGGCCCGCAACCGACGGACATTTCCGGAGGTCGCCGCGGCCAGGCCAGACGCGAAGAGGATCGAGACCACCGCGATCGTGAATATCGAGAAGCCGGCGTACCAGCGGCCCCAGTCGATCGAAGGGGACAAAGACGACACCGCGGTGAACGTGCACACGGCGATCGTGAGCGCCAGAACGCCGTACTTCACCAGGACGAAGGCGCAGAGCGCCGACATCGCGCCCATGAAGAGCCAGGAGACGGGAGAATCGCCCCGCATGAGGTACCACACCACCGTCTGGAGTGATGCATAGATGATGGCGGCGGCGAGCCGCGAAGGCACGATGAACTTGATGAGCACCAAGGCCAGGAGGAATGAGCAGGCGAACTTGGCGCCGAAGGGGATGATCGTGAGGATGGAACCCGCGACATTCATCCCTCCGCCGAGGATGGCCACCCCGCGTTCGGGATCGATCCACGGCATCGAAGGCGGATACCCAAAGAGCGGCCCGGCGAGGCGATGGGTGTATCCAAGAGCCGCCGCGCCCAGGCCCGCGATGACGCCATAGGCCGCGCTTCGGCCTACGAGCGGGTCTTGCCAATGATCGCTTGCGAGCCGAGACCAGGCGATGAGTGTGTGGGGCCAGATGCGCCGCACCGAAGGCTCGATGGCGAGGTAGACAACCCAGAACCAGAGGCCGTCGACGACAGCCAGCCGCACCGCGTCGGTCAGGACGCGCAGTTCGTGTTCGAGCGAGGTGGTGTGGTTCGCCAGCAGAAAGTTGCCCAGGGCGCTGAGGGTGAAGATACCAACGCCCAGTCGCGCGGCGCCAGGCTTGTCGCCGCGTCGTGCTTTGAGGTTTCTCCAGGCGAGCAGGAGTGCGGCCAGGAGAGCGCCGATCTCGATGAGCCGGTTGAGTTGCATGCCGGCGAGTTCCTGCTCGGTCCATGATCTTGGCTGAACCATGGAGGCGGGGAGCCAGCGGAGTTCCACGATGCGGAAGGAAACAGGCCGCCCTTCGTGGAAGGCGGCCTCGACGCGGATGGGTTCGCCCGGGGATTCCGGATAGACCCCTTCCCACGCGGCGCGGGTATCAGCAAAGACCGAGGGCGTGCGCTGCGGTGTGATGGGGTGCAGCATACCGGGTGTCAGGCCAGCGGCCTCGAGCAGGATGTTCCAGTCGGGCAGGCCTTCGGCGGTGAGGAGCGGCTTGGAGAAGACCGAGGCGCCAAAGTCCTCTGTTGTTTCTGCGGGGTGCAGCACGCGGAACTCACGCAGGCGGCCGCGCGGGTCGAGGCGAACGCTGATCATGCCCGCCTGATCGAAAGGCGGGTCGTAGTAATCAACTCTTTGTCCCAGGCCCAGTGTTGTGAGCGGACGGACGCCCGACCTGAACCAGAAGTCGATGGGCGACGGCCGCGAGAGGGCGAGCCGTCCCCATCGGTCGGCCCCTTCGGGCTGTGCCCTGATGAGGTCGAGGTATTCCTCGTACAGGTCAAACGCGTAGGCTTCGAAGCGGTTCTCAGAAGTCAGGCCGAATCGTTCGAGCATGGTTCGCGTGTTGTCTGCGAGAACCTCCGCGGATCGAGTGAGGGGAACGCGGCGGAGCATCGACGTGTGCTCGCCCAGGAAGAGTCCGATCGCAAGGGTTGCGGCCATGAAGACCGCCAGGCCCAGGGCCTTGGTGCGGTTGATCAATCCAGACTCGCCGGCGGCCGCCACGAGACGTGGTGTAGGGGTGTGTCCGGCGAGCAGGGCCGCGTCGAGTGCATCGCCGCCGGGCAGGGTCAAGGCGAGTGCGCGAACGCTGGGGGGGCGATCAGAAGGATCGCGTGCCAGGCACCACATGACGGCGCGGTCGATCCCGGGGTCGAGGGCGGGCACTGAATCTGACGGGGGGGAGATCGGCAGCTCGTGCATCTCCTCGAGTTGAGACAAGGTTTGCGGGCGGTAGACCGGTTTGCCAGTGAAGAGTTCGTAAAGAACAAGGCCCAGGCTGTAGATATCGCTCTGTTCCGTGACGCCCTGGCCTCGGAGTTGCTCGGGAGACATGTAAGCCGGGGTGCCGGCCCGCCGGGTGTCTCGCTGCAGTTCTTCGCTTGTGCCGGCGAGGCCGAAGTCCATGATCTTGACTTCGCCGTTGCCGTCTAGCATGAAGTTGGCGGGTTTGAGGTCTCGGTGAAGCACGCCGCGCTCGTGAGCGCAGGCAAGGCCCGAGCACATCTGGTGCGCCACACTCAGGGCTTTGTCGGAGGGGAGGCGGCCGATTCGTTTCAGCAGCGAGGAGAACGACTCGCCGTTGACATACTCCATGGAAATGAAGGGCTGCCCGTCGGTCTCTCCCACGTCATAGACGCGGCAGACGTTTGGGTGGGTGATTTTGCGTGCGAGGCGGGCCTCTTCGAGAAGGCCCCGCCTCCAGGTCTCATTGGTGCTCGCGCCGCTGGCGACAAACTTGAGGGCTACCCGCTCGCCGAGTCGCTTGTCGTCGGCCAGGTACACCTCGCCCATGGCGCCTTCGCCCAGCAGGCTCACGACCTCGTATCGGTCGAGGATCAGTTTCCCGGGGGGGAGACGGGGGGGCGGCTTCTTCGATGGAAGAAAGACAACGTCGCTGGCGCCACCCGACCTGGGCAATGGGGTCGGGGCCGAGTCCTGCGGCATCGGCAAGGGCTGCTCGTCTTGCGGGAGAGGCAAAGGAACGCTGAGTTGGATGGTGGACTGCTGAAATCGGGATGGTGTTTGCGGTGTGGCCTCGCCCGACGGCCGGGAAGGGACGCGCGAACCGCACTGGGGGCAGAAGTTGTTGCCCTCTCGCACCTCGGCATGGCAGTCCCCGCATCGGGTCATACGTGATCATCATACCGGGCTGGCGAGCGTTGCCCCGGGCGGCGGGGTGGTGCAACAATCACAGAGAAGGAAATTCTGATGCCGCTGTACGAATACCAATCCGTCGAAGATGGCGAGGTGATCGAGCTGCTCCGCCCGATTTCTCAGGCTGATGCGCCCGTTGAAGACCCGGCGGGCAAAGGCAGGGAGTTTCGGCGGATTCATTCGACTTTCAGCCCAGGCGGCGGTGCCGGCGGTGCTTCCCTCCCGCTGAATCAGGGGGGGTGCTGCCCTTGCGGAAAAAACCAGGGTGGTTGTGGTGGGGGATGATCCGTGCGCGGCCGGTGAGGCTTGGCACGCCGTGTGCGTCATGCCGGGGCATGTCGTACGGTCTGCAAATCTCGGCGGGGGGCGTGGCGGCGGCGCTCTACCGCCAGGATGTTCACGCCAACAACCTCGCGAATATGGATACGGTGGGCTACAAGCCCGACCGACCGCAGCAGTTGTTCCGTACGGCCGTGCGGCAAGAAGATGCATTGCCGCACATGCCCTCTGATGCCCTTCTCGAACGGCTCGGGGGGGGCGTTTTGATGCGACCAAACCTCGTGGATGTGTCGCCATCTTCGCTGCGACCGACCTCCAACCCGCTGGACCTGGCCGTTGAGGGCGAGGGGTACTTCGTGCTTGAGGCCGATGCCGCGCAATCTGGAAAAGAGCACCTGCTGACCCGCGACGGGCGGTTCACGCGGGATCGAGCCGGCAGGCTCGTGAGCGCGGGGACAGGGCGTGCCGTGCTCGATCACGCCGATCGACCGATCATCCTCCCTTCGGGGGGAGAGATCACCGTCTCTGGAGATGGCGCCGTGAGGCGAGACGGGCAGGTGATGGCCCGCATCAAGGTTGTGACGGTTGATCGTGCGCAACAACTGCGCAAGGTTGGGCACACGATGTTCGCCGCGCCCGCGGCTGAGGTGCGTTCAGACGCGGCCCGAACCGGTCAGGTAAAGCAGGGGATGGTCGAAACTTCAGGGGTGAGCGAGATCAGAACGCTGATGGACCTGACGAGCGCCTCCCGAGAAGTCGACGCGAATATCTCGATGATCCAGGCCCATGACAAACTCGTGGAGCGGGCGATCAACAGCCTCGGCCGGCTGAACTCCTGATAGTGACGGCACGGCGTTTGCGTTGATTGTGTCGGGTCGGCGCTCGGAGGATCCGGGCGTGGCCTACACCACAGGAATCGGGATCACACACCATGGCCATCAACGCCCTCCAGTCTTCCGCCTCTGCACTCGCGGCCCTCGACACGGCCCTCGACGTGACAGCGAACAACCTGGCGAACGTGAACACGCCGGGCTTCAAGGCCAGCCGCGCCAACTTTCAAGACCTGCTCTACATCGAAAAAGAGCAGCCCGGGACGCTCAACGCGCAGCAGGATCAGAGGCCGATCGGGCTGTATGTGGGGTTGGGCGTGAAGGTCTCGGGCACGCAACTGGACTTTGCCCAGGGGGCACCGCAGTTTACCGGGCGCCCGCTGGACGTGAACATCAACGGAGACGGGTTCTTTCAGGTGACCGTGGAGGATGCGCGCGGCGGGTTGGCGTTCACCCGTGCGGGCAACTTTGCCCTGAATCGCGACGGCGAACTGGTGCTGGCCAACGACCAGGGGCGGCGGATCGAGCCGGGGGTGACGATCCCGCCCGAGGCGACAAACATCACGATCAGCAGCGATGGCCGTGTGCTCTACACGGCTCCCGGCGAGACGGAGCAGACCGAGGCGGGCCGCCTGCAACTGGCGACGTTCGTGAACCCGGCGGGGCTCAAGCAGGTGGGAGAGAACCTGTACGTCGAGACGGATGCATCCGGCGCCCCGGTGGTCGGAGACCCCTCGACAGACCAGAGAGGCTTTCTGCAGCAGAACTTTCTTGAGTCGTCGAACGTCGATCCCACGCGTGAACTGATCGATCTGATCCGCACCCAGCGGGCCTTCGAGATGAACAGCCAGTCGATCCGCGCCGCGGATGAATCGCTCCGCACGGTCTCTCAGTTGCGGCGCTGATAAACGCTCCGTCAGGGGTTGAAACGGCCCGAGTGCGCGAGGCGGAGCCCGCGTGAAGATACCAGGACAGGACTGCACTATGAACAGTTGGATGACAACGCTGATCGCCGCCGCGTGGATCTGCCTGATCCCGTGGCGGGTGCTCGCCCAGGACACGGTGCAGATCAAGCCGTTTGTACGCCTGGCGGGTGATCGGGTGACCCTGGCGGATGTGGCCGAACTGCAAGGGCCTCTGGCTCAGAGCCTGGGCCAACTCGTGCTGCTCGACAACCTGCCCGCGGCGCTCGCACGCGATGCCCACGGGGTGAGGGTTGAACTTTCGCAGGTGCGTGATGCCATCGAGCGGCAGCAGCATGTCAATGGCGGTCGGCTGACAATCAGCGGCAGTGCGTGCATGATCCGCCCGGCGTTGGCATCGCCCGCCATGGTCGATGCCCCGGCCAGCAGGCCGGAACAGGTGACGAGCGTGTCACAGGCTGAGCAGCGCGGCACACTGCGAGAGGCGATCGCCCGCCGGGTTGCCGCAGGATTGAACGCGGCAGAGACCGATCTGCGGCTTTCCTTCGATCCAAGGCAGGAAGAACTCCTGGCCACCCCGGTGCTGGGGCGCACCGTCGCGGCGCACCAGACGGGTGGCGGAGAGCAGATCACGTTCGGGGTGCGCGTCATCGAGGGCGAGAAGATCGTGGCGCACGGCAATATCAGGGTTGGGGTGCTGATCCGACGGCTGGTGGTGGTGCCGAACGCGGGTGTTTCGCGGGGAGAGGTGCTGGGCGCGGGTTCGCTCGCGGTGCAGGAGCGGTGGGTGCCGGCGACGGTGCGTCCCGTGTCGATCGAGGATCTCATCGGGTGCACCGCACGGGTGAGGCTGGCCGCGGGGGAAGTGATCGAGACCCGCCATGTCGAGGCATCTGTTGCGGTTCGCAAGGGGGACCTGGTGAGCGTTGATTGTGTGAGCGGTTCGGTGGTGATCCGGACAACGGCCCGCGCGCTGCAGGATGGCCAGGAGGGGCAGGTGGTGCCCATGGAAACGCTCGCGTGGCGCAAGCCCATCAGCGTGCGGGTCGGCGCGGGCGGGCGCGGTGTGGCCGTGGCGGCGATGTCTGACGAGCCCAAAGCAGCGGGCACGCGCGGGGCCCGCGGCGTGCAGGCCGGCAGGAACTGATCGGTTGCGGGGTTGAGGGGCGGCATTCACTGGAGGTTCTCGATGTCTGGCAACGGGAATAGGGCGTGGTCAGTCTGGGCGCTTTCGTTGTTGATGGTTGGGCTGTGCGCCGGCGAGGCGGGCGCGCAGGCCCTGATGCGGGCCAGGCGAGAGCAGGCGCTCTCGCAGGACGGCACCCCCGACGCGAACGCATCGCTGCGAGAGGTGAGCCTCATGCTCGTCGAACCGCCAAAGCCCCGCAAGTTCGCGGTGCACGACATCATCACGATCATCATCAACGAAACCAGCAGCCAGACGAGCCAGCAGATGCTGGACACGAAGACCGATTCGAGCATGAAAGGCTCGCTGAATAAGTTCCCCGACCTGGGCAAACTCATCGAGGGCGAACTCACCAACGGCGCGGGTGGGCCGATCGCGTCGGTCGATATCGGCGCTTCTGAAAAGTGGAAGGGCGACGCGAAATATCAGCGCAGCGACCGGTTCAGCGACCGGATCTCGGCCGAAGTGATCGACGTGAAGCCCAACGGCACGCTGGTGATCGAGGCGCGGCGAACCGTGACCAAGGACGAAGAGATCCAGACCGTGGTGCTCTCGGGCATGTGCCGCCAGGATGACGTGACGAGCGCGAACACCGTGCTCAGCACCCAACTGGCCGACCTGACGATCACTTCGCTCAATGAGGGAGAACTGCGCGAGACGAACAGGCCGGGCTGGATCACCCGCATCTTCCGCGCGGTCTTTGACTTCTGATCAACGCGGTCGCGGGCTTCAGGCGCGGGCGAAAGCCCCCGCCGGGGAACGCATGGCGAGCATCCACTGCTGGAGGTTTCGCCCCGGGCAGGCGGTGCGGTTGAACTCCTGGTGGGTATAGACGCGGTTTGCCGGCAGGCGGTAGCGACGCATCTGATCGACGAGGAAGCCTTCGAGCGAACTCAACTGCGCCGCGGTGGGGCGCTGTGCGTCAAAGTTGCCCATGAGCATGATGCCCATGTTCTGCTCGTTGTTCTTCTCGACGTGCGCCCCCTGGAAGCGAAGCGGCCTGCCTTCCCACACACGGCCGGCCGGGTCGATGATGTAGTGGTAGCCGATGTCGGCGAAGGGCTCGGGCCGGCGTCGGATGTGGCCGGCGCGGATGTTCGCCAGGCGGCGTGCGATCGTTGATCGTTCGGCCGAGCCATAAAAGGCTTCGCCCTCGTGGTGAACTGTGATGCGGCCGATTCCGGTCATCGGGCGTGTGCGTTCGGCGATGACCCCGTACGGCGTCCACTCTGAGCGTGGAATGACGCCGGGCGAACTGGCGAGCACCGGCCGGCCGCCCGAAGGCGCGCCGCCGCCGGAAGGGGCGGGCGTAGGGGGAAGCGGCGCGGGCTTCACGTCGCCGCGCATGTCGGGCCAGACCACGCCCGTGGGGCCGGAGGCCGAAGTCACGCCGCTCTGACACCCGGCAAGCAGGGCCGCGGCGCCGAGCAGAAGCCCGCCGTTGAGCAAGTCGCGCCGGCTGATCTCACGCCGGCCGTCATCCTGAGAGTTGTGGTTCGTGAATCCGTTCATCGACATGTTCCTCTTGCTCGATCGTCAGGCCCGCTTCAAACTCACCCGGCTGCTGAAAACCCCGCCGCTGAACAACCAAGGCGGCATGCGGCGGCTTCCTTGCTCATGCCTTCGGGCGGTTGTCGTCTGAGACGGCGTCACTGCCCCCGCGAGGCCCCCTCACACCACCGCGTCCAGATCGCCAGCACCAAGAGCATATGAAGCCTCTGGGCGTGATCTCGCCGCGTTCTCATGTGATCGTCAAGCAGACACCGCACATATCGGCGATCAATCAGGAGACCCAGCACATTCTCCGAAAACGCATCCCTTGAACTGAGGGTGTCATGCAGGAGTGTTCCAAGGCCGCCGCGGTCTTCGCGGAACCACCGGCCGATGGGAATGGCGAAGCCTTGTTTGGGCCGTTCGATCATGGCGCGCGGGAAAGTCTGTTCGGCGAGCGCGCGCAGCAGGCCTTTGCGTTTGCCACCGGGTATCAATCTCTTGTAGTCGAGTGAGGCGACCGCCCTATGGATAGTGCTCGACAAGAAAGGTGCGCGTGCCTCGATCGGCACACCCATCGTGGCGGTATCCACCTTCAGCAGCATGTCGTTCGGGAGGTGTTCCCGAATTTCGAAGTGCTGCGCTTCGCGGGGTGTATGGGGATCAAGGCTCGGCGCTGCGAGGACAATCCCCGGCATAAGGGAGGTGGCAGATTCTCCGGGAAAAATCCGCAGCAACTCGGCGTATCCATCACTCGCGGCGGCCTCAAGGAGTCTTCCCAGTTTGTTCAGGCGAGATCGCGGGGAGGCATGCCCCAACACGCCCGTCAGCGGGGACGCCAGCCCCGAGATGCCCCGAAGCCTGTGTACCCAAGGCGCGGCCATCATCCGTTGGTATCCAAGAAAGAGTTCGTCACCGCCGTCCCCGGTCAGCACCACGCCTCCATGGCGCGAGGCCGCCTGCGCCGCCCAGTGGGTGGGAAGAAGGGAACTATCGCCGAACGGAAGACCGATCTGACCGATCAAACGGCACAGATCAACCGCCGCGGCATCGGTGTGGCACTCTTCCGTGACATGCGTTGAACCGATGATCCCCGCGGCCTGTCGTGCGAAATCGGATTCATCAAACTCTGCATCCGGCATGGAGACGCAGATCGTGGTGAGCCCCGGGTGTGCTTTGGCCGCGGCGGCCGCGACGAGGGACGAATCAACCCCTCCCGAAAGGAAGCACACGACGGGCACGTCTGCGTCCATCCGCAGGGCGACCGAGGCATCGATGAGTCTCCCCAGCGTATCTAGCAGTTGGTGCTCGGTCATGCACGCCGCG
The DNA here is from genome assembly GCA_019636615.1 of Phycisphaeraceae bacterium. Taxonomy (GTDB): domain Bacteria; phylum Planctomycetota; class Phycisphaerae; order Phycisphaerales; family UBA1924; genus UBA2402. The sequence continues at coordinate 901,004 of JAHBXF010000002.1, read as the reverse complement.
AGCGATGGCGTGCCGTCAACGCCGAGTTCTGAGCGTGGGGGTGGAATCTCGCGCGAGTTGAACGCGAACGGAACGTGGCCGAATGTGAGTTGCTCTCCCGGGCGAACCGCGAAAATGTCCTTCCACGGGGTGTCGTGCAGCCCCCGTCCATACGCGATCCATCCCGCCAGCGCGGCGGGCTCGAGTGGTGTCGGCACCCCCATGTGCAGCCGCAGGCGGTAGAGCGCCGCCGCCGTGCTGGCCCACGCTACCGAGGCGCGTTGAGGGATGAATGTGAGATAGAGGGGTTTTTCGCCGTAGGGATCCCGTGCCAGTGTCACGGAGGCGGTGGCTCGATCCCAGATCGAGAAGGCGTACATGCCCTCCAGGTTTTGGGTGACATCGGATCCCCATTCGCGGTATGCGTGCAAGAGCGTTTCGGTGTCGCTGCGGGTCTCGAAGCGTGCACCGCACGCCGAAAGACGGCCTCGCAGGTGCTGATGGTTGTAGATGCAGCCGTTGAAAGAAGTGCAGAGAAGCGGCTGGCGCGACTCCGTGTGGTGTGTGGGCGATGCCGCCGCGGCGAGGCCTCGCCCGGGTGGCCAGCACATGGGCTGCCCGCCGCCGGCAGGGTCGATGATGGAGAGGCGTCGGTGGACGAAAGCCACATCAAACCCGGCGCCGGAGGCGGCGCGGTGAAAGTCGCGGAACCTGCCGCGGCCGTCCGGGCCACGAAAAGCGACCGCGCCGTCGAGCACGTCGAGCCATGAGTCCGGGATCAGTCCGCCGCCGATGGCGTCGGGCCTGGTGTCGGGTTGCTCGGGTTGTTTCCAGCGGATGATGCCGGCGATGCCGCACATGCGAACGGGAAGGTAGCGGGGATTGTGCCGCCGTGCGGGAGGGATCGGTCGGGAGTGGCCGGGCGCTTTCAGGGGGTAGGGCTGCGTGCGGGCGGCTTCGCAGCGGGAGTGGGCGATCCCTGGTGATCGAGAATCTGGGTTTCGGTCAGAGAGGCGACATCGATGCCCTGCTCGCGCAGCGTGGCGAGTTGCAGTTCGCGGGCCTTCACCTCGGCGCGGTACATCCAGATGGTGTGGAGCACACGGGTGACCAGGATGGCCGAGAGATAGCCGATGATGGTCGCCCACTCCACACGCACGTCATGGTGCATGAGAGTGTACTGCAGGCCCAGCGCGATGGCGTAGAGCAGCGGAGAGAGGCACGCCCGCTCGAACTGCACCAGCGTGGCGTCTTTCACGAACGACAACTTGGAGTAGGCGTAGGAGCGCACCACCCTGCGGGGCTTGTCCGCGGCGTGGTTCGCCCACCAGTGCAGCAGGTAGTACACCAGCACGTCCGCCACGGCGTCAACCAGAAAGGTGATGCCGGTGATGTACAGCGGGGTGTGGATGCCCAGCAGGTTCTTGGCGGCGTAGGCCGCGGCCGTGGTAGGGACGAGCGCGAGCAGCCCCGCGACAACGATGTTCACGTTGACATTGACGATGCGCCGGTCGTACCACTCGGAAAGAATGCCCACGGTCTCAGGCCCTCTCCGGCGTGGGGATGAATCGCGCGGTGACTCGGGGTTGCATGGTTCAATACCCCCTCGTGAGCACGGCGTCTGACATCGCCGCGAGGAGGCGCCTCGCGCCGGATTCCGGCACTGTCAGGAGGGACTGCTTCGCCCGGGCGATGTAAGACTCGGCGCGTTCGCGGGCGTAACTCACCGCATCGCTGCTGATGAGCAGTGAAGCGATCTGGGCCGCGGCAGGGTGGGAAGGGGCGCGTTCATCGCACGCACGCTCGATCAGCGAGAGCATCTCGCCGCGGGCGGCAGGACGTTCAGTCGAGAGGTAGCGGATCATGGGAAGGGTCATCTTGCCTTTTTCGAGATCTTTCCCGACTGATTTCCCCACGACTTCTTCGTCGCCGGTCAGGTCGAGCAGGTCGTCTTGAATCTGAAAGGCGATTCCCAGGGATCGACCGAACGCGGAAAACGCGCTCCGGGCCGCCTCGGGCGCTCCCGAAAGGTCCGCCCCGAGTTCCGCGGCGGTGGCGATGAGCGAGGCGGTCTTTCGGTCCACGATTTCAAAGTACGTGTCCTCGTCGAGTGATGAATCGTCGCGGTGGTGGAGTTGCAGAAGTTCGCCGGCGCACACTGTTTTACTCGCCCGCCCGACCGCCACGCACGCGCGCGGCGTGCCCGCGCGTGAGCAGAGGTGGTACGCCGCCGCGATGAGGTAGTCCCCGAGGATGACCGCGGCCTCGTTGCCGCGCAGCCGATTCACGGTGGCGCCGCGTCGGCGGGTGTCGGCCTCGTCGAGCACGTCGTCGTGCACGAGGGTGGCCATGTGCACCATCTCGCACACGGCGGCCACGGCGATATGAGCGTCGCTCAGGATCGAACCCGGCGGCTGAACCTGTAGCCCCGCGGACTCATGCCCGGCCAGACCGCAGAGGAGGACCAGCGTGGGCCTGAGCATCTTGCCGCGGTAGCGTTCGACATGGCGGACAAGGTCCATCACCGGGGGCAGGTCGGTGCTGAGTTCATCGTCAAAGACGCGCTGTACGCGGCCCAGGGCCTCACCCACGGCTTCTGCGGCGGCGGCTGACTCTGGGGGAATGTCGATGAGTGACTGCATGGGTGATAAACGCTAGGAAGCAAGGCGACAGGGCGTTACATGTTCAGGGCGAGCGCGACGTTTGCGGCGTTGAAGAGACAGTGAACCACCACGGGCGCCAAGAGGCTGCGGGTTCGTTCATAAAGAAACCCCATACCCACGCCGAGCACACCCACGGTCGCGACCGCGTTCCATGGCATCGGGTGCTCGCCGAGCCGGTGGGCCAGAGCGAAGAGCCCAGAGGCCACGAGAACTGCGGGCCAGGGGGATCCAAACAAGAGCCTCTTCAGGCCGGTCTGGAGCAAACCTCGGTAGATGATTTCTTCCTGAAGCGGCGCGACGAACACCGCGATCGCTCCGAGCACCATCGTCCACGGGTCGCGGGGGTTGTTGGCAAGCGTTGCCAGCGTGGCGTGGGCGAGGCGTTCGGGCCATTGCCCGGTCACGAGTTTGTAGACCCCGGCCGCGAGGGTTCCCGCGCACCAGACCAGGGGCCAGAGAATCAGGAACCCCCATAGCCCGTGAGCCGCGCCCTGGGCGTGCAGGCCGAGGCCCCCCTTGTTTTTCTCGCCGCCCATCAAGAGACGCAGCAGGATGCCGGCCACGAGGATGCTTAAGCCGAATGCGCACAGACTCTGAATGGCTTGGGCTCTGATGGACCCGAACCGCAGGCCGAAAGAGACTCCTGAAAGACTCAGGGCGATCCCGGCGCCGATGCCCGCCGCGAACCACACGAGCAGGGCGCAGGATACCCAGATATACCACGGGTACTCCTCTCGGCCTGCCCTTCTGCCGCCTCCTTGAAGGGCCAGAAGGCGCAGTTTGACGATGAGAAAGACCGAAACGAGCGACCAGAGAACGTGCACCCAGAAGAACCAGTTGGCCTTGACCGATTCAATAAGCCCCGTCGAGGTCTGGGCGAGAAGGTCGGGCGTGACGGCGACGCTCCAGGCCTCTAAGGTAACGCTCGCCGAGGCACGCGCGGCTGACCATCCAACAATCAGCACGAACACGGCCGCCCGCCAACCCTCGCTTCGACACGCTTTGCTCAACCACATGATCACGCTTGAACAGATCGTATCGGATGTCCGTGTCCGGCTCGCCGAACACATGGCGAAACGGCCGCTGGCCGCCTTGGAGCAGGAAGCGTCCGGGCAATCTCCACCCCGCGATCTGATCGCTTCGTTATCGGCGGCGGTGGATGCTGCGGGGGTTGGGGTCATCGCTGAGGTCAAACGCCGGAGCCCGTCTGCGGGCTGGATCAGGTCCGAATATCAAACTGACGGGTTCGAGCCCGAGGGTATTGCGCTCGGGTACGAGGCGGCGGGTGCCGCTGCGATCTCATGCCTGACGGAGGAGGATCATTTTTCCGGATCTTTGGGGTATCTCCAGCGGATCCGCAATCGGGTTTCACTGCCGGTGCTGCGCAAGGATTTTCTCGTCGACCCTTGGCAGATCGTCGAGAGCCGCGCGGCCGGGGCGGACGCGGTGCTACTGATCGCCGAGTGCCTCACGCCACCCCTGATGCGTGAGATGATCGACCTGGCGGGGCGGTGGGGGATGGGGGTGCTTGCCGAGGTGCACGAAGCGCAGCACGCGGCGTGGGTCTGGCCTCTCGTGGCGGACTACCCGGGGCGCGTGCTCATGGGCATCAACAACCGAGATCTCACGTCGATGCGGGTGGACCTTTCGCACACGGTCACGCTCGCCGCCGGATTGCCGGCCCCGGAGCGGGTTGTGAGCGAATCGGGCATCAAAACGCCCGATGACCTGGCGACATTGGCAAAAAGTGGCGTTCGGAGGGTGCTCGTTGGTGAACACCTGATGAAGCAGGCAGATCCTGGAGCGGCATTGGCGGCCCTCCTTGGCCCCGGGGCGGCATAGCCGAACGTATCCTCTATTCTCGCTTTGGCGTTCTTGGGGGGCAAAGCCTGGATGAGAACCCAGAACATGCACACACCAACCACAACTCTCGTTTTCATGGCGGCGCTCATGGCGTGCGGTGCCACAGTCTTCGCACAGCCGGATGGTGCGGGGTTGAACACCGATGCGAAGCCGATGCCTGCAAATGCCGCGAATACCTCGCCGGGCAGCGAGATCTTTCAAGCCGCTCGCGACGCCGTGCAGATGGCCAAAGCCGTGTCGTACCGCGTGAAATACTACGGCACGGGGGGCATGACCGGGTACACGGGCACGATCCAGGCTGATGTTCGCATGCTCCGCGACACCCGCCCGGGGGGGCCCAACAACGGATGGCTGATGCGGGTGACCGGCTCGGGGAAGCAGCGGGCCAACGCCGAAGCGCTGGAGTTTGATGTGGCGTGGCTCACCGGCAGCGGCGTGGAGTGGGTGGATCACAGCGCCCGGAAGGTCTTCGAGCGGCGCAACTCGCGTGAGGCACGTTCCCCGGCTTACCAGATCGCCGTCAGCCCCCGGCTGAAGGAACTCTTCGAGGCGAGGCCCTTCTCGAGGGAACTTGATCCCGCCACGCAGTACACCATCGAAGGCGAGCAGGAGTATGACGGCGTGCTGTGCGATGTGGTACTGGTGCAGGCGCAGGGACGGGGCCGGGCCCGCTGGGCGATCGCCCGAACCGACGGGCTGCCACGCAGGTATGAAAGCATTGTCGAGAACTCGATGATGTCGGGCTCGACCGTGATGGAACTTTCGGCGGTGGTGGTGGAGCAGGGCGACGCCGCGCGAACGACGCCGGCCATTGTGCGTGTGGATGTTCCTGACGGGTATGAAGAGGACCGGCCCGCACGCCCCGCGCCCGTGGTGAACCCTGCGCAGGATGGCGAGGCCGACGCGAAACTGCGTGCGCCGTCCAAGGACGAAGACGGGATGTCAACGGGGGGCGACGAGAAGGGCGAGGCCTTGAATGTCGAGGGCGGTGTGCAGAGCGGAGACACGGCCGCGGGGAGCGTCGCCGTGCCGACGCCGCCGGTCATCCCGAGGGCCACGCGGGATCAATCACGCGCCGGCGAGGACTTTGTCCTCAAGGCTTCAGATGGGTCGGAGGTATCGCTCGTGGCGCTCCGTGGCAATGTTGTCCTGCTGGAGTTCTCGGGCTCATGGTGTCTTCCGTGCCGAGATTCGCACCCAGAGATCGATGCGCTCGCAGAGGAGATGCGCGGCAAACCATTCCGAGCATTCGCGGTATCGTGCAGAGACAGGAGCACGGAGAGCGCGATCGAGAAGTTCCGCGAGAAGAACCGTTCGTTCGGTCTGCTTGTGAAGGGTGACGCGGTCGCGGAAACCTGGGGTGTGGGCAACTACCCGACGTATTTCCTCATCGGCACACAGGGAGAAGTTCTCGCCGTCAAAAGGAACTATGAAAAGGGCGTGACAATCGGGCTGCTCAAAGAGATCGCCCTGAGCCACATCGAAGGGGAGACTTCTCGGGCAACGGTCGGCAGTGCGGGCGAGCGTTAAGCCCGTGATGGCTGATGCGGGGTTTTCAGTACCCGTAGTCATCAGCCGGGAGCGCTGCTTTGTATCGCGCGTAGGCCAAGGCGGCGGCAATGCCCGCGGTGCCGAGCATCGTCAGGCCGGCGAGGGCGGCGCGTTTCCAGGCCGTCGCGCGTGGCCAGAGGATGCACGCGGCGGCGGCGCACAGCCCGCACACCAAGACGATCAGTGTGGATCCATCGGTTGATCCAAGATGCACGCCCTGCCCCAGCAGGCTGACGATCAACGCAAGAGTGGCGGCGATCAGGCCGCGCCGCTGCGCGGGGGTGCCCGGGTTTGCACGAACCAGCCTTCCCGAAACAAGCGTGCCCGCGAGCACGCCGAGCCAGAGAAACGCCAGGAGGCCAGAAACCTTCGCCAGTTTCAGGCTGCCCGTCGCGGCGAGGCACACGGCAACGCCGGCGCAGAGGGTGCCGGCGAGCACGATCGGCGCACTCGCGAGCAGCCAGGGGCGCACCCGCCGCGCGGCGTAAGCCGGATACGGTTCAAACATCTCGCGGTCGTCAACCGTGCGGAAGATCACCATCAGCAGCGGACACAGCACAAGCCCCCAACCGGCCCATGTAAAGCGCGGCGGGACAAGACTGATGGCGATGGCCGCGCAAGCGATGGCGAGAGCCAGCGAGGTCCAACGTCCAGCGGTTGTACGCAGCGTGGTTGGCAGGATTGCCAGCGGCAGCGAGATGGCGGCCGCGTGCAGGAGGAAGTGGAGTGCTTCTCGGGGAGGCCAGGGCGGGCGGTCGAAGAGCCGCCAGGAGGCGACGGCGACCAGAAGCGTGAGGACGATTCCTCCAGCGATGCTGGCGACGACACCAGCCCGATCGGCGAACCGACTCGGCGCCAGCGCCGACATTCCCGCGATCAAGAGCGCGAGCGCTCCACCCAGCGCGGTTGGAACGAAAACCACCCAGACCAGGACTGCTCGGAGCGCTTCTTCCACAGGGTGTCGTCCTTCACGTTGGCAGGGGGTGCGCACTCGCCGGAACGCATAATGCAACGGCCCGGGATGTGCGCACCCCGGGCCGCTGCTGATGACCCTCGTGGCCGATTATCGCTGGACGCCTTCGAGCGAAACCATGATGGTCACGTCTTCGCCGAGCCCGTTGGGCATATAGGTGATGCCGTACTCAGAGCGTTTGATGGTGAAGATGCTCTCGAAACCGGCGATGGTGGTGCCGCCCCGGCCCTGGCCCGTGCCGAAGTATTCGAGAGGAACAGTGATGGTTTTCGTGACGCCGTGGAAGGAGAGGTCGCCGGTCATCTCGAATGCGTCCCCCTTCTTGACGATGCTGGAACTCTTGAATGTGATCTCGGGGAACTCGTTGACGCTGAAGAAGTCTTGCCCGCGGAGGTGGCGGTCGCGCCCTTCGTTGGCGGTGTCCACGCTCGCGGCATCCACCTTCACGTCGACCATGCTCTCGCCGAGGTTCTCGGGATCAATCAGGAAAGAGCCGGAGACCTTGTTGAAGCGGCCGTAGGCGTAGGCCACATTGAGGTGCTTGACCTTGAACGTGACGAACGAATGAACGCCGTCCACGGTGAAGGCCTTCGCGTTCTCAACCGTGGCGTGGGCTGCGGGCAGTGCGGGTGACTTCCCTGCGCCCACGAGGGTGGAGAGGGTGGCCGTTCCGGCGATGAGGGCGATTGCGGCAACGCAGAGAGGACAGGTCTTCATACCAAGGGCTCCTGGGGGTGAGAATACTCGTTATAACGAATGTTTCGCTCAGAATGAATCAGAGTCAAGTCCCGCGGACGTACTTTTCTTGAGAACACTTCGACGCATTGAGGCTCTACACCCCCGGGCCGGGACAGGTTCGTCTCTCCGCACTACGCTCCGCCGTGGCCAAGAAGCCCAAAGCCCCTTCCGTCACCTCGGTGCCGCCGCCCAAGGCGCCCGCGATTTCCATTCCCGTTCCGATCCCGTACGGGAAGATCGTTGGGCACGAGCAGCCTCTGTCGCTGCTGAACACGGCGATGCGGAGCGAGCGAATCCACCACGCCTGGGTCTTTCACGGCCCCGAGGGTGTTGGCAAGTTTACGACCGCGCTCGCCTTTGCAGCGCTGCTCCTAGACCCAACCACCCAAGCAACCTTCGACGGCCGATTTGAGGCCGATGCACAGAGCCAGACGCAGCACCTCCTGGCGTCGGGCACACATCCTGACCTGCACGTGATCGTGAAAGAACTGGCGCGCTTCCACGAAGATGCGAGGGTGCGCGACAAGAAACTCACGACAATCCCCATCGACGTGCTCAGGCGCTTTGTGCTCGGGCCGGCGTTGTTGGCGCCGATGCACCGCACACAATCTCGGGCGGGCAAGGTGTTCATCATCGACGAGGCGCACCTGCTCAATGACGCCGGCCAGAACGCGCTGCTGAAAATTCTGGAAGAGCCGCCCGAGCGTGTGGTGCTGATTCTCGTGACCAGCAGCGAGGATCAACTCCTCCCGACAATCCGCAGCCGCAGCCAGCGTGTTTCGTTCTCCCCGCTGTCTACGGCGGAAATGGCACGCTGGGTGAACGAGAGTGGCCGCGCACCGCAGGACCAGGACGAGGCGGGCTTCCTGCTGAACTTTTCCGGCGGCAGCCCCGGGGCGTATGCGCAAGCGCAGGAGCGCGGGCTGTATGTGTGGTGGCAGCGGCTCGAGCCGATGCTGCGAGAGGCCGCGGCCGGCCGCTTCGTGCTCGAACTCGGCCCGTCCATGGCAGAACTCACGTCCGCGTGGTCTGAGAAGTGGGTGAAAGACCATCAGAACGCCAGCAAAGAGGCGGCGAACATCGCCGCGGCGGAATGGATGTTCCGCCTTGTTGGGCACTATGCGCGTTCGGCCTTGCACGCCGGCGCACGCCGGTCACCCGCCGACGTGCGCGTGCCGCTGAAAATGCTCGATGCGCTGCGCGATGCACAGATAGAAGCCGACAGCAATGTCAACGCGCTCTTTGTGATGGACAAACTCGCGGCCGAACTGGCGACGCACTGACGTCGCCCCGGTTGAGGCTTCACCTCGTCGCGTCGGGCTCGGTGGGGATCTGCTTGCCGTGGGGGTCGTGCTGGGCCGCGGCGACGGCGCTCGCGAGCCTGTCGCGCATCTCCTTGTCGGTGATGTGCTCGAGCACGTGAGCTTGGCCGTGTACATGATCCGGCCGCGAGGCGAGTTCCTGCACAAGGTACGATTCCCACAGTCTATGGGCACGCAGGATGAGCGCGGCCCGTTGCACGCCGGTCGTGCTGAGGCTCACGCCGTCCGCGCTGCGACGCACAAACCCGCTCACGCGCAGCCTCGCCATCGCGAATCGGCCCAAGGCCCCAGAGTGCTCGTGCGCGAGCCGCGACAGGGGCACGTGCCGCACACCCTGCTCATCGAGCCGCGCGAGTTCTGCCAGCAGGTCGTCGCACCGCAGAGAAAGGCGCAGCCAGAGCCGGCGTGCCGCGCGCGGGAGCAGGCCCTGCGATGGGCTCAGCAGGAGCCCGGCCACAAAGAGCAGTCCGGCCGCGGCGGCCATTGATCCGGCCGTGCCGGTGCTCGCAAAGCCCGCCAATCGCGGGAGGAAAACAGCCCCGGCGTGCCCCAGCACCGCGCTGAGCGCCGCGAGGCCGACACTCACCCACAGCATGGCGCTCAGGCGGCTGACGAGCAGCGAAGCCGTGGCGGCGGGCACGATGAGCATCGCCACGACGAGCACGTTGCCCACGCTCTCAAACGCGGCAACGGTGGTGACCGCAACGCTGGTCATGATCGCGTAGTGAACCACCCGCGGGTTGATGCGCATGAGAGACGAGAGGGCGGGGTCGAACGATGCGATGCGCAGTTCCTTGAACATCAGCACGGTCAATGCGGCGTTGCCCACAGCCACACAGGCAAGGATGGCCGCGGCACGGGGGACCCGCCACCCCAGGATGCTGACCGTGTCGAGCGGGGTGAGTTCAAGAGCGCCGTAGAGCACGCAGGAAGGGTCGAGATCGACTTTGTCCGCCGCGCTGACCATCATCACGAGGCCGAGCGCAAAGAGAGACGTGAAGACCACGCCCATCGCGGCCCCTTCGTCCACCCTGCCCTTCCCGCGGATCCACTCGGTGAGGTACGCGGTGAGCACGCCGGCCCCGGCCGCGCCAAGAAAGACCGCGGGCCCGGCCCTGCTGCCGGAAAGAAAAAAGGCACCGGCGATTCCCGGCAGCACGGAGTGGCTGATGGCATCGCCCATCATGCTCTGTTTGCGGAGCACGAGGAACGCGCCGGGCAGCGCGCACGCCACTGCACAAAGGACACCGGTGACGATGATCCAGCCGTCGGTGTGCCAGTTGAGCATCACAGGCCTCCCCTGTTCGGCCCGCCATCAACGTGCGGGCCTGGCAACGCGTGGGGGCTGGGCGGCACGGGCTGTGTGCCCTCGCCCCCGAAGAGCGCGGCGCTCAGCCTTGCCGTCATCTCGGGGCCGAGCACATGCTCAAGTTCGTCCGCGGGTCTGTCGACGTGAGTTGGATCGATGTCCGCGTGATGGATGAGGTAGGCCTCCCACAATCGGTGGCGGCGAACGAGTTCGCGTGCCTTGGTGAGCCCCTCGGGCGTGAGACCGATTCGACCGCCCGAAAGATGGACAGCGAAGCCTGAGCCGACGGCTTGCCTGATCGCCGCCGCGAGGCCGCCCCGGCTCCACCGGCGAGCCGAGCGCAGCGCATCGAGCGGCGCGGCGTGAGGTGCGTCACCGCCGGCGGCCTCGTGCCACTCAAACACCGCGCGCAGCAGGTGCTCTTGCCGCACACTGCGAACGAACGCTCGCCGTTCTCGCCATCGGGCGAGCAGCCCACGCGCAGGGCCCAGCAGCATGCTCAGGCAGAAGAAGCCCGCGGCACACAGCACTATGACCGCCCCGGAAGGGGCCTTGGGCAGCAAGGCGCTGATCATCGCGCCCATCGCCGCGGAGATGGCGCCGAGTGCCGCGGAGATGAACAGCAGCGGCGCGAGGCGGTCTGTCCAGAACCTCGCGGCGGCCGGCGGAATGACGAGCAGGGCCACGATCAGTATGAGCCCGACAGCCTGCAGCCCCACGCACGTGACGAGCACCACGAGCGCCATGAGAGAGGCGTCGAGCCATCGAACATTCAGCCCTTGCCCGCGTGCGAAGGCGGGGTCGAAGCACAGGAGGGTGAACTCTTTGTAGAGCAGGGTGCACGCCAGGCACACGAGGCCGCAGGCGCCACCGATCCACACGGCGTCCTGCAACACCATGGAAGCGACCTTGCCGTAGATGAACGACTCAAGCCCCGAGGCCTGCGCCCCGGGCAACTGCTGCGCCACGCCAAGGAGAGCCACCCCGACCCCGAAAAAAACGCTGAGCACAACGCCCAGCAGCGTGTCTTCTTTCAGGCGAGTGCGGCCGCTGATGACCACAACGAACAAGGCGCCCAGGGCGGCCGAAACGAAGGCGCCCAGCAGAAGCAGGGGGGTAGATTTTTCAACGAGTCCGCCCGCGACACCAACAAAGAAGGCCAGGCACAGACCCGGGAGCGCGGCGTGCGCGGCAGCGTCGCCCAGCAGCGCACGCTTGCGGAGCATCATGAACGCGCCGACCAGCCCGCACGAAGCGCCCAGCGCCATCGCGCTGAGTGTCACAAGCCGCGTGTTGTAGTCTTGCAGCAGGATGACGCGCCACGCTTCACCCGCGAATTCATCCGCGATCAGGGTCATCGCCGAACCCCGCTTCGGTGCATGGCCTCGGCGGCATCGGCCAGGAGTGTGAGGGTGCCGCCGTAGGTCTTCTGCAGGTTGCTGGCGTTGAAAACATCAACCGTGCGGCCGTGGGCCACGACCCGCATATTCAGCAGGATGACCCTGTCGAAATACTCCCGAACGGTCTGGAGATCGTGATGCACGACAAGCACCGTCTTGCCGCGGGCGCGCAGTTCACGCAGGATCTCAACGATGGTTCGCTCTGTCGCCGCGTCCACGCCGGCAAAGGGCTCATCCATCAGGTACAGGTCTGCATCCTGCACGAGGGCCCGTGCCAGGAAGGTTCGTTGCTGCTGTCCGCCCGAGAGTTGGCTGATCTGTCTGTTGGCAAGATCGGCGATGCCCATCCGCTCCATCGCAGAAAGCGCCTGCTCGCGGTGCCGGCGCTTCACTCGCCCGAACCACCCGATCCGGCCGTACAGGCCCATCGCAGCGACATCCAGGGCCGTCACGGGGAAGTCCCAGTCAACGCTTTCTCGCTGAGGCACATACCCGATGCGCTCGCGCCGCTCGCTGTATGGGCCGCCGAATATGAGCACATTCCCCGAGGCGCGCGGCACCTGGTCGATCACAGCCTTGATCAGCGTGCTTTTGCCCGCGCCGTTGGGCCCGAGCACCCCGACCAGTGAACCGCGCGGAACATCAAGATCAACATCCCACAAGACAGGCCGTTTGTGGTAGGCGACGGTCACGTCATGGATGCACAGGGCGGCATCATGTGAGTGTTCGCTGCCCAGCGACGCCCCCGCCTGGGGCCGGCTTTGGCCGACGCTCGCGTTCATGGTGCGCCATCCTCAGAAGGGCGGGGCTGCACCGCGACGGGGGAGGCGAGCAGGCCGCGCCAGCCTCTTTCGGGCGCATCGCCGCCCAGCGCACGGGCCACGGTGGTGAGGTTGTGGTCGAGCATGCCGATGTATGTTCCTTCATACGTATCCGCGGGCCCCATGGCGTCGGAGAAGAGGGTGCCGCCGATGCTGACCTTCGCCCCGCGAGCGCGTGCGCCTTCGATCAGTGCCTCCACACTCTTGCGCGGCACACTGGTCTCGACAAAGACCGCCCCGATATCCCGGGAGACGATGGTGTCGATCAGTTCGTTGATGCGGCGCAGTCCGGCCTCGGACTCTGTCGATATTCCCTGCACGCCCAGCACCTCTAACCCGTAGGCACGCCCGAAATACCCGAACGCATCGTGTGAACTGATCAGCACCCGGCGTGACTCGGGCACGGTGGACATGATCGCTTTGCCGTACTCGTGCAGTTCGAGGCACTCCTGCATCACTTCCCGTGCAAGCGCCAGATAGTGGGAGGATCCGTCGGGATCGACCTGAGCCAGCGACTGGCCAACGACTTCCGCGGCCAGAGCCCAGAGCGAGGCATCCATCCATACGTGCGGGTCGGGGTGGTCGGGGTTTTCTTCATCACGCAGAAGTTTCGAAGCGTCGATGCGCTCGGTCACGGCGAAGACAGGCTTGGTTCTGCCCACCCGGGAGAGCGTGTCTGCCATTTTCCCTTCGAGCAGCAGCCCGGAGTAGAAGATCACGTCGGCGCGGGTCAGCGATTCAAGATCGTCTCGGGTCGGTTTGTACAAGTGCGGGTCTACCCCCGCGCCCATGAGCCCCCGCACTTCGCCCCGAGCCCCGGCGATCCGCGAGACGGTGTCGGCCACCATGCCCGTGGTCGCGGTGATCTTCAGCGGCGTGCCGGGCTGGCGTGGGGGTGTCTCCCGCGAGCAGGCCGCCGCGAACAAGGCGATGAGCAGGGCCGCGCCGATGGCCGCCGGCCCCCAACGCCGGGGGGGCTGGGGGTGGCGGCGGTCTATGGGCTGACAAAACAGAAACTTTGACATGTCAAAATCTATCGTCATGATGTGTACAAGTCAAGAGTGGCACCCTATGGTTCCGTGAGATCAGATGCCGGATTCGACCTCCATCACCGTCGAGAACTATCTCAAGGCCATCCTCACCATCGAGGGCGCGTCCCCCTCTCGCTTCGCCTCGGCCGGAGAGGTGGCCGCGGCGCTGGCCGTCACGCCCGGCACGGTCACGTCCATGCTCAAGCGGCTCAGCGCCCAGGGGCTGGCCCGGTATGAGCCCTACGGCGGCGTGCGGCTGACGCCCAAGGGCAGGCGCATCGCCCTGGCCATTCTGCACCGCCACAGAGTCATCGAGACATTCCTGGTGACCGTTCTCGGGCTCGACTGGTCCGAGGTTCACGAAGAGGCAGAAAGGCTCGAGCACGCGATCTCCGACAAAGTGCTCGAGCGCCTCGATGCGCACCTGGGATATCCGCACGCAGACCCGCACGGCGACCCCATCCCCAGAGGCGGGAGTGCGCATCCGGCTACCGGCCAGGAGCGCCGGCTGTCAGAGTGTGCCCAGGGAGAGCGCGTCCGGATCACCCGCGTCGCCGACCAGTCGGAGGAGTTTCTCCGCTTCGCGGGGCAGTCGGGCCTGCGGCCCGGTTCGTGCCTGCACATCCTGGGCAACTGCGCTGTCGCGGGCACCATCAGGGTCTGCATCGATGGCGCCGACCGGGACGACGGCCACACGCTCACCATCGCACGCACCGCTGGCGAGATGCTCTGCGTTCTGCCCTCTGAGGGGTCACTGCCCCAGCGCTCGCAGGAGCGTCGTCGCGTACGACCCTCTGGGAAGTGAGAAACTCAGGCAACGCTTGAGCCTGCCGCGCCGGCCGAGATCGTCCTTTTCAGGCGGCCTGAGTTCGAATCTCTGCGCTTGAATGACGAGAGGACGCACCACGGCGCGGAACTCAAGCCAGTCGCACCCGGGCACCCTCAGCGCATCAAGGCTGATCTTCTCGGTCTCCAGCACGAGTCTGCCCGCCGTTTCCCATGGCGGCGCGAACTTCAAACCGGGCGAAAAATAGGGTACTTGAGCGGTGAACCATGTGTCAGGGATCGACTCGGCGATGGGGAAGTGCATGGCACCAAAGTCATCGTCGGCCGTCAGCACCTCGATGCCGCTTGCCCGCCCGAGTTCGCACATGGTGCGCGCCACGGCATTCCAGAGCCACGATTGGTACGCCTCTACGCACAGCAGCGCGAGCGACCTGGGCAACGATCCGAACGCGTCCGCGAAACTCCCCCCCGCCGCGAGCGTCTCCACCGGCCGGCGCTCTGGCGTGCGTGGCAGGCCGGTCATCGCGGCCTCCCACGAACCCCAGTTCGAAGCCAGAGCACGCGTCAGGGCCCTTCGAGCCCCCGTGTCTTTGCGTGCGGGCGTGCCGATGAGAAGGCGCAGCGCGCCCTCAAAGTCGCCAAGGACGAGACGTTGCGCGGCAAACCCCCCGCCGTGCCGCGCCGAGCCGAACCGCTGATCGCCGAAATAGTTCATCACGGCGAGAGTTCGCCCCGCGGTGGCGCCCCTCGTGCCGGTGAGTTCAAGCAGGTTGGCGCGCCGGGCCATCTCCTGCGCGGCGTGAGGCAGAAGATCCCGAACAACGATCTCAAACTCATTGTGGCTGATATCCGCCGCGGTCAACGGCCGGTCGGTCCAACCAAGAAAGCACGCGTCCCAGCGCTCGTCGGCCGTTTGCTGCAGCGGTGTGCCGCGCGTGGGCATCGCCACGGTCACGTGCTGCATGCACCTCGCGTGCTTGTCTTTGAGCCCCGCGTGGGTCACGTCCGCGCCCCGCACCCCAAGCCGTCGGGCCAGGAGCGAAGCGGCTTCTGGTGTTGTCAATGATTGCTTCGAGAGCCTGTACACCGCGTAGCGGTCGCGTGCTCCGCGAGACGACGAGAACACCCGGGCGCTGGTGAGCACCTCGCGAACCACAAAGTCTTCGGGTATGCGGCGGATCGTCATGGCCGCCCGGAGAGTAAGTCGCCCGGGCGACGAGGGCGTCTGCGTGTTCAGGCCGCTTCGCGGAGATCAATCCCGAGTTGCTTCATCTTCTTGTACAGGGTTGTGCGGTTGATGCCCAACTGCTCGGCGGTTCGCTGGCGGTTCCATTCGTTGGCGCGAAGCGCACGCAGCAGAATCTGCTTCTCGGGCTCTCTCATGGCTTCTTCAAGGGTCATCGGCACCCAAGGCAACTCACGGGCCAGAGGGGCGTCGCTCGTCACCGCCGAAAAGTGGGCGCCGCGCCCATCGCGGAGCGTCTCTGGCAGGTCGTCGAGTTCGATGATCTGCCCTTTGCTCAACACCGCGGCGTGTTCGACGACGTTGGCCAGTTCCCGGATGTTGCCCGGGAAGGGATAGGCCGTGAGCGCTGCCATCGCCCGCGGCGAGAAGCCGATGATCTGCCGGGAGAGTTCCGCGGCCTGTTTCCGCAGGAACCCCTCGGCCAGCAGCGGGATATCACCCCGGCGAGCGCGCAGCGGCGGCAGATGAATGGTCACGACATTGATGCGGTAGTAGAGGTCTTGCCGGAAGAGCCCTGCCGCCACCAGGTCTTCCAGCGGCTGATTCGTCGCGAGCACCACACGCACGTCAACTTCGATCGTCTGCGACGAGCCGACCGGTTCAAACCGCTTCTCTTGCAGCACGCGGAGGAGTTTCAACTGCATCGCCGGTGAGGCCGAGTTGATCTCGTCCAGAAAGAGCGTTCCTCCATTCGCCGCGAGGAAGCGTCCGACCTTGTCCGCGTGAGCCCCGGTGAAAGCGCCCTTGACATGGCCGAAGAGTTCAGATTCCAGCAGTGTTTCAGGGATGCTCCCGCACGAGAGTTCCACGAAGGGCTTCTCGCGCCGGGGGCTGAGGCGGTGGACGGCCTGCGCGAGCATGCTCTTGCCGGTGCCGCTCTCGCCTGTCATCAGGATCGTGGTTTTGACAGGCGCAACCGCCCGCACGATCTCGAGCACCTTGGCGATGCGCGGGTCGTCGCCCATCACCACACCCAGGGGGTCGGCGTGGGGTGTCTGGGCGTTCGATTCGGGTGCGCCGGCGACGAGCACACGCTGCCTGAGCGCACGCGCCACACTCGCCATGAGTTCGGCGGCTACAACGGGCTTGACCAGATAGTCCGCGGCGCCTGTCCGCAGGGCTTCAACGGCGGCCGTGACGGACTCGAGCCCCGTCAGCACGATCAGGGGCATCCGAGGGTGTGCTCGCACGATCTCGGCGATGAGTTCGTGCCCGTCGATATCGGGCAGCCCGAGGTCACACGTGGCAAGATCGAACGGTCTGCCTGCCTCGTGCGCTTCGGCCAGGAGGCGCACCGCTTCCTGACCGTCGGCCGCGCCGAGGGCATCGTGGCCGTGGCGCGCGAAGAGTTCGACGAGCGAAGCGTTGAAGATGCCGTCGTCGTCGATGACGAGCACCCTTGCCCTTCGCCCGTCCGTCGCCTGCTGCATTGTGGGTGTGGTTTTCATCCAGAAGCGCTGTCCCGGCTCGTGAGGGGTCGTCTGCCCGAGGCGGAAGGGCTGAAGTGGGTGAGCTGCGGCATCAGGCCGCGCCGCCGATGCGGATGTTCGACGCGGCATCGGGGCTTGGGAACCTAGCCCGAAGCACAGCGCCCTTCGTACCCGAGGGCGCCTTGTCGAGATTTGGGAAAAGTTCGATCGTTCCTCCCATGCTCTGGATCACGCTTCGCGCCACGGCCAGGCCCACGCCGGCGCCGCGTGACTTGGTCGAGTATCCAAGGTCGAACACGCGGTCAGAGTTGTGCAGCGTGGGCGGGCCCACGCCATCGTCGATGATCTCAAGGCAGTACCAGGGCCTCGCATCCTTGCCGTATGTGGCCCGGGCAGGGGCTGTGTCGGGCCGGACAGTGACCGTGATGTGGCCTTCTCCGCTGCGACGCTGGATAGATTCAATGGCGTTCTGCAGGCCGTTGAGCACGACCGTGTATATCGTGCCGGCCGGTGAAGCGCCGATGTCGTCGGGCACCTGCAACCTGACACGGGTGTTGCTCGACCTGATCATCGGCGAGAGCACCTCGGCCGCGTGCTCGATGGCTTCGCGCAGCGTGATGGGCCGAGCGCGGCTCAGCAGCGGCGAGCCAAGAGGCACCGCCCGCCCTTGCAGCGCGGCGTGCACCAGTTCGCTCACTTTTTCGAGTTTGTCCGAGGCTTCACGCAGTTGACGGAGCACCTCGGCCCCGGGGCCGCTGCCGAGCACGGTCGCGTGGCGGGCCATCATCACACTCGCCTGGGTCAGCGAATGCATCGAGTCTCCGAGCAGATGATCGATGTCCTGGACCAGCCCGATCAGGCGGTCTACGGCGGCGTACGTGGCCTCGGGCGAGGGACGCACCCCCGGCGCGGGTTTCGAGAAAGCCTGCGGTTGTCTGGCGTCGTCGGCGTGCGCGCTCATATCGCAGTGCGGATCGGCCGGATCGACCCGGCACTTGGGCCGAATGTTGCGTGTGGGCAACACACCCCGGCCCGAGAACGGTTGCTGAGGGATGCGCCTGTCGCACCGGAACGACTCAAGCAAAGCCCGCCGCCACCGCCCGGAGGCGGGGGGAGTTCAGGCAAGCCCGAGAACCGCCGCGTCCCGGTCGCTCAGTTCTCCGCCGTCGCGGCGCTTCTTCACGGTGCCGTCGCGTTTCCACGAACGCTCGCACCGCGGCCGATCGCGCAGGTCGAGCACACGCACGTCACCGGCCGTCGGCGAGAGCCGGACTTCGCTCACGCCCAGCAGATCGGCCAGATCAACGGGGTCGATATCGGCGAGGATCCTGTTGGGGTCGGGCAGTTCAATCCCTGCATCCAGCGGGTTTTCAACGCCCATGTCGGATTTGGCCTTCTCCAGGGCGGACTTGGCCGCCTCGCGCACCGCGGGAATGCCCGCCCACGCCGGGGAGGCCGCGGCCTTGAACTCGCGGATGAACTCGAGCGTGTGCACGCAGCGATCGTCGCTCTCGCTCGCCTTCCAAAGCGAGCGGAAGGCCTCGTCGGCGGTGTGACAGAGCACCGGCGCCAACAGCCTGCACAGGCCGTCGGTCAGGTTCCACAGCGTCGCCTGCGTTCTGCGGCGACGGGCCGAATCGGGGGCGTCGCAGTAGAGCCGGTCTTTCACCGCGCCAAGGTAATCTGCCGAGAGTGTGGTGTTGCAGAAGTCAAAGAGTGCCTTGTGCGCGGTCTTGAAGTCAAACTGTTCGTACCCGCGGATCACGACCTCCGCGACGCGGTTGTACTCGCTGAGCACCCAGGCGTCGATCGATGCGGCCGCGACACCGGGGGCGTGCGTGCCCCCCGCGCCATCATCAGGCCCGGGCGCGTAGTCTGAAAGATTGCTGAGCATGAACCTGAGGGTGTTCCGCACCTTGCGGTAACTCTCGCCCGCGAGGCCGAACAACTCCAAGTCGGCTTTCACATCGTTCTCGTACGAAAGCGAAGCAACCCACCAGCGCATGACATCAACACCGAACTCGGCGCACAGGTTGTCAACCTCGTAGCGGTTGGCATCCGGGCGGCTCTTGCTGAGTTTTCGGCCGTCACGGTCGACGATGAACCCGTGCGTGAGGAGCGTTTTGAAGGGGGGCACGCCCAGCACGCCAAGCCCCGGCAGCAGCGAGAGTTGGAACCAGCCGCGGTGCTGGTCTGACCCTTCAAGATAGAGGTCTACCCGGTCGGCGTGGTCTGTGCGCGTGAACCCGAGCCCGCGCGAGAGCATGCATGAATACCACGAAGACCCGGACTCAAACCACACGTCCAGGATGTCACCGCCCTTGCGCAACGAGTCGAGCGTGAGGGAGCCCGAGGCAAGCGAGGCCTTGATCTCCGGCTGGAGTTGTTCGTCTTGCTGCGGCGAATAAGACGCGAGCAGCTGCGAGGGCGACATCGAGAACCAGGTGTCCGAACCCTTCGTGCTCATCACCTCAACCACGGCCCTGACGCTGGCGCTCGTCATGAACGTGGCCCCGTCGGGAGTTTCAAAGGCGGGGATCGGCAGTCCCCACGAACGCTGGCGCGAGATGCACCAGTCGGGCCGCGACTCGAGCATGCCGCGCAGGCGGTTTCGGCCCCACTCGGGGACGAATCGCACTCCCTCAGCGGTAGTTTCGAGCCCTCGCTGGCGCAGGCTCTGGGGCTGTTCCCCAGAGATGGAGAAGGGCTTATCGACACCGACGAACCATTGTTCGGTGCACCGGAAGATCGTGGGGGTCTTGCTGCGCCAGTCGTGCGGGTAAGAGTGCGTGAACATGTGGCTGTAGAAGAGGTGCCCGCTGTCGCGCAGGTGCTGCGTGACCTTCGCGTTGGCATCCCACACAGACATGCCGCGCAGCCACGCGGGCACCGAGTCGTCGTACGAGCCGTCGGCGCGAACCGGGCAATACACAGGCAGCCCTTCGCGAAGGCCGGTCGTGTAGTCTTCTTCGCCGTGCCCGGGCGCCGTGTGCACAAGCCCGGTGCCGTCCTCGAGCGTCACATACTCGGCGCCCACGACAAAGAACTGGCGCGGCTGACCCGTGCTGTGCGGGGCGTCGCCTGTGATCAGGGCCGCGGCTCCCTCGCCGCGTGCCGGGTCGACGAACGGGTGCCGGTATGCAAGGCCTAACAGGTTTCGCCCCGGTGCTCGGGCGATTTCAACAAACCGCTCGCTGCCGGCCCGCGTGGCCACACGTTCCACCGCATCGGCCGCAAGCACCGTCACGTTTCCATCGATCCATGCCAGCGCGTACTCGAACTTGGGGTTCACCGCGATGGCGACGTTGGCGGGCAGTGTCCAAGGCGTCGTTGTCCAGATCATGAAGCACGGGCGCTGGTTCGGGCGGACGCCGGGCCTGGGAAGCGTGGTCGATTCTTCTTCCGTGTCGCTCTCGTCTTCCTCGTCGTCATCGGATTCGGGGGGCAGACCGAAGGCGTCGTAGACAGCGTGCGCGTCGGCGGCTTCAAAATCGACGTACACCGAGTGGTCCTCGCGGTCGTAGTACTCAAGTTCCGCCTCGGCCAGCGCGGTTTCGTTCGCGATCGACCAGTGCACAGGCTTGAGCGCGCGATAAACAAGACCGCGTTCGAGGAGGATGGCGAGCACGTTCAGCGTGGCGCCTTCAAACGCGGGGGCCATCGTCAGGTACGGGTTGGCGTAGTCGGCGACGGTCAGCAGCCGCTGCATCTGCCCCGCCTGGTGCTTGATGTACTTTTCGGCGTGCTTCTGGCACTCGCGACGAACCGCGGCGCGCCTCGTCCAGGGGTCGAGCGTCTTGAGTTTCTCGTGCTTGCCGGCCTCGACCAGTTCGGTCATCACCTTGTGCTCGATCGGCAGTCCGTGGCAGTCCCAGCCCGGCACGTACGGCACGTCAAAGCCCATCATCGACCGTGACCGCACCACGAAGTCCTTGAGACACTTGTTGAAGAGGTGCCCGAGGTGGATCGAGCCGTTGGCGTAGGGAGGGCCGTCATGGAAGACGAACCGCTCTCGCCCCCGGCGGGCGCTGCGCAGTTTCTCATACACGCCGATCTTCTGCCAGCGCTTCATGCTTGCCGGCTCGTTCTGCACCAGGTTCGCTTTCATCGGAAAGGCGGTCTTGGGCAGGTTCAGCGTGGACCGGTACCGGCTCTTTTCCGCATCGCGGGGGGGTTCCGTCGAGGTCGTCGATACTGGCGTGTTCTCTTGACTCATGGTCTGACTCTTCCCCTGCACAGCCGCTCATCGGCCTGCGTCGGGGCCGTGCTACTCGGTGTTCGGCAGGGCCCGAGAGACAGACTCGGACCCCCGAAAGCCCCGCGCGGCATGCGCCCGCATGGCTCTCGATCCGCCCGTGGCACGACAGCAGTGCGCATCGCCCGCCCCGGAAGGGGGGAATGGTACGCGCCGGGGCCTGTGGGCTCAGACCGGATGCCCAGACCATGCAGGCTCACGCGAGGGCGTAGTTTGTTTGCGTGCGAATCACAATCCCGGATGACGCATTGAGGTGATACCCCTCGGCCTGCACTTCGCGACGCAGTATTCGCACGAACACCATGCTGGCGTTCTTGCCGTGGCAGTCGCGCCATGCCGCGATCTGAGCCCGGTGTGATTCACCGTGTGACATCAGGTCCGCGAAGGTTTCGCTGTATTCATGGGGGCTCAACGACTCCGATTCGAGGTTGGCGTGAACCCGTACGCCACCCAAATACAACGGCGGTACCGAGTCCGGTTCGTTACGGGGCGTGATCGCGCAAGCAGCGGCAGAGTTCAGACTGGCGACCCCTGGGTGACAGAGAACCTCGGATACCTCGGTGTCGCCGTGGTAGAGCGTGAACGCGTGGAGTCCCTTCGCAACCTGCACAATCAGGGTGTATCCAAACTGTGATTGGCTCCACCGCCGAGCCGGGGGGGCGAGCCAGACCAGTTCGCTCCCGCCATGAATCAGGAGCAGGCGATAGGTGTTTCTTGCTGCGGTACGAGTAGGCATGATCGCGATCCATGAGACTCGTACAAGAAAGGCGCGATCGCCAGTTCCAGGCGCGCCAAAGCCGTGCCGAGTGTTCCGATAACTCGCCTGCCCGGTGCCCGGTCCGGGTCGACATCGCAGACCCCAACCTTCCACACGGCTGGGGCCCAAAGACCGATCCTCTTCTTCGACGAGTGACATCTGAACCCGGCCATTCCCCGCTCGACCTGCTCCGCCGACTGCCGGCACGTGTTGCCCTGCACGTTCTTGGCGAGGCGCTTGCGCACGCCGACACCACCACGGCGCGCAGCATCGCGAATCACCTGATCGGGTGTGTTCAAGACATCACGCTTTCGGGCGCGGCCATCGCGCGGCCGTCGCGTTGGTCGCGCGGGCTTTGGTCGGTGCCCATACTCCGCGCGCGTGCATTCAAACGCACGGCAGAATCACTCGATCTAGCGGCCGGTGTGGTGTTCGAGTCCTGGAGGCAGATTCCGCACGATCAGCGGCACGCGCTCGTGGCGCTCCTGCAAGACAAACTGATCACGCGGTGCGGTCACGAGCGACTCTCACCTGACCCTCGGCGGCGCATGCTCGGGGCCGATGTCGCGGCCTTCATCTCTCCCCTCTGCGGCGCGGAGCACTCGGCCCTGCTGCTGGCAGACCCTGATCCAGAAGTGGTGTCAACCGCTGAGCGGCGTCTGGCCCGGGTCTCCCTCGCGGCGAGCGGCCTGACGAACGCCACCTTCGGCTGCACACCCGAGCAACTCGATGAAGCAGCGGGAGTGCTTCTCGACGCGGCCGCCAACTTCGGCGTTCATCGAAGCCGCGGCACGCTCTCGGGCGCCATCCTCAGCGCCCGAGCCTTGCTCGGCGCCGGCGAGTTTGCTCACGCTGTGCAGGATCACACGCGACCGGTGCGTGATTGGCTGGACTCGCTCGACGATGAGGCGTTGGCCGCGGCGAGAGTCTCGCTGCGATCAGCGCGATGTGATTTCTTCGCGTGCCGCGCCGTGCAGTGGCTCGCCAGCGAGCGATACAGCGCCGCCGCGATCCACCGGCTTTCAACGGCGAGAAGCCCGGGGGCGTTGCACGCGTCGCTCTCACGCTGGCACCTGTGCCTGCGGCCTCTCCGAGCCGCCGCGCTGAGCAAGGGCACATCACGCGGCATTCCCAAACAGCGCGGCCGCGTAGTTGCGCAGGCGCCGTGGGCGCTGCCGACGCCGGCCGAGGTCGCATCGCTTGACGCTCAGCAAGGCAGGGCGCTCGCGATGCAGATCTCTCCCGGAGGGGTGGCCGCGGGGCATGCCGCGAAGGTTCGCGCAGACCTGGCGACCCACACGCTCGAGGAGGTAAGGCTGGCACTCGCCGTCCGCGACCCATCCCCGGCCCGCGAGTCGCTCTTTGATCCCTCGCCCAGGGTTTCGCGGGCGGCGTACCTCCGCTGGTCCGCGGCCGGTGCGTTGCACCCCGCCAGAGCGGCCATGTCGCCGCACCGCACGGATGAACTGCGCCGCCTCGCAAACATCTGCCATGATGATGTTCGTCACGCAGCGCGGCGGGAACTCGGCCTCTGCGTGCCCGGCAGCATCCTCGAGACCGGCAGATTCATCAGGCGCATTCAGTCTTCAGGCGGGCTCGAAGAAGCCCGCCGACAGGTTGTGACGACTCCGGACCCGTGCGAATTACTGCTGGCGATCAAGAGGTCTGGCAAGGCGGCGCAGTGTATCGAAGAACTCTGTCAGGTGGTGCATGGCAGCGTCAACCCTCGTGCCGTGGCCATCGCGGTCAGCGCGTTGGGATCTCTTCCCGGCATACAAACCCGGAGCGCCATTTCGGCGGCCCTCTCGCACAGCGAGCCGCGCGTGCGAGCCAACGCGGTCGAGGCTGCCGGCCGACGCTCGGTGCGTTGGAACGAGGCTTGGCCACTCTTGATCAGCCTCCGCGAAGACCCGTCGCACAGGGTGCGAGCCAATCTCATCCGGGTGGGGTTGGCGGCGGGCTTCGATCAGCGTCGCCGGCTCGATGAACTTGGCGCGCTGCTCGCATCACCGAGCCTGTATGCACGGGCCGCGGGCGGATGGGTTGCAGAGCGGCTTCTGTCAATCTCGGGCGTCAAAGAGCCCAAACTCGCGGTGACGGTGTACAACTCGCTGATCGACGCCATCCGCGAAGAGTCGCACCCCGCGCCGCGTGCGCGCATCGCCTCGGCCATTCAGGCTGCGATCATGGTGGGGGTGCATCAAGCGGGCGGAGGAGACTCCCAACGTGCCGCGCTCGCCTCTGCGGGCCCTTTCGCAAAGGCCGTGGCATGAACGCTCAGATCGATCGACCCTTGACCCCGGTAGAACTCGTGGGCGCATCTGCTCAGGGTGAACCCGCCCCGGGCAGCGAGGGAGGGTTCTCCCTCGGGGAAGCCGCCGCGCTGGTGCTCGCGATCGTTCTCTCGCTCCTGGTGGTATGCCGGCATCTTCGCCAGCGAACCTCGAGTGCGCAACATCCGAGCGAGGCGGCATGGAAACTGATCCTCAGCCGGGGCCGGTGCGACCCGGAGCAGGCGAGAATACTGCGGGCCTATGCCGCTGAAAAGTCAATCAGCCCGGCCGCGGCTTGGGTGCTCGCCAACGCTCACGGCGAAGACCACATCATGAACGACCACTCCACCTGAATGACAGGGGTGGAGGAAGGTCAGCGCATGGCTGGCAGCACGCGGCAGGGGGTGAGGCCCCAAGCGATGCGCCGGGAGAAGTGGCCACAGACGTTGTTCAGTGGCCGGCGTTGCGACGGTTCTGGTCGCCCAGAATGGCGCCGCCAAGGCCGCCGATGATCGCGCCCGCTGCGGCGCCCTTGCCCATATTGCCCGAGAGGCTGCCCAGGCCCATGCCCGCCAGCGCGCCCAGGGCCGCGCCGCTGGCTCCGCCCTGAACAGCGTTGTTGCAGCCGGTGGCGGCGAAAGAGAAAATCCCCGCCGCGAGCAGAGGGAGCAGGCCACGGGAGATCAGGGGTGAGGGTGAGTGGCCGCGAGTGGTCGAAGTTCGCATGACAGTTCTCCTGGGCACTGGGTCATCGGGCGAACGGGGCCCGGGCTACGGTGCCGCAAAGTATAAGACGCACTAACTTGCGGCGTGTTCCCGTTTCTTCGGTTTTCCGAAACAGCGACGGCGTCACGAAGTAGTTATCGGGCGTCAGTTCCAACTGCATCCCTTCGGCCAATCTTCGGGGTGCTGCGCCGCGGCCAGTCTGGCGAGCCGCGTCAGGTGCGACAACTCGCCCAGAATGATCTGCGCCCGGGTCTGAGCGTTGCCCTCGGCGAGCAGGCGGTACTTCAACAGGGGCTCGTTCACCACCGCGAAAGAAACCAGTTCCAGCAATGCACCCGCGGGGATGTCGTCGTTGTTGATCCATTCCAGGATCGGCTCGGCGACGGTCAGCCTGTTCAGCGGTGCCTCAGAGAGCATTTCACCGATCCGCTGTCTCGCGCGGCCGAGGGCCTCGGGATCGGATGGCTCAAGCCCCACAGGCTCCATCTGCGCAGCCCGGTACAACTTGCCGTCGAGTTCGTCAGGGGATAACTCCCGCACGATTCGAGCGCGGCAGACGCCCTGGAGAAGCACGTTGTACCGGCCGTCGTGAAGCCGTTCGTGCTGCAGGATGTGCCCGACGCAAACCGCCTTGCGCAGCGGCGGGCGGCCGTGGTACTGCGCCTTCCACGCATCGCCGGCGAAAACCGCCATGGCGATCTGTCCCGCGCTGTCCAGCGCGTGTTCGATCATCTGCCGATAGCGTGGCTCAAAGATGTGCAGGGGCAGCACCTGCTGCGGCAGCAGCACGGGCGCATCCAGCGGGAAGAGCGGGAGAGCCCTGCCGAAGTTCACCTGGATGGCCGACTCTTCGCTCACACTCAACTGTAGTGGGGCGGAGGGTGGGCCGGTTCGTCGCGCCGTCAGGCTCCGGCGGGTTTTTCTGCCAGGACGTCGGGGCGGAAGAGTTTGGTATCCAGGGCCCAGTTGCGCTCGGTGAAGTTGCCGCCGCTGGCGAAGGCGCTGGCCCTGTCGGGCCTGGCCGCGGCGAGCGCCATCGTGGTTTTAGCGTCAAGGTTGTCGAGTTGGGCGACAAGGAGCGCCTCGGGCGTCGCGGGAACCTTGGCCGCGCCGAACTCGGGCACGCCGTGGTGGGAAATGATGATGTGCTGGAGCACGGTGAGGGCCCCGGGGGGAAGCCGCACACCACGCTCTCGCATCAGTTGGTGGCTCTTGTCGTGGAGCATGATGGCGCCCTCCACCAGGTGGCCGATGAGTTCGCCGCGATCGGAGTAGCCGAAGGCCCTGTCGTAGACCAGTTCGCGGGTTTTGCCCAGATCATGCAGGAAGAGGCCGACCACCACGATGTCGCGGTTGATCTTCGGGTAGAGAGGGCAGACAAGGTTGGCGAGTTGAACGAGTGTCAGCGTGTGCTCGAGCAGGCCGCCGAGATAGGCGTGGTGCATGCTCTTGGCGGCGGGGGCCTGCTTGAACGCGTCCATGAGGAACTTGTCTTCGAGGTAGAGGGCCACGAGCGCCTTCATCGCCGGGTGTTGCACGGTGTCGAGCAGCGTGAGCAACTCGGCGAACATCTCGTCGGCCGGGCGCTTTGCGCACGGCAGGAGATCGCGCATCTCCTCGGTGGTTGGGTCTGCGGGGTTGATCGTGTGGATGATCAACTGCAGTTCGCCCTGGTACGGCTGGGTCTCCCCTTCGATCACGGCGAAGCCGTCTGTCGGCAGCGCGCGGAACGTGGATTCATCGATCGACCACATGCGAGCGGGCAGTTCGCCGGTTCGGTCGCCGACGATGCACTTCAGGAAGGGCTTGTCCTGCCGCGTACGGCCCAACTGCGCGTTCGAGATGGAGAAGAGCCCCGTCACACGCTCGCTGGCGGTCATCTCGGCGATGAACTTGCGTGAACCGGCGGAAGTGCCTGATGAAGCGCCTGAGCGCCCGTTGATCGTGCTTGACATGAAGGCTCTTTCTGGATGTGCCCCACGAGGCGGCGGGAACGAATGCCCGCCACGCTTGTTTTCAAAGGATAGCAAGTCCGGCGCGGGCGCGCCATGGTGCAGGGTTGGTCATACAGCCCATGCGCCGGGCACCGGCCCGCGCGCCGCGCGGATGACCGAGCGGATTCCGCCGCGCCCTCGCCACTCGGTGCGGACGAGAAGCCACGCGGGGTCCATGAGGGCCGCGAGATCATCCCGGATGCGGTTGGTCACCGCTTCGTAGTAGATGCCTTCCTGCCGGAATGACTGGAAGTAGAGTTTCAGGCTTTTGAGTTCGACACACGTGCCGCCGGCCGAGGCGGGGCGTGGCTCGAAACGCACGGTGATCACGCCGAAGTCCGGGTGGCCGGTCTTGGGGCAGACCGAGGTGAACTCGTCGGCGACGTGCTCGATCACGAAGGGCGTGTCGGTGGGCGTCGGGAAGGCTTCGAGAAGTTTCGGATCGGGCATGGGTGTCCGTGTGTGGGTGCGGCATTGCTCAGCGGTAGCGGCCGAGGAGTTCGATGATCTTGGGTTGCTGTGGCTCGAGTTGCACGCTTCTGCGGAGCGAGCGGATCGCCTCGTCGCGCGCGGCGGTGTCTTTCTCCTGGCTCCACACCCATTGGTTGAGCAGGCACACACCCACGCCGTTGAGGGCCGGGTAGTGGTTCGGGTCGATCTCGAGCGACTTCCTGAAAGCCGCCAGCGCGTCGGGGTATTGCCGCAGACGGAACAGCCCCGACCCGAGCCGCTCGTGCGCGACGGCGGTGGGTTCGGTCCTGATCAGTTGTTGCAGGGTGTTCACCATCTCGGTGAACCGCCCCGTTTTGCCCAGGCTGTCGGCGAGGTTGAGAAGAAGGGGCGCCGAGAGTTCCGCCAGTTCCGCGGCCTGTTGATATTCAACCACGGCTTCTTCATGGCGGTTCATCGCGGCGTAGATAGCACCGAGGTTGGTCCTCGCCGGGGCGCTCCGCCCATCAATCTGCACCGCCCGCCGCCCATAGGCCAGCGCCTCGCCCGGCTCGCCCACCTGCAGATAGGCCGTCGCCAGGTTCAGGTTGGCGTTGAAGTCGTCGGGGCTGATCGAGAGCGCCCGCAGATACGCGCGGATGGCCTCGCTCACGCGGTTGAGCAACTGCAGCGTGAGGCCGTGGAGGTACTGCGCATCAAAGTTGCGTGGCTCGATCTCGGCCGCTTTGGCGTATCGCTTCTCGGCCGAGTCGTAGTCGCCACGCTGACGGTAGATATCGCCCGCGCCGAGATACGCCACCGTGAGGCGAGGATTGCTCTCGATCGCGCGCTCAAACTCGCGCAGCGCGGCTTCGTACTGGCCTTGCGACGACAACTCCTGCCCGCGGGCCACGTTGGCCTGCCCGGCGTCATTCCCCCTCGTGGCCCGTCCGCCGGGCGTGATCGCTGGGGGCCTGCCGGTGGTCTCCGGGGACATCTGCGCAGGGCCTGCTGGTTGAGCGGCCTGAGGCTTCTGCCGGGGCCGGTCAAAGATCTGACAGCCGACGACGTTGGCGCTCAGCGCGATCGTTAATGTTGTCCACAGGAGTCGGGTCTTCATGCACCCGGATTATTCGCGGGCCTTGCTGCCCGTGCGGCCGGACTTCACGGATTGTTGCCCGGGTTTGCGGCGCGCCTGTGTCTGCGGCTTTTTCTTGCCCTTGGCGATCGGCCGGGCCTTTGATTGCCCGGAGTGTGCCGTTGAGGCGATGCCCGCGGGTGAGGGCGTCGCGAGGCTTCCCGGCGCAGCGCTGATCAATCCTCGCAGGCGTTCGAGATTCACGCTGTCCCAGGCCCGCCCGTCCGGCGAGGTGCCTTTGGGGGTTTCGAGTATCTTGGGGATGCTCTGGATATGGGGGTGGTTGATGACCGCGGCAAAGCCGCTCGCCCGCAGCGCGGCCTGCGAGAATGTGCCCTCGCCGGCATGGGCTTTGGCGCCGCCGCCGACCCATCCCTGGCCGATGTGCTCGTGACGATCGAGGTGGCTGCCGACCTTGCCCTTCGAGTCGTTCAGGTGCATCACACGCAGGTGTTCCATGCCTACGACGCGCGAGAAGGTGTCGAACGCTTCCTCGGCCAGTTCGCGGGTGGAAAGGTCGTACCCCGCCGCGTGCATGTGGCACGTGTCGAGGCACACGCCCACACGCCCCGGCTCTTTCACGCGATCGCAGATCAACCGCCGCAGCGAGGCCAGATGCTCGAAAGGCCCCCCGATCTGGCTGCCGGCCCCGGCGGTGCCCTCGAGGCACAGCACGGTCGCGAAGCCCCGAGTGCGGATGAAGAGTTCTCGGTACGCGTCAGCGATCCGTTCAAGACCTTCATCCAGGGTCCAGCCCACGAACGAGCCGGGGTGATGGACGAGGAACGCGATGCCCAGCGCTTCGCACCGCTCGATCTCCACCTGCATCAGGTCAACGCTCTTTGCCCACAGCGCATCGTCGTGGCTGGCGAGGTTGATGAGGTACGAGGCGTGGCTGACGGTTCTCCCATGCCAGCCGAGGCTGGTGAGTTCGGCGAGCCACTCTTGCCGCACCGCATCATCGAGGGGTTTGACGTTCCATTGCTGCTGGTTCTTGGTGAAGACCTGCACGGTGTCCAGACCGAGGGCCCGTGCCTCGTGCAGGGCGTTCACCATCGAGCCGGCGATGGAGAGGTGTGAGCCGAACATCTTGCTGTGGCACTCAGGCCGTCAGGTCGCCTCCGGATCGATACCCTCCTCGCGCCCGCGGATGAGTTTCTTGAGCAAGGGGGTGAAGACGAGAATCAGGAGCCCCGCGCCCACAGAGGTCACCACGAAGAGGAAGAAGAAGTCCGCCTGGCCACCCAGACTCCAGGGCGTCTTCAGTTCGCCACGCTCGATCTTCTCGACCTGAGCCGCGACGAGCCCGCCGCCGAGGTTGGCGATGAACGAAGACACAAACCAGATGCCCATGAGCAGCGAGACGAAGGTTTTGGGAGCCACCTTGGTCACGTACGAGAGACCGGTGGGTGAAAGACAGAGTTCACCGATGGTGTGCCAGAAATAGGTAAGGAAGATCAGGAGCATGCCGGCCTTGGCGCCCTCTTTGGCCGACACGCCGGCCCATGTCATGAAGAGGTAGCCAAAGCCAAGGAAAAGCAGCCCCAGGCCAATCTTCACGGGCTGGCTCGGGTTGAGTTTCTTGCGTCCCAGGGCGGTCCACAGGAAGCCGAAGACCGGCGCGAACAGAATGACGATCAGCGGATTCACCGACTGGAACCACGTCGCGGGCACCTCGAACGACCCGATCATGCGGTCGGTATTGCGCTCGGTGAAGATATTGATGCTCGAACCAGCCTGCTCGAAGGCGATCCAGAAGAACGCGTTGAACATCATGAAGATGAAGATCGAAACCACCGGCCCCCGGTCGGCCGGACGCTGGATCGCCACGAACCACACCGCACCAACGAGCACGATGCCCGCCACGACCGCGGTGAACTTCGGTGTGATGTACGAGTTCACGACGCCCAGCGCGTTGTTGTGGTAGAGCAGCGCGAAGACCGCCGCGATGATGCAACTGCCGATCATGAACGCCGTCGAAAGACCGAGTCCTGCTCGCCCCGCCGGGGGCATGCCGATGCCTTTGAGATAGAGCGGCCTGCCGAAGATGTAGAGAAGCAAGCCCAGGATCATGCCAACCGCGGCCGAACCAAAGCCCCAGTGCCAGCCGACCTTCTCGCCCAGCGTGCCGCAGATGAACGCGCAGATGAAGGCCCCGACGTTGATGCCCATGTAAAAGATGCTGAACGCGCCGTCACGCCGCGGATCGCCCGGCGGGTACAACTGCCCGACCATCACTGAAACGCTGGGCTTGAAGTGGCCCGTTCCAAGAACGATCAGCGCCAGACCGCTCACGAAGATGGTCATGCCCACTTCGTTGTGCGCCATGTCGCCGATGCCGCTCACGGCCAGCACGATGTGCCCGAGCGTGATCAGCACCCCGCCCACGACCATCGAGCGGTGCGTGCCGATCATCTTGTCGGCGATGATGCCGCCGATCACCGGGAAGAGGTACGCCAGACCGGTGTACCAGCCGTACAGGATGGATGCATCCTCGCGTGACCAGCCCCGCCCGGGGTTGAAGCCGTTCTCATCCCCCGACAGAGGGCGGATGAGATAGAGCACCAGCAGCGCACGCATGCCGTAGTAACTGAACCGCTCCCACATCTCCACGAGAAAGAGCAGGAAGAGACCGATGGGGTGCCCGAAGAGCGTTCGCCCTTCTGTCCACTGGGGTTGAATGGGCTGGCCCGAAGACGACGACGCCTGTTCGCTCATTCCTGCTTCCTGTGCGCGAGTGCGCGGTGCGGGGTCTGAACACCGACCCCTTCTGATGCCAAGCCGACAGGATAACTCACCTGCGCCCCGGATGGAAGCCCCGCCACGGGATTCTGGCTTCCACCGCCCGCCGCGGGTTTCACGCCTCAAACACCCTTCGCCCCCCTGTCAATGTCGCCTTGATCCATCGGTCATCCCACGAGTAGAGCAGGGCGCTCAGCGGGTCGGCCGCTCGCGACCACGCGTCGGTCGTCGGCCGGACAAGCACCAGATCGGCCGGGGCCCCGGCCTCCAGAGTGCCGCCCTGGGCGATGCCGAGTGCCGCGGCATTCCCCCCGGTGATCCGCCACCAGCACCACGAAGCAGTGGGTGGGGCGCTTGCGTCCTTGAGCGCAACGCGCTTGGCTGTCTCCAGCATCGCCCTGGCCACACGCACCATGCTGCGGTCTGGCCCTGCCCCCACGTCGCTGCCCACGCACACGCCAACACCCGCGTGCAGCGTCGCGGCCAGCCGGAACTCCCCCGCGCTCAGGAAGGTGTTTGCCGTGGGGCAGTGCGCGATACCGGCCACGCAAGTGGCGAGTGTTGACAGGTCACGCTCATCGAGGTGGATTCCGTGCCCCAGCAGC
Organism: Phycisphaeraceae bacterium; assembly: GCA_019636615.1. GTDB lineage: Bacteria > Planctomycetota > Phycisphaerae > Phycisphaerales > UBA1924 > UBA2402. The sequence continues at coordinate 868,973 of JAHBXF010000002.1, read as the reverse complement.
GTCGCCGGCGTGAGCAGGCCGGCTGCCCGGTACACCTCGACATACGCCGCGCCGTGGATGGTGCGAACATACTCGCATTCACGTTCCGTCTCTGCGAGGTGAGTCTGGATCATCCACCCTGTCTTGGCAGCCAGTTCGCCCGCGCCCCTGAGGAGTTTCTCAGAGCACGAGACCGCGAAGCGCGGCGTGACCGCGGGCATCATGCCGCCGCAGCCCCGCAGCGCCATCGCCTGGCTGAGCGCGGCACTGGCCGGAACAAGAAGATCCCCGGGTGCGTTCTGATCCATCAAGACCTGGCCCACAACACCCCGCATGCCGAGCGAAGCGAGCGCATCGATGGCCGCCTGGGTGCCCTCGTGGTGCACGGTCGCGTACGCCCCGACCGCGGTGGTGCCGAAGGAAAGGAGTTCACGCGCGGCCTTCAACGACATCTCGCGTGCGAAATCGGTGTCTGCCCAGCGCATCTCGGCGGGAAAGATCACACTTTCGAGCCAGTCGAGCAGTTCCAGCCCGTCGGCGCCGATCGAATCAAACTGAGGCAGGTGCAGGTGGCAATCCGCCAGCCCCGGCAGCACCAGCCACCCCTCCCCGCCCATGTCGGGCGCGGCGGCCGGGGGGCCTTCTCGCATCCCTTCAACTCTGCCCTCGCGCACGAAGAGCGTCCCCTCAACGAGCCTTACCCCCTCGGCCCCGTGCGGTACCATGAGCGTGCCGGCGATCGTGAACGTGTCTGGTCGGGCGGACATCTCGCGCGAGCGTAGGGTGTGCCCCGGCCCGGAGCGCGGGTATCCTCATCAAACGCGGCCCTCGGGCGGCCGGGGTGACATCGAAGAACCGATCAGGCGGAAAGCACACGACACGATGAACCAGGCCGCACAGAACCTGTTGGGGGCGATCGACCGGCGAGAAGCCCGCGTCGCGGTCGTGGGTCTTGGGTATGTTGGCCTGCCGCTGGCCCGCGCCATGGTGGGGGCGGGGTTCAGGGTCATCGGGTTTGACATCGACCCCGAAAAGGTGCGGATGCTCAACGATGGGACCCCGTATCTCAAGCATCTTGGGGCCGATCTTGCGATCCAACTGCGTGATTCCGGGCGATTCACCCCGACCTTCAACGAGGCGGATCTGGCGGTTGCAGACGCCGTCATTCTGTGCGTGCCCACCCCTCTGGACGATCATCAACAACCCGACCTGACGTACGTCGAGCGCTCGGCGCAGATGGTTTCACGGGTGATGAAGCCCGGCGTTCTTGTCTCGCTCGAATCCACGAGTTACCCCGGCACCACACGGGGGGTTTGCGGCCCCATCCTGGCGCAGAACGGCCGGCGCGTGGGCGAAGATTTTTTCCTCGTTTTCAGCCCAGAGCGTGAAGACCCGGGCCGGCGAGACTTCCACACCGCGAACACGCCAAGGCTTGTCGGCGGCGTAGACGCTTTCAGCACGCGGCTGGGTGTGGCGCTCTATTCCGCGGCCGTGGCGCAGGTCATTGAGACACAGAGCGCCGAAGTCGCCGAGGCCGCCAAACTTCTCGAGAATATCTACAGGGCCGTCAACATCGCCCTCGTCAACGAACTCAAGCCGGTGCTGCACGACATGGGCATCGACATCTGGCAGGTCATCCGTGCCGCGGCCACAAAGCCCTTCGGCTATCAGCCTTTCTACCCGGGGCCCGGCCTGGGCGGGCATTGCATCCCGATCGATCCCTACTACCTCTCGTACAAGGCCCGCGAGTTTGGGCATGTCACCCGGTTTATCGAACTCGCGGGCGAGATCAACCACCAGATGCCCCGGTATGTGGTCGATCGAGTCGCGCACGCGCTCAATCAAGACCGCAAACCGATGAACGGGTCTCGCGTGCTGGTGCTGGGAATCGCGTACAAACCCAACGTGGATGACATCCGCGAAACCCCGGCCGCCGAGGTGATCACCCTGCTTCGCGAACGCGGTGCGATCGTGAGTTACCACGATCCGCACGTGGCGCGATTCCCCTCCATGCGGCACTACCGCATCGACCTGGCCGGGGTGGAACTCACCGAGGATGCGCTGCGGTCGGCCGATTGCGTGCTGATCATCACCGACCACGACGCGATCAACTGGCCGCTGGTTGCATCCGCAGCGGGGCTCATCGTCGATACCCGCGACGCCATGGCCAAAGTGTCGGGTGTGCGAGCCCGGGTCGTGAAAGCCTGAAACGGACCGCCAGCCAGCCGGGCGTTATTCGCCGGGGGTGGTCGTGTCGTTCTCGTCGGCCCCGGGCCCATCGGTCGCTGCCCCCGGCCATCGCTGACCGATCCACGATTCATACGCGGCGCGCTGCGCGGGGCTTGGGTTCTTCACGCGCCGCAGGGTCAAATCGCGTACCGGCCGTTCGAGCACGGTCAGTGTCACGTCGCGCAGCGCATCACGCCTGAAGAAGGCCAGGCGGATCTGCTGCCCCGGCTTGAGTTTCTTTGTTCGTGCGGCAAAGTCGGCCGCACGCACGCGCTGTCCATCGATCGCCACGATGACGTCATCGGCGAGCAGGCCCGCGGCGAAGCCAGGCCCATCTTCACGAACCGCCGAGACCGCCGCGCCGCCATCCGCATCGCGTGTATCGATGCCCAGGTATGCTTCACCATCCCCCCCGCTGGGCGCAAGTTCAAGCCCGAGGACAGCAAGGGCCGATTCGAACGGCAAGGGTTCTGTGCCGCGCACATACCGCCTGAAGAAGTCGGTATAGTCGTTGGAAGTCAGTTCCCGCAAGATTTCCAGCACGTCCGCGGTGGTGTAGCCGGGCCCTTCGAGCGGGTACCGCTGGTTCAGAACCCTCATCAGGTCGTCGAGGCTCTTCGTGTGACCGGATGTCTCACGGATCGAAGCATCCAGCACCAATGAGACCAGTGCGCCCTTGGTGTAGAACGAGACGGTGGTGTTCACGCCGTCGGGCGTGGGGCGGTTGAACTTCACCCACGCATCGAAACTGGCCTCCGCCACGCTCTGCACCGAACCGCCGGGCCTGGCCCGCTCGGCGTTGATCACCTTCTGAAGCGATTCGAGGTAGTGCCGCACCTGCCACACCCCGGCGCGGGCGCACAGCAGTTCGTCGTAGTAACTGGTCGTGCCCTCGGCGATCCACAGCAGTTCGGTGTAGTTCTCACGCATGTAGTCGTAGGGCTTGAGGCCCTTGGGCCTGAACTGCTTCACGTTCCATGTGTGGAACAGTTCATGGCTGGCCAGCGCAAGGATGTTGCGGTACCCCGCCGGGTCGCTGTACCCCGTGGGGGTTGTCTGGATGATGGTGGAGTTCAGGTGCTCGGTTCCCCCGCGCAGCCCCGGCGCCACGTGCGTGATATACACGTACCGGTCGTAGGGAAACCCACCGAAGAGGTCGTGCTGCACGCGTGAAATCCTGGCCAGGTCGTCGACGAACGACGCCGGCACCGCTTCCGTGCGTCCCCACAGCGCGACCTCGTACGCGACCCCATCCACGCTGAAGGTTCGAACGTCGAGTTCGCCCACTTCGATGGGCGAGTCGACGAGGGTGTCATAATCGGGGGCTTCCAGCAGCATCGGGTCGCCGCCCACGCTCGCCAGGCCCGTGGCAACCCGCCAGTGAGGCGGCGCATCGATCAGCCTCACACGCAGCGGCGCATGCCGCAGAGAGTCAACAAAGAGAAAGACCCCGGCCCCGCTCAGAAACGCGTGCGTGTCGTCCGCGTGCCTCGTTCGGTTCATGAGCCCGTTGCAGTACACCGCGTACTCCACACGCACCGACGTTGCCCCGCGCGTTGCGATGCGCCATGACGACTTGGCAAACTTGTCGGCCTCCAGTGTTTCCCCGGTCTGTGCATCCGTGGCGATGAGCCGGCGCACACCCCCCGCCAGGTCGAGCACTTCATACCTGCCCGGCCGCCACACCGGCATGTGCACTTCGAGGTCTGGGCCTTGCCACCCACGCAGCGTCAGGGCGACGTGCACGATCTGCCGTGAACTATCCCGCAGCGAGATTTCATACTCGATGCTCGCCGGCGACACCGGGGCGCGTGCCCCCTGCGCCAGGGCGGCACACAGCAGCGACAGGAGACACAGCACGCTCAGAAGGTGAGTCATCACGGGCAAGCATACCTCGCTCGTGCCGCCGTGTGGTACCATGCCGGGCCAACAGGTGACAGCACGCTCCAAGGATTCCACCCGATGCACGCGAACCTTCCCCCATTTCTCCGCAGGGCCTCACGCGGCCCGGCGCTCGTGGGCATGGTGCACCTGCACGCCCTGCCCGGCTCGCCCCGCGCGGCACACTCGGTGCAAGACATCTGCGAACACGCCGCCTCCCAGGCGGCCATCCTCGCCGGCGCGGGGTTTGATGCCCTGCTCATCGAGAACATGCACGACGTGCCGTACGTTCTCTCGCCGCACCCGCCGTGCACCGTCGCGGCGATGACCGCCGCCGCGCTGCGTGTGCGTGAAGCAGCGCCCGGCCTGCCGCTGGGGGTGCAGGTGCTGGCCTGCGGCGAGCGCGAGGCCCTGGCGGTAGCGCTGGCAACAGGGGCTCATTTCATCCGCTGTGAAAACTTCGTCTTCTCCCACGTCGCGGACGAAGGACTGCTCGGGCCAGCGGCCGCCGGCCCGCTGCTGCGAGAGCGTGCAAACCTCGGCTGCGAACACATCGCGGTCTTTGCCGACATCAAAAAGAAACACGCCGCCCACGCCATCACCGCCGATGTCTCGATCGCCGATGCCGCGCACGCCGCGGAGTTTTTCGGGGCCGACGGCCTGATCGTGACCGGCCAATCGACCGGCCAGGAGGCATCTGCGGCAGACCTCGCCGCCGTGAAATCAGCGACCGGGCTGCCGGTGGCGGTGGGGTCGGGCATCATGCCGGCCAACATCGCGCGGTTTGCCGAGGCTGACATGCTCATCGTCGGCTCGGCCATCAAACACGGCGGCGACTGGCGACACGACATCGACCCTGCGCGATGCGATGAACTGGTCCGGGCCCGCGACCGTTGCCGCGCTGCGAAGAGTTGACAACCCCGGGCTACCTCGCGCCGCCGCCGGTGGATTTCGCGGCCAGCACGCCAACCTGCCGGAACGATTGCCCGAGCACCTTGGCGCTGTCGGCTTTCATCCAGCCTTCGAGCACGCCCGCGTACACGCCGCGGAAGTCGATGCGGTGCTTCAGGTCGCCGTCGTCGAGGTCGCGCAGGGATGGGTGATCGCCGATGACACCGGCGGCGACCATGGGCCCAAAGAGCATCATCGGCGCCGCGGTGCCGTGGTCGGTTCCGCCGCTGGCGTTCTGCGCGACACGCCGGCCGAACTCCGAGAAAGAAACCGTCAGCACGCGTCCGTCGTTGCCCTGGGCTTTGAGATCGTTGTAGAAGGCTCTGACAGCCGCGCCGAACTGCGAGAGCAGTTGCCCGTGCCGGCCCTGTGCGCCGCCCTGCCCGGCGTGGGTGTCGAAGCCGCCGTGCGTGACGTAATACACCCGCGTCTTGAGCCCGGCGCGGATCATCAGACCCACCATGGACAACTGACGGGCCAGTTCGCTCCCGGGGTATTGCACCAGCGGCCGCTGGCCCACCGCCTTGCGGATCATGTCGCTCGAAACCTGCGCGTCAAGGGCCGTGCGCACGAGGAAGTCGGCGTTGGTTTCTCTGTTGGGGTTGCTGCCGGCGCGAGTTTCTCGTCTGTTGAGCGTGTTGTACCCCTGCCGCAGCGAGGCGTTCATTTCCTGGGCGGACCACTTGAAGAGTTCCGCCGATTCAAAGGAGACCGGCATCACCTTCTGCCCCTGCATCGCCAGCGGGGCGGTGCGGCCGATGGCGATGGCGGGTGGGCCGCCCGCGAGGGGGGAGCCCTCGGGTGTTCCGCTTTCACCCTTTCCAAAGCCGCAACACTCGGAATCGATATACCTGCCAAGCCAGCCGTGGTTCGTGGCGGAGGTGTCCGCGGTGTGCCAGATGTCCATGGACTTGAAGTGCGAGCGGTTGGGGTTTGGATAGCCAACCCCCTGGACGACAGCGCACATGCCGTTGTCGTACATCTCTCGCACCGCGGTCATCTGCGGGTGCAGGCCAATGCCCTGGGCGCCCGAGAGTTTCAGCGCATCCTTCTCTGCGATGCCGATGCCGGGGCGCGACCTGTAGTACTCAGGCATGCCAAAGGGCACCACGGTGTTCAGGCCGTCGTTCCCGCCGGAGAGTTGCAGCACCACCAGCACGTGCTCGTCGGGCACGCCGGGCACGGAGGAGAGCCCCCCCGCCTGGGCGTGCATCGCAAGGGCGGACTGATTGAGAAAGTGGGGGATCGATGCCGCCGCGGAGGCCATCAGCAGGCCGGACCGCAGAAACTCTCGCCGCGTGTATGGGTTCAGGCTCATCGTCGATCACTCCCGGCTCGCGCCAGTCCAAACGGTCTTCAGCACAACTGGTATTCGGGCATCGCCGTTGCCAGCAGCAGCATCCCCAGCACGGTTTGTTCGTTCACCCGGTCGCCGTTGGCACGCAAGAAGCCCCGCAGCGTCTCTGTCCCGTCGCTGGGCGTCTGCCCGAGTGTGACCAGCAGCACCCGCTCCACCGCGGCGGCGGGGTCGCGCCGTTCGCCCACCACCCGCATCGGGTCAAACCGTTGCGTATCGGCCGTGGCGTCGAAACCCTGCGGTTTTTTGCCCGTCAACAAGAAGACCATGACGTTCTGTCTCACGAACACGGTGGAGGTGTTGATCCACGACCGCCCCCCGTCCCAGCCTTTCACGCTGGGCGGGAAGAAAAGCCGCTGGCCCATCAGATCAAGCGCGTCGTTGAGAATGGAGAGGTCCCGGGCTGGCGTGTCGAGCGAGCGCAGCGCGCCGACCACGAGTTGCACAGGGCTCTTGATCTGCTGATTGCGGAAACGGCGTTCGTAAAAATGCTCGCTGAGCAGGAGCCGGCGCAGCACCGGGCGCAGTTCGTAGTTTGAGTTGCGAAGGGTCGTGGCCATCTGGCCCAGAACAGAACGCTGGGCTGGGTCGAGTTCTTTGTCGCCGCCGCGCTCATCGGGCGGCACATCCGCCACGAAGTGGTGGTACAACTTCCTTGAGACAAACCGGGCGCACGCGGGCTGGGCCAGAATCGTGGAGACGAAATCCTCCCCGTTCATCCGTCCGCGCCGTCCGAGGATGAGTTTCTCCCCCTCGTCATGCTGGCGTCTCTGAAAGGTGAAATCGTCATCCTCGAAGGTATACCCCGTGAGAGCCCTGGCGCCTTCCTTGATATCTCGCTCGGTGTAGTTGCCGATGCCCAGCGAGAAGAGTTCCATCAACTCGCGGGCCAGATTCTCGTTGGGCCTGTCCTTGCGGTTGTTGTTGTTGTTCAGGTACGCGAGCATCGCCGGGTCGCGGATGATCCCGTAGAGCAGCGTGCCGAAGTTGCCCGCCGCGTTCCGGCGGAACAACTGGTTCTGCGCGAACATGTGGTACGAGTTTTCGATCGTTCGGTAGGAGGTGGCGAAGTGCCCGTGCCACAGCAAGGTCATTTTCTCTTCCAGCGGGCGGGCCGTCTCGATCATCCTGGTGAGCCACCACCGCTGGATCGACGCCATCTGCCGGCGGTCTTCCCGCTCCCTCTGTTCGCGAAGCCGCCGCAACTCGGCGAGTCTTTCTTCGTCCTGATTCCGCTGCGCCAGCCTGAAGGCGTTGCGCTCCTCGGCCGAGGCGGGCCGCATGATGTCCTTGTCGAAGGCGTCCGCGGCGACCGACTCGCCGGGCACCTGATCATAATTGACGATGTGATCGACGGCTTTTTCGGGCCCCCAGGCGGCCAGGGTACGAATTTGCTCGCTGTTGCCCCCAAACCCGGCCCGCCAGAGCAGGTGCCGCGCCTCCTCTTCGCCAAAGGCCTCGCGCCGGATGGGACGCATGCTGTTGCTCAGCCGGCCCTCGTCCGCCGGTTCGTCTGCAGGCGGCTGTACCGCGTCGGGCTCTCGCATGGCTTCCTCCGGATCTCAGGGTGCGTGGGTGCCAACCGCAACCAAACGCCTCCCGCCCGCCTTCATTGCATCGATCTCCGCAGGTTCGGTCGCGGTTCCACTATCGGACTTCCACCCCTCCCGCCATCGACGATGCACCTTCCCATCTTGTTCGCTCTCCCGCGTCGCCTGTTTCCCACTGTTCCCGGGAGATGAACGGTCTTCCCGGGGCGATCCCCGCATTTCCCCCTTCCCCCGGCCCCACACCCTCCGTACCCTCGACCTCCCCCGTGCCCACGCTATCATGGGCGATTCACGGGGGCCTTCGTTCCGATATCGAATCTCTGAGTCTCCAGGCGCCGAACACGATGAACACACGTACGTCCAGATCCGCCGCGATCCGTTCACGTCAGCACCGCTTGCTCCCCGCGGCGGCAAGGCTTGCCCTGGTCGCGGGCTTCGCGGCGGCGGTCGTCGCAGGGTGCGACCGCACCTCCGACTCTTCTCGGGCGGTCGAGTCTGCCTCCAGACAACTCGGCGCCGTCGGCACACTCAACCAGGTCCCAGGCGGGCAGCCTCTCGACTCTGAACTGAAAAAGGTTCAGTCATCCCTCCAGACGGTCTCGCAATCAGGCACCGATTCTGAAAAAGCCAACGCGGCGCTCTTGGCCGCTCAATCGATCATCGGCCAGGCCGAGAACGCTTCCGCCTCCCTCCGAGATCTTGAACTCGCCTACCGCAATCACATCCGCGGCATCACCTCCGCACTTTCCGACTGGTCGTACCGCAGTTCGGTCGCCGCGGCCGCCGAAGCGCTCGATACCTCGGCCGATCTTGCGCAGATCGCTTCGTCGAAGACCGCGAAAGAGCGAGCCCTTGCCGGTGAGCGTCAACGACTCGAACAGGTCCGAGCCCAGATCGACGCGCTCAACGCGCAGGCCGCGACCCGGCTGACCGCCGCGGATGCCAAGGCCACCGAATACGCCACACTCATGCAGCAGACCGTCGGCATGACGGCCACCCAGGCGGCCGAGGTTGTTGAACGGGCCAATGTGATCCGGCGTGAGGGCGATGCGTACCGGCTCGAAGGCTCGAAGATCAAAGCCCAGGCAGATATCCAGCAGCCTGTCGTTTCCGAGGTTCAACTCCTCATCCAGGAACTCGAGAATCAGATTCGCAACCTCGATGCCACCGCGGCAGCGCTCCAAAGGCGTCAGCAAGCCGCCCGGAATGAGGCTTCCCAGGCCCGCCAGGCCGCCAACCTTGCCGCGAACGATGCCGACCGCCTTGTGAACGAGGCACAGACCCAGCGGTCCGGCGCCCTCGCCGACAGTTACCGGCAGACGGCCGACCTCTTCGCCAGCGCTGCCCGCCAGGCCGGTGCCGCGCAGAACTTCTCGCCCGCGGCCTCAAAGTCGCTCATCGGGCTGGGTCAACTGAGCGTGGCCGAAGTGAACTGGTCGCACGCGCAGGGCTGGCTCTCGTACGCGGGAGTGCTCGAGTCACTCACCGCGGCATCACCCCGCTTGCCTCAGCACGCCGACTACACCTCGAAGGCCCAGCAGGCGCGTGCACAGGCCTCTGAACTGCTGGCCCGGGCCAACGAAGCCCTCGAAGCCGCGCACACCGCGTACGGCAGCGCCCGCCCCCGCGGCGGTTCACTCTCTCCCGAAACCGCCGCACGCATCGAACGTCTGAAAGCGTCCATCGACGCCGCCCGGGCGATGACCGGCGGCGGCTCGGTTGATCTCTCCCCCGGGGCAGAGCCGGCCACCCCCGATTCACCCCCGGCCCAGACACCAGGTGCAGAACCCGAGGTTGCTTCCGCGGTCGATGCCGAACTGCTCGCCGCGGCCGATGCCTTTATCGCGGCCAATCTCCGCCGCGACACAAGCGCTCTTCTCGAGATGACGTACCTGCCCGACGAGAACCTGCGGCCGCTTCTCTCGACCATGATGGGCATGGGCTCGTCCTTCATGCGTGCCGACGAGGCATGCAAGACCCGTTTCCAGAAAGATGCGGGCGAAGTCGTCAGCCTGATTCCGCAGATCGGCCCGATGCTCGCGCAGAGTTTCGAAGGCCTGAAGCAGTCTGGTCTCGAAGCGCTCGCGGGCGTCAAAGCGGCCGATATTCCGTTCAACGTGTCCGGCGATCGTGCCACCGCGATGATCTCCGGTCTCCCGACGCCATTGGCGTTCATCCGCTCCAACGGTCGCTGGATGACCGATGGCTCTGAACTCGCGGCCATCGCGCCGATGGTCGGCCCGATGATGGAGCAGATGAAACCCCTGCAGTCGGTCGTTGAGGCGTGGGCCATCGACATCGAGGCCGGGAAGTTTGAAACCGCCCAGGCCGCCGCGATGAACTTCCAGCAGAAGGCCATGCCCATCTTCATGCAGATGATGGGCGGCCCCGGCGGCGGCCCCGGCGGCGGGGGCTGAGCGCGCGGGTTATCCGCCTTTGAGCGAGACAACGACTTCGCGAAGGCCCTTGTCAGCATCGGCGAAGAGCATGGTGCAGTTGTCCGACGCGAAGAGCGGGTTGGGGATTCCTGCAAAGCCGGGGCTGAGGCTGCGTTTCACGACCACCACCGACCGCGCCAGGTCGGCGTTGATGATCGGCATCCCCGCGATGACGCTCCGGGGGTTTGTTCTCGCGTCGGGGTTCACCACGTCGTTCGCCCCGACCACCAGCACAACATCGGCCTGTTCGATCCCCGCGTTCACCTCGTCCATTTCCTGCATCTGTTCATACGGCACTTTGGCCTCTGCCAGCAGCACGTTCATGTGGCCGGGCATGCGGCCCGCAACGGGGTGAATCGCGAAGATCACCTTCGCGCCCTTTGAAGTCAGCAGCGACGAGATCTCCTGCACGACATGCTGCGCCTGCGCGACCGCGAGCCCGTACCCGGGCACGATGACCACCTTCCCCGCGCTCTCCAGCAGCATCGCCACTTCTTCGGGCGATGTGCTCTTGACGCGCCCGCCGTAGACCTCGTCCGCGCTCGATCCTCCCCCGGTGGCGGCCCCGGCGCCCAGCATCACCGATGCCAGCGACCGATTCATGGCGCGGCACATGATCTGGCACAGAATCAGCCCGCTGGCGCCCACCAGCGCGCCCGAAATAATCAGCGCGTTGTTCCCCAGAATAAACCCGGTGAACGCCCCCGCAACGCCCGAGTAAGAGTTCAGCAGCGCGATGACCACGGGCATGTCCGCTCCGCCGATGGGCGCCACCATCGTCATGCCAAGCACCGACGCTGTGCCCACCAGGGCCCAGTAGGTCCACGCCTCTTCGGGGTTTTTCACAAGAAGCACCGCGAAAACCATGCACGCCAGCAGCAGCAGGCCGTTGACGGCACGCCACCAGGCGCCCGAGGGCAGCCGCGATGCCCATCGCCATTCATCGAGTTTGCCGTAGGCCAGCAGGCTTCCCCAGAAGGTCACGCCGCCGATGAGCCCGGAGGCCGCGCCGGCGATGACCTGCACAACCTCGAGAGCCGAGTCCGAATGCGCGTTCACCATCGCCGCGCCCGCCACGCACACCGAGGCCCCGCCGCCGAGCCCGTTGAGCAGCGCCACCATCTGCGGCATGGCCGTCATCTTCACGCGGAGCGCGGCCCACGCCCCGGCCGCTCCGCCGATGGCCATGCCCCCGGCGATGGCCCCGAATCCGAGCACTTTCCGGTCAAGCAGTGTGACAACCACGGCCAGCAGCATGCCGACGGCCGCGAGCGCGTTGCCGCGCACCGCCGTGCGGGGGCTGGCAAGAAGTTTAATGCCGAGGATAAAGAACGCGGCGGCGAGCAGATACGTGAGATTGGTCGCGATCACCGGCATGTGTGTGCTTTCTCTTGTGCTTCAGGCTCGGCGAACCGTCGCGGGCCGCCGTCGTGGCGGAGGGGTTACTTCCCGCGGAACATCCCCAGCATCCGGTGCGTCACCAGAAAGCCGCCGACCACATTGAATGTCGCCATGGCCACCGCCAGCACGCCGAGCACGGTGGTCAGTGTGCCCGCGTTGGCGCCGGCGGCGAGAATGGCGCCGACCACGGTGATCCCGGAGATGGCGTTACTCCCGGACATCAGCGGGGTGTGGAGCAGCGGTGGCACTTTGCGGATGATCTCGATCCCGACAAAGATGGCGAGCACGAAGATCGTCAACAGCAGGATGAAGGTATCCATTCCCGTTCTCCTTCCCGTTCCCGGCGTTCAGCCGGCGGGCTCCATCGCTTTCTTCACGCCGGGGTGGTGCACCACGCCCGCGCGAACGACAGCGATCTCAGACAGAATGTCGTCGCTCTCGACAGGCTTGGCCTCGCCCTTCTTGATCATGTGGGCGAGCAGGTTTGCGATGTTCCTGGCGTACACCATGCTCGCGTGGGCGGGCACACACGCGGGCAGGTTGGTCGGCGCAAAGATGGTCACTCCGCCGTGGCGCACCGTTTCATCAGGCCGGCTCAGGGCGCAGTTGCCGCCACGCGCCGCCGCCAGGTCAACGACGACGCCCCCCGGCGGCATGCCGGCGACAGCCTGCTCGGTGATCAGGAGCGGTGAGCGCCGCCCGGGTATCGCCGCCGTCGAGATCACTACGTCGCACCCCGCGATGACCACGGCGAGTTCCTCGCGCTGCCTTTGGTAATAGGCATCGTCCATCTGGCGGGCGTAGCCGCCCCCCCCTTCCGCGGCGTCCTGCCTGTCGATCCCCAAGGTGACGAACCTGGCACCAAGAGATTCGATCTGCTCTTTGACCGCGGCGCGAACGTCGAACGCCTCGACCACCGCGCCGAGCCTCTTCGCGGTCGCGATGGCCTGCAGACCCGCCACGCCCGCCCCGAGCACCAGCACCTTCGCCGGGGTGATGGTGCCCGCGGCGGTCGTCATCATCGGGAAGATCCGCGGCAGTTCGTTCGCGGCCATCAGCACCGCTTTGTACCCCGCGAGGTTCGCCTGCGACGAGAGCGCATCCATCGACTGGGCGCGGGTTGTGCGCGGCATCATGTCCATCGCCATGAGCGAGGCCCCCGCGCCGGCGACGGCCCGCACGTTGTCGCCACCCCAGAGCGCATCGGCCAGGCCGATGACGGTCTGGGACGGTTTCATCCGGGCTGGGCCTTCGACCTGAACCCGGCACAGAAAGTCAGCGGTTTCGTGCACCTCCGCGTCATCGCTGACGATCGCTCCCGCTTTCTCGAACTGGCTGTCGCTTATGCCGGATTGATCCCCCAGCCCGCGCGCGATCAGCACCCGCACGCCGAGTTTCTGTATGAGCGCCACGGTGTGCGGCACCACGGCGCAGCGTCTCTCGCCTGCGGCTGTCTCGCTCGGGAATCCCACGGTGAGCATGGTGCAGGGTACCGGGGCTGTGGACCACACGCAAAGTTCATCGAGCAGCCCACGCCGCGTCAACGGGTCACGTCATTGTCCGGCAGGTCCGCGGCGAACCGGCAGGCCCTGACGCCCTTGTACACCAGAAGTTCGAAGATGAAGATGCCCACGATGAAGCCGGCCGCCGGGGTGGCGACCATCACGACATCGTTGATGGTCACGCCCCACACACGCCCAAGCCATGCGGTCAACGCGGGCGGGGCGCTGAACAGGGGCCTCACCACGAGCACAAACTGCACCACCAGGGCCGCGAACGGCATGAGCGCCAGCACGATCCATCCCGCGCTGGCATGGCAGCACACCAGCCACGCCGCACGCTGCGTCAGCCTCCACCCGCGCCGGCCGGCAATGAACCGCACACCCAGAAACTCGATCCACGTCAGCAGCAGCATCACCGCGATCAGCGCGGCGATCTGCGAGGGCACAACCCACAAGGCGGTCGTGATCCCTTCCGCTACCCCACGCGAGAAGCCCCGGCGAACCGGGTCGGCCGCGAGCACCCCGGTCCAGGGTGAGACCAGAATAATCGAAGCCACGAGAAGGTTGAAGAAGAGCAACCACCCTGCTCCGTCCTTGCTCATCCGCAGCCGCTCAAACATCCGCGTCGGGGACCGCAGCATGCCCAGGTTTGTCTCTAGCCAGGCGCGGAATGTGGGGGCGGTTTGCCACGGGGTTCCAACACGGGATGTCGGCAGAGAACTCGCCACGGCGCGGCCGCACTCGGGGCACTTGGTTCCGTCCCCGCTCAGCCCTTGAATGTCGTACCCGCAATCCTCGCACAGCGGGGTCTGCGCAGGAGATCGCCTGGCCGGCTCGCTTCCTGGATTGGCGGTGCCCGATGGGTGCACACGAATACCTCTGGGTGACCCGAGAAACCTTCCCCGGCCTAGCGCGATCCCGCCGCTGGTCTCAAACCACCTGCATGTCAATAATTACGGGCCGAAGCGACCCATGGATACGCCTTCCCGAAATCTTCCGGAATTATTCCGCTCGCGTGGCCTGCGCTGCACCCGCCAGCGTGAGCAGGTTTACTCCGCGCTCGCTTCCTCAAAGAGCCACCCAACCGCCGAGGAACTCCTCGCGAGCCTTGATTCGACAACCCCGTCTGTCAGCCTCGCGACGGTGTACAACACCCTCGATACGCTGGTCGAAGTCGGGCTGGCACGCCGTGTCAGTGTTCAGGGCGGGCCCGCAAGGTTCGATGCCGACCTCGCACCACACGTGCACGTGCTGGCGCGCGATGGACGGGTGATCGATGTCCCGGATGATCTGAGCGAACTTCTTCTCTCGCGGCTCGATCCTGAGACCATCGCCGCTATCGAAATGCGTTTGGGCGTGCGACTGGGGGATGTCTCCATGTGCTTCTGTGAGCGCAGGCCCAACTCGGCAAGGCCCGAGGCGTAGTTATCGGTCCTCTGGCGGCGAGCGGTACCCCTCCGGGGTCTACCCCCAAAACCGAGAGCATCTGAGCATTTGACCCGATATTCACTCGCCGGTCGGCGTGGCTTGTTGTGCACGCTCGCCGTGAGCACGCCGCGCACATCAAGCAGGTTTCGAGGAGCCCATTCAGTCATGCTGACATCCTTCAACCGCAGGCGCCATGAGCGTTTCCTGGTTCCGGCCATGTACACCCCTGTTCATGTGCGAGGGATCGAAGCCCCTGCCAAGGCCGGCGAGGCTCTCCCGGGTCATTGCTATGACATCAGCGAAGGGGGCATTCAGTTCGAACTCGATCACCCCCTGCCGCTGGGCACGGCCATCGAGATCAAGATCCAGTTGCCAGCCTCCTCCCCGACGCAACCGCTCGACGAACGCGAAGTTCGCGTTCTTGGGCATGTGGTCTGGAATGATCTTTCCGAGCCGGGCCCGGTACGCATGGCGGCTTCGTTTACGAGGTTTGCCAACGCCAGCGACCGTGATCGACTGTTCCGGCAGATCACTTCCGGCAGACTCAAGCGGGCCGCCTGAAACCCGAGGGCGAGCGGGCGGGCGATGCTCGGGAATCTGGAACCGGCGTGCGGTCGCGCGGCCGGTCGCTCGTGGCCCGGGCTGCTTACCATGGTGAGTGTTCGTAGATACCGCACTCATTACTGTTCGTGCCGGCGATGGCGGAGCCGGCGCGGTTTCATTCCGACGTGAAAAGTTCGACCCCAAGGGCGGCCCAGACGGCGGCAACGGGGGCGATGGGGGTTCGGTCATCTTCGTCGCCGAAGAAGGCATGAGCACCCTCTTTGACTTCCGACACCAGCGGCAGTGGTCGGCGCAGCCGGGCGACCCGGGCGGTCGCAAACAGTGCAGCGGCTCAGCGGGCGCAGACCTCGTGATCAAGGTGCCACCCGGCACTCTGGTGTACAACCACGACACCGGCGAGATCATGCACGACATCCGCCCCGGCGACCGCGTTGTAGTCGCCAAGGGCGGGCGCGGCGGGTTCGGCAACGAACACTTCAAGCGTTCGACCAACCAGACGCCACGCACCGCGGAGCCCGGCGAGCCGGGCGAGCAGTTCAACGTGCGTCTTGAACTCAAACTCATCGCCGACGTGGGGATCGTCGGCAAACCAAACGCCGGAAAGAGCACCCTGCTCGCCGCGCTCACCGCGGCGACGCCCAAGATCGCCAACTACCCGTTCACCACGCTGAGCCCGCAACTGGGCGTTGCCGAACTCGACGGCACCCGCCGTATCGTGCTCGCCGACATCCCCGGTCTCATCGAAGGGGCATCGCAGGGCGCTGGGCTGGGGCACGATTTCCTGCGCCACATCGAGCGCACGCGCATCCTGCTGCACCTGGTCGAACTTGCACCCGAAGACGGCACGAACCCCGCGGAGAACTACAGGGTGATCCGCGCGGAACTGGCGGGGTATTCCCGCGAACTCGCCGAACGGCGCGAGATCATCGTCTTCAACAAGGCCGACCTCTTCACCACCGAAGAGGAGCGACGCCAGGCGGTCAACGATCTCTGTCGCGAACTCGACCTCGTTCCCGAGCGCGATGCGCTGGTCATCAGCGGCGCGTCACGGCTTGGGCTCACGGAACTTCTCGAACGTCTGTGGAAGGAACTCCACCCTTCCGCCGAGGTATCCGGCTGGCGCCCCGCTGGCGCCGGCACGGCCTGAGCCACGCTGGCACCCAACGCCGAGGCCTCGCGAGATGTCTTTCCCGACGCGACCATTCAAGGTTGTTTCCGAGTTCACGCCAACGGGCGATCAGCCCTCGGCCATCGCACAGATCACGCGCGGCTTCGGCGAGGGCAGCCCCTGTGTGTGCCTGCTGGGTGCGACCGGAACGGGCAAAACGTTCACGATGGCCAACGTCATCGCGCGCCTTGGCAAGCCCGCGCTGATCCTCAGCCACAACAAAACGCTGGCCGCGCAGCTCTTTGAAGAGATGCGAGAACTCTTCCCCGAGAACAGCGTGAACTACTTTGTGTCGTACTACGACTACTACCAGCCCGAGGCGTACATCCCGCAGCGCGACATCTACATCGAGAAAGACTCGTCGCGCAACGACGACCTTGACCAGTTGCGGCTGGCGGCGACCAGCAACATCCTCTCCCGGCGTGACACCATCGTCGTGGCGAGCGTGTCGTGCATCTTCGGCCTGGGCTCGCCGCAGGCGTACGGCGAGAAGGTTCTGACGCTGACGCGCGGCAGCCTCATCGACAGGCGGGCCCTCTTCCTGGCGCTCAACTCGATGCAGTACCAGCGCACCGACATCGAATGGAAGCGAGGCCAGTTCCGGGTGCGGGGCGACGCCCTGGACATCTGGCCCGCGTACGAAAAGTTCGCGGTTCACCTTGAGTTCTTCGGCGGCGAGATCGAACGCATCGACCTGATCAACCCGGTGAGCGGGGAGGTTATCGCCCAGGAGAGGCAGTTCTTCCTCTTCCCCGCCGTGCACTATGTCATGCCCGAGGAACGCCTGCACGCCGCGATCGAAGAAATCCGCACCGAACTCAACGCCCGTGTGCTCGAACTGCGCAGCCAGGGCAAACTCATCGAAGCCCAGCGGCTGCTGGCACGCACCAAGTACGACATCGAACTGCTCGCCGAGACGGGGGTGTGCCCTGGCATCGAGAACTATTCTCGGTTCATGGACGGGCGTGCGCCCGGCGAAAGGCCCTTCTGCCTGATGGACTACTTCGACTTTGCGCCCCCGGCCCCGGGCGCGGCGATGCCCGAGGGGGCGCCGCCGGGCCGCCACAACTTCCGCGATTGGCTGCTCATCATCGACGAAAGCCACGTCACCATCCCGCAGATCCGCGCGATGTTCAACGGCGATCGGGCGAGAAAAACCGTGCTCGTCGAGCACGGCTTTCGTCTGCCCAGCGCGCTCGACAACCGGCCGCTGCGGTTCGAAGAGTTCGAGGCGATTGTGCCGCTCACGCTCTTTGTTTCGGCAACGCCGGGCCCCTATGAACTCGGCCGCACAAGGGGCGAGGTTGCCGAGCAGGTCATCCGTCCTACCGGGCTGCTCGATCCCCGGGTGGAGATCAAACCCACCGGCGGTCAGGTCGCCGACCTTCTTGAAGAATGCAACGCGCGGGTGAGCGCGGGAGAACGGGTGCTGGTGACGGCGCTCACCAAGAGACTCTGCGAAGACCTCGCCGAGTTCCTCGAAGGCAAAGGGCTGCGGGTGAGATATCTCCACAGCGACATCGAAACCCTTGAACGCGTGCAGATTCTCTCGGAACTCCGCCAAGGCATGTTCGACGTGCTCGTGGGGGTCAACCTGCTCAGGGAAGGGCTCGACCTGCCTGAAGTCTCACTCGTGGCCATCCTTGACGCCGACAAGGAAGGGTTCCTGCGCAGCCCGACGAGCCTCATCCAGTTGATGGGGCGTGCCGCGCGCAACGTCAACGGCCGCGTGGTGATGTACGCCGACAAGATGACCCCGGCGATGCGGGCCGCGATCGAAGAAACCGAGCGGCGGCGCGAGAAGCAGGAAGCGTACAACAAGGCGAACGGCATCACCCCGCAGACCATCAGCAAGGCCATCCGCCGCGGGATCGAGTTGGAGTTGCGCGCCCGCAAGACCGCGCGTGAAGCGGTGGGCGACAACGCAGAGCCCCCTGTCGAGATCGCCGCCCTGCTCGAGACGCTCAACGAAGAGATGCTCGCGGCGGCGCAGAGCATGGAGTTCGAAAAGGCGGCCGTGCTCAGAGACCAGATCGTGCGGTTGAGGCAGAAGCAGGCGGCGACCGGCGCTGGCGACAACCCGGTGATGGTCCGCAGATCAGACTTGGGCGCAGGCGCATCGACCGCTCAGCGCCGCAAGGGCGACGGCCGCCCGGGTTCGCCCGGTTCGCGTGGCGGCAAGCGACGAGGGTGAACCAGGGTCACAGCACCGCGGCGAGAGGCAACAATCACGCGCCATGACGCATTCTTCGCCCGCAAGCCAGTACGAACGCCGCGCCTTCATGCGACGATTGAGCATCTACCTGTTCGGTGTGGCGATCGGGCTGATATTTCTGGGCATCGTGCAGCACCTGAAGCAGCAGAGCCGGCCACAGCAGCCCCGGCAGGTTCAGCAGGCGCCGCCCGCCCCCTGAGCAGCGATGGTTTCAAGGCGATCAAGGATCTGGCGTGCGCTGTTGTCCCAGGTGAATCGGTTTTCGACCAGCGTTCGCCCTTGGCGCCCCATGGCGCAAAGGTCTGTTTCCGGCGAGAAGGCCCGCTGCAATGCGGCGGTGGTGGCCGGTACATCCCGCGGCGGCACCGCCCAGCCGTGCGTGCCCTGGGTGATGTGCGGCAGCAGTCCGCAATCGTCGCACATCAGCACCGGGGTCTCCGCGGCCATCGCCTCGACATACACCATCCCGAAGGGTTCATCCCACGACGTGAGCGCGAAGAGATCAGCCCACACCATGTACTGCGGCAGCCTTTCCTGGGGCATGAAGTCGATGAACTCAACACGCTCGCCGAGGCGCAGGTCGTCGATCAGCGCTCGCAGGGGGGCGGGCGCGGGGGTGCCCACGATCACCAGCAGCGCGTTGTCGATGTTGGCCTGAGCAAAGGCACGCACCAGCACCTCGTGCCCCTTGCGCGGGGCGAAAGTGCCGACGCAGAGAATGATCCGTTTGCCCCGCCATCGCTCGGGGCGGGGGGTTTCTCGCTGGGCCTGCGTGGGGAACTGGGTGCCGTTGAGCATCACGCCCGCGCGGGTCAGACCCAGTCTCTCGCTGGCATGGTGCGCGTACTTCTCGGCCAGATACCACACGGCGTGTGCGCTCGAGAGTGTGCTCGCATACTCACGCCCGAGCGATGAGGCGGGGTCAAGTTCCAGGGCATCCTGCTCGACTACGCCCCAAGGCACTTTCAGCCTGCGGTGCATTCGGCGCATCAGCCTGCCGACACTCACACCGTCATGGCACAGAAGCACATCGGGCCGGAACTCGCGCAAGGCCGGCCCCAGGCCGCGCGAGAATGCCCATGACAGAATCTCCCCCGCCAGCGCAGGGCACCGCGGGGCGAGTTTCCAGCGGAGAAAGAGCGGGTGAGGCATGAGACCGCGGATCGTGTGAAAGTCCACTCCGCCATAGGTGTAGTGGTCAGGGCGTGCGTTGAAGGCCCTGAGTTTCGGCAGCACCGGCCCGAGCCAGCGCACCCCACCCAGCGTGAGAACAAAGAGATCGCACCGGTGCCCAGCGCTTCGCAGCGCCTCTGCCAGGCGAAGGTTGTAAAGCCCGCTGCGAGGCTGCCCCTCCCACGGCGCGGCCTGCGTGCAGAAGGCGATTCTCAGGCTGCGAGTACTGATGACTGATCCCCAGAATCCCGGACCACAGATCCAGGGGTGACAACGCTGCACAAAGATCGATCGTGGAGTGGGCGGTGTGCGCCTCTTGGGGCCGGCGCTTCCACATGCCTCTCTTCGCACACGAGGAGGGCCGCAAGGGCCCCAAACACCCACCAAATGCCGAGGGGCGGACTCGAACCGCCGACCTCCGGGTTATGAATCCAGCGCTCTAAACCAGCTGAGCTACCTCGGCTTTGTGGCACAATATTAGGCCCTCTTGGGCAGCGTGTGTACGTAGCCTTCTTCTCGGGTGTGCTTGCCGACCATCGGCACGGGGGCACACCCCTTCGTTCTACACTGGCGGCGCTTCTGGGGGCCATAGGGGAGGGCTTCATGATGGGAACTCGGTCGGCATCGGCGTCTCCGGGGCTTGGTTGCCCACGGGCATCGGCCTGGTTGCTCTCGGCACTGCTGTTCACCATTGGGGCTGGGCAGGCGTCAGCCCTGGCTGCTGGCAGAGGCGTTGAGCCGCAGCCTCAGGCGGCGGAGCCGGACGCCAGCGAGAGAGACATCGCGCCCATCCTTGAGCCCCTTCGCGCGGCTTCGAAGTTGCCGGCTCTTGGGGCTGTGGTCGTAGAGGGCGGCCGGATCGTCGCCGCGGGGATGACCGGCGTTCGAAAAGCAGGCAGCGATGCGCCCGCCCGGCTGGACGACCCTTTTCACCTGGGTTCGAACACCAAAGCGATGACAGCGCTGCTCGTGGCCAGGCTTGCCGAGCAAGGCACCCTCTCCTTCGAGACGACCCTGGGCGAGGTCTTCCGCGGCACAATCCCGGAGATGCATGAAGCATGGGAGAAGGTGAGCCTGGCAGACCTGCTCAGAAATCGCGGTGGGTGTTCGGGAGTTATCCCACCCCTTCTGTGGCGGTCGTTCTGGACGACAAAGGAAGAGCCGGTTGCCCAGCGCACGCGGCTGGTCCGCGCTGTGATTTCGGGAGAGCCCATCGCCGCGCCGGGGCAGAAGTACGAATACTCCAATACCGGCTTCGCCTTTGCTGGGGCCATGGCAGAAACAAAGACAGGCACAGCGTGGGAAGCCCTGATGCGAGCGCATGTCTTTGAGCCCCTGGGCATGGAATCTGCGGGGTTTGGTGCCCCGGGGGCAGACGATGACCAGGGCGCCATCAAGTCCCCGTGGGGACATCAGGAAGGCGGAAGGCCCGTCGAACCCGGCCCGCGTGCCGACAATCCCCCGGCCATCGCGCCCGCGAACGCTGTTCACATGAACCTTCGGGACTGGGCGAAGTACATCGGCCTGCATCTGCGTTCGCACGCATCAAACCCGCACCGCCGAGGCGCATTCCTGCCCGCACACGTCTTCGACGTGCTGCATGAGCCGGTGGGAGACTACGCCTGTGGTTGGAGGGTTCTTCAGCGCGGCTGGGCCAAGGGAACGCGCGACGAGGATGTTGGCATCACGCTGATGCACGCGGGCAGCAACACCATGTGGTTCAGCGTCGCATGGCTCGCCCCGGAGAAAGACTTCGCCGTGTTGGTGGTGACAAACCAAGGCGGCGCCGCCGCGCAGCGGGCCACAGACGAGGCGGTGGGGGAGATTCTCAAGGCAATGGAATCCTGGTGAACCGGGGCACCGCTCGGATTGATCCCCGACCGAGCCGCGGGTTGGAGGCGAAACCGATGACCGCTCCCGCCCAACTATGGGGGTATGGAATGGGTGCTCGCCGTATGTGCTGGGGTCGGGCTGGCGGCCGCGTGCGGCTTGCGGGTTTTCGTGCCCTTGCTGGTCGTTTCGGTGGGAGCGAAACTGGGGTTCGTCGGGCTGGGCGAGCAGATGGCGTGGCTGGGGTCGTGGCCCGCCGTTGCGGCCTTATCGATCGCTGTGGTCGTTGAGGGGGCGGGGTACCTCGTGCCGTGGATTGATCACGCGCTCGATGTCATCGCCACACCCGCCGCGCTCGCGGCCGGAACGCTCGTGGCTGCATCGCAGTTTGCAGATTTCGGGCCCGCGGCCGGCTGGATCAGCGCGGCCATCCTCGGTGGTGGGGCCGCGGCGGCCTCTCAGGCGGCCAATGTCTCGACCCGCGCGGCCAGCACCGTCGCCTCCGGCGGAACTCTCAACCCGTTGCTGTCACTCGTGCACACCGCGAGTTCGTTCGCGGTTTCGATTGTCGCGGTGGTCGCCCCGATCCTTGCGGCAGCGGTGCTGGCGGCCATAGTGATCTTGGCACTCTGGATCTGGAGGCGGCGGAGGAGACGGTCGGCCATGGCCGCTGCGATGATTGCGGCCTGAACGCTGAGCGCGCAGAAAAGCGGCCCTGGCTGGGCCGCTTCGGGTTGAACTTTGGTTGTCTGCCTGGTTCAGGCAGCGATGCGGGTGACGTCTTCGATGGCTTCAACCACCTGACGCACCTGGAAGGGCTTCTTGAGGAACCCGTCGAAACCACCGAGGCGGAGCGACTGGGCCTGGCCGTCGGTGAGGCGGTTGCTCATGGCGACGATCTTGGTGAACTGAAGGGGCTCGCTGCGGCGGATTCCCTCGGCGAAGGCGCGGGCGTCCACATCGTTGAGGTGGATGTCGAGCAGCAGCACGTGAGGCTTGAACTTCTCGCACTCCATGCCCGCGGCGAAGGCGGTGGTGGCGGTGCGGACCTCATAACTCGTCTGCTCGGAGAGAATCCTGTCGAGCGTCTCGACGACATCCTTTTCGCCATCGACGATCAGCACGCGGGTGCGGCCCGAGGTCATGCCCTCGATGGGAATGCCGTGCGCTTTCATGAAGCGCATCAGTTCGGCCTTGGGAATTCGGCGATCCCGCGACCCGGGGATGCGATACCCCTTGAGCGCCCCAGAGTCGAACCATTTCGACACGGTCCTGGGGGCAACGCGGCAGATCTGTGCCACTTCGCCGGTAGTGAAGACTTCCTTGTCCAGAAGCATCATGCGAACCTCGTACAAAGTATTGTGCAGTTGTCCGGCTCTTGCCCGGCCGTGGCCTCGCACCACGGCGGGCAGAGCATCGGCCACCCTGCCGGCTTAGTTCAGCCGCAGGGGCAGCGCAGTCAAAAACTCGCAGTATTGGGACATTCCCGCCTCACGGGTTGCAGGGACGGGTTTTCCCAAACCCCCCAGTTCGCCAGCGGGCTGCCTTCGGCCAGGGTGTCTCGGGTGCTTGGCCGGCTCCTTGCCACCCCGCCCGCCGCCCGGTATAGTCTCAACTCTTTCCCCCTTCTCGGAGTTTCTTTGGCCGGAAAGGGCGATCGTGATGCCTGATGGGGCCGTCGGGGGTACCCTCGCCGCGGGTGTCGTGGCACGACGTTCGTGCTTTGGAAGCAACCGACAGGAGTGCAGTGTGACTCAACAGAAGACCGCCGGCCGCAGCAGCGCCAGCCGAACCGCCCTTCTCCGTCTCGCCCCGCTGTGCGCCCCGGCGCTGGCGTTGGTGCTTTTCACTGGCACGGTGCAGCCCGCTTGGGCTCAGCCCGCGACCGACACAACCCGCCAGGCGACCAACACCGACCTGCTCGCGGACTTTGTCCACTATGTAAGGATCGAAAACGTCGAACTCGCCTCGGCCAAGGGGTCGGAGTTGATGGCCCGGGGCCTGACCGGCAGCGAGTTTGTCTCGCTGGTAGAGGCTTCCGGAGACATCGCCCGCTTTGAAGAAACCCTGCAGCGAGCCGTTCGGGTGCAGGCCCTCGAACCTCTCGCCGCGGCCATGACCCTCGCCTATGAGGGTGGCAAACTCGAGCGCGCTCGCAACCCCGATGAGATCGCCCGGAACATCGAACTGCTCACCTCGACCGACCGGGGGCGGCGGATCGGTGAAGAGCGTCTGATGTACGCCGGCGAATACGCCATGCCTCAGTTGCTCGAAGCCTTCTTCGATCGCTCGAGCCCTACGAAGCAGGTGGCCGCCCAACGCGTGATCATCGGGCTTGGGCAGCAGGCCGTTGTTCCCCTGTGCGTGGCGATGATGCGTGTCTCCCCTGCCCAGCAGGAGCAGATCGCCAACGCGCTCGGTTCCATCCCGCACCGCACCAGCCTGCCGTTCCTTGCAGACCTCGCCGCGTCGACCGCTTCAGAGCCCGTGCGCACCGCCTGCCGGCGCTCGATCGAGAAGATCGGCGGCGCCGGCGACAACGACGCCCCCGCGCTCTACCGGATTCTCGCCGAGATCTACTACGCCCAGCGCACCGATGTCACTTCCTTCCCGGGCGAAGAGCACCAGTTGCTCTGGTCGTACGAGCCCGGCGCGGGCCTGGTCATGACGGCCATCCGCACCCCCGTGTACCACGAGGCCATGGCCATGCGTCTGCTCGAGCGGGGCATGCGCCTCGAACTGAGCAGCGGTGGTGTGGGCAATGAGACCCTCGCCCTGTGGGTGGCCTCGAACTTCCGCCGGCAGATCGACACGCCCGAGGGGTACGACAACCCGGCCTACATCACCGCTGGGGCCGACGCGCGGCGCGCGGCGATGTATTACGCCGTGGCCGCCGGCAGCGATGTCACCCAGCGAGTCTTGGCGCGGGCGCTCAGTGAGCGCGACACCCAGTTGGCCCGGCTCGCCCTGGCCGCCGTGCAGACCACCGCCGGTGTTCGCACGCTCGTTGCCGACAGCGAGGGCACGTCCCCCCTGGTCCGGGCCCTCTCGTACCCCAACCGCAGGGTGCAGTATGAAGCGGCATTGGCCATCGCCCTTGCCAACCCGACATCAGCCTTCTCGGGCTCTGATCGAGTGGTGCCGATCCTTGCATCGGCCATCACCGGCGCGAGCACCCGAATCGCGGCCGTCGTGGCGCCCGAGGCCGAGGCGTATCAATCCGTGCGTGCCACGCTGGAGAGGATGGGGTACACCGTCCTTCCGCAGGCCCGGGTGTGGAACGATCTCGCCGCCGAACTGGCCGAAGCCGCCGGCGTTGATCTTGTCGTGAGCATCGGCGTTCACGGCGACCGAATCCCCGCGCTGATCTCCGACGTTCGTGGCACCGGCAAGACCCTCGCCACCCCGTTGCTCGTACTCACCAACCAGCAGTCATACACCGAGACTCGCCGCCGCTACGCCAGCGACAGCAGCCTGGCGATCCGCCAGTCGGCCATCGGCGATGCCGCGATCGCACAGTCGATCACACAACTGGTCGAAGTCGCGGCGGGCGGTGTGATCTCCGGAGAAGAGGCCGATGCGTACGCCGCGGCTTCTCTGGCGGCCCTGAGAGACCTCGCCGTGTCGGGCAACCAGACACTCAATGTCAGCGACGCCTCACTCCCGCTCATTTCCGCATTGTCTGAAGTGCAAGGCGAGATGCGACTGCTCGTGGCCGAGGTGCTTTCTCGCGTCAATCAGACGCGGGCCCAGCGTGCACTCCTCGACGCGGCGATGGCCGCGGTGGGGGATGAACGCGTGAATCTGCTCGATATGGTCTCAGAATCTGGCAAGCGATTCGGGTCCATGCTTGATCAGCGACAGGTCGCCGCCGTGGTCTCCCTGGCACAGAACGGCAACGACGACGAGGCAACCGCGGCGGCGGGGTTGATCGGTGCGTTGAATCTGGCGGGCACGGAACTCGTTCCGCTCATCCTGGGTGCTCAGAAGGACTGATCCTTCCTCCGCACGCGTGCAGAAAGCCGATGGCCCGCTCGGCCCGCGAGCAAAGCCACAACCAGAGCATCCTATCAGACCGGGGCCAACGCCCCGGTTTTTTCATCCCACAAACCGGTTGCGGTTCTGGGGCCTGGGCCGCGTCCGGGAAAGGCCCCCGCCACGGGCCCGGCAGGGGCACCATGCCCTGTGCACGGGTCACGGTTGGCACTTCTTTCACGAGTCTGCGGCTCCGGGCTGAACTCATGCGGCTGGGTCTCCGATGAACCTGCGGTCGATCGGTCGTCCCTCCCGGGGAGGAGGGGGTGCGGCACGGTCGGCACGGGTGTGTCGAGGAGTCGTAACCCTCGCGAATCGAACGTGGAGTGTGTCCGCAGGAGTCTCATGCATGTCAAAGCGCAGCCGTAAGGCATTTACACTGGTCGAAATTCTGATCGTCGTCGTGATCCTCGGTATTCTCGCGGCCATCGTGGTGCCGCAGTTCACAAACGCCACACAGGATGCCCAGGCCGGCAACCTCAAGGCGCAGTTGAAGAGCGTTCAGAATCAGATCGAACTCTTCAACGCCCGCAACAACGGCGCGTACCCCGACTTCGCCACCGACGGCTGGACGACCCTGATCAGCGGCAACTACGTCAAGACCCCCCCGCAGAACCCCGCGTTCCCCGGCGACGCCGCCGCGAAGGCTTCGATCTCCGTCGTCAGCGGCACCACCCGCGGCAGCGCCAGCACCGCCTGGGTGTGGAACTCGGATGAGCGCACCCTCTACGCCTCTTACTTCAACGAGACCGACGGCACCGTCACCGGCACCGCCACCGACTGATGCCTCGGCACGGTTCCTCAGTATGCACACGGACGCGGGCGCTCAGGCGCCCGCGTCTGCTTTTGGGCGTGAGTGCGCGGCGTGCAAGGGTTGTGCGACGTGCCCAGCGCGAAAATGTCTCGGGTTGAGCCGGCGCGTTCCAAGGGGCACGCTCCGCGGGTCGATACATGCCGCGAGGGCGGTGCGCCATCTCGGGAGGATCGCGATGTCTCGTTGCAGCAGAGCATTCACACTGGTTGAACTCCTGGTCGTCGTTGTCGTGCTGGGGATCCTGGTGGCGGTTGTCATCCCGCAATACGCCAACGCCACGGCCGATGCGCAGTTGAAAGCAACCCAGGACCAGTTGATCAAGATCCGACGCGCGATGGATGTCTACTACGTGCGCAACAACAACATGCTCCCGGCGGTGACCGAGGGCAACGGCACCTGGGGCCAGATCGCCAACCCCGGCGATACGTACCTGCGCGAGCGTCCCCTGAACCAATGGGTGGGCGGGCCGAACGCGGGGCTGATTGTGTTCCGCACCGGCCCTGATACCAGTTTCCATACGAACTACGGCTGGATCTTCGACCCCGCCACCGGACGAACATGGGCCGCGAGTTTTGACGGCGACGACGTTCCATTCGCCCGATAGCCGCTCCCGTCGGATCAACCCGGACAGGTGTCAGTTCTTGCCGACCAGGCAATCCTGAAGGTGGGGTTTCCCGGGTGAGGCTCAAGCCCCCTGTCTAGCGCGTCGATGGTTCAGGCCAAGGAGCCCAGTCATGGATCAACAGTCTGCCACGCTCACCGAGGCACCCAGGTTGCAGGAATCTCGCCGCAAGGTGTACGCGCCCCTCTTCGTGGCGGTGGCGGCGGCCCTGGCCGCGGTCGTCATGTTCAACCCCGTCGAAGGCCCAGGCGGCGGACTGCTCGCCAAGGCGGCCGCGCAGCAGCCACGCTCAGGCGGCACTGATGGCGATGAAACAGGCGGGCGTGTGAGCGCGGCGGAGCAACGCAAGGACATGATCGCGCAGTTGCGGGCGATGAACTCCCGCCTGGAGCGCATGGAAGCGCTGATGGCGAAAGGTTTGACTGTGCGCGTCAGCGAGATGCCCCAGATCCGATTTCCGTCCGAGGGCAAGTAAGCCGGACACGGGCCAGCCGGGCCAGGCTCGGCCCCCAAGGAGCGACCTTCATGAACGCCACGACACCCGAACGTCGATCGCGACGCGGGGGATACACACTCATTGAAGTGCTGATTGTCGTGACAATCCTGGGCATCGCCGCGACGATGGTCGTCCCTGCCTTCTCGCACAGCAGCACCCTGCGGCTTCAGGGGGCGGTGCGGACCATGGTTTCGGACATCACGCAGATTCAATCCGACGCGGTCGCCCTGCAGGTTCCGCAGGCGATTGTCTTTGAAAGGCACGAACGGGGCGATCGCTACGTGCTCGCGCCTGTGCTGGGCAACGCGCTCGACCTTTCGAGCGATGTCATCACCCGCAGGCAGATCGGCGGGGAAGAGTTCGGCAACGCCCGCTTCGGCGAGATGTCGATCACGGCCAACACACTCGTCTTTGACGAGTTGGGCGGGCCTGTCGCCTCGCCCGGGAGTGCGCAGCCCGCGCCCGCCCAGTTCATCGATCTTGAATCGGGCACGCAGCGGTATCGCGTCTGGATCGAGGCCTTCACGGGCAGGGTCACAGTTCAGGAACTCCCAGAAGCACAGGTGCCGCCACGTGAAGACGACTGATGCCACTTCAAAGAAAGCCTCGCCGGTGCACCACGTGCCCGCCCGCACGGTGGCCGCGCTGGTCACAACGTGCGCGCTGACGCTGGGCATCACCATGCTCATCTGGATGAAACTGCGGGTGGTGACGACAATTCCCCGTACGGCCTACGCCGAGCCGGAGCGCCAGATCCGCGGCAAGGCGGCGCCACCGCCGGCGATGCAGGCGGCCGCCGAGGGTGGCGCGGACGGCGACGATCGGTCGGTGCCGGGAGAGCCCCGCGACGGTGGGGAGTAGGCACGTAGTATTCGTCCGTGCCAGGGCAGCAGTCCATCAACACGCTCACCAGCGAGTTCCACGAGGAGTTCGCATCTCACACGCAGAACCTGCTTCAGCGTCGTGTGATGTGGTTTTCCGGGGTGCTCGCGATTGTTCACCTGTCCTTCTGGATCATCAGCGTGGGCGCGGTGGTGATCGCCTGGGGCGTGACCGAGAAAATGGCCGAGGCCATCGGCCGCGGAACGGCCACGGATCGTGTGCAGTGGTGGGTGTGGGGGCTGGGGCTCATCAACTTCGCCATCGCCGGCCTGTGCTTTCTCACGGTGCGAAAGTCGCACCTCTCGCTGGCGCAACTCGTGAAACTCAGCCACGTCCTGGTCATCGCCGACGGGGTGATCCGCATCTCGCTCGACTGGCTCAGTGCGCGCGGCTCGTTGGGGCTG
Organism: Phycisphaeraceae bacterium; assembly: GCA_019636615.1. Classification (GTDB taxonomy): domain Bacteria; phylum Planctomycetota; class Phycisphaerae; order Phycisphaerales; family UBA1924; genus UBA2402. The sequence continues at coordinate 840,054 of JAHBXF010000002.1, read as the reverse complement.
GCCGGCTTTGCGCTCACCCACCTGCTCGCTTCCGCCATCCTGCCCTGGTCGCCGATGCAGTCGCTGCGCCCCCTCTTCCCGGTGCTGGGCCTCAACGCAATCCTCCTCTTTTTCCTGGGCAAGCAGGATGTCGCACTGCGGATCTGGCTGGTGGCCATTTCGCCATTGGTTGGTGTGCCGGGGTTTCTGGTGTGCATGCTCAGAGATTCCCGGCGCGCGGCACAGTTCAAACTCAGGTTCTTCCAGCACCGCTACGGCGAAGTCAAGAGAGAACTGGTCGATGCCAGACGCATCCATGAATCGCTCTTCCCGCGACCTGTGACCACAGGGCCGTTCCGACTCACCTACGCGTACGAGCCCATGCGGCAGATCGGCGGCGATTATCTCTTCGCCAGCATGGAAGAGCCGCGGGCGGGCGGGGGCGGCTCGTGCAGCCTTGTCGTGATGGATGTCACGGGGCACGGCATCATCGCGGCGCTGACGGTCAACAGGCTCTACGGTGAACTGGCGCGAATATTCGCTGAAAATCCCGGTGTGCACCCGGGTGAGGTGCTGCGTCTGCTGAACCGCTACACGCACCTCACGCTCGCATGCCACTCGGTCTTTGTCACCGCTTTCTGCGCAAGGGCCGACCTGGCAGAGGGGGTGCTTGAGTATGCCAGCGGCGGCCATCCACCCGCGTTCCTTCGAACCGTCGATGGGCGGATCTCCGACCTCGACTCCACGGCCTTTGTCCTGGGCGCGTGCCCCGACGATGGTTTCGACCCTGATTGCCGAAGGGTGCCCTTCCTGCCGGGTGACGCCCTGATTGTCTACACCGACGGCGCGTATGAGTGCCGCAACGCGCGCGGCGCCATGCTGGGCATCAAGAGCCTTCGGCACGCCTGCGCCGGAATGCCACGCGTCGAGCCCGGCGAATGGCCGGACCGCGTCCTGGGTGTCGTTGCCGCGCACCGGGTGGGCGTTCCCACCGACGACACACTCGTGGTGGAACTCTCGCGGCCGCTCGTCTCGCGGGTGATGCCCCACCCCTGGCTCGCCGGCGCCCCGATCTCTGAGGCTCAGGAAGTCAGGACTTGACACCCTCGACGCGGTCGGGCTCGGTGTATTTGCTCAGCGCTCGCTCGAGGTCAACCCCGTGGATGTTGGCCAATGTGGTCAACCACGCGATCACGTCGGCGAACTCTTCTTCAAGGTTCTGGCGCTGCGCGGGCGTTGGGTCTTTTCCCGGCGCGTTCTCCTGAAGTGAAGTGGCCAGTTCGCCAACTTCTTCGATGAGCCACATGAACGTGCCCGGCGTGCCCCGGGCCGAATCAGTGGCGTGGTACCTGTCCCTGATGAGTTTCTGGAATGCGGCAAACGTCAGGCTCATGCCCGCACGGTAGCGGGCGTGCCCCCGGTTCGGGGAAACGCACTGCAATCTCGCACCCCCGGTGGGTCGGCTGCCTGGACTGATCGACACCCCGGGCCCGGAATAGTCCGCGCTTTTCTCGCCTTCCACCAGAGCAGAATCGCGTGGGAGGGGACGACTTTCCGATACGAAGCCCGGTAAAGAACGCCTAAGATCGCCCACCGGCCTTTCGTGGCGAAAGATCGGAAGATGTTTGGGTAGTCGTGCGGTAGAGAGCCGACATGTCCGCCAGCGAAAACACGCCCGTTCCGAACGTTCCTCGTCCCGTGACCTCTTCCGTCAACGGCTGGTATGCCGAGTACCTCGACGGGGAGTATCACCGTTACAAGGCCGATCCGGAGTCTGTTTCTTCCGATGTTCGGGCCTTCTTTCAAGGGTTCGAACTCGCTCAATCCGGCGGCCCCGCGGCCGGCCCGAGTCTGGTGCAGCGCGCCGCAGACAATCTTCTCCAGGCGTACCGGGTCGACGGGCATGTGGCCGCCCGGCTGGATCCCTTCGGGCGGCCCGTCGAGAAGCCGGCGACGCTGCAGCCCGCTTCGTACGGCGTGACCGCGGCAGAGTTGAAAGAGCCTGTGAAAGGCGTTCCCGGCAACGGCACCCTCGCGGGCATGATCGAAGCCCTTGAAGCGATCTACTGCGGCTCGATCGGCGCGGAGTTCATGCACGCCGGCCCTCCAGAGGAGCGGTCTTGGTTTATCCAGCGTCTGGAACGCACCGAGGACACACTCTCGACAGAAGACCGCCTGCGTGCATTGCAGTTCATGACCGACGCCGAGCGGTTCGATGCCTTCTTCGGCAAGCGCTACCAGGGCAAGAAGCGATTCAGCCTTGAAGGCGGCGAAGCGTTGATCCCTTGCCTGAAGTTCCTCACCCAGCGGGCGGGGGAACTGGGCGTGCAGGAAATGATCCTGGGCATGCCCCACCGCGGGCGACTCTCGGTGCTGCGGAACTACCTCGGCAAAGACCTGGGCAAACTCATCACCGAGTTTGAAGACAGTTGGTCCGAAGGCCAGCGCCAGGGCGGTGGGGACGTTAAGTACCACCGCGGCTACTCCGGCGATCAGAGGCTCTGGAACGCGGATTCGGTTGTTCACCTCTCGATGATGAACAACCCCAGCCACCTCGAGAGCGTCAACCCGCTCGTGATGGGCCGATGCCGCGCGAAGCAGGACGCCATCGGCGACAACGACCGTCGGCGGGTTGTGTCCGTGCTGCTGCACGGCGACGCGGCCGTGATCGGGCAGGGCATCGTGGCCGAGTGCCTCAACATGAGCCAGTTGGAGGGGTACACGGTCGGCGGAACGATCCACATCATCGTGAACAACCAGGTGGGCTTCACGACCGACCCGAGCGACGCTCGATCAACGCGCTACTGCACCGACATCGGCAAGATGATCAACGCGCCCGTGCTGCACGTCAACGGCGACGATCCCGAAGCGGTGGTTCGGGCGGCCCGGATCGCGGCCGAATACCGCAACGAGTTCCGCAAAGACATCTTCATCGACATCGTCTGCTTCCGCCGCTACGGCCATAACGAGCAGGACGAACCCAACTACACGCAGCCGCTGCTCTACGCGCACGTGCGCGAGCACCCGGGCCCGGCCGAGCGGTACCGCAGGCGGCTGATCTCCGAGGGCATCATCAACGAGCCCGACGCAGAAGCCATGGCCGAGCGTGTCACGTCCGAACTCAATGACGCTCAGGAAGCGGCGCGTTCCGCGCCGGTCAACCCGGTGCCCACGCCGGGCGGCGGGCTCTGGGCGGGCATGCAGGACAACTACTCCTTCGAGTCTCCTGCGACGACCATCACGCGAACGATGCTCGCCGATGTCTGCAACGCGATGGGCTCTACGCCGGAGGGGTTCAACCTTCACCCGAAACTCAAGACGCTCCTGCAGGACAGGCGCGATATTCCCACCACCGGCAAACTGAACCACGCCGACGCGGAGCTGCTCGCTGTCGGGGCCCTGCTGCTCGAAGGAACGCCGGTGCGTTTGAGCGGCCAGGACTCTCGCCGCGGCACCTTCACGCAGCGCCACGCCGTCTTGCGCGACGAGAAAACCGGCGAGCGCTACACCCCCCTCAACAACATCCGCCCGCAGTCTCAGGCGGTCTTCTCGGTGTGGGACAGCCCCCTGTCTGAGTTCTCGGTGATGGGCTTTGATTACGGCTACACACGCGCGATGCCCAAAACGCTCGTCATGTGGGAAGCCCAGTTCGGCGACTTTGTCAACGGCGCGCAGATCATCATCGACCAGTACCTCGCCAGCAGCGAAGTCAAGTGGAGCCGCTGGGCCGGCCTGGTACTGCTCTTGCCCCACGGCCACGAGGGCCAGGGCCCGGAGCATTCTTCCGCCCGCCTGGAGAGATTCCTCCAACTCGCGGCCGACGACAACATGGAGATCGTGTACCCATCCACCGCGGCGCAGACCTTCCACATGCTCCGTCGGCAGGCTATCCGCAACTTCCGCAAGCCGCTGGTGGTCATGACGCCCAAGAAGTTCCTGCGTGTGCACACGAGCACCGTCGATGAACTCCTCAGCGGCGCATTCCGCCACGCCATCGACGACCCGGCGCACACTCAGGCGGCAGACGCGGCACGCGTCACGAGCGTCCTCTACTGCTCCGGCAAGATCTATCACGAACTGGCCGAGCGTCGCGCCCTTTCAGGGCGGATGGATACCGCCCTGGTGCGCATCGAACAGTTGTACCCCTTCCACGCGGCGATGGTCAAAGACATCGACGCCCGCTACCCCAAGAGCGCTCGCCGTGTGTGGGTGCAGGAAGAGCCCCGCAACCAGGGCGCGTACCTCTTCATGGCCGACACCTTCAGGCAGGAACTCGGTCTCGACCTTCAATACATCGGACGCGCCGCCAGTTCTTCGCCGGCCACCGGCTCTGAACAGGCCCACAAGAAAGACCAGGAGGCGATCATCTCCGCCGCGGTCGGCGTGCCGGCCTCGCGCGATGGACAGGCCGCCAAGGCGCACTCGTCCAACGGGGCACACCCGGCGGCCGTGAAGCCAGAGCCCGAGAGAGAGCGTCTCCCCGCCGGCGGGGCCGCGAAAGGTCGAAAGCGATAACCCCGGCAAAGCCCTTCGATTGAATCGGTGAACTCCGCTCCACCCTCCAGAACTGGAACCATCCCAACATGGCTGTTGACATTGTCATCCCGCAGGCCGGCGAAAGCGTGACATCCGGCGTGATCACCAGGTGGCTCAAGAACGACGGTGACTACGTCAAGCGCGATGAAAACGTTCTGGAGTTGGAGACCGACAAGGTCACCCTCGAAGTCGCGGCCCCCGCCGCGGGCGCGCTGAAGATCAAGACCGCGGCCGGAGAGACCGTTGCGATCGGCGCGGTGGTGGGGTCGCTGGATGAGGCCGCCGCGCCGGCCGCAGAACCCAAGCCGCAACAGGCAGCCCCAAGCGAGGCGGGCGCTCTCAAGTCCGCCGTGGCCTCGGCCCGTCAGCCCGCGGCTGAAGCGACAGCCGGGGATGTTCGTGCCACTCCGCTGGCCCTCAAACTCGCCTCCGAGCGTGGCGTAGACCTTTCCAAGGTCACCGCGACCGGCGCCGGGGGCAGGGTGCGCGAGCAGGATGTCATGGCCTTCCTCGATCGTTCCGGGTCGCAGCCTTCGGCCGCCAGTGCCGCCAACGGCAGCCCACCGCCCGCGGCCTCCCCCGCCGGCGCCGGCCCCAGGGGCGTCACCAGAGAGCGCATGACCCCTCTGCGACAACGCATCGCGACCCGGTTGGTGCAGGCTCAGCACACCGCGGCGATGCTCACCACGTTCAACGAGTGCGACATGGGGCCCGTCATCGAACTGCGCAAGCAGTACAAGGACGAGTTCGAAAAGAAGCACGGCATCGGGCTGGGGTTCATGTCCTTTTTCGTGAAGGCCGCGGTGAGCGCGCTCAAAGCCTACCCGCTCGTCAACTCTTTCATCGTGAACGATGAGCAGGGGCACCCGGCCATCGAGAAGCACGAGTATTGCGACGTTGCTGTCGCCGTTTCAACCCCCCGCGGCCTGGTGGTGCCCGTGCTCCGCAACTGCGAACGGCTCGGCATGGCGCAGATCGAGCAGGGCATCAAAGACATGGCCGTGAGGGCCCGCGACGGCAAGTTGACCCTCGAAGAGATGCAGGGGGGCACGTTCACGATCACCAACGGCGGTGTCTTCGGCAGCCTGATGAGCACCCCGATCCTCAACCCGCCCCAGAGCGCGATCCTGGGCATGCACGCCACGAAAAACCGCGCCGTTGAATACCCGGTCGGCAGCGGCAACGTCGCCATCCGTCCCATGATGTACCTGGCGCTCTCGTACGATCACCGCATCATCGACGGCGCCGAGGCGGTGCAGTTCCTGGTGCGCATCAAGCAGTGCATCGAAGACCCGCAGCGGCTCCTGCTGGAGATCTGACCCCGCGCCTTCGCAGCAACGTCCTCCGGCGTCTGCAACCCCCTCGTCACCGCTGGGCCGGCACGAGGTGTGCGAGCAGGCCATCGCACGCACGGTTGATCATGTGGTACATCTGGTCGAAGCCTTCGGGGCCGCCGTAGTACGGGTCCGGCACGTCCAGCATCCCGCCGGTGTGCCCGGCGAGCGTCACGTCAAACGAACGCATCAGGCGCACGCGGTCGGGCGGTGCGCCGAGTTCGAGCAGATCGTTCATGTTGCTCGTGTCCATCGCCACCAGCAGGTGGAACGCTTCGAAATCCGTTCGTCTCACCCGGCGTGCGGTGTGCTCAAACTCGATGCCGTACCGCGCGGCAATCTGCAGCGTGCGGGGGTCGGCATTGCCGCCGGCGTGCCAGCCGCCCGTGCCGCACGAGTCGATCAGAAAGCGAGAGGCGATGCCGCGATCTTCCACCTTTCGCGTGAACACCGCCTTGGCCAGCGGCGAGCGGCAGATATTGCCCAGGCACACAAACAGAACGCCCGTCGGATCGCCGTGAGAGGAAGCAACGTCAGACATGCAGCGCTCCAGGGGTTGGAAGCGGGGTTTGCGAACGGGGCACCCCCGCGTGCCCAGACCAGAGCGAACGCCAGAACGCGGCGTCTACCGCGGGCAACGAAGGCGGGGTGGTGTGTCCCGGTGTTTCGAGCGCCTCGATGCACCCGCTGGCAAGGTGCGCTCCGCGTGTGGAGCGGGCGGGGGTGGCACCCAGCCTCGCCGCTTCGGGGGCGCACGACACAAGGCGGGCCCCCGAGGCAGCCATGATCCCCGCAACGGCTCCGGACGCGGCGTTCCAATCCGAAGTCAGCACGGCAAGATCAACCGCCGAGGCCAGCGAGGCGAGCGGGCGATCGGTGATCAGCAGGCGGCGCAGATAACCGCCTGTGGCGTGCCGGTGAAGCACGTGCAGGGCGGGCGTGAGCGTTGAAGCCAGGATCGTGATGCGAATGCCGGCGACATGCAGGATGCCCGCCGCGTCGCAGAGTGTTCGTGCTTGAGCGATGTCCGGCGGATCGTCGGCCGCGCAGAGAACGACTTCGTCCGGGCTGATGTTCAATGAGAATCGGAGTGCTTCACGGGGCGCGAGCGGTGGTGAGGGCAAGGATGAAACGGGCAGAGGAACTGAGAAGGTCGCCGGGCCCTGCGGGCTGGTGTGATGCAGGATGATCTCGCCCCGGGGGACATCGACGACCGCCGCGGGCACGCCGAAGAGAGACGCCGCGTGCAACGCCAGTGGGGCGAGCCCGCCAGACCAGGCATGTACCGCGACGGGGCGGCCCCACGCCGCGACCGTGTGACGAAGCCGACCTCTGGCCGCGGGCAGGTAACCAAGCGGCGGCGACACACAGGAATCGATGCGAACCCCGAGCGCCGCCGCGCGCTCACGGGCCGGATCTGCGCCGATCAAGACCACGCGGTGCCCAGGGGTGGTTGCGCACGGCGAGGCCAGCGCCGCGCACCAGAGCGACGCCGCATCAGACGAAGTGGCACACTTCGTGCCTGTGCCGCAGGGTTGGAGCAGGTGCAGAACGTACATGGTGCGGCGGGGTCGGCGGGGCGCTTCGCGAGGCGCGGCCTGGTTCAGTTCCGGTTGTTGATCTCGCTGACGCGGCGCTGGGTGGTGTGTCGGTAGAAGACTTCGGCCACCGCGCGCCCGCACTCTTCGGCAAGACGGTCTTGCGCCCGCATCGCGTCGCCCGCGTTTCGGGGGGCATCGCCCTGACGCTGGGGCATGCTGACAGACACGGCTTTGCCCTCGGGCTCTTCGGGCCAGATGCGGGCCGGGGTGTTGATGCAGTCAATGACTTTCACGCGCATCGTGGCCGACGGCTGGTATGTGGCGCCGTCGGGTGAAAGGCCGAAGCGATCGATCGTGATGTAGACGACGACCTCGGCCTCGACCGATCGGCCAAGCGTGGCGATGTCCATGGGCTCGCCCGCGGGCTCGTTCGAGACAAGCATGAGGGCCGAGGCGGCGTCGATGACCTTCCGTTCATCCAGCACGCGTTCTTTCATCAGGATGGTCTGGGCGGTGGTGGCGATGGTGCTGCGCAGGGCACGCCGGTCGAGTTTGTTGCCGCGGTCGTCGACAAAGAACACGGTGGTCCGCTTTGGGTCAAGTTTGAACTGCGCATCGGTCTTTTCAGGGCCGTGCACAAGAACGACCGCCGGCCCGACGATGTTGCAGGCCGTCAAGTTCGACGCGAGAAGCAGGAGCAGCGAGAAAAGAGCGATCCGGGCGAGAGGTGTCATGATGGGCGTGATCCCTTGGGCGTGGGCGAGCGTGGTGCGAAGAGATAGAACGCCGGTCAGTACTCCGGGTAGTAGGGTTCCTGGTGGTTGTAGAAGAGCCAACTGGCGCGGTCGATGAACCGCCGGGAGAGTTCTGTGGTGATGGCCGCCTGCGGTACCTGTTCGACGCTCACGCCTTTGATCGTGGGGAAGCGGACCGAGATATTCTGCTCGAAAGCCCGGACCTCGGGGGCGTTGCCATCCGCCTCGATCACCGAGACGCTGCCCGACGCGACGCCTTCCCACTCGTAGGCGTTGCCCGGCTCGTTGAGGCGGTATTCATAGATCTCGATGTACACGATGCGCTGAACGCCGCCCAGCACTTCGGCGAGTTGCGCCATCGTCATGGTGCCCCAGGCGGGGCGGTCATAGAGCACGCGGAGCACTTGCTCCGGGCGCGCGAAGGCGCCCGCCCGCGGGATGTTCTTCTGGTCTGCGAGCCGCTCGGTCACCCTGATGGTGATCCGATCGAGGAGCCCAGGGTGATCGGCCTGGATCGTGCGATCCGCGGCGACAACAACCGCGAAGGACTTGCCCGCGAGCCCTTCGTACATCGCCTTCACCTCGTACGTGCTGCTGCGGCGATACGACTCGGCCGCGAAGCCGATCGCTGAGCAGCCCGAGAGCGAGAGCCCCATCGAGACCGTTAGGGTTGCGACAGCGGGGCCAGCCCAGGAGCGGATGGCGAGCTTTGATTCGATGAGGCGGGAAGGGGTTGGTCTGGTCATGATTGAGCCTTGCAGACATCGAGGAACTCAGGCACCCCACACAGCGATCTTATAGAGCCACGAGGCCAGGAGCAGGCCCAGGGCAATCCAGACGGTTCGCGGCCTCAGGGCCCGGAGGCACAGGGACCCCAGAGAAGAGCCGAAGACGGCGACATGAAGGGCGACCCAGAAGATCGAGGCGGCCATCAGGGCGAGCAGTGTTCCGGCCGGTTGGGCTTTCAACGCACTCCAGAAGTGAAGGTTGGCCGCGTGTGAGAAAGCGGTGGTCATGCCGCAGGTGGGGCAGGGCTTGTTGAGAGCGACGACCCAGCCGCAGGGGGCCAGGCCCAGTTGCGTGTGGGTCGCATGGCCCTTGGCCTCGGGGTGCAGGGTGGCGGCCACGAAGATCACGGCCACGCACCCCAGGGCAGTGAGGGCTGCCAGGAGCCGTGCTGTCCATGCGGCATGCACACGCTGCATGGTTGTGGCCCTCTCCGGCGATCAAAACCCGTTGGCGATGCGGCGGGAACAGGCTCAATCGAACTTGAAGACGCCTTTGCGGAAGCCGTAGACGTAGGCGACGACCGTCGTGAAGAGGAAGAACATGATTCGGGCGAGCCAGATCAGGCCTTCTTCGTTCGGGAACGGGGCGAGGTTGGGGAACGTCACGGCCCACGGATAGAGGAAGATGATCTCAACGTCGAAGACGAGGAAGACCATGGCGATGAGATAGAAGCGGACATTGAACCTCTTGCGGGCGGTGCCCACCGGGTTCATGCCGGATTCGTAGGTCTGGCCCTTGTTCTCCCCCTGCCTGCGCGGGCCCAGGAGCTGGCTGAGCACGATGTTCGCAACGCCGAACGTCAGCGCCATCAGCGCGATGAGCGAGATCGGCAGGTAAGACTTGAGATCGGTCGTGGCGAGCAGGGCGTGGTGCATGAGCGGGTGAGCGTAGGTGAGGATTCGTCACATCGACCAGACGAGGGGGCAGACCCTTGGACAAGACGTCAGGCGTGACGGGAGGTGGGCTTTTTCGCGGACGTGGCGAGCGTGGCGGAAGGATGGGTCGGGGGCTCGTTGAGCCCGCCGCAGTCGGGGCAGATCACACCGTAGAGTCCGCCGGGTTGATTGGCCAGATCTTTGCCGCAGGTCAGGCACGTGGGCTGCGCCAGTCGGCTGGTCATGCCGTTCCAGACCAGGGCCAACGCCGCGACCGCGCCAACCACCACGGGCCACGCCGGGGCCGCGGCGATGGAAATAAGCCCGAAGACGGTGATCGCGGCCGCGACCGAGAGTGCAAGCGTCTTAAGCCAGGTTTTGTGTAGCCAGGTCATGCGGATCACCGGGTGTGTCGTACTTCTGGGGGAAGGGGACAGGGGAGATGAGGGTCAGAGTTGCCAGAGACTGCTGCCCCACGTGAGGCCGCCGCCGAATGCGACAAACATCACGCGGTGGCCTTCTCGCACTTTGCCCTGCCGGACGAGTTCATCAAGACAGAGCGGCACGGATGCACCCACGGTATTCCCAAAGCGGTCAATATTCACGTACAGTCGATCTTCGGGGATGCCAAAACGGTCTCGCGCGGCGGTGAGGATGCGCGAGTTGGACTGATGGCAGACAAACATGTCGATCTCTGAAGCGGCGAGGCCGGCCTTATCGAGGGTTTGCTGGATGAGGTCCGAGAATGTCCCGACGGCAAACTTGAAGACCGCCGCGCCGTTCATCTGAACCTTGTCGTACTTCTGGGGATCGCACGCGATGCCCTCGGGGAAGTGGAATGGCTGTTGCGGGACGTAGATGTCTTTCCACCCCGCGCCGTTGGAGTGCATGGCATGGGCAAGAATGCCCTTGCTCGGGTCGTCAGTGGCGCGAAGGATGGCCGCCGCGGCGGCATCGCCGAAGATGATGGCGGTGCCTCTGCCGGCGTTGGAGTAGTCCATATGACGGGAGAGAGCGTCAGCACCGACAAGGGCGATGGACCGGTAGCCGCCCCCGCGGATGAGTTCGTGGGCGGTGTTGAGACCAAAGACGAAACCGCTGCACGCGGCGTTGAGGTCGAACCCCCCCGCGGTGCCCGCCCCGACACGGTGGGCCACGGTGCAGGCGGTGGCTGGGCAGGGCATCTCCGGGGTCATGGTGGCGACGATGACGAGGTCGAGTTCAGAGGGATCCATCCGGGCGGCGGCGAGGGCCCTTCGCAGAGACTCAACACACAGGTCGTCCAGCGTCTCGCCCCGATCGCGGTTCAGGCGACGCCGCTCACGAATGCCGGTGCGCTGGACGATCCACTCGTCGGTGGTCTCCATCATCTTTTCGAGATCGGCGTTGGTCAGTTTGCCATCCGGCAGGCAGGACCCCGTCCCCGCGATGCGCACCCCGAGTCGCGCCGGCTGCGGCAGGGGCGTGTGGCGTGAGGGCTGGGTATCGGTCATGCCCGTGCGCCCTCGCTGAGGATGCTCTCGGCGTTTTCAAGCACGGATTCGACTTCCGCGAGCCTGCGGACGATCTCGTCGTTCACGTGGCCATGGTGGAAGCGGCGGCAGTTGCGGATGGCGGCGCGGATGGTGCGGGGTTCGCTGCTGCCGTGGGCGATGAAGAATGCGCCGTTCACGCCCAGCAGCGGGGCGCCGCCGTGTTCGTGGTAGTCATTCTTGGCGTAGATGGACTTCACGATGGGCTCGAACTTGGAGACCAGGCCGGGGTCGTGCTCCATCATTTCGGCGGCGATCGCCTTGAAGAGGCTGCGGGCCATGCCCTCGGCGGCTTTGAGCACGGTGTTGCCCACAAGACCGTCTGTGACCACGACGTCGGCGGCACCCTCAAAGAAGTCGCGCCCTTCGATGTACCCGATGTAGTTGATGCCGGGCGTGGCCTTGAGAAGGTCGCGGGTCTGCTTGATGATGCCCGTGCCCTTGGCTTCTTCAGAACCGATGTTCATCACCGCGATGCGGGGTGACTCGATGCCCAGCAGGCGGCGGGCCATGACATCGGCCATCAGGCCGTACTGCCACAGGTGCTCGGCCTTGGGCTCAGGGTTGGCCCCCGCGTCGATCAGGATCAGATTGCTGCGGAAGACGGGGAGTGTCACAGCAATTCCCGGGCGGAGCACCCCGGGCAGACGACGCATGTGGAGCATCGCGGCGGCCACGCACGCGCCGGTATTGCCGGCGGAGAGCACGACGTCGCAGCGGTGAGGGTGCCCGTGCGAGCCGTACTGGGCCATCTTCACAATTGAAGAATCTGTCTTCTGGCGCACTGCCTTGGCGGCCGATTCGCCCATCTCGATGACCTGGCTCGCGTCGACAATCTCGATGCGAGGGTCGTCGGGGCGGACGCCCCGTTCGTCCAGCAGTTCTTCGATATCAGCACGTGGACCAACGAGGACGAGGGTGTCGCCCTGTGGGAGTTCATCAAGCGCCATGACGCAGCCTTTGATGATGGCGTCAGGGGCGTGATCGCCTCCCATGATGTCTACAGCGATGCGCATGTGGCCTTTGCATCTACGCCCGCGGTCTGGCTGCGACCGGCCCGCGGCGGGCAGAGCGCCGGGCAGGGGCAAAGGACGCATCATGCGTCACCACGCCGGAGTTCACCGGCGCCGGATGCGTCGGAGACGTGAGGCGGGACGGAGATCAGACCTTGGGAACGCCGATGCCGAGCTTGGGAACCTTGATCTGCAGGCCGGGGCGCACAAAGCCCGAGTCCTTCGCGGCGCGGTGGTGCGCCTTGGGAAGGCCCGAGACGGGGTCTGTGGCGACCGTGAAGGGCTTGAGCGCGTGGTGGGAGCGACGGCGACGCGTACGACCGTGGCTGACTCTTTGTGGGGGGAGCATGTCTGTACCTTCCTGACGCGTTCTCCGGCCGACTCGCCTTCTGGCGAGGGGCGGGCGTCACACCCTTCGGACAACGGGCGGTCAAAATGAGGACTCCATTCCGCGGTCCGGCGCGGCTTGGGCGGTAAGGTTAGGTGGTTGGGCAGGGGGTGTCAATGACGGTCAAACGCACTTGTCATTGACTGGTCGAAGTGCCAAACCTGATTCATCATCAGTTATAGGACTCAAGGGGGCAGTAATCGGCCCACCGTGATCGGGCTGGGGGGGAATGACCCGAGGAGGTTGTGCAAGTCTGCGATGGTGACTCTCGCCAGTCGGTCGAGTTCTTCTTCGAGCGGGGAGTATCGCCCCAGGTAGGCCCACATGCGGCCCAGGCGGTGCATGCGGTCGGCGGGGCGTTCGCCGCCCACGGTTGCCCCGGTGATGAACTTGTTGAGGAGCCGGTCGAGGTCTTCCTGCGTGAGGGAGTCGGCAAGGGCGGCCAGGTCTTTCAAGACGATGTCCCACACCTCATCGGCTCGCTTGGGGTCTGAGGCGGTGAAAATGAGGAACTCGCCCATTCCATCGTGCGGTTCATACCCGGCCTGCGCTTCGTCGGCCAGACCGGGCTCAACCAGCGACCAGTGCAGGCGGCTGTTGTCGGGGGCGCCCAGGATCTGGGCGAGAATGGCCGCGGCGTAACGGCGATCATCCTCAACGGCGGGTGCATCAAAGAGCGCCAGGGTGTAGGCGCGGGTGACTTTTTCGTCATGAAGCGTGAAGATGCCGCCGGGCGTGGCGGGTTTCGAGTTGTCTCTCGAGGGGGCTGTCTGTTGCCAGTGGCCGCACAGCGCGGCCAACTGGTCTACAGCCCGGTCAAAGTCGATCTTCCCCGCGAGAGAAACGATGGTGTTGTCGGCCGAGTAACGGGCCGCGAAATAGTCTGCCATCTGGTCGCGGGTGAGGGCGGTGACCGAATCGCTGGTGCCCAGGATGCGGTGCGAAAGAGGATGATTGCCGAAGTGGTGCTCGATGCAGGCGTCGTAGAGCACCGAGAAGGGCATGTCCTTGTACATGGCGATTTCTTCAAGGATGACACCCTTCTCGGTGTCGAAATCGGCCTGCCGAAGGGCGGGGCGCATCATCCGTGCGAGCAGGTCGTTGGATGTCGCGAGGTGTTCCGGGATCACGTGCGCATAGAAACAGGTGAGTTCGTTGCTCGTGAAGGCGTTGTTTCTGGCGCCGATCTCGTCGAAACGACGGTTGAGTTCGTCGGCGGGGATCTCGTCCGTTCCCTTGAACATCATGTGCTCAAGGAAGTGGCTGACACCCATGAGTTGTCTCGCCTCGTCGCGTGCGCCGGTTTTCACGAAGAAACCCGAGGCGGCGGAGTGGGCGTCCTGGTCGATCTCGGCGATGATGGTGAGACCGTTGGGGAGTTTCGCCTGCTTGAACTGATAGGCCATGAAGGCAGGGTACTACCCGAGGGCGGCAGAAGGCGGGAGTGCCGCGCACAATGCCGCGCACAATGCCGCGCAGACCTCTGATGGCGCCGGCGAGGTGCACACGCACGAAGAAACCGCGACACCCCGGCAGCCGGCCGCCGCGAGCGTGGAGATATTCTCGGGAGAAATTCCGCCGATGGCCAGGTGCGGGGGAGGGGACTCGATGGCCAGATACTCGCGGAGATACTCGATGCCCGCCGGCCGACCGAGGTCTTTGGTTGTCGTGTGGAACATGGGGCCCACGCCGCAATAGTCAGCCCCGGCGGCGATGGCGGCGTTGGCCTCGCCGAGCGAGTGCGTGGAAAGGCCGACGAGCAGCGAGCCCCGCGTGAGCGTTCGGGCGAGGTCGGGGGGGGTGTCATCCCACCCCAGGTGCACCGCCTGAGCACCGGCGAGGAAGGCGATGTCCGGGCGGTCGTTGATGATCGCGGCCGCCGCGCCGCGGCAGATGCCGACGAGGGTTCTGGCCCGCCGAAGGAGTTCCGCGTCTGGCAGGTTTTTCTCGCGGAGTTGAAGGGCATCGGCGCCGCCGGCGATGGCGAGTTCGCAGAGTTTCTGCCATGGGTGGTGAGTGCAAAGCGATTCGGTGATGAGCACGCAAACACGCCACTGAGGCGGGGTTGGCGAGGGCAGGCGCGGGATGATGGCTTGATGAAGTGTGTAGCAGCGGTACCTTGCAGATTCAACGGAGGACGCGACTTCGGGGTGGCCCAGGGCCTTGGCGCACTCTTCGATGGCGCGCAGCGACTGTGACAGGCGAGAGAACGCCGCGCCGGTGATATCACGCAGCCCAGGGGCGCGGGCCGACTCGGCGGGGGTCGAGATGGCCGTTCCGACATCTCCCGGGGTATCTCTGGAAGCCAGACGGGTGAGTTCACAAGGGAAAAGTGTGCGGATGGCCTCGTTCAGTTCGTGCCGAAGTGCCTTGAGTTCGGAGCAGAGTGTGGCATCATTGAGGGCGAACCGAGCCGCGTCTTCGGCGAGGCGCAGGGCCTCGGCGGCGCGGTTGGCGTTGGCGTCGATGATGCGGTCGATGGGGGACATCATGGGTGTGGGAGAGCGTAGTGGCGAGGATTCTGCCGGGTAAAGCGGCAAGATCTCGCGGCGGGGGTCGATTCGGGTGGTGGGGGGGCGGACAATGGGGGTATGCAGGAGCGATTTTCGCAGGCGGGTGGGCAACCCCGCAGGGAGCCGGGTGTGCCCGGCAAGGTGAACATCCGCGACGAGAGCGATACGGCCATTGATGCGCTGCTGGCGGATGTGTTCATACATGCGATGAACTGCGTTCGATCTTTCGGCGATTTCCATCTGGCGGTATCGGCGACACCAGAGTGCGAACCTGTGCTGATGCGGCTGATGTACGACCTGAACTTCCGCGAGTTTCCGTGGAAACGAACGAGGTTGTGGATGGTGGACGAGGTGCGGGTATCGGAGGATGACCCCCGGTGCCGGCGAGCGAGGCTCGAAGAGACGATCGTGGCGTGTTCCGGGATTCCGCAGAGCCAGTTTCATCGCATGGACATGGGCTTGGCGGATGTGATCGGCGCGTACGCGGCGGTGCTGCGCGAGCACCTGGGTTGGCGCGAGCGCGGGCATGACCGGCTTGATTGTGTGCTGCTCACGGTTGACGCGGGCGGGCGCGTGAGTGGGCTGGGCGACGAAGCGGGGGCCGTCTCGATCGGGCCGCAGTTCATCCGTGGATCGCGCCTGGTGTCAGTCTACGCCGGGGATGTCGCGGTTCGGGGGGACGTCGCGGGCGCGCTGGCCGCCGGCGGCGCCGCCATGACGGCGTGCGGTGCGCTCCCGGTGGGCGGGGAACTGGTGTGGTATCTCGGCATGGGTTCAGACAAAGGTGTTGGGCTTGCCGACGAGGGCAAAGAGACGAGGCCGGCGAGATGAGCAACCTGAGTGTTCAACCCAACGAGCGGATCACCTACAAACTGGTGCACGAGGATGCGGACCTCCTGGCGGTGGTCAAGCCGCCCGGGATCGTGACCGCGCCGGGCAAAGGGCACGACACGAACTCGCTGCTGAACGGGCTGTTCGCGGCGTACGGACCACGGCTGCAGAACATCGGGCGTGAGCGGGACTTTGGCCTGCTGCACCGCCTGGACAAGTTCACGAGCGGCCTTGTTGTGGTGGCGCTGACCAAGAACGCGTACGACGCGATGCGGGAAGCGTGGATGAGCCGCGGCGTGGCCAAGTATTACTGGGCGGTGGTGCGGGGGGCGCCCAAGACCGAGAAGGGCGTTATTTCGAGGCCGATCGCTGAGTACAACGGTCGATCTCCCGGCGATGCAAGGCTGAAGAAACTGGCCAGGATATCGAGTTCTGGGAAACAGTCGGTGACCGCGTACCGGGTGTTGGCGTCGACACACGCGGGGAGCCTGATCGAATGCCGCGCGGTGACGGGCAGGCTTCACCAGGTGCGCGTCCATATGGAATCGATCGGGTGCCCGATTCTCGGCGACGAGTTGTACGCGCCCCTGGGTGTGCGCGATGCTTCGCCCAGGCTTGCGCTGCACGCGCACAGGGTGGTGTTGGCGCACCCGACAAGCGGGGAGACGCTGGACCTCAAGTGCGGCTGGCCGAGCGACCTGCGGGGCTTGCTCAAAGGGCTGGGGTTGCCGCGCCCGGACCTCGCTCCGGCGAAAGGCACGGCCTCCGGGGGCGGGGAGCACACCGGTGCAGAGGTGTTCGGGCTGATCGTGGACCCCGGCGATGCAGAGGCTCACGCGAGCGACGACACGGGGATGGCCGAAAGCGGCGATGGGGGCGGTGGAGACGGCGGGGACTGATCGCCGCATCGATCGCGAGGCTCAGTCATTGAGCATGGCCCGCAGCGCCGGCCAGAGCCAACCCGCGACTACTTCGAAGGCGATGAGCAGGATGATGATCCACTCGAGGACTTCCATGCGGCGGTTGGCCGCGCGGTCGCTCGATTTGTCGTAGAGGTTGTCGAGGGTATCGAGTTTTCTGAGAATGCTGGCGTCCCAGTCGGCGAGGTGGAAGCGTGCGAGGGCGGCGCGGTAGAGGCGGGCGAGGTGCTGGTCTCCCACGAGTTTGAGGGCGTTGTTGACCTGCTCAAAGAGAATCGAGGCGTCGGCCCGCAGTCGGGCGATCAGGCGGAGGTCCGCGCTCTGCTGGCGGGCGCTGAAGAGGTTCGATGGGCGTGCCGCGACAGCGAAGGCGCGTTCGAGGGCGAGATCGAGTTGGTTGTCGAGGTGCCGCATCTCGAGCAGTTCGACGTTGGCAAACTCAAGGATGGTGAGGACATCGTCCATCTCTTCACCCACAACGAACGCGGCGTTCCAATCGATGATCGCCACGTCGTTGGGTGAGTAGGAGATATTGACCGCGAGGGCGTCGCCGGCTTCCTGAGAGGAGAGTTGCCGGGGCTCGGCGCGAAGGAGCGAGGCGAGCGGGAGCCTCGCCGCACTGATCTGATCGTTGAGCGAACCCGGGTGCGCCGGGGAGAGACGGCGCGCGTGGTAGATGATGTAGTCTTCTTCAAGGTCGATCAGACAAGGCTTGGAAACAGCCCCGATGATTTCCTTCAGGATGTTCTGGGCTTCAAGGCGGGCGTCGGCATGCAGTTGACGTTCTTCGTACAGCGCGGCCCCCAGGGGGGAGAGCGCGGCGATGTCGCCCGATACAGGGATCGAATAAGCGAGGGAGAGGGCGCCAAAGTCAAAGAGCACGGCGTGGAGTGTCGGGAGGAGGGGCCGGCCCGCCACGGTGCGCGGGTGCGGGATGGTGCGAGAGATCCGCAGCGGCGCGGGCGAGTAGGCGAACCACGCGGGGCTTGGTCTTTCGAGCCGGAGCGTGCCGCGCTGGGTTGAGGATTGTCCGCTCAGTTCAAGAATGCGCTGGGCGTGATCAAGATCGATGGCGAAGCCGATATCAAAGGCGAAGTAGAGTGTGCAGACCCCGTTCTCGATGCTGACTGAGCCTGCGGGGCCTGGCGGCACGGGCGTGTCCATGGCAAGAAGCGTAACGTCGCGCTGGCGAGCGAGTGTGCTCTGCGGGGGCGCGAAGCGCTACTTTCTGGCAACAACGTAGACCACGAACCGATCTTCGGGTGTTTCGCCCGCAGCCTCGTCGAGCGGACGGACATACACGCGGCCCTGCTCGTCGATGGCGTCGCCGAGCCGGTCGTAGACATCAATGCTTGAAAAGCCCGCGTCGAGCATGGCGTCTCGGAGTTCCGGGATTGACCAGAGCCGCCAGTCATAGACGAAGGCGTCGGTGAAGACCTTGGCACGCTTTGAATCTCCGGTCCACACGCGGAAATGGAGCGCGTTGAGAACCCGCCCGGTTGAGGCGTTGGCGGTGCGTTGCTCCCAGGTGTATTCGATGCGCAGCCCCCGCCGGCGGAGCGTCTGGGTGTGCCTGAGCGGGAGAAATGCGTCGCACCCGCCGTAGGTGTCGGCGGTGAAGATGCCGCGGGGCTTGAGACGGGCGCGGCAGAGCCGGAGGTAGTTGACCAGGTCACGCCGGGAGTGCCAGTAGCCCAGCGGGAAGTTGGTGGCGGCGATGATGTCAGCTT
Organism: Phycisphaeraceae bacterium; assembly: GCA_019636615.1. Taxonomy (GTDB): domain Bacteria; phylum Planctomycetota; class Phycisphaerae; order Phycisphaerales; family UBA1924; genus UBA2402. The sequence continues at coordinate 821,318 of JAHBXF010000002.1, read as the reverse complement.
TGATCGCGCAGGCAAGCACATCCGCGGTGCGGGTGGTGACGCCCGGGGTGCCGGTGCACCGCGAGAGGGGCTCGGGGTCGTGATCTACCGCGATGGCGCGGCCGTAGGTGGGTGCCCAGGCCCGGCTGAGCGCACCCGAGCCGGCGAAGTCTTCACGCAGTGTTGCGGGGGACCTGGTGCCGTGGACGGCATGAAGGAACGCCGCCAGCGGCCCCGGGTTGGTGACACATTGTTCGTAGAGATCAAAGCGGTCCACAATCAGGCGGCTCCTGGGCGGGGGGAGGATGAGCGTACCCGACTTCGGGCCGGGCAAGAAGGGGGGCGACCTGGGTGGAACAGGTTCCCGGACTTATTTTTTCTGGAAGTCGTGCAATTCTCTCTTCCGGTCAGGGGCGAGATGTGGTATCCTGAAAGTGCTGCCCACCCCAAACTCGGGATGTGACGGGGTCATTGTTGACACGCCGGTTGAGATTCAACCCGCAAGCAGGAGAACGCGCATGAAGTGGAACCGGTCTGTGTTGCTGGCGTGCCTTGCAGGCACGGCACTTTCTGTCGGCATGAGTTACGGCGACGAGATGCCCAGCGGCAAAGCGGCGAAGCGGCCGGCGCACCACGCGGCCAACAAGTTTGCGCAGGAGGGGTACCCGTTCTTCGACATCCGGCGGGATGAAGCCGGCAGGCCGACCGCGGAAGTGACAGCGGCGATCAGCGCGGCACGCGGGCAGGCACAGTTTGCGATGGATGCCAGAACCGCGGCCGAGACGGCACTGCGCGCCAAGGTGCCCTCGGTGATCGTCACGCGTGATGCGCTTCTTGATCTGCCGTTCGAGGTTCTGTCGACGAGCGAATGGCTGACCGCTGGCGCTCCGAATGAAGCGGCGCGCAGAGCGCCCGAGGGCGTGGTGCGAGAGTTTCTCACGCAGTTCGGCGGCGTGTTTGAGTTGTCGCCCGAGGCGCTGAACCATGCGAGGCTCGCGCGGGGCTACAAGACCGACCACAACGGCGTCACGCACCTCGACTGGCACCAGCAGCACAACGGCGCGGACATTGTGGGGTGCACCCTGCGGGCCAACGTGCTGCCCGACGGCCGACTGATGAACATCGGTTCCTCGATGCTGCCGCGGCCCGAGGGCGGGTTCCAGACTCCGGCGATTGCGATTTCACCGCTCGATGCGCTGCGCATCGCCATGGAAAACGTGGGGATCAAACTGGAATCTGAACCAACATCCGAGATCGCGGGGGGCGATGCCGAGGCGAACTGGCAGGATCACCGGCGGGTGTGGCGTGGGGTGACCGAACTGCGCCCGGATGAACAGCCTGAGGTGATGACGCGCCTGGTCTACTTCCCCAGGACTCGCGCAGACCTGCGGCCGGCGTGGGCGGTGGTGGTGCCGACGCCTGGCGTTGGTCACACCTACGACATCATCGTGGATGCGGTGGACGGCACGGTGCTTCAGCGTGAGAACCGGCTGGTCTTTGAAACAACGCAGCCGATGACATTCCGGGTGTACAGGAAAGACAGCCCGGCGCCCGGCTCGCCTGGCAACCCAACACCCAGCGGCTTTCAGTTCCCGTTCATCGAACGTTCGCTGATTGTGATTCAGCCCGAGGACATCCGAGACTACTCGCCCGACGGGTGGATCCCCGATGGCCAGAGCGAGACGATCGGCAACAACGCGGCGGTTGCCTCTGACACCAACAACGACAATCAGCCTGACCTTCCTCGCCCCAATGGCGGGCCCAACCGCGTCTTTGACTTCCCGTACGACCACACGCAGCAGCCGCCGACATACCGGGATTATGCGGTGGTGCAGATGTTCTACTACGCCAACATGTTCCACGACCGGCTGTACGCCATGGGCTTCAACGAAGCCGCGGGCAACTTCCAGGTGAACAACTTCGGCCGCGGCGGTGTGGGCAACGACGCCGTGGTGTGCGATGTGCACGACGGCGGCGGCACGAACAACGCCAACTGGCAGGGCACGGGCGAAGACGGTTCGTTCAACCGCGTGCAGATGTACATCTTCCCCGCGGGCTCGTTCACAGACCGCGACGGTGCGCTGGACGGCGACGTGGTGTACCACGAACTGGCGCACGGCCTGTCGACGCGGTTGCACCGCGGCCTGACGGGCACGCAGCCCCGGGCGATGGGTGAAGGCTGGGGTGACTTCTTTGGCATCAGCCTGAACATGGAACCCGGTGACGACCCGGACGGCAACTACTGCACGGGCGGTTACGTGACGTTCGGCTTTCCCAGCGGTTCGTTCACCGACAACTACTACTACGGCATCCGCCGATTCCCGTATTCGACGAACCTGAACGTGAACCCGGCGACGTTCGCCGATATCGACCCGGACCAGATCAGTTTCCCGCCGGATGTGCCGCGCAGCCCGATCATCGGCAACACCGCGGACCAGGTTCACAACGCCGGCGAGGTGTGGTGCAACACGCTGATGGAGGCGAGGGCGAACCTGTGGCGTCGCCACGGGTACGACGGCAACCTGATCATGATGACCAACGTCGTGGACGGGATGAAACTCTCGTTGACGAGCACGCCGACGTATCTGCACTCGCGGAACGTCATCATTCAGGCGGACAACGCCGCGAACAACGGCGACAACCGCGTTGACATCTGGCGTGGATTCGCCAAGCGGGGCATGGGCTTTTCTGCCACAGGGCCGGACGCGGGCACCACGCGCGGCATCGTCGAGGCCTTCGACACGCCCGAGCAGGCGATCTTCACCTTCCCCGAGGGTTTGCCGACCCGTCTCGACCCGGCCGAGCCTGTCTCGATCTCGGTGATGATCACACCCTTCAATCTTGAACTCGTGGCGGACTCGGGCCGGGTGTACTACTCGACCAACGGCGGCGAGTTCACTCAGGCCGCGATGACCCCGGGCGCAGCGCCGGGTGAATACACCGCTGTTCTGCCCGGCGTCTCGTGCTTCGACCAGGTTCGCTTCTACTTCGACGTGAACACGAGCGTGGGTGTTCGTCTGCACCCCGACAGCGGCGCGGCCAACGCGTACACCGCCCAGGCGTACACGGGCGTGGCGATGCCGATCAACGACACCGCCGAGACCAACATCGGCTGGACGATCACCAACTCGCCGGACCTCACGGACGGCGCGTGGGAGCGGGGCGTTCCTCGCAACTTCGGGCGCGGCGATCCGCCGGCAGACTTTGACGGTTCGGGGCAGTGCTGGTTGACAGACAACGACCCGAACACGAGCAACTCGGACATTGATAACGGTTCGACCACGATCACGTCTCCGGTCTTTTCCACGCGGGCGGGCGACACGCTGAGTTTCGCGGCCTGGCTGGGCAGCATCACGACTTCGCTGTCGGCGGGCGATGGTGTCTTCGTGGAGTACACGATCGACCCGAACGCCGAGACATGGTTGCCGCTGCGGTCGTATACCACGCCCGCCAACACCTGGCGTTCAGAGCGTCTCATTGTGGGCACCGACCTTCAGCCCGGCGAGACGATGCGCATCCGGGTGCGTGCCGCGGACATCAACCCGGGGAACGTGGTCGAGGCCGCCTTCGACGCGTTCAAGGTTGAGCGCCTGGTGTGCGAGACGACCGGCGGCTGCATCGCGGACTTCAACGGCGACGGCGGTGTTGACGGGGCCGATGTTGAGGCCTTCTTCCTCGCGTGGGAAATCGGCGAGTCGCAGGCCGACGTGAACGAAGACGGCGGTGTTGACGGGGCCGATGTCGAGGTCTTCTTCATCGCCTGGGAGTCAGGCGAGTGCTGAGCCTCATGGCCGGCTGATGAGCCGAGCCGGACAGGCCGAGAAGTACATGCCAAAGCCCCCGCACCATTTGGCGCGGGGGCTTTTTCCATCAGGGTTGAAGGGTGACAGGTCAGGCCGCTTCGCGCTGTTCGTTTTCGCACGGCTTGGTGCCCGCGACGCCGTCGCGCGTGACCAGGAAGAAGTGCGGAGAGATCGGGTAGGGCAGGCGGCGGAAGTCCTGTTGCACCCGGTCGCGCAGGCGGTGGATGAACGGTTCGGGCGAGGCAGAGAGGCCGACGAACATGTCGCGGGCCGGCGTGGCGACGTAGAAGTTGCGGCCCAGTTGGGACGCGAGCCTGTTGTGAAGGCCGCTGAGGAGCAGCCTCGCCGCGTCGTAGCCGTCGTGCTGCGAGATGATGGCGGCCCGCCCGCCCTCTTTGCTCTCGACGATCTGCACCTCGAGGTCTTTGGCGTATTCATCGAGATTGCGGCGGGCGATGGTCTCCATCTCTTCGATGGCGAGGTTCCAGCGCACCTGCTGCTCGGTGGTGATGCTGACCGTCATGTGGGGGAGGTCGATGACAAAGACGATGACGGTATCGTTGACGTAGGGGACGTGCGCCACCTGCTCGCGGGCGAGGTGTTCGAAGATGGATTCGGGCTGAATCCTGGGCATGATTCGGGTGCGGGCAAAGTCGAGCGACATCGACATGAGTTGCACGGCGTCGCCGGTGAAGAGTTGCTCAAGGTAGTGCTCGACGATTTCCGTGCCGCGGGCGGGCTCGTGATTCACCATGCGGTAGAGGTTGTCGAGGTCGAGGCGGCGGCCGTTGACGAGCAGTTCTCGCGGGCCGATGAGGTCCACCGAGTACTCGGGCTGGAGCCGCTTGAGGAGGCTGGCGACTGATTCTGCAAAGGCTTCCGGCTCGCGCGGCATGACGCCCATGTTCGCTACCCCTTCCGTGGGTCTTTGTTCCAGGCCGCGGTCGTCGCGGCCCGCCCACCACCTATCCGAGTCGGCCGGTCCGGGCGAGCGCCCGGTTCACACTCCGGCGTTTCTCCATCGTCATCCGCTACGGACGTCAATAGTGGGAAGTTCCTTCCTCTCGCGTCGTGAGCCGTTCCATCGGTACAGACCGAAAGAAGGTGTGCCGCGCAAGCCCGGGAACCACAGGCATTTCACGCGGGTGAAAAGGGAGATCACCCCGCCCGGTGAGCAACACGACCCAATCTGCGCGTGACGGTGAGTGCCGCGAAAATTCGTTGCGGTCGGCCCGAGAACACAAGGCCGCCTTGGTCATGCCCAGCGTGTGATGTGCCAGTTTTTCTTGCCGCGCCGCAGCACGATCACCCGCCCGTGGAGAAGGTTGCTCACCGTCAGGCGGTCATCAGGGGCGGCTTTGTGCCCATTGATGCTGACAGCCCCGGACTGGAGGAACTCCCGGGCTTCCCGCTTCGACTGCGCCAGGCCGGTTTCGACAAGAGCGTCGGCGAGCGCCAGGCCTGGCGCGTCGAGTTTCTGCTTGGAGTGATCGCTCGCCGGGACGTTGGCGAAGACCTCGTCGAGAAGATCTGAGGGCAGATCGGCAACCTGGCCAGAGAAGAGCGCTTCGCTGGCCCTTTGAGCCTGCTCGCGGGCGGTGGGGCCGTGGAGGAGTTCGGTGACTTCTTTGGCCAGAACCCGGTGGGCTTCGCGGGCGCCGGGGTTGGCGGCGTGCGAGGCGGCGAGTTCTTCCACCCGTTCGCGGGGCAGGAAGGTGAATGTCTTGAGGAACTTGACGACATCGGAATCGTCCGCGTTGAGCCAGAACTGGTAGAAGGCGTACGGGGAGGTCCGGTCTGCGGTCATCCAGACCGCGCCGGATTCAGACTTGCCGAACTTCCCGCCGTCGGCCTTGGTCAGCAGCGGCGTGGTGAGGCCGAAAGCGACGGGGGTGGGGGCGTTCTCAGAATCTGCCTCGTGGGCGTAGACGCGCCGGATCAGGTCGATGCCGGCGGTGATGTTGCCCCACTGGTCGCTGCCGCCCATCTGCACGGTGATGCCGGCGCTGCGGTGCAGGTGCAGATAGTCGTACGACTGGAGGATCATGTAGGAGAACTCGGTGTAGGAGATTCCCTGGTCGCGGTTGTGGAGTCGCTCGCGGACAGAGTCCTTCTGCATCATGGCGTTCACGCTGAAGTACTTGCCGATGTCGCGGAGCGCGTCGATGTAGGAGATGTTTGCCAGCCAGTCGGCGTTGTTGACGATGGTGGCGCGGTTGGAAAGCGTCGGGGAAAAATCGAGCAGACGCTCGAAGATGCGCAGTTGCCGCTGGACGTTGTGGGCCACCTGGTCTTTGGTGAGCAGTTGCCGTTCAGCGCTTTTTCCAGAAGGGTCGCCGATCATGCCCGTGCCCCCGCCCGCGAGCACCACGGGGGTGTGCCCTGCCCTTTGAAAGTGGGCGAGCAGCATGATCGTGACCATGTTGCCGATGGTGAGGGAATCCGCGGTGGGGTCGTAGCCGATGTAGCCGCGCCGGCCGGGGGTGGCCAGGTGGGCGTGAAGGCCCTCTTCGTCTGTGATCTGGCCCAGGCGGTCGCGCCAGCGGAGTTCCTCGATGAAGTCTGTCTGCATAAGCCCTAGACCATAGACCGGGCGGCTCTCGCCGGCGAGGCAGAGCCGGGCGGGCGGGTGACTGCCCGTGGTTTGGATTCATAGCATCGAGCATGAAGCGAACGCTCTTCCTGCTCGTCTGCATGTCCATGCTCCCCGGGTGCATCGCGTGGGAGATCCGCGATGAGATGCGGGTGACGAACCAGCACTTGTGTGAGGTGAAACCCATGCTTGTGCAGACCCTCTTGAACATTGAGGACACCAACGACAAGATCGACCAGACAAACGCCAGGCTGGTCGAGGTTCATGGCACGCTGAGCGAGACCTACGCCCAACTGGTGGTCGTTCACGCCTCGCTGGGCAAGACGCACGAGCACCTGACGGCGATGGACACCGCCCTGGGGCGCACGAATCCGAAACTTTTGGACCTTGACGCAGGGCTCGAACGGCTGCGCGTGCTCGATCAGGTGAACACGTCCATCCGTGACGTGCATGGGGCGCTGCGGCCGCTGAGCAGCGCGATGGGTTCGCTCGGGGGTGCGATATCGTTCCTGGGCTTCGGGGACAGTGCCATGGATGCCCCGCCAGAACAAGGCGTGCAGGCCGCTGGTGAAGGCCCAGATGTGAACGAGCACGCGACGCCCGCCGCTGGGGCACGCCGCCCAGACCCCCTGCTGGGCACGTGGGTGATGGTGTATCCGCCGCCCGAGGGCGACCGCTCGCTGGCCAAGATCATGGTTCTCAGCGCGGACGGGAAGTTCGTCGCGGCTGTCGGGGGCGGCTCGCCCAAAGAGGGCGCATGGAGCCGCGACGGAAAGTTCGTCACCTTTGAGGTGGGCTCTGACCGCCCGCAGCCGGCCTCGGGGGGCGCTGCCAACACCGGCCAGACGGCCTCGGCGCAAGAAACCGTGACCGAGCGGGTGGAACTGCTGACGCTCAACGCCAGAACGCTGACTGTTCGCAGCGGCGAGACCATCAGGGTGTATGCGAAGCCCTGAATGCTCGGCGGCTGCGTAGACGCCGAGCCGGTCAAGCACCCGGGCGCAGTTCGGCGCAGCCGCAAGAAAAAGGGCACGCCCGGGAAGGGCGTGCCCACAGTGGAAGCGGAGAGAGGGAGATTCGAACTCCCGATGACCCGGAGGCCATTCCGGTTTTCGAGACCGGCCCATTCAGCCGCTCTGGCATCTCTCCGGCGGTGCCAATTGTCGCGGAGGTGGGGCCCGGGTCAACCCTGACCGGCGGGAAAGTGGGGAAAACATCCGTGCTCGCGGCGAATCGCCCCCGGTTGGGCGAGCGAACTAGGAAGGGGCCGCGGACGTTGTGTATTCTCTGGGGGCTGCGATTCGCCGGGAACGGTGTTCTCGCGGAGTATGGACACATCTACTTTCGTACAGGGATCGGGCCAGGAACAGGGCAGTCAAGCCGGCCGCGCGAGCCGCCGAAGGGGTCGACTCCGGGGACTGGCCGCATTGGCTGGGGCATTGGGGGCCGTGCTGGTGGCGGGAGGGGTGGCCGCGCTTCAACGGGGCTCGGACGAGCCTGAGGCGGCAAAGGCGGCGGTGGATGCCCATGTGCTTGGTTTCACCCTGGACGACATCGACGGCAAGCCTCAGAACCTGGAGCAGTACAAGGGCAAAGTGGTGCTGATCGTGAACGTGGCCAGCCGCTGCGGGTATACGAGGCAGTACGAAGGGCTCCAGAAGCTGTACGCTGAGAAGAAGGATGCCGGCTTGGTTGTTCTTGGTTTTCCGAGCAACGACTTCGGGAATCAGGAGCCGGGCACCAACGAGGAGATCAAGGAGTTCTGCTCGGGCAAGTACAGCGTGACGTTCCCGATGTTCTCGAAGATCGCTGTGACGGGCGAGCAGGCGCACCCGTTGTACAAGAAACTGGCGTCTCAGCCCGCGCCGCTCGGTGGCGCTCCGCAGTGGAACTTCACCAAGTTCCTGGTTGATCGTTCCGGCAAGGTTGTGTCCAGGTACGAGAGCAGGTCCAAGCCCGACGATCCGCAGTTCATCAAGCGGATCGAAGAACTGCTGGAAGCAAAGTGACACCGCGTGCGCAAGCGCCGGGCCCGCCGGATGGCGTGAAGTCTTCGGAAGTTGGCCTCGTCCACCGGCACAGGCCGATAGACTCTCTGTGCATTGGGTGTCCATGCCGAGGAGTCTGAACGTTGGCGATCTTTGAGTACACCGCGCTGACCGCGGGCGGGCAACGCGTGCAGGGTTCGCTGGTTGGCGCCAGCGAGCAGGCTGTGCTCGCGGAACTCGAGTCTCGCCAGTTGACGCCTGTAGCCATCAAGGAGCGGCTGGGTGGCGGGGGGTTTCAGCGCGGCGTGAGCGCTCGGTCGCTTGGGGAGTCATACGAGCAAGTCTCCGATCTGCTCAAGGCGGGCGTGCCTCTGCTTCGCGGCCTTCGTGTGCTTGCGGGGAGACGGTCAACGCCGGTGCTCTCGGCAGAATACCGCCGGCTCGCCGATTCGCTCGAAAAAGGCGGGGACCTGGCCTCGGCCATGGCTGAATCGCCCAGGCTCTTCCCGCCGGTGCATGTGGCCATGGTGCGTGCGGGTGAGCGCGGCGGGTTTCTTGAAGAGATCTTCGCGAATCTCGGGCGGCTCGTGCTCAAGCAGGCGGAACTGCGTGCAAAGATCATCGGCAACCTCATTTACCCGGCGATTCTGCTGGTGATCGGCACCGGGGTCGGCCTCGCGCTCTTCATCTTCTTCGTGCCTTTGTTCCGGCCCATGTTCGAGCAGTTGCGCGGCGGCCTGCCCTTCATCACCCGCTTCGTGTTCGCGACCGCCGATGCATTGACGGTGTACGGGCCCGTGACGCTCGTCTTGCTCGCGCTGCTCGCCGGCGGTGTCTGGAGCATGGTCAGGCGGCCCGGAGTCAAGGAGTGGATCGAAGGGACACGTCTGAAGTTGCCCATCGTGGGGCATCTGGAGCGGAGCATCACCGCGGCCAGGTTGTGCAGGCTGCTGGGCTCGATGCTTGGCAATGGTGTTCCGATGCTGGCCGCGCTGCAGATCGCCAAAGACGGCGTGGGCAATGTCGTGGTCCGCAGGGCGTTGGAGCAGGCCGCGGAAGCGGTTCAGGCGGGTCAGCACCTGTCGCCACCCCTGGCCGCGAGCGGATTGTTCGAGGATGATGTGGTGGAAATGATCAGCGTCGGAGAAGCGGCGAATAACCTGGACGATGTGTTGCTGAAGGTCGCATTGACGCTTGAGAACCGAATCGATCGGGTGCTCAACACGGTGGTACGGCTGATCGAGCCGTTGATGCTGCTGCTGCTTGCGGGAGTTATCGGGCTTGTGGCCGCGGGCCTTCTCTTGCCCATGAGCAAACTGGGTGGCGCGGTGTGATGGGCGTGCCAAGAGATAGATTAGTTCTTTGTCAGGGTTATCGGTGCTCTACGATACAAGTCCCAGCGGTTTGGGCATGGATGTCCGAAAATGTCGCTGGGTGATGAAGCGAAAGTGTGCCGCCGGCGTATACAGGCTGCCGGCATGCATCATACTGGAGATTGACTGTGATGAACCACGGAAGGCGTTATGGCAACCGGAAGGTCGGGCAATCCCGCGGGGCATTCACCCTGATCGAGGTGATGATCGTGCTCCTGATCGTTCTGGCGCTGGGCGGCCTGGTGGCGTACAACCTTCTGGGCACCAAGGAAGACGCCGAGAACAAACTCGCCAAAGTGGACATGCAGACCATCCAGGGGGCTCTGAAGCAGTTCCGCTTTGAGCACGGCCGCTATCCCACGGATGAGGAAGGGATCGAGGTTCTGTGGAACAAGGACAAGATGACCGATGAAGAGGACCTGAAGAAGTGGAAGAAACTTCTTGAGAAGCCCATGCCCAAGGACCGCTTCGGCAGTGACTGGGGATACCGCCAGGTGAGCGAGAACGGCGACGAAGATATGTATGACCTGTGGTCGAATGGTCGCGACCGCCAGGAAGGCACAGACGACGACATCACCTCGTGGGACCGCGAGGAAGTTGATAGTGGCGGCTTCGGCGGTTGAGGCGTGCAGGCCCGGATAACCGGCACAGGCTTACGCACTCGTGGAGGAACTTTGCGACATCGGCCAGACATGACCGCGCTGCTTCATCGCCGAGGGATGGCGATCCAGCGGCCCCGCGGCTTCACGCTTCTCGAAGCGATGCTTGCCTTGGTGCTCATGATGTGCCTGGCCGGGCTCACCGTCTGGTCATTCTCGGCCGCGCTCTCGCAACGGGGTGTGAGCGAGGCCGGCAGCCGGATCGAAGCCGCGGTCTCGATGGGTCGTGCGGAGGCGCAGCGTCGCGGCGAGGCTCTCGAGTTGGTCGCGGTCTCAGGGCAGGGCGGGGGCCGTCTGGTGGTGCGGCCGGTGACGCAGTCCGCGGGGCCATCCGAGCGTGGTTCGGTGACAGGCTTGTCGAGCGGCACAAGGGCGCATCGCGACACCGGGAACCGGCGTGTTTCGGATCCCACAGATTCTGAGGGCGCGTCTGAAACGCGGTCCACTCGCGTGAGCGAGATCGCCCGCCTTCCTGATCGGGTGGTTGTCGAGTCGGTTCGTTCCTCGGCGGGCGGAGAAACAACCGGAACGAGCACTGGTTCGGGTGTTTCATCCGCACCCGGTGTTGCACCCGCATCGGACGCCCCGCTCGCGCCGCAAGAAGAAGTCATTCTCGCGATTCTCTGGCCGACTGGGCACACGACACCGCGAGGGCAGGCGGTGGTGCGCGGGCCGGGTGGCGAGTCCCGCTCCATCCTGATCGACCAGTGGACGGGCGTGTGCCGGGTGGAGGCACTGATCGGCGTGGAGCCCGGCGAAGACCAGGATTCCGAGTCATCGTGGAGCGCCCCCGGCGCTCGCACCGGTGGAGCCGGGCGGGCGGGGAGCAAAGGGAAGTGAACCGCGAATACCGGCGGTGCGTTCTCGCGGCGCGTGCGCGGGGTGCGATTCTGCTCGAGTGTGTGTTGGCGCTCGCGCTCTTTGTGGGCGCGGGGCTTGCGATTCTCACAATGATTGATGTCGCGGTGGAGCGTGCACGCCAAACCCAGAGCGCGGATATCGCCAGCGATATTGCCGCCAGCGCGATCGCGTGCGTCGAGGCCGGGGTTCTTGCGCCCGAGGCTGTGCAAGGGGCTGTGTCGCGGTGGCGGCCGGATCTTGACCGGGGCGCGACGCCCGCCGAGGGGCCGGACGCCTGGTATACAACCGTGCAGACAACGCCCCTCGATGAGCCTGGCGCCGTGATGATGACCGTGCGGGTGTGGCGTGGACCAGAGAGCGAAAGCAAGGCCGCGGTGGGCGCGATCTCTCAACTGGTGAGGTTGCGTGAGCCGCCCGAGGAGCGTGTTGAGAGCGCCGGGAGGTAAGCGGTGGCCTGCCAGATTCATGCTCGGGTGCGTGGTCGGCGCCCACGGCGCGCTGCTTTCACACTCGTCGAGGTTCTGCTGGCGTTGGTGCTCATCGGCATTCTGGTTTCGTCGTCCGCGGCGTTTTTCTGGCAACTGCTGCACAAGCGTGACGCGATGATCCGTGCGATCGGCTTTGACGCGGCGTGCTCGTCGCTCATGGGCAATGTTGAGCGGGCCGTGGCGACCGCGAGCGCTGCGCGGGGAGGGATGACCTTTCAGGGCGATGAATCATCGGTGCTGATCCCGTGCCGCGTTGCGGTGCCGGGAGATCTTGTCGGCGCGGAATCGTTCGAGGTGAGGTTCGATGCTGCATCCCGCCGAGTCGAGGTGCGCATCGGGGAGGGGCCGTGGAGCGTGCTGGTGGAGGGTGTAGCCCGCGTGCAGTGGCGGTATTGGGACGGGATTGCGTGGAACGATTCGTTCGACGCGGCCGCGGCGGGGCGGCTGCCTGGTGCTATCGAGTTGCGGCTCTGGCGCGCACGGAGCGAGGCCGCGGCGGCAGAGCCGGAACTTGAAGTCTCGGGCGATGCCGAGCGATGGCGCGTCTTTGCGGTGCCCGATGCCAGAGAGCCTTCGGCGGTGCTCCGCGGGGGTGAGGTATGACTCGCGTGGCGTGCTGCACACTCCATGCTGGATGTGCGTGGCGGCGCGGCTCTGTGCTGTTCGCTGTCTTCGTGATGATTGTGCTGGCGGCATTGGTTGGCACAACGCTTCTCTACCGGGGGGACAGTTACGCGGCGGGGGTGGACGCTCAGCGGCTCGAGCGACGGCTGCGCGCGGCGGCGTGGTCTGGCGTGTGCCTGGCCGCCGAAAGACTCGCGGCGCAGCGCGATGAACTGCTCGCGGGGGGCAGCCCCAGGCTGGGGAACGACCTGGTGATCGAGTCTGAGGGTGAACCACGGTTCGTGGTGAGGTTCGAGGAGTTGACCGAGGAAGGTGTGCGTGTCACGCCAGAAGCCGCGCGGCTGAACCTGAACACAGCGACCGAGTCGATGTTGGCATCCGCGCCTGGTTTCGATGCATCACTCGCCGCGAGGCTGGTTGCAAGCCGCGGGACAGGCTTTGATTCTGTCGAAACCGCGCTGAACGTGATCACGCCGGCTGGGAGTGATTCTGAGGACGGGGTTGATGACGACGGCATGTCGCGCTTTACGGTCTTTTCGTTCGATCCCGGGGTGACTGTGGGCGTGGGGGGTGGTGATGGGAGCAATGATCCGGGCCCGGGAAGGCGGAGGCTGGTTCTCGCGGGCCCGTGGGATGACACGAAATCCAAAGCGCTCGGAGCAAGGCTGTCGCCCGAAGCGGCCAAGGCCGTTGAGGATGCGATGAAGTCGCAGCAGCCGCCGAGGCGGCCCGCGGGGCTCGTGCGTGCGATGGGGCGTGCCGCGGTGCCTACCGCGCAGTGGGCGGCGGTTCTTGATGAAGTCGCCTTCGTTCGCGACGAGTACATCGCGGGGCTCATCGACATCAATACGGCGAGTGAAGCGGTGCTGGCGTCTGTCCCCGGGATCGACGCCGGCGCCGCGGGGAGGATTGTCAGCACTCGTGCGACGCTCGCGCCGGGGCAGAAGGCCAAAGTGACCTGGCCCCTGACCGAGGGGGTCTTGCCGCTGGCGGGCTTTGAGCAGGCGGTGAATCACATCACGGTGAGGAGTCTGCAATGGCGTGTGAAGGTGGTGGCGGTGCGCGAGGATGAACCGTCCGGGGTTGATCAAGCGAGGCGGCCCGGGCGGGTGGTGGTGCTTGAGGCTGTGATTGACGTGGCCTCGACGCGGCCGCGCGTGGCGTACATGCGCGATGCGACCTACGACGATCTCGCGGCCGTGATGCGCAGCATCACGCGCGAAGGAATGGACGAAGAATGGCCGACGATCGAGCGGCCTCTCGAACCGTCGGCGGAGGTGATTGCGGGCCCTGCTGAACCAGAGGCGGTCAGAGGAGCCGCTGCCCGTCGAGCGGAAGGGCGAGCCCCCAGAGGCGGCGCGAGGCGGGCGGAGGCTGCCCCGGCAACAGAGGCCGAGCCTCCCTTGCGTGATCCACGCATCGGGCGGTGGCGGCCGACGCGTCGGCCGTGAGCATTCGGCGAGGAGTGTGAATACCGTCATGCTTCGCGGACAACGGTTGGGGGCGTGCTGACAAGGAGGTCGAAGTTGCCCGGTCCTCGCGACACCATCGTGCTTGAACTCGAATCCGGTCGGCTTGGGCTGGCGTGGGTCGCAACCGGGGGTGCGCGGCCGCACCTGAAGGGTTACGCACTCTTGCCGCTGCCTGCGGACGTTCGCCCCGATGATGCTGAGCGGGTTGGGGGATGGCTCAAAGAACAACTCGGCACGCTGAACTGGCCCAGAGGGGCGTCCGCGATCATCGCGGCATCGAGGACCGATGCCGTGCTGCGGCCGCTGCCGATTCCTGCGGCCGAGGGAGCATCGCTGGTGGACCCCGATGTGGTCGGCGCCGTGAACCTGGCGATGATGCGTCAGTTGGCCTTCTCGGCGGACGACGCGGCGATCGATTTTGCCTATGAGCGGCGTGCCCCGCATGGGGACGGCGCCGCGCTGTGGGTGCTGGCAGGGGCGATGCCCGGCTCGCGGGTGGACTGGTGCCGCAGGGTTGTGCGCGCGGCGGGCATGAAGATGGGGAGGATCGGGCTTCGGGCTTTCGGGGTCGCCGCGATTCTTGCGGAGATGTCGCACAAGCGGGGCGGCGCGGTGCTGGGTGTCGCGGCGGGCGCAAACTCGACAGAGTTCGTGGTCGTTGAAGATGGCCGGCTCACGTTCTCGCGGGCGGCGGATACCCCTCGCCCCGATGACGCGTCGGGCGAGAGCGCGTTCGCAGAGCGGCTGGCGGTCGAGGCCAAACGCACATGGATGGGCTACCGCTCGATTCACGAAGGGCCTGATATCGAAACTGTCGCGGTTGTCGGAGAGCCGACGCTGGCCGACGCCGTGGGTCGGGCCTGCGGCGATGCGCTGCGGTGCGGCTGGGTTTCGGCGGGCTCTGAGGGGCTCGCCGAGGTCGATGGCTCGGTGAGCCAGGAGGACAGGGCCAGATCGAGTGCGCTGCTGGGGATGGTGATCGAGGCACGCCAGGGCGGAACGATGATGGACTTTGCCCGTCCACGCCGGGCGAAGGCGAATGACGGAGCGCTGAGACAGCGGCTGCTGGCGGGTGTGCTGGGGCTCATTGTGCTGGGCGGGGGGGCGTATGTGGTTGCGGATCAACAACTGGGCAAACTCCGTGCCGAACTCGTCGCTGCCAGAGCCAACGAAGATCGCGTGCGGAAGGAGTATGAAGGGTTCATCGTGCAGCACGCACGCGTGAGCCACTTTGAGCAGTGGGAGGCGGGCAGGGTGGACTGGATGGGCTACATCAACCATGTCGTCGACCAGATGCCCGACGCGACCCTTGGACAACTGGACGAACTTCGTGGCAAGGGATCCCTGGGCGTGTCGTTTTCACCCAGCGGGGCGTATCCGGGCGGGTCATGGCGGCCGGCATCCCGCATCACGCTGGATGTCAACGGCAGGGTGACCTCGCGCGAGATCTCTTCCGACATGCGAACACGGCTGCTGGGCACACGCCTTTACGAGGTGGAAAGTCGCGGGCCGGACGTGCCTACCGAGTTTGCCTTTCAACTCACCGCCAACGGGCTGACCCCGGCGGTTGAGACGCAGCCGAGCCGCCCGGCAACGGGCGGGGAGGGGCGTCGGCCATGAACAGGACTAAGACGCTGATCAGGCTCGGGGGAGTTCTGCTGGTCGCAGGCGTGATGTGGGGGGTGTACGTGAACGCCTACGCGACGCCGCGCGCGAAGTTGCTCGATGAGATCCGGGCTTCACGCACGTCCGCGGCAGACCTTGAAGGGAAAATGCGGGATCAGTTCAAGGTGGCCGACAGAGTTCGTGCCGCCGGAGAGAGAACGCTCGGGCCGAAGTTTGACACGATGAGCGCCCGGTTCCGGGATGGACTGGCGAGAATCGCAGAGTCACAAGGACTTGAATCGATCACGGTTGATCACGGTGAGCCGCAACCCCAGACGAACCCGTTGATCAATGTGCAGAGCGTGCCCCGGGGGCTCAAAACCGCGCTGCGTCGCCCCGCGGACTTCGCGGCCGTGCGGGGCAGTGTGCGTGGAACGGGCACGCTCGAGCAGGTGCTTCGGACGATCGCCACGGCGCAGGCTCAGGGGTGGATCCACCGGATCGAAGGTTTTTCCATCAAGCCCGTGGGGAGGGATCGTGAGCGGTGTGAACTTCGCCTCGATGTCGCGACGATTTATGCGCCGGACTTCTCGAAGGGGGCAGACCCCGAGCCGGTCTTCATGGCGATGAACGAAGGGGTGGCGCAAGTGGCTTCGGCGCTTGCTGTGCGTCAACCCTTCCGCAGACGTGACCCTGCTCCGGTTGTGCCGGTTGTTGCCGCGGCGGACGTCACGCAACCGAAGCCGCCCGAGATTCCCGCACCGCGGCCACAGCCCTATGAGGATTGGCGGCTGACAGGGGTGCTGATGGGGCGGGAGGGGGCGGAGGTCTTTTTTCAAAATCTCAAAAATGGTCAGCGGCTCACGCTCTCGCCCGGGGGGCGTGTGCTGGACGCCGTGCTGGTCAGCGCCTCTGGCGAAACCGCGGTTGTCGAGATCAATGGCGAACAGTTTGAGGTTAGGAATGGCCAGACCCTGGCCGCACGCACCCCGGCGGGGCCGATACAGTCGCGATGAGCACCTCTGTCCGACCGGAACGGGCGGATGGGGGTGATGGGCCCGCTTCGGCGGGCGAGAGTGTTCGATTTTCTCGTCTCGTGGGCACATCAGAATGACCGCGGATGGGTCTCTGGCCTGGACTGGGCCCGATTCCCCGTTGCGGAAGAGGAGACGTGCATGCAGCGGAAGGCACGCACCCGAGCGGGTTTGATTCGATCTCTGGCGGCCTGCGCAGGACTGGCGTTGCCGTTGACGGCCGCCATGGCCCAGGAAGAGACTGCCGGCCAGCCTGAAGCCCCGGCCCCTGCGCCCGCGCAGCCGACACCCGCCCCGGCCCCCGAAGCCAGTGCCGCGCCACCGGCCGCGCCCTCGGGCGCGGTGGTGACCTTCAACTTCAAAGATGCCGCCATCGACCAGGTGCTGGACTTCTTTGCGCGCCAGACCGGGGTGCCGATCATCTATGAGGCCCCGGCCCCACAGGGCACCATCACCTTTGTGAGCCCGACGGCCTACAGCGTTCAGGATGCGTTGTCGATCTTGAACCTCAACCTACAGAGGTTCGGCGTTCATCTTCGGCGGCAGGATCAGTACCTCTACCTGGCGACGATCCAGGACTCGATGAAGCGGCCCAGCCCGGTTGTGTCGGTCGAACAGTTGGAGGAGGCGACCCCGGACACCATCGTCACGGTGAACATCCCGCTCGACAACGCCCGCGCAGAGTTGGTGGCGGAGCAGATCAGGCCGATGGTGGGGGGGTTCGGCGGCGTCTTCGCGGCACCGGTGCAGAACATGGTCGTGATCGTGGAGACCGCGGCGCAGGTGCGTCGCATTCGTGAGGTGGTGCGCGCGATCGATTCGGTACGTCCGGTTGATTCTGCCTTTCGACTCTTTCCGCTCAAGCACGCGCAGAGCGACGCCGTGCTCGTGGCGCTCAGGGGGCTGGTCGGTGAGCGGGTAACGACGGTCATCGTGGACAAGGACGGGCAGAAACGGACGATTCAGGAACAGCAGGTTACCGGCGTGCAGTTGGCCGCCGATCCTCGCACGAACGCCATCGTCGCGGTGGGCACCCAGGGCCGGATCAAAACGGTTGAAGAACTCATCGCGCTGCTCGACGTTCCTGAAAGCGCCGGCGATGTGCGCATGGCGACGTTTGCCCTCTCGGGCATCACGCCCGAGGCGGGCGCGGCGCAGGTCAATCAACTCTTTGCCGGCCTTGAGCCCCGGCGCCGTCCGACAGTGATCGCGCTGCCCGACACCGGCCGGCTGTCGATCGTCGGCCCGGCAAACCTGCTGGCGCAGGCAGAGGATCTGCTGCGGCAGGCCGATCCTGCGATGGGCGGTCAGGGCGGGATGCGTCAGGAACGGCGCTCGGTTTCGGTCGCGCTCGAGCACATCACGGCGGCTCAGGCGGAGCAACTGCTGGCGAAGATGCTCGGGCCCACACGCGGGCTGCTGAGGTATACGGCCTCGCCGGATGGGCGATCGCTGGTGATCCTGGGCAACGACAGCGACGTGACGATGATCAGCGGGCTTGTTGAGGCGTTCGACACGCCGACCACCGGGCAGCGCGAGGTGCGTCTGCTGCGGCTTGATGCCTCCACGACCGCCCGGGCCCTTGAGGCCGCGAAAGCGCTGTACGACACCACCGCCGATACGCCGGCCCTGCGGATCGCGCTCTCGGTGGAGGGCGAAACGGGTGTGGCGACGGTTGTGGGCAGCGCCGAGGCGCAGGCCAGATTTGAGGGTGTGCTGCGAACGGTTCGGACGTCGCTGGCCGGCGCTGTCGAGACGCGGCTGTTCACGCTCGAGTCGGTCGCGCCCAGTGTGGCCGCCTCGAAACTGGCCAGGCTCGCGCCGGCGATGCTCGAAGGCGGCGGTGCGCCGGTGCAGGCTCCGCAGTTCGAGGCGCTCGATGAGATGCGCACACTCATTGTGCGTGCGGCTTCGTCGCAGTTCGCGGTCATCAAGGGGCTGATCGAGCAGGTCGATGCGCCGGATGTGCGGGGGCGCGATGTCCGCATCCTGCGATTGAGCGGCACCGACCCCAAGGGAGCCATCGAACGCGCGACATCGCTGTATGAACAACGCGCCAGGGGACGGACCGCCCAGGAGGCCGGGCCGATCACCACGGAGCTCGACGAGGTTTCGGGAAGCGTCGTGATCTCCGGCTCTGCCGGCGGCGTGGCGATGTTTGCTGAAACTCTGACTCAGGTGCAGCAGTTCTCGCCCCCCGAACGACGGACCCGCGTGCTTGATGTCAAGAACATCGCCGCCCCGCGAGCCATCGAAGACCTTACCGCGCTCCTGCGTGAGGCCGAACCCGCCGACCCGGCGAGGCGCGTGCCGCCGCCGACGCTGCGGGTGATCGAGCGCACCAACTCGATCCTCGTCACCGCCGAGGATGCGCAGCACGGTGTTGTGGCCGAGTTGCTCGAACGGATCGACAGGCTCGAGAGCGGCACGCCGCCGGCGCTGAAACTTCTTCAGGTGCGCAGCGCCGAGGCGCCGGCCATTGCCGCGATGCTGGTCGAGCAGTACAACCGCAGACCGCAGGCCGACCGCGCGGCCAAGCCCGTCGACGTTCGCGCGGACGCCGCGACCAACACGCTGATTGTCTCGGCGCACCCCGACCTCTTCGAGGAGATCAGGGACTTTGTCGAAGAGATCAACCGTGATCGCGCCACCGCCAAGCGTGTGACCGAGATCTTCCCGCTGAAGGTGGCCAAGGCGGTGGATGTCGCGGCGGCGCTCGACAGGCTCTACCCCGAGCCGCCGGTGCCGACCGATCGGCTGGGCCGGCCGCAGCCCTGGCTCAAGCAGCCGCGCGAGGTGCAGGTCTCTGCCGAACCGCAGAGCAACGCGATCATCATCGACGCGCCGGCGGAACGGATGGAGGCGCTGCGTGAACTGGCCGCGAAACTCGACCGCGTCGAGATGCCCGTGCGAGCGACGCTGCGCACATACCACGTCAAGGGCGCGAGCCTGGACGCTGTGGCGGCCACGCTGCGATCGATGGCGCAGCGCGGCATTCTCTCTGAGCCCGCGCAGACCGGCAAGCAGCCCGTGCAGGTGCTGATCGAAGTCGAGCCCAAGAGCGCCACATTGATCGTGGCGGGCGACGACCACACGTTCTCGACCGTGGAACAGGTGCTCTCTGATCTTGCGCTGGCCCCGGTGGAGAAATCGCTGAGGATCTTCCCGATCGCCAACGAGAAGGCGGCGAAGGTGCGTGACCGTGCCACAGAGATCTATCAGGCGCAGGTCAGCCAGATCCCGGACGCGAACCCTGTCGACATCACCGTTGACGAGACGAGCAACTCGCTGATGGTTGTGGCCGACAAAGACGCGATGGATCGTTTCACCAGGGTGATGGACGAACTTCAGCGGCAGGCCGGCCCGGCGAGAGAGGTCCGGCTGATCGAGATGCGGCTGGCCAGGGCCGAAGAGGTTGTGGCGTTTCTCTCGGACATGGTCGCCAGCAGCGAGACGATGATGATCCGGGGCGGGCCAGAGCCGGTGATCGAAGCGATCGAATCGACAAACTCGATCATGGTGGCCGCCCAGCCCGGGCAGATGGCGGTGATCGAGGCCCTCGCACGCAGCCTTGACGCTCGCCAGAGCGCCGAGAAGCCGCCGATGCGGATTCTCAAACTGCGGTCTACCGACGCTCAGAACATGGCGGCGGTGCTTCAGAGGGAGTATGACCGCAGACCGATCGAGCAGCGCGGCAAGCAGCCGGTGAATATCGAGGCAGACCCGGGCACAAACACTCTCGTGGTCTCTGCGCACGCGGATCTTCTACCCGAGATCGAGGCGATCGTTGATGAACTCAACGAGACGGACGCCACTGGTGGAGAGGGCCGAGAAATCAGGATCTTTCCGCTTCGAGTCGCCAGGGCCGAAGAACTGGCTCAGACCATCGACCAGATGTTCCCCGAGCCTCAGATGCCCCTGGACCCGCGCACACGCCAGCCCAGGCCGGACCTCAGGCCCCCGCGCGAAGTGGTGGTGCGGGCCGACAGGGCGACAAACTCGCTCATCGTTGATGCCCCGGCGAAGCGGCTGGCGGGCTTCGAGCAGATCGTCAAGAGTCTTGACCAGGCGCAGATGACGGAAGATCTGCTCGTGCGCACGTACCGGCTGACCAGGGCCGACGTGAACACACTGGCGGGCACGCTGCGCACACTCGCCTCCAGCGGTTCGCTCGGCAACGCGGGACAGTCTGCCCGCGCGCCCGTGACGATATCTTCAGAGCCGGGCACTCGAACGCTGATCGTCAGCGGCCCTCAGGCGATCTTCACGCACGTTGAAGAGGTGGTCAAGCGTGTTGATTCATGGGTTGAGACCAACTCTGAACTGAAGATGTACGCGCTCGTGCGCGCCAGGGCGGAGCGCATGCAGCCGCTTGTCGAGCGGGTGCTCTCGGGGCGGGCCAGAGAGGCGGCGCGGGCTTCGGGTACTCCGGTGCCCGACGACGTGAACCTGGTCGAGGTGACCGCGGATGCGCCGTCGAACACGCTTCTGGTGACCGCGTCGCGAGAGATCCTCGCAGTGGCCGACGGCCTGATCAAGTCTCTCGACTCTGAATCGGTCGCGGGGGCCCCCGAGGTGCGTGTGTTCCGTATGCTGCGCGGCAGCGCCGAGAGCGCGGCGGCCGCGGTCTCGCAGGCGGTTCGCGCGCAGAGCGTCGCCGGCGAGCCCGAGGCGACGGTGACGCCGGAGGCCGCGAGCAACACGCTGGTGGTGGTCGGCACACGTACGCAGATCGAAAGAGCCGAGTCGCTGGTGAACTCGCTCGATGTTGCCGCGGATAAGGATGGCGTCGGGGTTCGCACCATCGTGCTCAAGCACGGCCGCGCCGAGGCGCTCGCGCCGGTGCTCGAAGGCGTGCTGGCACGCGAGTCGGCGCTCGACAGGCTGCCCGAGTGGGCGAGGGTTCAGGCGCTCTCGCGTGGCGCCGAAGAACGCCCGCGCGTGCGGGTGGCCGCGGATCCGCGCACGAACGCGGTTGTCGTCAGCGGGCCCACGGCGATGCTCGACCTGGCGGTGCAGGTCGTGGAATCGCTCGACCGAGCGGAATCAAACGAAGGTGCGCAGCGGCAACTGCGTGTGATCACCCTGCGCAACGCCGAGGCCGCGCAGTTCGCGGCAAACATCGCGGCGGTCTTTGAGGAAGACGCATCGACGGCGGCGGCCCCGACGGTTCGCGTCGATGCGGTGAGCAACTCGCTGATTGTTCGCGCGACCGCGCAGCAGATGGCAACCATCGAAGAACTCGCTGGCACGCTGGACAAAGCAGCGGCGATGAGCACCCGTCAGATGCGCATGGTGCCCGTCGATCGCTCGAAAGTTGATGCCGAGATGCTCGCACGCACGCTGCGCCGCATGAGCGAGCAGAGCGGCGGGGCCAAGGTCGAGGTTCTCACGACCGATGAACTTCTGCGCCGTCAGAAGTCACGCACCAACGGTGGAGAGAACACAGACCCGGACGAACCCACGCCCGGCGGCGGGGGCGGCGCTCCCAAGAAGCAGAGCATGAGGCACAGCGGTGAAGAGACCCAACCGGGAGGGCGATCGATGCTGAGCCCATCAGGAGTTGAGCGAACATCGCAGCAGGCGGCCGCGGGCGGCGACTGGCGTGCGCTGGCCTTGAGCGCGATTGTCTTCGGTACGGTGGTCGTCGAAGCGCCCGAAGCGTTCGCGGGCGAATCAGCCCATGAAGACCCGCCGGTGTCGCAGAATCCGGCACCTCTGGCCCGGGCGTCGGGGGCTGAGTCTCCGCAACAGGCCGAGCCGCCGGCGGCGCAGCAGAGCGTTACTCCCGCGAAGCCGACTGTGAAAGCCGTGGTTTCGGAAGACGAATCGGCGGATGATCAGATCACGATCGCCGTTGATCCCGGCACCAATACACTGCTTCTCATCGGTGCCCCTCGCCAGACCGAGCGGCTTGCCGCGCTCGCTGAACAGTTGCAGCGAGAAATGCCGTCAGAGCCGGTTGGCGTGCGGGTTGTCGCCTTGCCGAGGGGCGTCGAGGCCAGCGGCCTGGCGTCGCTGTTGCAGCAGACGATCACCCAAGTGGGCCGCGCCGGAGCCGCGGGCGGGGGTTTCACCGGGCCGGTGAGTGTTCTCGCCGATCCTGCCGGTGGCGCGCTGATCGTGCTGAGCAACGATACCGACTTTGAGACGGTGGGGATGCTGATCACCAGCATCGCCCAGATGGACACGGCGCGAACCGTCGCGGTGAAGGTGTATCCGCTCGAGAACATCACCGCCGCGCGTGCCATGCAGGCGATCCGCGATCTCTTCGCGGAAGACCCCCGCGGGGCCCAGGCCCGTCGCACGCGCATGCTCGATGTCGCGATCGAGGGGGCCGAACCGATGCGAATCGACCCCGCAAGCGTGCGAGCGGTGGCAGATCCATCAGGCTCTTCGCTGATCATCGCCGCGCCCAGCGAAGCCCTCGCGGTGCTCGACAGGTTCATCGAAACGCTCGACCAGACGCCGACGCGCCACCGGATGGCGATCCGGCGGTATTCGCTGACGTACGCGAGGTCTGCGGACATGGCGCGCACGCTCCAGTCCGCCTTTGATGCCCAGCGGCAGTTCGCGGGCGCCACCGATACTCCCACGCCACGGTTCATCGCCGAAGATCGCACGAACAGCCTTCTCGTCGCGGCGACGGCGGGCCAACACCAGGATGTTGTGCGTTTGCTCGAAACCAGCGACGCGAGTGTGGAGGACCCTTCGCAGGAGACTGCCGTCTTCACGCTTCAGCAGGCGACGCCCAGCACGATCCAGAGAGCCATCGACGAGGTGATCATCGGGCGGGATGCCGCGAAAAAGGACCGCCTGCGGATCTCTGCCCAGGATGGCTCTAGCCTGCTCGTGGTGAGGGCGCCCAAGGATGAGATGGAGCGGGTTCGCTCGTTGATCGCACAGATCGACGCGGCGGAGACCAGCGGGCTGCCCGTGCGAGCCGTGAAACTCGAACGCGCCGACGCGGCCGTGGTCGCGGCGGCGTTGCAGCGGTTTTTCACCGAGCGTGCCAATGCCTCTTCTCGCCCAGGACAGCGTGTGACGAACCGGGTGGCCGTCGCCGGAGACAAGCGAACCGGGACTGTGCTTGTCGCGGCGGCGGATGAAGACTTTGAGCAGGTCAAGTCGCTCGTGGCCACGTTCGACAGCCCGACGCCGGTTCAGGATTTCCAGTTCCGCATTGTGGCGCTGCGCCACGCGAGCGTGAGCGAACTTGGAGAGTCGCTGCGCAACATCGCCGACGAGATCCGCTGGACTTCAGTCTGGGGCGGCGGGCGGCAGCAGCAGGGCGATGATCAGCACCTGTACATCGAGACCAACGAGCCATCAAACAGCATCATTCTCATCGGCAAGGGTGAACAGATCGAAGTGGTCGAGCGGCTCATCTCCGCGATGGACCAGCCCGCGTCGGGGCGTGCCGAGACGGTCGTACGCTCGGTGGAAGTGCGTACGGCAGACCTGGCCGCGTTGAGGTCAGTTCTCGAACGGGCCTTCTCGACGCCCGGCTGGCGACCGTGGCGAGGGCCAGACCCCGCGGGGGTTCTGGTTCAGATCGACCGCCAGCGACGAGCGCTCATTCTTGCCGGCAAGGGCGAGAACGTCGAGAAAGCGGTTTCGTATATCGCACAACTGGACTCTGCCGACGCGACAGAAGCGAGAAAAATCGAGGCGATCACGCTCAGCCACGCGCGTGCCGACCGGGTCGCCAGCAACCTGCGGCAGTTCTTCGCCGATCGTGCGCGGGCGCAGGGCCTTGACGCGCCGCCGATCAACATCGTTGGTTCGGCAGACGGCAACGTGCTCCTCGTCGCCGGGCCCGAGAGCGAACTGGGCACGGTGAATGACCTTGTCGCGCAGATCGATCAGCCCGAGGCGGGGAAAGATCGTCGCATCGAAGTGTTCGTGCTGCAGAACGCCACCGCGAGAGACGCTTCGGATGTGCTCAGGACCATGTACGGCCAGCGGGAAGCAGGGCAGGAGCGTGTGATCGTCACGCCCCAGCCGAGCACGAACTCGGTGATTCTTTCGGCCTCCGCCGCGTCGTTTGACGAAATCGCGGCGTTGCTCAGGCAGATCGATGCGCCGCCGCGTGCCGAGGATGTGAATATCGAAACGGTGCCGTTGGCGACAGCACGGGCGCAGGACGTCGCGCAGGCGATCCGTGCCGCGCTGCCCGCGAACGTGAAGGTCACTGTGACGCCCGTGGTTCGCAGCAACTCACTCATGCTGACGGGAAGCCGCGAGGCGATCGCGTTGGTGATGGAGCAGGTACGCAAGATCGATCAGGAACCGGTGCGGAGCGGCTCGGTCTTCAGGCGGTACCGTCTGAAAGCGGCCGACGCGATGGACGTGGCATCGACCGTGCGGCAGGTGCTGCGTGCCAGGCCCCGCAACCCGAACGACCCTGATGCCTCGGTGGACTATTCACTGCAGGACAATGCGATCACGCTTTACGCGCCGGCGGATCAGATCGAAGAGATCGAGAAGATCATCGCAGAACTCGACACCCCCGCCGGCGACGCGAGGACCACCGAGTTTGTGAAACTCGAGTATGCCAACGCCGAGCAGACCGCAACGGCGCTGCGCGTCTTCTACGGGCGATATGCGATGGAGGCGGCGAGCCCCGCGGCCAGAACAGTCACTGTGCTGCCCGACCCGCTGAGCAACTCGCTGGTGATCCGCGCCGATGCGGGCGAATGGCAGGGCATCCGTGCGCTGCTCGAAAAACTCGACACGAAGGAGTACGACACGCGGCGGCGTCTTGCCGTCATCCCGCTCACGTACTCGGACGCGGCGGGAATTGCCCGCGCACTCAACGAAGGCTTCCGTGCCCCACTGGAGCAGGCGCAGCGCCAGCAGGCGATGATGGCGCAGCGTCAGGCCGCTGACCGGCGAGCGACGGGCGTTACCGAGGCGACCGCCCTGGCCGAGATCGAGGCACCGCCCACGATATCCGCCGAAACCATCACCAACTCGCTGATCATCTTTGCCGCCTCACGCGACATGGAACGCATCACCGAGGTTGTGAAGCAACTGGATGTTGCGGGCTTTGCGAACATGCCCGCGGCACGAATCATCCCGCTTCGCACCGGCAAGCCATCGACCATCGCAGCGACCCTGCGGGACATGTTCATGCCCCGTCCGGAGCGTGGGCCAGGGGCTGGACCCTCGGGTGTCACCGGGCCGCGCAGCGTTGTCATCGTGGGCGACGACGCGTCGGGGAGTCTCATCGTGCGAGCGGATGAAGAGAAGTTCCTGCAGATCAAGGCCCTGGCCGAGGCGCTGCAGGATCAAGGGGCCGCCGGACGGATCCTGCCGCACGTCATCCGCCTGCGCCACGTTCCCGCGGGCAGGCTGCGGCAAACGCTCCTGACGACCTTCGGCGAGACAGCACGTCAACTCGGAGAGACCATCGCCATCGAGATTGATCGCAGCAGCAACTCGCTGGTGGTTGCCTGCAGCGAGCGGCTGCTTGTCGAAATCACCCGCGTTGTGCGTGAACTCGACATGCTGCCCCCGGGACAGGACGGCGCGGATGGAGACGGTGCCGCGGGGCCCCTGGGGGGCCTTGGGCAGAGTGTCACGATCATCGACATCACCAACAACGCGCCCGCGGACATCAAGCGCACCCTCGACGAGATGGGCGTGAGCAGGCCGCAGGCGCCCGATCGTCCGGGCATCGTTTCTGAGCCGGTCACCATCGTGACTCTTTCCAGCCGGCGTGCGATCGCCGTCATCGGCGGGCCGGCGGACGCGAGAACGCTTGAATCACTCGTCAAGGCGATCGATGCGGCGCCGGTCGACAGCACGCAGTCCATGGCGTTCATCCCACTTCGGATGGCCTCCGCGGGGCCGCTGGTTCAAACGCTGACTGCCATGCTGCGCACCGGCACCGATCAGGCGGTCGATACCGGGCCAGCCAGGGCGCTGGCTGAGCATGTTCGCCGGCTTGGGATATCGCGCTCGGGGCTGGATCAGCCGGCGGCCGCCTTTGACCTCAGCAAGCCCATACGGCTTGTGGCGGATGTCGAAGCGAACGCCATCGTTGCTTCATCGACCCCCGCCAACATCGAAGCGGTACGCGAGGTCGTGAAACTGCTCGACACGCTCCCCATCGGCGACGCGGTCATCGTGCGCATCTTCACGCTCTCCAACGCCTCTTCGACGCGCGTGAAACAAGTTGTCGACCAGTTGTTCAGCCAGGGCGAGGCGCTGCGTCGGCTGCCCGGCACCCGGCGGCAGGGCCTGCCGCCCACGGCCACCGGGCAGGCGCTGGCGGGCGACATCGCCGTGACCGTTGACGACCGCACGAACACGCTCATTGTGGCCGGCCGAGAAGAGGCGGTCGCGCTGGTCGAGGTGCTCGTCAAAGACCTCGACAGCGATCGCGCGGCAAACTGGATCGAGCCGCTCATTCTGCCCATGAAGCACGCGGACGCCACCGTGCTCGCGCGCAAACTCCAGGAAGTGCTTGTTCGCGGCCTCACGCTCTCGCCCGATGCGATGGGTTTGCAAAGGCAGTTCGGCCGTCTCCGCATGTCCATCGACGGAGCGCCCGTCAACCCCGCCGACAAGAACAACACGGTTCAGGCAGACCTGTTCGCGCCCGTCACAGGGCTTGTGATCAGCGCGGATGAACAGCTCAATGCGCTGATCGTTGTCGGCACGCCGGCGAATCTCAAAGTCGTCAAGGCGCTCGCGGGGATGCTCGACGTTGAGGCGGCCTCTGCCGCCAACACGGTGCGCATCTTCCCGCTGCGCAACGCCGCGGCAGACCGCGTGGCGGCGATGCTCCGCGATGTCTTCCGCCAGCGAGAGACGCTCCCCGATCAGCGGCCCGAGGACAGGCTGGTCGTGACGCCAGACCAGCGCACCAACTCGCTGGTCGTGACGACCAGCCACCGCACCTTCGCCGTGCTCGAAGGCATGATCGCCACGCTGGACAGCGACCAGAGCAACTTCTCGGTCGGGCTGCACGTCATCCCGGTGACGAATGCTGACGTTCGGCAACTCGCCCCGCGCATCGACCGGCTGATGCGTGAGCGGATCTCGGCGGCGGCCCAGGGGGGCGCGGTTCGCACGCCGCTGGATGCGTTCAGCATCGAGGCCGAACCGACGAGCAACATGCTCATCGTGGCGTGCAGCGACGAGAACCTGCAGGTTGTGCGAGAACTTGTCGCCGCGCTCACGGCCGATTCGGCCAAACTCGCCGCCGGTGAGCGCGTCGATATTGTGCAGTTGAGCAAGGCGCGTGCCGCCGAGGTCGCGGTCTCACTCAACGGGCTCTATATCGAGCGTGAGTTGCAGCGCAGAGGGCCCGGCGCGGTCTCGGTGACGCCCAACGAGCGTTTGAACTCGTTGATCATTTCCGGCAATGAGCAGGACATGATCGAACTTCGCGCGCTCTCGAAGCGTCTGGACAGCGCCGAGGTCGCGGCGCGACAGCAGATCCGCTGGATCGAACTCAAGAGCGCGAACGCCTCTGAAGTGGTGAACCTTGTTCAGTCGGTCATCGCGGGCCGGCCCGTCGGCGGTGGCAGCGGCGTTGGGGCCAGGCAGGCCACGCGGCTGATGTTCCTGCGTGATCGGGTCGCGGGCGACATCGTCGGCCAGACCGGCCGCCCGCCCACCGAGGCGGAGATCGACGGCGCCATCCGCGATCAGGTCACGCTGACCGCCGACCCCCGCACCAACTCGATCTGGATCACGGCCCCCGACCCGATGGTCGCGTTGATCTCTGAAATGATCGAGGACATCGAGCGGTCATCGGCGGGCGCACGGAAAATCGAGCGTTTCACGCTGGTGAACGCCGATGCTCGCCAGATGGCCGACCTGCTGCGAGACACGTTCAGGCTCGAGCAGCGGGGCAACGCCATGGTTCTGCTGCCCGCGGGGCAGCGACGGATGGATGCGGCCGGAGAAGACGTTTCTGACACGGCCTCGCTCGCGGGCACGTCGGTCACGGCGGTGCCCGATGAGCGTCAGCAACTCTCGATCGCCGTCGACCTGCGCACCAACACGCTCATCGTCTCTGGCACGGACGAGTACCTCGCGCTGGTGCGTCAGATCATCCAGGAGATCGACGCCATTCAGGCCAATGACCGCGAGCGCCGCGTCTACAACCTCCGCAACGCGAAAGCCAAAGAGATCGAAACAACCCTGCGCAGTTACTTCCGCGGCGAAGTCGATGCCGAGCGGTCCACACTGGGACCGCAGCTCACCGGCTCGCTCATGCGTCGTCTCGAGCAGGAAGTGACCGTGGTGGGCGATGAGAAATCGAACAAACTGGTCATCTCAACCTCGCCGCGGTATATGTCCGCCGTGCTGGGCATCGTGCAGGAACTCGACACGCCGCCCCCGCAGGTGATGATCCAGGTGCTTCTGGCCGAAGTCACGCTCGACAACAGCCAGCAGTGGGGCATGGACTTCAACATCGGGCCCCTCGGCGGCGATGCCGCGCGGATCGGGTTCCTGGGGGCGGGCTCGGGGGTCGCCACCGCGCTGGGCGTGCCGAACCTCTCGGTGACATCGGCCGACTTTGGCATTCTCGTGCGTGCGCTCGAAGCGCAGGGCAAACTCGAGGTGCTGAGCAACCCGCAGGTCACGGTGAACAACAATCAGCCCGCCGAGATCAACGTAGGCGATGAGATCGGTGTCGCGGGCAGCACCGAGCGCAGCAATGTCGGCACGCTAATTTCGTCCGTCGAGCGCATCCCGGTGGGCATCATCATGAACGTGACGCCCTCGATCAGCGACGACGGTTTCGTGCGCATGGAGATCAGCCCCTCCATCTCCCAACTGACCAACCGCACCACGCAGATCAACCGAGACCAGACCGCCCCGGTCATCTCGAAGCGGAGCGTTGACACCGTGGTCACGGTGAAGGATGGGCAGTCCATCGTCATCGGCGGTCTTATTCAGACCACCATGGAGCAGCGTCGCACCAAGGTGCCCATCATCGGTGATATTCCTGTCATCGGCCTTCCGTTCCGCAGCAAGCAAGACGAGGCCCGTAAGACCGAACTGCTCGTGATCGTCACGCCCCGCATCATCCCGGGCGTTGTGGGGTCGTCTGAAGTGACGGTCGGGGCCATCACAGACCAGTCTGTCGATCGCATGGAAGACCCCACTCGCGTGCTCGATTATCTCGAACGCATCCGTGAAGACGTGAAGAATCTGCGGCAGAAAACAAGCCAGCCGGGCGACGGCGCGAGCGACTGGCCATGGCCCCCCGAACAGCACCATTCAGACTGGCCCATCACCGACCCGGCCGGTCCATCGGGGCCCAGCGGCGGGCCCGCGGTCATCGAAGACCAGTCGCCGAGCGTGCGGATTACACCGACGACAGCCCCGCCGCCGCGCAGGGAGCCGATGGGACCTCGCCCATGAAACCCGAACTCATCAATGCCGCAGCACGGGGGGTGGTGGCAGCCGCGATACTCCTGCTCGGCGGCTGTGTGGCAGACAACTCGGGATCGAACAGCAAGCCCACGATCGGCCCGCCCCCGAGCGAGCCCCGCCCGGGCGGCTTGTTCATGGCAACCAACCTGCCCGACGACAGCGACGGCAACGGCTACCCGGATACGTTCGTGGTCACGGTCTACATCTTTGACCAGAGCCCCTATCCCAGAAGCGTTGCAATTGCTGGCTCGTTTGAGTTCCGGCTGGTGAATACCAGCGGCGAGGTCGTTCGGGCGTGGAGAATTCCGCCGGAGACCGCGAGACGGGCGCAGATCTCGGCCGCTCCCGGCCCGGGCTATACGTTCCGCATGAGCCTGCTCGAAGACGGGGGCACAGACCGCCTGCCGAAGCAATCGGTCGATGTCATCGGTGCATTCACGTCGATGGAGGGGCAACGCGTTCAGGCCAAGCCCAACACGCTCTCGATCGGCAGGTGATTCAACCGTCACTCAGCCGAATCGGCCGGAGATGTACTCTTCGGTGAGTTGGTTCGCCGGGTTCTGGAAGACCTTGGCCGTGGGCCCGTACTCGATGAGTTCCCCGAGGTACATGAACGCGGTGTAGTCTGAGACGCGCGAGGCCTGCTGCATGTTGTGCGTGACGACGAGCACCGTCACCTGACTTTTGATCTCGGTCATGAGTTCTTCGATGCGGCGCGTGGCCTTGGGGTCGAGCGCTGACGTTGGCTCATCGAAGAGGATAATTTCCGGGTGGCTGGCGAGTGAGCGTGCGATGCACAACCGCTGCTGCTGGCCGCCCGAGAGTTTGTTGGCGGGTTCGTGCAGCCTGTCTTTGGTTTCATCCCAGAGCGCCGCGCTGCGGAGCGAGCGTTCGACCTCGTCAGAGATTTCCGACCTGCTGAAGCCCCCCCGAACCCGGAGGCTGAAGGCCACGTTCTCGAAGATCGACTTCGGGAAGGGGTTGGGCTTCTGAAAGACCATGCTGATGCGCATGCGCACGGCGATGGGATCGATGCCCGGCCCGACAAGGTTGATGTCGTCGGGCAGCAGACGGATGGCCCCCTGGTAGGTGCTGTTGGGGTAGAGGTCGTGCATGCGGTTGAAGCACCGCAGGAACGTGCTCTTGCCGCACCCGGACGGCCCGATGAGCGCCGTGATCTGGTTCTGCATGATCGGCAGCGACACGCCCTTGAGCGCATGAAACTTGCCGTAATGGAAGTGCAGGTTTTCGGCCACCGCTTTGATGGTCGGGCTCTGGGCCGGTTCGAAATCGCTCGGGAGTGGCTGAGGAAGAGCCATCGACGCGACCAGCGGCGAGACATCAGCGGCTGCGTTCATCTGGTTGCTCCCGGTGTTCTCGGAGGGGGTGGGGGTCGTTACCATGAGATCGACCTCCGCAGCCGATACCGCAGCCATATCGCGATGCCGTTCATCATGAGCGTGAGCGTGAGCAGCACAAGCCCTGTCGCGGCGGCGTTGACCTGAAAGCGGGAATCCGGGCGAGACACCCAGTTGAACATCTGGATCGGCAGCACCGTGAACTCGGACATGATCCAGTCGGTGGCGCCGTAGCGTCCGCCTCCGGGGGCGATCGAGAAAGCCTCGATGAGCCCGGTCGTGTCGTTGGTGATGCAGAACTCCCCTGGATCTTCGCCCGGCGCGTCTGCCGTGATGCGCAGGCGCCCCGCGCGAGAGATGGTCGCGGCAAGGTTTTCGTCGGCGTCGATGGCCGAGACCAGATCCGACAGCGACATGGAGCCGCTTGAAAGCGGCAGGCTCAGCCTGCTCTGGGTGATCGGTGTTCCGGGGTCAAGGCGCCAGGCGAACGTGATCTCACCGTCACGCAGCGAGGGCGTGGGTGAGTCATGCGACCCGGAGATGTCCCGGCTGACGTCCTCAAGTGGCTGCGTGCGCTGCGCCGTGTCGAAAGTCGCTCGAGATTCGACGTCGTAGTGCCAGGGGCGTTCGCCAAAGGGCGGAGGCGGGAGGAACGCGATGTAGGTGAGCGCGCCGATGGTGATCAGCGGCGCGGTCTCGCCGATGGCGCGTGAGAGCGCGATGATCGACCCGGTGATGATGCCGCTGAGCGAGTAGGGCAGGATGTGGTGCCACACGGTCTGCAGACGCGTGGCGCCGCAGGCGTAACTCGCTTCACGGATGATCTGAGGAATGGCGCGCACCGCTTCCCGCGTTGCGACGATCACGATCGGCAACACCAGAAGGCCCAGCGTGAGCCCGGCCGTGAGGATGCTCCGGCCAAGGTTCATCCAGTAAACGAAAAGGCCCAGCGCCATAAGCCCCCAGATGATCGACGGCACGCCCGCGAGGTTGGCGATGTTGATCTCCACAATCGCGGTGAACCAGTTCTTGCGGGCGTATTCCTCGAGATACAGCCCGGCGGCGATCCCCAGAGGGATGGCCGTGCACGCCGTCACGAACATGACCAGTGCGGTGCCCACGATGGCCGATTTCACCCCCGCATCCCCCGCGCGGCGGGATGGAAAGGAGGTCAGGAAATCCCACCCGAGCCGTGCCGCGCCGTCTTTGGCGAGATTGGTGACCAGCGCCACCAGCACGCCCAGCGCGAGCGTCAATACGACAGCACCCGCGACGGCAAAGCACAGGTCGATTCGTCTGCGGCGGGCGATGCCGCTGATGTGGGCGTCTGTGAGGGTTGCCATCAATAGGCCTCCCTGAAGCGTCGCCTGAGGAAAAACCCGGCGATGTTGAAGACCAGCGTCATCAACGCGAGCGAAAGGCCCGCGGCGAAGATCGACTGGTAGCCGATGCTCCCGTGCGGCTGGTCGCCCAGGCTGGCACGCACGATGAAGGCGGAAATGGTTTCGGCCTTGTCACGAGGGTCGATGGTGAGTGTGGGCTCCTGGCCCGCGGCGATGGCCACGACCATCGTTTCGCCCAGGGCGCGCGCCACGGCAAGAATGTACGCGGCGCTGATGCCGGAAAGGGCCGCGGGAAAGACGACCTTCCACGCGGTCTGCACCCGGGTGGCGCCCATGGCGTACGCACCCTCACGCAGCGCGATGGGCACGGCACGCATCGCGTCTTCGCTCAGCGACGCAACGTAGGGGATGATCATCACGCCCATGACCAGCCCCGCCGAGAGCATGTTGAAGCCGGGCAACCCCGGGATGATTTTCTGCAGAAGGGGCGTCACCAGTTGCAGCGCGAAGTAGCCGAAGACCACGGTGGGCACGGCGCTGAGCAGTTCCAGCGCGGGCTTGAGAGCCTCGCGGAACTTGTACGGCGCATACTCGCTCAGCCAGACCGCGATGATGGTTCCGGCGGGAATGGCGACGCACAACGCCACCGCGGTGGTCACGAGCGTGCCGCTCAGGAGCGGCAGGATGCCGAACTTCGGCGGTTCGAACAGGGGGGTCCACTCGCGGCCGGTGAGAAACTCGCGGACGCTGACGTGCTCGAAGAAGGATGCCGACTCGTATGTCAGCACCGCGACAATACCGATGGTGATCAGCACCGAAGATGCCGCGGCGAGAAAGAGAACCACCTCGGCGACGGCCGCGTAGCGCTTGTTTCTGCGCAGCGACCCGGCCGCCGCGGCGGCGGGGGCGAGAGTCACGGGCGTCGTGGCGGCCTTGCTCATGCGCGGCGACAGGGACACGAATCCGAAGGGGGGGACGTGGGGAGAGAATCCACTTTCGGGCAACGGTAGCCCGGGGGAGCGGGTCGGTGTTGGGTCCGGCCGTGGGGTGGGGAGTCTCAGCCGCCTGCAGCGTCAGCGGGGCGAATCAGAGACATCGTTGCTCAGCGGGCGCGAGAAGATCTCGTCGATGTGGAGCCCCGCGATGTTGTGACCGCCGAAAGCGGTGCCGGTCTCGAGTTTGCGCACCCGGTCCAGAGCCTTTTCATAGGCTTCGGCGGGGAGAGGCACGTACTTCACCTCTTCCACGAGCGGGGCGCCCTCTTTGAGAAGGAACTCGACGAATCGACGGACTTCGGACTTCTCAAGCGACTTCTTGTTGACGTAGATGAACGCTGGGCGGGACATCGGGGCATAGGTGCCGTCCTTCACCGCGGCTTCGCTGGGATACACGGCTTTGCCGGTGGCCGGGTTCACGATAGCGAGCGCTTTGAGTTTGTCCTTGTTCTCGGCGTAATAGGCGTAGCCGAAATAGCCGATGGCCAGACGATCGCGTGAGACTCCCTGCACGAGCGTGTTGTCGTCCTCGCTGGCGGTAAAATCGCCGCGGCTGCTCTTGGCCTTGCCGTTCACGGCTTCGGTGAAGTAGTCGAACGTGCCGCTGTCAGAGCCTGCGCCGTACAGGTTCAGGTTTTCGTCCGGCCAGGAGGGGTTGACCTGATTCCAGCGCATCACCTTGCCCTGGGCGGCCGGCTCCCACATCTTCCGCAGTTCATCAACGGTGATCTGCGTGACGAAGTCATTGCGGGGGTTGACCACCACGGTCAACGCGTCGAACGCCACAGGCAACTCGATGAACTCGATGCCGTTCTGGCGTGCCTCGAGCAGTTCGTTGACGAGGATGGGCCTCGACGCGTTCGAGATGTCGATCTCGCCGCGTACGAACTTCTTGAACCCGCCGCCGGTGCCGGAAATACCCACCGTGACTTTGATGCCGCGGTGCTCACGCTTGGCCTGGAACTCTTCAGCAACGGCCTCGATGATCGGGTACACCGTGCTGGAGCCATCAATCCGTACCATTGTCTGGGCATGTGCCGGAGCGTGCATGAACAGGACGAGTGCCGAATAGAACGCGAACAAGAGTGTGATGCGGTGGTTCATGTGGATCTCGCGATGGGAGGGTGGTCCAAGTGAAGGATTATGGGCAGCCCCCGCCACAGTCCGCGTCCTGAATTGTTAAGGTTTGTTCAAGATTAGGGGGTAGTGGGGTGCCGATCGGAGCCGGATCGAGGGGCTGGCGGTTGGGCTTGGCACGCTGGATGGAAGTGTTTGGGGGCCATGGGCTTGTCTGGAATCGAGTAGGTTCCTATCCTCTCGACCCTGCTCGGGCGGCTTGCCGTCCGGGCCGACGTCTGGGCGAGGTGTTTTCACCCACTCACCGTCTCTGGGGCCGCGTGTCTGGACGCCGCGAACGAGAGTTCGCGTGCCTCTGGCACGCCGCGTGGATCTCTCGCACGACTTTTCGGCGCAGTTTCTTGTTTCCAAGGTGTCAGTCGTTTCCGGATGGTTCCGCCGCATGCCCACGATCAACCAACTCGTCCGCAATCCCCGTCGCAAGCTGGCTGTCAAGTCCAAGGTTAAAGACCTTGTCGAGTGCCCGCAGCGCAAGGGTGTGTGCATCCAGGTGCGCACGCTGACCCCCAAGAAGCCCAACTCCGCCCTCCGAAAGATCGCCCGTGTGCGCCTTTCGAACGGTCGTGAAGTCACCGCGTACATCGGCGGTGAAGGCCACAACCTCCAAGAGCACAGCATCGTTCTCGTGCGTGGCGGTCGCGTGCGTGACCTTCCCGGTGTGCGCTACCACATCGTGCGCGGCACCCTCGACTGCCTCGGCGTCGAAGGCCGCAAGCAGGGGCGCAGCAAGTACGGCGCGAAGAAGGGCAAGGGCTGATCTTCGGCCGCGTTTCGCTCGGGCGGGCATGCCCGGTTCAATGCGGCCCTCTGGTCACGCCACCCACAATCAAAGAATCATCCGGCGACGAATCGCGGCATGGTGCCGCGGAACAGACGTCGGGGCAGTAATCGCGGGAAAACGGGCAGCCCGCCCGCCGCGGTGAACGAGCAGGGGTCTCTCGCGAGGCTCCCCAGCCGAAGGAGTATCAGATGGGCGGAAAACGTTTCACAAGCGCTGAGTCTCAACTTCGTCCCGACCCACGGTACAACGACCGGGTTTTGGCACGCTTCATCAACTGTGTCATGCAGGACGGCAAGAAGTCCGTGGCGCAGCGCATCGTCTACGACTGCTTCGAGATCATCAACGGCAAACTCGCCAAAGAAACCGCGCCGGAAGCCCCCAAGGAAGCGATCGAGGTATTCCAGCGGGCCATCGACAACGTGAAGCCGTTCGTCGAA
Source organism: Phycisphaeraceae bacterium (assembly GCA_019636615.1). Taxonomy (GTDB): domain Bacteria; phylum Planctomycetota; class Phycisphaerae; order Phycisphaerales; family UBA1924; genus UBA2402. The sequence continues at coordinate 785,384 of JAHBXF010000002.1, read as the reverse complement.
GTGCGCAGCAAGCGCATCGGTGGTGCCAACTACCAGGTTCCCATGCAGGTGAACCGCAAGCGTCAGCAGAGTCTGGCCTTCCGCTGGATTCTCGAGGCCGCACGCAGCGAGCGTGGCCGCCCGATGGCCAGCCGCCTCGCCGACGAGCTGTATCAGGCGGCCCAGGGCCAGGGCAAGGCCATGCAGACCCGTGACCAGACGCACCGCATGGCAGAGGCCAACCGCGCCTTCGCGCACTTCGCCTGACCCACGCAGAGGTCAACACGTCACCACTTTCCCGCCCCGGTGCTTCGGCCCCGGGGCGTTTGGTTTTTGGCTCTCGCATACGCTTGATCGAGTATGCCACAGCACCACCGATACAGCAGGCAGGCGCTCGTGCCCGTGATTGGTGAGGCCGGGCAGGCGCGATTGGCGGCGGCGCACGTCGTTGTTGTCGGTGTCGGTGCCCTCGGGTGTCAGTCGGCCGATCTCCTGGCACGCGCCGGGGTGGGGTCGCTCACACTGATCGATCGTGACGTGGTTGAACTCAGCAACCTGCAGCGGCAAACGCTCTTTGATGAGCGAGACGCGGCCGGGGGGCATTCGAAGGCCTGCGCGGCCCAGAGCCGCCTGAACGCGGTCAACTCTGCGATACAGGTCCACGCGATCACGGCGGACTTGCGCGCCCGAAACGCACTGCAGATTCTCACGCAAGCCCTGGGCGGGCGGGGTGAGATTGATGCCGCGGGCGCGATCATCATCGACGGTACAGACAACTTCCATACGCGATATCTGCTCAATGACTGCGCGGTGAAACTCGGCGTGCCCTATGTGTATGGGGGCGTGATCGGCGTTCGAGGAATGTGCGCCATCTTCGCACCCGGGGCGGGCGGGCCGTGCCTTCGCTGCATCTTTCCCGATCCGCCTCCGCCGGGCACTTCGCCGACGTGCGACACCGCGGGGGTGCTTGGCCCGGCCGTGGCGATGGTGGGTGCCCACCAGGCCTCCATGGCGATGCGCTGCATCGTGGATGGCCCCGCGGCGAGCGGGCATGGATTGATCGACTTTGATATCTGGAGCGGTCAGCAACGCAGACTGTTGATGCACAAGGCCGCGGGCTGTGTCTGTTGTGTCGGCGGAAGGCTGGAGTTTCTCGACGATGCCCACGACGAGGAGGCGACGCAGTATTGCGGGTCTGACGCGGTGCAAGTGTGGCCGGCACGGTCGAGCGAGGGCGTTCGGCTCGCGGATCTTGCAGGGAGGCTGGCGCGTGTTGGTCACGTGGTGCAGAACGCCGCCTTTCTACGAGTCAGCATTGATGAGCCTCGGTCGAAGGAAGGCGGCATCGAGTTGACAGTCTTCGCAGACGGCCGCGCGATCGTGCGTGGCGCGGGCGGCCCGGAGGCCGCGCGCGGCGTCTACGCGAAGTATGTCGGGAACTGAGCGTCTGTGGGCGGGGGGGCCTCAGGCGGCGAACATTGCTTCGACGAAAGCCTCGGGGTCGAAGGGTTGAACATCATCGGGCGTTTCGCCCAGGCCTACAAACTTGACGGGGATGGACGTTGCCTCGCGGATGGCGATCACGATGCCGCCCTTGGCCGTTCCGTCGAGTTTGGAGAGAAAAATGCCCGTGACCTGCGCAGACTTGTTGAACTCCTCTGCCTGGCGCAGGGCGTTCTGGCCGCTGGTTGCATCGAGCACAAGGAGCGTTTCGTGCGGGGCCCCCGGGATCTGCCTTGCGACGACGGATCGGATCTTGGCGAGTTGACGCATCAGCGGATCCTGGGTCTGCAGGCGCCCCGCGGTGTCCAGGATGAGGTAATCGACACTTCGGGCTTTCGCCGCGGTGCACGCGTCGAAGGCGACCGCCGCGGGGTCGCCACCCTGCTGGCCCTTGACTACTTCGACGCCCAGGCGCTCGGCCCAGGTCTCGAGTTGAGCCACGGCCCCAGCACGGAACGTATCGCACGCGCCGAGCAGCACGCGGTGTTGGCGAGACGTCAGTTCGCGGCAGAGTTTGGCGATGCTCGTGGTCTTTCCCACGCCATTGACGCCGGTCATGAGGATCACGGTGGGGCCGGTGTCGGCACGCGCCAGCGCGCGGTCTTGCGGGGGCCACATGGCCTTGAGCGAAGTCTTGAGGTACTCGAGCACCTGATCGCCGTTCTTTAGCGCACCCGAGCGGAAGTCTGCACGCACGCCGTCGATGAGGCGCTGCGTGGTCTGCACGCCCACGTCGGCCTGAATCAGGCGCTTTTCAAGTTCCGCGATGAGTGATTCATCGAGAGTGCGCCCGAGCAGAAAACCGCGCAGGCCCTGCGCGCCGACCACCAGGGCTTCACGGGTTTTTTCCAGCCCTTTCTTGAGTTTGTCGGTGAGTGATCTGAAAAAACTCATGCCTGGCTCTCTCCGGCGGTTTCGCCGGGCGAGGGCGAGTCACCCAGAGTCTGAAGGTCTTTCGAGACGCGGTCGAGCAACGCGTTGACAAAGGCGGGGGAGCGTTCGGTGCTGAAGTGCTTGGTGAGTTCCACGGCCTCGGATATACAGACCGCCGGGGGTGACAAGCCCGCGCTCAGTTCGTGGTGCGCCAGTCGGAGGATGGCACGATCAACACTGGCCAGGCGGTGGGTGGGCCACTCGGGCGCGAGCCGGGCGAAGGCCGCGTCGGCCTGTCCTCTCGCACGCCAGGCGCCGAGCACCCGGTCAGCCACGTGGCTGGCGGCTACCGGCCCAAGCCCTTCGACCGTGGCGATGCACTCGTGGACAAAGCGCTCATCGATGAGGCTGCGTGCGTCCATCTCAAAGAGAATCTGGAAAGCAAGCCTGCGGAGGGCGATCTGATGAACTTTGTCACGCTGCGCGGGGGTAAGCGACTCGAGCGCCGCGGGATCTGCCAGGTCGGGGTTCTCGCCCGCCCCCGGGAGCATGTACACGCCGCTATAGGCCAGTTGTCTCAGTTGGTCGAACTTGTCGTTCATCGGCGTCGCCCCTTGGCTTTGTCCGGCTTGGCCGTGACGGCGCCATGTGTTGAAACGGCCGTGAGCGGCGTGCTCGCGTGCCCGAGAACTGCCTGTGATGCGGCGATGGTGTCGAGCAGCGCGGACATCGCCTCGGCGCCTTTGTTGCCCTTCTTGCCGCCGGCCCGGGCCCTGGCCTGCGCGGCGGTGTTCGTGGTGAGCACCCCGAACGCCGTGGGGATGCCGGTCTGAAGGGTGACATGAACCAAGCCGTGCGCCACGGCCCTGGCGAGGTGGTGATCGTGGGTCGTTTCACCCTTGATGATGCACCCCAGCGCGGCGACCCCGTCAAAGCGGCCACTGTCCGCGGCGGCCAGCGCCAACGCGACAACCTCGAATGCTCCGGGCGCCGGGATCACCGTCAGGCCGGTGCCTGTGCCGAATCTGCGGGTAAACTCGTCCGCGGCACCGTCGAGCATCGGCTCGGTCACGGATGCGTTGTAGCGGCTCCAGACGATGGCGACGCGAGGGGGCTCGGCGGACGTTGTACGGCGGGGTGCTTTCTTTGCCATGAAGAGGCGATGGTAGAAGGGCCGGGGTCACACCATCGCGCTGGCACGGATACGGATGCCGTCGATGACATCGCGGATCTCGGCCGCCATGCGGGTGTTGGGAAAGTCATTGATGATCCGCTCTCCCAGGCGAGCCGCTTCCCGCCAGTCGCGGTCTTGCACGGCGAGTTTGAACTGGGCCCCCAGGTTCTCCTTCGCTTTGGTGATCACCCCTCGCGCCAGTTCGCGCAGCGGTTCGGCTTCGAGCGGGGTGAGATAGGCGTCTAACTCTTTGAGCAGGGCGACCGCTTCCTCCACCTTGCCCTCTTTGGCGGCGAGCAGGAAACGCCGTTCGAGGTCTTCTTTGCAGGACCGCTGCGCCTGCTCGATGCGAGCCCGCAGGCCAAAGACGCGGGGGGAGTCTGGGTACAGCCTGAGAAGCCGCGCGGCGTCGGCGTGCGCGGCTTCCCAGCGACGCTGAATGATCAGGCCGTCGAGGTACGCGATGGCTTCCGAGACTTCCGTGTCCAGGGTTTGCGCACGGGCCATCTCGATTTTGCGCCGGTAGTCTTCCGCCTCGGTGCGGAAGCCGAACCGGTCGGCGAGTTCCTTCACCAGGATCATTGCTGAATCCCAACTCTGGTTCGCGATATCCTCTTCGATCGCCTGCGAGAGAAGCTCGCGGTCGTTCTTGCGGCTCAGCACACGGCGGGCATCCTCCGAGAGCGCGGCCAGATCGGTAAACTCGCGGACCATGCGCGTGATCTCATCCACACGCTCTGAGAGTTGCCTGGCGCCACCCGAGAGGGCCAGGCCGAAGGCGACCGGGGAAAGGGTGAGCACCAACAGGGCCCCGCCTGCCCCCAGTGCATAGTGTCCGTTCCAGGCCAGGTAGACGCTCAGGCCCAGCGCGGAACCATACAGAATCACGAGCATGAGAAGGATCGCCCCGCGCTTCGAGTGCGAGGCCGTGTTGCGTGTTGGCTCGTTCCTGCCTTGCTTGGCGCGTTGGGGCATGAAGTCTCCTGGTGGGCTCGGGGTGCGTTCTCGGCGGGTGAGCGCCGGGTGGATCAACTACCCGGGGTTGGGGCTCCGCAGTTGCGTTTCACGGGTACAAGACAGAAAATCCGGTGCGACGAGGCGGTGTCGGCTTTGAACTGGAAGGGCTCGTCTGGCGGGATGAAGACCACATCGCCGGGACCCGGAGGCTGTTCACGGCCTTCCAGACAAACTGTGCCCATGCCTTTACCACATAGACCTCATGCTCGTCATCATGGCCGTGACGGGGTGTGTGGACGCCCGACTGGACGAGGAAGTGCCGGGACGAGAAGTACGGTGCCTCATGCTCGCGGCCGCGCATCAGAGCCGTGCTCGCGCCACGAACACCATCCATGGCAACAGGGTTCAGTGGGCAATCGTGGATCCTTCGGACGGGCATGGGTGTTGACTCCGGACCTTGCGACAGAAAGCGTATCGGCCCTTCACCCCCCGAGGCGTGGATCGGGGTGTCAGATCTATCATCAAGGATGCCCGACGAGTCACAGCCCGCCGCTTCCCATATCCGCATTCAACGGTTCACGTTGGGGCCATACGAGACAAACTGCTATGTGGTTGCCGACACCCGGGAGGGGGTCTGTTGGGTGGTTGACGCCGGTATGGGACCAGAGCCGCTGATCGAGGCTGTACGTAAGGGTGGTTGGAAGCCGCTGGCAGTGGTGCTCACCCATGCTCACTTAGACCACATCGCCGGGGTGGCGGCGGTGCTGACCGCATTCCCGAAGACCCCGGTATGGATTCACAAGGATGAAGAGCGGTGGCTCGGTGACCCCGAACTCAATCTGAGCGCCTTCGCCGGGGTGCCTGTCACCGCGCCCGGACCAGACCGCCTGCTCCTGGATGGCGAGGTTCTCGCCCTTGGACAGACGCGATGGACTGTACTGCACACCCCGGGGCACTCTCCCGGCGGTATCGCCCTGTATGAACCGGGGCTCGGGCTTGCCATTGTGGGTGATGCCCTCTTTGCGGGTTCGATCGGCCGGACTGACTTCCCGGGGTCCCGATTCGAGACGCTCGCGGCTTCCATCCGCGAGAAACTCTACACCCTGCCGGGTGACACCAGAGTGCTCCCGGGGCACGGGCCCGACACGACCATCGCGCAAGAACGGCTGGGCAACCCGTTTGTGCGAGGGTGAGTTGTGGCCACGCGGTAGATGACCCTGAGAGGATTGCATACGTGGGGGGGCGTGCGGGCTGTGCCCTGAGTGTCGCCACACCCATACGGGCTCAGCCGGATAGGGCGGGCAGGAAGCCCTAGACCGCCGGGGTGTGATGGCCTTGCGGGCCGTGTGGAAGGGGTGCACGGGGTATCCGGCCGCGCATTCGCACTCTCCCGCAGGGTTGTTGCAAAGTCGCTCTTCAACACAGACGACAAAGAGACGGCGCGGCGCGCGGCGGTCGCACGCGAGGGCCCAACAGACGCATCCCCCACAGAGGTTGAAGAGGTCGAATCATGCACCAGAAGAATTGCATCGTGTCCCGGCGGTCGCAGCGCAGCGGTTCGTTGAGCAGCGCACGTCTTGCCGCGGCTCTTGTCGCGGTTGCGGGCGCGAGTGTCGCACTTGCTCAGTATGGCGGCAACGGCCAGCCGTCGATGCAGGGGTCGATGCGTATGGGCGAGCCGCCCGCCGCCCAGCCTGCCGGCGCAGTGCCTCAGCACTCACGGGGCGCACTGATCCACGGCGGCCGAGCCGGGGGTGGAGCGCAGGAGAAGGTGTACATCGACGACAACAGCATCGTTGACCTGCACGTGAGCGATGAAGATCTCTCCGCCGTGCTTGAGATGCTCAGCATCCAGAGCCAGCGGAACATCGTGGCGAGCAAGAACGTCTCGGCGCGCGTCACGGCGAACCTGTACGGGGTGACGTTCTTCGAGGCGCTCGATGCCATCCTGAACGTCAACGGCTACGGCTACATCGAGGACGGCAACTTCATCTACGTCTACACGCTCGATGAGATCGTGGCCATCGAGAAGGCCAACAAGCAGCGGGTGAGCAAGGCGATCAGCATGAACTACCTCAGCGCGATCGACGCGGCTGAGTTTGTCAAGCCGCTGCTGAGCGAGGGCGGCCAGATCAAGACCAACGGCAAGGCCGCGGGCTTTCCTTCGATGTCTGACGTGCCCGTGGGCAACGAGGAATACGCCCTGGCTTCCACCATTGTGATCTACGACTACGAAGAGAACGTCGCGGAGATCGAGATGCTCATTCGCCAGATCGACACCCGCCCCGCGCAGGTGCTGATCGAAGCGACGATCCTGCAGACGACCCTCAACGAGGCGAACGCCTTCGGCGTTGACTTCGCCATCGTGGCCAACATGAACTTCGGCGACTTTGTGAACATCGGTGGTCCTCTGGTCGGGCCCAACGCGCTGCTCGGCGGCAAAAACGGCGGTGATGTGCTTCCCGCAGACCGCGGCGGCACGGCCATCGGCAGCAACGTCGGGAACACATCCGGCCCCGGCGGGCTCAAGGTCGGCATCGTCAGCAACGATGTCTCGGTCTTCCTCCGCGTGCTCGACGAAGTGACCGACGCCACCGTGCTCTCGAACCCCAAGGTGCTCACGCTCAACCGCCAGGCCGCGCGGGTGCTGGTGGGCCGCAAGGTGGGTTATCTCAGCACGACGTCGACCGACACCGCCACCACACAGACCGTCGAGTTCCTCGACACGGGCACGCAGTTGTACGTGCGTCCGTTCGTCACGCCCGACGGCATGATCCGCATGGAACTTAAGCCCCAGGTCTCCGAGGCCGTGATCCGTGACGTAAAGGATGCCAGCGGCGCCGCCGTGACCATCCCCGACGAGATCACCAACGAACTGACAACCAACGTCATGGTCCGCGATGGTCAGACCATTGTACTTGGCGGCCTCTTCCGGGAGTCAACCGTCTCGACCCGCCGGCAGATCCCCTTCCTGGGCGACATCCCGATCATCGGCAACGCCTTCCGCGGCACCGAGGATGAGACCGAACGCAGCGAGATCATCTTCCTCATCACGCCCACGATCGTCAATGATCAGTCGCTGACCGATGCCGGTCGGCGGGGCATGGACTTTGTCGACCGTGCCCGCGCCGGTGCCCGCGAGGGTGTCCTGCGGTGGAGCCGCGACCGCATGACAGGTCGTCTGAACGTCGAGGCCGAGCGACTGGCGACCGAAGGCAACACCGAGAAGGCCATGTGGAAGGTCGAGCGTTCACTGCGCCTCAACGCCTCTCAGCCCGAGGCGATGGAACTCCGTGAGCGTCTTGGCGGGCCGGCGGCTCGCAGCCCGGGCCGCAGCATGCTCGAGCACATCATCCACGGCGAAGCCACCGGCGGCAACCGTCGATCATCCCTCCCCGCGCCATCGGCCAGGTTCTCACAGACGGCTCCGGGCTCGATGGTTCCGGCATGGATCGACACGCCCGCGGGCAGCGGTTTCGTGCAGCCCGCCGAATCAGGCGTCTTCAACGCCGCGCCTGCGAGCGGCCTGAGCGGGGATCAGTTCACTCAGGTTGAATCGCAGAGCCAGGCGGCACTCGACACGCATCAGGGTCTCTCTGGGACAACCTTCAACGAACAGGCCCTCCCGACGGCCGCGGACACTCAATCAGGCGTTGCCGCGATGGGACAGCCAGATTTCTCGAACGGTCTGGCAACCCTTTCCACGAATCCGCAGGTGGACACCGCAACGCTCCCGAGCGGGCAGGCATCAACCACAGAGTTCGGCAGGCTTTGGCTTGGGGCAGACGGCTTCTTCGGCGCTTTCTGGGCCGGCCGCCCCGCGGGCACCGTGATGCCGCAGTTCACCGGTGTGAGTGGTGAGGTCATGGACCCCGCCGGCCAGCGTTGAACGAATCGTTGCGATCACTACAAACGGGCTGAACCACCCAGACCGCTGTACCGATGAATCATCCGCCGCGCCCCGTCACAAGGGCGCGGCGGATCTTCTTTTCAGGGTCGGAAAGCAGCGAGGAGTCACACATGAAGACGCGTCCTGGGATCATGTCGGCGGCGGCGGTCATGCTCGGAGTTGGCCTGGTGTTCTCGGGCGTTGGCGTGACAGGGTGTGCAAAGCAAGGCAAGCACACGACCAAGCATGTCTCCGCGGCCAAAGAGAAGATGGCCAGCATGAAAGCCGCGACCGAGTTCCAGATGGCTTCGCAGGCGTTCTACGCGGGCGATCTTGAAAAGGCCCGCCGGCACGCCGACTTCTCGGTGTCGCTCAACGACAAAGTCGCCAAGACCCACGTGCTGCGAGGGCGCATCTTCCTTGAGATGAACGACCTCGACAAAGCCACCGGCTGCTTTGAGGACGCGCTCACCCGCGACCCCAGCAACGCCGAGGCCGAGTACTTCCAGGGCGTGCTCGCCGAGCGTGTGGCGCGTCACGAGCGTGCGCTGAATCACTACCTCAAGGCCGCCGTGAACGACCAGACCAACCCTCAATACTGCATCGCGGCCGCGGAAGTCATGGTTGATCTTGGGCGGCTCGACGAAGCCAAGCGGTATCTCTCCGGCTTTGAAGAACGCTTCATCAACAATGCGGGAATCCGCCAGGTGCTCGGGCACATCGCGCTTCTTGAGCGTGACCTGCCCGCCGCGGAACTCTTCTTCGGCGAGGCACGTCTGCTCGCGCCGGACGATGATTCCATCGCCGAGTCGCTGGCACGGGTGCAGATGGATCTGGGCAAGTTCGCCGAAGCAGAGCGCACATTCGCCCGCCTGCTTGCCGTGTCTGAGAACGCTGGCCGGCGAGACCTGATGCACGTGCGGGCGCACTGCCTTGTGCACCTTCAGCGGTACGTGGAAGCACGCGAGATCTACGTTCGGTTGACGCGCGACCAGGCCGGCAGCGCCGACGCGGATGCATGGCGGGGCCTGGGTCAGGTCGCCTACGTCCTGCGTGACAACATGCGGCTCAAGACCGCGGCCACACGCCTCACGGCGATTCAGCCGCGATCTGCCGACGGGCACGTGCTTCGAGGCTTGCTCGCCAGGCGAATGGGCGAGCAGCAAGAGGCCCTCGTCGCCTTCCAGATCGCCGTCGGTCTTGACCAGTCTTCAGAGAGCCTGGTGCTGCTCGGAATGACCCAGCAAGACCTTCGCATGATCGAGCAGGCCCGCCAGAGTTACCGCGCGGCGCTTCAGCGAAACCCCAACGACGCCGCGGCAGCGCAGTTGCTCGCGGCCATCGGAGAGTAACCGGGCCGCTCGCCGATCACGACTCAGTCGAGCCGGGCTCGTGGACCATCACGTCCACGAGTTCGGCTTCGACGCGTCCTTTGCCCCACGTGTTGATCTGAGGCCGCACGAGCGCGTCGATCGTCGCCCCCTGCGGGATGAGCGATCGTCGCTCGGCCCAGTGCCACCCGATGCAGCGAAGCGCCGCCTGGCCGGGGCCCGGTGAGACAAAGAGTTCCAGGTGCTTGTTGTACTGGCCGAACGTGCCGGGCGACCCGGCCACACGCACCCCGCGCAGTCTCACGGTAACCGCGGGGTTGCTCCGGCCGAAGGGGCTGATGGCGCCCAGAGCGCGGACCTCACGCATCGTGAGTTCCGCGAGCGACACGTCGCCGTCGTAGCGGTAGTTGGCGACAAGGTCATGCGGCCGCAGCGCGGCGTTGCACACCTCCACAAACGAATCAGAGAATGGCTGAAGGTTGGCCAGGGGAAGTTTCATCCCCGCGGCCATGTCGTGCCCCCCGTAGGTGGACAGAAACCGCGAGCACTCGGTCAGGGCCTGGTGAAGGTTGAAGCCGTCGATCGAGCGTGCGGAACCATGGCATGTATCCCCATCGATCGAGAGCAGAACCGTGGGGCGGTGGAACCGTTCTACCAGGCGCGAGCACACTATGCCGACCACCCCCGCGTGCCAACCCTCATGCGCCAGCACGATCGCGCGCCTGTCGGGGCCCGTCATGCCCTTGGTCTCGGCAAGTTCGAGCGCCTGTTCGAAGATCGCCCGTTCGGTGGCGCGCCGAGACTCGTTGAGACGGGTGAGCAGTCGGGCGATGTCCATCGCGCGCTCGCCCCGGGCGGTGGTCAACAGTTCCACGGCTTCGCGCGCGTGCCCCATGCGTCCGCACGCGTTGAGCCGCGGCCCCAGTTTGAAGCCCACATCCTCGGCATCGACCGCTTCTCCGGAAAGCCCCGAGGCCTCCATCAGGGCCCTGAGCCCGGGCAGGGGTGTGTTTTTGATCCGTGTCAGGCCGGCCCGGGCGATCACACGGTTCTCGTCTACAAGCGGCACAATGTCGGCGATGACTCCAAGGGCCGCTAAGGGAAGCATGTCCAGGAGCAACGCCCTCAGTTGGTCAGACACCTTCTCCGCGCCGCACCACATCGTCGCCAGTCGCCAGGCGAGTTTGAAGGCGACCGCCGCGCCACACAGTTCTCCGAACGGGTAATCCGACTCTGGGTGACGCGGGTGAACCACCGCGTAGGCCTCCGGCAGGTCCGCCGAGGTCTGGGGTGGGTTGTGGTGGTCGGTGATGATCAGATCGATGCCCAGCGCACGTGCGGCCTGCGCCGGCTCGATGGCGGTCACTCCGCAGTCTACCGTGACAATGACCCGTGCGCCCGCGTCGCCCAGTTCGCGGATGGCCTCGGTGTTCAGCCCATACCCCTCTTCAAGCCGGTGAGGCACGTAGCACACAGGGTCGCACGATGGTGCCAGGGCGCGGAATGTGTGGTACAGAATCGCCGTGGCCGAAACCCCATCAACGTCGTAGTCGCCGTAGATCGCGATTTTCTCATCGCGCCGCAACGCTTCGATGAGGCGCGCCGCGGCTTTGTCCATGTCCGGCATCAGCGAAGGGTCGTGCAGTTGCCGCAGTGTCGGGTTGAGGAACGTTTCCAGCGTTTCCTGTGTGGCAAGCCCCCGGCCGATCAGGATCCGCTGCACAAGCGGGTGGGACGAGAGCCCGGGCGAAGACCCTTCAAGACGGGGAATCCACACCCCGCGTATTCCACGGCTCGGCGGTGTTGTTTCGGTTTGGTGCTGGTCGGTGAGTGTCATGCGGGGCGGCCTTGCGTGGCGTACGGTCAGCGTACGCAACTTCGATGCGAGGAGCCCAGAACATGGTGAAACTGACCAAGATTTACACACGCACCGGCGACGACGGCACGACCGGCCTAGTCACTGGGCAGCGGGTGTCCAAGACCGATCTGCGTGTCGAGGCATACGGCACTGTAGACGAGGCGAACGCGGCCATCGGCGTCGCGGTTGTCGCGGCCGAGGCCTCTGGCGCCAATGAGATTCTCGGTGTGCTGCGTGACATCCAGCAGGATCTCTTTGACCTCGGCGCCGATCTTGCCACCCCAGTGCAACCCGGTGAGAGCAGCGCGGCGGCCCTCAGGATTGTGCCGGGGCAGACGCTTCGAATCGAGAAGGCGATCGATCGGTTCAACGAGGGCTTGGCGCCTTTGTCGAGTTTCATCCTTCCCGGCGGAACCCCCCTCGCCGCCGCGCTGCACGTGGCGCGAACGGTTGTACGGCGTGCAGAACGGATCGCGGTGGATCTCATGCGCACACGCGGGGCCGAGGTTGCGCCCGAGGGCATCAAGTACCTCAACAGGCTCAGCGACCTGCTGTTTGTGCTCTCGCGGGTTGCAAACAACCGGGGCGAGTCGGATGTGTTGTGGGTCCCCGGTGCCAACCGTGCGAAAGCCTGAAAGACGCTGCAGAGCGACCCGCTGAGGTGCCTGCCCCGTGCGGGGGTGGCCCGATGGTTCGATCGTCAAACTCACCCCGGCTTGACACCTTCCTGTTCAGTCGATCCGCGGGCCGCCCGAAGTCGTATAGGTGTGTGGTGTGGGCACGCATCGGCCCGCCAGCACAGCCCCGGGAGGCGATCGCGCGATGATCAGCAGCATCGAACAGGACCATCAGCGGTTCCGCCAGATCGTGCACGGCAAGATCCGCAAGGATCTACGGCGTTTCATCAGCCGCGGCGATCTCCTCGGGCGTGAAGGCAGGCGCGTCGTCTCGATTCCCATCCACGACATCGATATCCCCACCTTCCGATACGGCGACAACTCGGGCGGCGTTGGCATGGGCGAAGGGGAAGAGGGCGAGGCGGTCGGGCAGCCGGGTCAGGGCCAGAAGGGCCAGGGGGGTGAACAGGAAGGACGCCACATCCTCGAGGTCGATGTCACGCTCGAAGAACTCGCCGACATTCTCGGGGAAGAACTGCGGTTGCCGCGCATCAGGCCGCGAGGCCAGCACCGGATCACCACGATCCGCGATAAATACACCGGTATCCGCCCTGTCGGGCCGGCATCGCTCCGGCACTTCAAGCGCACCTACCGCGAGGCACTCAAGCGCCAGTTGGCCATGGGGCAGTATGACCCCGAGAACCCGGTGATCATCCCCATCCGCAACGACCTGAGGTTCCGCACGTGGAACGAGGTCAAAAAGCCGCAGAGCAACGCGGTGATCGTGTACATGATGGACGTTTCGGGCTCGATGGGCGACGAGCAGAAAGAGCTCGTTCGTCTCGAGGCGTTCTGGATCGACGCGTGGCTGCGCCGCAACTATGAAGGGATCGAGAGCAGGTACATCGTCCACGACGTCAGGGCGCAGGAAGTAGACAAAAAAACGTTCTTCTCAGTGCGAGAAGACGGCGGCACGAGGATCAGTTCTGCCCTTCAGTGCTGCAAGGAACTGATCGAAAGCCACTACGACCCAAACGACTGGAACATCTACCTGTTCCACTTTTCAGACGGCGATAACTCGAGCGACAGCGACAACCGCCTCTGCGTGAAGATCCTGCAGGAAGACCTGCTGCCGATCGCGAACATGTTCGGCTACTGCCAGGTCGCTTCGGCCTATGGAAGCGGCAGTTTCATCAATGTGCTCCACGAGTCATTCCCCGGGGGCGATCCCGATGAATCCGGGCCCAGGTTGATCACGAGCAAGGTCGGCGGGCGAGAAGACCTCCTCGACTCACTCAAGAGTTTCTTCATGGCCGGCCGGTGAGCGGTCGCCGCGCCCTCCGGGCGCCATCCCGCCAGCAACGCGGACAAAGTTTTAGTTCGAGCCCGGCTCGCCGGCACCCGCCGGAGTGCCGCCGGCCGATTCTTCGGCGCGCGGCACGATGAGCAGCGACGTGGGCGCTTCACGAAGCACCCGGGCGACGGTGCTGCCGAGCATGACTTGCTTCCACGCCGACCGACCTGTGGCGCCGAGCACGATGAGGTCGCAGGATTCCAGCGAGGCCGCCGCGAGAATGCCGCGCGAGGCCGCGTCGTTGCCCACCGCGTGCAGCACGGGTTTCGCGAAGGCGAGTTCGTGTTCGAGCGGCGTGAGGAACTCACGCATGTGCTGCACGATGGCGTCGCGGTATTTCTGCTGAAACTCCGGAGAGGCCAGCGGGTCGGGCGCTTTGGGCGACATCTTTGACCACGGCTCGCGGAAGACGTGGATGATGTGGAGCGCGGCACCGTCTTGCGCCGCGATCCTTGCCGCGGTTTCGACCGATTCGAGGGATGTCGGAGAGAAGTCCACGCAGGCAAGCACGCTCTTGAAAGGCCCGGCGTGTTCCTTGCGAACGAGCATCACCCGCACACCAACGCGTTGCACGCACGACCCGGCGAAAATACCCACGCCCGCGGACTTCTCAACGTCGCCGTAGGCGCCCAGAATCAGCAGGTCCGCCTTCTGCTCCTGCACATAACGCACCGTCTCAAGCACCGGAGCGCCAACGGCGATCTCGAGAGACACGGTCTGCTTCCCGGTCACGCCGGAGGCGAACCCGGGCCAGGCGTTGCGGGCCGTCTCTGCCGGGTCGGCCTGCACCCCCAGCATGGGCGCGGGAAAGATCATGGGATCGGGCAGAAACTCCACCATCGGCTCGGCGACGTGCAACGCGCTCACGGCCGAGCGGTTCCACGCCGCGATGCGCAGGGCCTGCGACAGCGCGGTCGCAGAGCATGGGCTGAAATCGATCCCCGCGACGATGGAGGTAAGGCTGTCCATACCCGATGGTACCATCCGGAATCTTGCCCGGCGACCGAACGCCCCGAGATCTCATCCGGCGCGCCGTTTGATGCTCTCGGCGTTTCGTGCGTGTGTCACGGCGGTGTCGTAGGTAATCTCGCCGCGGTGATAGAGTTCGAGCAGTGAATGATCGAGCGTGACCATGCCGGCACGTCTTCCCGCCTGGATCTCACCGTACAACTGATGCGTGTCACCCTCGCGGATGTGGTGGCGTACCGCGGGCGTGCCGATGAGAATCTCGCAGCAGACGATCCGGCCCTTCGAGGCGGCTTTGGGCAGCAGTTGCTGGGCGATGACGCCCTGCAGCACGTTCGAAAGCAGATACTGAACCTCTTCCTGCTGACCGCCAGGGAACGCCGAGACCAGCCGCTGGACCACATCGACCGCGCCGGGTGTGTGCAGGGTGGCGATGACCAGGTGGCCGGTTTCCGCGGCGTGCAGGGCTGTGTGGATGGAGTCTTTGTCGCGCATCTCGCCCACCGCGATCACATCAGGATCCTGGCGGAGCACGTGCCGCAAAGACGAGGCGAAGTCCTTGGTATCGGTGAGCAGTTCCTGCTGCACAATGATGGACCGCTTGAAGGCGTGCACATACTCGATCGGGTCTTCCAGCGTAACCACTTTGGCCGCTCTTTCTGCGTTGATGAGGTCGAGCATGTAGTGCAGCGTGGTGGTCTTGCCCGCGCCCGTCGGGCCCGTGAGGATGACGAGGCCGTTGGGCTTTCGTGCAAGATCCTCAACGATGGCGGGCAAGGCGAGTTCTTCCCTGGTGCGGATGATCGGCTCGGCCATGCGCACGCTCAGTTCGTGCAGACCGTTGCGGCGGTAGACGGTCACACGGGCCCTGCCGATATCGGCGAAGTGGACACTGAAGCAGAGTTGCCAGTCTTTCTTCAGCCTGTTCATCTGTTCTTCGTTCAGGCAGTCACCCAGCAGCCCGTCGACCTGGCGGCTTTCCACAGAGGCGCCCTTGCTGGCGACGATCTCGCCGTGGATGCGAAACAGCGGCGGAAGGCCGACCAGCACGTGGATATCGCTCGCGTCGTGTTTGCGTGCCGAGAGCAGCAGAGTCTTGAGATTCATGACCCGAAGAGTCTCCTGAAGGTGTCTTGCAGTCTTTGGCCCAGCGACCGTGACGACAGCGCCCGCAGCGCCAGGCTCGCGGGGCCCCTTGGGTGAATCTGCAACGAGCGCTGATAACTGGCGTACGCCTGCCTCGACAGGCCCAGGGCCTGCTGAACCTGCCCGAGAATAAACCAGGGGTAGTGATGCCCCGGCCGCAGCCCTACGGCCTCGGTGGCGTGTTCAACCGCCGTGGTTGGTTGTTGCTGGTACAGAGAACAACGGGCGATCGTGACCCTTTCAAACCAGCCCGCGCCGGGCTCCGAGAGTGCGCGCCTGAAACAGTCGCTGGCCAGCCGTGGATTCTCGGCGAGCATCACCTCACCCCGCACGATCCAGCGGTACGACGATGAACCGGGCGCCGAGATCGAGGCATCGCTCAGCGCCACAGCACGCCCGAAATCACGCAGCCGCTGGCACGCGTGCGCTCTGGTGGCGGTCAGGTCTCCGTTGCCGCGGAAGAGTTCGCAGGCTTTCTCGCCCCACATTCTCGCCTCGATGCACTCGCCCAGCTCCAGCAGCATGCGCACCTGGCCCACCCACGCGGCCACGAGCGTGCGGTCTTGACCAAGGGCCCTGGTGTAGTGCTGCAGCGCGGGTTCAAACTCACCATTCTCATACAGATCCTCGGCGCGCCTGAGAAAATCGGCGGCGTATCTCACCGGCTCCCCGGCGGCGGGCTTGACCACCGGAGACGTGTCCTCGCGCGACTGTGTGACTTCCAGGTTTGAAAATCGTCCTGCCATGTGTCATCCGGGCGATGCAGACGTTGTGTGCGTGGTGGGGGAGTTCGACTCGTGGGGCTCTGCCAGCGGCGCCGGCGCGGGTCTGACAGCCCCGGCACGCGTGAGGGGACGCACACGGAGCAAGACGCGGCCGAAAATCTCGTCGAGTGGCACCATGTGACGGTTGGCGATGTAGTAGGAACGATGGTTCACCGCGAAGTCGGCGTTCGCCGTGCTCTGCCATCGAGCCGCGCTCGGAATCACGATCGCGTAGTTTTCAGGGCAGACCAGATCGAGTTCGAGGTCATAGGGCAGCGCATCCAGCGGCGCGGTTTCTGGGGGCATCGGTTCGTGGTTCAGGTAGATGACGCCCTTGCGGATGACGACAGAATCTCCCGGCATTCCCACGATCCGATCGACCGTGTCGAGCCGGTAGAAGTACATGCCGTTTCCCGTGAGGGCGGGGTATGTGGCGCGGACAAGGTCTCCTCGTTCGGGTGGTCGCCGCGTCCAGTGTGAAGAAAGCAGCAGTGTGTCGCCTGGCCGAACGCTGCGGCCGCCGACACCAGGCGGGATGGTGTACAGCGTGCCAGCCTGTGATGCGGCCCACCACACGGGCATGTACACCAGCAGCATGAGCGTGAGATACACACCCATGCCGATAAAGACCCGGCGCGGTATCGAAAGACCCCGCAGGTCGTCCATCAGCAGCAGGTTGATCGTGGTGCAGTGTGTGCCGATCACGAGCGTCGCGAAAAGCCAGAACCAGTTGGTGCCAACACTCAGGCAGGTCAGCGCCAGCGATGCTGTCCAAACTGCGAAGATCACTCGCCCCGTCTCGCGGCGGCCGCTGCGAGCATGGCCCAGCCCGGGGATGATCGAGGCCGCGAGATCCCCCGCGGTCACGTGTCTCAGGTTGAAAGGCGCCAGGTGAATCTGGTTCGAGAGCGCCAGCCAGAAGTTTCCGGCGATGGTGACGGCTCGATCGGCCCGGGTGCGAACGCCGCGAACCGCCATCGAGCCGCTCGCCCGTGGCGGAACGAAGTCAACGCCCGAAAGGTCGAGCCCCGTCCCGCAGCGAACGCACGCGCGACTTCCCGGCATGTTGTGGAACTGGCAACTCGGGCACTCCATGCAGACTCCGTCCGGTCTTCGGCGAGGTTCATCCTTCGCGGATGTGCGCGTCGACGGTGCTGTTGATGCGAACATCGCCGCCGCCGCCGAGATACTCTGATGTCAACGAGCGGGAATCCTCGCGGCCGATCATCTGCGCCAGCATGTCCGTGAGCCGAACACACTCCTGCCCCGAAACCCCGCTTACTTTGATCTTCACGCTTCCGTCCTTGGCGATGGAAATGTCGAACTGCGGCTTCTTCATGCTCGGCTCCGGCGGGGCTCACAAGAAATCAGCGGTCGATCACGACACGCAACTGGATGGACTCATCTCCCGCGACGTGCTCCTGCACCACGGTGAATCGTCTTTGCTTCAACTCCGCCATGAGTTTGTGATAGGCGAACTGCTGCACGACACGCCCCGAGACCGCCTCGGCGATCTCCGTCAGCCGCCGCTTGCTCAAGCCCTTGCCCGACGCGCACACCGTGCACCGACCGCGTTCGTCGATCCCGAAACGCAGGGTGACCCCGTCGCGCGCGATCACCATCTCCTGCCCGCCGTCCATCGCTTCTTTCACGACGTCGCTGTTGGGAACGTCAACCACCACTCGCTCGTGCAGCGTCGCATCGCTCACGCCCTCGGGCGTCGCCACGTTGGAGGAGAGCACCGAGAACCCCATCGACGCGGCGGCGCCCGCCACCGCGTTGGCGATCATCGGCCAGGAACCAACCACGATGGGCGTCAGAACACACACGGTACTCATGCATACTCCAGAGGTAGTGCCGCGGCCTTGGCCGCGGCGGGTCAGATCTCCAGTTTTCGCCTGTTGATGTTCGTGTCGGCCTTGCCCGATGGGCTCGCGGGTCTGGCGCGTCCGTCCGCCCAGGCACGCAGCGAGGCGATGCGCTCGCTCATGGTGCGTGACAGCGGCACCGTTTCGCGCAGGCTCACCAGCAGGTCGGCCGTGGTGAGGTCACGCTCGCTGTAGAAGACGTCATAGAGGGCGCTGATGATGGCTTGTTCGATCTCGGCGCCGCTGAACCCCTCGCTCGCCTCGACGAGCCTGTCAAAGTCAAAGCCCCGCGGGTTTCGGTTGCGCTTCGAGAGGTGAATCTCGAGGATCAACCTCCGCTCTGACGCGTTGGGCAGGTCTACAAAGAAGATCTCGTCCAGGCGGCCTTTGCGCAGGAGTTCAGGGGGCAGGGCCGATATGTCGTTGGCCGTGGCCACCACAAAGACGGGCTTGGTCTTCTCGCTCAGCCACGTCAGAAAGGTGCTCATGACGCGGGCGGTGGTGCCGCCGTCGCTTCCGCCCGAACTGGCGCTGCCCGACATCGCCTTGTCGATCTCGTCAACCCAGAGCACCGCCGGGCTCACGCTCTCGGCCACGGCGATCGCCCGCCGCACATTGCTCTCGGAAGATCCAACCAGGCTCGAGAACATCCGCCCCACGTCGAACCGCAGCAGCGGCATGTTCCACTCGCGGCTCACGGCCTTGGCGCACAGGCTCTTGCCGCACCCCTGAACACCGACAAGCAGCACGCCCTTCGGTGACGGCAGACCGAACTCCTGCGCTCGGCGCGTAAAGGCCGCGGCACGCTTGCGCAGCCAGTCTTTCAGGTGGTCTAGCCCGCCGATGTCGCCCAGGTGAGAATCCGCGCCGTAATACTCCAGCAGCCCGCTCTTTCGCACGATCTGCTGTTTTTCGGCAAAGACCGTGGAGACATCCTGGCCCGAAAGGGTGCCGTCGTTCACCAGCGTCTTGGCGAAGACGTTCTCCGCCTCCTGCAGGGTCAGGCCGCCGGCGGCGCGAACGATCGCCTCGCGGCTCTGCGCGTCAAGATCAACATGCAGCGATGGGTGGTCGGCCACGTCGGCCTGAACCTTGTCGAGCAGCGAGTTGATCTCTTCGGGACCGGGCAGGGAGTAATCGATCACCGTCACGTCTTTCTCGAGATCTGGCGCAAGGTTCACCAGCGGTGCGCAGATCACCAGCGTCTTGTAACTGTCGGCCAGCGCCCGGGCCACCTCTCGCACCTTGCGAACCACGTGAACATTGCACACGCTCCCTGTTATGAACGCGTGGAAGTCTTCGAAGAGATAGATCGCCGGTTCTTTGTGGTCAATCACCGTTTCAAGCGCGGCCAAGGGTTCGGCGATGCCCTTGTGCGTGCGCGCCGCGTTGCCGGCGCCGTGCCGGCGCATGCCGCCCGTGACAGACCAGATATGCAGTTCCTTCCCCCTCTCTTTGGCGATTCGGGCCAGGTGCTCTTCCACGCGGGCCTCTTCCCAACTCACGACATACAGCACGGCGTAGCGAGCCCTGATCAAGAGGTCCAACTCATCGTGCGTCGCGTTCGCCGCTCTGGTCTGTCGGCCAGTCGGCTTGCACGTGGCGTTGGGTTTCTCGGGTGTCGGCGCAGCATGCCTCATTCCCCCCGTGTCCTGCGCGGCCGGTCCTGGCCTTGCCACCGCCTGGTCCGGCTTGCGGGCTCCGTTGGTGTCGGTTGGCACGTGGCGTGGGGGTTGAGTAGGTTGCATGGTCATTGGTCGATCGCTTTGCTGACGGCACAACTTGAGGTGGCGGGATGAGGCAAGCAGCCATCGCCGCACTCCGCCGGGGTGGCCAGGCTGGGTGTTGCAGGATCGGCGTCACGCGTCCGGCACGGTGAAACGCTCGACTGAGGAGTGGAGGCACAGCCACGGAGCGTCTCGAAGACGCCGACCAGCCCCGGAGGAATGTCGTAGAAGTACACGCGGCCGTCGGGCGCAATGCGAATGGTGACGCTCAGCCCCTCGCCCATGGCGTTGCTGCCGTCGGCGTGGTGGTCGCCCAGGTGCAGCCTCATGCGGTTCGTAGCGTTGTGTCGGCTGCTCATGCCGACCTCCTCACGCCCGCGTTCGCCACAAGCGATTCGGCGTCTCGCACCTCTTCAGTGCTCAGCAGGCGTGACAACCCTTGGGCATCGCAGGATCCCGTCGGCGCGGCCAGATACTCGGGTACATACCCGGTCATGAGCGTGAACGGTGCCTCGGGCAGGTTCTGCCGCATCCAGGTCAGTGTCGGCCGCAGGCAGCAGTCGGTGTGCCCTGGCATGAGCAGGTGCCGCACAATCACGCGCGACCCCGCCGCGGCGTGCAGCAGATTGCGATAGACGATCCGTGTGTAATCCGTGATCCCGGCGATGCGCTCGGCGCACGTGTCGTTGCCGAACTTCAGATCGGCCACATACGTGCGGATCACCCCGTCGAGGAGGTCGATCACGCCGGGCGTCATGTACATGTTGGTGTTGAGCACAAGCGGCAAGGCTTCGCCCCGCCGCTGCGCCTCCGCGGCGACCGCAAGAATGGTGTGAGCGTGCACACTCGGCTCCCCGCCGAGCAGGTTGATGCTCCGGGCGCCCATTCTCACCGCGCGTGAAAAGTCCTCGGCCGCCTGGGCGGGGTCAAGCGCTGCCCCTTCGTCGGGAGTGAAACAGGCGGGGGCCTGCACGCAGAACCGGCATCGGAAGTTGCAGGCGCTCAGATACACCATGTAACTGGGCACCAGTTCCGTCTCTTCTGCATACGACACATGCCGCTTGAAGCACCAGGTACGAGCGCCGGCGAGGCACGGGGGTCTGGCATCATCCCGGGTTCGGTCTGCCCCACAACGGATCTCGCAGAAAGAGCATGCCCGGAGCATGGTCAGGGCCATGGCAGCGCGTTCGACCACCGACTCCCGCTCGAAGGCAGTTGGTCCACGCGTTGGGATTGGTGACGGATACTCCATCTCTGTTGAAGGGAGATACCGACACATGCCCTGCTGGTTGCACGTGGCAGCGCTGCCTGTCCAATTCCGAAAGCCCGACTTGCAGAGTCGGGAGCCGCGCCGGGGGATTTGAAACAGCCCCGACTCAAGCGAAACTGAGAGTCAGGCTGGCCAGGCCACGTCCTCGCCTTCGGGTATGAGGCGTACTTCGAGGAGTCGGCTGCCGGATTGGCAGGGCATCGCCTTTCTGGGATGCCCGTTGTCACAGGTGATGGGCCCATCAGGCTCTGGAGTACGAAAAAATGCCGTACAAACAACCAATCCCGGCCACCGGTTGCGGGTGGCGTTTGGCATGAGGATTGCCGCACATCAAGGGCAGCACCCGCGCCGATGCTCGGGTGTGTCCTTCATCCCCAAAGTGGGGGTGGCGACGGGCCTGTTGGCCCGTCCCCCCCGACCAATCACGCTGGAGTCCGGATCCATGCCCGCGAAAGAACTGACCTTTGATGTGGATGCGCGTCAATCGCTCCTGGCCGGTGTCGAAAAACTCGCCCGCGCCGTGAAGGCCACCTTGGGCCCCAAGGGCCGCAACGCCGTCCTGGACAAATCGTGGGGCGGTCCTACGGTCACCAAAGACGGTGTCAGCGTTGCCGAAGAGATCGAACTGCGAGACAAGGCCCAGGACATGGGCGCTCGCCTGGTGAAGGAAGCCGCCAGCAAGACCAGCGACGAAGCGGGCGACGGCACCACAACGGCGACCGTTCTGGCCGAAGCCCTCTTCCGCGAAGGGCTCCGCCATATCGCCGCGGGCGTTGATGCCAACGCCCTGATCCGCGGCATGAAGGCCGCTGTAGAGGTTGCTTCAAAGGAGATCACCGGCCTCTCCACGCCCGTCAAGGGCAAGGCCGACATCCAGAACGTCGCCACCATCTCGGCCAACAACGACACCGAAGTCGGCAAGATCATGGCCGACGCCTTCGAGAAGGTCGGCAAGGACGGCGTGATCACCGTCGAAGAGGGCAAGAACATCGAGACCATCGTGGACGTCGTCGAGGGCATGCAGTTCGACCGCGGCTACCTCTCGCCCAACTTCGTCACCGATGCCGACGAGATGAAGGTCGCCTTTGACAAGGCCCTTGTGCTCATCCACGAAGACAAGATCGACAGCGTCGCCAAACTCGTGCCCATTCTCGAGCAGGTGATGAAGGCCAAGAAGCCCCTGGTCATCATCGCCGAGGATGTCACCGGCGAAGCGCTGGCCACCCTGGTCATCAACAAACTGCGCGGCACCCTGCAGGTCGCCGCGGTGAAGGCCCCGGGATACGGCGACCGCCGCAAGGCCATGCTCGAAGACATCGCCGTGCTCACCGGCGCGACCGCCGTGATGAAAGACCTGGGCCTCGAACTCGACAAGGTCGAGATCAAGCACCTGGGCCTCGCCAAGCGCATCGAGATCGACGCGGACAACACCACGATCATCGAGGGCGCGGGCGACACCAAGTCCATCCAATCCCGCATCGCGCAGATCCGCTCCGAGATCGACAAGAGCACCAGCGATTACGACCGCGAGAAACTCCAGGAGCGTCTGGCCAAACTCGCCGGCGGCGTCGCCGTTGTCAAGGTGGGCGCCGCCAGCGAAGCGGAACTCAAGGAGAAGAAGGCCCGCATCGAGGACGCGCTGCACGCGACGCGCGCCGCGGTGGCAGAGGGCATCGTTCCCGGCGGCGGTGTGTCTTTCATCCGCGCCCGCAAGGCGCTGGAAGACATGAAGCAGTACAAGAGCGTCTTTGGCAAGAACGAAGACGCCACGAGCGAAGACGTCGGCCGCGCCGCCTTCGACTTCGCCGCGGGCATCCGCACCGTCGTCGCCGCGCTGGCCGTGCCCCTTCAGACCATCGCCGACAACGCCGGGGCCCGCGGGAGCGTCGTTGTGAACAAGGTCGGCCTGGGCAAGGGAAACTTTGGTTTCAACGCCCTGACCGAGGAATACGGTGATCTCGTGCAGATGGGTGTCATCACGCCCGCCAAGGTTGACCGCATGGCCCTGCAGAACGCCGCGAGTGTCGCGACCGTGCTGCTCGCGGCTGATTGCATCGTCACCTCCAAGCCAGAGCCCAAGGATGAGGCCAAGGGCCCCCCCGGCGGCGGCATGGGTGGCATGGGCGGTATGGGCGGCATGGGTGGCATGGGTGGCATGGGCGGTATGGGTGGCATGGATTTCTAATCCACTCTGTCCCACCACCCCAGATCAACGGCTTCGTGTATCAGGCCATGAATGGACACCTTCAACCAGTTTGTGCTCCAACTGGATCAGCACCTCGGCGACGCCGCCGATGCGCTGGGCCCGTGGGTGTACATTGTGGTTGGGCTGATCATCTTTGCCGAGACGGGGCTGGTTGTTCTGGCGTTCCTGCCGGGCGATTCGTTGTTGCTGGCCGTTGGGGCGCTGGGGGGCAAGGGTGTCCTCAGTTCTCCGATCGCCGCGGCGGTGATTGTTCTTGCGGCCTTCATCGGCAACTGCAGCAACTACGGCATCGGCCGCTTCTTCGCCTCTCGCCTGGACCGCACATGGTGGGCATCGAAGGACCCCCTGGCCGCACCAACCAGGTTGAGCAGGCTCGCGCACATGCTCCTCAACCCCCAGCAGATCGGCCGGGCTCACGCCTTCTTCGAAGGCCGTGGAGGCATGGCGGTCTGCTTCGCGAGGTTCGTTCCCTTCATGCGTATGCTGGTCCCGCTCGTCGCGGGGCTTTCCCGCATGTCTCTTCGCCGCTTCGTGCTCTTCTCGGCCATTGGCAGCCTGCTCTGGACGCTGCCATGGATCGCGGTGGGGCATGCCTTCGGCAACATCCCGGTCGTCCGCGACTACACCGCGGCGATTCTCTTCGTCCTGTTCGCGTTCATCATCGGCGGTTCGGTCCTGGGGCTCATCCTCAAGGCGCGTGCCGCCGCTCGCCAGCCATAGCAAGCGTTGATGCCTCGTGTGCAATACACAGGCCCGGCGCTTCTCACCACACCGGTTTCACCACGTTTCAAACGGAGATCATCAGTCATGGCCGTCAAGCCTCTTGAAGACCGCGTTCTTGTCAAGCCCATCGAAGCCGAGAGCAAAACCGCCTCGGGCATCTACCTTCCCGAGTCTTCCAAAGAAAAGCCCGTGCGCGGCAAGGTCACCTCGGCCGGCCCCGGCAAGCGCCTCGAAAACGGTAAACGCGCCGAGATGAGCGTCAAGATCGGCGACACCGTGGTCTACGGCAAATACGCCGGCACCGAGGTCGAGATCAAGGGTGAAAAGCACCTCATCCTCCGCGAGTCCGAACTCCTCGGCGTTATCGTCGGCTGATCCTGCTCCGCACGCTCCACCCAAGCCCGCCCGAACCGCACGTCCGCCCAAGGCGCGATGTGCTCACCAGGTGCCCACGCTCTGCGTTCGGCACCCGTTCCATGAGGATCCCACATGTCCACCAAGCAGATCATGTTCAAAGACGCCGCCCTCGCCGAGATGAAGCGCGGCGTTGATAGGCTCGCCGAAGCCGTCAAGTGCACCATGGGCCCAAGCGGCCGGCACGTTGTCATCGAAAAGTCGTACGGCAGCCCCCACGTGACCAAGGACGGCGTCTCGGTCTCCAAGGAAGTCAGCCTCCCCGAGCCCTTCCAGGCCATGGGCGCCAAGATGGTCAACGAGGTAGCCAAGAAGACGGCCGACAAGGCCGGCGACGGCACCACCGCCGCGACCGTGCTCGCCCAGGCCATCTTCACCGAGGGCCTGCGCCACGTCACCGCCGGCGCCAACCCCGTTCTTCTCCAGCGCGGCATCAACAAGGCCGCCGAGGCGGCCTCCGCCGCCATCGACGAGATGGCCGTGAAGTGCAAGGGCAAGGATGACTACCGCAAGGTGGCATCGGTCTCGGCAAACCACGACGCGAACGTCGGCGAGATCATCGCCGAGGCCATCAGCAAGGTCGGCGCGGAGGGCGTTGTCGAGATCGAAGACGGCAAAGCCGCCACCACAACCCTCGACTATGTCGAGGGCATGCAGTTCGACAAGGGCTACCTCTCGCCGTACTTCATGACCAACCCCAAGACGGCCGAGTGCGTGCTCGAAGACGCCTACATCCTGATCTGCGAGAAGAAGATCAGCAACCTGCCCGATCTTCTCCCGCTGCTCAACAAGGTCGCCACCTCCGGCAAGCCCCTGCTGATCATCGCCGAAGAGGTTGAGAACGAAGCGCTCGCCACCCTCGTGGTCAACCGTCTGCGCGGCATGCTCAAGATCTGCGCCGTCAAGGCCCCCGGCTTCGGCGACCGCCGCAAGGCCATGCTCGGCGACATCGCCGTGCTGACGGGCGGCTCGTTCCTCAGCGAAGACCTCGGCCGCCAACTCGAGAGCGTTGAACTCGGCGAACTCGGACGCGCCAAGAAACTCGTTATCACCAAAGACGACACCACGATCATCGAGGGCGCCGGCAAGAAGAAGGAGATCGAGGCACGGGCCGCGCAGATCCGCGCCCAGCACGAGAAATCCACCAGCGAGTACGACCGCGAGAAACTCATGGAGCGTCTGGCGAAACTCACCAGCGGTGTCGCCATCATCTCCGTGGGCGGCGCGACCGAGACCGTCATGAAGGCCACGAAAGATCTTGTCGACGACGCGCTCAAGAGCACCCGCGCCGCCGCCAAGGAAGGGTTCGTCCCCGGGGGCGGCGTCGCGCTGCTCCGCACGCAGGATGCCGTCCGCGCCGCGGCCAAGAAGTCGAAGTCCGAGGATGAACGCCTGGGCTTCGAGATCGTCGCCAAGGCGGTCGAGGCGCCCATCGCCCAGATCGCCGAGAACGCGGGCTTCGACGGCGACCTCGTCATCGAACGCGTCAAGGAACTCAAGGGCGCGAACGGCCTCAACGCCGCCACCGGCGAGTACACCGACCTGGTGAAAGCGGGCATTATCGACGCCGCGCTCGTCGCCAAGACCGCCCTCATCAACGCCGCGAGTGTCGCGGGCCTCATGCTCACCACCGACGTGCTCATCACCGACCTGAAGGAAGACGCCAAGTCTGCGACGGGCGCGGTGGTCTGATCCTGCCCATGTGTGTCCGGGCCAGCGCTCTGACACCTCACGAGTCACTACGGGCCCACGAGTCGAGAGACCGTGGGCCCGATTCATGAACGAGTGGCCCCGCAACGATATCGGTCGATACGCGTGCCCATGCTGCGGGTGGCACACCCTCCTCTCAACTCCGCCTGAATCGTTTGAGATCTGCGATGTCTGTAGTTGGGAAGACGATGAAGTTCAATGGTGTGACCCTTCGTACGCAGGCGGCGCGAACAGAGAGTCGCTTCAGGACGCAAGGCTTCGAGTGTCGAATGCCCTTACGGACGTTCATCTCCCCCCGAGCCCCGCAATGGCGCGCACGCCGGCCGAACAAGTTATCCCCAGAGTTTACTGGAAGTAGCGGTATGACGGTCACGAGCAACATCCCCGAGCCACTTCTGGCCTTCGATGACAAGGCCCCTGTGGTTCGAGCCGCGCTCGCGAGCCTCGACGCCACGCACGCTCGCTGTCAAGCCGCAGCGATGCGAGCCGGTATCCTCTCCAACTCGGTCGACGCACTACGGGTCGAACTCACCTATCACTCCAACGCCATCGAGGGCAGCACCCTCACCCTCCGCGATACGCAGTTGATTCTCGAAGGCCAGACACCAGCAGGGAGCAAGCCACTGCGTGAGGTTGACGAGGCTCGCAACCATGACAGGGCGATCCGCCTCGTTGAAACCTGGTCAGATGAGCGTTCGCCCGGGACGCCGCTTGCCGATACCGACATCCCCGAAATCCACACCCAGGTACTGGCCGACATCGATGCGATACACGCGGGCCGCTTCCGTTCGGAGCGGGTGCTCATCAAGGGCGCTCGCTATGTGCCCCCCGGCGGCCAGAAGTTCGACCGGCTTATCCCTGCGATGATTTCGCTCGCGAATCGTTCGGGCGTACACCCTGCGACACAGGCCGCCGAGCTCCACTACAACTCCGTCGCCATCCGTCCTTTCAACGATGGCAACGGCCGAACCGCTCGCCTGCTGATGAACTACCACCTGCTCCGTCGCGGCTGCCCGCTCACAATCATCGAGTTCGAACGGCGTGCCGAGTACCTCGCGGCTTTGGAAGAAGCAAACTCCGACAACCCGATCCCCTTCACGGCGTTCGTTGGCTCAAGCCTCGAACATTCCATCATCAATCTCATCGGCAGCAACTGAGAACAACAGATGCCCACCACCCGCGACTACTACGAGATCCTCGGCATCGAGAAGACCGCCGATGCGGAAGAGATCAAGCGTGCCTATCGCCGTCTCGCGATGAAGTACCACCCCGACCGTAACCCGGGAGACGCCGAGGCCGAACAGAAGTTCAAGGAAGCCGCCGAGGCGTACGAGATCCTCGCGGACGAGCAGAAACGCTCGATCTACGACCAGTACGGTCATGAGGGGCTGCGCGGGCGGGGCGCGGCCGCGCACGACTTCTCCCGGATGGATCCCACCGACATCTTCTCGATGTTCAACGACATCTTCCAGGGGTTCGGCGGTGGGCGTGCGGGGGGTGGCCGTCGGGGTCAGGCCAGGGGCTTCGATCTTGAAACAGAGGTATCGATCTCACTCGAAGAAGTCCTCAACGGGTGCGAGCGCGATGTGAGTTTCACCCGGCTCGACATCTGCACATCATGCACGGGTTCCGGCGCCAAGCCCGGCAGCAAGCCGGCGAAGTGCCCCACGTGCGGCGGCCAGGGGCGGGTGCAGCAGTCGGGGTTGGGCGGCATGTTCCGCATGGTTGTGGCCTGTCCGGCCTGCGGTGGACGCGGGCAGGTCATCACCGATTTCTGCGATTCGTGCCGCGGCAAGGGGCGCACACCAAAGTCACGATCATTGAGTGTCAAGATTCCTCCTGGAATCCAGGACGGCCAGGCCATCCGCGTCTCGGGCGAAGGCGAACCGCCGCCGCCCGAGGCCTCCCCGGAAGGTCAGGGCATGCGCGGCGACCTTCACGTGGTCGTGCGTGTGCAGAAGCACTCACTCTATCACCGCGAAGGTGATCACCTGATCCTCGAAATGCCCATCAGCTTCACGCAGGCCGCGCTGGGGGCCGAGATTGAAGTCCCTACGCTCGACGGGCCCAAGCCTCTCACGGTCCCCGCGGGCACGCAGCACGGCCACGGTTTTAAGATCGACGGGTCGGGCCTGCCCAACTTGCGCGGCGGACGCCGGGGTGATCTGGGTGTGGTGGTGAAGATCGAGGTGCCGCGCAAACTCTCAGCAAAGCAGGAGCAGTTGCTCCGCGAGTACGCGACCACAGAAGAAAAGTCAGTCCTCCCCGAGCGGGATGGCTTCTGGAAAAAAGTCAAGGA
Source organism: Phycisphaeraceae bacterium (assembly GCA_019636615.1). Taxonomy (GTDB): domain Bacteria; phylum Planctomycetota; class Phycisphaerae; order Phycisphaerales; family UBA1924; genus UBA2402. The sequence goes on along the minus strand of JAHBXF010000002.1, from coordinate 756,756 downwards.
TCTCTTCGGAAGTTGATCCCGCCACTGTGGAGTAACCCATGCCGTTCTGGCGGAAGAAAAACATGAACACAGACAAAGACACCGCGGACACAAGCCACGAAGGCCAGACCCGTCACGAAGAGGGGATGCACATGGATGATCAGTCAGGCTTCGATGTTTCAGAACAGCCCGGCGACCCCGATGAACTCGCGAGGCTGGCAGCGGAACTCGAAGAGGCCCGCCAGCGCACCCTGCGCCTGATGGCCGACTTTCAGAACTACCAGCGCCGCGCCTTTCAGAACGAGGAAGCGGCACGCATCGAGGGCGCTTCGAAGGTTGTCTCGGCCGTCGTGGGGATTGTGGACCACTTCGACATGGCGGTGAACCAGGACCCCGCCACGGCGTCGGCCCAGCAGATCATCGACGGGGTCAAGGTCATCCGCGAAGAACTGCTCAGGGTGCTCCATCAGCAGGGCGTGCGACTGATCCGCCCGGAACCCAACGACGAGTTCAAGCCCGGCGTTCATGAAGCCGTCATGCAGCAGTCCGCCGATGGTGTAGACCCGGGCCGCGTTGTGGCCACGTTCCAGGCCGGTTTCCTTCTCTCGACCGGCGGTGGTTGTGAGCGGGTGCTGCGGCCGGCGAAGGTATCGGTGGCGCCCACGGAGTAACCTAGCCCCGGCCTGCGGCGCAGGCGTGGCGGAGAGTGGAGTGTGAACCATGCCGACATACGACTACCGATGCGGTGCGTGCAGCCATCAGTTTGAGCACTTTCAGTCGATGAAAGACAGGGCGCTGCGCAAGTGCCCCAAGTGCGCGAAGAACACCCTCGAACGACTCTTCGGCACCGGCGCCGCGGTCATCTTCAAGGGTTCTGGGTTCTATCAGACCGATTACCGATCAGAGGCGTACAAGCAGGCCGCGCAGGCCGACGCACCCAAGCCCGCTGACGGCGCAGCCGCCACGGCGGAACCCGCCCCCAAACCAGACCCCGCACCGGCCAAGCCCGATGCAGCATCGGAAAAGGCTGCGCCGGCACGCCCGGTGAAGGCGCTGGCGAAGAGGGCGAAGAGCAAGAAGCCGGCAACCAAAGGCTAAAGCCGATGCACGTGGTCTCACACGGGGTTGATCTCGTCGAGGTGGCGCGCATCGCGGAGATGCTCGCGCAGCATCCCGAGCGATTCCGTGAACGAGTTTTTACGCCGGCGGAACTTGAATACGCCGCCGCCGGCCGCCGTGAGGCCGAGCATCTCGCCGCGCGCTTCGCGGCCAAAGAAGCCGCGTTCAAGGCGCTGGGCACGGGGCTCTCGCAGGGCCTGTCATGGACTGATGTTGAGATCGTGCGCACGCCCAGCGGGGAACCCACGCTCGCGCTGCACGGCAGAGCGGCACAGATCGCCTCGCAGAGGGGAATCGCCCGGATGATCCTCTCGCTTTCGCACACCGACACCCTGGCCATGGCGTCCGTGATCGCCGTGGGCGACTCGGTGCATGGGCGGGTCTAAGCCGATCGAGCGCACGCTATGGACGCTGTTCGTTCTGACGGGCCAGCGCCTCGGCCTCTCGGCGTGCCGCATCTCGCGCGGCGAGGTCCGGCAGGAACCGCTCGGTGTACCACTGCCGCCACGCCGGGATGTTGTACCCCAGCGGTCCTGTGGGTTGGCCCCATTCCCGCGTCGTCCAGTCTACAAGAATGTTGTGAAGGTCGATGTGGTACGTGACCACCGCGGCGTCGATCACGCGCAGCAGCGTGCCCGTGGTGATGACGCTCAGTTGAGGGTCAAAGGCGACGGCGTTGTTGCCGACCACCGGCTGCAGATCGCTTACGAACGCTGTCTGCTGACCCACGAGAATCCACGCCAGAGCGCCCGTGGGCGAGCCGGGGCCGCCGGATGATGTCACTTGCTGTCTGGGGGCACCGGTCACCTGCGAGTTGATCAACCACGGGATCACATCGATCAGGTTCAGGTTGGCGGCGAGGTTCGCGGCCGAGATCTTCGTCTCGTTGTTCTGGCCCCGGAAGCCCTCGTAGATGGCGAACTTCACGCGGGTCATCGCGTCGCCCGAGCGGCGTGTGCGCGAGGTCAATCGCTGCGTAGCGAGCGCTCTCACCGCTTCGTCGCTGTCCATGATCGCTGTCCATGCCAGGGCGGCGTCCCCCTCGTCGTTGCCCGCGTCGTGGAAGTGGTCGAGCAGCGCGGTGCGAACATCCATGCCTTCACGCTGGTAAATCTCGAGCATCAGCGGGAAGAGCGCGGGGTCGCTGTACGTTCGCAGTTTCAGGATGCCTTCCTGCCGGATGGCGGTGTTGCGGATCGCGCCGAAATGCCGGATGCGCAGTTGCCGCAACTCACGCTCGGCGGCCTTTCGCCTTGCCTGGTGATCGGCGTAGGCCCTGGCCGCGGAACTCTCGGGATCTATCGAAAGGGCTTTGAGCCAGTCCGGGGCTGGGGATGTGTCCTGCACGTGGGTGGCCGGCGCTCGCATCTGCGCGACCGCCGTGGGAGCAACTGAAACAAGAGCGAGCGACACGGCGAGCACGCCGCGTGCTCTGGCGAAGGTCTGATTGCCGCGCATGATCAACTCCTGTGCATGGCGTACCGGCAGCGCACACCGGATCTATACCGATCGATGGCCGGCATGGATGCAACCATGCCGCGAACCCGGCGAAATGGGCTCACTCGCCCGCGGTAGTCGTGATTGTGGCACCACCGCCGATGTTCTGACGGATCCGTTCGGCCTCTGCACGGGTGGCGTATTGGCCGATGCGCACCGCGAAGAGTTTTTTCCCGTCGCGCGAGGTGATTTCTACCACACGGGCGTTGCCGTAACTGCGATAGCGGGAAAGTTCCCGCTGTGCGTTGGTGAAACTGCTGAACGCGCCGACCTGCACCGTGTGGCGCACCGCCCCCGTGCCGGGTTGGGTGGGGCTTGTGGGTTGGCTGGGAGATGCCCCGGGCGTTGACGTTCTGAGCCGATCGCCGATGAGCACGCGCAGGTTGCTGTCGTTCTGTACTTTCGTCTGAGCCAGCGCCCACATGCCGCGCGCTTCGGTGTCTTTCCGCAGCGACTTGTACGAGTCGCCGGCGTACATGAACGCCCGCGCGGCGTTGTCGCCGTCGAGTTTACGGCCGGCTTTCACGAGCAACTCGGCCGCTTGCTCGTGCTGAGCACGCTCGGCCGCGATCAGACCGAGGGTGGCGCCTGCTTCGCCGGCGATGGCGTTGTCGCTGCTGTTCTGAACAGGGGAAAGAAACTTCACCGCGTCGTCGTTTCGGCTGAGTGCGTGCGCCGAAAGCCCGGCGATGAGCGAGGCTTTCTCTCGGCGGGGCCCGCTCCCGACCGTAGCCTGGCGAGAGGCCGACTCGAAGGCCTCGCTGTAGCGGCCGCTCTGGTAGGCGGCGACATAGTCGGCCTTCGAGCCGCTTCCCGAGCCGGCGCAGCCGGTCAAAACGACCGCCGCCAGGAGAGATGTGAACAGCAGGCGCAGAGAATCAATCCTGATCCGCATGGGTACCTCCGTCGGCGTTCGTCCCTGAACACGTGTAGCATACCCGCCCCGGGAGCCCCGGGCACGGGAAAGGAGCGTCGATCTCGCTGTGAGTGTGCACTGGCCCATCATCCGCCGTTGTCTTGCCTCACCCTTGCGCACCGCCGCCGTGGACGACCGCCGCTCATACCGGGCCGCTGAGTTGCTTGTGGCGGCGCTCCACGTCGCGGGTGCCATCCGGGCCTCGTGCCAGACGCCGACGGTGGGGGTGATGATCCCCAGCAGCGGGGCTTTCCCTGTCGCGGCCCTGGCGGGTTGGATGCTGGGAAAAGTTGTGGTGCCGCTGAACTTCCTGCTCAAACCGGGGGAACTTCAGTACGTCATCGATGACTGCGGCACCGACACCGTGGTCACCGTTGGTCCCATGCTCGAACACCTTGGCACCCCCCCCAACGTGGGCCGCTGGATCAAGATGGACGAACTCGATTTCCGGGGCATCCCCGACCCGGTGTGGCCCCGCTCCGCGTCGGATGAAGACCTGGCGGTGCTGCTCTACACATCGGGCACAAGCGGCAAGCCCAAGGGCGTGATGCTGACGCACGGGAACCTCACCGCGAATGTCGGCCAGGTCACGGATTGGATCGATTTTCAACCCGCCGATTCGCTCCTGGGCGTGTTGCCGCAGTTCCACAGTTTCGGTCTGACGGTGTTGACCCTCCTGCCGCTGATGGTGGGCCGAAAGACCATCTACTCGGCCAGGTTTGTCCCCTCCAGAATCATCAAACTCATCCGCGAACACCGCCCGACGATCCTCGTGGCCATCCCGTCGATGTACAACGCGCTGATGACCGTGAAAGACGCGGGGCCGGACGATTTCAGGTCACTGCGGGTGGTGGTATCTGGGGGCGAGCCGCTTTCCGAGGCCGTCCTTACCGGCTTCCGCGAGCGGTTCGGCGTGACGATCAACGAAGGGTACGGCCTGACGGAAACGTCACCCGTGACGAACTGGTGCCGCCCCGGCGAGTGGCGGCCCCGGTCGGTGGGCATGCCCCTGCCCCGCGTGGTGCAGCGGATCGTGGACCCCGCCACGGGGCGGGCGGTGGCGCCGGGAGAGGAGGGCGAGATTCAGATCTCGGGCCCCAACGTGATGAAGGGGTACTACAAACTCCCGGAGCAGACCCGCGATGTCTTCACCCCTGACGGGTTCTTCCGCACCGGAGACATTGGTCGGTTCGACCACGATGGACACCTGTACATCACGGGACGCCTGAAGGAAATGATCATCGTCGGTGGTGAAAACGTCTTCCCGCGGGAGATCGAGGAGGTGCTCAATCAGCACCCTTCGGTGAGCGCCAGCGCGGTCATCGGCATGCACGACCCGATGCGTGGCGAACTTCCCTTCGCCTTCGTGGAAACCGCCGAGGGCGCCGAGTTTCATGAGAAAACGCTGCTCTCGTGGTGCCGCGAGCACCTCGCGGGGTACAAGGTGCCCACCGGCATCGTGCGTGTTGAGGCGCTGCCCCGCAACCCCACCGGCAAGATCATGAGGCGAGAACTCAAGGCCCAGTTGCCCGGCGCTGAGCAGGGATGAGTGTGTTGCCCGTCACGGGTCCACGCGCAGATCGGTGTCGATCTCGGGCAGCCAACGCCGGATACGCGCGGCATCAAAGACCGCGGGCAGGATCTGGGTCGTGCGTTCAAGGGCGTATTCAAGCGCCGCCTGAACGACCTTCGAAGGGCACGAGCGTCCCCCGCTCCAGTAGTCGTGGTCGCACCAGGCCAGGGTCACCGTATGGCGTGACGGGGCGGAGCCGTCGACATGCACGACAACCTCGTACACCCAGCCGCGCGGCAGTTCCCGCTCGAGTTCAACCTCGACTCGGCACGCGGGGCGGACATTGGAGGGGTGCTCGGGCACAGGTGGGCTCTGAAAAAGGGAAAATGCGGATCCGGGCGGGGGGTGTGGCCGAAGACACGATGCCGAGACGTTCCCGGGCGTGCTTCTGCTCTCTGTTCGCACTAAACTATCGTCCAGTTCATGACTTTCCTTCTTGAAACCATCCGATTGGGCCTTTCCAATCTTCGCCTTCGGCTCCTGCGGTCGATCCTCACCGCCCTGGGCATCGTCTTCGGCGTCGCGGCGGTGATCATCATGAGCAGCCTGGGTGAAGGGGCGAAGCGCGATGCGCTCGCCCGCATCGAGGTGCTGGGCGCCCGCAACATCATCGCCCGTTCGCAGAAGCCCCCCGAAACGCAGAATCAGCAGAGCGGGCAGCGTCAGGCCTGGCTCTCGCGGTTCGGCATCACCCGCGCCGACTTCGAGGTCATCCGCGAGAACTTCCCGGACGTTGAGGCCATTGTTCCCCTGAAAGAAGTGGGAGGGCAGGTTCTTCGCGGGGCGATCCGCAAGACGAGCCAGGCCTTCGGCACTACGCCTGACCTGCCGCGCGTGGCCAATCTGCGGATGGAGCGTGGGCGATACCTCGCCGAGTCGGATATGCAGCAGCGGGCCATGGTGGCCGTGATCGGCAGCGAAATCGCCAAGCAGTTCTTCCCGCTGGAAGACCCGGTGGGGCAGACCCTGCGGATCGACACGCGCGTCTTCACCGTTATTGGCGTGCTGGCGCCCATCGGCCTGGCCGGCGGCGCGGGCGGCGCGCTCATCGGGCGAGACCTCAACCTTGACATTCACATCCCGCTGACCACCGCTCGCGAGACCTTTGGTGATCTTGTTGTTCGCGGGCAGTCGGGCGCCTTCCAGGCCAACGAGACGCAGGTTTCAGAGGTCTACATCATGGTGCGCGACCGTGAAACGGTGATCAGCGCCTCGCAACTGCTGCGCCGCATCATGGAAGTGCGCCACCCGGGCATGCCGGACGTGAACATCATCGTGCCCTACGAACTGCTCGAAAACGCGCGCAAGACACAACTCACCTACAACCTTGTCTTCGGTGCCGTGGCGGGCATCTCGCTGCTCGTCGGCGGCATCGGCATCATGAACATCATGCTCGCCAGCGTGACCGAACGCACTCGCGAGATCGGCATCCGACGCGCCATCGGGGCCACCCGTAAACACATCCTCTGGCAGTTCCTGGTCGAGACGAGCGTTCTCTCGGCCATCGGCGGGCTGCTGGGCGTGGCGCTGGGCGTGGGCGGGTCGGTGGTGGTCGACTGGCTCGTGCCGCGTCTGCCCTCGATGCCGCTCATCGGGCAGTTTTTCCAGATGGACGCCGCGCTGCCCACCCACGTGACGGCGTGGTCGATCATCATCAGTTTCGGTGTGGCCACGGTGACGGGGCTGGTGTTCGGCATCTACCCCGCGCTGCGTGCATCGCAACAAGACCCGATCGAGTCGCTCCGGCACGATTGACCGCCCGCCGGCACGGCTCTGCGGAGCGTGCCCCCGAGGCTATGTTCGCGGGGTGCCGGTCACAGGCGGAGTTTGATCCCTTCCGCCTTGTACTGCTCGATGAGCAACTGCACTTCAACGAGCGTCTTCTCGAGCCTTCGGGTGGCATCGTGCAGCGAGTTGTACAGATCCGGGTTCTTCATCAACTGGCCCACGGTGCCGCGGCCCTTCGAGGTTTCGTCGAGCAACTGGTGAAGTGTTCCCGCGGCCTGCTCGGCCTGCGCAAGCAGCCCCGCGGCCTGATCGCCCAGCGTCTCGATGCGACGCCGGGCGTCCGCCACCCCCTCGCCTACATCCGCGAGGGTGCGGTCGGCTGACTCGGCGCTCGCCTTGATCTGCCTGGCCGCCTCGCTGGCGTCGTTGAGCATCGTCTGGGCGTCGGTAATGGTCTGCTTGACCGAAGCACGCAGGTCTTCGTCGGTGAGCCAGGTGTTGGCAGAGGCCAGGGCCACATCGAGTTTCTCGATCGCGGTGAAGAGGTTGGGCCTCTGGCCGGCATCAAGGTCGGCCTGCGTCCGTGGCTCGAGTTCGGCCGCGATGCGCTCGCCGACGTTGGTGTAGACCTCCACGAGCCTGTCGAACTTGTCCACGGTGTCGCTGAGTTTGGAGAGGGGGCCCTCGACGGTCTTCGCGATGCGGTCGAACATCGTGGTGGGGCTGCCGCCTTCAAAGACGTCCCCCTCGCGCACGGCGTCGGCACGCTGTTCAACCGAGAGGAATGCGGGGATGACAAAGTCAAGGGACGCATCGCCGATGAGCCCGCGTTCCACGCTGATTTCCGCCAGCCGCGGGATGTCGATCCCACGTTTCACGCTCACGGTGAGTTCCACCCCGCCGATGTCCGGCGGGAGCACGGCGGTTTTTCTGATCTGCCCGATGCTCACGCCGTTCATCGTCACCCGCGAAGACTGCTGCAGGCCGTTGGCGTTGGCCAGGCGCACGCGGAACTCGTATTGACGCTCGAAGGTGAGTTCGCCGAAGAACATGAGCGCGAAGAGGAGCCCGCCCACGCCCAGGAGCGCGGTGAGCCCGACCATGAAATCTCTGACGATCGGTTTCATTGAGCGGCCCTTCCAACGCCCGGAAGGCCGGGCGTGCTTTCGATGAGTTTCTGTTCGTCGTCTTCTTCTCTGTCGTAGCGGCCTTCAAGAAAGTTCACGACCCGCCTGTCTCTGCACGAGGCGATCTGGTCGAACGTTCCGGAAGCGACGATCCGCCCGCCCAGCATCATCACGACCCTGTCGGCGATCTTGCGCGCCGAGACGATGTCGTGGGTCACCACCACGTTGGTCATTCCCAGCGTTCTTTTCAGTTTGATGATCAGTTCGTTGATGCCGTCTGATCGCACCGGATCGAGGCCGGTCGTGGGCTCGTCATAGAGCACCACGCGCGGCCTGAGCACGATGGCGCGGGCGAGGGCCACGCGCTTGCGCTGTCCGCCCGAGAGTTGCGAGGGCAACTTGGCCTCAACACCGTCCATATCCACCAGCCGCAGGGCCTCTCGCACCTGCATCGACCGTTCGGGGCGGGTCAGCCGCGTGTGCTCAAGCAGCGGAAACTCGATGTTCTCGCCGATGGTCATGGAGTCAAAAAGGGCCGACATCTGAAAGAGCAGGCCGATCTGCAGCCGTACCGGGATCAACTCACGCTCGCCGAGCATGTCGGTGCGACGTCCATCGAAGGTGACGGTGCCCGCGTCGGGCTTGAGCAGCCCGACAATGTGCTTGAGGGTGACGGACTTGCCGCACCCCGACGGCCCCATGATCACGGTCGTCCGGGCGGGTTCGATGTCGAGATCGAAGTGATCGAGCACCACCTGCTCACCAAACTTCTTGCACACCCCGCGAAGGCTGATGATCGGTGAGACCGCCCCGGCAGCACCCGTGCCGGGGTGACTGGTCGCGGAGGGGGTTGGGGGTGGGGTGGGCATCGGGCCGGTACGATAGGTTCGTGCAGACTAACTCCGCGATTCCTTCTGTCGAACGCACCCTTCTCCATAAAGGGGCTAAGTTCGATTTCGAGCGTCTGGCCGTGATATCTCCCGGGGGTGGAATCCTCTACCGCGAGTGCGTGCGCCACCCCGGGGCGGTGATCATTCTGCCCTTGCTCCAGACCCCGGCAGGGCCCCAGGTGCTGCTCATCCGCAACTGGCGTGCGAGCGTGGAGGACTGGCTGTGGGAACTCCCCGCGGGCACGCTGGAGGCAGGCGAAGACCCCGCCGCATGCGCTGCACGCGAACTGGAGGAAGAGGCCGGGCACTCCGCGGCAACGCTCACGCCCCTTCTGACGTTCCACACATCCCCGGGCCTGAGCAACGAACTCATGCACGCCTTTCTGGCGACAGACCTCACCCACGTCGGCCAACGCCTCGAACCCGACGAGCGCCTGACGGTTCATCCCCTGCCAGTGGAGAGGGTCATGGCCATGCTCGCCGAAGGCCGCGTGAGCGACGCCAAGACCATCCTGACACTGCTCTGGGCCGATCGGCTCGGGCTGCTCGATACCCGTAAAGCCGTACTCCCAAATACCTGATGAGATCCCGGCGATACGCTTCTGGGGCCCGCGCAGCACGCTTCCTGCCGTTGCCCGGGCCAGAACAGCCGACCTGAGACACGCACACAACCACAGAGATCATGGGCATTTACGACAGACAGTATTCGCGGCAGAGCATGGGCGGCTTCGGGCGTCGGGGCGGCCTGGGCGCCGGCTTTTCGGCCAACACATGGCTGATGATCATCAACATCGGCGTGTTCGTGCTGATGGCGATGAACCAGACCGCGGCTCGAACCCTGGGCGAGTACGGTCATTTTTCGACCCACCACGTGATCTGGCACTCGGGCGGCGGGCTTGAGTTCTGGCGTTTCCTCACCTTCCAGTTCCTGCACGCCGACATCTGGCACATCTTTTTCAACATGCTCGGGCTCTACATGTTCGGCTCGATGGTGGAGCAGCACCTTGGAAGCCGGCGATACCTGGCCTTCTACCTCACGTGCGGCGTTTTCGGCGGTCTCATGTACTTCATCCTCAATGTTCTGGGCACGGTGCTGCTGAGCATGGGCATGAAGCAGGTTCCTGTGCTGCTCTTCACCAATGTGAAAACCCCGCTCATCGGCGCCTCGGCCGGTGTTTTCGGCGTGATCATGGCGTGCGCGTACATCGCCCCCAACGTGGTGGTGCAACTCATCTTCCCGCCGATCCCCATGCGGCTGAAGATCATGGCGTATGCCTATGTCGGGCTTGCGCTGGCCAACCTCATTTTCGGCGGCAATAACGCCGGCGGTGATGCCGCGCACATCGGCGGGGCGATCGCCGGGTACTTCTTCATCCGGCATGCGCACCTTCTGCGAGACTTCTTCGACGTGTTCAGCAACTCCCGCAAGGGGACGAAAAGCCGCGCACGGGTCTCGCGGATCGATCCGCCCCGTTCATCACCCGCTCGCCCGCAGGCGGCCTCGCGACCATCAGATCAGGAGGTCGACCGCATACTTGCGAAGGTCCGTGCCGAGGGCCTGCAGAGCCTGAGTGTCGAAGAAAAAGAGACTCTGCGACGAGCCACCGACAGCAGCCGCAGCGCGGGGCGTGGTTGATGCCCTCGCCACTGGGCTTCACCGTGTCGGCCAGATCACGCAGAACACTCGCCCGGCGCGGCAGGGTGACGACGCCCCACGGTGTGTTTGACACGCCCGCGTTCATGCCCGTCGGCACACGGGCCAGCGTCAAGGGCATCGCGCCTGAACTGGTGGCCCAGACCGGCGCGCAGATCGTTCTCAACAACACCTACCACCTGCTGCTCCGCCCCGGCCCGGAACTCATCTCGCGTCTGGGCGGCGTGCACAAGTTCATGAACTGGCACGGGCCGATTCTCACCGACTCGGGCGGCTATCAGGCGTACAGCCTCTCGGCCACGAACAAGGTGGACGACGACGCCGTGACGTTCAAGTCCATCATCGACGGCGCGAACATCGTGCTCACCCCGGAGCGTGCCATTGAGGTGCAGAACCTGCTGGGCCCGGACATCATCATGGCGCTGGACGATTGCCCGCCTTCGATCGACCCCGGCGCCTCGCTGCGCGACCCGGCACAGTCGCACCGCATCGCCCAGGCGGTTGAGAGAGACCAGCCCCGCGCCGGGCGAAAAGGCTACGACCCGGCCGCGCGGCTTGATATCGCCAACCAACGCACCATCCGCTGGCTCGAACGCTGCAAAGCGGCCCATGCCAGAAAAGATGAACAGGCCCTTTTCGGAATCGTGCAGGGTGGGATCGATCTCGACCGGCGAACATGGTGCGCTCAGCGCGTCGCGGCGATCGACCTGCCGGGCTACGCCATCGGGGGGGTGGCGGTGGGGGAGGCGCCCGAGCAGATCGCCTTGGTCGTTCGTCACACGGCCCCTCTGCTGCCGCCCGAGCGGCCCCGGTACCTGATGGGCGTGGGGTACGAGCGGGACATCCTGGCCGCGGTTCTGGCCGGCGTAGACATGTTTGATTGTGTGCTACCCACGCGGAACGGCCGCAACGCCAACGCGTTCACATCCGGGGGGCAAATCCGCCTGCGCAACGCGCAGTTCGCCGAAGACCCCGGACCCATCGAGTCTGGCTGCGACTGCCACGCCTGTGCCCCTCAGGCACACGGGTGGCGTACCGCAGAGGGGTTGCCCTTCTCAAGGGCCTACCTTCGGCATTTGTTCATGGTTGGGGAAATGCTTGGGCCGATCCTCGTCACCCTGCATAACCTTCGCCACTTTCAGCGGCTCATGGCCGACATCCGCGAGCGTATTGCGGACGACGACTGGGAGGGCTTTGTCAGGCGTTGGCCCGTCGCGGCCGATGGTTGCAGAGACCTGCCTCCGCTGCTCGGCTGAAAGTGCCACGTTCCGTCATGTCGCCGGAGGCGATCCGGCCACGATTCTCGATTCTGGTTGACCGCCCCATGAACTATCCCGCCGACTTTACCGCGTTCCTCACGCTCGCTCAGGACACACCGCAGGCCGGTGCCGCGCCTCAGGCCGCTGCCCCTGTTCAGGCCGTTGGCATGCCCGGCGCGCCCACTGGCGGCGCAACCACAGGGGCGAACGGCTCGGGTGCTGGGCAGCCCGCTCCAGCCCCCGCCGGCGGCGGTTCGAGCATGATGCTCTGGCTTCCCCTCGTGGTGCTGCTGGTGCTGGTGATGTCTACGTTCATGGGCGGCCGGCGCGAGCAGAAGCGGCGCACCGCGATGCTCTCCTCCATCGAGAAGCACGACAAAGTGCAGACCACCGGCGGCATCATCGGCACCGTGGTTGAAATAGGCGAGCACGATGCGGTGCTGCGTGTCGAAGAGGGTCGCATCCGCATCGCCAAGGTAGCGATTTCCGCGGTGTTGAACAAGGGCCATACACGGTCTTCCGGAACCATCGCAGAGCCCAAGAACGCCAACGCTCATCAGCACGCCGGCGTCTGAGACCGAGCCCGGCACGCGCCTCTCCCGCCGCGATCGCGGCGACAGGACCAACCTTTCATCACTCGATCAACGCGGCGTGAACCACCGCCGATCCATTCTGGCCGACCCGTATGCGAAACATCTACAGAAGACTGTTCCTCATCCTCGCGGTGCTCTTTGTCGCGTGGTATGTCGCGTGGCCGCCTCAGGAGAACCTGAGGCTCGGCAAAGACCTGCGCGGCGGCGTGAGCCTTGTGTACTCGGTGCAGTTACGCGCCACCTCGACCGAGAACGCCAAAGAGATTCTCGACAAGACGATCACGGCACTGAAGGAACGTGTTGACCCCAACGGGCTCTTTGAAATCACGATGGTGGCCCAGGGCAACGACCGCATCGAGATCACGATGCCGCTGCCCACCGAAGAAGTCAAGGCGCTCAGGGCCCGCTTCGATGGCGAACTCCGCTCACTGGCCGAGGCCTCTCTCACCCGCCCCCGCCTGGAGCAGACGCTGCGCCTCGAGGGCGCCCAGCGCGACAGCGCCCTGGAGCGCCTCGCGAACCGCAACGACGCAAGGCTTTCTCTTCTGCGTGCCGCCGCGGGCGCGGCAGACCTGGCCGTATCATTGCGTGAGGCGTACGAAGCACTCGACGATTCCGCCGCCAAAGACGAACTGGCGGCCGAGGTCGCATCGGCGGAGATCGAGTACGAAGAGTCGATCGCGCGCGTGATGGCCACCGCCCTTTCGGCCGAGGACGTGCGCCGGGTGCTGAGCCTCTCCACCCGCCCGCGCGTCTTTCAGGGGCGCGACGGCAAGCCGGTCTCGCTCTCGAGCCCGCGCGAGGCAGCCGAACGCCGGCTGCGCGAGGCCCACCCCGATTCACAGGCAGAAATCGACCGCGTCTTCGCCGCGCACGCCGAGTACACGGCCAAGCGCACGAGCCTGGACGACCCCGAGGAACTCAAGCGCATGCTGCGGGGCTCGGGCGTGCTCTCCTTCCGCATCAGTGTTGACCCCGGTCAGCACCGCGACGAGGCAGAACTGCGTCGGCGGTTCCGCGAGTTGGGCCCGCGCAACGCCGGCTCGCCCGACGCCCGCTGGTACCGCATCAACCGCGTCGATGGGTTCATCCACTCTCAGGAAGACGCGATGCGTCTGGACGAGGATGATTCCTTCGCCGCGCCGTATTTCCAGCGCAACGGGTATGTGGTCGAGGCCCGGGGCGGGCAGTTTTACATGCTCTGCTGGGATACCCCGGCGACCCGCCTGACGCTGGCGGATCACCGCGACAACCAATGGAGCGTGAGCAGCGCCCGCGAGAGCCGCGACGAGATCGGCAAACCGGCCATCGCCTTCCAGATGGACCCGGTGGGCGCCCGATACCTGGGCCAACTCACGCGAAACCATGTGGGCAACCGCATGGCCGTGCTGCTGGACGACGAGGTGTACACCGCGCCCAACCTGCGGTCGACGATCTCGAACAGCGGTCAGATCACGGGTGATTTCAGCCGTGAAGAGATCAACTACATCGTGCGGGTGCTCTCGGGCGGCTCGCTGCAGGCGGCCCTCTCGCCCGACCCCATCAGCGAGAGCACCGTCGCCCCGCAACTCGGCGCCGACAACCTCCGCATGGGCCTGATGTCGGGCGTCTACAGCGTCATCATCGTCGCCGTGTTCATGGTGGTCTACTACTTCTCGTGCGGGTTTGTCGCGGTGCTCTCGCTCGTCGCCAACGCGATGATCATCGTGGGCGCCATGGCGTTGAGCAAGGCCGCTTTCACGATGCCGGGCATCGCGGGCATCATCCTCACGTTCGGCATGGCGGTTGACAGCAACGTGCTGATCTACGAGCGATTCCGCGAAGAGTTCCTGCGCGGGGCCGACATGAAGACGGCGGTGCGGCAAGGGTTCGACAAAGCCCTGTCGAGCATCGTGGACGGCAACGTCACCAACCTGATCGTCTGCGTGGTGCTCTACTACACGGGCACCCCCGAAATCCGCGGGTTTGCGATCACGATGGGCGTGGGCGTTGTCGCCACGCTCTTCTCGGCGCTGGTCATCTCGCGGGTCATCTTTGATCTGGGCGTGCAGGCCGGCTGGCGACGAACCTCCATGCTGCCGATGGCCCTGCCCGCGCTGCAGAAGTTCCTCACGCCCAACATCAACTGGCTCAAACTCCGCTACATCTTCTTCGCCTTCTCGGCTTTCTACGTCTGCCTTGGCCTGGGCATGATCTTCTTCCAAGGCACGCGCATGCTCGACAGCGCGTTCCTCGGCGGCACGAAGGTCACCGTGCAGTTCAAGACCGACCCCGCCTCCGGCGAACCTGTGACATTGACCCGCCAGGAAGTGCAGGACCGCGTCAAGGCCATCGCGGCCGTGCCAGACGCCGGGGTTGCCCTGCGACCGCTGCGCAACGCCGAGGTGATCGCCATCAACCCGAGGCGTGACGGCGTGACTTCCGACCGGTTCGAGATCAAAGTGGGCCCCAACGATGCCGGCGTGAGTGTCGATCCCGACGCCATTCCGCGCGCGATCCTCTCAGAACTCGCCGGCCTGATGGAGGTTCGGCCACCATTGGAGTTCGTTGGTTCTCAGGCCGAGGGCGCGACCGGCCCCCTCTTCGCTCTCGAACGGCCCGCCCTGGGCGACAACGTTGATCCCGTCTCTTCTCGGCGCGACCCCATCGGCGAGTTCGTGGGCGGCGTGGCCATTTATCTTCAAGACATCGAGCCCCCGACACCCCTGGCCACGCTCGTATCCCGCCTTGAAAGCGTCAGAGAAACCGCGGACTATTCGAGCACCCTGCCCCGTCAGCGTCGCATCATCATCACGGACGGCGACGAGGCCGCCGTACGCGGCGCCGTGATTCTTGTGCGTGACGATGAACTGAGCGTGCTCGAAGACGAGGCTTTGTGGGCCAGCGACGTGCGCGACCGCGAGTGGGCCATTGTGCAGGCCGCGCTCACGCGTCCTTCTTCGCTCGCAGGTGTGCAGAACTTCAGCCCGGCCATCGCGGGCACCTTCCGGGCAGACGCCATCACCGCCACGCTCCTGAGTTTCTTCTTCATCGGCATCTACATCTGGGTGCGGTTCCGCACGCTGCGATACTCGGTCGCCGCCGTTGTCGCGCTCCTTCACGACGTGCTCACGGTCATCGGGCTCATCGCGCTGTGCGAGATTCTGTACGAACATCCGGCAACCGAAGGGTTTGCACGCTCGCTGGGCTTGCTGCCGTTCAAGATCGACCTGAACGCGGTGGCCGCGCTCCTGACCATCGCGGGCTACTCGCTCAACGATACCGTGGTCATCATGGACCGCATCCGCGAGAACAAGGGCAAACTGCCCTACGCCACGGCCGAGATCATCAATGCCTCGATCAACCAGACCTTCAGCCGCACGATCATCACCGGCGGCACCACGCTGGGCTCATGCATCATCCTCTACATCTTCGGCGGCGAAGGAATGCGATCCTTTGCCTTCGCGCTCGCCGCCGGGTTGATTGTCGGTACATTCTCCTCGGTCGCGGTTGCCGCTCCGATCGTCTGGGACCGTCGCAAAGAGGGCACCCCACCCGAAGCCGAACCTGAAAGTGGCTCGGTTCCAGCGGTGTTGGCCTAAGCACCTCACGACCCGGTGCTCCGAACCTCCGGCAGGCGATTCTGATGCTTGATTCTCAGACCCGCGGGACTCACCCGCGGGTCTTTGCACGCGCGCCCACCTGTGAACGCTGACCAACAGCATTCTTAGCGCACTGTTCGGGAAGAGGTATTCTCATGGCCGCGTAACATTTCCCATGCACGCGGGGGAGCGAGTGAACGCCGGGAATGTGCCCGCAGCCGTGAAGAAACGGGTGCGGGCGGCCGTGATGTGCGTTCGGGCGGTTGCTGCTTCGCAAGATCCGTCACCCAGGCAGGTCCACAGGCTCCGCATCGCTTCGAGGCGTGCGTTGGCCGCGCTGAGCCCTCTCACCGATTCACCCGTGCCAGAAGTGGGCAAACTCCTCAAACGGTTGCGCCGCATCAGAAAGCGTGCGGGCCGGGTCAGAGACGCCGATGTTCACATGCAACTCCTCGGCGTTCTCGCTTCGCTCCCGGCAGAGAAAGCCCCCGCCAACATCAAAGAAGTGCTTCACGTGTTCGCCTCGGACCGTGCCGCGGCCGCGCGACACCTTGCGGAATCGCTCGATATCAGGGCGTTGCGCCGCGTGTCACGCCGTTGTGTTCAACGCCTCGATGAGCACATCGTGGTCAGAGGCTTTGACGAGACACTCACCGCGTTAAGGGCAGAGTTCGTCGCGGCGTGCAGCGCTGCCGGACGGGACATCGAGACTCTCCACAGGCTGCGCATCGCCGTGAAGAAAATCCGTTACACCAGAGAGATGCTCGGCCGGCAAGGCGAGCACGCCTTGATCGCCCAGGTGCAGAAGCGGTTCGGCGACGTGAACGACATCGGCACGCTCGTTGCCAGGCTTGGCACCTGTGCCGATGACATCGCACGCCTTCCAGAGAGTGAGCGCACACCGGAAAACGACAGGATGCATCAGGCCGTGGCCGACCTTCAAAGGCGATTCGGCACACTCCTGGAAGTCAGGACTGAAAACGCCCTCCGGTGGTGGCACTCGCAATCGTGCGACACCACCCCCGAGCAACTCTTCGCCGAGTTCTTCACGCAGGCCCATGAGTGCTCCCCCCAGGCGGCAGAGGCGGGCCCGCGTACCGAGGCCTTGAACGGCACGCACAGCCGATGCAATGGCGCTGCCAAAGCCGCCGACGGCGCGCCCTGCGCCGCGGAGGCACTCCCGCCGATGCCCGCCCCTGAAGCGGTTCAGTCCAGCCTTTGGCTTGCTGGCCTCAAGATCGGCGTGATCGACATCGGAAGCAACAGCATCCGCCTTCTGGTGGCAGAGATGATCGACGATCGGTCTTGGCGTGTGCTCGCCGAGGAGCGTGCCATGACGCGGCTGGCCCACGGTCAGGCGGCCTCGGGCAATCTCAGCGCCGAGACCATCGCGGTCTCTGTTGAAGCGATCGGCAGGCTCAAGCGAGCCGCCGAAAGCGCCGGGGCCACAATCATCCGGGCATTCGCGACCGCCGCGGTGAGGGACGCCCGCAACCGGGCCGACTTCCTCTCGCTGGTGCACGATCGCACCGGGCTCGCCGTTGATCTTGTCTCAGCACGCGACGAGGGCGGCATGACCTTCCGCAGCGTTGCGCGTGCGTTCGACCTCTCCGATGGGTTCGCGGCGGTCGTCGACATCGGCGGCGGCAGCATGGAGGTCGTGTTCAGCAAGAACGGTGTGGTATTCAGCAACCGTTCCATGCGTCTGGGCGCGGTGCGTCTCACAGAGCAGTTCGGTGGCAGCGAGACCGTGGCCGGCAGTGGATACAAGCCGCTCTGCCGCGCCATCGCCAAGACACTGCGTCAGACGATCGAACCGCCCCCGCAAAGACCCACGAAAGTCATCGGGTGCGGCGGCACATTCACAACCCTGCTCACACTCGCCGCCGCTCGCCGGGGGGTGCACCTCAAGCGTGTCAGCCCGGCCCTGGGCGGGCTGGACCCTGTTTCCTCGATCGAACTGCGCGAGATTCTCGATGATCTACGCTCGCGCTCGCTCGAAGAGCGATTGCGGGTGCCGGGTCTTCCCCCCGATCGCGCCGATATCGTGATCGCCGGTCTGGCCGCGATCGACAGGCTCATGCGGCACCTTGATGTCGAAGAGGTGTATTGCCACACCGGGGGTGTTCGCGAAGGGCTCATGCTCCGCGTCGCCGAAGAAGCCGCGGCCGCACGGATCGGCGAGATCGCCCATCAGCCCTCCCGCATCGAGCAGGACGCCCGTGCGCTCGCACGCCGGTGCCGGTACGAACGCGCCCACAGCGAGCACGTGACCGACCTGTCGCTCACTCTGTTCGACCAACTCATGGCCGAGAGCTCTTTCGTGCCGAATCTGGGCGAAGACTCACGCGAGAGGTCCATGCTTCAGGCCGCTGCCATACTCCATGATATCGGGTGCTCGATCGAATACCGTCGCCACCACAAGCGCAGCGCCGACATGGTCCGCTGGGCCGGGCTGCCGTCGTGCACCCCGAGAGAGACCGAGATTATCGCGCAGATCTGCCGGTATCACCGGCGTGCGGTGCCCTCATTGAAGCACGGCGACTATCAAGCCCTCGGGCCCCGCGACAGGGCGATCGTCGCCAGGCTCGCCGGCATCCTGCGCGTTGCCGACGCGCTCGACCGTTCCCACCGTCAGCGCGTCGAGCGCGTTCATCTTCGTTTCGGTCGTGAGGAACTGCTCATCGAGGCAGTCTCGGCGCAACAATGCCGCGAGGAGTTCGCCGCGGCTGCCGTCAAGTGCGATCTGCTCGCGAGCGTCGTGGGTGCCAGGGTTCGGTTCGTTGTTGTTGACAGACCCCCTTCTCCGGCCCCCGCACCCGAAGCCGCGACATGAACGCGGCAGAACTCTCCAGCAGGATCGGTGAAGCACCGCGATCACTCGTGCTCGTCGCGGATGGGGTCGGCGGGCGGGTGTGCCGCGCCACCATGAACCACGGCCGATCGTTGATCGTCAAGTGTCGCACCAATCCATCGCACCCTTCGCTGAGGATCGAAGCGGGCATGCTCACGCTCCTCGCGTCACGCTCGCGGCTGCCTGTCCCCAGAGTGATGCACGCGGACGACGACTCCATCGTGATGCAAGACATGGACGCCGCGTCGGCCGAACCCGGCCCCGGGGTTGAGGTGCACGCCGCGCGGCTGCTGGCATCACTTCACGGCAATACCAGCCCGGATGCCATGTACGGATTCGACATCGACGGGGCGATCGGTCCGCTCCCGCAGCCCAACACCAAAGATGATTCCTGGCCGCGGTTCTACAGGGTGCACAGGTTGCACCACATGGCGGGTCTTGCGCACCGCGCCGGCGGGCTCTCAGCAGGGTGCGCGGCCCGGGTGATGCGCCTCTCAGAAGCGCTCGATGTTCTGCTGCCACAATCACCCGAGGCCTCGCTGATTCACGGTGATGTCTGGAGCGGCAACGTCATCGCGAGGTCTGGCGGGGTGGTGGCATTCATCGATCCGGCTTGCTACTACGCGCACGCCGAGGTCGAACTCGCGTTCATCTCGCTCTTCAACACCTTCGGGGAAGGGTTCTTCGCCGAGTATCAGCGGCACAGGGCCATCGAACCGGGGTTCTGGGAATGCCGCCGCGCGGCATACACGGTCTACCCGCTGCTGGTGCATGTTCACCTTTTCGGGAGAGGCTACGAGGCCCGGTTAGATTCGACGCTCGAAACCCTGGGGTTCTGACCCCGCGGGCTTGCCCGCACTCGGGTATCGTGCCGTACCCTGATCCGCCGCCCGACACCCGGGCGGCGTTGGGCGAGCACGCACGGAGGTACCAATGACGCGCAGGGTCGAGGTTTCACGTCGCGGTTTCATCGCAGCATCGGCCGCCCTCATCGCGGGCGGTCCGCTGCTGTTCCCCTCTCGCGCGTACGCCTCCCGAAAGGGCTCGGCCAACGACAGAATCGGGATCGCCCTCATCGGCATGGGCATCCAGAACCGTTTTCACCTCAACTCGTTTCTGAAGCGAGGCGACACGCAGGTGCTGGCGGTGTGCGACGTTGACGCCACACGGCTCAACCACGCGAGAGATGCCGTCAACAAGCACTACGGCAACAACGATTGTCTTGCCGCGGTTGACTATCGCGAACTTCTCGCACGACAAGACATCGACGCTGTGGTCATATCCACGCCGGACCACTGGCACGGCATCCAGATTCTTGACGCCGCCAGGGCGGGCAAGGACATCTACTGCGAAAAGCCGCTCACGCTGACACTCGCCGAGGCCAAAGCCTCGATCGACGCAGTCCGCAAGCACAAGCGGGTGCTGCAGACCGGCAGCCAGCAGCGCACTGAACACGAAGGCAGGTTCCGCAGAGCGTGCGAATACGCCCGCGCCGGGCGCATCGGCGATATCCTGGCTGTGCACGCCGGTCTGGGAACTTCGAGCGTGTGGTGCGACCTGCCCGCCGAAGAGCCCGAGCCCGGGCTGGACTGGGACCGATGGCTCGGCCCCGCCCCCATGCGTCCGTACAACGCCATCCTCAGCCCGCGCGGCGTTCACAACCACTACCCCAACTGGCGCCTCTACCGTGAATACTCGGGCGGCATGATGACCGACTGGGGTGCACACCACTTCGACATCGCCCAATGGGCCCTCAACGCCGACGATTCGGGGCCTGTTGAAGTTCTGCCCCCCGCGAAGGAAGGGGCGACACACGGCGCCAGGTTCCGCTACGCCAACGGTGTCACCCTCACCCACGGTGGCCCGTTCGGCGTCACTATCATCGGCACCAGCGGCATGATCTATGTCACGCGTGAGGGCATCGCCAGCACCCCCGCCAGAGTGCTCGAACAACCGCTGACAGACGCCGATCCTCGCTTGCCCGCGCCCAGGAGCCACATCGACGACTGGATCGAGCGAATCCGCGACCGAGGGCAGTGCATCTGCAACGAGGAGGTCGGCGCCCGCAGTGTGGCCGTGTGTCACCTCGGCAACCTTGCCTACTGGAACCGCCGGGCCATCCATTGGGATCCCAAGAGTTGGGCCTTCACCGGCGACAGCGCGCCGCACGCCGCCGAGTGGATGGACAACCCGCGGCGCGCGGGGTACGAACTGCCCACAATCTGAGCAACCGCGGTGAACGACGAATCATCAACGATCGAGGATCATGTTGAAGGGCTCGAGCATGCCGCGCGCCGGCTCTCCCGGGCGGCGTGCGTTGTTGTCGTGACAGGGGCCGGGGCTTCGGCCGAGAGCGGCATCCCGACGTTCCGCGACACGATGCAGTCTCTGTGGAAAGAGTTCGACCCTCAGAAACTCGCGACCCCCGAGGCCTTTGATGCAAACCCGGAAGTTGTCACCCGCTGGTACGACCACAGGCGGCTGGGCTGCCTGGCGGCGCAGCCGAACCCGGGGCACGGGGCGTTGGCCACGCTCGAACAGCACCTCGCAGACCGCGGGGGCGAGTTTGCGCTCTTCACTCAGAATGTCGACCGGCTGCATCAGCGGGCCGGCAGCCGCCGCGTCTACGAGTTGCACGGTTCAATACTTGAATGGCGATGCGCCAGCACCGGGCACGTGATCACCCCGCCCCCGACCCCGTTTGAGGCCTTTCCCCCGCCCTCGCCGTTCCAGCCAGGGGCTTTGCTCCGGCCCAACGTCGTCTGGTTCGGGGAAGCCCTGCCCGAAGAGGCTCTGCGGGCCGCGTGGGAAGTGACACCCAGGTGCGACGTGTTCCTGACCGTCGGCACGAGCAGCCAGGTCTATCCCGCCGCGGGCTTTGTAGACATCGCCAGCCAGGCGGGCGCCTTCACCATCGAAGTCAACAAAGATCCCACGCCAGCGAGCAGACGTGTAGACGTCGTGCTCCGCGGCACGGTCGGCCGGGTGCTGCCCCTTCTGGTTTCCCGGGCATTCGGGCCCGGGGTTGATGGCCAGGGTTGACCGCTGATCACTTCTTCTTGTGCTCGTACACGCCGCGGCCAGACTTCACGCCAAGCCGGCCCGCCGTCACCAGTTGCCGAAGGAGCGGGCACGGGCGGTATCGGTCATTGTTCAGGCCGTCCGCCAGCACGTTCATGATGTTCGCGCAGGTGTCAAGCCCGATGAAATCTGCCAGGTGCAGCGGCCCCATGGGGAAGTTGCAGCCGAGTTTCATGATCCCGTCGATAGCCTCGGGCTCGGCCACGCCCTCCATCCACGCATAGAAGGCCTCGTTAATCATCGGCATGAGCACACGGTTGGAGACAAAGCCCGCGCGGTCATTGGCGACGAGCGGTGTTTTGCCCATCGCGGTGGCCAGGGCCTCTGTCCGCGCGATCACCGCGGCATCGGTCTGCAGGCCGGGGATCACCTCGACCAGTTGCATGATCGGAACCGGGTTGAAGAAATGCATGCCCACGACCCGGTGGCACGCGGCGCCGGCGGCGGTCGCGATCTCGGTGATGCTGATCGAACTGGTGTTGGTCGCGAGCACCACGTCTTCGCGGGTCATCATCGCGCTGAGCCTGCCGAAGAGATCTCGCTTCACCGTGATGTCTTCAACCACGGCTTCCACAACCCAGTCGGCGCTTGCAAGATCATCGAACGCGCTGACAAACGAGATACGCGCCAGCGCGGCCTGAGCATCCGCCTGACTGATCTTGCCCTTTTCGGCCAGTTTGCCCAGCGAAAACGCGTGCGTTGCCCGGCACTTCTCGAGCGACGCGGGGAAACTGTCGTAGACCATCGCAGAGATGCCGGACATCGCGGCGACCTGCGCGATCCCTCCGCCCATCTGTCCGGCCCCGATCACGGCGAGTGTTTTCACATTGTGCATTCCGATATCTCCTTTTCAGGCTGGGGAGTGGAGGGTAGGAACGAACCCGCCGCCGGGGGGCTCACGCGGGATCTGCGGGGGGGTAATGATTCCGGTATGCCGTCGATCGACCAACTCCACAAACTCCTGCAGGCCGAGCCCAACGACCCGTTTCTTCTCTATGGGCTCGCGCAGGAATACGCCAAGGCAGGGCGAACCGCCGAAGCGGTAGACTACTTTGACCGCTGCCTGGCCGTCGATCCGGTGTACTGCTACGCCTACTACCACAAAGGCCGCACCCTCGCTGACGCGGGTGAGACATCGCGTGCCGCAGAGTCGATCAAGGCGGGCATGATCGCCGCGAAGAAAGCCGGGGATGGGCACGCCTTGTCAGAACTCTCGTCGTTGCTCGATGAAGTCGAGGGCTGATGGTCAGCGGGGGGGCGGTGCCTCTGCCGGCGGGCGTGGGGGGCCGTAGAACGGGGTCACGCCCTCGGCGGCCTCGTCGGGCGTAGCCCTGGCTCGCACCTGACGCAGCAGGGCCCGGTGTTCCTGAGAGAGCGCGTCACCAAAGAGAGATTCGATCATTGCCGCGGCCTGAGGCGCGTGCGCGACCTCATCGGCCAAGGCAAGGCCGCGCAGAAATGCTTCGATCGGCGCTTTGATTTCCCGTGCCTCATCGAGTTGCCCCGAGGCCACGAGCGCGGCTACGTACAGGGAATCGACCTCGCCCGCGTCGATGAATGTCTTCAGGAACGGAGCGCCATCGATGGTGTTGAGCGCCGCGGCCGACTCGCCGCGTTCGAGGTCGGCCGTTGCCACGAGCATCACCCCACGCGCGATGGCGCCGAGTTTGTCCGCCGAGTCGCGTTCAGAGAGTGTGCGGTTCTCGCTGATGAGTTCGGCCAGCAGCAGTTGGCGAAGCGGCTCCTCTGTGGTAAACGTGACCACCGTGAGCAGTTCGTTCGCGGGCAGCGCCCGGGCCAGGAGCATCAGGTTGGCCCGCCGGCTTTCCGCGGATATGCTCGGCAGCGTCGCGATTTCTTCGAAGGCGTCCGCGGTAGGATCCCACAGGAGCGCGGCCTTGGTGCTCGCGGCCATGAGCGAGGCGTCGTTCCTGGCTGCGGCGACAATCCGCCCGGCGTACCCCTCATACTCGGCGAGGGATTGGGCGACCGCGGCCCGGGCCGCCGGGCTGGCTGAGGCGAGAAGGGGCACGAGAATCTCACGGTCGGAATCATCACCCAGATGCGCCCGCAGCACACACCCCGGCGGGGAGAGTGCTTCGAGCGGGATGTCGCGCAGTTTCAGCAGCACCCGGCCCTGATCCCGTGTGGAAAGCATGCCCGCGCGGAACATCCTCAGCAGCGTCTCGACGGCGGCGGTTCTTGCCGGGCTCTGTGGGCCCAGCCAGCGAAGGGCGGCTTCGACGATATCGGCCGAGGGCCAGCGAGATGCGGCCAGCAGCAGGTCCGCGGCCACAGCGGGGTCTGACTCTTGCTTCAAGGCCGCGATCAGCGCAGGCTCTGCCTGATCCGGCGCGAGTTGCCGCACGAGCACGGCGGCCGATGCACGCACGCGGGCCTCGGGTCGGGTGAGCAGCGAAATAGCCGCTTGACCGATCTCTGGCCCGAACTGTTCACCAGAGGCCATCTGGCGAGAGACGAGTTCAAGGCCGAGATCGCGCACCTGAGGCAGCGGGTCGCGCAGCCACGCCGCGAGAAGTGTGGCACGCTGTTCCGCGGGCGTTGCCAGGTGCAGGGTACGCAGGGCATCGGTGAGTTTGAGTGTGATTCCGGCGCGTTCTTCGGCCAGGCGGTCGGCCCTTCCTGCAACAAAGGGCAGCAGCATCGACCGCCAGGCGTCGGTGCTCAGGTGCTCGCGCTGCCGCAGCCACTCGGCCCATGCCACAACATCCGACGGCATTTCGGTGCGTGCGGTGAGCCTCCGGAGAGCCGCAAATGCGGCCTCAGAGACGGCCGGTTCGGCGCTGGGCCCGCAGAAATCGAGGAGCACCCCCGCGGCTTGAGGGGTGCGGATCGATCCCAGCGCCGACAAGAGCCTGGGGAGTTCTTCGACCCCAGCGGCGCGCAACCGGCCACGCAAGACGGGCAGGAGCGTATCCGCAGCATCGGCCTGCTTGGCGATCGCGGCAAGGATGAACCTGCCGGCGGAGTTCCCGAGCACGCTCTGGCCGAGCATGTCGGTGATCTCAGCAAGAGAAGCCGGGCTGTGGGCCGCCGAGGTGACGAGGGTGTCGGCCGCGACGGATCGGGCCGCGTCGGTGGCGTTGGGGTCACGGAGGACCATCGCCGCCGCGGAGATCGAAGGAAGTTCCGCAGAATCGGGCGAGTTGAGAACGCCTTGAACCGGTTGGGGGGCGGACGAATAACACGGCCACAGCGGCACGAGCATGCACGCCGCGAAGAAAAGGCCCTGGTGACGCGGGAGAGCCGTCCGGAGGTTGTTTCGCGGTGATGGCATGACCTGCGTACTTCGGGTGCAGTGGCGGTGGTGTTTCGGAATGCGTGATGGGCCGCGGTCTCAACTCCCCCGCATGCAACCGCACGCAACCGGAGAGATGGACGCCCCCAACGAGTGGAAAGTTCCTGAGCGCGATCAGTTTTTGGCCGCGGCGCGTTCACTCTCGGCACGCCTGCGTTTCAACTCGGCATCGATGAAGGGGCCGAGTTCTCCCCTGAGTACCGCTTCGTAGTTCGTCTCTTCGTGGCCGGTGCGATGGTCTTTGACCCGGTTGTCGTAGAAGACATACGACCGGATCTGCGTGCCCCAGCCCTGCTCCAGGCTGCCGCCCTGGGCCGAGGCGATCTCCTTTTCCCGTTTTTCTTCGGCCAGAACCTGAAGTTTGGCCTGAAGCACGGTCATGGCCTGCTTCTTGTTCTGCGGCTGGTCGCGGTAGGTGCTCGCGACCACCTGAATGCCGGTGGGCTTGTGGATGATCCGGATAGCCGAAGCCACCTTGTTGACGTTCTGTCCGCCCGGGCCCGAGGCCCGAACGAACGGGATGACCTCGATATCGGTCTCGGGGATGGTCAGGTCGAGTTCGTCAAACTCGGGGGTGACTTCAACAGTGGCGAAGGAGGTCTGCCTTTTGCCCTGCGCATTAAAGGGCGAAACTCGCGCCAGGCGGTGGGTGCCACGCTCGCACTTGAGGTAGCCAAAGGCCATCGGCCCCTTGACATGCAGCGTGACCGAGTCGATGCCGACCTCGGCACCGAAGCCGCGATCAACCTCCTCGACATCCCAGCCCATTTTTTCACAGTAGAAAATGTACATCCGCAGCAGCATGTCGGCCCAGTCGTTGGCCTCTGTACCACCAACGCCGGCCGAGATGCTCAGGAAGCAGTTCTTGTTGTCGTGCGGGCCCGCCAGCAGCGACCGAAGTTCCACCTGCTCCATGCTCCCGAGGAGTTCAAAGAGCGTCTGGTCGGCCTCGGCCAAGAGGTCTTTGTCGCCGGTCTCCTTCGACATGTCGTAGGCGACTTTCGCGTCCTCGAATCGCCGCATCACGCTGGTCAAGGGGTCGATCTGGGCTTTGAGGCCCTTCACCGCGGCAACAACCTTGCGGGCACGGTCCTGGCTGTTCCAGAACGTGTCGGAGCCCATCTCGGCTTCAAGGTCTTTCAGTTGGAGGAGTTTGCCGGGGTAGTTAAAGAGAGTCGCGGATCGTCAAAATCCGCGCCTCAAGATCGGCGATGACAGGTTGGTGCGCGTCGAAATGCATGGTGCACAGTATAGGGGCCTGCCCGCCCGGCGGTTCACGCGCTCCGGGCACTCTCTCACCTTGTTCCCATCGGCGCCGCGTATCCTCGCTCATGTCTCTGCCATTCGTGATCGCCCTCACTCAGCCACCCGCCGAAGAAGCCGCCAAGGCGCAGTCGGTCGGCCAGTTGGTGGTGCTCCTTCTGAGCATCACGATCGTCACGCTGGTTGTCATCGTCGGCCTCCTCGCCAGCTCGCTCGCCAGAAGGCGGGCCAGAGCATTCCCGCTTCCTCCGGTCAAGCCCACCGCCAGGCTCGATCCATGGCAGGAAGCGGGCAAAAGGGCAGCAACACCTACCGCATCTGAACTTTCAGGCCGGCGTGCGCCGCGAGAATCGCCGGGTCTGGAAGCATCAGAACTCCCGGAGACAGGCGCGGACGAAGCCCCAGACGGCGCGCGGCCCGTCGTGCTGATCACAGGCGGCGCCAAGCGGGTCGGCCGCGCCATCGCGGCGGCGTTCGCGGGGGCGGGGTGTGATGTGGTGCTCACCTACAACAACAGCGGTCACGAAGCGCATGAAACGGCTTCCATGCTCAGGCGAGCCGGCGCCAAAGTTCTCTGCCAGCAACTCGACCTGCTGAATATCGAAGCCGTAGAGGTGTTCGCCGATCGCGTGCTCAACACGACCGCCCGTCTCGATTACCTCGTGCACAACGCATCCGTCTACACGCCCACCCCCCTCGCAGACGTTTCCGCCGAAGAGGCCGACCAGCAGTTCCGTGTGCACGCGCTCTCCCCGCTCATACTTTCAGCGAGGTTGGCGCCCCTGCTCGCCCAGAGCGAGGTGCCCGGCGGCGGCGCGATGGTGGCCATGCTCGATGTTCACCTTCTCGGCCACCCCCGAAAAGACTTTATCGCGTACGCCATGTCGAAAGCAGCCCTCACCGAAATGGTGTACTGCCTTGCGAGAGAACTCGCCCCGAGGGTTCGGGTCAACGGGGTCGCGCCGGGTGTTGTGGCCTGGCCGGAGAACGGCCTGGATGACGACCCCGCCGCACGAGAGAAATACCTGCGGCGGATCCCCCTGGGGAAAGCCGGAACCCCCGAAGACGCCGCGGAAGCCGTTCGCTGGCTCGCGATGAGTGCGCACTACACCACAGGACAGATCATCGGCGTCGACGGTGGCCGCCGGCTGACATGACCCGCGTTCGACCCGTCACACAAGCAGTGTCGCGGGCTTCTCGAGCAGTTCCTTGACCGTATTGAGATACTGCGCGGCCATCGCGCCGTCGATGATCCGGTGATCGCTGGACATCGTCATGGACATGACATGCCCGGGCACCACCTGACCACCCCGCACCACGGGCCGCTGCACCGCGGCGCCAACCGCGAGAATGGCGGCGTTGGGCGGGTTGATGATCGCGGTGAAGTGCGTGACACCGAACATGCCCAGGTTGGAGATGGTGAAGGTGGAGTCCGACATCTCCTGGGGCGACAGGCCCTTGCCCCTGGCCTTCTCCGAGAGTGACTTTGACTGGGCCGAGATCTGACGCAGACCGATCTGATCGGCGCTGCGAACCGTCGCCACGACCAGGCCGCCGCCGGTGCCGTCTTCATGAACAGGCAGCGAGATCGCGATGCCGATGTTGACATCCGCGAGATACTCGATGGTCTCGGCTCCGGGCTTGCCGCTCCAGCGGGCGTTGATGTACGGGTGCTGGTGCATCGCCAGGGCGCAGGCACGCACGAGGAAATCATTCACGCTGAGTTTCACGCCCTGCGCCGCCAGTTGCTCGTTGAGTTGGGCACGCAAAGCCAGCAGCGCGTCCATGTCGGCTTCTACCGTCACCTGGTAGTGGGGAATGGTTGTCTTGCTCTCAACCAGCCGCGACGCGATGACGCGGCGCATGTTGGAGAGAGGAATCGTGCGGGAGGCCAGCGAAGCGCCCGCGTGCGAGAGCGCGGGGGCCGCGCGCACGGGTGATGCCGCCGACGCCTTGGGCGCTTCGGCGGTCGGTCGTCCGCCCCCGGCCAGCGCGGCTTCGACATCCTTGCGGATGATCCTTCCGCCCGGGCCCGTGCCCTGAACACCCGTGAGATTCATGCCTGATTCCGCTGCGATTTTCTTGGCCAGCGGCGAAGCAAAGACCCGTCCGCCCTCTCCAGTCCCTGATTGGCTGTGTGCGCCGTTCGTGCTTTGGGTCAGCGTCGCAACGGGGGCGTTGCCCCCGGCGGGCTCTGGGGCGCGTTCCGCAGCGGCGGCCACAGGCCTTGCCTGCGCAGAACCGCCCGAAGCGCCTTGCGACGACTTGATCGTCGCGGGGTCTTCCTTGCCCGTGGCCAGCACCATGATCACGGTGCCGATGGGGACGTTCTGGCCCTCCGACACGGGCAGCGAAGCAACCGTGCCGTCGTCGAACGACTGCAGTTCCATGGTGGCCTTGTCGGTCTCGATATCAGCGACAACATCGCCGCTCTTGACCTTCTGGCCTTCCTGAACATTCCACTTCACGATCGTGCCGGCCTGCATGGTGTCCGAGAGGCGGGGCATCGTGATCTCAATAGGCATGGCGTGGTCGCTCCGGTGCGGTGCGGATCGAAATCGGGTTGAAAAGGCGTGTGGAAAGCGGCGAGGGGTTTCAGGCGGTGACGCCGAGCGTCAACTTCGCCGCCGCCTTGATCTTGTTCTTGTTGGGCAGGTACTCGGCCTCGAGAACTTTGGAATACGGCGTGGGCACATCCTCGGTGTTCACGCGCACAGGCCTGTGGTCGAGCCAGTCAAAGCAGCGCTCGCACACCTGGGTCACGACCTCGCTGGCGACACTGGCGAAGGGCCAGCACTGGTCTACCACCACCACCCGGTTGGTCTTCCGGATGCTGCGGATGATCGAATCGATATCGAGCGGACGGATCGTCCGCATGTCGAGCACATCCACGTTGATCCCCTCCGCGGCCAGTTCATCCGCCGCTTCAAGGCAGAAGTTCACGGGCCTGCCGAACGAGACAACCGTGCACGCATCGCCCTCGCGCAGCAGCGCGGCCTGACCGAAGGGGATGTAGTACTCCTCCGCCGGAACGTGCGCCTTGTCGCCCAGCATGCGCTCGGACTCGAGGAAGAAGACCGGGTCGGCCTCCCGCAGCGCGGTCTTGAGCAGCCCCTTGGCGTCGTAAGGGCACGAGGGGATCGCGATCTTCATGCCCGGCACGTTGCTGTAGAGCCCTTCGACACACCAGGAGTGCGTGGAACCCAACTGGCCGCCCGCGCCGTCGTTGCCTCGGAAGACAATCGGGCAGCCCCACTGGCCGCCCGACATATAGAGCATCTTGGGAACGTTGTTGAGGATCTGATCCGCCGCGACGAGCGAGAATGACCACGACATGAACTCGATGATCGGCTTGAGGCCGTACATCGCGGCGCCCACCGCCAGGCCGGCGAAGCCGTTCTCTGAGATCGGGGCATCGATAATTCGTTCGGGGCCGAACTCGTCGAGCATCCCCTGGCTGATCTTGTACGCGCCGTTGTACTGCGCCACCTCTTCACCCATCAGGAACATGCGGGGGTCGCGGCGCATCTCTTCAGACATCGCTTCGCGCAGCGCTTCACGGAACTGGATCACCCGATCACCCTCGCGCGGGGGAAGGGGCTTGGAGAAATCCGGGAGCGATGAGAGCGCGGCGAGGGGAGATAGGTCGATCATGGGGGGCTCGGTTCTCGGACGTGGTGCGACGGGAAACCCATACTTTAGGGGGCCTCGGGCCTTGCCGCAGCCGCCAAGTGACCGGCCGACCGACCTCTTTTTCACCCTCTCGGCGATAGGGGCGGTCTATGCTGGGCCCGCACAGGCGGTCGTCCGCCGGGTGAGGTAGACCAAGGAGATAGAGATGAGCAACGCATTCACCACCTTTTCTGCGCGCCTTCTTGGGGGGCTTCTCCTGGGGGCGTTCGTCTTCCAGGCCGCTGGCCAGGTCTCAGGCAAGTACGACTTCACGCTCAACCCGGCCGCGAGCGGGTTTGACGCGCAGTTCAGCACCAGTGCGTCGACCGCCGGAACACTCATCGGCAACTACAACGCAGACACCAATCCAACCGGCACCCGCACCAAGCCCGGCCTGTTCGGCACCTTCGCAGACACAGAGAATGTGCCTGTTGCGGTGCAGTTCACCCCAAGACTGAGCGGGCCGATCAACACGGCACCTGTCGGCGGGTTCAGCCTGGATGTGGATGCCGAGGGGCTCACCCTGGGGCTCTCCAACTACGCAGTAGACTTCATCGGCTTGGCTGGTTCTGTCGGCATGCCGCTCACGGTCACACTATCCACCGAGTCGTTCCGCACCCGCAACCCCAGCAGCACCTACCCGGGCGGCATCCCTGTCACGCTTCCATTCGGCGAAGCGTCGCTGCTCTCGATGTCCGCCGCGCAGATCGGCACGGCGGGCGGCGTCTTGACCCCTACCGGTGATGGCACATTCGACTTTGTGGTCGTGCCCATTGTTCAGTTTGATCTGACATTCAGCATCCTGGGTGACGCGTTCACGCTGCCGCAGGCTCCCGCCCCCTTCCCGCTTGCAGGGTCGCTGGTCTTCAGCGACGGCGTGGCCACGCTGCTGTCCGTGATTCCCCTGGGCTTTGATGAATCCGTAGACATCGAGCAGGCATTGCCGGAGTTTCCCTTGCCTTTGCCAACGGTTTTCCCGCCCGGGAGCACGGCCGATGTGATTCTCTCGCTCATGCTCAGCAACATCGCCGCGGAGTTGGCCGGCACGCTCACCACCTCTGCCGACGGTGTGCTCGTTCCCGGCCCGGGTGTGCTGGCGATGCTCGGCATCGGCGCAGCCGTTGCAGCGCCGCGCCGCAGGCGGTCTTCTTCACGTGGCTAAACCCTCACGCCGCGCGCGAAGACAACCCATTCGAGCATCAGCAGCAGCGCCGCGATCTGGAGCAGGCGCGGCCAGTGTTCTCGCAACTCGCTCAGGCTTGTACCGCCTTCGATCTCGTGTCCAGAGACCCGCAGTGCGGTAGGGCTTTCCAGCAGGGATTCTGACGCTGAGGCGATGTTGACCGCGACGGCATGCGGCGCCGCGACATCACGGGGTGCCAGATACACACCCGCCCGGCGCAGCGGCCCGAGTATCGCGCCGCGGTCGTTGCCGCGCCGTACGGCGGTCAGCGAGGCCGGGCCGGTGAACGCCGCTGTGGGCTGGGAGAGCGTCACCGGCACAAAGGCTCCGGGGTGAAGCCAGCCGCGCTCGCCCCGTTGCCCATCATCGCCCATCGCCGCGCTGACGTCAGCGAGAAATATGGCAAACGCCGGGAGCATCGGCCAGTTCGAACTCGCCAGATCGAACGTCGTCACAACCCGCTTGACCCCTTGCCATTCGCAGAGCAGCATCAGCGGCCCGGCGGGGCCCAGCAGCAGTTCGGTCCAGCGCGGCGTGTTCACCCCGTCTTCTGAACTCGCCGTGACCTCCGCGGGCAACGCCGAGGCCACGATCAGCGCATCCAGCGAGATGTTGCGCATCAGCGGGTGACGGCGCGGCCAGAAAAAGGAAGTGCGATCACTCAGGGCTGCGGGCTCGTCTGCCACACGCAAACCCGGCAGCGAGGGGGGTGCTCCGAAGCCGATCGATGGCCCGGGAGGCAGCGGATCGGCGCGAACGCCGTGAAAGATCACGGTTGAATCAGCGCGCAGCAGGCCGCGCGCCGCACGCTGCGCATACTCAGTCTGGTCGATGATGCCCACCTCGGCGCCGGGCAACTCGGCCAGTGCTTCGGTGAGCAGCCACAAAGATGCATCAGAAGCGGGCGTCACGCCGTCGCGGTGAACCACGAGCAGTGGTGGGGTGCGGGGTGAAGTGACCAGAGCAGAGGCGACGTTATCACCCGCGAGCGCGTCGGCGGATTCAATCGCCACTGTGATGATCGCCTCTGTTGGCGCTGAGACTTCGAATGTGATGGCTGCTCTGGCTGGCTGACCGTCGCCCTCGGACAACAGTGTCACGAGGCGCCGACCGGCGACCTGGCCCGAAACCGCAACCGAGACAGGTACTTCGGTTGTCTCAAAGGTGTTGGCCAGAATCTCGCAGAAAACACGGACGATGGCGGGGTCTGCGCTGTCGCGCCGCGACCCCAGACCGGTGATGCCGATGTTGGCCGGTGCCGGCGAGCCCAGGGGAGAAGCGATGCGTTCAAAGCGAAGGTCGACGCCTGCGAGCGAGTCGGTATCGGCGGCGACCCCGCCGTCGCTCAAGAGCACCACCCTCACGCTCGCTGTCTCATCCGCCTCTTCAAAGGAGGACGCGACGAGGGCCCGCGCCATGCGCAGCGCACTCGAAAAATCTCCGGCCTCGTCGGTCTGGGTGATCCGGTCTACGGCCGCGCGGAGCGCCGGCGCGCTGGCCGTGAATGATTCGACTATTTCTGGCGAAGCGCCGAATGCCAGCACCGCCGCCGCGCGGTGCGTGCCGCCGCGTGACAGGCCATCGATGATCTCCCCGGCCCTCATCTTCGCTCGCTCAAGCCGGGTCGGGCCCCCGGGTTCATCCTTGGCATCCATCGAGGCCGAGACATCAAAGAGCAGCACGACGCGGTCGCCATCGCCCGCGGCGCCGCGGCTGGCCGGGCGGGCCAGCGCCGCGCACAGCAACAGAACAATCAGCAGGTGCAGCAGCAGCATCCAGGAGAAATGCAGTCTCTTGAACGGCTCGTTCACCTGCGCGTCGCTGGGCGCCGTGGGCCAGAAGAGCGACGAAGACACCCGCAGCGGCCGGCGTCGGAGCCGAAGAACATAGAGCAGCAGCACCGCGGGCACAACCAGCGCGGCGGCAATGGCACCGTGCCAGGGTTGCAGGAAGATCACGCGGGCGCCTCGGGGCCGCGCGGTACCGGGCTGTCGATCGCGCCCTTGAACCCGATGCCGTAGATAAAGGTTTCCCGCGAGACATCCCGGCTCGCGGCGGGCTTGGTCATGCCCGATTCGCGGAACATCACCCTAGTTTCTCGCAGCACCTGCGGTGTTTCGCTTCCTTCAAGAATTTTCATCAGCAGGTGGCCGCCCGGCCGAAGCACGCGCTGCGCCAGTTCGAGCACGCGCCGGCACAATCTGGCCGAAATGAGGTCGTCGCCGTGCCCTGTCGTGTTCGGGGCCATGTCGCTGAGTACCACGTCGAACCGGCTCGCGGGCAGTCCATCGAGCAGCACGGAGGGGTCAAGCGAAAAAGCGTCCCCCTTCATGACCTTCACGTGCGGGGGAAAGGGGTGGCGCACATCCTGCAGATCGACCCCGAGCACGCGGCCATGCTGGCCGACGAGTTTCTCGGCGATCTGAATCCACGAGCCCGGTGCGCAACCGAGGTCCAGCACCAGGTCGCCGCGCCGGATCAGTTTCCGTTTCCGGGCGATCTCATCGAGTTTGTACGCCGAGCGCGCCAGATAGCCCTCTTCCTTGGCCTGAAGGAAGTACTTGTCGTGGAGTTGACGGGGCTTGGGCATGCTGGCGATACTGGTGTGCGGCGGGTCAGTCGTCCTCGTCAGAAGCGGCGTCCGCGAGCGCCCCGATCCACTCGGCCTGGATCTGCTCGAGAATGCGCTCGTTGCAGGGGTGGCCCGGCTCTTCAAGAAACCCCGGGAGCGATTGCACGTGCTTCTTGAGGTCAACAAACGTGACCCGCAGCGGATCGACACTGGGGAAATGCTCCGCGAGCAACTCCCCGATCAGGTCCGTTTCGAGCCAGCCGAAGGTGTCGTTCCTGCCCATCGGGGGCCTCCTCCTTGCGAGAACCGGCGCTAGTGGGGAACTTCCTTCACCGCGTTGCGGTTCCACGCGGGAACGCGCACCACGATCGGCCCTTTGCCCTCGATGATGCACTGGCACGAGAGCCGGCTGTTGCGCTGCAGGCCCGGGGCTTCTTCCACCCGGTCTTCCTCTGCCTCGGTCGCTTCAGAGAGGCTCTGGGCCCCTTTCTCGATGTACACATGGCACGTCGAGCAGGCGCACACGCCGCCGCACGCGTGCTCGATGTTGATCCCGTGCTCCATCGCCAGTTCCAGCAGGCTCTCGCCCGTCCCGCCCATGTGCGTGTGCTCGGCCTTGTCGGTGCCTGCCACAGACTGCGGGTCTTCCAGGATGAAGGTGATCGGAACCACGGGTGGCCCGTGCTCGCGGTCGGAGTGTTTCAGGTGCATGGTGCTTCCTTGCGTATCCCGGGACACCTCGCCCCGGGACGTATTTTATTCGGCCCGCGGGCGCGATTCGCACGCGCCCGCTATCGTTCTCACCTGAAGATGGCTCCAGACCAAACAGATCCCGCGTGCCCAACACCCCTCGATCTCTCGGTGGTTGCCCCTGCCCACAACGAGGAGGCCAACATCCAGCCTCTCGTTGCGGAAGTTGAGCGGGCGCTTTCCGCCTCGGGCCTGTCATTCGAGTTCATCATTGTCGACGACGGTTCTACCGACGGAACCAGGCAGGCGGCACTCTCACTGATGCCCGTGAGGCCCTGGCTCAGGGTTGTCTCGATGACGAATACGCCACACGGCAAGGGCAACGGGCAATCGGCCGCCTTTCACGCAGGGTTTCGTGCCGCCCGGGGCGCCTTGGTGGCCGTGCTCGATGCAGACCTGCAGAACGACCCCGCCGAGATTCCTGCGATGGTAACGCTGCTGCGAGAGCGTGGAGCGGGCATGGTGCAGGGGGATCGATCCCACGCCAGAAAAGACAATGTGGTGCGACGCGTTGGCTCTGTTGTCGGTCGGCTCTTCCGCCGCTGCCTGCTCGGCGACACCATCCGTGACACCGGCTGCTCGCTCCGCGTGATGAAACGAGAAATCGCGCTGGCACTTCCCCTTGAGTTTCGCGGCATCCACCGGTTCATCCCGGTATTGGCCAGAGCATTGGGGCACGAGGTGGTCGAGATGCGCGTGACTCACAGGCCGCGCATCGCCGGGGAGACAAAGTACGGGCTGGGCATCCTCCAGCGGGCGCTGCCGGGGCTGCATGACCTCTTCGTCGTTCGCTGGATGCGTTCACGCCGTCGCCCGACCACCAGCGTGGAACTGACTCCCTCACCGACCGAGGGTCACCGATGAAACTCGGCCCGCCCCTGTCCATGCTCGCTGTCATCGGCCTGGCGGTGTACCTGATGGTCGGCCCATTTTCCCCCGGCGCGGCACCGGTAACCCCCGGCGCGGTCGCCATCGAGGTGGTGGTGGCCAACCGCAAACTCCGCGTCGAGCAGCACAGAGACCCCTCAGCCCAAACCCCGGAACGCTACACCTACCGAGTTCTCAACGACCCGCAGTTGAGGGGCATCACCCTGTCGGAAGAAGATTTCCAGGCCATGCTCCACGCCCGCGGAGCCTCGGCCGGCCGTGATTTCTTCCTGCGGCTCTTCAACGTTTCGAGTTACGCGAATCTCCTCTGGGTTGCCCTGGGGTTCGGCGCTCAGGGCATTTTCGCCGGGCGCATGTGGGTGCAGTGGATCGCCTCAGAGCGAAAGAGGCAATCGGTCGTGCCCGCCGTCTTCTGGTACATGAGCCTGACCGGCGGGCTGATGCTCACAGCCTACTTCATCTGGCGGCAAGATATCGTCGGGGTTCTCGGGCAGGCGAGCGGGTTGGTCATCTACGCCCGCAACATCCGCTTCGTGCACCTGCACAAACGCGCGGCCGCTCCCAAATCAGATTGATCGCAGTTTGTTTGGGTAAAAGCGGAATTGAGAAGAATTGCCCCCCTCTTTTTCCGGAATAGGTGGCACAATCCGCATTCATGATGCACATTTACGGTGCATGCGAGTTCTGCTCGACGGTCAACCCCTGTCTCCACCGCCGGATTCGGTCGAGAGTCTGCTGCGCTCGGCACTCTCTCAAACGCAAGACCGCGGCCGCATGATCGTGGACATCCTGGCCGATGGACGCAGGCTCAGCGATCAGGAACTCCAAGACCCCCTGCGGGCACTCGCCGGTGCGGGGTTGGTGGAGATCACCTCCGCCTCGCCCTATGCCATGGTCGCGCAGTCTCTCTCCAGCGCGTCGGAAGCGCTCGAATCGGTCATCGGCCGTCAGCAGGAGGTTGCAGAGCGCATCCACGCCGGCAACACCGAGTCCGCGCTCGATGGCCTGCGCGAGGTGCTCACCACGTGGCAGTTGGTGCGTGACGTGATCGAGAGGGGCGGGGCGGTTCTTGAAACCGACTTCTCCGGCCTGCACCTGCCCGGTATCGACGCCGCCAGGCCGGTTGAAACCGCGACCGCAGCACTCTCTTCGGTTCTCTCCAACCTGATGGACGGCTTGACCCGGGAAGACTGGTCGCAGGTGGGCGATGTCATGGCCTACGACCTTGACGCGCTGGCGAAAGACTGGCGAACAATTCTCCGTGCGCTCGCCGAGCACGTGGCCTCGTCCGGCGGCCCACCAGGCAGCGGGGGCTATCCATGAGTCCGGCAGCCGCGAGATCACAGCGCATCGACGACCTCATGGAGAAGGCGAGCCTGCTCCTTGAGAGCACGGACTATTTCGAGGCGGATGCGCACTGCTCGCGGGCACTTTCACTGGCGCTGGCCGCGCGAGACTTTGATCGCATGGCCCGCATCTGTCTGCCGCTGCAGGAAGCCCGGCGCCAGCGTCGTCACGAAGCGCTCGACGCCCCCGGCGCCTTCGTGCTGACAGCGCTGCCCCCCGCCGGGGCGCCCATCGCCCCCGGGCGATACCTGCTCATGCCCCCGCTGGTGGGCATCCAGGCGCGCGAGTTCAGGGAGGTGGCCGACCGGCAGAAGTCGCCCACACTCGTGCTCGTTCGCGAGCCCACCACCCGCAGCGGGCGTTGGCCGATCGTCGGGGTAGGCACAGGTCCGCGTGAGCCCTTTGTCGTCCGCGTTCTAGTCGATCCTCCCGCGCACGTCAACGGGGTGAACGGCACACTGCCCTATCCGCCCGATCCCGCGTGGTTCATCCGCACGCAAGAGTCGCTCGGAGACGCCGCGATCCTCAAAGTGCCGCGCGGCGTTCCGGCCGATCATCACGTGGAAGACCTGCTCGACGCGCTCGAGGCCGTGCGGGATCACGAAAAACTCATCCAAGCCGTGGCACAGGCGTGCCGCGAGGCCGTGGGCACGCCGCCATCGCCAACCCCGCGTCGCAGGCCCATCATGGACAACCCCAACAGTTTCTAAGCAATCACGTGTTTCACGGGTTCCTGGGGAATCTGTGATCGGGGTGCGGCGGCGCGGGGGGGACATCCACCGGCTCTCGCGCGATCTTCTCCTTGAGATACGCCAGCGCCGCGGCCAACTGCGCATCTTCGCCGCGGAAGGTCGCGTGGGGTGGGTTGTCAACGACGATATCGGGATCGACCCCGTGCCCCTCGATCAGCCAGTCGCCCTCCGGGCCGTACACGCCGATCTCCGCGGCCGTGGCGATGCCCCCATCCACGAGGAAGTTGCTCGACGAGAGCCAGATCTCGCCGCCCCAGGTTCGAGTGCCGATGAT
Source organism: Phycisphaeraceae bacterium (assembly GCA_019636615.1). Lineage (GTDB taxonomy): Bacteria > Planctomycetota > Phycisphaerae > Phycisphaerales > UBA1924 > UBA2402. Next base: position 718,885 of record JAHBXF010000002.1, on the reverse strand, counting down.
CGTGCCCAGCCCCAACCGCCGGACTCCCTCGGCGAACGCCTCACCGTCAGACGCGGTGAACTCGTTGCACAGCACGACGATGTGACCGCGGAAGGCGTAGTGCATGTTCCAGAACGGTTTGCCCACGCGCGGCTGCCAATAGAACCACGCGCGTCGCATGAGGCGTGAAAGCAGCCAACTGTCGATGTTCCCGCCCCGGTTGTGGCGAACATCGATGATCAGGCCCTGGCGGTTGAACGCCGGGTAGTACCCCTTGGCGAACTCTGTCCAGTTGTCCTTGCCCATCGCACGAAGGTGAACGTAGCCGATCCGCCCTTCGCTCTGCTCATCGACAAGCGTGCGGCGGGTGTACTGCCACTGGTGATACCGCAGATCGGCTTCGGCGCCTGTGGTCATAGGCGTCACGATCACACGGCGCTCATCACCGCCCGCGCCGGGGCGCACGCTCAGCAGCACCTGCTTGCCGGCCTTGTTCCGCAGCGAAAGTTCCGGTGCGCCGTCCGCCAGTGTCGGTCTTCCGTTGATTCGGGTGATGATGTCGCCCGCCACCACGTTGACACCGGGGCGAGACAGAGGGGCCGTGCGGTCAGGCTCATCGGGGTCTGAAGCAAAGATGGTGGAAACGCGGTACCCGCCCGCCGCTTCGTCGCGATCAAGCAGGGCGCCCAGCGAGGCCGGGGCGGCATCGGTCTCGCCGCGCCTCAGGTCACCCCCATACACGAAGATGTGCAGCGCGGATAGTTCCGCGACCATCTGCGCGATCAGGTCGCTCAGTTCCGCGCGCGTGCTCACCCGATCGACAAGCGGCATGTACCTGTCGAGCATGCCCTTCCAGTCTACCCCGTGCATGCCGGTGTCGTAGAAGTAGTCGCGTTCAAGACGCCAGGCCTCGCGGAACATCTGCCGCCATTCCTCGCGCGGCGAGAGCGGGAACGTCCACCCCGCGAGGTTGACCGCCGATTTGTCCAGAGACGCCGGTGCAGAGGCCCCGCTCTCGATCACGTGCAGCGTCTGGCCTTTGCGGACCAGCAGCCATTTGGCATCGAGCGACGTCTCGTACGTGTTCACCTCGGGAACCAGCGTTTTGAGTTCGAGGTCTTTGTTCGCGACCGGGAATACCACCAGCGAGGGCTGTGTGCCCGGCCGCCCGGGCTGACTCAGCATCAGAAGGCGCTTTTCTGTCACACTCAGGCGGGAGTAGTTGCCCGGTGCGCACGGCACATGATGCAGACGCCGCGACAAGCCATCAAACTCGATCTCCACCGGCGAGGCGCCCGCCGCTTCCGCCGAGTTGCTCTGTGCGTCTGTTCCCTGGGCCTGCGGCTCTGGCGCTTGCTCTTTGCCCTCGGCGGCATCGGTCCGCGGCGTCGGCACCGACGCGGGCGCAGGGGAGGGCTTGGCAGGGGGGGGGGCGGCCAGTTCATCATCCGGCATGTACGGCCAGCGATGCTCGGGCTTGAGAGAAAGGGCAAAGACCTGTGTGCGGTTGTCGAAGTAGGGTTCTGGGGCCATGTGCCCCCACGGTGAACCGACGAGCGAATCGAGGTTGCGGTCAGAGAGAAAGTAGAGAAACTTGCCGTCGGGGCTCCACGCGGGCGACATCGAGACGAACCGGTCGGTTGTCACAGGTTGCACCGTCCCGGTGTGGGTGCCGTAGACCTTGATGACCAGATTGGTGTTGTCCGCGATCGAAGTGAACGCGAGCCAGCGGCTGTCGCTTGACCACGACATCTCACCGTAACCATCCCAGTCGTTCTGCTCAACAAGCCGGCTTTCGCCCGTTGTCATGTCGAGCACGTACAGGCGGTGGTTCTTGTCGTGGTGGGCCACCCAGCGGCCATCAGGGCTCGGGTGTGCCGCCCAGCGCAGGACATCGCCGTTGGTGGTGCGCTGCGTGCGCTCCTCGGTGCCGTCCGGCGACAGCGTCCACACCTCGACTTCGCCCGATTCATCCGAGAGCGCCAGAAGGCTCTTTCCATCCGGCATGAACTGCGCATCTCGGTAGCGAACATCCGCCCCCCGCGCGGCCTCCGCCAGCCGCCCTTGCTGCCGGGGAGCCACAAAGACCTGCCCCCGCGCCGTCATCACCACACGTTGCCCGTCCGGCGCGATGCGGACAGAGGAAAGAAAATCCATGGGCTTCTTCACCCACTTCTCGCGCAGTTGATCAAAGTCGGAGTCGAGCGTGATGCGCAGCGTCGTCCCCGATTGGGCGGCCAGGTCATGGAGTCTCAGGTCGGCCCCGAACTGGTACACGATCCGGCCTTCATCCATGGCTGGCCCGCGCACATCCAGGAAGGTGGCCAGATCGCGCTCGCCGGGTTCGTTGCCGTGCGATGATTCCTGCCGCTTGTCCGAACCATCCGGCTTCATCGACCAGATCTCGATGGTGCCGTCACGGTCTGAGAGGAAGTAGACCCGGCCCTGCCACCACATGGGAACCGCGTTGGTTCCGGGAAAGTCACCCGTCAGCAGCGTGGCCTCGGCATCACCGGGCGAGAACTTCCAGACCTGCTGCGCGGTGCCGCCCTGATACCGCTTGGTCTGGCTGCCCTGGAAGGGAAGCCGGGTGAAATACAGCGTGCCTCGCTCGTCGAAGTCGCCATCGGCCGCTTGCGCGAGCGGGAGCAGTTCGCGGGCGCGGGTTTCAACGTCGATCAGGCTTAACTGGGTGGAGGGGAGTGTCGAAAAGCGGTTCGTCGCCGCGATGACCCTCGCCGGCTGCTGGCGCGTCCACCCGATCACGCCCTCGCCCCGCCCTCCGCTGCCGTCGTAGGTGAGCCTGGTGGGCAGGCCCCCCGTGGTCGGCATGGCGTACACCTCGGTAGGGCCTTCATATTGAGCCATAAAGGCGACGCTCGACCCATCCGGGGAGAGTCTCGGAAATGTTTCATCGCCCGGATGGGTGGTCAGGCGTGTGGCCGTGGCGCCGGTTGGTGACAATGCCGCCTGGAGCGAGACCTTCCACAGATCACCCTCGGCGACAAAGATCAAGAGGTCACCCCGCAACGTAGGCTGCCGGTAATATCCCAGCGGCGGCTGGGCTATGGTCGAGGCGGCACAGGCTGCCACGCAGGCGGCCGTAACGCCGAGCCCACGGGCGGATGCAGACGACGCGGCAAAGATGGCCATGCTGGCGTTTCCTTCATGGAGGATGACGAGGAGCGGAGGGTGCTTTCAGAAACGTTGCCCGTCCACGCGGCACAACCGCAGGACGGGCCGATCATACCCCCGGGGTACGGGTCGCCGTGAAATCAGGCTTGCAACGGCGGGCGTTTCTCGCTATCCTCTTGTGTAGGCTCCGGGTTCGGAGACTTCGCGTGCACGTGCAGCCGCTGGGTTTCACGCGAGACGCGAGCAGATCGAACGGGTCGGGTTCAGGACGAAACTGGCATGAGCCAAGCCTCTTCACCGCTGGAGACCACACGCGGGTATTCACCGCCGACTGTGACCCAGTTCAGCGTCTTTCTCACAAACAAAGTCGGCAAACTCTTCGACCTTGTCGAAGCGTTCGACGGTTCGCCGGTTCATATCTGCGCCATCTCGGTGCACGAGGCCAGCGATCATGCGGTTGTTCGGTTGATCACCAGCAACGCCCAGGGCGCGGTGAAGATTCTGCAGAACGAGAACCTGCCATTCAGCCAGCGTGAGGTGCTCGTGGTCGAGATCAGCGGCCGCCACACCCTGTCGAGCATGTGTGTGTGCCTGCTCAGCGCCGAACTCTCGATCCAGTTCGCCTATCCGCTGATGATGCGCACCTGCGGCACGCCCACGATCGCGCTGGCGGTCGATGACATGATCCTCGCGGGCCAGATTCTCAGGCGCAAAGACTTCAACCTCCTGGGCGAGGCCGACCTGCCCATGCGAGAAGCCTAATCGCCTCTGCGCGGCGTCGCCCAGTCTCGCCGGGGGGTGACGATCGCCGCCTTGGCGATATGCCGTCTCGCGAGCAGCCAAAAGAAAACGCCCGGGCCACGAGCAGCCCGGGCGCTTCAAAGTGTTGGGTGATGGCGGGCCATGCCCGCCGGTGACGCCGCGGCTTTTCAGCAGCCGCTCTGGTAGCACTCGATGAACGCACGCAGATCGGAGGGATCGGTCGTGCCGTCGCTGTTGAAGTCGGCATCGCCGGCGAGGTAGTCCTCGAGGAACGCGTTCACATCGTCACGGTCAAGCACGCCGTCGCCGTTCCAGTCGCACGGGCAACCCGCCGGGCGGCACCCGGTGGTCTTGCAATCGGTGTCGAACCCACGGAAGACCCCGCCCCGCTGGCGGCACTCGGCCAGTGTGAGATCAGCACAGATCACGCCGTCGCCGGTTCGGATGCAGCAGGCCCCTGTGGGCTGCTCGCACTTCGCGTCGCGGCATGTGGTGCCGTCGCCGCCATAGGTGCCGCCGACGGTCTTGCAACGCTCCGCAACAGTCACAACGCACTGGCCTGTTGCCAGGCAGCAGGCACCGGTCTGCGGACGGGTGTCGCGGCAGGCGCCCTCGGCGCAGTCGCTGCCCGGGCCGCGGAAGACCCCGCCCCGTTCGCGGCACACTTCAACCGAGGTCACCACACACACCACACCGTTGTCGGTGCGAACGCAGCAGGCACCGCGCAGGTCCGGCCGCGGGCACGAGTTGGGGGTGCATGCAGAGCCATCCCCGCGGAAGACGCCATCACGTTCACGGCACACCTGGGCCGTGGTCACGACGCATGTGACACCGTTGGGTGTGCGGATGCAGCACGCCCCGGTAGGAACAGGCCGGCTGCAGATATCGTTTCCACAGGCCGTGCCGTCGCCCCTGAAGACCCCGCCCCGTTCGCGGCAGATGGCCGCGGTGGTGACCACGCACTGAATGGTGCCGGTCGCCGTGCGCACGCAGCACGCGCCCGTGGGGGTGGGCTGCGGGCAGGCGTTGTCGGTGCAGGTGGTGTTCGGCCCGCGGAATACCCCGCCATGCTCCCGGCAGGATTCTGCAGAGGTCACAACGCAGCGGATCCCGTCGTCGGTGCGCACACAGCACGCACCGGTCGGGGCAGAAATCGCGCACGTCGTATTGGTGCACACCGTGCCGTCGCCCCTGAAGACCCCGCCACGTTCGCGGCAGATGGCCGCGGTGGTGACCACGCACTGAATGGTGCCGGTCGCCGTGCGCACGCAGCACGCGCCCGTGGGGGTGGGCTGCGGGCAGGCATCATCGGTGCAGGTGGTGTTCGGCCCGCGGAATACCCCGCCATGCTCCCGGCAGGATTCTGCAGAGGTCACAACGCAGCGGATCCCGGCGTCGGTGCGCACGCAGCACGCACCGGTCGGGGCAGAAATCGCGCACGTCGTATTGGTGCACGTCGTGCCATTGCCGCGATAGACACCTTCGCGTTCGCGGCAGATGGCCGCGGTGGTGACTACACACTGAATGGTGCCGGTCGCCGTGCGCACGCAGCACGCGCCTGTGGGGGTGGGCTGCGGGCAGGCGTTGTCGGTGCATGTCGTGCCGTTACCGCGGTAGACACCTTCGCGTTCGCGGCAGATGGCCGCGGTGGTGACCACGCACTGAATGGTGCCTGTGGCCGTGCGCACGCAGCACGCGCCCGTGGGGGTGGGCTGCGGGCAGGCGTTGTCTGTGCATGTCGTGCCGTTGCCGCGGTAGACACCTTCGCGTTCGCGGCAGATGGCCGCGGTGGTAACCACGCACTGAATCGCGCCGGTCGCCGTGCGCACGCAGCACGCGCCTGTGGGGGTGGGCTGCGGGCAGGCGTTGTCTGTGCATGTCGTGCCGTTGCCGCGGTAGACACCTTCGCGTTCGCGGCAGATGGCTTCGGAGGTCACGATGCACTGGATTGCCCCGGTGGAAGTGCGGATGCAGCACGCGCCTGAGGACGGGGTGAGGGCGCAGGTCGTGTTGGTGCAGGTTGTGCCGTCGCCACGATAGATGCCGTTCCGTTCGCGGCACATTTCGGGGCTTACCACAACGCACTGGATCGTTCCGGTGTTCGTACGAACACAGCACGCACCCGTTGTTTGGGCACTCGCGGTTGCGGGCGAAAAGAGCAACGCCGCGCACGCGGCCAATGCCACGGTACACAGACGTCGTACCAAGCGAAGTGGATTCGTCATGCCTGTACTCCTTGCTCCCGGGGATGGCCGGGATGCTGCCGCGAGCGGGCGTTCATCGCGAAATCGATGGAGCGAACGCTCCATCCGCATTGTCTCGATTTTCAACGAAGTCTGCAAGGGGTTATTGCGGGGAAGGGTCGCGTAAGGGTGTTGAATCGTGTGGATTTTGCACCACGGGAGGCAGCGTGCCCCGATCTGGATGCCAAAGAGGGGGCTAAAGGTCCTATAACACAATGACAAAAAAATGAGAAAACCCGGACATTGGGCACGAACAGCCGCTGCCCCTGTCACGCTGCTGTACCCTAGCCGCCATGGAACTCTACATCGATACGGCGAACATTGACGAGATCAAGCAGGCGCACGACATGGGCGTGCTCGACGGGGTGACGACCAACCCGACGCTGATCGCGAAAGAGGGCGTGGATTACGGCGCGAGGCTTTCGGAAATCTGCCGCGTGGTGCAGGGCCCCGTCTCGGCCGAGGTCATCGCGACCTCGTATGAAGGCATGCTCGAAGAAGGCATGGAGCGTTCCAAGATCGCGCCCAACATTGTGGTGAAGTTGCCCTGCACGATCGAGGGGCTCAAGGCCTGCCGCACCATGTCGGACAAGGGCATCCGCACGAACATGACGTTGTGCTTCCAGTCGCTTCAGGCGCTCATGGTGGCGCGTGCCGGGGCGTTTCTGGTGAGCCCGTTCATCGGCCGGCTCGACGATATCGGCCAGGACGGGATGAACCTCATCCGCGAGATCCGGCAGATCTACGACAACTACGGGCTCAAGACCAAGATTCTCGCGGCCAGTGTTCGTCACCCACAGCACCTGTTGCAGTGCGCCCTCATCGGTGCGGACGTGGCGACCTGTCCGCTGTCGGTCATCACCCAGTGCATGAAGCACCCGCTGACCGACAGCGGTTTGAGCAAGTTCCTGGCCGACTACCGCAAGGCCTTCGGCGGCTGAGCGTCACTCGACCTCGAAGAGAAACTCGATCTCGACAGGCGAGCCAAGGGGCAGCGCCACAGATCCCACGGCGGCACGAGCGTGTTTGCCGCGCTCGCCGAGCACGCTGACAAGCAGTTCAGAACACGCGTTGGCCACTTTGGGTTGCTCGTAGAACCCCGGATCGCTGCACACAAACACCCCGACGCGCACGACCTGGCGGATCTTGTCGATGTCACCCAGCGCGGCCTTGGCCACCGCCAGCCCGTTCAGGGTGCACTGCACCGCGCACTCCTGGGCCTGCTCCATCGATACCTGCCCGGGCACGGCACCTTTGGCCACCAGCGAGCCGCTGCGCATGGGGATCTGACCCGAGATGTAGAGAAGATTGCCGCTTCGCCGCCACGGGATATACGCGGCGACGGGGGCGGGCGCGGGAGGAAGGACAAGGCCTTTCTGCTTCAGAACTTCTTCTGGGTTGCTCATGCGCCAGCGTAGCGCCCCCAAGGGGGAAACGTCTACGGCATCGCGCCGATGCTCCTACCTTCAGGCACGTGACAGCGATGCCGACGCCAACGATTCAAGAGGCAGCGAACCTCAGATCGCTCGACACCCTTCGGGCAGGCGCCATGCTGCTGGGTGTGCTGTTGCACGGCCTGGTTCCGTACCTGCGTGACCCTGTTCCTCACCTCTTGTGGGCGGTGCGCGAGACCGACGGAGGGTGGACGCTCGACGGGCTGTATTGGTGGATCCACGGATTCCGGGTGCCGCTCTTCTTCTTCATCGCGGGCCTGCTCGCGCCGCGCTCCCTCGCCCGCAGGGGCGCAATGGGGTTTGCCCGTCAGCGGCTCGTGAGGCTTGGCCTTCCGTTGATCGTTGGCCTTTTCACCGTGGTGATGCCGGCGATGTATCTTGTGTGGGCGTGGGGCTGGGTGCGATCCGGGCTGGCCGAGCCCGCCCACATCATGCACGTGCGCTTTGAGCACGGGCTTCAGCAAGACCTGTATGGGTTCGCACACCTCTGGTTCCTTCAATACCTGCTCATCTTCAGCCTGATCGCCGCGGCGTTTTCCGGGCTTCTACGCACGCCGGGGTGGGTCAGGCGTGCCGTTGGTCGCCTGCACCCCATCGCCGTCATTCTGCTCCTGGCGTTGCCGACATCGACGGTGATCGCGGTTGACCCAAGGCCATTGACCGAGTTCCACAACTGGTTCTGGCCCAGGGGGGCCGAGTTTGTCTACCACGGGTGGTTTTACCTCGCCGGGTGGCTGGTCAGCGGCTCGATCGCCAAATGGCGCGAGGCGAGCGTCGCCGTGGCCGCCGGGTGCACGGCAACGATCGCCTTCGTCGTGGTCGCCGCGGCTTTGTATGAGGGAAGAACCCCCAGCGGCATCATGCGTGGCTTCGATGGTGAACGCGCCGCAACCTCGCTTTTCACCTGGGGCATGATCGCGGTGTGCATCTCGTGGGGGTTGCGCTGTCGCCCGGCCAAGCAGGGCGGCGTGGTGAGATACTTCGCCGATCGAGCCTACTGGATCTACGTGGTCCACCCGCCATTTGTGGGGCTGGTCCAGGTCGCGCTCTACGGGGTTCCCGTGCCGTTGTGGCTCAAGGCGTTGACCTCATGCCTCTTGGCGACCGGCGCGTGCCTGGCGCTCTATACGCTTGTCTGGCGGCCGATCTGGTCCAGGATCGGTGATCGAATGGGCGGCGGTGCATCAGGAAGAAGTGGCGTGAACTCGCCGAGAGCACAAACCGACGCGGCGCCTGCGACTCACCGCCACCCCGCGACAACACCATGAAGAACATCGAGTACAAATCAGAACTGCGTGACCTGCCCATCGCGCGCGAGGTGTGCCGAAAACTCGGGGCCGGCCGGGTGGGGCTCCTGGAGCAGACCGACACCTACTACCGCGTGGCGGCCGGCAAGTTGAAAAAACGAGAGACCCGCGGCGAACCCACGGAGTTCATCTTCTACGAGCGGCCCCATCAGTCCGCGCCCAAGCGCAGTGATTTCTCGATATATGACGAGGGAAGCGCGTTGGCCAAGTTCGGGCAGGCGTCACTCCCGGAATGGGTGCGCGTGAAGAAGAAGCGAGAGTTGTTTCTGCTGGGCAACACCCGTATCCATCTGGATGTCGTCGAAAACCTGGGAACCTTCATCGAGTTTGAGTTCCCCGTCACACGCACGCACACCGAGGCCCAGGGGCACGCCGAGCTGGCGAAGTTGCGGGCCGAGTTCGGCCCCGTCCTGGGCGAGGCTATCGACTGTGGTTATGCCGACCTGCTCTGGGCCGAAATCGAACGGGCGAACGAGGCACGCTGAAGCATGTCCGCGGGCCGCCGGGGCGCACTTCAACGAAAGAAGTGCCCGGGTGGTTTCGCACCCCGGGCACTCACACAGAGAGAGAATGCGCGAAGCGGGTCTCCTCCGGCCCGCCTCGCGAATCCTCGCGCTGGATCACCTGAGTCCGAAGTATCAGGCTCAATCCAGTATGTCTTTGCCACCCCACTCCATGCGACATCGCGGCAAGTTTCGGTGGGAAAAAACTCGATCGATGGAGGACAAAACCCCTTGCGGGAGTCTCGGCACGCCGATTAAAGCACGTCTCGCTCTGTGACAAGCCCACGCGACACCCGCGGCCCCAGGGGCCGATCCGCAGCGGCGGTGCCGGTGGATGGGAAATCAGATCGCGGTGCGCGTGCGAGCCATGCGCTGCATGGCCGCGGCACGGGCGTTGGCCGCCGCACGCTTGCCGGCGTCCTTCTCTTGTGCAGCAAGCGCGGCTTCGGCCTGAGCGTCTGTCGGGGTGATCTGCTCACCGGGGATTGCACGCTCCGCGAGGATGGTGAGCACGTCGCCGGACATGCGGACAAACCCACCGTCAACCAGGAACGACCGGCTGCCGCCTTCGCCTTTTTCGGTGTCCGCCATGTCCAGCCGAAGTTCGCCGATTCCCAGTTTGCCCATAAACGGAGCGCGGTCGGGAAGGAAGCCCATCAGGCCGTCCCACGCGGGCACCGAGGCGTACGTCACCGCGCCGTCTACCAGCGCGGCAGAAGGGGTCACCAGTTTGCAGCGGAATGAGTTCTTCGCCAAGGGATCATGCTCCATTCAACCGCCAGTAAGGCCCTCTCGCTGGCGGGAATCAAGCGTAGGCGCGTACATATCGCGAACGGCGGAAACTCCCTCCCAGTGCCGCGCAGAATCAACCATATCGGGCTACTACGCTGGCCCCACACCATGGCAGAATCCGCGTCAACCCCTACCCGGGCCGTTTGGGCCTTGCTCGCCCTGACAGGGCTGGTTGCGGTGGTGGTGGTTGCGAGATTCGTGGTCGGCGGGGTCGAGGCGCTCTCTGACGGGGCCATCCGCTCGATCCGTCTCACGCGGATCATGAGCGGCGCGGTTGTCGGCGCATCGTTGGCGGTGGGTGGGGTCTTCCTGCAGGTGCTGGTGCGCAACCCGCTGGCCTCGCCCGACCTGCTCGGGCTGGCCTCAGGGGCGGGTTTAGCCGTGACCGCGTCGATCTATGCGGGCGCGGCGGGCCTTGGGGCCGGGGGGTTGTGGGCCGCGGGGTTCTGCACCGGCGCGGCCGCGCTGGGGGCCTCGGCCGCCCTGGCGCTCACGTATTCGCTCGCCCGCCGCAGAGGAATGCTCGATCCTGTGCTTCTGGTGCTCACGGGGGTAGCGGTGGGCATGATCTGTGCCGCGGGCACGATGCTCCTGCGGCAGTTGATGCCCATTCAACTGGCGGCCGCGGCGGAGCGGGCGCTGCTCGGATCGCTCCGGGAGGACGTGTCGGCGATGGAACTGGGCATCGCGGCGGTCATCGTCGCCTGTGGCGCGGCCATCGGATGCCTGCGGGGCGACACGCTCGACGCAGTGACGCTTTCAGAAGATGAGGCAGCGAGCGTGGGAGTGAATGTTGCGGTGGTGCAGCGGGCGCTGTTCATCGGCGCGGGGCTACTGACCGCCGGGGCTGTGGTGCTGGCGGGGCCGATCGCGTTTGTGGGGCTCATGTGCCCTCACGCGGCGAGGGCGTTGGTTGGGCCTCATCATCGGTGGGTGACGCCGGCGTCGGCATTGCTGGGTGCCGCCATCATCGTTGGGGCAGATGCTTTCGTGCGAGCCATCAACCTGCCCAGCGGCCGGTTGCCAATCGGGGTGCTCACCGCCGTGGCCGGTGCGCCGGTGTTCATCTACCTGCTGAGGCGGCAGGCCCACGGCGCCATCGACCGGGAATGAAACCAACTTTCAAGCGTGCGGTGTGCGGCGAGGTTGCGTCGGCGTGGCGATGAAAGGCGGGTCATCGGAATCATCCTCGGGCTCGTCCTCGGCCGCCGGGCCATCGCTGTCATCCTCTTCATCAGGCTCCTGCGAATCGTCGTCAGAGTCGTTCTCGTCGGTTGTTTCGGCCTCTGCCGCGGCGGTCTCGGCTTGAAAGAGCGAGATCTGCTCCGGGGATGGGCCGTCGGCGTTGGGCAGTTCGATGCCCTGAGCCTTGGCCTGTTCGTGCATGATCTGGAGCATCGCCTGCCACTCGTCAAGCGTGATGAGCACGTCTCGAGCCACCGAGCCCTTGTGATCGGAGATGATGCCGGCGATCCCCATGAGGTCGATGAGCCTGCTGGCGCGGGTATAGCCGATGGCCAGGCGGCGCTGCAGCAGCGAGACGCTGCCACGCTTGGTCTCCAGCACGATCTCCACGGCCCGGTTGAAGAGGGGGTCTTCTTTGGCGGCTTCGAGCGAGGCTGATGAGTTGTTGAGGCTGTCGGCAAGCCGCTGCTCGTCCGAGTCGTTGCTGCGCAGTTGCATGAGGCTGCGCTCGAAACTGGGCGCGGCGACCTCACGCATGAACTTCACCACGCGACGGATCTCACGGTCGTCCACCAGCGTGCCCTGCGAACGCACGATCTGCGATGAGGACGGGGTGAGGAAGAGCATGTCGCCCTGGCCGAGCAGCAGTTCGCCGCCCTTCTGGTCGAGCACGATGCGGCTGTCCATGCCGCTGGCGACCTTGAAGGTGAGGCGAGCGGGCATGTTGGCCTTGATCAACCCGGTGACCACCTCGCGCTGCGGGCGCTGGGTGGCGAGGATCAGGTGGATGCCCACGGCGCGTGCCTTCTGGGCGATGCGGATGATCGAGCCCTCGACCTCACGGTTGGTCATGATGAGGTCGGCGAGTTCATCGATGACGATGACGATGTAGGGAAGTTTCCGGGGGATGCGGGCTTCTTCCTCGGGCGTGCCGGGGTTCAGGCGATCCTTGAGTTCTTCCCAGGTGAGTTCGTTGTAACTGGCGATGTCACGACAGCCCGCCTCTTGCAGGGTGGCGTAGCGTTCTTCCATCTTGTTGCAGGCCCATTCGAGAATGGCCGCGGCGCGGGGCATCTCCGTCACCACGGGGCACATGAGGTGGGGGATGTCCTTGAACTGGGACATCTCGACCATCTTGGGGTCGACAAGCACGAGTTTGAGTTCGCTGGGGTGCTTGGTGTAGAGGAACCCCATGATGATGGTGTTCATGCACACGCTCTTGCCGCTGCCGGTTGTGCCCGCGATGAGCATGTGGGGCATTTTGGCCAGGTCGTGAATGAGCGGCTGGCCGCCGGCGTCCTTGCCCAGGAACATCGGCAGTTTCATCTTGGTGTAGATCTCGGTGTGCCCCATGAGTTCCTTGAGGCGAACCTTCTCGCGCGTCTGGTTGGGAACCTCCACCCCGATGGTGTCTCGCCCGGCCGTGTTCGCCACGATGCGGATGTTCACGGCCTTGAGCGAGCGGGCGATGTCGCTCTGCACGGCGGAGAGTTGCGCCACCTTGGTGCCCGGCGCCAACTTGATGTTGTACATGGTCACGGCGGGTCCGCTCTCGGCATCAACCACTTTGCCGTCGATGCGGTACTCGTTGAGCGAGGCCATGAGCGAGGCACCCTGTTCTTCAACGTGGGCCTGCAGGGTCGCCGAGAAGTTCTCTTCCGGCGGTTCGAGCAGGTCGAGCGGCGGGAACTTGTAGGGTTTCTCGGGTTCATCCCCAACGGTCTCGCCGAGCGTCTGCATCGCCGCCAGGTCGGCCTCGGTGGCGACACGCTTGTTCTGCTGGCCGAAGATGATGGGGAGTTTGGACATCTTCTCTCGCAGCGCGTCGCTGTCGAAGACCTGCGGCGCCCCGGGGATGTCCTCTTCTTCGCTTTCCTCCTGTGGCTCCTCAGCGGTCGGCGCGGGCTGTGAGCCAGCCTTCGCAGGCTTGCCTTTCTGGCGGGTTGGCTTCACCTCGACGCCCTGGGCATCCTCCGCTTCGGCCGGGTCGTTCGAGTCGTCCGCGACGCCATCCCGGGTGGGCGCATCGGGGTCTGGGATTTCGGCCCCGGGCGCCGAGGCGAGTTTGGCCGCCTTTTCCTTCGCACGCCGGCGGGTCTTGGCGGGGGAGAGTTCTTCGTCGTCCACGTCGGTCAGCCGTATGGGTTTGCGCCGTGAAGGTGCGACAAAGGCCAGCAGCCCTTTCCAGGCGCGGCTCAGAACACCCGCGCCCGCCGTGGCAACGCTGCTGCCCACCTGCGTGGCCGCGTCTCCGGCTGCGGCACCCGCGACCTTGGCCGCGGGCACGCCGTGGTCGCGCGTCACGCGGATGGTCCAGCCGAAGAAGGCGATGACCCATTCGTCCATGGCGACGACAGCGCCGACCAGGGCGATCACGGCCAGGGTGAGGGCCGTGCCAACCGAGCCGAATCGTTCGATGAGTTCAGCGACGGCTACGGTCCCTACGGTCCCGCCCGCCAGATCGATCATCGGCGAGAAGGAGGGAATCAGCAGCGCGTTCAGGCCGGCCAACCCTCCGGCGAGCATGACGGCGCCCACCAGCCGAACCAGCGCGTGCTGCACGCTGCGGCCCACCGCCGCGGAGAACAGGCCCATGGTGATGCAGACCGCCAGCACCCACGCCGAATAGCCGAAGAGTTTGAAGGTGTGATAGGCCACGGCGGCGCCGAGCGTGCCGCACCAGTTCAGCACGGGGCTGTTGGCCGGCCAGACAAGGTGCGACGGCGGGTCTGAGGCGTGGAAGCCCACCATGCTGGCGAGCACAAAGGCCCACACCGCGATCAACAGCGTGAGCCCGGCGATTCGCAGCACCCGGCCGGAGCGCCCGTCACGGGCAGACTTTGCTTTCCTGGACATGGCGAACATTCCGTGTTCTATCGGCCCCGAAGGCTCGTATTGGTGACAAGTTGCGACTCATCCATGAGCCGACCTCCGCACGATCTGCCGGGCATTTCGTGGCTCACGCCACGCCCTGCGCCCAAGCGTTGATTGTTGCAGGTTCAACGCGCCTTCGCACGCCGCCGCGGAATTCACAGCGAGAGGCCCGGACGGGCGTCGGGCATCGCGGGCTTCCAACGGCCTGCGGCGGCGCCCGCGGCGGCAACGATGCCCACACCGACGATGAGCCACCCGGAACGGCGTTCGATGAAACCCAGCCAGAAAAACGGCGCCGCCGCGACGACGGCCAGCCCGCACAGAAGCAGGGAGCGTCTGCCGGGGGCGTGCTGTTGCTGGGTCAACGGCCGAGCGCAGGTGAGGATGTACGCGGGGAAGATCAGGCCATAGAAAACCATCACACCCCGGTACACGAGTTCCTCGCCGCTGAGCCTGGCATAGAAGGGCATCGGAATCACCCACAGCACCGCGCCAAGGGCCAAGGCAGCGGTGACGAGCACTTCTCCCCTGACGCTCGCCTCGCGGCGCAGCGCCCACGCGTGCAGGCCGGTGGTGAGGCCCAGTTGCAAGAGCATGTGAGCCAGGACGAACTTTGGTGCAAGCCCGGGCATGGCTGACTGGCCGGAAGGGTGATGCAGAATCGCGGGGGCATAAAAGAACGTCGCCAGAACAAGAAGCGGGAAAATGGCCCCGAGGCCGATCGCAAACGCCGCGTTGCCCGGTGCGCCCGCGAGCCGTTGACGCACCGCATGGAAGGTGAGATCAAGTTGCGGACACGCCAGAAACCCAAGGGCGCAGACCAACCCAAGGCCCGACAGGCCCGCAGCATCGAAGGCCACCCTTGAGTGTGGCGGGGGGGGGGTAGCACCCAGCGATGTGGCGAAGAGGGTTGTGGCGATCGAGTAGAAAACCACGGCGGCCCCGGCCGTGAGCGCCACGTTCGCTCGCGAGGGGTTCATCAGCATGTACGGCGCAAGGAAGAGCGCAAAGCCCCCCACGCGCTCCGCGATCGTTCCGCCATAGGTATTGAGCAGCCACAGGGCGAAGAAGACTTGAAAACCCATGGTGACCACAGAAAACGCGCGGCAGGCGGTGTGGTGGGCGCTCACGTACGCGGCGCTCGCGCCATCCTTGAACAGCCTGATGCCCATGAAACTCGCGCCGATGACATTGGGCAGGATGAAGAGCAGGTAGGAAAGCGGGCCGTAGTCACGGATCAGCAGCACCGGCAGGTACATGCCGATGCACCACGTCCACGAACAGGCCAGCAACGAACCCCAAAGGACGACCCTCGCGAGTTCCTGCCCTTTGGGTTGCAGCATCGCCCCCTCCCGCGAGTGTCATGGAGTCGTCAAGACTGGGTGACGGATCGGGGCATCAACCCCGGGCCGGGCTCATGAGGCTCTCTGCCTCGGTTTGGAGCAGCCGCACGATTTCGGCCAATGCCAGGGCGGCAGTCGCCCCGTCGACCACGCGGTGGTCGCAGGCCAGGCTCAGCGGCAGCAGCAGACCAACGCGGAATGTGCCCTTGTTGACGACCATGCCTTCCCGCGCTCGGCCCACGGCAAGAATGCCGACCTCGGGGTAGTTGATCACCGGCGTCGCGAATCGTCCGGCATGGCTGCCGACATTGCTGATGGTGAATGTTGAACCGGTGAGTTGGTCGCGGGAGATGGTGCGGGCCCGGGCCTGCTCGGCGACCTGTGTGATGGCCCTGCCGATCTGAAGCACACCGAGTCGGTCGGCTTCGGGGATCACAGGCACCATCAGGCCGTTGTCGGTGTCTGTCGCGATGCCAAGGTGCACCCCGCGGTGCTGAACGATAGAGGCTTCATACGCGGCGTCGCCCGGCTTCTCGTCTACGGTCGCGTTCAAGGCTCGGAACTTTTCGTTGCCCAGCACCCGGCAGACCGCGCTGGCCACGAAGGGAAGAAGCGAGACCTTTTCGCCGCTCGCCGAGGCCAGCCGCTTGCGGAGCGCGTCGAGCCCGCTCACGTCTGCTTCGTCCATCACCGTGAAGTGCACCGCCTGGTTCATGCTCTCGCGAAGGCGGTTGGCGATTGTGCGCCTCACGCCGCGGAACGGCAGCCGGGTGGTGTCGTCCCCGCCGGCGCGGGGCAGTGAGCGCGTTGCGGCCGAAAAATCAATCTCGGGCGCTGCCGGCGTCTGGGGCTGAGGACGGCCGGCGGGCTTGGCCGCCGCGGGGGCCTTCGGGGCCGGCGCAGATTTGCCCGTCGCTCGCACGTCTTTCTCGGTCACTCGGCCGCCGATGCCCGTGCCCTGCACAGCATCGATGTTGATGCCGAGTTCCTTGGCCAGCCGTCGCACCGCTGGGGTAGCCAGGGCCTTGCCGGGCTGGGCGACCGCGGGGGAGGAACTGAGTGAACCAACGACGGTGCCGGCGTCTTCCCGTTCTGCCGGCGGCTCTTCGAGGTCGATCGCAGAGGGTTTGGGTTCGTGCTTGGCCTTCGCGGGTGTCGGGGCGGGCGTGGCTTGGGGAGTAGCCGCGCCGCCTTCGTAGGAAACCAGCACGTTGCCGACGTGAAGGATCTCGCCCTCATTGCCGTGGAGTTGCTTGATCACGCCGGCGCGGGGGCTGGGCACTTCGACCACGGCCTTGTCTGTTTCCATCTCGGCGAGGATGTCGAGTTCTTTGATCTCCTGGCCAACTTGAACGCGCCACTTGATCAGTTCGGCCTCGTGAACACCCTCGCCAAGGTCGGGGAGGATGAAAACGTTGGGATCAGAGGAGGTTGCGTGGGCCATGATCTCTTGGGTACCTCTGGGAGGGGTGAGAAAGTTCGAAAGAGAATCGGAGCGGGAGAAGTCACGCCGCGCCGGCTGGGGCCAAGGGTATGACCCCGCGGCGGTGTGTTCAGGGGCACAGGGTTCAGTACGCCATGGTCTGGCGGACGGCCTCGGAGACGAGCGAGGCGTTGGGGAGGTAGTCGAGCTCGAGTTTGTAGTAGGGCATGATGGTGTCGAAACCCGCGACGCGCTGCACAGGAGACTTGAGGTAGAGGAAACAGTGCTCCTGGATGATCGAGGAGATCTCGGCCCCCAGCCCGATCGTCTTGGGCGCTTCGTGCACAATCACGCAGCGGCCGGTCTTCTGCACGCTCTGAATGAGGGTGTCTCGGTCGAGCGGGGAGATGGTCCGAAGGTCGATCAGTTCGACGCTGATGTCTTCGGGAAGGGTGTCGAGGGCTTCGAGACACTGGTAGACGCTCGCGCCCCATGAGATGAGCGTGAGGTCGGTGCCTTCGGTGATGACTTTGGCCTGGCCGATGGGGATGGTGTAGCGGTCTTCCTGCAGCCATTCACGCGTGGGAAGCCGGTAGACCCGCTTGGGCTCAAAGAAGACGACCGGATCCGGGTCTTCAATGGCCGCGGCGAGAAGGCCTTTGGCGTCCGAGGGAGTGCACGGCATGACGACTTTCAGGCCCGGCTGGTGAGCGTAGATGGCCTCAGGGCTGTCGCTGTGAAGTTCGGGGGCGTGGATGCCGCCGCCGACGGGCACACGAACGACCATGGGGATGGTGATGGCGCCGCGGCTGCGCGTGCGGTAACGGGCGGCGTGGTTGACGAGCTGGTCGTAGGCCGGGCCGAGGAACCCCTCGAACTGAATCTCAGGGATGGGGCGCATGCCGCCCATCGCCAGGCCGATCGCCGCGCCCATGATGCCGGATTCGGAGAGCGGGGTATCGAAGACCCTCGACCCGCCGAAACGCGCGTGCAGGCCGTCGGTGGCGCGGAAGACGCCGCCGTTCACGCCGACATCCTCGCCGAGGCAGACGACGCGGTCGTCGAGGTCCATCTCTTGCGCCAGGGTGAGCGTGATCGATTCGACCAGATTGCACTCGACCAGAGCCTGTCCGGTCTCGTCGTCGGTGCGCCGACGGAGTTTGGGGTTGAACGCGGCGTGTGCTTGGGTGGTTGTCATGATCGTGGTTCTGTGTCGGGTCGTGAGCGGGGGTCGGCCCTTGCGGGGCACGTCGGGGTTGTGGCGCGTGCGCCGTCGAGATCAGCGGACGGACGAGAGCGCGGCCTGCTCGGGGTATTGCCCCAGGCTGTGGGTGCGAAGCGTGCGCTTCTGCACTTCCAGTTCGGGCGGCAACGTGGCGTAGGTGTAATCGAAGATGTCGTCCGTCGTCGGCTTGGCGATTCCCTCGGCGGCCCTGATGACATCGGTCACCATGATCTTTGCCTCTTCGTCGAGCGACGCCTGCTGCTCGTCGGTCCAGAGAGAACGGGCTGTGAGATACTTGCGCAGACGGATGACGGGGTCTTTGCCCTGCCAGGCTTCGACTTCCTTCGGATCGCGGTAGCGGCGGGCATCGTCCGCGGTCGTGTGGTCTGCCAGGCGGTAGGTCACGGCCTCGATGAACGAGGGGCCCCCGCCCGCGCGGGCGCGGTCCGCCGCCTCTTTGGTGACCTTGTACACCGCCAGCAGGTCGTTGCCGTCTACCTGCACCGTGGGCATGCCGTATGCGAGCGCCTTCTGGGCCACGGTTTCACTGTTCATCTGGCTCTCGCGGGGCACAGAGATCGCCCAGTGGTTGTTCTGGCAGAAGAAGATCGTGGGGGTCTGGAATGTGCTCGCGAAGTTCATCGCCTCGTGGAAGTCACCCTCGCTCGTCGCGCCGTCGCCGAAGAACGTCGCGGCGATTTTGGGCTCGTTGCGGATCTTGAAGGCCCACGAGATTCCCGTGGCGTGCAGCATCTGCGTGCCGATGGGGATGCACAGGGGCGTCATGCAGACGCCCTCGGGGATCTGGTTGCCCCGCTCGTCACCCATCCAATGCAGCAGCACATAGTGCATGGGCAGGCCGTGCATCCACAGCGCGGCGTTCTCGCGGTAGCAGGGAACCAGCCAGTCCACGCCGCGCTGAAGGGCGTAGCCCGCGCCGATCGCCGCGGCCTCCTGGCCTTTGTTCTGGGGATACGTGCCCATGCGGCCGGATCGCTGGAGTTTGAAGGCCGTCTCATCGAGAGCTCGGCACTTGCACATGTATTTGTAGAGTTCCAGCACTTCCTGATCGGAGAGCGTGCCGTGCGCGAGTTTCTCGTCGACGACTCCGTGCTCATCCATGATCTGGATGTGGTCGATCTTGGCGGTGTACACAGTTCGGACTGGCATCAGGTGGCTCCTCAAATTCGAAGATCGACCAAGCGTAGCGGGATCGATGCCGCCCGGCCCCTCGTTCGGGTCGGGTTCTTGCATGAGGTCCGGGCTCGCTTAGGTAGCCCGTGAGGCGCCGCATTCCACGCCCGCGACGGGATATCGCGAGGGGCGCGCACACCGATACCCGCACGGGATCCGCAGCGGATTCTGAGTGTTGATCAGCGGAGTTTGCGGGGGTTGTCCGGCGGAAGGCCGTCGGCGTATTGCCAGACCGTCACGCGGATTCGGCGTACACCCCATTGGCGGGCTCGCTCGTGCGTGGGGTAGAGCACATCGAGACGGTGCCCCTTGATCGCCCCTCCGCAGTCGAGCACGGGAACAACCCGGTCGCGGTCGTACCCGGGCACCGTGATCATCGAGCCGTACGGCAGGATGGTGGGGTCAGCGGCTACCAGCGCGAAATCGTTGGTGTGGACCGAGTGCAGCGTGGCGGTGAGGCCGTCTGCAAAGGCCCCGCACGAGCGTTCGTCGGGCGAATACGCCGTCACCGTCATCCAGAGAGCGCGAGCGGGCCGGATGGGGCGTCCGTTGAACCAGCGCACCGTGGGGTCATAGGCGTGGGCCGAGAGGGGGCCAGAGACTGCTTTGGTCACGCCGCCACGGGTGGCGACCGGCGCGGTGGCTGGTATCACCTCCGGTGCCGGCGATTCTCCCATCGACGCGAGGGGAAGCGGCTGGGCAGAGGCGACTGTTTCAATCGGCAGAAAGCGGATGTTCGCCAGAGGCACCGCGTGTCGGGCGGTCTTGGCGAGAATGGCCGACCAGATAACCAGCGCCACAATCGCAGTTCCCGCGGCCAGACGTAGAAGGCGTTTGGCCACGATCGGCCAGATCGCCTCGACCGGTTCTGGTCGTGCATAGAACGATGGCGCAGCGGCGCCGAACGCGTTCGGGGTTTCCACTCTTTGAAACTCCACCACAGCCTGGCATCGAATCCGTTGCGGTCCACCGACCGCACCTCCACGCCACCACGCGGAGAAGATCCGACACTACCCATCCATGCAGGCCGTTGAGTATACCTGACAGTCCGGCATCGTCACACCGAAAGGGCGGGGGTCAAATTGACCACCAAACAAACAACGATCATGCTCATCGAGCAAAGAAGCCATCTTCGAATCTCGATGAGGCCCACGCAAGGACAGCCACAAGGGGGGTATGTGGACAACTTGTCAAATGCCTCTGGTGAGGCCCAGGAAGCCATGAGGCGGTTCAGGACAGACAGTGAAGGTGCAAGGTTGGTGTGTAGCGTTGAAACTGATTCTCAACTGAACTTTCGAGCAAGATGAGCGTAAACTCTGCGGAGCACATGTAGGTTCCGAGAACTACATCCAGTCGGAATCCAAACACGGGAGGCGGCACGAATGACTCGATTTGCCAACAACTTCAAGACGGCCATCCTGCTGGGCGGGTTGATGGGGCTTTTTCTGCTCGTCGGTTCCGCCTGGGGGCCGCGCGGGATGACCATCGCGCTCATCTTTGGTGGGTTGACCAACGTCATCGCCTTTTTCTTTTCTGACAGGATCGCGTTGGCGAGCATGAGGGCCCAGGAAGTCGGGCCGGAAACTCCGGGGGCCGGCGGGCACCTGTACCGCATGGTCGATGAACTCCGCCAGCGGGCGGGCATGCCGATGCCCAAGGTCTGCATCTGTCCGCACGAGGCCCCCAATGCCTTCGCGACCGGTCGCTCGCCATCTAAGGCCGCTGTGGCCGTCACCGAAGGGGCGATGCGTCTCTTAAACGAAGAAGAAATGCGCGGGGTGATCGGCCATGAACTCGCCCACATCAAGAACCGCGACACCCTGATCTCGTGCATCGCCGCGACCGTGGCGGGCGTGCTCGCCTACTTGGCGCAGTTGGCGTTCTGGTTCGGCGGCAGCGGACGGCAGGGGGGCAATCCCATCGTCTTCCTCATCGCGGCGATTCTGGCCCCGATCGGCGCGGTGCTGATCAAGGCGATGATCAGCCGCAGCCGCGAGTACGTGGCCGACCACGACGGGGCCGTCATCGCCGGCTCGCCCAACGGGCTCATCTCGGCGCTGCAGAAACTCGAGGTGTACGCCGCGCGCATCCCGATGAACAACCCCAACCCCGCGCAGAACAACCTGTTCATCGTCGAACCCTTCGCGGGCCAGTCGATCACACGGCTCTTCGCCACGCACCCGCCGACCGAGAACAGAATCGTCTCGCTGCGGCGGATGGGCGCTCAGGCCGTTTCGGGCGGGGTGTGAGGCGTGGGCATCTCTGGTGCCGTCGGCCCGGGGGTCGAGATCGGGTGATCGCCCGGGCCGGGCGCGGGGAATGTCCCCCCGCTTGCGGCGCGGAGTTCCTGCCGCAGGTCCATCCGCAGGGCGTCGATGGTGTTCCGGAGAAGTTCCAGGCCTTTGTCTGGTCCATGGGCGACGAGTTCATCATGCGAGAGCGGGGTGCCGAACCGAATGCGCACCCGAGCACCCAACAGACGTGGGCATTTCCGCGAGTTCGGCCACGCGTCGAATGCGCCCTCGATGGCCACCGGCAGCACGGGGCAGCGAGATCGCTTCATCAGCAGCCACACCCCGCGCTTGAATGGCGCGATGGCGCCGTCGTCGCAGCGGGAGCCCTCGGGAAAGATGAGAACGGCGCTGCCCTGGTCGAGCGCTTCGAGCGTTGCTTTGATGGCCTGCGAGTCACCCGTGTCTTCGCGGATGGGAATCGAGTTGAGCGAACGGATCATCGCGGCGAACGCGGGCGATCGGAAGAGCCCCGACCTGGCGATGAAGGTCAGATGCCTGTGGCGAATGCTCGACCCGATCAGGGGCGGATCGAGGAATGATTGGTGATTCGCGGCCAGAAGCAGCGGGCCCGAGGCGGGGACATGTCCGAGCCCGTCCGCGTGCAGACGCCACAGGATGCGCGAGCCGTAGTACGTGGCCGCGCTGCAGAGCTCGTAGAACAAGAGCCTGCCGAGTGTCGCGCCCGGCTGTCTGCTTTTGAGTCTCTGGAACATAGGTGCGCGGTTGCTGTCGAAGTGTGCGGCGCACGCCGCGCCGGGTGAACGTTTAGTCCGGCTCGCCCGCTTTGCGGCGAACGATTTTTTCAAGTTCGGCCACCACGTCGTCGAACTCGAGGCAGGAGGTATCGACCACAACGGCGTCGTGCGGCTGTCGCAGCGGGCCGTCGGTGCGGCTCATGTCGCTGGCGTCGCGCCGGGTGATTTCGTCGAGCAGCATGCCCTCGTCGGCGGGCTGGC
This sequence comes from Phycisphaeraceae bacterium, assembly GCA_019636615.1. Taxonomy (GTDB): domain Bacteria; phylum Planctomycetota; class Phycisphaerae; order Phycisphaerales; family UBA1924; genus UBA2402. Next base: position 696,216 of record JAHBXF010000002.1, on the reverse strand, counting down.
CGGCAAGACGCAACTGCCTGGCACGCCGGGCCGCACGGACCTGCGGGGATGCGTCCAGATAGAACTTCACCTTGGCATCCGGGAAGACCACAGACCCCTGGTCGCGGCCCTCGGTCACGAGGCGGGGGTGCTGCCTGGCGATAACTCGTTGCTTGGCGACCATGTGCTGACGCAGGGACGCGATCGCCGCGACGGGCGAGACGATGGCGGTGACATCGGCATCCCGGATTCTCGCTCCCATCGGAGACCCGAACGCCAGGATGCACGGTGGGTCTGCCTGCCAGTCAAAGTGAAGGTCCGCCCGCACCACCGTGTCGACAAGGCGGTCGGCGCTCTCGAGTGGAATTCCCATGTCGATGCTTATGGCCGCGGCCGCGCGGTACATCGCGCCTGTGTCGAGGAAGTCCAACCCCAGGCGCTGGGCGAGAACCCTGGCGACGGAGGACTTGCCGGTGCCCGCGGGGCCGTCAATCGTGATGACGATGGGTTGGTCGAGTCGGAACACGGGAGCGGCCTGCGGGGCAGAAACAAAGAAGGGGATGGTCTTGACCACCGGGCCGAGATGCTCGATCGTCCGCGAGGGGTGATGTGCGGTGTCGCCGTTCATGCTCAACCTCGCATGATCATTGCACGCCGGAGGGCGTGCGGCGAGTTCATTCCTCGCTGCCGAGTTCTTCTTCGTCGATCCCCAGGAGGTCTTCGAGGTCGTCGAAATCGTCGTCCTCGGGCTCATCCAGCCCCAGCGCGGTCTGCAGGAGGGCCTTGGAGTGGGCGATGCCGGTCACGACATCGCCGGGGCCGCGGTAATCGAGGGCCAGCGGGCCGTCATACCCCACCGAAAGTACCGCGCTGACGAGCGGCTTGAGGTCGTAAGGCGAGTGAGCGAGCCCCTTGGCGGGCAGGGCCTTGAGCGCCGCATCGGTATCGGCCGTCTTGCCGCCGAACGCGAACTTCACGGTCGAGGCGCAGACCGCCGAGGCGTACGGCGTGAGTCTGTGAAGATACCCCACCGGGTCTTTCGAGGCGGCGGCGGTCTCGAAGTCGGGGTATGTGCCGATTCGGAAACCGCCGACTTTTTTCAGCAGTTCGGTCACACGCTCCGGGCGGAGCGTGAGCCCTTTATCCGGCGAGATGACCAGGTTGATGTCCAGTCGCTCGGCACGCTCCATCAGCGGCTTGAGCCGGTTGGCAACACGGGTCAGGGTGTCGTCGTCGTCGTTGGCGGCGATTCGAACCGCGGCCGCGCTGCACCCCAGGATCTGCGCGGCGTCGATCACGCGGGCCATGCGTTCACCGGCGCCCACGGCGTGCCGGTCATCCTTGGCGCCAAAGTTCTGCGGCTCGGGCTCGATGAGGAGCAGGCAGGAGCAACCCGCACGGTCGGTGCGTTCGCGGATGGTCTCAAGGCGAGCCCGGTTTGCGCCGGCGAGGAGGTCTGTGGAAAGGTTGAACCCGCTGAGCCCGAGGGTGTCCCGGGTGAAGTTCGGGAGATCGAGCAAGTCCAGTTTCGGGCCCTTCGACCGCGCGCCCGGTACGAGCATGGACTTGAGACAACTTGCCGTGAGGGTGAGGAGCATTGTGGATTCGTTCTGACGGGTGAGCCCGCTTCAACGGGCGGCCAAGAGTACACGGCATCGGCAACCGGGGCAGAATGGCTCCATAGAGGCCCGAAGGCACCCTGTGTGGCCGCTCGCATCGGCCGTTTCAGTGGCCAGCAAAAAAGACGGCCGGGCCAAAGGCACCGACCGTCCGGAGGGGAGAAACAAGTTTCAGTGAAACAGAGCATACCGGGGAACCCACAGAAGTCAATGGGGTAAACACCGCATCTGGGGGTGAGGTCCGACAATACCGCCTGTGGGGCCCCGCGGCGAGGGGCGGCCCGAGGGGCTTTGCCGCGCGTAGGATCGGCTCCCTTCCCGCTCAGTGGCACTGTGCGCGGGCGACAGGGCCTATCTCTCAGTGCCCGATTCCAGACCCCCCCCTCAGACACGCGCCTGCGAGGCATCACCATGGCAAGCCCGACCGACAGAGTCTACTCAACCACGCATGAATGGCACAAACTCGAGGGCGACAGCCTGACGCTCGGGCTGACGCAGTTCGCCGTCGACCAACTCACCGACGTGACGTACGTCGAGATGAAAAAACCGGGCTACGCCTTCGGTGCCGGGCAGATTGTCGGCGAGGTTGAGAGCGTGAAGACGACCAGCGACATCTACTGCGCTGCCGCCGGCGAAGTGATCGCGGTGAATGACGCGCTGGCCGACGATCCGGGGCTGCTCAATCGTGACCCATTCGGTGCGGGCTGGCTGCTCAAGATCAAGGTCAGCGATGGTGCCGGGCTTGCCGGTTGCATGACCGCGGACGCGTACGACAAGCAGCACGGCGGATGACTTGAACCACACACGCAACGAGATGGTGGCCCCAGGGCCTCACGACGCCACGAGCCGCGCACCCCACGGCCGCGACGGGCCGCTTCTGGAATGTCGCGGCGTCTGGAAGTCGTACACGATGGCCGGCCACCGCGTAGAAGCGGTGAGAGGGGTGGACCTGCGGATCGATGCGCCGGGTTTCTACGCGGTGATGGGCCAGTCCGGGAGCGGCAAATCGACGCTGCTGCACCTGCTCGCGGCGCTCGACCGCCCTGACCGAGGCGAGATCGAAGTGGCCGGGCGGGCGGTGCACGCCCTGGACGAACGTGCGGCCACCCAGTTTCGCCGCCGCCAGATCGGGATTGTGTTCCAGCAGTTCAACCTCATTTCAACGCTTTCGGCGAGGGAGAATGTCGAACTGCCCGGGATGCTGGCCGGAGAAGACCCCGACTGGCTGACGGAGCGAAGCCGCCTGCTGCTCGATCGCCTTGGTGTGGGCAAACGCGCCGATCACAGGCCCGATGCACTCTCGGGGGGTGAACAGCAGCGGGTTTCGATCGCGAGGGCGCTGCTCTTCTCACCGCCGCTTGTGCTGGCCGATGAGCCAACGGGCAACCTTGACTCGGCGAGCAGCAGGCTTCTGTGGTCGCTGCTCGGAGAGATCGCCGCGGAACACCAGACGCTCGTGCTGATGGTGACCCACGAGCCCGCGGCCGCGGCGCATTGCCGGGCCGTTTACGTGCTCAAAGACGGTGCGGTGCACGCAACCTTCAACACGGAGGGGCTGGATGCTGCCGGCGTGGCGTCTCGCTATCAGCACTGCACGGGCTAGGCCCGGCCGCACCCTGCTGCTGGCCGGCGCGGTGATGCTCTCCGCGGCGCTCATCGCGGCGGTGGCCTGCGCGATGGCTTCGGCCACGCAGGCCGTGGCGGTGCGGCTTGATCAAACCGTGGGGCGGGCAGAACTCCGCGTGCTGCCTGCCGGTGGTTCGTCTTCTGTCTCGCCGGGCGTGCTGGGGGCGGTGCGAGCGTGGCCCGAGGTGCGCCGGGCGACAGGGCGTGCGCAGGCTTCGCTGGGCCTTGCATTCGAGCGGCCGTTCTTTGAAACCGACGGGGCCGGGGGCCGCAAGGCCAGACGGGTAGAGTCTCTGGGCAATGTGCAGGCCTGGGGCATCGATCCGGAACTGGAAGGGGAGTTCCGCCGGATCGATATGGTGAGCGGGCGGCTGCCCAGAACGGCCAGTGAGATCGTTGTTGACGAAGCGTTGATCGCCCAGTTCAGTCTTCCCACGCAGGGCACCTTCCGCGAACTGGGTGCGTTGGCCGATGCGGACGTGATTGAGACGGCGCAGCAGTCGCGGGGGAGTGACGATGAGGTCAACCAGATGTACGGGCCGGTGCTTGGGAGCACGCTCCGCTCGGTGCGGTTCCTGCGAGAGCCGGTGCCGCTGACCATCGTGGGAGTCATGGCGCAGCCGCCATTCGGCACGCGCTGGCAGAGCCTGATGACGCACGAAGGGCTGGCCCGCGTCAGTTCAAGAACGGGCGATTTTTCCGAGATCGACATCATCGTGCACGATGGGATCGAAGCGGATGATGTCGTGTCGGCCCGTGCCGCGGAACTGGGGCCCCGGCTGCTGCTGCAGACCACCGCGAGGATCACCAGCGGGCTTGACCAGAACATGAAGGCCGGGCAACTCGGCTTTGTGATGGCGACACTCATGGCGTTCCTCTCCGCGGCCTTTATCATCACCACCGGGCTTTCGACGGCGGTGACGGAAAGGCTTCGAGAACTGGCCGTGATGCGGTGCATCGGCGCTGACAGGTGGCAACTGGCCCGCACACAACTCGCGACCGGCTTCATCATCGGCGGGCTTGGGTCTGTCACCGGTGTGCCGCTTGGCGTTGGCGCGGCCTACCTCATGGGTGAGGTGTTCAGCGAACAGTTGCCCGGAGGGGTTTCCGTCTCGGTCTTTGGCCTATGTGTCGCCGGTGTCGGGGCGGTGCTGTGCGGCGTGGTGGGCGCGGTTTTTCCCGCGGTTCGTGCGGCCAGGATCTCTCCCCTTGAGGGGCTGGCATTGAGGGCCAGGCCGCCCCGGCGCGGCGTGCTGGCACTCCTCACCGTCATCGGTGTGTGCCTGATGCTGATCGAACTTCTTGTGGTCTTTGTTCCTCAAGACGGACAGACCGTCTTCTGGGGATACGCCACCGTGGGTCTGCCCGCGATGTTCATGGGGTATTTTCTGCTTGGGCCGCCGCTCACGGTGCTGCTGAGCCGGTTGCTGGGGAGGGGGCTTGGTGTTGTGCTGAGGCTGCCCCCGTCGCTCCTCGGACGCAGCGTGCAACGCACACCGTACCGGTACGGCTTCACTGCCGGCGCGATGATGTCGGGGCTGGCGATCATGGTCGCCATCTGGACCCAGGGACGCTCGATCGTGAACGACTGGCTCGATAGGTTCGAGTTCCCCGACGCGTTTGTGCTGGGTGTGAACCTCACCGAAGAGGCCAAGGCAAAGCTTGAATCTCTGCCGTTTGTGACGGGCACCTGCGCCGTATCACTGCACCCCATCGAGACCAACGCGTTCGGTGTGAGGGCGCTGCAGCGGTACAAGTCGATGTTCATCGCTTTCGAGCCCGAACCCTTCTTCCGCATGACCCGGCTGACATGGGTCGAGCCGACAGACCCGGCGGGGCAGGCTCGCGCCGAGCGTCGGCTGGCCGAGGGGGGGGCGATCCTGGTCGCCAGAGAGTTTCAGGCGGCCAAGGGGCTGGGGGTGGGCGACACGTTCAGAGCCTCGTCGAACGATATCGAGGCCGAGTTTGAGATCGTGGGCGTCGTGACTAGCCCCGGGCTGGAGGTTGTCAGCAAGTTCTTCTCGGTGGGGGAAGACTTCACCGACCAGGCCATTCACGCCGTCTTCGGGTCGCGACATGACCTCAAGGCAGTCTTCGGAAGCGACGCGATCAGCATGTTCCAGGTGGGCCTTGATCCTGCGTATGACGACGCGAAGGCGGTGGCCACCATGCGGACAGAACTTATCGAATACGGGATCCTAGACGCGGGGAGCGGCCGCAGCGTGAAAGCGCAGATACGTCGCCTCATCGGCGGGTCGCTGGTGGTCGCCTCGGTAGTTGCGGTGTTCGCCATGGTCGTTGCTTCGTTCGGGGTTGCGAACATCATCATCGCGGGCATCAGGGCCAGGATGTTCGAGTTCGGCGTGCTCAGGTCGGTGGGGGCCTCGAAGGGCCTGCTCGCCCGGGTCGTGTTCGCCGAGGCCGTGCTCATCGCGCTGGCCGCGATCTTGCTCGGCACAGCGCTGGGGCTCCAGGGGATTCTCAGCGGCCAAAGGATGGACCGGCTGCTCTTCGGTCTGGAACTCACCGTTCGACCGCCGATCGTGCCGATCGTGGTCGGTTGGGTTTTCATTTTCACCATCACGTTGGTCGCGGCGGTGCCCTCGGTGCTTGTGCTGCTGCGAAAGCACCCGCGCGAACTGCTCGCCGGCACGAGGGGCTAACGCCTCAGCGCTGGTGCCCGTCTCCCTGCACCAGGGCGGCAACCCCGGCGGGCGTGCCTGCCTGGTGCGCGTTGATGAAACGCGCCGCGGCTTTCAGCGATTCTTCACGGCCGGCGCGCGTGTCGGGACGAAGGCCACGGAACGCCGTGGCGGGCGCACGCGACCAGTCAAACTCAGGCACTCGGACCACAAAGCCCTGCCCGACTTCCCGTTCGAACGACACTCGGGCCCGCGCTGCGGTTCTCTCGCCGATCACGGGGCGACGGGCGGGATCCTGCAGCACCGCGGCCAGTATCTCTCCCGTCGATCGGGTGCGGGTGTGCGTGAGCAACACGACCGGCCCGCGATAGACCGGCTCGGCGGGTTCGACGATGACCCGCAGAACGCCGGTTTCAGAAAGTCTCTGGTGCGCGGCCTCGATATCAGAGCACGACGAGACACGAACCGTTGCCACCGTGCTTTCGTCGAGCGTGCCATTGAGCACGGCCTGACGCCACCGGGCGCTGTAGTAGATGCCCGCGTCGAGAGGCGAATCGATCATGCTCGATGCGAAGCGCAGCGCTGAGAGATCGAACCCGGTGCAACTGCGCAGGTCGAGGATGATGCCCCGCGGATTTTTCGAGATGGCTTCGTTCACGATCCTTTCGATCGCGGCCGCGCTGTCGAGCACGAGGGCTTCGATGGTCGCGATGCGTTCTTGCTCATCCCACGTGAGCCTGAGCGGACGAGCGGTTGATGGCCCGCTCTCGCCGCCGATGGGGTCGATCGGGCTCGCGGGCCGGTACGCCAGCGAGAGTGGGAGGTTGGTGTAGCGGCGCCACGCGATGCCCGCCGCGAAATAGAAGGAGACATCATCCGAGACGTAGGGCAGCAGGCCGCGGACCTCGTCGAAATACTTTGCCATGGCGGGAGAGTCGCCGAGTTGGGCATCAAAGAGCAACTCGCGCGTACGCACCTCCACCGAGTCGAGCAGCGCGCCGTAATCGACCCGGGGCGGCGGGGAGTTCTGCGTGAGTTCCATGGTGCAGATGACCCGCCCATCGCGGAAAACAACGTCGATCGGGCCTTCGAGGTTGCCCGCGCGGGTCGTCGCGCGATACTGCCCGCCCGGAGCGATGCCGATCCACCCCTCGCCCGTCGTGCCGGAGGCTTCGTCCGGCAGGGCAGACTCCCACGTGAGCAGGGAGCCGCGCGGGAAGAACGATGGCAGGAAGATGGGGCCCACAAGACGCTCAAAGCCGCCGATCATTCTCCACGCGATGCCCTCCTGTGTGCGCGCGGTGAGCCGGCCGGGGCTGCGCTGCATGTTCATCGTGGCGTGCACGGGGCCGAAAAAGTTTGAGCGGAAGGTGACGTTGTAGAGCCCCGGCGCCGGCGACGCTTCGACCACGGTCGATGCCGGTGTGTGCGGTTTTTCTTCCGCGCGAGGCCTGGCGCCGCACCCCAAGAGATTCAGCCCAAGGCAGAGACAGGCCGCGGCGGAGCATCCCGCGGCCGCGAGGCGAAGTTGAGGGTTGGGGTATGGCATGGCAAGGCCCATCGGGCAACTCTGCACCGTCTCTCGGAGGGTATCGCTTGCACGACGGCGGCCTCTCTGGGCATGAGGGAGGGGTTACCCCGGCGGGGTGGGGGCGTTGTGGCGGGTGGATTTGATGACCAGCCCCACGCCGATGGCCAGGAGTGCGCCCCGGATGATCCATGCGGCGGTCTCGCCCCAGTTCTCGATCCACGAGAGAATGATGAACGGCATGCCCAGGTGGGGCAGAACGGCAGACCCGACGGCCATGATGATCAAAAAAATGCCCCAACTTTTCATCGTGTCACTCGTATGGAGAGCATCGCTTGCGGGCCCGCCGTTACACACCCGTTGCGCACCAATCGCGGCTTCGGGTGTATCACTCTATGGCCACCCGCCGGGCGGCCATGGTTCGGCAGGCGCGAATTCCAGGAGGCTGTATGCGAACGCTCATCGCGGCCGTGTGTCTGAGTCTACTCCCCGTGCAGGTCTTCTCGCAGCCGACCGGGGGAGAGCGACGCCAACCCCAGACGGTCATGCCCGTCCATCCCGGGCACAATCTTCACCGGGGGCGGGTGCTTGCACCGGTTCAACTCACCAGCGTCGGCGTGCAGATCGACATCGTCGATCAGATCGCGACGACAAGGCTCGACATGGCCTTGCACAACCCGGCCTCTCACCCTCAGGAAGCACAGATTGTCTTTCCGGTGGCGGAAGGGGTTGCCGTGCGTCTGCTGCAGTACGACGGAGTCGGGCCAGAGCCGGTGGCCGAGGTGCTCACGCGTGAAGAGGCCCGCCGCTATTACGATGAGATCGTGCGCACCATGCGAGACCCGGCGCTTGTTGAGTTCATCGGCATGGGCCTCATCCGCACGAGCGCGTTCCCCGTGCCCCCGGGCACAACACAGCACCTGAGGCTGACCTTTGAGCAGGTGCTGCCGCGCGACGCGACGCGCGTTGAGTATGTGTTGCCCCGGAGCAACTCGTTCTCGAACGAGTCGGCGGCGTGGACGGTCGAGTTCTCGATCAAGAGCACTCCGGCGATCGCCGGCATCTACAGCCCCAGCCACCCTCTGACGATTTCGTCGCAGACCCAGAACGCGGCGAAGGGCAGGATCGATGCGGCGGCGGCCTCGCGGGGCACTGTCAGGCTGACCTGCATCCTGCAAGACCGGCTCGATACGCCGGCGTGGACAGTCTGGGCCTGCCCTGAGGTCAACTCGTTTATCTCGGCGGGCTCGGGCTATTTTCTAATGATCGGCAGCATGCCCGAGCATGGCCTGTCGCCCGCGAAATCGCCCAGGCGCGAGGTGACGCTGGTCATTGATCGTTCGGGATCAATGCGGGGCGAAAAGTGGGCCCAGGCTGTGAGAGCCACCAAGGACACCCTCAACGGTTTGGAGGTTGGTGAGTGGTTTAACGTGATCGACTATTCTGATTCCGTGCGGTCGTTCGCGCCCTCGCCGGTGGAGAAGACTCCGGAGAGTCTTCGGCGCGCCCTCGACTATGTCGACGGCCTGTCTGCCAGCGGCGGCACAAACATCGGTGATGCGCTGGCGATGGCCCTCAGCGCCAAGCCGCAGCCGGGGCTGGTTTCCAGCGTGCTCTTCCTGACCGACGGCCTTGCCACCGTTGGCGAGCGCAACGAGGCGAATCTGCGAGAACTGGCCAAGTCGATGAACGTGCACGGCAGGCGCATCTTCACCTTCGGGGTGGGGTTTGACGTGAACACACCGCTGCTCACCGGCATCGCACGCACCTCGCGTGCACAGAGCACCTTTGTGCTTCCTGAGGAAGACATTGAGGCCAAGGTTTCCAGCGTCTTCCGCGGGCTCTCAGGCCCTGTCGTGGTATCGCCCACGTTGCGCTCTGCGGGCGAGGGAGGCAACACGGGCGACTGGCAGAGGCTGCGCGATGTCGAGCCCGCGGTGCTCACAGACATCTTCGCGGGCGGGCAGGTGGTGATCGCCGGTCGCTATATCGCGGGCCAACCCATCCACCTGGCAATCGAGGGCCAGCGGGCCGGCAGCGATGAAACCATCGTCATGCCCATCACGATCGAGCCCGACCAGGCCTCGCTCTCGCACGACTTCGTGCCCCGCGCCTGGGCCAACATGCGAATCGCCGGGTTGCTCGAGCACATCCGCGCCGCCGACGCCGGCCAGGGACAGACGCCCGAAATCAAAGAACTCATCGACGAAGTCATCCATCTCTCCAAGAAGTTCGGCATCATGACCGAGTACACGGCGTTTCTGGCCCGAGAGGTTCAGCCAGGGGTGGCGCCCGCCGCGGCGCTCAGGGACGGCATCGAGGCGGCGCGAGACGACATCAGCCGGCGCGTCACCATGGATCGCGACGGCGCGGCCGCGGTGAACCAGGAGTTGAACATGAAGTCGCTCGCCGGCCGTGCGAGTGCACCGGCATCGGCTCGCTTCAGCGCCCAGACCTACTACGACAAGTCGATGAAGGAAGTGACCGTGACGAACGTGCGTCAACTCGGGCAGTTCGCCTTCTATCAGCGTGGCAACACGTGGGTTGACGGCCGCCTGCTCGACGCGGAGGGGCCCGAGGAGGAAATCACCGTGGGCTCCGACGCGTACGCCGAGTTGCTGAGGGTGCTGACCGATCGCGGTGAGCAGGCCATTCTCGCGCAGGAGGGCAACCTTCTCGTGATGCACCCGGTGAAGGGCAAGAGGGTGCTGGTTCGCGCCGAGTAAGCGCTCGGAAGGGCTTCTCCCGGGCCCGGCGTCACGCCAGCGGCGTACCGTCGGGCCCGGGTGCTGCGCAGACGGAAAGACCTCGTGATGGAGTCGACCGCGATATGCCGCTGGCCACGATCCTTGTTGTTGAAGACGATGCCGCGATCCGCCGTGGCCTGTGCGATGCCCTGTCGTACTCGGGGTATTCCACGCAGGAGGCGGCGGACGGCAAGGCCGGCCTCGAGGCCGCGATATCGGGTGATATCGATCTGGTGCTGCTCGACATTCTCATGCCGAAGATGGACGGCTTCGCGGTGCTCAAGGAACTTCGCGCGGCGAAGCCGGCATTGCCGGTGATCATCCTCACCGCGCGGGGCGAAGAGCAAGACCGTGTGCGCGGGCTGCGCGACGGCGCGGATGATTACGTCGTCAAGCCGTTCAGCGCGACGGAACTGCTCGCGCGGGTGGCGGCGGTGCTGCGGAGAACACCCGAGCGTCCGGCCAACACCTCGCGCGCGGAAATCGCGGGGCGTGTGATCGATTTCGAGCGGCGGGAGGTTGTGCTGCCCGGGGGCGAACGCGCCGTGCTCTCTCAGAAAGAGGCCCAGACGCTGGGCTACCTGGCGCGCAACAGGGGCAGGGCCATCGGGCGAGATGAACTCCTGGCCCGGGTATGGGGGCTCGATCCGCGCGGGATGCACACGCGCACCGTGGATATGACCATCGCCAGGCTCCGCGAGTTGCTGCAAGACGACCCGGCCTCTCCCGCGGTGATTGTGACGGTGCGATCCAAGGGGTACATGCTCGCGGCCGATGAATCGACGGGGGCATCATGAACAGCCCACGCCTGGCGATCGGCGCGTTTGTGCTTGGGGTGTTCGGCGCGCTCCTGGCGATCGCGTGGGTCACGGTCTCTACCCTTCGGCTCGAACAACGGGAAGCCGAAGCCAGAGCGCAGAACCGGCTCAACGAATCCGTGAGACTTGTGCTGTGGCGCATGGATTCCGCCCTCACGCCCATCATCGCCAGGGAGGCGGCTCGCCCGTACTTTGAGTACGACACGTTCTATCAGTCGCCCGCTGTGCGACCCCGGAGCGACGAAACCCAGCGCCCGGAGCCGGTCTTTTCACCATCGCCGCTGATCCGTTCAGAGGATCGGTACGCCAGGCTCTATTTTCAGCGTTTTCCAGACGGAAGGCTGGTCTCGCCGCAGGCGCCCGCCGAGCCTGACCGCGCCGCGGTCGCGGGGGTGTTCACCACGGAGTATGACATTCTCGCGGCCGAGCAAACCCTCAAAGCCCTGTCGGTTGTGCTCGCGGCGGGGGGTGAGAAGGCCGCCGCGGCCGGGCGACTGCTCAGGGGGCAGGCGACCGACTTTGATTCAGAAGAACTCTCAGTCTTCACGCCACCGTCGCCTTCAAGGCCCGCGCCGACAACAAAGGCAGAGGCTGATCCGCAGGCGCTCGTCGAGTTTCGAGCCAGGCAGGCGATTGCTGAGCAGGCTTCGAATGTGCGCGAGTATGCGCGCGCCCCGGCGGATCGCGATGTGCCGCGGTCCATGCCCGCCCCGGCCGCGGCTATGCCGCAACGACTGAACGCGGACGCGGCCGATTCCAACGTGCTCGGTGGTGTCATGCTGGATCGCCAGGATCGTGCAGCGATCGGGCCGAAAACCGATGAAGTGCTCGCCAGCGGGCCCTCGGTCACGCAGGGGGCCTTCGTGGCGAGGTGGATCTACACCGACAACGCCCAGGAACCTGAACTGCTCCTCGAACGCACGGTGACTGTCGGGGATGAATCACGCACGCAGGGTGTCTGGCTGAACTGGCCAGAGATCAAGGCGCTGCTCGAAGAGCAGGCGATGGATCTGCTGCCGGGTTCGACGCTCAGACCCCGGCACAGCGTGCCCGCGGCGGGGGTGAGTGACGAAACACTCGGCAGGCTGCTGGCCGCGATCCCCGCCGAGTTGGTGCTCACCGCGCCGCCGCGAGCCGACCCGCCCGCGTGGTCCCCCGCCCGCACGACTCTCCTGGCGATGTGGGTATCGGTGCTGCTGACGCTCGCCATCTGGGCGCTGGTGTTGCGCGCGGCGATGGAACTGGCCGAGCGACGGGGGAGGTTTGTCTCGGCCGTCACCCACGAACTGCGCACGCCGCTCACGACGTTCTGCCTCTATTCGCAGATGCTCGCCGACGGGCTGGTGCGAGACGAGAGCGCCCGGCAGACATACTTCAACACGCTCAAGACGGAATCTCAGCGGCTGGCGCGCATCGTCGAGAGCGTGCTTGATTATGCGCGGCTCGGTGGCCGGAACTCTGGCCCCCAGCGCCGCCGCATCGCCGTGAAAGACATGATCGACGCCATGCGTCCGCGGTTGATCGCCCTAGGGGAGCAGTCTGGCGCCGAGGTTCTGTTCGAGGGAAACACGAACGACCATCGAGAACTCGTCACCGATCCGTCGCTCGTCGAGCGCATCGTCTTCAACCTTGTCGACAACGCGTGCAAGTACGGCGCATCATCTGGCGACCGAAGGGTGCATGTCGTTGTTGATGCGGATGATGCGCAGGTTGTTCTGAGCGTTCGGGACCACGGCCCGGGCGTGACGCACGCCGAAGCGAACGCGATATTCAGGCCTTTCGTCCGCGGGCAGAGCCAGTCGCACGGCGCTACGCCGGGGCTCGGGCTTGGGTTGGCGATCGCGCAGGGGCTTGCGAAAGAGATCGACGCTGAACTCTCTGTGGTGGCCGGCGATGGCGGAGGGCACTTTCAACTCACGCTCGCAAGAGGCACGCACGCTTGACGCGTCACGATTCAAGACGGGGCGCGGCGGCCCAGTTGAGTTTTCCGGTCAGCCGCGTCCAATAGTCGCTTTGTGGGTTGCGCACAAAGCGCAACGTCGGCTCGCCGCGTCGCAGGCGCACAACATCGCCGTCGTCCAGCGCGATCTGGGTTTGCCCGTCAAGAACCAGCGAGGTGCCATGGCCGGCCTGATCGCGGTTGCCGCGCCGTAGAGAGAGTTCGATGGTGCTCGAACCCGCGACAACCACGGGGCGGAAGGCGAGCGACTGAGGCGCCAGGGGGGTAATGGCAAAGGCATCGACATCCGGCGCGACAATGGGCCCGCCGGCGGAGAGGTTGTACGCGGTTGAACCCAGCGGGCTCGAGACAATCACCCCGTCGCCCCAGATGGTCGGGCCCTCGTGCCCGTCGATGCGCATGGCGAGCGAGATGAGGCGGTAGGGGGGGCCAGCGGTCACGACGACTTCGTTGAGCGCATCGCCAACAAACGTTGCGCCACCACGCTCCCGTGACACCTCGGTGTGAATCATCGAGATATCGCGGAGTGAAAGGGGCGCGTCGCCGAAGATCGCCGCCGCCTGCGACTTCAGCGAATCGAGGTTGAACTCAGCGAGAAAGCCAAGCCTGCCCAGGTTGACCCCCAGTATGGGCACCGGCCACCCGGCGAAACGCCGCGCTTGGGACAAGAGCGTTCCATCGCCGCCGAAGACAACGATTACATCGGCGGCCTCTGCCTCGGGCGGGCGCGGCTGAGAAGACGCCGGCTGCTCGCCCACCACGCGCCCGTGCGCGTTCACAAGGGCGCGGACATCCGCGGCGGCGGCCGCGGCCGCGGGCTTGTCGGGGTTGAAGAGCAGGAGGGCGGATCTTCCCATGGTTGCTGGCGGGCAGTGATGCCGCTGGGCGAGTCTTCCGTCAGGAAAGTCCGGGTGACACGGGTGCTGGCGACGTGAAGGATGAAAGCCCAGCGGAGCCCTTCTTACTTCGCCATCGCACGCTGATCGCTGTTGCACGCTTCCCACGCCTGCCGCATGGCACGCGCCAGGCCCGATGCGTCCAGGCCGACTTCGGCGAGTTGCTTGGAGCGAGAGTCCTGGTAGATCCAGCGATCCGGCAGGCCAAGGCGGGTGATGAGTGAGCCGTCGAGCCGCATCTCCTGCGCGGCTTCGAGCACCGCGCTGCCGAAGCCGCCGACGATGCTGTGGTCCTCGACCGTGACAACGGGGATGCGCCGCTCGAGCAAGGCCCTGATCAGGCCGGTGTCGAGGGGTTTGGCGAAACGGGCGTCCCACACGGCCACGCGCATCTCGGGGCGCAGCGAGTCGGCCACGTCAAGGGCTGTGATGGCCGGCGTGCCGAAGGCCAGCACGGCCAAGTCGGGTGATGCCTCTGATGCGACGGGGTTGGTCGGGTCGAGCGCGGGTGTCAGGCAGCGTGCTTTGCCCAGTACAAACGGAGGGCATTCCTGCGTGATGAGCCGGTCAGATACGATGTCGCGCGGATAGCGCACCGACGACAGCCCGCCCTCATACTGACGCATGAACTCGAGCGCGGCCAGCAGTGATGGTTCGTCGATCGCCGCGGTGAGCGCGGCGTTGGGCAGTGTTCGCAGGAGCGAAACATCGCAGAAGCCGTGGTGAACCGCGCCGTCGCCGCCCACAAGCCCAGCACGGTCAAGGCAGAGGCGCACGGCCAGCCCCTGCAACGACACTTCCTGGAATGCCTGGTCAAAGGCCCGCTGGAGGAAGGTGGAATAGACGGCAAAGAAAGGCTTCCATCCCGTCTTGGCCAGGCCGGCCATCATGTCGAGGGCGTGCGATTCGCAGATGCCGACATCCCACGAGCGGTCGGGGAAGCGCGGCATCACCTTCGAGAGGCCGGTGCCGTCCGGCATCGCCGCGGTGCACGTGACCACCTTCGGGTCACGCTCCATCAGAGAAACCATCGCGTCGGCGTAGGCGGTGGTGAAACTGCGGCCTTCGGTCTTGAGTTCAACCCTGCACCCCTCGCTCTGCAGCCCGCCATCTACCTTGAAGGGTGAGGGCGAGTGGAAGGTGGAGGAATCTGCTTCGGCGAACCGATACCCCTTGCCCTTCACGGTTTTCACGTGAAGAACCATCGGCCGCTCCATGTCGCGGGCTTCGCGAAGAACGTCGATCAGCCCGGGAAGATCGTGGCCGTCGAAGGGACCGACCGTGAGCAGGCCGAAGTGCTCAAACCAGTTGGCGTCGCTCACCGCGGCTTTGGTGGCCTCGGTGGCGCGGTGCAGAGCGTCCTGAATGGCACCGCCCCCGGGCAGTTGCTGCAACGCTTCTTTGGCCGACCGCTTCAGGTCGGCGTACATGTGCGACAGCCGTACCTTGTCAAAGTAGTGCGCCAGCGCGCCCTGCGGCTTGCTGATCGACATGCCGTTGTCGTTGAGCACGACCAGGAACTGTCTCTTGAGCGTGCCCGCGTTGTTCAGGCCTTCCATCGCGACACCGTTGACGATCGAGGCATCGCCGATCATGACTGCCACCCGGCGCCCGGCCGGGTTTGCCTTCGCGTCGAAGCCCTCCTTGTTCAGTGTGTCGCCGCGGGCCATGCCCACCGCGGTCGAGATTCCCGTGCCCGCGTGACCGACACTGAACAGGTCATACTCAGACTCGCGCGGCTCCGGGAAGCCCGCCATGCCTGCTCGGGTTCTCAAGCCGGGGAGCATGTGGACCCGCCCGGTGAGCAACTTGTGCGGGTAGCACTGGTGGCCCACGTCGAAAAGCAGCCGGTCGTATGAAAAGTCGAAGACGTAGTGCAGCGCGATGGAGAGTTCCACGACGCCCAGATTCGGGGCCAGGTGCCCGCCAGACTGCGAGATCTGCTCACAGATCGCGTCGCGGATTTCCTGCGCCAGCACGGGGAGCTGCTCAATCGGGAGACGACGCAGGTCGTGCGGCGTACGGATGGAGTCCAGTAGTCTCATACGTGAAGATCCGAATCTTTCAGTTTCTTCTGAAAGGAGTGTAGGATTCTTGATCCGACCCCCGCCGGGTTATCCGGACAACCTCTTCCAACCGGGTTGTGGTCTGCTCCTTCGCAGGCCACACGTGCCCAACGACCCCTGAAACGCTCAGGGCCGGCCGGTTCACTTCGTGCGTGAACACATGGCTTCGCACAGCGCCACCAGCCCGGCTCCCTCATCACCAAAGACCGATACCGCGCCTAATGCCTGCTCCTTGAGCCTGTCCACTTCGGCCAGAGAACCTTCCATGCCCAGCATCGCGGGGTATGTGATCTTCCCCGCGGAGGCATCCTTACCGGTTCTCTTGCCGGTGTGTTCGCTCGTTTGCGTCACATCGATGATGTCGTCGACAATTTGAAAGATGAGACCCACGCACTCGCCGTATGTTGTCAGCGAATCCATGGTGCTGCCATCTTCGCCGGCGCCGGCGCTCAGGCCGCCCATCCGGCACGCCGCGGTGATCAGCGCCCCAGTCTTGTTGCTGTGGATCTTCCGTACGCGTTCGCTGTCGCTGAGCCCCTCGGGCAGCCCGCCGAGCGTGTCGAACACCTGGCCGGAAACCATCCTCGAAGTGGCGGTGACAAGTTCCCGGACCATGCGGAGTCGGCGATGGGGGGGATGGTTGCCCTCGCTCAGCAGGCATTCGATGGCTTCCATCATGAGTTGATCGCCGGCAAGAATGGCCATCGCCTCTCCGGCGTGCTTGTGCAGCGTGGGCTTGCCGCGGCGGAGGTCGTCGTTGTCCAGCGCGGGCAGGTCGTCATGCACCAGGCTGAACGCGTGAACCAGTTCGATCGCGCACCCGGCGGGCAATGAATCTTCCCCGGGGCTGCCGGCGGCGACGCAGGCGTGCCAGGCCAGGAGTGGACGGAGCCTCTTCCCGCCCTGCAACGAGGCGTACTGCATCGCCTCCTTGAGTATCTGCGGTCTCTCGTGGCGAGCCGGCGAGAGGAAGGCCGCCAAGCGGGCTTCAATCCGCGGCAGCGGGGCGAAGGGGGCTGCATCTCCTGGGTGGTCGTGTGCCACGGATGCTGGGGGGTGATGGGCCGAAAGGCTCACGCCGGTTCTTCCTGACTCTTGAGCAACGCGTAGATTTCTTCCGAGGTTGAAGCGCTGTAGATCTTCTCTCGGAACTCATCCATCGTGATGAGCCGGCTGATCCGCGCCAGGGCCTGGATGTGGTCGCTCGTGCGATCGGGGGGGCTTGCCAGAAGCACAACCAGACGCACCGGTTGGCCGTCGATGGCTTCAAAGTCCATGGGGGTGGCTGGCTTGCCGATCGCCATGGCCAGGCTGGACATGCCCGCGCATTTTCCGTGTGGAATCGCCAAACCATTTCCGATGCCGGTCGTACGGATCTGCTCACGCGTCCACACCGCTTCCTTGAGCAACTTGCCGTCGGAGACGCGCCCGGCCGCGGCCAGAAGGTCTACCAGCTCATCGATCGCACCCTTCTTTTCGGTGGATGTGAGCGGGGCTTGGATACAGGTTGGCAGAAGAATATCGAGCAGGTTCATCCGTCGGATCGCTCCTTCCGCAAGGATCATGTTCGGGAAAAGGGCGTAGGCCCTCTCTCGGCGTGGCCGGAGTGTAAGGCGCGATCTTGCGGCACGTTCCGGCCGGGGTTATCCGATCCGCTCGAGGAGCGCGTGGTAGGAACCGTCCCGGTAGGCCTCGGGACCTTCCCCAAGCGTACCATCCGGCAAAAGGCGTTCTTCCCACAAAAGTCGCAGCGGCAAGGCACCGCCGCACGCCCAGAGCACCTGAGAGCGGTTTTCTTCAGGCTCGATGCTGCAGGTGGTGTAAAGCACTTTGCCGCCCGGGCGAACGAGGGCACACGCCGCGGCCAGAATTTCCCTTTGTGTGGCGCACAGCCGCGACAGCATCTCCGGGTTCCAGCGGTAGCGGGCCTCAAGGCGGCGTGCCAACACACCCGAGTTCGTGCACGGCACATCCAGCAGCACGAGGTCCGCCGCGCCCGCCACACTCCTGGGCAGGTCGGCTGGGTCAACCACTGTGACATTGGGTCGGGTTGCCATCGCCGCGCGGAGTGTGGTGGCACGGGCGGTGTCAGGGTCAGATGCCAGAATCCTGGCGTTCGGGAAAGTCGCGGCGAGTTGCCGAGTTTTGGTACCCTGCCCCGCGCACATGTCAACGACAAGGGCGGGGTTGATGCCTCTGCAACTGCGCACCGCGCGCATGGACGCGGCGTCCTGCACCCAGATATCGGGCCTTTGGGTGAGAAGGTCATCGAGCGAATCCGCCGCGCCGCCGTACACAGCGGCGCCGGGTTCGCTGTGCGGGAAACAGCGTTCTGGCAGGTCCGTCTGCCGATGTTCGACATTGAGCACCGCGGGAGCCACGAGCGTGTTGTGCAGACACACGCGCCGGCAGTCTTCGTCACCCAGTGTTCCTGCCCAGCGTTTCACGAGTTTCTCGGGGTGGCTCGTCTGCGCGGCGATTCGGGCTGTGGCCTCTTCAGGAAATAAAGCGAAGGGCACCATCACACCCCTGCCGTCTGGCAGGGGCAGTTCGTCGCGTTCGCCGGTCCAGAGCCTGCGCTCGAGCCTCTGCGGGTGGCCGCCGCCGTCTTTCTCGACGAATGCCTGACGAACGCACGAGCGCATCACGGCGTTGACAAACTTGGAGCCGGGCTCGCCCGCCGCACGCCGGGCCCATGAGACCGTTTCATTCACCGCCGCGTGCGCCGGCACCCTGTCGAGCAGCAGGAGTTGGGCCAGGCCCGCGAGCAGCGAGGCACGAACCGGTGCGTCGATCGAACGCACAGGGCGGGATGCCAACGCCCCGATGATGTGTTCGAGCGTGAGCCAGCGGCGGAGCACCGCGTGGTACATCGCCTTGGCGAGGGCGGCGTCTTGCGGCGAGAGGCCGGAGGTATCGAGGGGTTCTATGCTCAGATCGGGAAACGCCCGCGCCTGGGACATGAGCAACGAAAGAACCCTGGCCCGAGCACCGGGGGGTGGGCCGACTCGGACGGGTGCTTGGACTGGTCGTGGGCGGTGTTTCAAGGGCCTTATGGTATCGAACGAGGCACGCATCGCACGCAGCCGCACACCAACCCCCACGCCACCCCCGCCCCCGCCGCACTTTGATCGGAGGCTCATCCGCATTCTGCCCCTGCGCCCTGTGGGGCAAGGGCTCCTGGCGAGGATGCGCATCCGCAAGAAAATGGTGGTCTTGCACACCATTTTCTCGCTGGCCCTGGCCGCGGTGCTCATGGTCGCGATCCGCCCGGCCATCGTGAAGGTGGTCGAAGAGGCCGAGCGAGCCGAGAGCCGGCTGCTGCTCGACAGCGTGATGCCCGAACTGAGAGCGGGCGGTGAGCCGGAGATCTTCGGCCTTCGGGCCAACATCGCGTGGCGACAAGGCACCGCCCAGGAACTCGGCATTCTGCCCGAGACAGTCGCGGCAATCACCGCCATCCCTGGCAGGGCTGTGACCGCGGAGAGAACCGTGATCGGGCACGGCGCGGCGGCTTTTCTGCCGCCCGGCGGCGGCCAGCCCCAGCGGTTCGTGGTGGTCGCGGGTGAAATTCCCCAGGCCCGCGAGGCCGCGGGCCAGGTCTACTGGCTCATCTTCATGGCGGTTTTCGCGGTGTATCTGCTGGTGGCCGCCGCGCTTGAGTTGATCGTGCTCCCGCAGAGTGTGTACGCCCCGATCCAGCGGACACTGATGGCGGATCACGCCCTGCAGACCGGACGCCGAGACGAAGAGATCATCCCCGAGAGCATGATTCCCAACGACGAACTGGGTGAGATCATGCGCTCCCGCAACGAGTCGATCCGCCAGTTGCGGCTGCAGGAAGCGCAGTTGAGCCGCGCGCTGCAGAGTCTTGAAGAGGTCGCCAACGATCTGAAAAGCAAGAATCACCTGCTGGAGACCGCGAAGCGCAACCTGGCGGACGCGGACCGGCTGGCGAGCCTGGGGATGATGTCGGCGGGGATCGCGCACGAACTCAACACGCCGCTGGCGGTGCTCAAAGGCCTGGTCGAAAAACTCAACATGAACCCCGGTGAGGCAATGGCCCCGCCGCAGGCCGCGTTGATGCTCAGGGTGGTGGGCCGGCTTGAAAAACTCGGCGAGAGCCTGCTGGATTTCGCGCGTGTGCGGGCGCCGCAGACCAGGGATGAACCCCTCGCGGGCATCATCAACGAGGCCATCACCCTGGTGCGGCTCGACCGAGACTGTGCCGGGGTGAGCATCGAATCTCTGGTTGAACCGGGGGTGGCCGTCGCGTGCGATCCCGACCGCATGGTGCAGGTGTTTGTCAACCTCATCCGCAATGCCGCGGACGCGATCACGTCCCGGGTGCCACGCTCCCCGGGCGGCGTGAGAATCTCCGCATCACCCGCCGAACGAAACGGCCGCCCGTGGGTCAGTGTGTGCATCGCAGACGACGGGCCGGGTATCGAGCCGGCGGTGCTCTCTCGTATCTTTCAGCCCTTTGTCAGCACCCGACTAGATGCCAGAGGCACCGGGCTGGGCCTGGCCGTGGCGGAAGGGATCGTGCGAGAGCACGGCGGCCTGCTGCTTGCCCGGAACCGCACAGACCGCCAAGGCGCGATCTTTGAGGTTCTGTTGCCCATAGAGTCGCCGATGACCGAAAGCCTCGCGCCGGCGGGAGAGAGCACCCCGCGTCGCGGTGAACTTTGAACGATGGAGCCGAGTACGGCCCCACGGTGGTACGCTCCCCGGTTTCTCCAGCCCTCCTCAGGACACCCCCGCCCATGGACAACTCCGATACGGCATCCCTGAGCACTGCACCGGACGAAGCGACGCCGCAACTGACCATCGTGGCACTTGATGACGACGAGGACTTTCGGCAGTACATCCAGGGCGTGCTCGAGGCCGACGGGCACGCGGTCAGGCCCGTGAGCACCCCGGCCGAACTCTACGAAGCCTGCGAAAAACGACTGCCCGATCTCGTGCTGCTCGACATCAAGATGGGGCGACACAGCGGAGAGGAGGTGCTCGCCGAGATCCGCAAGCGCTGGCCGCGCCTGTGCGTGGTCGTGGTGACCGGATACCCCTCGCTCGACAGCATGCGCCAGACATTCAAGCAGGATGTCTTCGATTATCTCGCCAAGCCCTTTTCACTGGCGGAACTCAGGCGGTGCCTCTCACAGGCGGCGACGAGCCTGGGTCTTGGCCAGCGGCCCGAAGACCGCCTGCGAGTCGAGCTGGGCAAGCAGATCCGGCTGGCCCGCACCGACCGTGCCTGGACACTCAAGGATCTTTCCGAAGCGTCCGGGGTGAGCGTGAGCCAGTTGAGTTCGATCGAACGGGGGGCGCACCTGCCAAGCATCGAGTCGATGGTGGCGATTTCTCTGGCGCTTGGCTGCAAGCCCTCGGTGTGGATGGAGGCCGCGGGGCTTTGATTCTTTCTCCGCGTTGACACTTCCCATGCTCTACCCTTCACCGAGTGTCAGAGCCAGCACAGACACAGCGGCCGGCGGTTCTCTTCACCGCCTTCGAGCCCAGCGGCGACGATCACGCCGCGGCGGTGATCGCGGAACTGCGCCAGCGCCGCCCTGATGTCACCGTGTACGCCTGGGGCGGGCCCAAGATGGAGCGGGCGGGGGCTCAGATCCAGGAACGCACAGGCGACGATGCCGTGATGGGCCTGCCGGGCCTCGCGAAAGTACTCGAACACGTCCGGATCAACGCCCGAATCGACGCCTTCATGGCGGAGCACCCGATCGTGCTCCACGTTCCGGTAGACTCGCCATCCGCGAATATCTCGATCTGCGGCATCGCCAAGAAACGGGGGGCCAAGGTCGTTCACCTGGTCGCGCCTCAGATCTGGGCGTGGGGCCGGTGGAGAATCCACAAACTCCGGCGTCTGACCGACATGGTCCTGTGCATTCTTCCCTTCGAAGAGGACTTTTTCCGTCACCGCTATGTGCCCGCCCGTTACATCGGGCACTTTCTCTTCGACAGATCCATCGACCCCGCGGCGCTCGATCGGCGCGCTTCGGTCTTTGGCGACGGTTCCCCGCGCATCGCCATGATGCCAGGCTCACGCCCGGACGAACTCCGCAGACACTTCCCGCTTTTGCTCGAGACCTTCCGGGCGCTCACGGCACGATACCCCGGCGCGAGAGGGGTCGTGGCGGCGACGAGCGACCGTGTCGCGGGGGACCTCCGCCAGACCGCGGCCAGGCTGGGCGGTTGGCCCGACAACCTCCGCATCGTGGTGCAAGACACCGATGCGGTTGTGCGGTGGTGCGAGGTAGCCCTGGTCAAGAGCGGAACCGTGACGCTGCAGGTCGCCAAACAACTCAAGCCGATGGTGGTCTTCTACAACAAGTCGAACCCAATACTCTACCTCCTCGCCAAACTGATTCTCTCGACCAAAGTCTTCTCACTGCCCAACGTGCTTGCCAGGCGCAGGATCGTGACCGAGTTGATCCCGTATTTCGGCGGCCCGGGGCCCCTTATACGCGCGGCTCAACAGATCATCGATGACCCCGACCGGGCCGAATCGCAGCGCAACGACCTTGCCCGTGTCCTTCAGCCTTTCAGAGACCGCAACGCCGCCCGTGCCGCGGCCGAAGCCATCGATCTTTTTCTGCCCAAAGCGGCCGAAAACGGTGCAGAGCCACTCCCTGACCCGGGTGCCGAGGATTCCACCGGCACACCCCACGCGATCTCCCAATAGAAGTAGAACGTTAGGTATCTCTTTGACACTCCCCTGAACGGCGCATAACCTTGCTGTCTGGTCGGAATTTGACTCTTACGCCCGATCATAAAGCGAACAAAGCAAGGCAGGTGCGTGCAGTGTCGAAGAAAGCACCCTCCAAAAAGAAGTCAGCCAAGCGTTCCGGCGGTGCTGCGAAGCCTGCTCGGGCCTCCGCGGCCCCCAAGTCGAAGTCCGCGCCTGCACAGAAGAAGGCCGCCAAGGGCAAACCGGCAAAGAAAAAAGCGACGACGCCCGCCGCGAAGGCCAAGCCTTCTCCCGCCGCTGCCGCCAAGAAGCCTCCTGCCGCGTCGAAGGCCAAGCAGGCTGAGGTGAAGCCCAAGAAGGCCGCCGCGACGTCTGCTGCCAAGGGTGGGGCCGCCAAGAAAACACAGGAAGACACCGCCGGGGCCCCCTCGCCGGTGCTGCCGCCACCCGTGGCGCCGGTGCAGCCGCCCCGACCGATCAGCAAGCGGCCCAAACCGCAACCGCCGACGTTCAAGCCGCCGCCGATGCTCAGCCGGCTTCTGGACTCGAACAAGGTCCGCAAGCCGTTGATCCCATCGGGCCCCAAGGCCATCGCGCAGCGTCCGCTCGGGTCGCACGCGGCAACCCCGGCGGAGCAGGAAAAGTTCAACACCAAGTGCCCCTTCAACAAGCGGGAGTTGGAGAAGTTCCGGCAGTTGCTCCTCCGCAAGCGGGCCGAACTGGTCGGTGATGTTTCCATGATGGAGAACGAAGCCCTGCGCGGGCAGAGCGGCTCTCTATCGAACACACCGAGCCACATGGCCGAGCAGGGCTCTGAGGCGTATGAGCAGTCACTCTCGCTTGATCTCGCCGCCGCCGACCGCCGTCTGATCAAAGAGATCGACGACGCGCTGACCCGCATCTCGGCGGGTACCTACGGCGTCTGCGAATCGACCGGCCAGCCCATCAAACTCGACCGGCTCGCCGAACTGCCATGGGCGAGGTATTCCATCGAAGCCGCGCGTGAGATGGAACGCCAGGCGATGCGATCATGACCGAACCTGTCGCGCCGGACAACGCGCGGCACGGGGGCGAGGGCGACGCACCATCCGAGCACGGTGGCGCGGGGGCTTCCCCCGCGGCGTGGGCGTTGCTGGCGGCCACAACCGTCGTGGGCCTGATCATCGACCTGTGGACGAAGCACGCCGCCTTCGCGAAGATCGCGAGCGTGCCCGTGCAGATCACCCGCGAGGATGTGCTCGCGACGCCGATGCTCGGGGCGCTGATCCCCCCGCACGACCCGGTGCGCGTGGTGCCCGGGCTGCTCGAGTTGACGCTCGTGCTCAACCCGGGGGCCGTCTTCGGCATGGGGGCCGGGCGGCGGTGGTTCTTTGTGGTCTTCACGTTTCTCGCGCTGGGTTTCGGGCTGTACATGTTCAGCAAGTGGACTCGGCCCCGCGAATGGTCGGCGCATGTTGCGATCGGCCTGCTGCTCTCGGGCGGCCTGGGCAACCTGTACGACAGGCTTGTGTACGCCTGCGTGCGTGACTTTCTTCACCCCCTCCCGGGCGTGGTTCTGCCGTTCGGCTGGCACTGGCCGTGGGGCGGCAACGAGGTCTGGCCGTATGTTTCGAACATCGCCGATCTGTGGCTGTGCATCGGGATCGGCGTGCTCGTTGTGCGCACGCTGCGCATGCCGCCACCGACAGCGTCGCGGCCGACCGCTCGGACAGACTGATCGTTCGGCCGCTCAGGACGAGGCCATGCCGGGGAGGTCGTCCTCGGCAGACTCTTCGGGCTCCTCGGGTTCTTCCACTTCGGCCATGGCGGGCTCGCCAAAGATCGCCGAGCCCACACGCACGATGTTGGCGCCCTCTGAAATCGCGACTTCGTAATCGCCCGACATGCCCATCGAGAGGATGTTGAAAGGCGCGTGCTCGCCGAAGCCTTCCTTCTGCATGTCGTGGAAGAGTTCGCGGCAGCGGGAGAAGCACTCGCGCGCGTCCTCCGGGCGGTTGCCGGGGGCCGCCATCGTCATCAGGCCGCGCAGTCGGATGTTGACCATCGTGGCGATCTGCTCGGCGAGCGGGATCGCGGCCGGCGGCAGACAACCATACTTGGATGCCTCGCCCGAGCAGTTGACCTGCAGGAGGATGTCGATGGGTTGATCTTTGCGGATGGCGACGGCCTGCAGTTCTTCGGCGAGGCGCAGGGAATCGACGGAGTGGATCAGACGGCAGATATCGCTGACCTTCTTGCACTTGTTGCGCTGGACGTGCCCGATCATGTGCCAGCGCACACCAAGGCCCGATCCGGGCTGGGTGGGATGGGGTGAGAGTTGAAGGCCCGCGGCGGGGTTGAAGAGCATCTGCGAGGCATCATCCGCCTGCATCTTGCGTGTTGTCGCGTGGATGGACTGACGCGAGAAAAACTCGTCCACGATGGCCGCGTGCTGAATGAGCGTCTGCGCTCGGTTCTCGCCGAAATCACGGTGTCCGAACTGCAGCATCGCCTTGATCTGTTCAGGCTCGGCGGCTTTCGTCACGGCGACAAGAATAATGTCGGTTGGCTTTCGTCCAGAACGGCGAGCCGCCTGGGCGACGCGGTCGCACACATCCTTATACCTGGCTTGGAGCGTTTCCTGCATCACGGTTGACGAAGCCATCCTTGGCCCCCTTTCCACAGGTGAAGTCGATCCCGCACAATCCCCGGCGGGCATCGCCACGACACCCACAGGGTACGTTCGTACCCTCGCCGGGAGTTCGGCGAACCTCCCAAGTTCACAGATCTAAGAGAAAGGACCGAATGAAAAACGAACATTTGAAACCAAGGGCCGACGTGATCAAGGTCGGCGACACGGCCCCCGATTTCACGCTGACCGATCAGGATCGCAATCAGTGGACATTGAGCGAGCACGTGAAGAAGGGGGATGTGGTGCTCTGCTTTGTTCCGCTGGCCTTCACCGGCGTCTGCTCGACCGAGATGCGGTGCGTGAGCGATGACCTGGCCAAGTGGTCCGGGCAGGGGGCGACGGTCGTCGGCGTGAACTGCGACTCATTCGCGGCCAACAAGGCATGGGCTGAGAAGGAGGGGTATACCCACCGGCTGCTGGGGGATATGCACCGCGAGGTCTGCCGCGCATACGGCCTGTTCTGGTCAGACCTGAACGTGTCTCAGCGGGGCACGGTGGTGATCGGACAGGACGCGAGCGGCCGCGGCAAAGTGAAGTTTGTGCAGGCCCGCGAACCAGGACAAGCGATGAAGTGGGAGGAAGTGCTGGCGCAGGTCTGAATCGCGTGTGCTCGCCGCGCGCATGGCCCCGATCAAGACATGCATTGAAAAAGACCCCGGCGTGTGATACGCCGGGGTCTTTGTGTGTGTGTGGAGGGGTGGGTCAGAGCCTGCGCGGCTCAGATCAGGGGATTCTGGAGATGGGGTTGAGGAAGCCAACGGGCACGCCCGTGGTCGCCCAGCCGCCGCCCAGGAGCAGGTCGTAGTGGGTCATCGTGGCGGAGAAGGGGTTGGCAGAGAAGGTGTCAACCGAGAACCAGGTGGGGCCGGTGCGGTTGCGGATCTCCGGGCGGTCGTGGAGGAGGACCTCGGCGAAGCCGCGCGGGCCCACGCTGACATTGAAAGTGTTAGAAGTGCCGTCGGTGAAGTTGAGCCTGACGGAAACGTTGTTGGTGAGGGCGGTGGGGTTGAAGAGGAAGACGCTCTCGAAGAACTTCTGCCCGGCCAGAGCCGGATCGATGAAGGCATCGCCGAAGAGGAACCGCAGACCCGCGGAGCCGGTGGCGGCGCTGGCGTCGGCGTCGCCCTGTTGAATGACGCTGCTGCTCACCGAAATGGGTCTGTTGGAGACGTAACGCAGGCCCGCGGGCTGATCGGCCACAAGGCCGAAATCTGAGCCGCGCAAGACCACCTGGCCTCGGGGCTTGATGTCGAAGGTGCGCGAGAAGGAGGGGAGGCTGGCCCGCATGTAGGAGCCGGTGACGGTGACCGTGGCCGGGAGGTTGGTGGGGTTGAAGAAGACCGCTTCGGACTGGGCGAAAGCGCCCTCGAGCATGTTGCTGACCACGCCGACGGTCGAGCCGCCGGTGGGGTCGCCCAACAGGCCGTAACCGGCCTGGCCGCCCATGGTGTAGTGTGACAGTGATGCGGCGATGCCTTCGAAAGAGGCCTGATTGCCGGCGTTGGTGGCCTGAGCGGTGAGAACAACGCTGAAGACGCCCAGCGGGAGTTCGGTGACGTCGTTGATGGCCCAGCCGCCGCGGCGGAGCGCGCCGAAGGTGCGGGTGACTGAGACGGGGGTGCCGTCGGTCTGGTACGCCGTGAGGGTGACATCCACGCTGAAGGGGTTGGGGTTGTAGAAGGTGATGAAGTCGAGCGCGTTGCCCGGTGAGCGTTCGACGCGGGCGAAGTTCCACGTCGCGCTGAGGGTCTCGGTGAATGAGTCGCCGACGCTGTTGCCGAAGTCGTAGTGGGCCAGGGTGGCGCCGATGGGCTGGTCGGATTCGATAACGACCGAGTAGGGGGTGTCCTTTCGGATGCCCGGCGACTGGAAGTTGGCGCCGTCAACGATGGTGAGGCCGCCGCGCGAGTTGGCGCCGACGATGCCGTTGGCGATGACGGTTTCGAGATCGCCGGTCTCGTATCGGAGGATGACCGAGTAGTTGGCGGCGACGCTGTTGGGGTTGATGATGGAAACGAACTCGCGGATCGAGTCGCTGGCGAAGCCCTCGGGGAAGAAGAGGCGATGGACCGCCGGCTGGGTGTTGATGCAGAGGGTGTAGGAGCCGGTCGAACCCGCGATGCCTTCGACGATGACCCAGTACTGGGTGTTGGCGGCGGCGACGAAGGAGGCGTAGGCGTTGACGCCGGGCAGGCCCTCGGCGTTGTAAACGATGGTGGAACCCGGGTTCTCGTTGGGTGCCCCCAGGACGCGGATGGCGCCATCGAGCAGCGAACCCAGGGGTGAGGTGAGTTGGATGTAGATTCGTCCGGCCGCGGAGGTGGTGAAGCGGAAGAGGTCGCGGTCGTTGGAGACCTCGATGACATCGTCGTAGCAGATATCGCCGGTGCGTGGGTTGAGGTTGAGAACGGTTGGGTTGCTGAAGTCGATCACCGAGGGATCACCGCCGCCGCCGAGGGCGGGGCCGGCGATCTGGATGCGGTACTCACCCTGCGGCGTGGCGCCGAAGATACCCGTGCGAGCCTCGACGAGCACGTAGAAGCGTGTGCCGGCCAGCGCGTCGGTGATGTTGATGATGCGTTCCTGACCGCCCGCCGTGGCGGAAGAGGTCTGGAGCACGACACCGTTGGCATCGAAGAGCGTGACGCGAGGAGCGATGCGGCCGATGCCGGTGGTGAAGGGCAGGACCGAGAGGGCGAAATCGCCCGCGGCGTGCGTGACAAAGGTGAAGAGGTCGGTGTCGTTGATCGGCTGGATACGGGGGTTGACGATGCCGTCGCCGACTTCGTTGCCGCCGATCTGACCGATGCCGGTGGTCGGGTTGATGGGGATGACGCCCTGGGTGTCGGCGAGGGTGAACTCGCCCACGTTGGGGTAGTCGTCGATGGCCGGGGTGCTGATGCTGACGGTGTAGGCGCCGACGTTGGACGTGAAGGTGTTGGGGTCGTCGATGTCTTCGAAGCCCTCAACGGCGATGTAGTAGGTCTGGCCGCGCACGACATCGAAGAAGACGGTGGCCTGGAAGAAGGTCAGGCTGTCGGCGCCGACGGCCTGCGCGATGATGTTGGCGTTGGCATCGAGGATGCTCACCCTCGCCCGCATGATGCTATCGGTGGGACGGCTGATGATGATGGTGGCTTCGCCGCCGGCGGGGGCGGTGAAGTAGAAGAGATCGCTGTCGAGCGGGGTCTCGATGATGCCCGAGTTGTTGCCCACACCGGCGGTCGGGTCGACGATGATCTGCGTGGCGAACTCGTACTCGCCCGTGTCGAAAGTGCCGTCGAGGTTGGTGTCCGCGTCGGCGTGGTCGTCGGTTGGGGGGAAGTTGATCTCAATGTTGTAGCGGCCGAAATCGGTGTACGGCTCGGCGCCTTGCACGAGCACGTAGTAGTACGGGTAGATGCGGTTCTCGCCCGGCGGTGGAACCTGAACCACGCGGTTGGGGTTAACGGCGAAGGCGAGGGAGTACTCACCTACCTGGCCGTTGCTCTGAGCGATGCGCAGAAAGATGGGGTTGCCCAGGAGGTCTTCTGAAACTTCGAAGACGGTGACCGCCGCTCGCAACGTGGGGTCAACCGGGGTGACGGTGAGCGAGAGGGTGGCGTAGTCGATGGCGGTGAAGCGGAAGAGGTCCGTGTCGCCCTGGCTTTCGATGTTGCCGGAGGCCGTGCCCTTGCCCAGGAAGTCGAGGAAGCGGATGTCTGTGGCGTCGGCAAACTTGGGGAAGTTCGCGTGGTCGTCGATCGCGGGCGGCGTGACGACCGAGACGGTGTAGGCCCCTTCGGAGTCATCGAAACCGAAGATGCGGATGAAGTAGGAGTCGGCGGTGAGGCCGCTGTCGCTGACAATGACTGTTCCGTCTTCCTGCGGGGTGCCTTCGCCCACGAGCACAAGCTGGGCGGGGTCTTGCGTGAAGTCGATTTTGTAGAGTTGCAGACCCGGGATGAGCGTGCTGCCGACGTTGGCACGAACGGAAACGCTGACCAGGCCGGAGGCCGGGATAAGAATCGAGAAAGTGTCCGAATCGAACGGGTTGAACCGGGTGTTGTTGATGACGCCGGAGATCGTGGCCAGCCCCTGCGCATCGAGCGCGACGGGCGCCGCGAGGAGCAGGTCGTTGCCGCTGCCGGAGTTGGGCCAATCGTCCTGAACTTCAACGCCGTTCTCGACGTCCTGGATCAGTTGCGGCATCTGGTTGACGAGCAGGTGGTATGACCCCGTGGCCTGGCGGAAGTCGATCTCGCGCAGGATGTTCTCGACGCGGTCTTCGGGCGCGGCGGCGGCGCCGTCGCGGTAACGCTGGCCGCTCTCGACCTGGATGAAGTACTGATTGCCGGCGATCACGTTAATGACCACACGAGGATCGACGCGGCGGAAGGTGCCCTCGAGCGTGCCGACGAGGTCGCCGAAGAGATCGCCGAAGACGGCGGGGTTGTCGTCGTTGTAGGCGATCTGCTGGAAGTCGTTGTTGTAGATGCGCAGCGCGCCATCAAGGCGGCTGTTGTACTGCTTCTGCTCGCCGGCGAATTCAGTGCCGATCTGCTGGGCGAAGGCATCGAGGATGCCGAAGGTCGCGAGCCTGATTTCCGCGGTGCCGGTGAACTCGGCGCGGAAGACGTAGAGGTCGGTATCGGTGAGCGAAGAGATGATGCCCAGGTCGCCCGCCGTGGCGATGGTGGATGCCACGGACGGCGCAATCTTGGTGACGCGGGTGGAGTTGCCGTGCAGCGGCTGGTTCTGCGTTTCGACAAAGTTGGAACCATCGCCGTTGGCCAGCGTGGTCGTGATGCGCAGCGCGCGGGTGAAGTCGAGTTCGTTGGGTTCTTCGACGTAGTTGGCGTTGATCTCGTTGGGCCTGCCGTCGCCCGTGACATCCGGCGGTTCGGCATCCGCCGTGACGACCAACTGGTAAGGGCCGATGCCGCCGCCGGCCGGGCCGGCGGAGACCTCGATGTAATAGACCTCGCCGCCCCACAGGCGGATGCCCTCGAACTGCGTATTGAACGTCGGCGCGGCGAGCGAGCCGTCGATCATGCCGGCAGGATCGGGGAACGGGGGGCTGATCGTGTCGCTGCCAGGGCGGTCGAACCCGTACACCAAGTTCAGGTTGGAGTCGTACACACGCACCCACGCGTTCAGGAAGCCGCCCTGCGTGGGAGAGAGTGTGATCGAAAGTCGGGAGGCACGCCTGTCGTGGCGGTCCCAGGTGAAGGGGTCGCCGTCATCGAACATCGAGAGCGCGAAGACCACCGGGGGCGCGGGGTCGGTCTCTGCGGCATTGCCCACGCCCTGGTTGAGCGCGGCGAAGTCGAAGAAGTCGGCCTGCAGCCCGCGGAAGGCCGAGAACTGCGCCACGTTGGCGGCCTGAATCGGCGGCCCGAGCGGATCGAGTTGCACCTGGGTGAACGCGCCGCCGAGGTAGAGCACATCCTGCGGGTTGCCGGTGCGAAGGTTCTGCTCGATGCTGGGTTCCTGCCCGTCGCCGCCCACCGCGACAGTCAAAGCGAAGATAGGACCGTTTGCTCCGAGGCCAAAGGGGTTGAAGAACGTGCCGAAGTCGTCTTGATCTCCGAGGAAGCCGTACGCGGCGATATTGCCCGCCGCGACGCCATCGGCGTCGGAGAAGAAGCCTGCGATGACGAGGATCGGATCGATCGTCTGGTTGTTGATGTCCGGCGGATCCCACACGGTCATGGCGAAGATGGGGCCGTCGGTGCCTTCGCCCATCGTTTCCCACTTCAATCGTGGGGCGTACTCGGGCTCGGCGGGGTCGTTGAAGGTCTGGTCGATGCGACCATACTTCACGATGTTGTTGGCGCCGATGGCGGTGCCGGCGCTGGAAAAACTGCCGGCGATGACGAGCACTTCGGCGGCTTCATCAGGGCCGTCAACATCTGGGTCGGGGTCTGTGATGACAGCGAGTGAGAAGACCACGCCATTGATGAAGCCCGGGTCTTGAGGCTGGTTT
The DNA here is from genome assembly GCA_019636615.1 of Phycisphaeraceae bacterium. Lineage (GTDB taxonomy): Bacteria > Planctomycetota > Phycisphaerae > Phycisphaerales > UBA1924 > UBA2402. Next base: position 664,990 of record JAHBXF010000002.1, on the reverse strand, counting down.
GGCGCGCCGATGGAAAGCGGCCTGATCTCGGCTTCGGGGCCTGCGAACTGGCCGGTCCAGAAGCCGACCCCGCCCGTGAAAGCGCCGCCGATGATCAGAGACACGGGATAGTCAGGCGTGTCCAGGACGAGAGGAAGGGGAGGATCAGCCTGAGGTTCGCGTTGGCTCCCCGGATCTTCAAAGTTGTACGTTGTCAGGGCAAAGACAGGACCGTCTACGCCAAAGCCAACGGGAACCCAGGCGCCGAACTCTGGTGCAAAGAAGGAGACGTTGTTCGCCGGATTGCCGCCGACATACGCGCCGTTGACGATCTGGCCGCCGACACTGGTGAAGTCGCCGCCGATGGCGAGGCCGAGCCCGAAGAGATCGGGCACGTCGGGCAGCGGGCCGGATCCGTCGGGGTCGTAACTCGCGGGGTCGAACGCGGTGGCCGCGAAGACCGGGCCATCGACCGAGCCCAGCGTGACCGTGAAACCGTTCGCCACAACGGCGTTGGACCAGAACCACTGGCCGTTGGTGGGGTTCTGACGCCAGACGGCGAGGTTGCGGAAGGTGACGGGGCCGAAGGGGCCGGGAACAACGAGATCGAAGTCGCCGCCGACAACGAGCACGCGGCTGGTTGTGCCGCCGGTGCCGCCCGTTCCGCCGCCGGGGTTCCAGTCAAACAGCACGTGGACTTCGGGGCCTTCAGAGTCGATGGTCGTGGGGTTGTCGTTGAAGCCGTACGTGACGTTGAAGTTGGGATCGAAGAACTGGGCGCCGGTGTACCAGTAGTCCGCGGCGTCCCAGATGGTCAGGTTTCGCGAGTTGACGGGGTAAGGTGTGCTGGGATCGGCCTGTGTGAAGATGCCGCCGATGAACAGGGATGAGCCGATATCGTCGTTGTTGCCGGCGTAGTTGGTGAGCATGTCCACCGGGGCGGTGAACTGGAAGAGGTCGGTATCACCGGCGCGGTGCAAGCGGCCTGTGCCCACGGCGGTGGCGCGGTGGCCGCGGTCGCGGAGAGGATTCTGGTTGGCGTCAAGGGTGAGGAAGGGATCGCTGAATCGCAGCGAGGTGGCCTGCTCGAAGATGCGCCTGTTGACGGCATCAAAGACTGGGCTGTCCGGGTATGCCGGGTTGTTGGGGTGATCGTCCACCGGTTGGGTGGGGTCGAAGGTGTGGTTCGAGGCGATGGTGAGGTTGAACTGCACCTGGCTGCTTATCTCGAAGCCGTCGACGACCAGGTAGTAGTTGTTGCCGCCCTGCAACTGCACTTCGAGCTGCGCCGCCAGGCCCGCGAAGTTGTCGTTGAATGCGATAAGCACACCGGATTCGTCGAAGAGACGAACCGCCGGGTCGGTAACGGGTGCCAGGCCGGTGGGCTGCACCGTGATGATGGTGAGTCCGTCGCCCTTGGCCTGGAAGACGTACGACGCGGTCTGGAACCGCGGGTTGGGCATCTGCGGAACGGGGGGCGTCGTGGGGGCGCCAAAGCCGATGAACGCGTCGGAGAGCGCGAGCGAGCGGGTGACAGGGTTGATATTCAACTGCGTGGCGAGCGCATCAAAGACCAGGAAGTATGGCCCGGTGGCCAGTTCCACGTTCGCGTTGCGGATTTGATCGCTGCGGACGCGGATGTAGTATGTCTCGCCCTGCGCGGCCTTGAACGTGGTGAAGGCGTCGTTGATGCGGCCCGCGTCGCTGTCTGACGAGATGAGCTGGCCCTGGCTGTTGTAGACCTCAAGCCGGGTATCCATCCTGCGGTTGAGGTTGAGCTGCGTTGACTGCGCGTTGAGCGTGACGAGGCTGTCGTACCCGGCCGTGGTCGGCGCGACATAGCGGTAGACGATGTCCTGCTGACGCAGTTGGAGTTGCCCGAGGATCGGCGTGATCGGGGGCATGCCTGTCTGCAGGTTGGGAACGGGGCTGTTGAGTTCACGGCCGATGCCCGCATCGGCGGGGAGTTCGCCGCCGACAGTGAAATCGGTGCTGAGCGAGTCGATCCGCAGGGTGTACGTGCCCTGGGCGGTGCCCTCGCTGCTCACCACGACGTAGTACGAGGCGCCCGCCTCGGCGACGAAACCGAACCAGCCGTCTCTCGCGAGGCCGGAGGTGAGTGAGCCGTTGTTCGTGCTGGTGCCGATGAGTGTCTGGTCGTCGCGGTACACCGAGATGCGCGTGTTGAGGTTGCTCAGCGGCGCCTCGTTGGCGGTGTCGGCGAGGATGCGTACGAAGTCGTTGGCCGGGGCGGTGAAGCGGAAGAAATCGTTGTCCGTGCTCGGGATGGCCGGGTTGATGTCGCCGGCGGCAGCGCCGCGGCCGTCATCATCGATCAAGATCTGCACGGGGCTGCCGAAACTGCCTTCCAGCAGAATTCGGTTCTCGAAGCCTTCGAGAGAGACCATCCCGCGATCGCCGTTGGCGTCTACACCCATGGCGCGCGAGAGCGCGCCGGGAGTGAGCATCGCGGGCCAGGCCGACGCGCGGGCGCGATCGGCCATTCGGCCTGATGCATCCCGGAGACGGGTGAGCCATGAACCACCAAGCCCGGACGAACGCTGCGTGCCAAAATCCATGTCAGGCTCCGTCAAGTGCGACGCAGACTCCGCGAAACGGTGAACGACCGCCGCGCGGAGTCAGCACTCCCGCAATACCGGGGTTGCCGATGGCCCAAGATACGCCTCGCGGGGGCTTCCTGCGCCCCGCGACCCGCCCAAAACCCACGAGAACCAACCTGTTTGCGAGCAGTGGCCGCCCGTTCGGACGGCCGAAACGTTCAAGAACCTATCGGAACCCGCCATCCAACCTCCGACAGCGTACCGAACGTACGGGGCACTGTCTAGTGGATTCCACAAGCAGGTGAAGGATTCCTGTGATCCTCCACCCGGATTTGAACCCGACCAGCCGGCTTGACAGCCCCCGACTCCGTGCACGCACGGGGGATTCGCACCCCCAAGTGCAGTAGTTCCGCAGAGTCAGAAAGAGAAGACGTGCCCAGGGCGTGGGACCATCTGCCCACGCCACGCAACGTGGAGGATGATTCAAAATCTACCTGGCCGATTTGTTCGGTGTAGGGAAGGGTGCCGCGGATGGGATTGAAAATGAGTGTGAAGGCACACGCTCAGGGCTGCGCCGCTTCTGAGACCGGGCGCTTCACGCACGCCTCGGCAAGAATCTCGCCCGCGTCATAAAGGGGAAGGGGAGAGTTCTCGCGCGAGATGAGAAGCGGGGCTTCGCTGCACGCGATGACAACCCCGTCGCAGCCGCGCTGGGCGAGGTGGTCGATGATCCGCACGACCGTGGCACGCGATTCACTTCGGATGGTGCCGAAGATCAGTTCGCGGAAGATGATGTCATCGAGTAATCGAGCGTCGTCGTGTTCCGGGGTGAGCACGTGGATTCCCTTCAGGCCCAGATGGGTCTGAAAGGTGGATGAGTTCATCACCAGTTCTGTGCCGATGATGCCGACGGTTTTTCGGTTTTCCGCGGCAACGGCGCTGCCGACCAGTTCGGTCATGGTGAGCCAGGGAACGGGCGAACCAACCTCGGCGAGTTGAACGGCGTGCTGTACAGCGGCGTCGGGCGTGATGCAGAACTGCACGCCGCACCTGGCCAGCAATTCGGCAGAGCGGCGCAGCAGGCGGCCGACGGCCATCCAGTCGTCGCGCCGGATGGCGTCGATGTATTGCGCCAAGGGTTCGTTGTGCACCGTGAGCCGCGGGTGCTGATCAGGGGGGCACAAGCGGCCCGCGTGGCGCGTCAGCGACTGGTAGAAGAGCGCCGCCCCTTCAGGGCTCACGCCGACGATCCCGATGTGGCTGCTCACAGGGGCTCCTTTCTGCACTCATACAGGGTACCAAACTCGAACCGTCCCGGCGGCCGCCTACACGGTACACTCCCCGGCCGATGAGCACCGATGCCTTTGATCTTCTGGGATTGCAGCCCGCGTACGGGATCGACGAGACCTCGCTGCGTCGGGCCTTTCTGCGCAAGGCCGCCGAGCATCACCCCGATGTGCGTGTGGAGGGCGGGGAAGACGCCGAGGATGCCACGGCTGCCCTGACCGCCGCCCGGGCCGCGCTGGCAGACCCGTTGCAGCGGGCCGAGGTGTTGTTGGGGCGTCTTGGGGGCCCCGGCAAGGAACGAGAGAAAACGCTGCCCGAGGGGTTTCTGGTGTACATCATGGGCGTGCGAGAAGATGTCGAGGCCGAGGTGGCCGCGGGGGGAGAGGGCGCACGAGCCAAGTGGCAGGAATGGGGGCGGGCGAAACGCGGAGAGCATGAGCAGACCGTGCTTGGCCTGTTTGAGCGGCATTCGCAGACGGGTGACCCGGCGGTTCTCAGCGAGATTCGGCGAGAGTTGAACGCCTGGAGGTACATCGAACGGTTGCTCGAGCAGTTGTCGCCCGGATATGACCCGTCGCGGGCGGATTTGACCTGAGGCCGGGCAGATAACCCAGATGAACGAGTTTGCACTGATCCTTCTGGCGGCGATGCCCGTGTTGCTGGGGCTCTCTGCGGTGTGTTCGGCCTCAGAGACGGCGCTCTTCAGCGTGACGCAGGCGGAGTTGCTGCGGCTGCGCAAATCGCACCCCGGCGTGTACAGCGCGGTGGCCTCGATGCTGACGCAACCCAGGTCGCTCCTGGTGGCGATTCTGCTGGCCAACACGCTGGTGAACGCGGCCTACTTCGTGGTGATGGCCGCGGTGCAGAGCCAGTTCAGCGGGCTCTGGTCGCTGGGGTATCTGGCGGTGTCAATTCTCGCATTGGTCGTTCTGGCCGAGGTGATTCCCAAGTCTTTGGCGACGAGCCAGCGGGTGCTGCTGTGCAGGCTGGTCGCCAGGCCCGTGCTGTGGTGGTTTGTGGTGATCACGCCCGTTCGCCGCTTCGCCGAGCGTTTCATCATCGCGCCCTTCGCCCGGCTCATGGCGCCGGTGAAGCGTGAGGCACGGGGGACGCTGAGCGCCGAAGAACTCGCGCTGCTGTTGGACGTGGGCGCGAAGGAGGGCGTGATCGCGCACGGCGAGCAGAGGCTGCTGGCGGACGTGGTTTCGCTCTCAACCATCCGGGTGCGCGAGGTGATGACGCCCCGGATGGAGGTCGTCTTTGTGCCGGCCTCGTCGCGCGTTGACGAACTTTTGGCGTTGGCGGGCGACACAGGCTTCACGCGATACCCCGTGTGCAGGCAGGGAGGGCTTGAAACCGATTCGGTGGTGGGGTTCATCGACCTGCAGGAAGTGCTGCCCTTGTTGAACGTGGACCCGGCCACGGCCGAGTCTCCGGTGTTGCGCCACACGGTCAAGCCCGAGTATCTCCCAGAGCGTGTGCGGCTCGATCAGGCCCTTGAGCACTTCCGCGTTGGCACCTCGGACATCGCCTTGTGTGTGGATGAACACGGGGCGATCACGGGCATGGTGAGTCTGGAGCAGGTGCTGGCAGAGATCGTGAACGTGGCGCCGGAAGCGGCGGGGGCCGAGATTGACAGGCAGATTCGCATCGTCGGCGTGGGTGCGTGGGAAGTGCCGGGGCGGCTGAGCGTGCGCGACTGGGTGGAGTTTTTCGGGCTCGGCGCCAACCTGGCGGATGGGCGCGTTTCCACTGTGGGCGGGCTGATCGTCTCTGGGCTCGGGCGGCTGCCCCGCGAGGGAGATGAAGTCGTCGTGGGCAATATCCGCCTGCGCGTGGAGCGAACGGACGGCAGAGTGGTCGAACGTGCGCGGGTCTGGCTGATCGACCCCGCGGCGACAGAACGGGGTGAGGACTCCCAGAGGAGAGGCTCATGAGCGACGACGGCGATCAAGGACTGATCGAGGGCGCCGTGTCGGCGGCCGCGGCTTCACCCTGGGAACTCGTTCTGTGGGGCACCGTGTGGTTGGCGACGCTCGTGGCCTCCGCGGTGTGCAGCGGCACAGAGACAGGGTGCTACACGCTCAACCGTGTGCGGCTCGACCTGAGGTCGCGCCGCACCCCGCCGGATGTGCCCGCGAGATTGATCCGGGCGGAACTCGAGCGGCCCGAGCGGCTGGTGGCGACGCTGCTGATCGCCAACAACATCGTGGGGTTCATGAGCGCGGAGGCGATGAACAGGTTCCTCTCGCCTTTCCCGTTGGGGGAGGCCACGCGTGCGCTGGTGAACACGGTCATCATTGCGCCGTCGCTCTTTGTGATGGGCGAGGCGCTGCCCAAGGAACTCTTCCGAATCAGGGCCGACAAACTGACATATCTCTTCGCCAGGCCGCTTTGGGTGGTACGCTCGGCCCTTACCGCGAGCGGGCTGCTGTGGCTCGTTCTGCAGATGCCCAAGATTATCGAGCGGGTCGCGGGCCTGCCCGCGGCGACCCTGGGTGACGCGAGGCAGCGCATCGCCGCGCTGCTCAAGGAAGGTGCGGCGCACGGGGTGCTCTCAGAGTCTCAGGTATCGCTGGTCGATCGTGCGCTGGCGTTCCGAGGCGTCACCGTGGCGGACGAGTTGACGCCGTGGAGCCGGGTGCGCACGCTGCCGGTCAACGCCGAGATCCCCTTCGCGAGAAAACTCGTGGGCGAGAGGAAGTTCAGCCGTTTCCCGGTTGTCAACGCGGAGGGGAGGGTGGTCGGCATCGCGCGCCACGCCGATTTGTACCTGAAGCGGGATGCACGCCGGGTGGGCGACATCGTGACGCAGCCGGTAAGGCTCAAGACCACGACGCCGGCGCCGGAAGCCCTGCGGCTGCTCTACATCGCCAACTCCAGGGCCGGCATCGTCGAAGATGCCAATGGCCGGCCTGTGGGGATGGTGACGGCCAAGGACCTTGTCGAACCGCTCATAGGGCAGTTCGGCGGGGGTGACACGGCCCCGCGCCGAGCGTAATGTCATGCATGGTCCGTGCTGTTGTCGTCCGCGCTCCGGGAACGAACTGTGATGTGGAACTCTGCCGCGCCTTTGCCATGGCTGGCGCGGCGGTGGACCTTGTGCATCTTGACCGCCTGTGTGAAAGCCCCGGCAGGCTCGATGGGTACGACATCGTGGGTTTTCCCGGCGGGTTCAGTTACGGCGACGATATCGCTTCTGGACGGGTGTACGCGGTGAAACTGCGTGAGAAGGTCTACCCCGCGCTGCGGCAAGCCGCGGCACGGGGGTGCCCGATGATCGGGGTGTGCAACGGCTTTCAGGTTCTGGTTCAGGCGGGGCTTCTGCCGGGTCCGGCGGCCGGTGAGCCCTGGCCGGATGTCAGCCCGGAGCAGAGCATCGCGCTGACCGACAACCAGGACGCGAGATTCCACGACCGATGGGTGGGATTTGATGTGAACCCAGCGTCGGTCTGCCTGTGGACACAGGGCCTGCTCGAAGAACTCGCAGACCAAACAAGGGTGCGGCTGACCCACCAGTTCCCAGCGGCGCACGGCGAGGGGCGATTTGTGACCGCCTCCGCGGCGATTCTGGACAGGTTGGAGCAGCAGGGGCAGGTCGTTCTGCGGTACGCCGACAACTACAACGGTTCTCAGAACGCCATCGCCGGCGTGTGTGATGCTTCAGGACGCATCTTTGGGCTCATGCCACACCCCGAGAGGTTCCTGGACTGGAACCGCCACCCGTCGTGGACACGGCTGCCCAGGGAGATGATCGAAGGCTCGCAGACACCCGGCCTCAAGATCTTCCGCGCGGCGGTCTCGGCCTGCGTCGCCGCGGTGGGATGAACCGCCCCGTCGCGGACTTCACTACAATCTGTTCAGTGAGCACAGGCACCCGAGGCAAAGTTCTGGTCGCGATGTCGGGCGGGGTCGACAGTTCTGTCGCCGCGGCGTTGCTGGTTGAGGCTGGGCACGAAGTGGTGGGCTGCTTCATGCGGCTCGGTTCGCCCGGAGAATCGCTCGACGAACTGCTGCCGGCCGAAGAGGCGTGCCGCGCGGCGGCCGGCAAGCCGCTCAAGATCGGACACCAGGGGTGTTGTTCGATCAATGATGCGGCGGACGCGAGGGCGGTCGCGTCCCAGTTGGGGATCCCGCTGTACGTCTGCAACTTCAAGAAAGATTTCGGACGGATCATCGACTACTTCGCGGACGAGTACGCCGCGGGAAGAACGCCCAACCCGTGCGTTCGGTGCAACGACTGGCTCAAGTTCGGCAAGTTGCACGAGTATGCGAGGCAACTGGGGGCGGACGCGGTCGCCAGCGGGCACTACGCGCGCATCGAAACGATGAACGATGGCACCCGGCGGCTCATGCGGGGCGTCGATCACTCGAAGGATCAATCGTATGTGCTCTTCGGGGCGCCGCGCGAGAAACTCGCGGAGATGATGTTCCCCATCGGGGCCATGCCCAAGAGCCGCGTGAGAGAGATCGCCCAGGAGCGAGGGCTGCTGGTCTTCGACAAGCCGGACTCGCAGGAAATCTGCTTTGTTCCGGATAATGACTACGCATCGCTTGTGGATAAACGCCGCCCGGAGACAGCGCGTGAGGGTGTGATTCTCGACGCCGAAGGAAAGGTCGTGGGCACGCACCGGGGGCAGCACCGATTCACCATCGGGCAGCGGCGAGGGCTTGATATCTCGCTGGGGCACCGCGTGTACGTGGTGTCGAAAGACGCCGCGGGGAACACGGTCACTGTCGGCCAGGCTCAGGATCTGCTGAGCGAGTCGTGCGTGGCGGGAGAGGCCAACTGGCTTGCCGACGAGCCGGATGGGTGGCGAGGGGTGATGGCCAAGTATCGCTACAACACACCAGCGGTACGTGCCGCGGTCAGGGTTCTTCCGCCGCAGACAGGCTCGACACACTCGGGCAGAACAGGGCGATTCGAGGTTCGCTTCGATACCCCCCAGATGTCGGTCGCCCCGGGTCAGGCCCTGGTGCTGTACGCGGCGGAAGATCCCGACGTAGTGATGGGCGGCGGGTGGATCACGAGCGTGCGACGCGTTGATGGTTGAGCGGGCGCGTAAAAAGACCCGGCGGGTGAATGCCCGCCGGGCCTGATGGGTCACATGAATCTGAGCCGCGGGGTGTGCGGAACGCGCGGGATCAACCCCGCACGATCAAGATCAGCAGCCACCCGCCTCCCACAGCAGGAAGAAGGACTCAACGTCAGCGCCGTCAACACCGCCGTCTTCGTTGATGTCGGCCGCGCTGTCGCCGGCTTCCCAGTCGAGGAAGAAGGCTTCCACGTCGGCACCGTCAACACCGCCGTCGCTGTTGTAGTCGGCCGGGCACCAGGCCGGGACGCACTCAAGGAAGAGGGTTCCCGTGCCGACCGCGCCGTTGAAGCCACCGAGCCGGATGGTGATGAAGTCCCCGCTGGCGACCGGCAGAGAGACCTCGGCGCGGTTGCCGCAGTCATCGTCGCTGCACGCGAGGAGGCGTGATTCGAAGTTTTCGCAGCCGTAACCGCCGTAGACGGCGATTTTGGTGTTGAAGTTTGAATCGCAGGTGCTGATGCGGAGGATGCCGTCGCACTGGCTGGGGTAGTTGAACCAGAGGTCGTTGGTGATCTGGTTGCTGCCGTTCAAGTTGCAGGCGTTGTGCGTCGGGCCGTCGGTGGTGGCGCCGATGGTTGAGAAGGGTGTCGCGCCCAGCGCAATGCCGGGGCGTTCAGCGCAGTTGTCGTTGGCGGGCGGCACAACACCGCCGCCGCCGATGACGTGCAGTTTGTACGCGCCCGTGGCGCCGTTGTAGCCGGTGACGCGGATGAGGTAGGTCTGACCGGCGGTCATGTTGACGCTGACATAGGACTGCAGGTTCCGGCAGGGTGCGTTCGCGTTGCTGTTGCTGTCGTCGTTGCAGGCCAGTTGTGTGCCGCCGCAGCCGTTGAAGACGGCCAGAACGGTGTCGTAGGTGCTGCCGCACGTGTCGATACCCACGGGGCCGCTGACGGTCGGGCGATACTTGAACCACACATCGGGCGAGTTGGTCGAAGCGCCGCAGGAAGAGGTGCCGTCATTGGTCGCCAGTGTTGTAGAGCCGGTGTACTCAATGCCGTCGGCGGCCCAGAAGGCGTTGGCGCACGCGTCGTTGGCCGGTGGCTGGGGGCCGCAGTTGGGAGCGGTGATCGTCATGGTGACGTTGCCCGTGGCTTCCTGGTATCCGCCTACGCGGATGAGGTAGGCCGTGCCCGCAACGCCCGTGAACGTGACCTGAGACTGCAGAGCGCCGCCGGGACAGGAGAAGTCATCGTTGCAGACGATGGCCTGACCCGGGCCCGTGGGGCACGCGGCGTAGACCGCGAGTTTGGTGTCGAAGGCGCTGCCGCACAGGCTGATCACCTGGTTGCCCGCGCAGGTGGGTGTATAGCGGAACCAGACATCCGCGCCGATCTGGGGGTAGTTGGCTGTGGCGCACGCGCCGGGTTCTTCGAAGCCGTCGGTCAGAGCGCCGGCGGTCGAGAAGGTTGTTACTCCGGCCCCGACATCAACCGCGGTGGCGCAGACATCGTTCAGCGGCCGCTGCTGACCGTCAGCGCTGGGGGCGACGGTGTTGAAGTTGATGCTCGACACGCCGCCGGCCTGCGGCGGGCGGAAGAGGCCCAGCGAGGCGGACCCGCCCGCCGGGGGCACGTCGCACACGAATCGGAAGTTGTAGAGCGTGTCGAATCGGAGCGCGTTGGCGTTCACATTCTGCGCGTGAGTCTGGGTTGACCAGGTAATCCCGTTGGCGCTCACGCTGGCGGACCAGTCCACACCGGAGAAGGGCTCGCCCGAGTGGTAATCGACATCGGTAAACCCGATGTTTGATACCTGGGCGCCCGCGGGCAGCGGGATGGTGAACGACTGCCCGCTCTGATGGCTGTTGAGGTTCTGAACCGCGTATTCGTACGACCAGAGGCCGTTGCCCAGATCGGTCGCCTTGGCGCCAACCCAGAAGCGGCCATCCTGAGGCACATCCACCGGCGTGAGGAAGACGGCGGGGTCCGGTGTGTTGACACCAAGGCCGTGGTCTTTCCACGCGAAGATCGCGGGCTTGGTGCGCTCGGTGGGGCCTGTGAGGCTCAGGCCGAAGGTCGACTGATTGACTGTGACGCGCCGGTACGACGCGTTGTTCAGAGCATTGCCCGCGGCGGCGTCGTCCGGGGCGACGTACATCGAGGCCACGAAATAGAGCGCGCCGGGGGTTTCAAGGTCCGACTGGTTCACCACGAGGCGCTTGAAGAGGTCGCCGCTGCCGATGCCGTTGTTGCCCCAGGGGTAGGGGAAGTAGCCTGTTGAAGCGTTGACTTCTGACTTGGGCCCAAGGCCGCTCTGAGAGCCGTTGAGGCCCGAGGAGTAGGGGTCTGAGCAGCCCACGCCAAGGCGTGTGCCGTTTGGCCAACGACCGCTGCAATCATCGCAGACCGTGCCCTGGAGGGCGGTGAAGCCGTGCTTGAGCCAGGACTGGCCGAGTTGTTCGAAGCGACCGTTGGCGAGACGGTACATGTTGTTGGAAATGACCGGGTGCTGGTTGGTGTTGGCGATCCACAGAAGTTCGACATCGCCGATGTTGCACGACGTGGTGCCCACCGAGTAGGCGCGCTTGCCGTTGATCGCGCCGTTCGAGGTCCAGTGTGAGATGTCGGGTAGCGCGCCGACGATGACATCCGGACCGGCGGCGAGCGCGGCACCCGTGAATGCCGCCAGTGCCCAGCCCGCCACGAGCCTGCTGCGTTTGAACTGTTTCTTGAAAACCATGCTGCTGAACCTCTCTTGGGTGCATGAAACACCGGCCCGCCAAAGCGGCGTGCCGCGAACAAGGACAGACCTCCCACGAGTGTTGGGAAACCCCTTCCCAGTGTACCAGAATTGGTACCCCGTGCAACACCTTTACGTCACTTGGGGCCAAAAACATGCCCCAATATCCGAAAATCTTGCTGCGCCCAGGAAATTGCCGGACGCATTGTGGCGATTGTGCGGATCGAGTCGTTATCGGGCCGAATCTCGTTGAGAACGGCTCGCAGCAGACCTGTGTGACTGTGCTCTGGCAGAGCCGGGGGCCGCCGACGGTTCGGCGCGTTCCTTCTTGAAGATGAGCAGGTAGTTGAAGCCCCGCAGGAAGAAGTTGCCCTCTTCAGCGGCTTTGTGCCAGTTGCCCTTGCCGAGTTTCTGGTTCTGCCTCACGACACAGATGATGTCAACGGGCTTGAATCGTGTACGCAGCATCGCGAAGAGTTCAAAGCCGATGGGCATGAACACCCCGCCGGGCCCTTGGCTTCGTTTGCGCCATGAATCGCTCACATACAACGCCAGATATCGGCGGTTGCGCAGCACGCGGTCGATCTGAGCAAAGACCTTCCCCATCGCGTCGTAGTATGCTCGGCCATCGTCCTCCCCCGCGGCGTCGAGTTTGCCGATGCAGCGGGGGTCGTCGGAATAATCCACGTGGGTGGAATAGGGCGGATCGATGAAGACGAAGTCTGCGGATTCATCCGCAACCGGCAGGTGGCGTGCATCCGCCTGTGTGATGTCCGGGCGCGATGGCGCGAGGTCAAAGCCCACCCCGCTGCGGTTGAGATCGGTGCAGACATCCAGCGTGGTTCCGCTGCCGCACATGGGGTCAAGCACGGTGTCGCCCTCGCGGGTATACCGCTGAAGCAACTGCCAGACGACCCAGGAAGGGGTGGCGCCGGTGTAGTGCTTGCTGCCCTGGGTTGCGCCCCTGACACTGCGCGATGCCCCGGGCGAAGGCGGAGTCGTGCGAGTAGCGTCGTAGTGCTGTGACGGGTACTCCCAGAGCGTGGTCGTCATGACCCGCAGGGTGGGTTTCAGGTGCGGGGCTCGTCGGTCTTCTTTCTCGGAAGGCACTCTCGGTTTCTCCCTCGCCGTGATCAAACCTGACTGCTCAAACCCTTGCCGACAAGTTCGATGAGCCGCTGCCGAACCTCGTCGATGGGCGCATCGCACCGGGCACCCGCCGCGCGAACGTGGCCGCCGCCGCCGAGCGTTCTGGCGATCGCGTTGACATCCGCGGTGGGGTCAATGGCCTTGCTGCGCAGACTGACTTTGGTGACGGTGCGGGTGCCGGCATCCGGGCCGAAGTCGCTCGGCAGGGCCTCGCTGAGAATGGCCGAAACACGCACGCTGGGCACCGACTGCGTGAAGTCTGTGAGGCCGCCCGAGTCGCCCGATGTCGCGCCGGTACGCTCGAAGTCTTCGCGGCGCAGCGTCAGGAGCGCCAGTTGGCCGTTGTGATGGAACTCGAGCGACTCGAGCGCACGCGCGATGAGGCCCAGCCGCGCCGGGGAGTTCTGGTCGGTCTCCTGCAGCAATCTCGCGTGGTCTGCGCCCGCGGCCAGAAGATCCGCCGCGGCGTGCATCACCGAGGGCCCGACGTTGCTGTGCCTGAACCACCCGGTGTCGGTCGCCATGCCAAGGTAGAGCAGCGTGGCGATGTCCTTGGGCAGCGCGCCGAGCGAAGGGGCCCGCAGCAACAAGCGGCAGAGTTCCGCGACCGGCTGGCACGCGGCGGCGGACGCGGTATCGATGTAGCGGGCGTCGCTGAGGTCGCTGTCTCCCTGGGCGTGGTGGTCGATCACCATGATGCGATCTCGCCGGGGAGAGAGCCACTCGGCGATGATCTCGAGTTGAGACCACGAGCCCGTATCAACAACGACGATCGCGTCCGGCTCGTCTTCGGCGTTGCACACGGGCCCGGTCTTTGGAACGAGCGTGTAGGGGGTGTCACCGCACACAGCCCCGAGCCAAGGGGGAGGCGGGCCGAAGAACCAGGCGCAGGCGCGCGGGCGGGTGGCGTTGCCGGGCGAGGCCCCCCAGGCAGATTGGTTCAGCGCCCGAACCAGGCCCGCGGCGGAACCAACCGCGTCCCCATCAGGCTTCACGTGCGTGGTGACGACGATGCGCCGGGCGGTGTGCAACCGCTGGCAGATGGCCCCGAGTGTTGTGCTGGTTTCCCACATGTGGGGCGATGGTAGGAAAGGAAGAAGGCTTCGCCCCTGGCTGGTCGCACAGTGCGCTGCGGGGTTATGGGAAGGGGTGAAGGGTGACAGGCTCTCGGTTGACAGCCGCGAGTGAGCCGCAGCGGTCAACATCGGCACGAAGTTGGCGGGCGAGCGCATCGACACTGTCAAACCTCACCTGGTCGCGGACAAACGCGATGAACCGCACCTTCAGCGGCCAGCCGTAACCCAGCGAGAAGAGGTCGCGACCGATCACGTGCGCTTCGACGCGGCTGTCGGTGCCGTTGAAGGTCGGGCGGGCCCCGACATTCACCGCGGCCGTGCACTCGGCGCCGCAGGGCAGTGTGCACGTGCAGGCGTAGACCCCGGGCGCCGGGTGAACCTGCCGCGTGAGCAGGTTTGCCGTGGGAAAGCCGATGGTGCGGCCACGCTGGTCACCCCGCGTCACCACGCCTTCGATCTCGTACCAACGGCCCAGAACACGCGCGGCATCGCCCACCCTGCCCATCGAAAGCAGCCAGCGAACCAGAGTGCTCGAGGCTCTGGCCACGGCGCCGTCTGAAAGCGAGATATCAACTCCGCCGACGATCTCAACCCCGAACCCCATCGCTTTCCCGAGAACCCGGAGGGTCTGCGGGCCGCCGGCTCTGGCTCGGCCGAAGTGAAAATCGTTTCCTTCAACAAACCACGAGGGAGAGTGGGCCCGGACAAGGCCGGCGATAAAAGCGTCCGGCTCGGTCGCGAGCAGTTCAGGGGTGGGTGTGAGCGGGATCACATCGTCAGCGCCGAGGCTTCGCAGGTGGTTGATGCGCTGCTCGATGGTCGAAAGTCTCGCCGGGACGCGCTCCGGCGACAGGAGTGAAGACGGGTGCGGATCAAAGGTCATCGCGACGACCCTGCCGCCAGAGCCCGCCAGGTCGCGGGCCCGGCGCACCAGGGCCGCGTGCCCGATGTGCACCCCGTCGAAGTTACCGATCGTGATGGCCGTGCACGGGGTCATCAACCCGCCGACTCCAGTTCGGCGCGGGCACGCGCCAGGGCGGCGGCGACCGCCTCTCGCCCGGTGCCGCCCGTGACCTCGCGAGAACGCAATCCCCGCTCGATCGAGATTCGGTCAAAGACATCCGGGCCGATGCGGTCTGAAAACGCCCGGAGGTCGGCGAGGGGGAGGGACCCGAGCGGCACGGACTTCGAGATCGCATGCCGCACCGCGGCCCCGACGATGTCGTGCGCGTGCCTGAAGGCCACGCCCTTGGAGACAAGGTAATCCGCGAGGTCTGTGGCGTTGGAGTAGCCGCCCTCCGCGGCGCCAAGGCACGTGCCGCGCCGAACAGTGAGGGTGTCGAGAATTCTGGGCGTGACACGCAGGCACAGCGACAGGTGATCCATCGCGTCGAAGAGGGGTTCTTTATCCTCCTGCAGGTCTTTGTTGTAGGCCAACGGCAGGCCCTTGAGCGTGGTGAGGAGCGCCACCAGATCGCCCGCGATCCTGCCGCACTTGCCGCGGAGGAGTTCCGCCGAATCGGGGTTCTTCTTCTGCGGCATGAGCGAACTGCCGCTGGAGACAGAATCGTGAAACTCGAAAAAGGCGAACTCCTGCGAGCCGTAGATGATGAGGTCTTCACCCAGACGCGAGAGGTGCACGCCGGTGATGGCGCACGCGGCGAGGGTTTCCGCGACGAAGTCGCGGTCTGAGACCGCGTCAAGGCTGTTGGATGAACAGCGGTCAAAGCCCAGGTCGGCCGCGAGCGCGGCGCGGTCGATGGGGTAGGCCGTGCCGGCGAGCGCGCCGGAACCCAGCGGGCACACGTTGACGCCTGCCCGGGCGTTCGCAAGGCGGGCGCTGTCTCGGGCGAACATCTGTTCATACGCCAGGCACCAGTGCGCCATAAGCACAGGCTGGGCACGCTGCAGGTGTGTGTATCCGGGAATGATCGTTTCGAGTTCGCGCGACGCGAGGTTGATCAGCGAACGCCGGCAGGCGAGGAGTTCTGCGAGGCGGTCATCGATGGCACGCCGCGTCCAGAGCCGGAGATCTGTCGCGACCTGATCGTTGCGGCTGCGCCCGGTGTGCAGTTTGCGTGCGAGGTCGCCCACACGCTCGATGAGCGTGCGTTCAACCCAGGAATGGATGTCTTCATCGCCCGCCTGGGTGCCGGAGATCAGCGGCAGTTGAGGATCGCGTTCGACCGCGGCCCTGAGATCACGGATTGACTGTGCCAGGGAACGGTGTTCCTCGTCTGTCAGCACGCCGGCTTTGTGGATGGCGCTCGCCCAGCCCAGGCTGCCGTCGAGGTCTTCCAGGGCCAGGCGATAGTCAAAGCGCAGCGAGTCATTGAGCGCTTTGAAGAGCGAATCCGGGCCAGTTTCAAATCGTCCGCCCCAGAGGGCCATGCGGCGTTCCTTTCGTGAAGCGAAAGGGTAGACGCCGGGACAACCGGTATGGATCGCGGGCGAGGCCCGTCGGAGTCGGGAAGGGTCTGCTGCGCGGTCAGGTGCGCCGTGCCGATGCCTTCCTGGTTGTGGCCTTGCGGGGCGATTTGTTCACGCCGGAGGCACGCGCGGGTGCTTTGCGCGCCGACGGCTTCGCGCCGGCCTTCTTCTTTGGCGCGCTGCGGGTGGCCCGTGCAGGCTTGGCAGAGCCCTCGGGGCGCTTGCTCGCGGCGAGGGAGGCCTCGTAGCGTGAGATGTAGGAAGCCGCTGTGAAGCCCGCGATGTATTCGCCGATGAGGTCGAGGCACAGATCCTCGGTTCTCTTGAACCGGATGCAAGACTTGCCCATGTCGAGTTTCTTCCCGCTCCTTGCCCATCGAGCACGGAACGCGGCTTCCTCCTTTGGTGAGCCGTAGACAAACGACAGGTAGAGGGACATATACCCCTTCTGCGAAGCAAGGCCGACAAAGGGCAGCGGCTGGCGTGGGTCGCAGTGATACCCCGGCGGGTAGACACTGTGCGGCACGCTGTAGCAGATCATGCCGTACTGCATGCCCTCGGCAAACCCTTCACCCAGGTTCTTCAGGATCACGTCACGCACGGCCCGGATCGCTTCTCGCCGATCGGGAGGAAGTTCGGCGAGATACTCGGCCGCGCTCTTGGCTTTGCTCTGCATGGTGATGACCTCGGATGAGTTCCAGGTTACCTTGGGAGTGTCACAGGCTGGGCTTTCACGGCTTCGCGCTGGCGGCGAGCCTGGGCAGCGCGTTGGAGCAGTTCGTTGACGGCCGCATCGAGTTGAGGGTCGGCCCCGGCGGCTTCGGCGGCGGGCGTCATGGGGACATTGATGTCGGGCTGCGCCCCGTTGTTCTCGTAGTCGGTGCCGTCGGGCAGATACCAGCCGCGGAACGGGGTGCGGATGGTTGAGCCGTCGATGAGCGAGGCCGCGCCCGTCGAGATGACGCCCCCATACGTCGCGGTGCCCACGAGCACGCCACGCCCGATGTTCTTGATGGCGTGCGCAAAGATCTCGGCGTTCGAGAACGAGTTTTCGTTGATCAGCACGGTGATGGGGCGTGAGTAGCCGTAGATGAGCCTGCGGTCGCGCGGATATGCATCCGTGGGGATGGCGCTCGGGTCGGCCCCGCGGGGGATGGTGAAGGCGTGGGGGGGTGCGGTGAGGCTTGAGAGCAGGATGTCGGCGGTCGAGCCGCCCCCGTTGTCGCGAACGTCAATGATCAGACCGTCTTTGCCCGCGGCGGCGGCGTAGAGGTCTCGCTCGAAGTCGCGGACCGAGGGCATGCTCATGCCCTGGATGTGCAGGTAGCCAAGTGTGCCCCCGGAGAGTTCATCCACGACCTTGGCACGACGCAGAACTTCGGCCTGGTAGCGCAGGCGGCCTTCCGCGGCCCCGCTGATGGGGACAATCAGAACGAAGCGCGGCTTCACGGCATCGACACGTTCGATTTCAAGGAGCGTCTCCTGCCCTGACTTGCCCATGAGCATGGTGGCCAGGTCGTGCAGGCCCTGCTCGCCGCGCACCGCGCGGTCGTCAACAGAGACGATCACATCGCCGACATCCAGAGAGACCTTCACGCCGCCGATGGGCAAAGAGGCGGGGGACTCGGCGAGCACGCGGGTGACTTCAAGACCGTTGGGCGCGGGGCGTGTTTCGATGCCCAGGTAGCCGGTGCCCAGCGAGGGCGCACTGAAGCCACCCGCGGCGGACATGCCGGTGTGGGAGCCGTCGAGTTCGCCAAAGAGCATCTGCACGACACGGGTGAGTTCTTCGGGGGTGCGCGTGCGCTGCGCGAGAGTTTCGTAGCGGCGCGAGATCGCCCGCCAGTCGAGCCCCTTGAGGGTCGGGTGGTAGAAGACGTTGCCGATAGTGCGTGCGGCCTCGTTGAACTTCTGGCGCTGTTCAGCGCCCACGTCGATCACAACCGGCCCGTCGGTCGCGAGCAGTTCGCTCTTGCCTGTGACGGGGTTGGCCGTGTAGGCCTGCCCGCGTGCGACGTAGGTGACTTTGTCGCCGCTGATCGAGACGCCCATGGGCGATGCGCCGCCGGCCTGGATCACTTTGCGGTCGTCGTTCTTGCGCGACACCGATACGAACGCACGATCACCCTCCGACGAGTTGAACATGACCCGGTCGCCGGCGGGGGTGATGAAGAGGCCCGAGAGGCCGCCCGGGATGCTCGTGAGCCGGCGCACACGCAGGTAGGCGTCGTCGGTGTCGAACTTGAACGGCTCGGCCTTCTTGGGGGCGGCCTTTTTTCTGGCGGGGGTTGGTTTCTTGCCGTTCTCTGCCTGGGCGTTCTCTTCGCCCTTCTTCTCGGCGGGCTCGTCGGCGGGCTTTGAGGGTGTGGGCTTGATGGGCTTGAGTTTCTTCGCTTCGTCCGCGGCGTTCTTGAAGTACTCGTCCAGTTCGTACGGGGTCATCGCCTCGAGCGATCGATCGAGGAAGACGTACCACACGTCGTAGTCGAAGTTGTTGCCCGCACGCTCCGAGCGGAAGTAGAGCACCTTTCCGTCGTGCGTAAGCCGGGGCGAGTCATCAATGTCGGGATGGCGTGTGACGTTCACGGGTGCCGCCTCGGGGTTGCCCGTGTCGAGAATGTAGATGTCACTCTGAAAGTCGTGGTCGTTGACGGCGTAGACGATGTGGCGGTTGTCGCCGGCCCATTGAACTTCGGGACGGTTCCACGATTCAAAGAGCACCCGGTTTGCGCCGGTCTTCAGGTCGTGCAGCACCAGGTCTCCGCGACCCCGGATGAAAAGGAGTTTTTCGCCGTCGGCAGAGGGCATCGGTGAGGAGATCTCGATGCCGAAGATGCCGTTGCGGAAGCACGGCTCGTCGCTCTCAAGACCTGTGATCACCGGATGAATGGTGTAGCGGATGGATTCGGCCCAACGCTTGCCCGCGTCGGGTTCTTCTTTCTCGCTCTTCAGCGTGTCGCTCTTCGGTGGGGTTTCGTCGTTGGTTTGAGGTTTGTCGGCGGGTTCTGGCTCTGTCGAGCCTTCGGCACGTTCAGCCGTGTCGGCATCGGGCGCCGCGGCCGGTTCCTCGCCGGCGGGGGCGGCCTCCTCCGCCGGCTCCGCGGGCTTCGCCGGCTGGAGATCGTCGCGCGAGAAAGCCACAGTCGCGGCGTAGAGGCGGGGCACGCCGCCTTCGTCCGAGACAAAGTAAAGCGTGCTGTTGTCGGCCGACCACGCCAGGTCGCGCTCGCGCCCGGACGTTGAGGTCAGGCGGCGTGTCGGCCGGTTCTCCTGCGTCGAGCGGATGAAGATTTCGCCGCGCGCCACCACGGCGATGGTTTTGCCGTCCGGGCTCAGCGCGGCCTCGCTCACCTCTCTGCCGATGTTCGTGCGGTTCCAGTCTGTCTCATTGGCGCCCGAAGAAGTCACAAGCCGGAGGGCCCGCGGCTGGGCGGCTGGGTTGCTCAGGTCGAGCGTGTAGAGCGTGTCCCACACCACGAAGACCGCGCTGCGGCCATCGGCGCTCACGTTGAGGTCGCGCACGCCGTGGCCGATCGAGATCTCGTCGGAGGGCTGGAAGCGCGTGAGTTGGCGGGCCTGGTCGTCCGTTGCGCCTTTGGGCAGCCGCCACAGATTGTTCTGCCCGTCGCGGGAAGAAACGAAGATGATCGAACCGTCGGCCAGCGGGAAGCCGTCAGCGTCGTCCGCGGCGTGCGTGGTGAGTTGCGTGAACTCACCCGTGGGCACGTTCATTGACCAGAGGTCTGAGGTGCCCGAACCTCGGTATCGCGGGCGGTTGTAGTCGTAGCGGCGGTAGGCGAAGACGAGCGTGTCGCCCTCGGGCGAGAGCCGCGGCATGTTGCCGTGTGCATCGGTCAGGCGTTCGAGCGGGCCGCCCGTCACCGGCACGCGGTACATCCGTTGGCCACGGTAAATCGCGGGTTCGTGGTTCGAGTTCAGCAGCAGGTAGTTGCCGCAGGGGGTGAAAGAGGAGAGCGACTGAGCACGGTCCATGACGTGCACACGCCGCGTTTCACCCGCCAGCAGTTCACCGCCGGGCCCGGAAAGGAGCGGCAACACGTAGAGATTTCGGCCCCCATCGCGGTCAGACTCAAAGGCCAGGAGTCTTCCGTCTGGAGAGAACTCGCAGCGCCGCTCGGTGGCTGGGTGGTTTGTGAGGCGAGCGGCGACACCCCCCGACGAAGAAACCAACCACAGATCACCCTGCGAGGCGAAGGCAATGTGCCTGCCGTCGGGGCTCAACGCGGGATGCTGAGGCAGCGCCACAGTGTTCGCCGCCAGATCGGTCTGGAGCAGGCCGACCGCACTCGTTGAAGCCGCGAAGAGCGCCTGGGCCGGCGAGTTGGTCGCAAGGCCGGCAAGGGCCGTGAAGAGTGCAAGAGAAAACTTCCGGGCAGAACAGATCATGGAGTGGCCTCACTTTGGCCGCGCGTGAAGTGCGCGGGGGTACTGGCGGGAGGGAAGCCGCACAGGCCGGCCCCGCCACAGAAAGCAGCCCGAGTATATCGGGGGCCAGGCCACGGATCGTGGCGGCGGCTGCAAGTGCAACCCTCAGCGAGAATGACCGTAGACTCGGCATGCGCATCCCAGGTTCCAAGGTCTACCGGGCCTTCCCAGAACTCGATCCCTTTCCGGACGAGTCGTGCCGGAAGTTCGTCCAGGCAGCGACCAGAGGGGTGATCAGGAAAGCGTTGATCGCTACGGTGGTGCTGCCCCTCGCGGTCTTTGGCTTTGGCTGTGCCGTATATCTGTGGATGCTGGGGCTCGATGTTCTGGAGAAGAGCACCGGACACCGTATCGACGCCTTGGGGCTGTGGATGCTGCCACTGGCCGCGATCCTGCTGATCATGGCCCTGGTGGGGGGGCTGCCGGCGATCTTCGCCAGAGATCTCATGCTGCGCATCAGTCTCTCACGGGTGCTTCGAGACTCGGGCACGTGTTTCTCGTGCGGCTATGGGCTCATCGGGCTTCCGGCGAACCGCGAGAATGAAGGGTGGTGGATCAGATGCCCCGAGTGCCAGGCCCGGTGCGAGGTAGACTCGTCGCTGGCGGTTTTGTCGGCAGAGGGCGGGGGAAGGGTGGTGCTCGAAAGAGTCCTGGTATCTCAGGAAGGCTGGAGACACACATGGTTCCCCAGACTGCTGCGGTGGGCACGTTTAAGCGGGATCGGCCTGGGTGTCGTCGTCGCCGCAGCCGCGGTGCTTATCGCCGGGTTCTACATCTTTTCATGGGTGCAGGCGTCTCGTGCAGCGAGAGATATCGTCCCCCATGCGACACTTCAGGCCATGCTCACCCAGGCCTTTGCCGACCAGACAGACCACGGCGGCGGCACGGTCGAGAAGGGGATCGAACCGATCCACGCCCGGGTGCGTGAGATCAGATTCGAAGCCACTCACGCTCCGTATGCCTCCCTGCAGTTCGAGCATTTCATCGAAGCACTCGGCATGGAGCAAGCCCCGGAAGAGGAGAATGACGAGAGAGCGCGGCAGAGGCGCACGTTGGCCCGGGAGATCCACGAGGTGTATTCGCACGAGGGCCTGCTGGGAGCCATCGCCCGACTGAAAGGGAAACGCGCCGGTGTCGAGTTCGGGGTCTCGAACTTGACCTGGTGGACACGGTCGAGCGCGGCCGTCATGATCGGCGAAGGCGCGATCTGGGAATACGGCACCGCTGTGGCGGTACATGGCTGGCGGAACGGCGACGAAGAGGGCTTTGTGCAGGCGGTCGATGCCATGCTGGTGTTGGCCAGGCACCTGCAAGGCCAGCCCAACGCCCTTGAGTGGATGATGGGCGCGAAGATGGAAAGCGACGTTCTCGCGGCTTTGCGCACGCTTGTGTCAGAGCCTCGGCACGCCGGCAAAGTCGCATGGATCGAGCGTGCGATCGAGGGGCATAGCGAAGGTGTTACCGCTTCCCGGGCGACTTCGGCGACGATGCTGCTGATGAGGGCGCTGATCGCGACCGGATATTCTCATGCGGCCGAGTATCGAAGCGAGTTTGCAAAAGCCCTTCAAGACAAGGTCAGGGAACTCGTCTTTGGCCAAGGCGCAAGGTGGGGCGGCGCCTCGCGCATGCCGGGGTCGTACACCTCGAACAAGGAGTACCTGCTTGAGGTCGAGCAAGAAATACTCACGAACCTCTCGCTGCCGCCAACGAAGCGCCAACGAGCACACGTGTCGCCGCCGGGCGGTGTTGTGTGGAGCGCGCCATGGTCGTTGCGTCTCGAGGGCGAAACCGACAGACTGGCATTCGAAAGAGCCGCGGCCAGCGCGATGATCGCGATAGAGATACATCGACTGGCGCACGGCGATTATCCGAGAACACTTGCAGACGCGATGCCCGGCTTGCATTCGGGTTCGGCGGTTGATCAAGGCCACTCTCAGGCATTCGGCTACCGCACCGTGTCGCCCGGCGAAGACAAGCAGGGAAGGGGGTACCTGCTCTACACGCTGGGGCCAGACGGCGCAGACGACCACGGCGCAGGCGATGACACCGTGCTCAATCACCCTTCGTACTCGAACATCTCCGATATGTTCAGGCGCCGTTGAGGCCCGGATGCGAGGCGGGCGGCTCTGGAAGGGGCCAGCGGATGACCACGCGCGAAGACATGACCGGATAGGGGATCTGCACGCGATAGCCGCGGAACTCTTCAGGCCGCCATCCCATCTGCTCGTGGATCCACGCCAGCATTTTGCTGTAGCCGGGTACGAGGGGGGTGCCGACCGCGGGGGGCGAACCGACCAGTTCGGCGAGTTTGAAGTTGTGGGGCAGTTCGTTCTGCTGGGTCTGCGCGGCCGGGCTGTCCATGCCGCCGTGCGGAAACCCATAGACGAGGATCTCGGGGCCCTCATCTCCCAGCGGGGTATCTTTATGCACAATCAGGTCAAAGAGCAGAGACTCTGACGGGAGTGTGATGCTCGAGGCGACAGACGCGTAGGCATTGCTGGGGTTGCGATATCGAGGCAGGCCGCGCACCGCGTACCCCGACATGCAATCGAAGGCCCCCTGGCTTCCAACCGGCCCGGGCGGCAGGAGGAACTCGCGGCCCTCCGGGCCGTCGATCTGTTCAACCGCGGGCATGCCCGGTGAGCAGAACTGCGGAAGGATGAATGGGGTCTGGTCTTTCGGACGCGGGGCGATCTCCCCCAGCCCGGTCGACGACGGCACGCCCGAGTCGTCAAAGACCTGCATGCGCAGCAGACGCCAGCGGACATTCGGTCGCAACCGCCTGAAGCCCAGAAGCCCACCGAGCATGACGATAGAGTCTGCGGAATCGGATGAATGGGGCCCAACCACGGCCAAGGCGAGTCTGGTGCGGGCTTGAACACCCCAGATCATGCAGTTGCCGCGGAAGGCCAGTTCCCGCCCGGTCTCCATGCGGTACTCACGCTCAAAGAGGCCCATGCTTTCGAGCGTGAGTTCTAACTGATCGCGATCGCCCGCGTGGTGCTCGACCACTTTCAGAAAGCGCCGCATGGCACTTCGCACCTGCTCGGCGGTATCGACCGGAGCGCCGGCTTTGCCCAGCGCGGTCACCGCGATTTCTATCCCCTGCGGGCCGGGTAGGTGGTTCAGTGAAGCGAAGGGCCCCTCAGCCTTCATGACACGGGCGAGTTTCCAGGTAAGGTTTCTGTTCAGACCAAACTGGCGAGAGACATCCTGTGGCTTATCCGGATCTGCGCCGACGGCGGAATAGAGCTCAATGAGCGTTCGCCGCAGGTCTTGGAGCGCCGATCGGCTCTCAATCACAATGTCATCGGAATGTGTTCGCATAGTGTTCGCAGTTTGAAGGCGTATCGACAGCATTCTATCGGCTCGCCGGTGAGATTGTAGAGCATTTTGGTCTCTGACGCAATGCCTGGGGAAAGTATTTCTGATTATTTGTGCAAACACTCTTGCAAACATGCAGCGTGTTCGATACGCTCAATCACTCACCCTTGGGCAGCCCGTGCGCTGTCTGCCTTGGCCGCAGAACCCAGATAACGGAGGATTGTCATGGATCGGAAGTATGCTCGGCTGTCGATTGCCTGTTTGTGCCTTCTGGCGGGAACGGCGATCGCCCAGCCCCGTCTGATTTCGCTCGGATCATCGGTGCCCAGCGCCGTGAATGCAGACGGCTCGATCGTGACAGGATCGGGTGGGGGCAGTGCGGCCCGGTGGCTCGTATCGGGCAACACGGTGACGCTGCAGGCCATGACGGGCAGCACTTCTGCTTCGCATGCCAGCGATGACGGCCTCTTCGCCGCGGGCGTTGTGGTGAACACCGCGAACTTGGGCGGGTTGGGCGCCACGGCCACGATGGCCGCGCGGTGGAACGCCGGCACCTGGTCCAATCTTGGTCTGTTGCTTCCTGATGCTGGCTTGGGGGTGACCGGTGCCGGCAACTCGTCGGGCTCCGTGGGCACGCCCCGCGCGATCTCGGCCAACGGCCGGTTCGTCGTCGGGCAGACATACATCGCGCCCAACAACAGTTTCCGCTTCCGCGGCTTTGTGTGGGACTCTGAAGCCAATGGGGGCGCGGGCGAAATGCGCGTGCTTCCGACCTCGTTCAACACCACGGCCAACCGCTACCGCGATGGTCGTGCGCTCGCGGTGAGCAACGATGGGCGCGTGATCGTGGGCGGCGAAGACCCGAACACGAGCGGCGGCCGCGTGCTTGTCTACCGGTTCAATGACGTGACGGGTGTCTATGACATGGACTACCTGCCCGACGGCATGATGAACGGTAACCCCATCACCCGTACGGTCGATAACTTCTTCATCAACCCGGCGGGAGATCTGATCACCGGCACATCACCGGAGTTTGACGAGGACCTGGGCTTCACGTCGAACTGGATCGCGCAGTGGACCTGGAACGGTTCATCGTGGGAACGTCACCTGCTCTACAGCATGGGCACCGCGCCGGGCTCGATCTCGTCATGGTGGACTGCGCCGGCATGCCCCCCGAGTGGCGGCACGCCTACCCCCAACATGATCATCACGTCCGCCTCGGATGATGGCTCGATCGTGGCCGGCATTCTCGTGTACAGCACCTGCGGCTCGTTCGTCCGCGGCGGCTTTGTGTATGACCGCGACACGAACACGATGAGTGACCTGTACGACACGCTCGTGGCCGCCGGCACCACGGGCATCAACGACCTCGCCCCTCCGTCGCCGCAGACCCCGCCCCGATTGGGCTGGCCGATGGACATTTCTCCCGACGGGATGCACCTTGTCGGCTATGGCGGGCCTCAGACCTCCGGCGGGCCGGGTTGGATTGTCAGCCTGGGCGGGGGTGATTGCGTGCCTCCGTTTGTGACTGTGAACCCCGCGGACCAGTTGATTTCTCGGTGCCGGTCGTTCATCATGAACGCCGCGGCGGGCGGTTCGCTTTCGCTGACCTACCAGTGGCACAAGAACGGCCAGCCGATCTTCGACGGCCCAACCGGCACGGGTTCCACCATCGTCGGTGCGATCACCAGTCAACTGCGGGTCAACAGCGCGAATCCCAACGACGTGGGCTCGTATGTCTGCGTGATCACCGGCCCCTGCGGGTCGCCGGTGTCGACCACGACCGCTCTGGCCACGCTTGACCCGGCGGTGACCGCCGTGGCCAACGACACGTGTGCCACGGCGTTGACCGTGGGCGAGGGAACCTTCAACTTCAATCCGTGCGGCGCGTTCTACGACGACCTCGACAACGCGGCGGTGTGCAGCCCGAACTCCACGGCGGATGTCTGGTTCGAGTACGTGCCGACCTTCACCGGCGATGCACGCATCGAGACCTGCCCATCGACCTACAACACGGTGCTGACGGCCTTCGACACCTGCTTTGGCAACACGCTTGAGTGCAACGACGATTACTTCACCGGCCCCAGTCTGAACTGCGCGTCGAACCGCAGCCGCATCGCGAGGCTCCCTGTCACGGCGGGCGTCCCGGTGCTCATCCGCGTGGCCTCGGCGTCTGCTCCGTCGGGCACCCCCAGCGGGGCGCTGACGATCGGACCGGCGCCGGCTGCCGCGCCGAACGACGACTGCTTCAACGCGATCGAGGCTGTTGAAGGCGAAAACCCCTTCGACACGACCGAGGCGCGGTTCACCGCGTCGGCGAGCTGCAACACGGCCCAGTCGCGGGACGTGTGGTTCACCTACACCTCATCCGGGTATGGTCGCATGACGGTCAAGACCTGCCCGGGCACAACCTGGAGCACGGTGGTGAGCGTCTCGGCCGGTTGCGGCGCATCGGACATCGCGTGCAACAACAACGCCAATCAGCCCGGCTGCACGACCCAGAGCATCGTGAGCGGCATCGAACTGACGCCGTCAGCCACGTACTACATCCGCGTGGGTTCGAGTTCGGCGACGACGTTCGGCGCCGGCGTGCTGACCATTGAAGTGGCGTGCTTCGCCGACTTCAATCAGGACGGCGGCGTGGACGGTTCCGATGTCGAGGCCTTCTTCACCGCGTGGGAAGCGGGCAGCGGCAACGCGGACGTGAACTTTGACGGCGGCGTGGACGGCGCCGACGTTGAGACCTTCTTCCTGCTGTGGGAAGCGGGCGGTTGCGACTGATCTCGGATTGGCTGTGAGCACACTCTCTGCCTGCCGGCGCCGCGCGAGATGCGCGGCGCCGGTTTTTCACTGATGAGCCAGAGTCTGCGGATCCAAGGCCAACGTGTGCCGCCCAGAGGTGACTCAGGAGACGCGGCCGGAAGCCTTGAGGGCGCGGATGCGTTCGCCCAGGCTCAGCAGCCGGATGAAGCCCCCGGCGTCTTTCTGGCTGTAGACATCCTCGCCTTCGAAGGAGACCATCTTCTCGGCGTAGAGGCTGTTGGGGCTTCTGCGCCGAACGGCGGTGGCCGTGCCCTTGAAGAGGCGCACAACGATCTCCCCTTCGAGGGGTTCGGCGATCTTCCTGGCGCACGCCCAGAGGGCTTCGCGCAGGGGCGTGAACCAACGGCCGTCATAGACCAGTTCCGCGAAGGTCAACCCCAGGTGTTCGCGGTAGTGGCGAGTCTCGCGGTCGAGCACGAGTTCTTCGAGGGCACGCAGGGCTTCCACAATGACGGTGCCGCCCGGGGTTTCGTACAGGCCGCGACTCTTCATGCCCACGCGCCTGTTCTCGACGAGGTCTACACGGCCTACGCCATGAGCGCCGGCGATGGCGTTGAGTTTCTCGATGAGTTGCCAGCCGGGCATCGAAGCCCCGTTCAGCGCGACCGGCTTGCCGGCGGCGAACGTGATAGAAACTTCGGATGGGGTGTCGGGGGCCTGCGCCGGGTCGGCGGTCAGCATCCAGGCATCATCGGGCGGGGCGTTCCATGGGTCTTCGATCGTGCCGCCCTCGTGGCTGATGTGCCAGAGGTTCCGGTCGCGGCTGTAGATCTTGGTCGCGCTGGCGGTGGTGGGGATGTTCCGCTCGCGCAGATATTCGAGCATGGCCAGGCGGCCGGAGAGTTTCCAGGCGTCCATCCGCCACGGGGCGATGATCTCCATATCCGGGGCGAGCGCGGCGTAGGCACTCTCGAATCGGACCTGATCGTTTCCTTTGCCCGTGCAACCGTGGGCCAGCGCGGTGCACCCGGTCTGTCGGGCAACGTTCACTTGCCCCCGGGCGAGCACCGGGCGTGCGATGGCGGTGCCCAGGAGGTAGCGGCCCTCGTAGAGCGAGCCTGCGATGATGGTGGGGAAGACGAACTCGTCGACAAACTCGGCGCGAAGGTCTACAACGTGGCACTCGACCGCGCCGGAATCCTTCGCCTTTTTCTCAACGCCTGTCAGTTCATCGGCGCCCTGGCCGACGTCTCCGACCACGCAGACAACCTCGCAATCAAGGTTTTCTCGCAGCCAGGGAACGATGCAGGAAGTATCGAGACCGCCGGAGTAGGCAAGAGCAACTTTCTTCTTCATGTTCGTGCGGGTCCTGTGAAACAGTCGGAGCGGTGGGGGATTGGGCTGAGTTGTGTCGTGCGGGGGCGGGATTGGGCGGTCGCTCAAGTTCAGGCTTTGCCGAACATGTGCAGGAGGAGCGCGTTCTGCACGTGCATCCGGTTCTCGGCCTGGTCGTAGACAATCGAGGTTGGCGCGTCGATGACCTCATCCATGACTTCGACGCCGCGCAGCGCGGGAAGGCAGTGCATGAAGAGGCTTCCGCCCTTGATGCCGCGCGAGGCGGTCTGCATGAGCGAAGGTGTGACGGCGTAATCGGCGAAGGCGGAGCGTCGTTTGCCGGCCTCGTCGGCCTGGCCCATGGAAACCCAGACATCGGTGTAGACGGCGTGGTGGCTCTCGATGACCGCGGGGTCGTGGCTGAAGGCGAGAACAGCGCCGGACTCGGCGGCGAGGGCGAGGCTCTCTTCGACCACGTCCGGGGCGGGGCTGTAGCCGGCCGGGGTGATCACGGTCATATCGACGCCGAGCATGGAGGCCGCGTGCATGAGAGAGTGGCAGACGTTGTTGCCGTCGCCGATATACGCCAGACGCAGACCGTCGAGACCGCCTGCCCGTTCCCAGAGTGAAAAGAGGTCTGCCAGCGCCTGGCAGGGGTGGAACCGATCAGAGAGGGCGTTGATGATGGGAATGGAGGCGTTGTCGGCGAGTTCTTCGATGACGGACTGGCGATAGACACGGGCGACCACGCAATCGACCCAGCGTTCGAGGTTTTTGCCGTAGTCTCGCACGCTTTCTCGTTCGCCGAGGCGTTGATTGGCGTGGTCCATGTACAGGGCGGTTCCGCCCAGGGCGTTGATTCCTGTTTCGAAGGTGATCCGGGTGCGGAGGGAGGACTTCTCGAAGAGGAGCACCGTGGTGGTGCCTTCGAGGGCGCGCCGATAGGGACGGATGTTGCGTTTGACCTTGGCCGCGGTCTGAAAGAGCGAGACGACATCAGCGGGTGAACGCTGTGTGAGCGAGAGGAAGTCTGCGCCGACCATGGTCGACCGCTTGCGCGCGGGGCGTGGCTTGGCGCTCTTTCTGGTTGCTTTCTTCTTGGCCATCTGGGTTCGGGGTGCTTTCTTGGTGGGTGGTGGGGGCGTGAAGTGGGCGAGTGCTGAGCCGCGCGCGTGCTGGGCGGCAGGGGGCAATCACGAAACGATATGCGTGCCCGCCGGATGCCCCGCGAAGAGCGACGTGAGGGAAGTCGGGTCATTGCCGCTGAGGATGACCACCGGCGCGCGGCACGCGCGGGATGTCTGGAGCGCGGCCCGGGTTTTGGGGATCATGCCCCCCTTGATCTCACCCGAGGCGATCATGGCCTCGATCGTGCCGGCGTCCGCCGAGGGCACAACCTCTCCCGCGGCGTTGAGCAGGCCGGGCACATCGGTCAGCAGAACCAGCGCCCCCGCCGAGAGGGCCACCGCCACGCCCGCCGCGGCGTCGTCGGCGTTGACATTGAGAAACTCGCCTGAGGGGCTGATGCCGATGGAAGCGAGCACAGGAATGAACCGCTGGGAGAGCAGAAGTCTGATCAACGAAGCGTCCCAGCCCGGGGGGTGCTGGTGATGAATCAGCACTTCGCCCACGCATCCCGGGTCGAAGTCGTATCTGGCGGTCTTCTCCGTGGCGAAGGAACGGCCATCGCCCAGGCAGAGCCCGACAGGTCTGCCGCCAGCCCGCAGAATCGACGCGACCAGCGACTTGTTCGTGATGCCTGCAAGGACCGAGACGATCTCGCCCATCTGGTCTGGCGGGGTGATTCTGATTCCCTCTCGCCGTTGTGTGGTCATGCCGAGGCGCGCGAGGTGACGGTCGACGGCTTTTCCGCCGCCGTGGAGCAGGACGACTCCGGCGGGATGTCGCTCGGAGAGTTCGACGAGCGACTTCCAGAGCGTGGGCAGCGAGGACTGCTCTTCGAGGGTGGTGCCGCCGATTTTGACGACGATGGGACGCAAAGGATCGAAGAGCGTGTGTGGAGAAAGCATGGCGGCCGGTTGGGGGTCAGCGGGTATCAGAAGAGCAGGGCACAAGAGAGAGACGTTCGTCCAGACCGAGTCGGATGTTCATGCATTGCACGGCCTGCCCGGCGGCACCCTTGACAAGATTGTCGATGGCGCTCACGAGGATGAGGTGCCGCTGTGTGGGATCTACAGCCCACCCGATGTCGCAGAAGTTCGTGTGCGCCACGTCCGCGATCGCGGGCCAGACGCCCGGCGGGCACAGCCGGACAAAGGGCTCGTTTCCGTACGCCTGATGCAGGATCTTTCCCACGGCGTCGGCGCTCCAGCCGTCGGCGAGGTCGGCGTGAATGGTCGAGAGGATGCCGCGAACGAACGGGCCGAGGTGGGGCGTGAAGACGACCGGCGCCCCGCAGTAGGTCTGAATTTCGGGGGTGTGCCTGTGCGAAAAAACGCCGTAGGGCTGAAGGCTGACCTCGCAGAAGAGGGAGTTCTGCTTGAGGGCCCTTCCCGCGCCGCTCACCCCGCTGGTGGAAGTGATGATCGGCGGGCGGATGCCCCGGTCGTCTTGGCGGATGGCGCCGGCCTTGACGAGCGGAGTCAGGGGAAGAATGGCCGAGGTTGGGTAGCAGCCGGGCACGGCGATGAGATCGGCTGTGCTCAGGCGCGAGCGGTGGAGTTCTGGGAGCCCGTAGACGGCACGCTGGAGAAGGTCGAGGTTGTGGTGAGAGAAGCCGTAGTGAAGCGGGTAGACGGCGGGGTCTTGAAAGCGGAACGCCGCGGACAGGTCGAGCACGGTCAGGCCGCGCTGGAGCAGACCGGCTGCGAGTTCCAGGCTTGCCTCGTGCGGCGTCGCGAGAAAGACGGCGTCGGGAAGGGCATGGGCGATGGCGTCAAGATCTGTCGCGAGAAGTGGCAGGTCGAGGCGGCCCCGGAACCGGGGAAAGACCGAGGAGTAGTTCTGGGCGATGCCGTCGCGTTCGCGGCGCGCCGAGCCGTACAGACCCACAATGCTGACGGCGGGGTGGTTGAGAAGGATGGAGACGAGTTCGGCGCCGCTATACCCACCGGCACCGATGATGGCAACACGTTTCATGCAGAAAGATCCGCCAGGCAAGAAATTCTCGGACTCGCAAAGACTGTAGGAATCTCCTCCGACGGCGGTGCAAATTGGTGTCCGGCCGGGCCAAATCCGCGGGAGGATCTGGCCGATGCTCGATGCGTGACACACTCATTTCAAGGCCAGCCCAAGCCGTCCGACCCGATCCGAAGCCAGTACGCGGATGATCCGGAGATGCGGGAACTGGTTTCGCTGTTCGTGACGGAGATTCCCGAGCGGATGGAGCGGATGCTGGACGCATTCCGCCATCAGCAATGGGAGAATGTGCACCGGATCGCGCACCAGTTGAAGGGCTCCTCGGCGGGGTACGGCTTCCCGGTGGTGGGTGACGCCGCGGCGAAGGTCGAAGACTTGCTCCGCACGGGCCCGGTGCTGGATGACGAGCGGCTCACGGCGCTCGCGGACTCGATCAAGAACCTGGCGGTGCTCTGTCAGAGTGTGCGGGCGTGAACCGAACCAGCGTTGACCCGAGCGGATACTGCGAATGACGCACAGCGGACCCGGTGACATCAATGGAGAGGGAGCACCGGGCGCGGCGGTGCTGGTGATCGATGACTCACCCGATGTTCATCGGATTCTGCACGCGCGTCTGCGTCAGGAGAACATCACGTTTCACTCGGCGCTGACGGGGCCCGATGGTGTCGCGATGGCCGCGGCGATGAACCCGGCGCTGATCCTGCTGGATCTGGATATGCCCTGCATGCACGGGCTCGATGTTCTGGCGATGCTCAAGGCCGACAGCGCCACCCATGACATCCCGGTGATTGTGGTCTCGGGGAACAGCGGGCCCAACGACAAGGTGAAAGCCTTTGACCTTGGCGCGGTTGACTATGTCACCAAGCCCTTTGAGATGACGGAACTGCGCGTGCGGGTGCGGCAAGCGCTGAAGATGCGGCAGTTGATCCAGATGCTGGCGCAGCGGGCGCAGATTGACGGTTTGACGGGGCTCTGGAACAGGTCTTTCTTCGATCAGCGGTGGAGCGAGGAATATGCCCGCGCGGTGCGGTATGGACACCCGCTCTCGCTGGCGGTGGTCGACCTCGACCATTTCAAATCGATCAATGACACGTACGGGCACCTGGTGGGCGACACGGTGTTGTGCGGTGTCGCGAGGATTCTGCATCAGGAATGCCGAGCCCACGATCTGGTGTGCCGCTTCGGTGGTGAGGAGTTTGTGATCGTGATGCCGGAGACCACGCCGGAGGATGCCGCGCAGGTGTGCGAACGTATCCGTGAGGCGGTGGAACGTGAAGTATGGGAGCGACCGCTGGACCGCAACGTCACCGCGTCGATCGGTGTAGCCGGGGCGAGCCGGCCCGCGGAGATCGGGGAGCAGGAGTGGGTGGACACGGCTGATCGCAACCTCTACGCCGCGAAAAAGGCGGGGAGGAACAGCGTGCGCTGGACGGATGTTGGCGCGGTCGCGCCTTCCGTGCGTGCGGCCAACGAGTGAACTCGCTCAACGGAACTGCCACATGACGCCGCCGTAGACGAACAGGTCGTCGCGGCCCGGGTTGTCGTCGTCGCCGTTGATCCTCGCGTTGGAGAAATGCTGCCATCGCAGGCCGGCGACGAGTCGGGGCCCCGTGGCCGAATCGGTGATGCGGTGGGTGAAACCCACGCCCACACGGGGGGAGAAGTTGAAACTTGTTCCGTCTTCGGGCACATCGTCGGTGGAGAGAAGCACGCCGATTCCGGCGTCGGCGAAGAGTGACCAGGACTGCCTGTTGACGAAATGCCAGCGGAAGACGACCATGGGCGCCAGGCCCAGGGCGTCATCCCCGGCTTGAGAAAAATACCACGCGCCGAGTTCCCCGGCGATTTCGACATCGTCGGCGACGAAGTAGGAGAATGATCCGTACAGGCTGCTGTCGGTGGCGCGGCTGAAATCATGGCCGATGCCGGCGCCGACCGTGAACCACGAGGTGCCCCGGGCGCCGAAGGGCTTGGGTGCCGCAAGGTCTGGCTCGGTCAGCGCGGGGGTTTGGGCGACGGGTGACTGCGCTGCGGGCTGCAATGTGACCGAAGCGGGGGAGAGGTCCAGGCCCGCGGCCCATGCGGGCGACACGAACACCGCGAGATACAACGGGAAGGCCCGGAGTGATGGACGCTGGGCAGGGATGAGGCTGGCGCGGGCTTGGTTCATGATGAACGCAAGGCTACGCCCGGGCCGGTGTGTGAGCAAGATCACGGGCGGCGCGCGCCGCGGGCCAACGTGAGCGCCGTGGCCAGGGCCGCCAGGATCTCTTCCGGCTCGCTCATGCGCCCCGGGCCAACCGCGCGGCATGCCTGCCAGCCCGACGCGGGGCCGACGAGGGTGAAACCATCTTGAACGAGTTGGGCGGCGTTGCGCACCGTTGCCGGCTGCGACCACATGACCTCATTCATGGACGGAGCCAGGAGCACAGGCGTGGAGGCGCGGTTGATCGCGGATGCGATCAGCGTGACGACATCGGGAGCCTGACCATTCGCGAGGCGGGCCATGCAGTCCATCGAGCAAGGGGCGATGAGCATGGCGTCTGCGCGCGAGGCCAGGGCGATGTGCTGCGGATCGTTGCTCTCGATGTGCTCCCACTGGCTCGTGTACACGGGGCTGCCCGAGAGCGCCTGGAATGTGAGCGGGGTCACGAACCTCGCGGCGGATTCGGTCATGCAGACCGTGATCGAGGCCCCGGCCTGCGCCAATCGGCTGACCATCGTGGCGGTCTTGTACGCGGCGATGCCGCCGGTGATGCCGACGATCAGGCGGCGGGACTGGAACACGGGTCGCAGGCGTGCAGGATCCGCCCATTCGGGCCCTGAGGGGCTCGACGGTTCGAGGGGGGCGTTGTCCGAGGCAGAGGACATCTCGAGTGACGCGGCGGTTTTGAGCGGCCGCGTCGGTGCTGCGTCAGTTGGGCTGATGCTTTGATGTGTCGAAGGATTCGCGGTCAAACTCGAGGGTGATTTTGTCCTGAAGAATCTCTTCGATCACGAGTTCGAGGTCTGAGCGGCCGTCGCGGGGCACGAGAGGGCGTGCGCCTTCCATGAGTTGCACCAGCCGGCGCTGGATGAGGGCGCAGAGTTTGAACCTGCCGCCGACTTTGTTCACAATCTCGTCGCTCTTGAGGGCTTCAATCATGGTTTCGTGGTCTTCTCGTGGCGTGGCTGGCGGTGGTTGAGTGACTCTCTGCGGAGAGAGCCTCGCGGGCGTGCTGGGCACCCAAGGGGCATATCCTATGCTTTCCGGCGGGCGTTGACAATGCGCGGGTGCCCTCTCGGGCATGCGAGCACGCCTCACGGAATGCCCAAACGCCGGGGAATGTCGATCGCCGGTGGGGGAAGACGCGCCGACGCTGTTCGAGCACACGGAACTGGTGTTCGGTATCCGCTCTGTATCGCGAGAAGGTATTGAGCGGAGGGCCGGGAACGCGTTGGGAAGTTCAAGCGTGGTCGCCCAGGCGGGCCACCGCAATGACTCTGGAGCAAGAAGAGTGGTGTGGAGCAAAGGCGACAGGGTTGTTCATGCGGCCAAGCCTGAATGGGGTGTGGGGCATGTGCTGGCGTGCGAGTTGGTGGCTGGGGGAGCGTTCCAGCGTCTCACGGTGCGTTTCGAGCGCGGTGGCACAAAGGCGATCTCGACGGAGTTTGCAGAACTGAAAGCCGCGGGGGCGATGCCGCTGCGGACGGAACCGGGCCCGGCCCAAGGGCAAGAGGAGCGAGACGGCATGAACAGCGCACTGACGCAGAGCGAGATCAAGTCGATCATGACACGTCTTCCCGAACGGGCGACAGATCCGTTCACTCCATTGGCGAAACGGCTGGCGGCGACGCTGGATCTTTACCGCTACGGGGAGAACAACACCCTGCTGCTGGATTGGGCGGCGATGCAGACCGGGCTGAAAGACCCTCTCTCTCGGTTCAACAGGCATGAACTGGAGGAATGGTTCGGGCGATTCCGGTTTGATCTCGACGAGCACCTGAAGAAACTGCTCAGAGACATGCGACGCGAGGATGCGGCCACCCTTCGGACGATGGTGGCCGCGGCGAACCCCGCGGCCAAGTCGGCGCTGCGTCGGGTTGACACCGGCCGTTGAGTTTCGGCATCATCCGGCACATCCGGTTGTGACGCGGCCGGGTGAGCCTGTGCAGAGAGCCCGTCGGGGGGCTCAAGAGCACGATTTTATCGACCTGTAGACCTCTGGCACGCCGGCATGGCCTGGCGGTTGCATAGTTCCCGGTGCGGGCCGCACGGTGCGACCCGTGCGGAGCGTTGGCGGCACAACTCAAGACCAGAGGAGCACGAGAGATGAACGAGCAGGACTTCCAGAACAAACTGGGCGAACTGATGAAGCAGATCGACAGCCTTCCGCCGCAAGAGCGGGAGCCCCTCGCCCGACTGGCCGAAGAGACCCGTGACCGGCACGAACGCATGAAGAAGACGGTGGGCGAGTTGCAGGAGTCACTGGACTATCTGCGGCTGAGCGTGAAGTACCTCGTCTTTGACCTTGAGGCAACCCGGCGTGAGAACGACTACCTGCGAAAACTGATCGAGACCCGTGCCGCGCAGGAAGATGCCGGCCAGGAAGAGGAATAAGCGTCTGTCATGGCGTGGGCGGGCATGCCCACAGGCCACATGGACGCGGCTGATTGAGTCTTTTGAGGCGTGCGAGGGCCGGTCCTGGAAAGGGGCCGGCCCTGCTCGCGCGCCGTGGCAAGGAACCGTGATGCCCACGGGCGGACACAGCGGGGACCACGCCGTACAGTGTGGCGCGTCGAGAGTTCTGCGACCCGCAAGCCTACCGAAAACCCATGGCCAAGAAACCGACCCCCTCTGCCAAACCCGCCACCCCGGGGCCTTCCGCGAAACTCAAAGAGCGGGACGCCGCGACACTGAAAAAGATCCGATCGCTCGCGGACGCGGTGGCGGGTGCCGCGCTCAAGGGCAAAGAACCCAGGCTGGAAATCCCCACCCGTTCGAGGTCGAACACGGTCTGGAACAAGAAGAAGGGGATCCTGCAGATGGGAGACGCGAAGGGGGAACGGCCCCTCTTTGATCTCAAGACAGCCAAGCAGTTCATGCAGACAACGCTGCACGCGAGCACCATCAAGAAACTGATCGAAGAGGGCAAGACGAGCAGCCTGCGTGGCGTGTTCTACATCGCCAAGCACACGGTGGCGGGCACGAAAGAGAACACCTTCGACACGCAGGACGAGAGCGACCCGATCCTGGAAGATCTCGAAGTGTCGATGGGCGCCCTGCGGGAAGAGCTGCACATCTTCGCCGAGAACCGCGGGGCGATGATCGGCAATATCACGCTCATCGACAAGGGCGACGAGATCGACTGCCGGCGGATGGGCAGCGGCGGGTACGCCCTGCCGAGCATCGTGGAGCCGGACGTCATCCAGTTCAAAAAGTGCGAGGCGAAGTTCGTGCTTCATGTCGAGAAGGGGACGGTGTGGAACCGGTTCAACGAGGACCGCTTCTGGGAAAAGCACAACTGCATTCTGACGCACGGGTCAGGGCAGCCGCCGCGGGGGTGCCGCCGGCTTCTGCAGCGGCTGAACCAGGAACTGAAACTGCCGATCATCTGCGTGCTCGATTGCGACCCGTGGGGGCACTACATCTACAGCGTGATCAAGCAGGGTTCGATCTCGCTGGCGTTTGAGAGCACCCGGCTTGCGATCCCCGAGGCGAAGTTCCTGGGGATCAGGGCCAAGGACTACAAAGAGTGCGGCCTGTCGGACGCGGTGAAGATCGACATGGAAGACAAGGACATCAAGCGGGCCCAGGAGATCATGGCCTACCCGTGGTTCGCGGACAACAAGGCATGGCAGAATGAGATCGGATTGCTGCTTCAGAACGGCTTCAAGATGGAAGTGGAAGCCATGCTGAACAAGGACATCTCGTACGTGACCGAGGAGTATGTGCCCGCCCGACTCAAGGCGCGGGACTGGCTCGATTGAGGCTACGTGCCGGGTTTTTGCCACGCCGGCGGGGTGAGGGCTGGTAATTTTGGCGGCCGGGTCCGAGAATTCGACTGCGGTGGAGGGGCTGGGCCGATAGAGTTGGTCAGTCACACGCGGCGGTTCTCGCCGTGGGGAGGTAGCCCAATGCTCAGGCTGTGCCGAACGAACGTCTTTGTGAGCGGTTCGAAGAAGCGTGGGTTCACGCTGATTGAACTCCTGGTGGTCATCGCGGTCATTGCGCTGCTGATTTCTCTGCTGCTCCCGGCGCTGGGCAAGGCAAGGGGCTCTGCCCGCCGCGTCATCAGCATGGCGAACCTGCGTACCAACTCGCAGTTCATCCACGCCTATGCCAACGAACAGAAAGACTGCTTCGTCAACCCGTTCCAGCCTGGGACGGACAACCTCTCTCAGCCGTGGGTCTGGGTGCAGCAGCCGCCACCGCCCAACGCCTTCGGCAGTTACGGCTGGTGCTACGGGCCTCCGTACAGCACGAGCGGCTCGGAGGGGTATGGCTATCACTGGATCGCGCATACGCTCTTTCAAGAGCGGGATGTGAACTCTCGCTTCAAGTCGAACGTGGCGCCGGATGACATCGAACTTCAGCGCTGGTTCCGCGAGAATAACAACCAGAACGCGCAGTCCAACATCGAGTGGATCTTCCCCTCGTCGTACTGGTACCCGCCCGTCTTCTGGCAGGACCCCGCGCGGTTTGCGCCGGCCGTGCGTCTCACCGGCGCGGCGAGCAACCGCTGGTACTTCCGCCGAAACCGCACCACCGATGTGCTCACGCCGTCGGCCAAGGTCATGCTCTTTGAGAACAAAGACTTCACCGGCATCAAGCGGCCGATGTGGAATCAACCCGGGGCCAAGCCCCAGGTCGCCATCACCGACGGGAGCGCCAGGACGGTGGACATGTCTGACATCATTCTCGACACGGCCGCGCCACCCGACAGAAACCCGGCGATGCTCCTTCACCCATCGGGAACATGGAACCCGGGTGAGTCTGAGATGAGCGGTCAATACATGCAGTACGGCCGTACACAGGGGTTTATCTGGACCTATGGCAGCCCCGCGTTCTTCTGGGCGACGCGTGACGGCGTCCGCGGGCGTGATCTTCGCTGAACCGTGCAATCTGGCGCTGAGGGCGTGGTGTTGTGTTATCGGGAGTGATGCATGGGATCGCAAAGTTCGGGCTCGATGGCTTCATCAAGGAAGGTCATCTTCCTAAGCATCGCTGTGGCGGTGCTCGGGGTTTCGGCATGGCGCATCTACGCGTGGCGAGCAGGGATGGCGCAGGAGGAGGCATCAACCCTGGCCGCGCAGCGACAGTTGGATGCCTTCCGTGATCAGATGCCGGCAAACGAGCCCGAGCCATTGCCCCCACAGGCACCGCCCGAAGGCGTCACAAACCACGGGCCGATGGCGGTACCCGGGAGATAGTCAACCGGGAGAGACGATCTCGCGTTGCTGATGCGAAGTTTCGGCATCGTGCAGTGCGTGTCCCAGCGGCCGGATGTGCTCATAGACCATTGCCAGCCGCGCCGCCAGTGTTTGCAGCACTTCTGGGGCATCGGGGCGTGGCTCAACCACGCTG
The DNA here is from genome assembly GCA_019636615.1 of Phycisphaeraceae bacterium. Classification (GTDB taxonomy): domain Bacteria; phylum Planctomycetota; class Phycisphaerae; order Phycisphaerales; family UBA1924; genus UBA2402. Next base: position 626,193 of record JAHBXF010000002.1, on the reverse strand, counting down.
GTGACTTTGATGAACTCACGGCACGCCGCCTGAACGGTGGGCCACACCCCCGCGCCGACACCGGCGAGCAACGCCGCGCCGAGAGCCGAGCCAACTTCCGATTGGTTCGTGCTGACAATGGGCACCCGGTACACATCTGCCTGAAGTTGTCTCCAGAATGGGCTTCGGTTGCCGCCGCCACTCACGCGGAGAGTGTGAACGCCAACCCCGCAGGCAGAGACAAGGCTCAGGATGCTGGCCATGGATGCGGTGACACCTTCGATCACGGCGCGGCACATGTGATTGCGAGAGTGTGAAGCGGTGAGGCCCACCCACGCGGCACGCGCAAAGGCATCCGGCGTGGGGCACCGTTCGCCGGTGAGGTGCGGCACAAAGCACAGACCAGCCGAACCCGGCGGCGCCTGTGCAGCGGCTTCGAGAAACTGTTCGAGCGTGAGGTCCGGCGCGATGGTCTGCCTGGCCCACGAAAGGGAAAAACCGGCGGAAAGCGTGCACCCCGTCATGCACCAAGCATCATGGCCCGCGGCTGCGCACATCGTGTGGAGCCGTCCTGCGGGAGCGGGAGGAGCCGAGCCGGGGTTGCTAAGATCCAGACGTGGTGAATCTGAAGGCGCAAGAATGACGCCGCTGGTGCCCAGCACGGCGACCGCAACGCCAGGCTCGACAGCGCCGGCACCAACGGCCGCGGCCTGATTGTCGCCGCTGCCGATGATGACCGGGGTTCCGGGGAGAAGCCCCGTGCTCAACCCCGCGCTTGGTGTGATGAGGCCGACAACATCGGCGGATTCAAAGACTGACGGGAGGATGTCCGGGTTGATGCCGAACTCGTGCGAGAAGGCTGAACTCCAGCGGCGATGGGCGACATCGAAGAGGAGGGTGCCGGAGGCATCACCCACGTCGGTAGCGATCGTGCCGGTCAGCCGGTACGCGATGAAGTCTTTGGGCATGAGCAGGTGCGCAACCTGCGCCCAGAGCGACGGCTCGTGCTCTTGCATCCACAGGAGTTTGGGGAGCGTGAAACCTGGCAGCGGTGCGTTGCCCACGTGCTCCAAGATCGCAGCCACAGAGCCAAATCGTTCTTTGATCTTCCGGCACTGCACGTCGGTTCGCTGGTCGTTCCAGAGCAACGCGGGGCACAGCGGGTCACTCCGGCCGGACGAGTTGCGTGCCTCTGCGCCGAGAAGCACACTGCCGTGCATCTGCCCGGAAAGCCCGATCGCGATGATGTGTGAGGGCGGGGTGCCCGTCTGTTGAAGGATACTACGGATGACCTCCACGACCGCGTTCCACCAATCAAGCGGGTCTTGTTGAGACCAGCCGGGGTGGGGTCTTGAAGGTTCATAGTGCGAGACACGTTCCGCCAGCACATCCCCCGCGACGCTGACAAGCACGCCCTTCGCGCCCGAGGTGCCGACATCCAGCCCGAGCAGCAGCGCGGGGGCGGGCGTTGACTTGACTGCGGGGGCAGTCATCAGGCGGTTCCCGGAGTGTGCGATGGGGAGCGCTGCGAGGGCGGAAGGGTGAAGACTTCGATGCCTTCATTGCGTCTGACGAGGTTGCGCACGGTCCAATCGTCAACCATCAGGATTGCTGTGCCGCCGTCGGGATCGGTCGCGAAGACCGCGTCATCGGGCAGATCGGGTTTCCAATCGGCGGGGGCACCGGGTTTGCTGTACCAGCGCATCATGGTCCATGGGGCGCGTTCGAATCTGGAGTCTGCGCCGTACTCGGCTTTCAATCGGTGCTGAACAACCTCGAACTGGAGGGGCCCGATCGCGCCCAGGAGCATCGCCTGCTGAGGAGAACGCCCGAGATTGATCGATTGAACAACCCCTTCCTGGAGCAACTGGTCGATGCCGAGTCGGAATCGCTTGAAGTCTGAAGGATTGGGGTTATGGATGAAGGAGAAGCACTCGGGCGTAAACCTTGGAATCTCGTTGTAGACAACGGTGCGGTCTTCGGTCAGGGTGTCGCCGATGCCGTACGTATCGTGTCCCACAATGCCCACCACATCGCCGGCGACCGCCTCGTCGACGGTTTCCCGGTCCTGCCCCATCATCTTCGCCGCGTTCGAGAGCCGCACCTTTCGGTTGCTCTGCACGTGCAGGACGCTCATTTCACGCTGAAACTTGCCCGAGACCACACGCACAAAGGCCACTCTGTCGCGGTGTCTTGGGTCCATGTTCGCCTGAATTTTGAAGACGAAGCCGCTGAAGAAGGGGTCGTGCGGTTGAACCACTCGGTCGCCGGCCAGTCGGGCGGTGGGCGGGCTCGACATGCTCAGAAAGCCATCGAGCAAGAGTTGAACACCGAAGTTGTTCATCGCGCTTCCGAAGAAGACGGGGGTGATCTGGCCCGCGAGCACCTGGGCGGGATCGAAGGTTGCGCCGGCCCCTTCCAGCATGTCGACCTCGTCGCGCACCTGGCTGTAGAGGTCTTCATCGAGCGAATCTTTGAGGCCGGGGTCGTCAAGCCCGGTGACTTTGACCGGGGCCGCGTATGCGCCGCCCGGCGTGCGATCGAAGAGGTGCACGGTGCGGGTGAGACGGTCGTAGACCCCGCGGAACGAGGGGCCGTTCCCGAGTGGCCAGTTCACCGGGAACGCGGCGATACCCAGCACCTTCTCGAGTTCGTCCAGCAGCGACATCGGGTCGCGGGCCGGGCGGTCGAGTTTGTTCATGAACGTGAAGATCGGCACACCCCGCCTCCGGCAGACTTCGAAGAGTTTGAGCGTCTGAGGCTCGATGCCTTTGCCGGCATCGATCACCATCACCGCGGCGTCAACGGCGGTGAGCACCCGGTACGTGTCTTCAGAAAAGTCTTTGTGGCCCGGCGTATCGAGCAGGTTCACCCGGTATCCGTCATAGTCGAACTGGAGCACGGTTGAACTGATCGAGATGCCGCGCTGCTTCTCGAGCTCCATCCAGTCGGAGGCGGTGGCACGCTGGTTTTTACGGGCCGTGACAGACCCGGCGAGCTGCAACGCGCCGCCGTAGAGCAGGAACTTTTCAGTGAGCGTCGTTTTGCCCGCGTCGGGGTGCGAAATAATGGCGAAAGTGCGGCGGTTGAGGTGCTGCATGGCGTTTGGCAGACGGCCCGGCTCAATCGAGCCGGCGGACCTTGATGTTGCGGAATGAGACTTCGTCGCCGTGGTCCTGCAGGCAGATGTGCCCCTGCGCGAGCGTGGCGAAGTGGGGCATGCCGGGCCATTTGCTGGCCGCGTGCGCGGCCTTGTATTCATCGCTCGCCAGGTCGATATCGACGACAACGATACCGTTGAGTTCGTGGATGATGCGGCCGCCTCTGGCGATCACGCGTGCCGTGTTCCACTCTCCGGCGGGGCGAGAGACGTCCGCGGCGCAGGCGACGAGATCGTACAGCGTGCCGGCCCGCGTCTTGGCGTTGCGGCCGTCGGCGTGCCCGAGATCATCAAGGATCTGCATCTCGGGGCCGGTCTGCCACGGGTATTGATGCTCCTCGGAGCAGCGGTACATGATCCCGCTGTTGCCGCCGGCTTCGACCCGCCAATCGCAGACGAACTCGAAATCGCCGTACATCTCCTTCGAGCAGATATCGCCGCCTCTGCCGGCCTTCGTGTGGGTCAGCGTGCCGTCACGGACGATCCAACCCTGTTCGGGGAAGGTGGCTTTTCTGAAGCCGCGGAAGTGCTCGGTAGTCTGTCCGTCGAACAAGAGTTTCCAGCCCTGCGCTTTCTCGGCGTCGGTCAGCGTGTTGTGCATGCGAACATCCTGCCACTGCGCCGGCAGGGTCACCGTTCCTGTCGCGGCCCATTCGCTCCCACGCGCAACGAGAATCTTAAAGGCGGGGTTGCTGACCGAGAGTTTCTGGGCACCGCCCCCTTCCCAGACATGCCCCAGCGGCGTGGCGAAAACTCGACCCGCGCCGTACATGAGTGTGAAGGCCATGGGTTCGTCCTTGCCGGTACCGCCGCGGTCGAGCGCGGCGTGCGCCGTGGCGAGCCTGTGAAAACGAACGTTCTGCGTGTTCACGAGGGCGTGGTACAACTCGTCTGGGTGGTCGGTGATGTCCGCAAGTCCCCGCGTGATCGGGTGCTCTCGGTCTGTGAACGTGACGTCGAAGCGGTGGAACGGCCCGTGCCCGGTGCCCTCTCTCCAGAGCAGGCCCAGCATGGTCTCGTATTCGGCCCATCCCTTGAAGGCGTTGTTCGAAGAGTGCACGCTCACCACGCCAGCACCTTGAGACACAGCCTCGATGAAGGCTTTGTCGGCGGCGTCACCCCACCTTCTGGGCTGGTGATAGTCGTTGTAGTCGAGAAAGAAGAGTTGAACGCCCGAGATCGCGCCGGGGTCTGCGAGTGTTTTGCCTGGATCGTCGGTGATCTCGACCGAGAAACGCCCGGTGGCCTCGAGGGTTTCCTTGTAGAGGCGGCTGGTGAACTTCCAGTTGTGGTTGTTGTGCCCGGTGATGATCAGCGTGCGGATCGGCTCGGGCGGTTGCGCGTGCGCGATGCTGGTCAGCGAGGCCATGCAGGCGGACGCCGTCACAAGCGCCGATGCGATCGCGACGGGCCCGAAGAGTGATGTCAGGGTGAAAGGGTGCATGAGAGTGGCTCCGAAGTAGCGATATCTGGCAATCCGGGGTGTCACCACCGGGGTGCGGGGCACGGAAGGAGAGAATAGTCTGGTCGCGGAGGAGATGCGCTCACGCCCGCGAAGAGAAGCTGCTCAGGACACGGTTGACAAGCCCGCGAAGCACGCTCTCGCGGGGCTGCTCATCGGCCCATGAAGGGAGCGCCCCGAGCGCCTGCTCGACCGTGGTGAACGGCGGCTGACCGTTGACGCCCTTGACGCCCGCGCAGCGCAAACTCCAGGATTCCCAGGCCAGGGTCGGCGGCGCGCCCGTGCCCTCTCCCCCTTGCAGCGCAGGGAGGAGCCACCGCACCATCTCGCCCATCGCGGCCAGATCCGCCGTGTGGTGCGCCGTGGTTGGTGCGCCGTCTCGAAGCAGCGCGCCGAGCGAGAAGAGTTCCACTTTCACGGCACCGTGAGGGTCTATCAGGATTCGATCGAGCGAGAGCGCACCATCGGTGTATCCCGCGGCGTGCGCGGCGGCGAGAAGCCCGAGCATCTGCCCCAGCGCCCTGCGGAGTTCGGAGGGCGGGAGTACGCCCTGTTTGTCGCACAGGAGGTCGTGCAGCGTGTTCAGCCCACGCACGTCGCCGCTGTAGGCAGTGGTGAAGCACAGGCCGCGACGGGGGTCGAGCGAGACAGACTGCACGGGGACCGAGTGCGGGTGTTTGAGTCTTCCCAGGTGCTCGAGCGCGGCCAGTGCCCGCCGGGCCCGCGGCCGGGGGGCGAACTGCGGCAGGGCGTACACCACGGCATTGGTGTGCGTGCGATCACACAGCGCGATCCACCTGCGGGCGGTGACGCCATGACCCGCCACGGTGTCGGGCAGGCGGCGTACGAGTCGCCATGGGCCAAAGGCATGGTCTGTCTGGCTGGGGTGCCGCATCGGTCTTTCAAGTTTCCGCACGATGAATCTGAGCCGTCCGGCCTTGGCGAGGTGTCTGAAAGCGGGGGGCTGCCGGGCCGCCCCCCCGCGGGGGAAAGTACCCCGTGCCTCACTATACTTCCATTCATCCACGCACGCAGGAGCAGCCAATGACCACAGCCATCTCTTCGACAGCCGGCGCCGGGGCCTCGGCCACCGATCCCCTCCAGTTGATCGACGTTGACCACGTCAGGTTCTATGTGGGCAACGCCCGCCAGGCGGCCCATTTTTACGCCTCGGCCTTCGGGTTCCAGATCGAACAGATTTCAGACCTGACCACCGGCAGCCGGGAAGAGGCCTCGTGGCTGCTCACGCAGGGCAATATCCGCTTCGTGCTCACCACAGGGCTGCACCCGGGCCACCCGTCGGCCGAAGAGGTGCGGCTTTATGGCGACGGCGTCAAAGATGTCGCCTTCACGGTCTTTGATGCGGAGAAGGCGTTCGACCGCGCGATCAAGAACGGCGGGGCATGCGCCGGCGAGCCCACCACGCTGCGCGATGAGCGTGGATCCATCACCACCGCGGCGATCAAAACCTACGGCCGGTGCATCCACACGTTCGTGAGCCGCACAGGCGAGTATGACCTGGTGAATGTGAAACGGGGCGGGCAGTTCGCCCCCGGGTTCCGCAAGATCGGGAATCTGTCGATCAACGACTACAACAAGGCGAACCCCTGCGGGCTCAAGTATGTTGATCACCTCGTCGGCAACGTCGAAGAGGGGAAAATGAACCACTGGGTGGCCTTCTACGAGAACGTGCTTGAGTTCTCGATGTTCAAGCACTTCGACGACAAAGACATCTCGACCGAGTATTCTGCCCTTATGTCGAAGGTCATGGCCTCGGGCAACAACCTCATCAAAATGCCGATCAACGAGCCCGCGCCGGGGAAGAAAAAGTCGCAGATTCAGGAGTATCTCGACTGGCACAACAACACACCCGGGGTGCAGCACCTGGCCCTCCGCACCGACGATGAACTGCACTCCATCGCCTCGCTGCGTGCCAGGGGCGTCGATTTTCTCACACTGCCGGACACCTACTACGAACTGGTGTGGGACCGCGTGAACACCATGCTCAAGAAGCACGGGCACGAGGCCGTGCGTGAAGACCACGAGGCCATCCGGAAACTGGGCATCCTCGTTGACTCGGACGACGAGGGGTATCTGCTGCAACTCTTCACCAAGCCCTTGCAGGACAGGCCCACGCTCTTCTTCGAGATCATCTGCCGCAGGGGCAGCCAGTCGTTCGGCAAGGGCAACTTCAAGGCCCTCTTCGAGGCTCTGGAGATCGAGCAGGAACGGCGCGGCAATCTCTGAGTTGTGCCTCTGGGCTTTGCCCGCCAGACGATCGGTGCGTGAGGACGCCCCAGCCGGTGCGCGGCCGCGCAACGGCGGAGAACTCGATCAGCGTTTTTCCATCAACAACCCGCACGTTGCCGGGTCAGAACAGGCCGGGGCCTTCGTCGACGGGGACCATCTTGCCGTTGACGAGGCGCAGTCGGGGCTTGGGCTTTTTCGGGGCGGGTTCATCCTGGGCAGCGGGCTTGCCCGCGGGGGTGCCGCGTGCGGGCTTTACCTTCTCGGGGGCCGGTGCGCCTTTGCCTGAAGGCTTCCTGGCCGGTAATCGTTCGACCGGCTTGACATCGAGAAGGGCGGGTGACGCGACGCCGGCCCCCTTCGCGGGCTGATCGGCGGGCTTGCCCGCCTGGTCGATGATAATGACCCCATCCTGATCGGTTGGTTCATCGTCACGGACGACGCGGCCGTCTTCGTCGAGCAACTGGTCGGCACGGGCGGTGCGCTCGCGTGCCTGTTCGAGGAGCGCTTCGTAGAGCCGCTTGGTGTCTTCGCCGTTGATGGCGGAGACCGCCTTGGCGACCTCGCCGATGTACCGCTCGAAGATGTCGCGGCGCTCAGACTCTCGCCGCATCTTGGCCCGCTTGCGGAGGTAGATGCCGATCTTGCGGCCGCACTCCATGAGCGCGAGTTTCATCTCTTTGCGGATCTCGTCGTAGTCGGCGATCGCTTCTTTGCTCTCGCTTGTGAAGGGCACCCACACGCTCGCCATGTGGATCATGATCACCAGCGGCCCGACTGGGACCGAGCCCCGGGGCTGCTGCAGGTCGTAGTTGCGCCAGTTTGTATCGGCGACGGCGCGGAAGGAAGAGCACCCGGACTGCTGGAAGAGCAGCGGCACCCTGTTTGCAAACCGGATCACGCGCGAGGGCTGATCCGCGGGGAGTTCGCCCCCGAAAGCGATGGCCGCCTCGATGAGAAAGGGACGCCCGCGGTAGACATCCGGCTCGCGTGATGATGCGGCGTAGAACTCCGCTTTGGTGCTCTTGAGCAGGCCGGCGAGAATCTGCCGCACGCCGATGGGCGCGAGGCAGTCTGTCGGCGGCGGGGGCAGGCGAGAATCCTGAAACGCCTTGAAGAGCAGTTCGGCTTTCGGATGATCGATGTCGCCAACTCTGGTGCGGCTGGTGACCTTGATCTTCTCGCAGAACTGGCTGGCCGTCTGGGGTGAAACCCGAGAGAACTTGTCCTGAAGGAAGTTGTAGAGCGTGTAACTGCTCCGTTCTTCCTCGGCTTCTTTGAGCATCTGCAGCAGGATGCCCAGTTCGATGCCGCGCGGGTGGGGCTGAATCTCGCGGGTTTCAGGGGGCAGTTCGTTCACGGCCCTGGGGAAGAGAAGCACACCCGACACCTCTTCGGTTTGCACCGCGGCGAAGCCGTGATCGGCGGCGACGCCCGGCAGATCCGGCGCTGGTGTCGCCTGATCGGCCTTGGCTCGCCTTGGCAGAAGAGATTCCTCGACTTCTTCGCCGCTGTCGCGCGAGGGGGGGACGAACGTGATGCGAGCGTGCGGGTTCGCGATGGCCGTGAGATCAAGGAACTCATCAACGCTGCCGCGGCCTTTCTGGTAGCGGCCCTCGAGTTCGATCGAGACCGAGGTGCCCGTCGGGTAGTCGTTGATCGATAGAAACCGGCCCTGCGCATCGAGTTGTCGCGTGCCGGGGGTGAGCGTCCGCAGCCGTTCGAGCGGGAAGTCGTCCGTCTCGACATCCACCGTGACCTCGGCCCGGTTGGTTTTGGTGTTCATCGCCAGTTCGATGTGGTGCGCCGGTTTGTTGGCGCTGGGGCGGGTCTGGATCATCATCGGCCGTCCGGTGGTGATCAGGCCGTACATGCCCGCGGCGGAAATACCGATGCCCTGCTGGCCCCGCGACATTTTGAGGCGATGGAACTTGGAGCCGTAGAGAAGGCGGCCGAAGATGTTTTCGACCTGTCGCCGCACGATGCCCGGGCCGTTGTCCACAATCGTGACGCGGTACCGCGATGACTTTGCCGAGGAGGGGCGGTCGGGCTGGAGGTCTTCGATGACAACGGTGATGTCGGGGAGAATCCCCGCCTCTTCGCAGGCATCGAGGGAGTTGTCCACCGCTTCCTTCACCGTCGTCAGCAGGGCTTTGCGGGGGTTGTCAAAGCCGAGCAGGTGCCGGTTCTTGGCGAAGAACTCGGAAACGGAGATGTCCCGTTGCTTGGCCGCCATAGTTTCGGCGGTGATGCGCTTGACGGATGAAGGTGCCTTGCTCATGCGTGGTGCTGTGCGGGGATTCGGCGTGGCGGCGCCCGCCTCCCGGAGCCGTTCCGGGCGGACTTCATGGTGCCGACGTTCAGGGTAGGAACTCGCTCAGCGCTGGGGCGGGGTCTCTGGTGACGACGGCGAGGCCGCGGGTTGATCTTCCGTGCGTGGGCGTTCTGTCGCCGCGAATGTTGAGGACTTGATCACCACGGCATCACGCGGGATGCCGCGCCGCCTGGGCTTGGGGTTCACGGGATAGAGCGAGTTCCACAGGTTGCCAAGGGCCCCGAAAAAAACAACCGACACGATGGCCACGAGCATCATCCAGGCGTCGCTGGGGTTTCCGGCCTGCCAGACCCAGACGAGCAAGGCCGCGGCGACGATGAGGATTCCGGTGATGGTGTATTTCACGTGATCAAGTGGGCTGCGAGTGCGGGAATGATGGGGCAGTACGTGTGGGTACATGCCGGGAAGCGAGACTGTTCGGGGAATTTGGCCAGAGTATACCGGAGAAAAATTTTGCCCGAGTTTTGGCCGTTGGGTGGGCGTGGGGCGGTGGGGCGGTGAAGATTGCAGGTATGCCGTCCCGCGGAAGACTGATCAATGTCGCCAACAGGCTGCCCGTGAACCGCGTGGAAACCGCGCAGGGCGGGAGGTGGGTCGAGAGCCCCGGCGGGCTGGTGACGGCGCTGGCCCCGATCATCCGAAAGACCGGGGGGGCGTGGGTCGGCTGGACGGGGACGACGGCGGACAAGCGGTTCAACCCCTTTGTACACGAGGGCATCGGCATTCGACCCGTGGCGATCTCTGAGAGCGAGTTGGACGGCTACTACAACCGATTCTCAAACCGCACCCTCTGGCCGCTGTATCACGACGCCATCCGGGCCCCGGAGTTTGAACGCAAGACATGGCGGCCGTATGTTGAGGTGAACCAGCGGTTTGCCAAGGCCGCGGCGAGCGTCGCGCAGAAGGGTGACCTGGTCTGGGTTCACGACTACCACCTTCAACTGGTGCCTGCGATGCTCCGGCGGCTGCGCCCCGACGTTCGCATCGGCTTTTTCCTGCACATCCCCTTCCCGCCAGAAGAACTCTTCCAGTGGCTCCCTTGGCGCAGGCAGATCCTCGAGGGGCTGCTGGGTGCAGACGTCGTCGGGTTTCAGACCTACGCCGGCGCTCAGAATTTTTCCCGGCTCGCACGCGACTATACCACGGCGGACGGCACGGACACGCAACTGGCGTACGAGGGACGAATCATCACGGTGGGGTCATTCCCCATCTCCATCGACACCCGGTGGTTCGAGGCCGCGGCATCTTCAGAACGTGCCGAAAAACTCTCCCGCGACATCCGCCAGCGGCTCGGCAACGACCGCAAGATACTGCTGTGCGTCGACCGCCTCGACTACACCAAGGGCATCGATGCACGCCTCAAGGCGTACGAACTGCTGCTTCAGTGCGGCAAGACCAGCGCCGACCGGAGCGTGCTCGTGCAGATCGCCGTGCCGAGCAGGGAGCGGGTCTTTGAGTATGGGGACATGCGCAAGGACATCGAGCAACTCGTCGGAAGGATCAACGGCGAGTACAGCGAACCGGGCCGCGTCGCGGTGCACTATTTCCGCAGAAACTTCCCGCGCGAAGATCTCGCGGCGTACTACCGAGCCGCCGACGTGATGGTTGTCACACCCTTGCGCGACGGGATGAACCTGGTCGCCAAGGAATACGTCGCCACACGCACCGACAACACTGGGGTGCTCATCCTCAGCGAGTTCGCGGGCGCTGCACGCGAACTGCGCAGATCGCTGCTCGTCAACCCGAGGGATATCGAAGGAATGGCGGAGGCCATGCACGAGGCGATCAGAATGCCCGCGCAGGAGGCCCGCCACCGCATGGCGATGCTTCGGATGCAGGTCCGGCGTCATGATGTCTACGAATGGGCGGATACATTCCTGGAGGCGATGCGTCGATGAGCCCCAATGAGGCCCCAGATCCGGTTTCACTTGATGCGGTGCTCACCGCGAAGATCGAGCAGGCCGCCCGGGCCGCCGTTCTGCTCGTGGCCTGCGACTTTGACGGCACGCTCTCACCGATCGCGCCCACGCCCGATGCCGCGCGGGTTGATGGCCCCGCGCTCGATCGTCTGGCCGCATTGGGGCGCCTGGAGCGCACGAGCGCCGGGGTTATCTCAGGCCGCGGGGTGGCGGATCTGCGAGCGAAACTGCCCGGCGAACCTCCCCTCGTGTTGATCGGTTCGCACGGACAGGAATGGGCGGAGGAATCGTGGGGCCTGACGGACCAGGAGCAGCACACGCTGCTGGCGCTGATCGCGTCGGCGCAGGAGGTCACGCGGGAAGTGCCCGGCGCCATCGTTGAGCGAAAACCGGCCTCGGTTGCGGTGCACTTCAGGGAGTGTGCGCCGGCGGATGCGGCACGCCTCGCAGACGCCGCGGCCGCGCTCACGGCCGAAATGCGGAGTGTGGAGGTGCTGCGGGGGCACATGGTGGTCGAACTGTGCGTGCGCAAACCGGACAAGGGACAGGCGCTCGAGAGGCTCAGATACCGCGAGGGCGCGACCTGTACGTTTTTCATCGGGGATGATGTCACCGACGAGCGGGCGTTCGGCGTGCTGGGCGAGCATGACCTGGGCATCAAGATCGGCCCGGGCGAGACCTCCGCGGCGTACCGGGTGCCGGACCAGCGGTATGTGGCGGCGGTGCTCGGGGCGCTGGCCGATGCGCGGGCAAAGTGGATCGCCGCGTGCGGCAGAGTGCCCATCGAACAGCACGCGTTTCTCTCTGATCAACGCACCGTGGCCATCGTCGAGCCCGGCGGGGCACTGTGCTGGATGTGCCTTCCGCGCATCGACTCGCCCGCGCTCTTCGCGTCGCTCCTGGGGGGAGTGGAGCGGGGCACGTTCCGCGTGCATCAAGAAGGAGAAGACCGCCCGGTTTCGCTCGGGTATGTCGATGATTCGATGATCACCCGCGCGGCCTGGTCGAGCCTCACGGTGACCGACTACTTCGACTGCTCGCAAGGCCGACCCTACCAACGCGCTGGAAGATCGGACCTCATCCGTGTGATTGAAGGCGCCGGGCGTGCGAGGATCGTGTTTTCTCCGCGGCTGGATTTCGGCCGCCTCCCGACTCGGCTCGTCATTCGGGAAGATGGCATCGAAGTTGACGGCGGCCCCGATCCGATCGTTCTTCACGCGCCGGGCATTGTGTGGGAAGTTCAAGAGCAGGGGGCGCACCACACCGCGCAGGCGCTGATTGATCTTGACGGATCAAAGCCGGTGATTCTTGAACTTCGCTACGGCACGGCCCAACTCAAGCCGTACGCCGCGGGCGAATCGCTCCGGCGCGATCAGACCCGCCGATTCTGGTCTGGGTGGGCGGGCACGCTCGATATCGCCGGCCCGCACGCGAACCTGCTGCGTCGCAGCGCCCTTGTGCTCAAGGCCCTCTGCCAGGGGCCCAACGGGGCCATCGCGGCGGCGGGCACTTCAAGCCTGCCCGAGCACCTGGGCGGGCAGCGAAACTGGGATTATCGATTCTGCTGGCCGCGCGATGCTGCGATGGCCGCACGTTCGCTCACTCGACTCGGCAACACAGGCGTTGCCATGAAACTGCTCGACTGGCTCGGGGAAGTTGTCGAGCAATCCGGAAGCCCTGAACGCCTGAGGCCCGTCTATTCGGTGGCGGGCGCTGAACTGGGTGTCGAAGGAGAGATCAGCGAGTTGATGGGATACGGCGAGAGCAGGCCGGTGCGCGTCGGCAACGGCGCGGCACACCAGGTGCAACTCGATGTCTTCGGGCCGATCGTTGATCTGGTCGCCGCGCTGGCCGAGCACGGCGCACCGGTGACCCCGGAGCACTGGCGGCTTGTCGAATCTGTGGTTGACGCGGTGTCTGCACGCTGGCGAGAGCCGGATCACGGGATCTGGGAGATCCGCGGCCCGAAACGCCATCACGTGCACTCAAAGGTGATGTGCTGGCACGCCGTAGACCGCGCGCTGACGGTTGCCACGCTCGGCATGGGGCGTTCAAGGCCGGACTGGATGAGCCTGCGCGACGAGATCAAGGACGACGTGCTCAACAACGGCTGGAACGACGGTGCCGGGGCGTACACGGCGGCCTATGACGAGAGGGCCATGGACGCCGCCAGTCTTGTCGTCGGGCTCACCGGGCTTCTCCCGCATGACCACCCGCGATGGCGGATGACGGTCGAGGCTGTCGAAAGGGAGTTGTGCGACCGTGGGATGGTCCATCGGTACAGGTACGACGATGGGCTTCCCGGGCGGGAGGGCGCGTGGTTTATCTGCACGTGGTGGCTCATCGAGTCGCTCGTGACCATCGGGCGGAGGGAAGATGCCGCCGGGTACTTTGAGGGGATGATCGCCAAAGCAGGGCCCTTGGGGCTATTCCCGGAGGAATGGGACATGCTGCGAGACATCGGGCTGGGCAACTTTCCGCAGGCCTATTCGCACCTGGCCGTGATCAACGCGTCGCTCGCGCTGCACCGGTGAGGTGTTGCCGGCGCCTACCCTTGCGGCCCACAACTTCAAGGAAGCGAGATTCAAGACATGGAAACAACCCTCATCCTCCTCAAGCCGGACGCCGTACAGCGGGGCCTCATGGGCCGCATCATCAGCCGTTTCGAAGAAAAAGGGCTGCAGATCGTCGGCTGCAAACTCATGCAGATCAGCCCGGAACTGGCGGCCCGCCACTATGAAGCCCACAAAGAGCGGCCCTTCTACGCCGGGCTTGTGCGGTTCATGACCAGCAGCCCGGTGCTTGCCCTCGCCCTGCGTGGCAACGGCGCGATCACCATCGCCCGGAACATGATGGGGGCCACCTTCGGCAGCAAGGCCAACCCCGGCACGATCCGCGGCGACTTCGGTGTCTCCAACAGTTTCAACCTCATCCACGGCAGCGACAGCCCCGAAGCGGCCGAGCGGGAGTTGACACTCTTCTTCGGCGCCGGTGAAGTGCTCAACTGGAACAGGAACTCAGATTCCTGGATCTACGACATGGCCGGCGGCAAGCCCGAGTAAGTGGGCTTCTGCGGCAGCAAACAGACAGTCGCGGCACAACGTGCCGCGTTTTTTTCATGCGCCGAGTGAGATTGGCGGGCGAGCCGGATCACGTGCCGACATTAGATGCGGGTTTGATGACCCCAAGAACCTCGGGTGCCTGGGAGGCGATCTGATCGGCAACCTCTCTTCGGTTGATCTCGACCTCTCGTGGGAAATCGAAGGCGACACGCACACGGTCACCCTTGACCGACGCGATACGCACGATGCCGATGGGGTTCTTCGGGTCGCCTATCACGACCTCTTCACCCTCGCGCCGCGTGATGACCAGCATGACAACACTCCCGTCCTTGGCGTCAGATTCGGGTGACGCTCGTCCACCCTCCGGATCATTTCCACCTGACCCGGAACTCCACCAACTGAGTTATACCGCAGAGTATCGGAAGATGGAAGCGCAATTCTACAAACTGGAAAAAGTTTGCGCTGCCATACACCGAACCTCCAGCCCAAGCCCGCAGACTCTGATTCTTGGTCCCATAATAGCAACGCCTGTCGAGCCACGCCGCTATTCACGAGAATGAGACCCTTCGGTACAATTTGGTCCGAATAACCACGATTTCAGGCGACCGCTTCAACCCGCCGCACTTCAGGAATGTGGTTCTTGAGGTTGCGCTCGATGCCAACCTGAAGCGTGACCGAACTGGAGGGGCACCCCACGCATGCCCCATGCAGACGTATCTGCACCGTGCCGTCTTCGGTGAATGCCACAAACTCGACATCACCCCCATCGGCCTGAACCGCAGGCCGGATCAGGTTCAGAACGTGCTCCACTCGGTCTGCCACGGTGGATTGCGATGTCTGCCCGTTGTTCATGAAGCCTAACTGTACGGCGGCAGATCGACCGCGGGGCCGCCCCCTTCGGCGGTATGATCGGCCATGACTTCATGGACGAAGAACGGGTTGACTGTGCTGACCGTGGCCGCGGCGACATGCACGCTCTTGGCGTGGATGGCCGGGTGCGGCGTCTCGGAGCGCATCGAGAAGGATGCCATCGGTGTGATGCGAGATCAGCGAGAGAACCCGCGAGCACGCGTGGTCGCGGTTGAACACCTGATTGACCAGCGGCGCAGCGGAGAACTCTCCGAACCGCCAACGGCCATCTATGGCGAAATCGCCTGGACTGTGACCGAGCCTGAGATCCTTCGCGCGAAGGTCGTGGAAGCGCTGCTTACCGATCCCGACGAGGCCGTATCAGGCGCGGCCCGCGACATGGCCCGCCGGATGCTTCCACGCGAGCCCTCTCGCCTGGTCACCCGGGTGATTTGCCGTCAGGCGGCGGCGCAAGGGTGGAGTGAGTTCGTGCCCGCGATGGTGCGGAGTCTTGCCCGGGAATATCAGGATATCGAAGATTCAGAGCGGGCCGAGTATGCGGCGATCAGCACGCTCTCGGCGCCGGAAAGCGTGGCCCAGGCCGCGCTGCGAGTTTTTCTCACGCCCCCTGTTCTCGAACCCACAGGGACGGTGGATTGGACGGCCAGATTCAGGCTGGATGCGTGGGATGTGCTCTCCAGACTGGACCCGCAGGGACGGCTCCGCGCCGAGGCCACGCAATCGGCCGACGGTGGGGACCAGGTTCTTGAGGCGATCCGCGCCGCCGGGAGGGACCTTCGTGTGATCCCGCTCACCGGTGAGGAACTCGGCTGGCTGCTTTCAATCCGCACCGTAACACTCAAGGGCGATAGTTCGTGGTGGGCCGAATCGACCTCCGCGGTTTCGCGGGTTCATTCAGAAGTTCGCACACTTCGATTGCGGCACGTTGAGGCCGTTCGCTGGGCGGCCAAGCACCAACCCGGGTTGCTGGTCAAGAATCGCGCAGAACTGCTCCAAGCCCTGGACACTTCGTTGGCGGGTCGGCGGCATCACTTCCGCACGGCGACCGAAGGCAAATGGCCACGCAAGGAGCCCTCTCAAACCCTCTCGCGCACCGAGCCGGGGCTTTCGTGGGGCGACATTCTGTCGATTCTGGTGATTGATATGGCGGCCAGGCAGCCGGCGGTCGTTGCCGCATTCTTCTCTCAGGCCGAGGCCGACCGTGCCGACAAGACGACCGAGTATGGCGGCTTGCTGCGCTTTGTGCCCACAGACCAGTCAGAAAGGGCCGCGGTGCAACTCTTCCTTCCCCGTCCGATGCACAGGCAAGGCGATGACAAGTTCATCGCCTCAGACGACATGATCGCCGCCGGGGATACGGCCCTGGCTCACTACCACTTTCATGTTCAGCGGGTGTCGAACAGATCCTTTGCGGGCCCAAGCCCCGCCGACCTTGAGTACGCCGACCGTTCCGGTCGCTCCTGCATCGTGCTGACGAGCGTGGGGGAGGGCGTGCTGAATCTCGACTATTACCAGGATGGGGGGGTCGTGGTCGATCTCGGTGAAATCCACAGGTAGGGCAACAACCCGAGTAACGCGGCCTCTCCCATCGCCGTAGAAATACGTGCGGAAGGGCTATCCGCCCGCAATATCGGAATCGGTTCGGCGTTTCAAGTCGAACCGACATACGCGCAAACCACGGGTGCCGGTCGGGCCGCTCGGGTTGAATGAGCATCTAGTGTCTTTTCGCCGCAGCGAAAGGGAGGCAGGTTGTGATGAGAGGATTTGTCAGAGCGTTGGCTGTCGCACTCGGCGTCGTCCTGGCGGGTGGGGCCGGCCATGCATTGGCTCAGCCCGGCGGGCGGGGTGGGGCTGGCATGGGTGGCGGCATGGGCGGGATGATGGGGCGCGGGGGCGACATGCTCCCCGCCTACACCGGACGCCAAGTCAATCAGTATGCCACCCTGCTGAACCTTGACAAAGAGCAGAAGGATGTGGTGATGGCGCTGCTGGAGGGGTATTCACAGCAGGCCACGCTCGCGAGCCGCGAGATGCGTCAACAGACCGAACGCATCCGAGAAGAGTTCCGCGACACTCAGGATCCTTCTGTCTGGGGCCGGATGCGCGACGTCGCCACCAAGTTCCGCGACACCCGCCGCCAACTTGACTCTGGCTTCATGGGCGACTTCCAGGCGATACTCACCGAAGAGCAGGCCAAGAAATGGCCCTCGGTTGAGCGTGCGGCACGCAGAGATCAGACCATGCGCTGGGGCCGCCTCAGCGGCGAGCGCGTCGATCTGATCGCGATGATTGAACGCGAAAACTTTGATGCCGCGTCGAAGCAGCAGGTCGCCGGCGTTCTGGCCGACTACGAACAGGACCTCGACCGCGAACTCCAGCGAAGGAATGATGTCTATGAAAAAGCCATGCAGACCATGATGAACATGGGTCGCGGCATGGACATGCAGGCCATGCAGGACGCCGTGGAAGAAGGCCGCAGGGCCGGGGTTCGCGTGCGGGACTTGAACCGCAGGTACGCCCGGCAGATCAGCGACATCCTGCCCGAGGGCGAGCGTGAACGCTTCAACGCTCAGTTCCAGCAGGAGAGTTTCCCCGATGTGTACCGTGAAACCGCGGCGTTTCGTGCCTTGTCTGCTTCCAAGAACTTCGCAGACCTCACGACATCACAGAAGGAAGAGATCGAGCGGATGACCTCTCTCTATCAGAGAGAAAACGCCTCGCTTTCGGCGAAACTCGCCGCGGCGGTCGAAGAAGCCGAGAACCGCTTCAACCTGGCTGAGATGTTCGCCCGCGGGGGTCGTCCTGATGCCAACAACCCGCAGAACGATCTACGACGCCAGCGCCGTGAACTGGATCGCCGGACCACCGACGCACTCCGTGGCCTGCTGACCGAAGAGCAACGGCAGCGTCTCCCTTCGGCTCGCGACGAGGACGAAGGGCAACCTTGGCGTGAACGCGGCGGCGGTGGGGGAGTGGGCGGGGGCGGTCGCAACCGCACGTGAGCCGTCTCCGCTCAGGCCGTGGGCCTGACTTTCGGGCTCTCGGGGCTCTCCCCGGTATTCCTGACGGAAAACAGGCCGGATCTCATCTGGCCTCAATAAGCCGGAGCACCCGCGTCGGCGTCGGCGCGGGTTTTTCATACCACCCCTGAGTCTGCCCTTCACCGGTTGAACCGAATGCCGGCCCAAACCCGGTGAATGAGATCAGGCCATTGAGCACATCCGGCCATTTTTCGGAGCCTATCCAGATGTCACAGGACTCAACACCTCGGCGCGGACGGAATACCTCGCGCGGCCTCGCCGCAGTTGCCGCGGCAGCGACGATCGCCACCGGGTTCATGGCCGTTGGCGGGCTCACCTCGCTCGCCCATGCACAGGTCGCGATCTCGATGACACGCTCGCTCGGTTCGCCCGCGGGCGCATCGGGCATGGTCACCAGGCGCAGCGTCGATCGCTACGCGACCATCCTTGGGTTTGATGAGGCTCAGCGAGAAGCGGCGGCGTTGATCCACGAGGGGTATGCCAGCGCCTTCGGCGAGCGAAGAAGGGTGATGCAGGACGCGATGGAAACGGTGCGTCGCTCGGCGGAAGACACCGGTGACATGGGGCTGTTCATCCAGCGGTTCCCGGCGATCAACAAGGAGTTTGAAGAGTCGACGAAGAAACTGGAGAAGGAGTTCTTCCAGGATCTTCGAGCGCTGCTGGCAGACGCGGCCCAGGAAGAGCGATGGGCGAGTGTCGAGCGGATGCGGCGGCGAGAACTCGGACTGGCCGGGGGGCAGGTGAGCGGTTCGAGCGTTGACCTCGTCTCGATGGTCGAAGACCTCAAACTCTCTCCATCGGCAGCGCCCGAGATGGCAGGTTTGCTCGACGGGTACGAGCGAGAGATGGACAGGCTGCTCATCGCAAAGGCCGAGCGTGAGTCCCGAGAGCCCGCGTTCGAGATAGGCAAACCGATCGATATCGAGGTGATCCAGAAGGCGATGGCCGAATCACAGGAAGCCGCGCTGCGCATCCGCGACTTGAACACGGCCAGCGCCAGACGGATCGAAGGCATGCTCCCCGATGGCGAGCGGGAGAAGTTCGCGGCAGAGTTTCGCCGCCGGTGCCACCCAAGGGTGTACCGCTCCCCGCACGTGCTTCGAGAACTCGAAGAAGCGCTCAAAATGAGCGACCTCGACGCGCCTCAGCGAGAACAGTTGGCTTTGCTGCAAGAGGGGTATACGCGCCGCCTGCCGGCCATCAACGACGCGTGGGCGGCGGCGGTCGAGGCGGCCGAGAAAGACGGGAAGACCGGGGGCGCGGTGGGCGGGGGTGCTCACCGAATCGCATTCAATACCCAGGACGAGCCCGAGGACCTGGTGCGGGCCAGAACGGCACGACGCGAACTCGACGAACAGACCGCAGAACGCCTCCGGGGCCTGCTGAGCCCCGCCCAGCGGGACCGTCTGCCCAAGCGAGATGACGAGGACATGGGGCCCGGGGGTGCTCCGCGCGGGCGGATGATCATCAATCGGGGTGGATGATGGCGCCGGACACTGGCGAGACGGCTGTCAGAAACGGTGACCAAGGGGGTGGCATCGGTGTCGTACTTGCCACGAAATACCGCCTCTTTGTTCACCATGGGTGATACGCTCGTGCAGCCGACAGCGTATGAAACGTACACCCATGGGAGAACAGACATGACTCGTGGCCAGACATGTATCCGGCGGTGCCTGCGATCGGTGGTGGGGCTTGTTCTGCTGCTGACAGTCGCGCTGTCAGGAGAGTCTCGCGCGCAGATGGGCATGTGGGGTGACGCCTCGGCCAATGCTCAATCGATCACCCGTCGCGGGGTCGACGCCTACGCCCGCATCCTGGGCTTTGACAGAGATCAGCGTGAGGTTGCGTTGTCGCTCTTTGAAGGGCATCAGACGGCGGTTCGCCGCAACATGGCCGAGTTTGAAGAAAAGATGCAGGCTCTGCAGGAGAAAATGCGGGACGGGGATTTCGCAGGGTTTCAGCGCGATATGCCCGGCATCACCAAGGACTTTGCCAAGCGGTCTGAAGACCTCGAGAAGGGTTTTTTCGACGATCTCAAGGCGATTCTCGACGACTCTCAGATGTCCATGTGGGAAGTGGTTGAGCGTTACCGCCGGCGCGAAGTGGGCATGCGGTTCGGGTTTATGAGCGGCGCGGCGGTTGACCTCATCGCCATCGTCGAGAGGCTGCGCATCGAGAAGTCCGAGCAGACCACCGAACTGCTCTTGCAGTACGAACTTCAGGTCGACCGCAAACTGGTCGACTTCGAACGCATGGCCAAGGAAGCCCAGAACAACATGGGCGGCGAGGGCATGTTCGATTTCAACAGGGTTCAGGAAACCCTGAAGAAGTTCGGTGACCTCGCCCGCGAAGTGAGAGACATCAACAAGGACTATGCCCGCCGGATTGCTCCCACGCTGCCCCCGGAAGCGCGCCCGTCGTTTGAGGATGAAATCAAGCGGAGGAGTTTCCCCCGTGTGTACCGCCAGTCGCACGCGATGAAGATGCTCGACGTGGCCAAGAAGATGCCCGACCTCACCGAGGACCAGCGCCAGGAGTTGGGTGCGATCCTCGCTTCATACCAGCGAGACCTCAACGCCGCCAACGAACGGTGGGCCAAGGCGATCGAGGCCGCGGAAGAAGCGAGCGGCGGGTCTATGCAGGTGATGATGCGGGGATTCATGGGAGGCGCCCCGCAGGAAGGTAAAGACGAACTCGGGGAAGCACGCGATGCGCGGCGTGAACTCGACCGCCGAACCGAGAAACGTGTTTCAGACCTGCTCAACACCGAGCAGCGTGCGCTGTTGCCCAAGAAAGAGCGCGAAGATTTCAACCCTATGGCTGATTTCATGCCAGTGAACGACGAGGACGAATAACGGAATGGCGATCGACGCTCCCACGGATCGGGACACCACCATGGATGCCGCGAAGGTCATGGCACCAGGCGCGGCAGCATCACCCCCCCTCTCGCGAAAGCCGGATGCCAGCCCGCAGGTCGCGGCGTTGCTCCCCGCGCAAGAGGCGGTGCGCCTTTCTGCGATTCCGTTCAGGCTCGATGAACAGCGCGGCCTCCTCAACGTGGCCATGCTCGACGCGAGCGACTTTGCCGCCGCCGATGAAATCTCGGTGTGCGCTGGCCGCCCGGTGGAGCGCGTCGCTGTCACCCGCGAAGTCTTTGCCGAACTGCTGCGAGAGTTGTACGGCGTGACCGCCGCGCAGATGGCGGCAAGGCTTGGTGGCGAGGAGGGCGAAGGCGAAGAACTCATCTCGAACCTCGAAGCGATCGAGGCCGACGACCTGCACCGCATGGCGGCGCAGCCATCGCTGATCAACCTCGTGAACTTGATCATTCTGGAGGCTATCCGAGCGAGGGCCAGCGATATCCATGTCGAGCCATTTGAGCGCCGCCTCGCGGTGAAATACCGCGTAGACGGCCTGCTTGTTGAGCAGGAATCACCCCCCAAGCAGTTGCAGCCCGCGATCACCAGCCGCGTGAAGATCATGGCGGGCATGAACATCGCCGAGCGGTATGCCCCTCAGGATGGTCACATTTCGCTGCGGTTCGAAGGGCGGAAGATCGATATTCGTGTGAGCACAGTGCCGACGCTGTATGGTGAGAGCGTCGTGATGCGCATCCTGGACAAGGAAGCCGTGACGCTCGATCTGGCGACGCTGGGCATGCGAGAGGAAGACCGCCAGTGCATGCAGCGGTTGATCGACCTTCCCCACGGGATGGTGCTCGTGACGGGCCCGACCGGCAGCGGCAAAACCACAACCCTGTACGCCGCGCTCACCAAACTCTACGACCCGGCGCTGAAGATCATCACGATCGAAGACCCTGTCGAGTACGAACTCGCCGGGGTGAACCAGATCCCGGTGAACCCCAAGCGCGGGCTCGGCTTCGCCGATGGTTTGCGCAGCATCCTGCGCCAAGACCCAGACGTGATCATGGTGGGTGAAATCCGCGACGGCGAAACCGCGGAGATCAGCGTTCGTGCCGCGCTCACCGGGCACCTTCTCTTCTCCACGCTGCACACGAACAACGCGGTGAGCGCGATCGGCCGTCTGCTGGACATGGGCATCGAACCGTTCTTGCTCGCCAGTGTGCTCGAGGGTGTGCTGGCGCAGCGTCTGGGCCGGCGGTTGTGCCAGAAGTGTCTGGTACGCACACCGCTGACCGAAGAACTCTCGCACCGCCTGACGCCGTGGGAACGGGGGCTCTTCCAGCAGGACGGCGTGTGGCGAGGTGCCGGCTGCGAAGCCTGCGGCGGGAAGGGAATGCGGGGGCGTGTGGGCTTCTACGAAATCTTCCTCACAAACATGGCCATTCGCCAGGCCACGACACGGCGGGCGACGTCGCTCGAACTCGGCCGCCTGGTTGGCCCGGAGTTCCAGACCATGCGTCGGGACGGCGTGGTGAAGGCCGCCCAAGGCCTCACGCTTCTCAACGAGGTATTCAGCGCAACGCAGGACGCGGAAGAAGTGCCCGAAGAGTGACGGGCCCGCGGGAGATCGATCGTCACATTGATTCGTGGTGAGGCCGCCGCGGCGGCGCTCGGGAGCATCGGCAGAGCATGGCAACTTTCGCGTACAAGGCGATCAACGGCGGCGGCGCGGCGACCATCGAGGCGCCCGACCGAGCGTCCGCCGTGCGCGAACTCATGCGCCGCGGCGTGACACCGGTCTCGGTCGTTCCGGTTGGTGCGCACATCGAGCCTGCCGAGGCCGGCGGCGTGGGGTCGGACGCGGCCGCCGCAGGAAGGATCGATGATTCGGCGGGCGCTTTCGCCGCGGCGATGAATCTCGGGCGCGGCGGACGCGTGATGTCACGGGCCGAAACCGCGACCTTCATCCGTGAACTGGCCACGGCGCTCACGGCCGGCCTGCCCCTCGTGGCGGCGCTCCGCACGATGCGCACCCAAGGCCGGTCTGCTCGCCAGATGGAGATGCTCGACCAGATCATCCGGGACGTTGAACAGGGCAGATCGCTCGCGGACGCCTGCACGCCCTGGACACGCACGCTGGGCGAACTCACGGTGAACCTCATCCACGCCGGGGAAGTCTCGGGTGAACTCGCCGAGGTGCTCACCCAGGCGGCCGACCTGCTCGACCGAGACTTGAAACTGAGGCGTTCGATCACCGGCGCCACGCTCTACCCGTTGATCATCTGCTTGCTTGTTGTCGTCGCGGTGGTCGTGGTGGTGACGTTCATCGTCCCCAACATTCTCAAGCAACTCGCCGGCTCGGCGGTTTCGCTGCCGTGGCCCACCCAGGTCGTGAAGAGCGCGGGCGAACTCTTCGGCGGCATGTGGTGGGGCATCGCGCCCGGCTGGGCGGTTATTTCGCTGGCGGTGGTTGGTTGTGTGATGCTCTTCAAGAAGTACTACAGCACCGATGAAGGAAGGCTCTATGTTGACCAGCGGCTGCTGCGGGCGCCCCTCCTCGGGCGGCTGTTGCGCGATGTCGCGGTCGCACGCTTCACCCGCACCCTGGGCACGCTCACCAGCGCGGGCATCCCGATCATCACGGCGCTGCGTGTCACCAAGGGCACGCTGGGGAACCGCGCGATGGAGCAGGTGATCGACGATGTGGCCGAGCAGGTCACGGCGGGCCGCACCATCGCCGAGCCCATGGAGCGCAGCGGGTACTTCCCGCCCATGCTTGTACAGATCGTCAACCTTGGTGAGCGTTCGGGCAAACTCGATGAAATGCTCAGGCAGGCGGCCAAGGCGTTCGAGGAGCGAACGGAGCAGAGCGTGAAACTGTTCACCACCGCGCTGCCTCCGCTGTTGGTGGTGATTCTGGCTGGAGTCGTAGGGTTTGTCGTGATGGCTATTCTGCTGGCGCTCCTGCAGGTGCAGGACGCGGCGATGATGGGCGGCCGTTGAGAAGTCTGGCGAGCGGTGCAACGACCCGCCGCCCAGGGGTGAAGTATCATGAAGAAAAGACACAGAAGTGCCCGAAGCGCGTTCACAATCATCGAAGTTATTGTGATCGTGGTAATTCTCGGGGTGATCGCGGCCGTCGTGGCGCCCCGACTGCTCAGCCGCGTGGGCCAGTCGAAGCAGTCCGTCGCCTCGACCAATGCATCATCATTGGCAACAGCGATGAACCTCTACATTCTCGACTGCGGCATGCCGCCCGATGGTGCGCCGATCTCGATTCTGCTCGAGCGTCCCGCGGACGTGGACGAGGCCGCGTGGAAGGGGCCCTATGTCCAGTCCGCCGATGCCCTCCGCGACCCGTGGG
Organism: Phycisphaeraceae bacterium; assembly: GCA_019636615.1. Lineage (GTDB taxonomy): Bacteria > Planctomycetota > Phycisphaerae > Phycisphaerales > UBA1924 > UBA2402. The sequence goes on along the minus strand of JAHBXF010000002.1, from coordinate 601,890 downwards.
GCAACCAGTTCATCCTTGTCATCCCCGGCCAGGTCAATACGGACTTTGACATCGTCAGTTACGGTTCTGACGGCCGACCCGGGGGCGAGGGCGAGGCCGCCGACGTTGTCAACGGCCGGAGATAAGCAGACATGCAAGGCCGGTGCAGCCCATCGCGTTCAGACAGTTGCCGCGCATTCTCGCTTGTCGAAGTGCTTGCGGTGGTTGTCATTCTGGCCATCGTTGCCAGCGTGGCGGCGCCGCGGTTCTCTGGTTGGGCGGCGCGTCAGACACGCGAGGACGCCTCCCAGGTGGCTGATATTCTCAGCACCGCGGCCAGAAGAGAATCGCAGACCATTCAACGCGTGGCCATCGAGTTCTACGGCGAGGCCGGCGAGATCGTGATGCAGACCCTCACTAGAGCGTCGCTGAACGAGCCGGGGGTGTGGGTACGTGACCCGTTGGTGCCGGTGGCGCGGCTTCGATCATCGCAGTTGCGCTCCATTCTTGTTGACGGGGTCGAACTCGACCCTCGGCGTGCCCGGGTTGAGTTTTCCGGCATGTCCGGCGCAAGGCCCCTTGTCGAAGTGACGCTGGCCGGCGATCAGGGCCGGAGCATCTGGCGTGTCATGCTCTCGCCGGGCTCGATGCGGGCTCACGTGGGTTCGCTCTTTGCAGAGAACCACAGCGTAGACGACGTGATCGATCTGGATGCCGCGGGAAGATCGGAGGAGCCGTGGTAGCAAGCCGCAGCGCTCCCGTCGTCTTCAATCGTCGCGCCCGTCGTGGGCGGCGGGGTGTCGCGCTGGTAGACATCATCGTTGCGGTTGTTCTGCTGGGCTCGGCGCTGGCTGTCATGGTGGGCATGGCGGGCAGTGCGCTCGCCGCGCAGCGCAGCGGCGAGGACCTTCAGCACGCCGCCATGTTGATCGATGAGCAGCTCAATCTGGTGCTCGCGCGCGGGGCGGACAACTACTCCAGCCGCTTCCCTGTTGAAGGGCCGTGCGAGCCCCCGTTCGAACGCTTCCGGTACCAGCTCGACATCACCGGCGGACAGGACAGCGACGCATATTTCGTGACCGCCACACTCTTCTGGTCTTCAGCGGGAAGGCCGCAGTCTGTTTCGGTCAGCACAAGAATCGCACCAAGGCGCGGCGACGATCCCGACCCAGATCGCAGGCCGCGCGAAACGGTGGACCGCCTGTGATGCCACGCAACCGCAACAACACGGGGTGCGCGACGGTCAGGCCCGCGTTCACGCTCGCCGAACTGATCGTGGTCGCCGTGATCTCTGTCTTTGTTGCCGGAGCGGTGGCGACCTCGATGTCGCAGTTGCTGCGCACCCGCGCCGGCTCCGCGGCCAGGCAGTCTGCCTTCGCGCGCGCCGATGCGGTCGCGGCGGATGTCGCCTCGGAAGTCGCCAACATTGCACGATCCGCAGATCTGCGGCACACACGAGTGCGCATTGTGACGGCCGGGGTGCCCGGACAGATGCGTGGCGATCTTCTGCTGATCTCTCGCTCCATGCGGGCCCTTCGCGAGGAACGGGCCGAAGGCGCCGAAGGTGGCGAATACGAGGTGCAGTTCCGCATCGCGCCTTCCAGCCGTGGTGGGGAAGCCTTCTGGAAGCGGGTCGATGCCGCGTTCGACGAGTTCCAAGATGCCGGGGGCATCGCCCGGGTGCTCGCGCCGGGCGCGGTCTCGCTGGCCTTCCAGGCCTATGACGGGGAGGCCTGGTACAACACGTGGGAATCAGACCGCGACGGCATGCCGCACGCCATACGGGTTGATGTGTCAGCGGTGTCGCACGATGGCGCCGTGACTGCTGTTTCTCGTCGCGTGGTGGCGATCGACAGAGTTCCGCTGATGCCCGTCGATATGAACCCCGACGGGGAGGATGCGACCACAACACCACGCCAACCGACTTCTGAACAGCAGGGCGACGGGCAGCAGCAACCGGCGACCGGTGGTGATCGATCGGGTGGCGCTGGGGGAGGTGGGGGTGGTGGGGGAGGTCCGCCACGCGCGACTCCTCCTCAGCAGCAGCCACCCCGGGCCCCCGCAGGTGGTGGGCCTTCACAAACGCCCCGTCAGCCGGCGGCGGGTTCGCCACCCGCAAACTCGCCCGGCGTTCCCCGTCAACCGACAACGCCCAGAGGCGGCGGGGGAGGTGGTGGATGAACGCAACCGGTTGTCTTCCGAGTTCTCGCAGGGGTTTCGCCACGCTGCTGGTCTTTGGCGTGATCGTTCTGGCCGCGGTTCTCATCGGTGCGGTGCAGCTGACTGCCTATGGGCAGGCCTCGGCCGGGCGAGAGTCCATCGCGCGAGTTCGTGCGACATGGGCGGCGCGTGCAGGTGTTGAGTGCACGATCGCTCGCCTTGAGTTTCTGACTGAAAACCCCCCCGCCAACGACGGCACCGAGGTGATGTTCGCGATGCAGGAAGTCGCGGAAGGCGTGCTCAACGGCGCAGAGTGGCGCATCGCCACCACGGACGGCAAGAACGAGGTTCTGGGCCCGGCAGACGCCCACGCCAAGATCAACATCAACGCCGCGACGCGTGATCAGTTGCTCGCGGTAGAACCGTTCATGAGCGATGACGTGATCGATGCGATCCTTGACTGGATCGACCCCGATGACGATGTGAACCCGCTCGGCGCTGAACTCGGGTACTACCAGACACTGCCCAACTCGTACCAGCCCCGCAATGATTTCATGCTTTCCATACAAGAACTCGAACTGGTTGCGGGCGTGACACAGGAAGACGTCAGGGGCGAAGACTGGAACCTCAACGGCGTTCTCGATCCGAACGAGGACGACGGAGACCTGAGCTGGCCACCCGACAACGCCGATGGCGTTCTTGATGCAGGCTGGTCGGGGGTGCTCACGGTCTACAGCCGGGAAGGTTCGCTCTCGACAACCGGCCAACCCCGCTTGGATCTCACGACCGCCGCCGAGGGAGACCTCATCACGCGCTTCAACGTGAGCCAGCCACAGGCCAAGGCCATGCTCGACTACGTTCAGAACACCCAGACGCCGGTGATCTCGGCTTTCATCCGGCGCAATCTGGCCCAGTTGCAGTCGCAGGCGACCGGGGCCGCAGCCCCGCAACCGCAACAGACACGCGGGCGGGGAGGGCGGCAACAGCAGCCCCGCGCCCCGCAGGTTGAGCCGCTCAATGATCAACAACTCCGGGCGGTTCTTGATGAAGCCACCATCGGAGCGCCTTCGGTCGGTGCTCTGCTGCCCGGCAAGGTCAACATCAACACGTGTCCCGCCGAAGTGCTGCAGTTCCTGCCCGAGATCAACCCCGAGATCGCAGACGCGATCATCGCCGAGCGGTCGTCGCGCCCCGAAGGATTCACTTCGGTCATGGACCTTGCGGACGTGCCCGGCATGACACGCGCACAGCTCGCTGTTCTGTATGACCTTGTCACGGTCCGCTCGAACGTCTTCATCGTCACCAGCCGCGGGCGCGATGCCCGAACAGGTCTTGAAGTTGAAATGCGTGCCGTTCTTGATCGTTCCACGCTCCCGGTCACGCTCAGCGAGGTGATGATTCGATGACACAGTTCCATCGCTCCAAAGAGCGCCCAACCAACCGCTCGGGCGGCGCCTGCCTGGGCATCGCACACACAGACGGCCAGACGTCGTTCGTCGTCGTTGTGCCCGGCAGCACGCCAGATACGTGGCGCGTTGCCGAAACGAGGCGGGTGGCGGCCGCGCCAGAGACAGTCGCACGCGAGTTGGCCGAGTCGCACAAGCCTCTTCGAATCGTGCGTGTCACTTCGGCGAGGGCGTGTGTTGTCCGCTGCGGCCGTCTGGGAGAAGGCGAGGCCGATGAAGTTCTGGGAGCCTCAGAACTCTTCGCTGAAGCCAACCTGCCCTCTTCCTCCAAACCGCACCGGAGGGGTTACGGTGTCTTTACAGGCCCTGAGGGCATGCCCAGTGTCATGGCCACTGCATGGATGGAACCAGCCGAGCCGCCGTACTTCCTGAGCCAGAAAGATCAACGCGACCAGCGAGAAGGGTGGGCCTCACCCGCCGCCGCGCTGCGGGCCCTTTGCGGCGATGGAGAATGCACCGCTCTGTTCGCCGATGAACAAGGCGGGGCGGCGAGTGTGGTCATGGATGTCCCCGCGGGTGTGTGGGCCCGTGTGCTGCTTCTTCCCAAAGACGGCACATGGGAGTCTTCACTCGACTCAGGTCTTCAGGAATGTGCCGCGGCCGCGGGGGTATCGATGGTGCCCCCGCTCGAAGGGGGCCGTCGGGTTCGCCTTGATTCAGACTCTGCCGCGAGGCTCGCACGCCGCGTCGAGGCGATGCCCAACCAGAAGACCTGGCTGGACGATTTCGGCCTCGCGCTGGGCGCGGCGATGCTGGCAACCGAGCCAGGCACCGCCCAACTCTGTCGCATGCGTTCCGTGGCCGAGGCTGTGCACGTGGCCCCGTGGATCCGGTATTGCGAGTGGATCTCGGAACCCAGGCGGGCGATTGCAGTCGCGGCCGTTGCGACGGTCTGCATGCTCGCCGTGCCCTGGGCTGTTGCCTTCACGCGGTACAAAGTTCTTGACGCGCGCGTCGAACCGATCGAGAGCGGCAAGGCCGGCAAGGATGAGACCGAGCGGCTCGCGGCCATGTATGCGCAACTCGAGGTCAGCAGAAGGCCGATGACCAAGCTGCTGGCCGACCTCAGCGCGGCGACTCCTGTCGGAATTGTCGCCACCGATGTTCGCCTCTCGCCGGATCAGGGGCTGGCCATTCAGGGTGTGGCCGAGCGTGCCGATCTTGTCAATACCTTTCAGGCCAATCTGGGCAAGATCCGCATCTTCCGTGATGTGAAGGTAAACCGCGTCGCGAGCACCCAGGGCGGTGAAGTAGACTTCAATATCAGCGCAACAATCCCCGCGGCCACCGCCCACATCCCTGTGACACCCATCGAAGATTTCGCCGCCATACCACTCGCGGTGCGGCTCTACGGCGAAAATGCGCTGAACGCGCCTGCCGCGAGTGACCCCCCAGCGGGCGCTTCGACGCCTCGCACAAACGGACGGACGACCCCACCCCGAGCGACACGCCAACCCGCTGATGAAACCCCATCGGTGAGGCCTTCCGCCGCGAGCGGGCCGCCCCCGGCCGTCTCGGACGAAGACATCGCGAAAATGACCTTCATGGCGGCCACGCAGGGCTGGACTCAGCGCAAGAGTTACGTGCAGCAGAACCCGGGGCTCGACGCCCAGACCAAGGCAAGGCTCGAAGACGAGGAAGCGAAGATGCGTGCCCGTGCCGCCGCGGCTCGCTCCGGCGGAGGAGGCTCATGACCAGCGTGATCGATAGGTTCAGGATGCTCCCGCGGGCGGCGCGGTGGGCCGCGCTGGGCGGCGGCGTCATCCTTGCATACTTCGTCGTGGTCGAGCCCACGCTCGACAGCATGAATAAGTTCTCGAGCCGCGCCGACGCCAAGGAAGCGATGCTCGCGAGCCACGCGAAGTCTGCCGAAACCCTGCGCAACGCGGCGGAAACCATCGAGAAGGGTGTGCGGCAGTACGGCCGCGTCGATATGCCCGGAGACCCAGAGCAGCGCCCGCTCGAGTTCAACCGCGTGGTCGATGAAGTGCTGAAGAAGCACGGCGTGCTCGAGCAAACCAGCACGTCCCGTGTCGCGCCCTTCGGCCAGGGGCCTCTGATGGGAAAGTTCGGACAGGAGTTCCGCATCGACCGCATGCTCAAGGACATTAACTTCACGGCAGAAGCCCCCGTCGCGGCCGCGGTGCTTGCCGACCTTGAACGAAGTCCTGTGGTCGCCACTGTTTCACGGGTTCAGATCCGTCAGGCCGAAACTCGTGACCGCGGCAACCCGCTCGTCCGCGTCTCACTCACGGTCGAAGCCTGGCTTTTGGTCAAGAAGAGCACGACGACACGATGAAGACCACTGCACACACATCCGACCGCGCCACTCCTCTGGCCCTTCTGTCTAACCATGGCAGGGTCGCGACGCTCACGCTCGCGCTGGGGTTGATCGTGGTGATCTTCGCCGCGGCTTCCATGGCGAAAACAGTCTTTGGTCCAAGGCCGGTGATATCCGGCGACGAGGCAAACCCAGAACGGCATGCCGAGCAACAGAGGGCGGCCTTCAGCAAGTATCTGGCGCAGATCACCGGGCGTTCGCTCCTGAGCGTCCCGCCGCCGCCCCGGCGCATCGCCGATGAACCCCAGCCCTCCGAAGAGCCCTACCGCCCACCACCCCCTCCAGCGACCTATGGCGGCCCGGCGATCACGGCGATGCTCTCTGACACCATCTGGTTCGCCAACGGTGACAGACTCTCGCTCGGCAAGTCGAACTCTGACGTCGAAGTCATTGCGTTGAACCCGCCCTGGGATGCCACTTTGAAGTGGCGGGGGGTCGAGTTCAAGGTCCCGCTCTTCGACCGCAACACGCTGATACGCGAGCACAAACAGGGCGAAACCGCCACCTCGCAGCCCCCTCCGGATGATGACCCCGACGACGATCCCGATGACGATACCCGGCCTGAATCAACCGATACCCCGCCAACAACGACCGACACACCCCCTGCACAGTAAAAGCACTTCACCGCCGCAACACCACCCGCCGCGCGGCCTTTCAATCAGTCTTGATCCACCCCACCCGGTGAGAGGAACAGTGAACACGATGGCACGCAAGCACTCCCGCACGCAACCAGCATTGATTTCTCCCCGGCCTCTCCTGGCTCTCGCGCTCGTGGCGTGCGCTGGTCTCGCGCAGGTTCCGGCGGTCGCGCAGAACGCCGCGGCCGATCCGCTCGCGCCCTCGGTGGATGGTCGGCGGCCGACCGCCGGCGGGCTTACAACACTGGGCTTCAAGCAGGCGACGGTCGAGCAGATCGTGCCCTTCATCGTCGAGGCAACAGGCAAAGTTGTGATGCCTATGCAGGATGTCATGACCCGCCGCATCACCGTGATCAACGACCAGCCCATCGAACGGGCGATGGCGCTCGATCTTGTCTACGTTGCGCTGCTGCAGAACAACGTCGCCGTGGTGGAAACAGAGACCACCATCACACTGCGAGACGTCGCCGACATCACCAAGCAGAACCTCATGGTCATCGGGCCTGACCAGTCTGTGCTCAACCGCTCGGACCTGGGCACGATCGCCGAAAAGGTCTTCTCGCTCAAGCACAACCAGGCCAAGGCCATGGGCGATGTGCTCAAAGACAAGGTTCCCGATTACGCCAAACTCTCGGTTGATGAGCAGTCCAACCAGGTCACCATGATCGGCAACATCTCGTTCCTGCAGCGAATGGAACGGCTGATCCTGTCACTCGATCGCCCGGCCGCCGGCGCACTGCAGACCGAAACCTTCCGCCTGCGATTCGCCGACGCCGACCAGATCAAAACAAACATCGAAGAACTCTTCGGCGGGGGCTCAACCGCCGCGGCACGCGGTGCACAGCAACGCGGCGGCCAGCAGGCCCAACCCATGTTCCGTTTTCCCGGCCAGGGCGGCAACGAGCAGGCCGCGGCCACTACCAGCGAGATCCGTGTCTCTTCAAACACACAGCAGAACGCCGTTACCGTGGTGGCCGATCCCGCCGTGCTCTCGCAGATCCGCATCCAGATCGATGAGCACTGGGATAAACCACTCCCCGACGAGGCTGTCATCCCCAAAATCTACGAACTCAAGAACAGCGACCCCGTGAAGGTTGCCACGCTCCTTGAAGGCCTGTTCGGACGCGGCACCGCCGCTCGCCCCGCAGGCGGCGGCCAAGGAGGGCAGGGCGGTCAGGCGGGAACGCCCGCGACCGGCCAGGGCGTGGGCAGGCTGGCGGGGCAGTTTTCCTTTCAGCCGGTTCCAGATGCCGGACGGCTGATTGTGGTTGCCAAGAGCCCCGACAACATCAACGTCATCGACCGCATCATCGAAGGCCTTGATCAGCCCCAGAGCGCGGGATTGCCGGCGGTTGTTGAACTCAAACACGCCAACGCCGAAGACCTTGCCGAACAACTCAACGCACTTCTCTCGCAAGACGGCACTCTGGCGCAGATCCGGCGTGCCGAGTCTGGCCTCACCCGCGGGCAGGCCGGTTCGAGCCCCTTCGCATCGCAACAGACGACGACCGGCACCGCGGCGGAAGACCAGGTGCCGCGCGACAGCCTTGCCTTCTGGTGGCAGCGATCACGCACGCCCACCGACCGCAGACCGAGTTCAAACCTCATCGGTCAGATCCGCATCGTGCCGGTCTGGCGTCAGAACTCGCTGCTCGTCGTCGCTCCGCCAGAATACCGCCAGGCCATCGTCGACATGATCGACCAACTCGACCGGCCCGGCCGGCAGGTTCTCATCGCCGCGGTTCTGGCGGCCGTGTCGAGCGAAGACGCCAAAGCGCTCGGGCTCCGCTGGTCGAGCCAGCCCATCACCCCGACCAACGGGGACAACTCCATCGGTGTTTCCAACGCGTTCCAGGGCTCACGAACAGACTTCGCAGATTCTCTTTTCAACACCTCGGTCTTGCAGTCAAACGTCAACGTCAATGTGCTGCTGCAGGCCCTCGCGGAAAAGACCGGCGTGAGCCTCATCAGCGAGCCCAAGATCTTCACCAGCGACAATCAAGAAGCCTCGTTCTTCGACGGGCAGGACATTCCCTTCATCACCAACTCGCAGATCACCGATCAGGGCAACACGATCCAGTCGTTCGACTACCGCGCGGTCGGCATCTCGCTTCGCGCCAGGCCCCGCATCACCGTCAACGGCGACGTCGATCTCAGGGTCAACGTTGAACTCTCGTCGATCGTGCCCGGCCAGACACTCTTCGGTGGATTCATCGTCAGCCGCCGAGAAACCACCACCCAACTCATCGTCAAAGACCAGCAGACCATCGTCATCTCGGGCATCATGCGACAGGAGGATACCGACATCGTCCGCAAGGTCCCCATCCTCGGCGATATCCCCATCCTCAACTTCCTCTTCCGCTCCAAGGAGCGAACCAAGATCAACAGCGAACTGCTGATCTTCATCACCCCCGTCGTCGTCAACAACACCAGCGAGAACGAGCAGATGAACGTGCCGTACCGCGAGCGTCTCGACCGCCTCCGCGACGACTTCTCGAAAAACCTCGGCAACGGCGCCCCTGTCGGCCCGGGCGACATCGAACGGACCAAACCTTCTCCGGAGCCATCTCGGTGAAACGCTTCGCAGGCGCGGCTCAGTTTCTTGTGGCCGGCACGCTCTTCTCGCTGCTCTCGGCGTGCGTCACCGAGCGTGTGGTGCCGGCAGGAATCCCGGTCCGTCCCGGCCAGGGCGGCGTCACCGCCACGGCCCGGCCCGGCGGCCCATCAAGTTCCGGCGGTCGTGCTGAACCGGCGGCACTTCCTTCCGGCCCGGTTGCTCGCCCTGCCACCGAAGCCACCATGTACGCCAGCCGGGTCGATATCGAACTCAAGCCGATTGGTCAGTTCTCGTACGACGGTCAACAACTGCCCCTCGTCTCGCCAGACGGTTCGTTCCTTGTCATTCAAGAAGGACTCGCGCCTTCCTGGCCCACCATCCTTTCCGAAGATGATGCCACACCGAGCGCAGAGTCCCGTCTTTCCACTTTCAATCTCACGGTTTCCCCGCCCATTCAGGTACCCCTCTCGCCAGATATGCCCTTGGGCGTGATCCTGGGCCGAGGCGCCAACACAGAAGGCTACCTGGTCGAGTGGCCGCGAGACGATGGTGCCAGATGGATCGGTCTGGCTCAGTGGTCCGGTTCTTCGGTGCAATGGCTCGCTCGCGGCACATCCATCAACGCCCACGCCATGCTCGACCACGCCGGCGGGCTTGTATACACCCGGCGAGCGCCGGGCAGTGATCGCGCCGTGCTTGTGCTGCAAACCCCGGCCGGGCACACTTCCATCAAAGAGCCCGACGAGGGCACGTTCGCCTACCCGGTCGCAATTCCCGGCGGCGAGGTGCTGTACACATTCCGCTTGAGCGCCAAGGGGCTCGACCTGCTGGCGTTCCGTGTTGACAGATCCAACCCCGCCATGCCCCGCATCGCAGACGTGCGCGGCACATGGCGCATCACTTCTCAGGCAGACCTGCTCCTGGCCCATCAGATGGCATCGACGGCTCCGATGATTGTCGGCGGCGAGGGTGGGGGAGCGGCAGATGCCGCAGTGATGTTCGATCCGCGACGGAACCGAATGGCCCGTTTCAACTGGCGGCACGGCGGCGTCGAGCCGCTGGTTGAACAGTCGATCAGTGCCGCGCCCGCTGCATCAAGCATGGACGACGGCTACTTCTGCACATCCCCGGCGGGGCTTGTATTTCTCCGCAGGCCCGAACGAGGATGGCCCCTCTCCTGGCCGGCAGACCCACCAGTGGCTCGAACGCTGGGCGTGACGTATGTTGCCAGACTCATCAGGGCCGAGCAAGCACGGTACCTTCTCATCGGCCCGGTCAAAGACCGTCCGGAACGGCTGGATATCTCGCTTATGGCCGTCGTTCCCCCCGAGCCCATCCGGTAAGACCCATCGTCACACACGACCACGGTTCCCGGTCGAATACGATTCGGGCACACCAGTGGAACAGACTCAGCCCGATCTTCTCCGACGGATCAGCGGGTGTCTGCCGATCGATCGGCGCAGACTCCAGGCCTCGTGGCACCGCGCCCGCGCAACTCCGGAGAAGCGTGAGGAAACGCTCGGGGCATTGATCGAGCAGGTCGAACGCGCCGAGGCGAGGGTCGCCGCGCGCCGCGCAAGGGTTCCTCGCCCCACCTTTCCGCCTGACCTTCCGGTCTGCGCCCGACGCGCCGAGATCGCCGCGGCGATTGCCGAGCATCAGGTCGTCGTGATCTGCGGCGAAACCGGTTCTGGCAAAACCACGCAAATTCCCAAGATCTGCCTGGAACTCGGCCGCGGCGTGATGGGGATGATCGGCCACACGCAGCCGCGCCGCATCGCGGCACGCAGCGTCGCGCAGCGCATCGCCGAAGAACTCTCAACCCCCCTTGGCGACGCGGTTGGGTACAAAGTGCGCTTCGGCGACAAAACCAGCCCCAACACCATCATCAAAGTGATGACAGACGGCGTGTTGCTCGCCGAAACACAGCGAGACCGATACTTCGAGCAGTACGACACCCTCATCATCGATGAAGCGCACGAGCGCAGCCTCAATATCGATTTTCTCCTGGGCTATATCAAGACCCTTCTCCGCCGGCGCAGCGATCTGAAGGTCATCGTGACCAGCGCGACGATCGATCCAGAGCGATTCAGCCGGCACTTCGACTCGGCGCCCATCATCTCGGTCAGCGGACGCACATACCCCGTTGAGACCCTCTACCGGCCCCCCTTGGGCAGCGACGAGGACGAGCGGGACAGCGACATGGGGCGCGCCCTGCTCGCGGCCGTCGACGAGTGCGCCTCGCTCGACGACGGCGACATCCTGGTCTTCCTGAGCGGGGAACGCGAGATCCGCGACGCGGCGGAACTCCTCGAGAAGCACCACATCCCCGGCGCCCGCACGAAGACTGTGATCCTGCCCCTCTACGCCAAACTCTCCGCCGATGAGCAGCAACGAGTCTTTCAGCCCGCGGCAGGCCGGAAGATCGTGCTCGCCACGAATGTTGCGGAAACTTCGCTCACCGTGCCTGGCATCCGCTGCGTTGTCGACACGGGCGAGGCGAGGCTGAGCCGGTACAGCGCGCGAACAAAGGTGCAAAGGCTCGAGGTAGAAGCCATTTCACAGGCCTCTGCCCAGCAGCGGGCCGGACGGTGCGGGCGCATCGGGCCCGGCATCTGCGTGCGGCTCTACGACGTGGACGACTTCCGCGCTCGACCGCAGTTCACCGACCCCGAGATCGTCCGGACCAACCTTGCCAGCGTCATCCTGCAGATGGCCTCGCTGAGGCTCGGCAAGGTGGGTGAGTTTCCCTTCATCGATCCGCCCGACCCGCGGCTGGTGCAGGACGGATACGACACGCTCCATGAACTCGGCGCGGTCACCGAGTCTGGCGAACTCACCCCGCTCGGCCGCGATCTGGCCAAACTGCCGGTCGACCCACGCATCGGCCGCATGGTGCTCGCGGCTCGCCAGGAAGATTGCCTGACAGAAATCCTCGTGATCGCTTCGGCGATGTCGATCCAGGACCCGCGCGACCGCCCTCACGACAAGCAGTTTCAGGCCGACGAGTGCCACGCCGCTTTCCGCGATGAACGATCAGATTTCCTGGGCTGGGTGAAACTCTGGAAGGAATACCGCGACCGCAAGCGGCATCTCTCTTCGAGCAAACTCCGCCGCTGGTGCCGCGACAACTTTCTGTCGTATGTTCGCATGCGCGAACTCGATGAAGTGCACCGCCAACTCGCCGAACTGGCCGGCAGTCTGGGCATGCACCCATCCTCCCGAGAGGCGGACCCCGCGGCGATCCACCGCGCCCTGCTCGCGGGGCTCTTGAGCAACATCGGGCTCAAGTCAGACACGGGCGAATACGTGGGGGCTCGCGGGATGAAGTTTCTCATCCACCCCGGCTCCGCGCTGCACAAAGCCGGCACGCGGTGGATCATGGCGGGCGAACTGGTCCGCACCACGCGCCTCTACGCCCGAACGATCGCGCCGATCTCTCCGGAAGAAATCGAGCGAGCCGCGCAGCACCTCGTGAAGAAGAGTTACTACGACCCGCACTGGAGCCGAGATTCCGGGCGAGTGACCGCGTATGAACGTGTGACGCTCTACGGGCTTGAACTCGTCGGCAAGCGGCGTGTGCACTACGGACCCATCGACCCTGCGCTCTCCCGAAAACTCTTCATCCACCACGCCCTCGTCGAGTGTGATGCCAGGCTCGAGGCGCCCTTCATGGCGCACAACCGCCGCCTGGGAGAATCACTCAAGGAACTGGGCACGCGCGCCCGACGATCAGACCTTGTGAGCGAAACGACCTCCCGCTTTGAGTATTTCGACGCCAGAGTCCCGCCCGGGATATGCACCGTCGCCGCCTTCGAGAAGTGGTGGAAGCAGGCCTCACGCCACGCCAGCGGCCTTCTCTTCCTCACACCCGCCGACCTTGCCGCGGCCGGCGTTGAGATCCCCACGCGCGAAGCATTTCCCGACGAAATCAGGATCGGTGATGTCCAGGCCCCGCTGCGATACGAGCACAAAGTGGGCCACGAGTCTGACGGTGTCACGCTCCGGCTGCCCCTCGAAGCCCTCGGCGGCATAGACCCGGGCATGCTTGATTGGCTGGTGCCGGGCATGATCGGTGAAAAGATTGAGGCGCTGCTGCGTGCGCTTCCGAAAGACCAGAGACGGCTCCTGCCTTCGCTCTCTGGTGTGGCTCAAGACTGCCTGGCCGCGATGACGTGGGGGGTTGGCCCATTTTTCGACTCTCTTGCCAGGGCCATCGAGCGGTCAACCGGCGTCAAGATCACGCACGACATGCTGCGGTCACTCGCGCTGCCAGACTACTTGCGCATGCGGCTTGAGGTGTACGACGCCAAGGGCGAAGTGGTGTACCAGGGCCGCGACTTGGGCGCACTCCGTGCCGTGCTGACCCCCAGGGCAAGGGCCGAGGCGCTCGCAGTCTCCGACGCACGCTACCGAAGAGAAGGCATCACAACCTGGGACTTCGACGAACTCCCCGAGCGGGTCGACGTTGTGAGACTCGGCGCCAAGACGGTGGCTTTCCCAGGCCTGGCCGACAACCGGACCAGCGTTTCGATGAGGCTCTTTGACACGCCAGGCAGCGCGGCCGACGCTACTCGCGTTGCGCTGCGGCGGCTGTATTCGCTGGACCTCGCCGATGACCTCCGGCGGTACACACTGCATCTCCCGGGCTTTGAGCGCATGGCGGCCCGTCACGCGCCCCTTGGCGGCAGCGCCGAACTGCGCGCCGGGCTGCAAGCCATGATCATCGAGCGGGCATTTCTCGCCCGCCCGGAGCCGATCCGCACGCGGAAGGAGTACCTGGCCCGGAGGGCTCACGGGCTGGCGATCCTCGGTGACGCGGTCTCAGAATCGTGCACACTGGCCGACACGATTCTTGCCGAGTATCACGCCCTGAACCTTCAACTCGAACAGCGGCACCCTGCGGGCTGGCGTGAAACCATCGACGATATCCGCGAGCAACTTGCGCTGCTCATGCCCCGCGGCTTCCTTGGCTCAACGCCCTTCGAACGGCTCACGCACTACCCGCGGTATCTCCGTGCGATCGCCACCCGTTTGCGAAAACTCCCCGGCGAAGGTCTCCTCCGAGACCGCAGACACAGCGCCGAACTCGCGCCGTATTGGCGAGGAACACTCGAGTTGGAAAAGCGTCGCGAGCAACTCGGCCTTGATCCTGTCAAAGTTGCCGAGTTCCGGTGGCTTTGCGAAGAGTACCGTGTCTCTCTCTTCGCCCAGGAACTCCGAACCCCGGTTGCCGTCTCGGCCAAACGGCTTCAGGAACTCTGGGCCACCATCGTGAAGTAAACCTCTCGTTCCCGGCTTCTGTGCTGCATGATTCAACTTCTACTCATACTCGGCATCGCCTGCATCGCGTACGAGGGTGCATGGGGAGAAGGGCTTTGGCCGGTCGGTTTCGCCGAAGGTGTGCTCCTCGTCTGTTCTCCGCTTGCGTTCCTCTTCGGGGTGGCGTGGGCTTCCGGCGAATTCGGCGGGGCCGGCATCGATCATGGCAACTTCGCCGCCTGCCGCCGCGCCGAGCGACTGTTGCTGGGCCTTCGATTGCTGGGAACCGCGTGGTACTGCTTCTGCGTTCTGTCCATGGGGTGGCACAGCGCCGTCCGCGGCGCGGTCGGCGACATGATCGTACTCGATGAAGCGATCACGCTGGCGCCCCTCCTGTGCTATCTGGTTGGCATCTACTGGGCATCGCACCCCATCGAACACCGCATCCGAGTGTCGGTGCTCTGGCGCGATCTCCACCGCGGCCTGCCCGTGTACGCGCCGCTCACGCGAGCCAAAGCCCTCTGGCAGTCTGTGCGTCATCACATGCTGCTGGTGCTGGTGCCAGTCACGATCATCCTCGGCTGGAGCGAGGTCTTTGCCCGCTACGTCCGTGATGCGCCGGTGTTTGACACCATTCATGCTCCGCTGCGCGAGGCAACCGTGCACGCGGTCCACTACGTCGGCATTATTGCAGCGGTCTTTCTCTCACCGATCATCATCGCCGCGCTGTGGGACACCGTCCGACTCCGCTCGGGCACGCTCGTGGAACGGTTCCGGGCGATGTGCGTTTCAAACCGGGTGCGTGTGGCAGGGCCGTATGTCTGGCGTACCGGCGGCAGCATGATCAACGGGGCCATACTCGGGTTCTTCTGGCCGGCCAGATTCCTGCTGCTCACCGATGGGCTTCTCGACCGATTGGCTGATGATGAGGTCGAATCTGTGTTGGCCCACGAAATCGCCCACGTCAAGCACCGTCACCTCCCATGGCTCGCCGCGTCGCTCATCGCCACGGTTCTTGCGGCAGGCTGGGCAGGCGCATTGTTCGCCATGATCTTCTCGCTGGACCCTGAGAGCAGCCTCTTCGAGTTTCTGCTCACGACCTCCACGCTCGCCGCCGCGCTGATCACCTTTGGGTTCGTCAGCCGCCGCTTCGAGTGGCAGGCCGACGCCTTCGCCGCCGCGCACCTGAGCACCTCCGCGGGCAACGACGTGATCACACCGGGGGCCGCGTCAACACTCGCCGGTGCCCTCGGGGCCGTGGCCGATCTCAATGGAATCCCGGTCGAGAGCCTTTCCTGGCGTCACGGCTCGATTGCACAACGCCAGGCCCGCCTGCGTGCGTTGGTTGGCCGGCCTGTCAAAAACCTTGCCATCGATCGGCACTGCGGTTGGATCAAACGAACGACGCTCCTTACGCTGATTGTGGCTGGAGGGCCTCTGGTGTTCGCGGCCATTGAACAAACCCGGGGCCAGTAACCTCCGCGGCTCTGGGAGAACTTATGGCGCTGGATGCTCTTGAACAGCGGATTGTCAAGGAAGTGCTCGATCGCCGGAGTGTGCTCCTGGGCGATCTTCGCCGGCTTGTGGACATCCCGACAGGCCCGGGGGGTGACGGCCTCGACGAGTGCCGCGGCATCCTCTGCGCACGTCTCGAAGCACTCGGAGCCGCCACAACCCTCGCCCCTGGACAGCCGAAGGAAGGCTGGCTTCACGGTCGGCTCGAAACAGGCTTTGTGCCCCCCATGGCGCTCTGCCGCCGCCCCGCCGACGTTCCGGGCGCTCGCGTGCTTCTGTGCGGGCACATCGACACCGTGCACGAGGCCTCAAGCCCTTTCCGCGGCCTGGTTTCAGATGCCTCACTCACCCGCGCCATGGGGCCCGGGTGCGCCGACATGAAGGGTGGAATTGTCGTCGCCCTCCACGCCCTCGAAGTGCTCGAATCACTCGGGGAACCCTGCTCATGGTGTTTCGCCATCAGCAGCGACGAAGAGACGGGGTCGTATCACTCTGACGCGGCAATGCGTTCAGAAGCAGCGGCGTATGACGTTGGCCTCGTGTTTGAACCCGCCATGGCCGATGGCGGGCTCGTTGTTGAGCGACCCGGCAGCGGACAGTTCATGCTCGAAGTGCGCGGAAGATCATCGCATGTCGGCCGCGATTTCGCTTCTGGTGTTTCCGCTGTCACGGCGTTGGCGGCACGACTCGTCACGCTGGGGGGCATGTCTTGCCCGGCGCAGGGCAAGATCGTCAACGTCGGCCCGATCGAAGGTGGCCACGCGACCAACATCGTTCCCGACAGAGCCCTTGCATGGGGGAACGTGAGATTCCCTGACACCCGGGCGGGCGAAGCGCTGGGCCGCGAGATCGACGCCTTGGGCACGCCACAGGGCGCGATGCCGGAGGTCACCGTGCGACGCAGTTTTCACCGCCCAGCCAAGCCCCTCACCCCGCCGACGCTGCGGCTCGCAGAACAGGCCCGGGCCGCCGCAGAAGACCTCGGGCAATCACTGCCTTTTGGAAGGACAGGCGGTGTCTGCGATGGCAACAACCTCCAGGCCGCCGGGCTTCCCACCATCGATACGCTCGGGGTTCGTGGCGGTGGCCTGCACACCACGGATGAGTGGATCGATCTCACCAGCCTCACAGACCGCTGCGCCCTGGCCGCGGTGCTCATTTCCCGGCTTTCCCGGCAGGGGCTCAAGGGCGCATAACCTTCCGTGGGCGGCTGATGCTGCGGCTCGCCCGCCAAGTTGACCGATTGAAGAACGCCGCCGCGGTGGTCGCGCGCGACCCGTCCCCGCTGAATGCCCCGAAAGACTCCCCTATGACGACAGCCGCCACCCCCAGCGCCCCTCACCAGGCACAGAACCGCACACTGGGCGCCCAACTCCGTCATTCCCCGGCAGTTCAGGGCGCGATCGATACCATCGTCAACGAAGTCTCCCGCCGCAGCGCTGAAATCACGGACATCCGTCCCCCGCGCCCCGATCTGAAAGCCGAGTACGACACGCTCATGTCACGCGCCGCCGCCGTGAGGGGCCGCCCGCTTCTCTACCCGTACATCGGCGCTGGGCTTGGCAACGGCGCCCTGGTCGAACTCGCCGACGGCAGCGTGAAGTGGGACATGATCTGCGGCATCGGGGTTCACTTCTTCGGCCACAGCGACACGGACCTGTGCCGCGCCTCTCTCGAAGCGGGCCTTGACGACACGGTGAAGCACGGCAACCTGCTCTCCAACTTTGACGCCTACGAGTTCGCCGAAACGCTGCTCGCGCAGGCGAGCAAACACAGCGACCTCAAACACGCCTATGTCAGCACCAGCGGGGCCATGGCCAACGAGAACGCCTTGAAGGTTTGTTTTCAGAAGCACGCCCCGGCCAACCGCGTGATCGCTTTTAAAGACTGCTTCATGGGCCGTTCGAACACGATGCTGGCCATCGGCGACAGCCACCTCGGCCGCGAGGGCATCCCCCTCAACACCCATGTCGATTACATGCCCTTCTTCGACAGCGTGGCCGCATCACGCATGGGCAAAGCCCGGTTTATCGACATGGCGGTCTCTCACCTGGAGCAATACATCCACCGCTACCCAGGCCAGCACGCCTGCTTCATCTTCGAACTCGTGCAGGGCGAAGGCGGTTTCAACGTGGGAGACCGCGACTATTTCAAGGCGCTCATCGATGTGTGCAAAGCCCACTCCATCGCGGTGTGGGACGACGAAATCCAGACCTTCGGCCGCCTCGAACGCATGTTCGCGTTCGAACAGTTCAACCTCGGCGAGTATGTCGACGTCTTCTGCGTCGGCAAAATGACCCAGGCCTGCGTGACCATGTTCACCGAGGCGTACAACCCCAAGGCTGGGCTTCTTTCCGGCACCTTCACCGGCGAAGGGCAGAGTTTCCGTGTAGGACAACGCATCATCGAGCGGCTTCGAGACGGCGACTTCTACGGCCCGCAAGGGGCTTTCGCCCGTCACCACGCGCTCTTCCGCGAGCAGGTCGCGGCCCTGGTGGCCAAACATCCGCGGTGGTTCCCCGCCGTTCCGGAGGTCGAAGGGCTCTCGGGCGGTCTGGGCGGAATGATGCGCTTCACCCCGTTCGGCGGCGACAAAGCCCGCATCATGAGCGCCTGCCGCGCCGCGTTCGATGAAGGCGTCATTCTCTTTTACTGCGGCCACGGCCCGTACCACATGCGCATGCTCCCACCGTTGCCCGTGATGAAGGAGACCGACTGGCCCCGCGTCTTTGCCTGCATCGAGCGCGGGCTGGCCAAGGCCGCCGGTTGAGCGAAGCGGGGCCCGGGCCCTTCTGCGCGGCACATCACATGCGCGTGACGCTGATCAGGCGGCAGTTGTGCAGCAGAATCCTCTGGGTGGGCACACCCGGGGTCGGGAGAACCTCGACGCGCTTGATCTCTCCCTGATACCGCACGCGGTCGCCTTTCTTCACGGGCTGATCAAGCGTGGGAAAGACGGCAACCGTGTAATACCCGCCCGTGATGCCGCCCGTCGCGGTGAACATGCGCACCGCGGTGCCGAGCGATTCGGGGGTCACGTCAACAACCTCGTGTTCCCACCCCGCATCGGGCACCCAGAGCCCCTCGTAGTACGAAGCGATCTCTTCCCGCTGCTCTCTGCGGCGGGCGCTGGCCACGCTTGAGACAATCCCCTCGGGCTCATATTCCACAAAGACCGCCCCGGGCGGGGGCGAGGTGCTCTGCTGCGCGTTGATGGTGCGCTGGCTCTGAGCCGAAACGACTATCTGATACCCGACCAGCGCGCCGACCGACACCACCAGCACGAGCGCAACGACTTTGACAGGTGACCCCATGGCCACAGAATACCCGCCCACGCCGGGGCGCGTCAATCCCTTGTGTTACGAAATTTGATCGCTGGGCAGCGGACGGATGCCGATGTATTTGCGGATAAGCATGTGCCCAATATAAATAACCGGGGTCACGCCGATGGCGAGGAAAAACTTCAGCACATACCCCGTCAGCCCGGTCTTCACCGCGTCCTGAAGCGCCATCGGCGGCGAGCCCTCTTCCGGGAATAAGTGCCGCAGCACATGCCACGCCATCACCGAAACGATGACGCTGTCGATGAACTGCGAGATCAGCGTGCTGCCGGTGGCCCGCAGCCAGATGTAACGCCCGCGGGTCAACTTCTTGATGACCCCGAAGAGAAAGATGTCGCTCAGTTGCCCCACGGTGTACGCGATCAGCGACGCCACGTACATGATCTTGGCGGAGGAGAAGACCGCGTCGAACGACTCCTTCCTGACGTTGTACGGCGCATCCAGGTAGGGCATGTGCTCCGCGATGTTGATCACGACAAAGACGAACGACGCCATGGCCAGGCCCATCCACGTGATGCGCCTGGCCCCCTTTTTGCCGTAGTAGTCGTTGATCAGGTCGGTCAGGATGAACGTCAACGGGAAAGTCAGCATCCCGCACGTGTGGACGATGGCCTCGATCGGTGAATCCAGCCCCGGCAGCGGCAACGCGACACCCAGCGGAATCCGGAAGAGTTTGATGCCCACGATGTCGGCGATGATCAGGCACGAGCAGAAAAAGCACGCCAGCCACACGTACAGCCTGTACCCTTTCGACATGTTGGTCAGGCTCTCCATCTGCGTCCGCAGCCGCGCCGCCTCCTCCGCGGTGAGGGCCGCGTCAGACGTTGGGATGGGTTTCGAGTCCGGCGATGGTGTTCGGGTCACGCGGGTAGAGTCTACGTCGGGAACACCCTTCACACCCTCGCCAGATCCTGTTCCGTGCATGCCCTGCTTTTCGCCCTCCCCGGGGCGGCGGATGTTCGCATGCTGTTGTACAATGCCCCCTCTCACGCTCCACAGCAGCCCAAGGAAAGCGCATGACGACAGCCATCAACGTGCCCACGACAGAGTTCGAGAAAAAGGACCGTTGCGCCGACCTCCCGCATCGCCCCAGGGTGCTTCTGGGCAAAATGGGCCTGGACGGGCACGACCGCGGCGTCAAGGTCATCGCCCGGGCGCTGCGTGATTCCGGCGTGCACGTGATCTACTCGGGGCTGTGGCAAACCCCCCGCAGCCTGGCCATCTCAGCCCGCGATGAAGACTGCGATGTCGTCTGCGCCTCCATGATGTCCAACTCGCACATGGTTCTCGGGCCCAGACTCCTCTCCGAACTCGCCAGGCTCGGCCGTCCCGACCTGCCTGTCTACATGGGCGGCATTCTGCCCCAGGAAGACCTCCCCAAACTCGCCGAGGCGGGGGTTTCTCGCTGTTTCACAACCGGGGTTGGGCTGGCTGACATCGTCAATGCCGTACGAGACGCGGTGCGACCGCGGGGCGCCACGCTGACTGCCCCCCCGGGATCGACGCTCAACCGAACAGCCCAACTCTCGCGAGATATTTCGCTGGCCCACGCCGGCTCGCCCCTGCGCCAAGGCGCCGTCAAGCGTCGCCCTCGGCGGGTGATCGGTGTGACGGGCTCCCCGGGCGCGGGCAAATCCACACTGGTGGCACAGATGGCGGCCGAGTTCTCCCGCCGGGCGAAAGAAGGGGCGCCGGGCTATTCGGGGCGGTGCGCGGTCATCGCGTTCGACCCCATGAGCCCGATCACCAGCGGCGCACTGCTGGGCGACCGTCTCCGCGTCGATTTCAACGCGCTGGACGAAACAGTCTACTACCGCAGCCTCGCCATCAGCGGGGAAGACTACTCCGGCCTGCCAGAGATCATCGACCTCATCGGCGGGGCTCACGAGGGCCCCGACGCCTTCGACCTGGTCTTCGTAGAAACCGTTGGTGCCGGCCAGAACGAGACCAGAATCCGCGGCTTTGTTGACACAACCGCCGTCGTTCTCACACCAGGTATGGGCGACGCCGTGCAGATGGACAAGGCCGGCATCCTTGAAATCGCCGACGTCTTTGTCTGCAACAAGGCCGACCATCCGGGAGAGCACGAACTGGTGCGAGACCTCCGCGATGTTGCCGGGCGACGGCCCATCCTCGAAACCGTCGCGACTCGGTCTCAAGGCGTGAGCGAACTGCTCGCTGCCCTCGTAGAGTCCTGAGCGTTCATCCCGCCCGAGCCGCCGCCACACCCGCTTCCTGCCCCGCTCAACGCCAGCGAAACTCCGACCATGACGGACACCTCCACCGAGCCCGCCGCCCCAACGATCGACGATCAGCAACTCGCTCATCTCGCGCCCCGGACAGAGGCGATCCTGATGAGCACGGATCGACCTCTGCAGTCAGAGCGAATCGCGGCCGCGCTCGGGCTTATCACCATCCCCGACGAAGACGACAGCCGGGAGAGCGCCGAGGCGCCCGCCCCAAAGCCGCGGGGAAGGCCATCGAGCGCCAAGGCCGTAGAGGCCGCGTGCGTACTCGTGGCGCAGGTCGTAGCGCACCTGAACAGCGTCTATGAACAGTCCGGACGCTCTTTCCGCATCGAGAGCGTTTCCGGCGGCCTGCGCGTCATGACACTGCCGGAATATGCCGACACGCTGGCCGCGTTCCAGCGGCTTCGTTCCGCGGGCAAACTCACGCGGGCCGGCGTTGAAACACTCGCCATCATCGCGTACAAACAACCGATCACCCGCGCACAACTCGAAGCCATCAGAGGGGTTTCGTGCGGTGAAGTGCTGCGCAGCCTCATGGACAGGCGGCTGGTCACCGTGAAAGGACGCGCCGAAGAACTCGGCAGGCCGATGCTCTACGGCACAACAAAGCAGTTCCTCGACCACTTCGGGCTCGCTTCCATCAAAGACCTGCCCACGCTCGCCGAACTACGGCCCATGGCCTGAAACCTCTCCCCACGGCCAGACGAACATCGTGCGGCGGCACACCCATTCGTCCCGCCGCGGAACTGCCCACCATGCCCGCGACGACCAGCCCGCGAGCCATCCCCAGCGCCGTCACAACGCCGGCCGTGTCGCTGCGCCCCCGTCTGGTCGCCCGTCGTTACCACTTCCACTGGCCCGGACTTGCATACGCGGGCACCTCTGTGGTGCTGGTGATCGGCGCGATCAACGGCCAGAACAACCTGCTCTTCGCCATCTTCGGCATGGCGGTGGGGGGGCTCATCGTCTCCGGCTTCCTCAGCGGCATCAACCTCCTGGGTATCACCGTTGAGCGCGTCGCGGTCATCGCCGCCGGCGTGGGCGAAGAAGTCATCATCCGATACCGCGTCCGCAACACCAGCCGTTTCTTCGCGCTGATGGGGATCACGATCGAAGAACGTTCCGGCGGGCCATTCTGGAAGCCGGCACGCGCCGGGCCCGGCGGCCTGACCTTGACCGGCGCGGCGGTCGTTGCGCACCTGAGCCCGGGCAGCGAGACCATCGTTGAAGCCCGCCTCCGTGCGATCAGGCGGGGGGTCGCACCCCTCGATGACATCATCATTTCAAGCACATTTCCCTTCGGCGTCACCCGCAAAAGCGTGGTGATTTCGCATCCGGGCGAAGTTCTTGTGTGGCCCCGCATCGACCGCGCCGGCCTCAAACCCCGCAACGCCGCAGACGCTCCCTCGAGCGAGGATGCGCTCAGCCGTCCGCGACCGGGCCAAGGGCCCGAGTTCTGGAGCCTGCGTGATTACGTGCCAGGCGATGACCCCAGATCAGTCGCGTGGAAGGCCTCCGCCCGCTTCGACCGGGTGCTGGTCCGCGAAACCGCGTTCATTGAAGAACATGATTGCATCGTCCATGTCCGCACCTCAGCCGCTCCCGGCGATGCCGTCGAAACCGCATTGAGCCGCGCCGCCAGTCAGGCCGTGCACCTGTTGCGGCACGGCGCGCCAGTCACGCTGGCGATCGACGAGAGGGTGATCGCCGCGCGCGGCACGGGCCCTCGGCAGATCGATCGAGTTCTCATGTCGCTCGCCCGCTGGTCGCCAGACGCGGCCCCACCCGCACAGACATCGCCGCCGGCCATGCCCCGGCGCGCCCGCGTCTTCGAAGTCATCGCCGGAGATGCCCCGCTCCAACCCCCCGGGGCAGCCGCATGATCCCCTCTTCACGGGTCATCCACCGCCGAATGAGGCTGTGCGTCATCGTCATGATGTCGCTGAGCCTTCTTGCCTTCTCGCTCCAGGAGGGCGCCGCGGTGCTTCTGGTCGTTGCCACGGCGTGCGGTGTCGGGTGGTGGTTCAACGAACAAGGCAAGAGCCTGTCTCTGCCGCGATGGGCTACCAACATTCTCCTCGTTGCGATGCTCGCGACGGCCATCCTCCGGGGTTGGATGGAACGCGACGCGATCTCATCCTTTCAGTGGCTGCTCACCCTCGTGCTCATCGTGAAGATCTGGGAACGCCGGCGCGCCGGAGACTACGGCCAGATCATCACCGTCTGCATCTTCCTCACCATCGGCGCCACACTATCGGATGTCTCCCTCCCCCTCGGGCTCATTCTGCTGGTGCAGGCGCTTCTCCTGCCTTTCGCGGTGATGTGGTACCAACTCCACGCCGCTTCCGAGCGCGCCACGGGCTCGCCCCGCGATCTCGACACGGCCGCGCGCCAAAGGCTGCGGCGATCAGTCCGCCGCTGGAGCTTGACAACCTCGGTCCTTTCAATCGTCATCGCGACGGCCGTGTTCATCTTCGTTCCCCGCGGCATCGGCATGGGCCAGTTCGGCGAGGCCTCTTCAACGTCAAGGGTCACGGGTTTTCGAGACTTCATCGACCTCAATCTCGGTGGCACCATCAGCGAGTCGCAGGCCCCGGTGCTCGAACTGCGTGTCACAGACGGCTTCGATCAGCCCATCGGTTCAGAATCCCGCGCCTGGTACCTGCGGGGCGCCGTGCTCGACACCTACCGCAACGGCTCGTGGTCGCGCTCGCCCGAGGTCGCGGGCGAGTCGTCCACACTTCGACGCCTGACCCGCGCGATCACCGAGAGTCACCTCTGGCGGTCTCGTGACGAACCCACAAGCCCAGATCCCCGCCGTGTTGTCATTCAACAGGTGCGAATGCTGCAAGCCGTCTCCGGCGAAACATCGCTCTTCTGCGTTCACAGGCCCTTGTGGGTCTCGGTCCCGGGGGGTGGCGACCTCTGGTACGACTCTCTGACCGGCGGCATCGTCCTGCGCGATGCGGCCCGCGACCTTTCCTACACAGTGCGGTCACTCCCGGAGATCGACGAGTCCCGTGTATCTCGCGATGCGCGTGGCCTTGTCAGTTTCCCCTCTGAACTTGTCTACGACGAGGCCGCACGGGTGCTGGCGCAGGCATCAATCCCGATCGATCCCGCCCAGCGAGATCGAAGTGATGACTCCCGCGCACTCCGCCTACTCGAAGCCCACCTCCGCACCTCGTTCACGTACACGCTGCAGGGCACCCCGCCGCCGCTCAATGCAGAGCCGATCGAGTGGTTCCTGCGTGATGCACGCCGCGGACATTGCGAGCAGTTCGCCGCCGCCCTCGCGGCCATGAGCCTTGCCGCGGGAGTCCCGGCCCGCGTTGTGGCGGGGTATGTCGCCAATGAGTTCGACGAAGCCCGAGACCTCTACATCGTTCGCGCGGCCAATGCCCACGCCTGGGTCGAAGCCCAGATCGCCCCCGGCGTGTGGCGGACCTTCGACCCCACCCCGCCGGGATCGCTCACCCAGGCACGCATGCGGCAGACCGGCCTGCGTGCCGCCTTTGCTCGCGCCGCCGATTCCCTCCAGAACGCATGGAGCAGCCGTTTCATCGGGTTTGATCTCTCCGCACAAAACCAGATGTTCGGCGGCGACAGCGCCAGACGCCCATGGTTCATGGCCGTTGATGAATGGGCGGGCACTCCCAGCGGACGTCGCGGCGGTGTCCGCCCCGGAAGCGGTTGGCGCAACCTTCTGTGGTGGATCATCGGTGCCGGCGTGAGTCTGGCGCTTCTACGTGGCGCGGCGGTCCTCTACAAGCGGTTCGCATTCCCTGCCAGACGGCCGGGTCGACACGCCAACCTCCACCTCCTGCACAGCGAACGAGCCCTCCTCGCCGCCGTGCGCCGCGCCTTCAAACGCCTCGACCCCGCCGCGGGTTCTGAGGTGTCAACACCCCTTCTTGGGCGGGCGGTGATTCTCCGCCGAGTCCACGGGGAAGCGGCCCAGCCGCTCGTTGACGCCGCGGAAGCCCTGTACGCCGCGGCCTTCGGCCGCAGACCCCTCTCCCCTGATCGAGCAGCGTTGCTTGTCGCCAGCGTCAAACGTGTGCGAAGGCCTGCGCCGAACATGACGATTGCGCCACCGCCCATAGCCACGTCGTCCGCGACAACATGAACCATGCCCCTCGACGGGGTCGATATCAGGACGAACCTCACGCGCCGCGGCACCCTGTGCCCCGCCTGCAAGGAGCATCCTGAATGCCTGCCCACAGATCGAGAACCGAGCGTTGGCGCGATTGCCTCCATCAGATCCACGAACGTGGCGGGGGCATCGAGTTTGCCATCGCGGGGCAGCACACCGAGACACCCACAGCCGAAGACGGCACGCGCGTGGCGCCACCACCTGACCTCATGTGGCGTGTTCGCCTGCTCGGTCTTTCCGAGAATGAACTTCTTGTCGAACGCCCGGGGGCCGCGGGCGCGGCCGTGCCGATCGAAGCGGGCCTTCCCGTAGTCTGTGTCATGTCGGTCGGGCAGAACCGCTGGATGTTCCGGTCGAAGACCCTCAGCCCCGCCGCGGGCAGTTCTCCATGGGGCGTTGCACCGGCGGGCATCCGACTCGAAATGCCCGAGACGGTCGAGCGTTGCCACAGGCGTGAGTTCCTGCGCGTGTCCGCCGCCGCCCTCAACCTGCCCCATGTCGAATGCTGGCCTCTCCTTGACCCGACCACCGTTGGGCCCGCCGAAGCCGCCAACCGGGCCACGATCACAGATCTTCTCGAGCGGCCCATGCCGGGCGGCATGGCGGTTTCCCCGCCGCCCTCACTGCTGCCCGAAGTCGGGCCGAGTTTCTCCGGCTCGCTCATGAATATCGGTGCCGGTGGCGTTGGGCTGCTCTTCCCCAAAGATCAAGCCGCCGCCGCGGACAAGGCTCGCTACATCTGGATGCGGCTGCACCTCATGCCGCATATCCCCGCGCCCATCGCTGTCACCGCCAAACTGGTTCACAAACACCTCGACAGCGAGCAGAACCTTCTCGCCGGCGCGGCATTCGAGTTCGGCTTTCACGCCTCGCACAAGCCCTTCGTCGTTGAACAGATCGGCAGATTTGTCAGCATCACGGCCGCGCAGGCACGCCAGGCCGCCTGACATCAGCGCCCGAAGAGCACTTTCACATCACCGCTTCCGGCCCGGAGCGTGATGGGCTCTGTGCCGCCGTTGACAGTTGCTTCCCAGCGGTTCGTGGTGACCTTTGGCAAGAGTACCGAAGCCGTGGCCGCATCAACGGTGACTCGCCCGGATTCAGACCCGGCGGATACAACACCGGCCTGCGAGGCAGGCAGGCGCAGTTCGATCGTCCCCAACGGGGCGTTGAGCATGATCGGCCCGGTGCTCCCCTCTGAAACCTGAACGTACATCGCCTGGCCTCCTCGGCCGCTGGCGGAGAGTTCATTCGAGATGTCCACAGCACCCTTCACCCCTGTGACGCGCACGGTGCCGCCGCTGTTCCTCACCCGAACCCCGGCACAGCCGGGCACGCGGATGCGAACGACATACTCCTGCGCGACAGAGCCTTCCGGGTTTTCCGTGGCCACCCTCAGCACCGGAAGGCCGTCCGTACGATCCAGGCTTGCCGCGGCCCACGTCGGCTTGGACTTTTCGGCGGTATCGGCTTTGGCCCAAACCCATACGAGGGGCGACGTGAGCGCCTCATCAACCTCGATGAAGACCGACCCAAACGCGTTATGAACATCAATGCCGAGCGGCCCCTCCTGCACAAAGGTCTCGGCACCCGTCACAGGTACCTGATGGCTCCTTTGTGCAGCGCCGCACCCGCCCAGCAACGTCGAGAGAACGAGCCCGGAAAGCAGCAGGGAAACGAATGAGATCTGTCCAGTCTTCATGATGCGTGGCGTCCTGCGGGGGATGTTCGTCCGGGCGGTCCACCGCCCTTGGCTTGGGAAGAGTTTGGATGTGGACGAAGATCCGGCGTAGCATAGGTACCGGCGGATGGCCGCGGGGAGTTCCCAGTGACGGGAAACCCGTGTCCGGGTCCGTTCGGCAACCGATCCGTTCCAAACCTGACCCATGCCCCTTCCCCGCTCGGCCGTGCCGTCTTCTCCTCGCGCTCTCTGATCATGCTCTTTCATCCGCGAACAAGACCGACACTCCCAGGCGAACTTTCCCCAGATTCAATATCCCTTCTGTGAGAGTCAACTGTCTTCCCATCATGCACGCTCAATGCCGCAACCCAGCCGCCTGGAAATCCTCGCGGCTTGGGGTGCAGCCTGAGCATTCCCGCTCCGGGATGGCAGCAAGGCCGATCCGCGACACTCGATGAGGTGATCTTGCGGGGAAAGTGTGGGAGTGTGGCCGCCGCGGTGATCTGCCGACAGATCTTCCCTGCCGCTATGGGCCCTCAGATTGGCGCCTCGATCGCGCGGCCTGCATCCTGCGGGCGCTCCGGTCGCTAGGGCATCGGTTGCCTGAACGATACCTGTCATCTGTCCGGCCTCACCTGTGGAGGTCAGACAGCCATGATCGTGTTTGCAAACTCGTCGCATCTTCTGCTGAGCGCCCTCTGGGCCACCGCGCCCACCACATCCGCCGGCGGTGGTGTGCCCGGGTGGGCCATTGGGTTGCTGGCCGGCATGGCCGGCGCGGCCGCGGGAATCGTCATCAGCCGTTCGCTGGGAGCCAAGAAACTCGCCGATGGGCAAGCCGAGGCCGCCCGGCTTCTCGAACAAGCAAAGGCCCAGGCCGTCGCCGAGGCCGAACGCCTGCGGCTCGAGGCCGAAAAATCCGTGTTGGAGCGCAAAGCAAAGGCCGAGCAGGAACTCGAAGTGGCTCGGGCCGAGGTGCGTGACACCGAACGCCGCCTCCAGAAGCGAGAGGATGCACTCGACCGCAAGGAAGAGACCCTCACCCAGAAGGAAACCAGCCTTGCACGCGGGCTCGAAGGGGTCAAAAAAAGGGAAGAAAGCCTCGACAGCAAGGAAGAGGAGATCGCCCACCTGCTCGAGCAGCAGAAGGAGATCCTCCAGCGTGTCTCGGGCCTCACGCCGGCCCAGGCCCGCGAAGCCCTCCTCGTCCGCGTGGAAGAAGACGTGCGCCACGAGATCGGCAAGGTCTCACGCAAGATCGTTGAAGAGGCCGAGAACGACGCGAAGAACAAGTCTCGCGAAATCACGCTCATGGCCATGCAGCGTTACGCCGCGGAGCACACCTCCGAGTCCACAGTCCGGTCGGTCGCGATCCCCAGCGACGACATGAAGGGGCGGATCATCGGCCGCGAAGGCCGCAACATCCGTGCGATCGAAAAGGCGACGGGCGTCGATATCATCGTCGACGATACCCCCGGCGTCATCGTTGTTTCGTGTTTCGACAAGGTCCGCCAGGCCATCGCCGTCGAGTCGCTCGAGAGGCTCATCGCAGACGGCCGCATGCACCCCTCACGCATCGAGGAAATCGTCGAGAAGGTCCGCAGCGAAACCAACGAGCGGATCATGAAGTACGGCAAAGAAGCCGTGATGGAGGCGAACCTCCGCGGCGTGCACCCCAAGGTCGTTGAGGCCATGGGCAAACTCCATTACCGCACCAGTTTCGGCCAGAATGTGCTGCGCCACTCGATCGAGGTGGCTTTCATGGCGCAGATCATCGCCGAGCAACTCGGCCTCGACGGGGCTATCGCCCGCCGATGCGGTTTCCTGCACGACATCGGCAAGGCCATGGACCACGAAATGGAGGGTGGCCACCCCAAGATCGGCATGGACTTCGCCCGACAGTTCGGCGAGAAAGACCCGGTCCTCAACGCCATCGGCGGGCACCACGGCGACATCCCCTCGACGAGTTTCTACACCCCCATCGTGATGACGGCCGACGCCATCAGCAGCGCTCGCCCCGGGGCCCGCCGCGAGAGCATGGAGAAATACGTCCAGCGACTCACCGAACTCCAGGACATCGCCATGAAGTTCAAGGGTGTGACCGAGGCGCACGCCATCCAGGCGGGTCGCGAAGTCAGGGTGATGGTGGACGCGGCCAAGGTGGACGACGACGAGGCATTCCTCATCGCCCACCAGATCGCCAAGCGGGTCAGCGACGAGATGACCTTTCCCGGTGAAATCCGCGTGACGGTTCTCCGAGAAACCCGGGCGATCGAGTACGCCCGCTGAGCCAGCAGTTGTCAGGCCCCCAGGAGTCACCCATGCACTCGTTTCTCAATGTGACCGTGGCAGTAACCCTCGCGGCGTGCGCTGCGACCGTGCTGCCCGGTTGTCTCATCCGCAGCAGCCAGAGCGTGCACTACTCCGGACTCTCGCCCGTCAACAGCGCGACCCAGGCGGTCGAGGTTGGTAAAAGCACCCCGGACGACGTGCTGGCCAAACTCGGCAAACCAAACGAGCAGGAAGTGCTCTCCAGCGGGGACGAGGTCTGGCGTTGGAACTACACCAAGCACCAGCACGACCACGCGAGGGTCTTTCTTCTCATCAACTCCCGAAAGCACACGCACACGCCGGGCACCTATTCGGTCACCTTTCGTGACGGCGTTGTCGTGAGCAAGCGCTGGATGTGAGGCTTTTCACCCGCCGGGGCGACTCTCCCAGGCCCATCGAAGCCCTTCGTCGGTAACAATCACCCGCCCTTGGCCCAGTAGAGCGGCCCCGAGCCGGTCCATGGCCTCTCGCTCTTTTCGAAGCCGGATCTGGGCCCGCACCGCTTCAGGGTCAACAGCATTCGCATCCGCGGGCGCAGGGGTGACGCCCTCGACCAGGAGCACCGCGAAACTCCCTTCGATCGCAAAGACATCCGACACTTCGCCCACAGGCAGCGACAGCGCCGTTCGAAGTGTCGAAACGAGCGAGGGGTCCGCCGCGCTCATCGGGCCGATCTGCCCGCCCCTGGCCGCCGACGCATCGATCGAATCACTCGACGCGATCAACGCCATGATCGCTTTTCGCGCTTCGAGCCCGCCCGCGGCGCGAACCCGCTGTGCCGCCGCCGAGGCCGTGGCGAATGCCGGTGTGACCACAATACGCGCAAGCACGCGTGGGCCGGTCGCGGCCCGGATCGCTTCATCAACCTCAGACTGGGTCACGGCAACTTCAGAGGCGACAAGCGCACGCATCAAGCCGTTGCGTTGAAGCAAGGCATCGAACCGTCTCGGCCCCAGGCCTCGGGCCCTGCGAAACCGGTCGACAAACGCGACCGCCTGCTCTGTTGAGAGGTCAGAACCACGTGCCACGCTGTCAATCAGGGCGAGCCGTTCACGCTGGACCGCTTCATCATCCAGTCGCACCCCCGCCTCCTGAGCCATCCGTGCCAGGCGGCTGTCGATCACAAACTCTTCCAGGGCGACCGCTCCCCCAACCTCAGCAAGCGACGCTTGAAGGTCAGCCATGGAAACCTCTTGCCCATCCACAATGGCCACCCGCTTGCCGGGGGCCTGGGCACCACGCTCACCAGTCTTCATGGGCGACCCAAGGTTTCCACCTACCTTGTCGGATGGACTCCCGCCTTGGCACCCTGCCAAACTGAGCCAGCCAAGGAGAACAACTACGGGCCAATCACAGGACTTCATGATGCTTTTCTCGATGATTTGTCCACGCAGGAGGAAGCCGCGTCGATGAGCCGCAACAGTACGGCCGGGTGCGTGAACCAACCGCACCAAACAAGTGCAAAACTTTTTCGGGGGGCGGATCCAAGAACCAGATCGGTCGGTATAGAAGCGAAGCGCGGCCCGGCGGATGCCCTTCACATGGTTTTCCGTCGTCGCCCCCGCCGACAATCCGTTGAATTTCGCAGAAATCCCCTAGACAGAGCCGACACATTCCTGTACACTACGTGCAGACCGATAGTGTCCGGCCCTGTTCTGGGGCCGAAATCGGGGTGATTCGTGCCGATGTCCGGCAAACAGGCTCCCGCCTGTTCCTGAGAGTGTGCTAAGGAGGTCCGCATGAACTGCGGTTGCTTTACAATCCGACGTCGAGCATTCACGCTCATTGAGCTTTTGGTGGTCATTGCCATCATCGCGCTTCTGATCGGCATCTTGCTGCCTGCCCTTGCTGAAGCCCGCAAGGCCGGCAAGATCACCATCTGTCAGTCCAACCTGCAGCAGATGGGCCGCGCAACGAACTCGTACTCGGCCGACTACCAGGACCGCCTGTACGCGTTCACCATGTCACCTCAGTCGGCCAACCAACTGAGTTACCCTGATCTTGTCGCCCAGGCCAGCGGTGGCGGTCTTGAATCGCACTCAGCCCAGGCTGTCGACATCATCCGCCGCCGCACCGGCAACGACAACTTCGCCCAGATCAACGGCTGGATCCCGGACGTTCTCTACACCCACCTGGTTCTCCAGGACTATCTGGCCGCCCGTCTCCCCGAGAAGATGGTCGTCTGCCCTGAAGACCGCAACCGCCTTCTCTGGCAGACCGACCCCGTCGGCTTCGCCAACGGCGCCTTCACCCCCGCTCCAAACCCCCTGAGCCCACGCTGGCCCTACTCCTCCTCGTACGAAACCTTCTATGGTCACTACGCCAACGACCGCGCTGACAACGTTGTCGGTGTCACGCAGGCCGGCCAGCACAACCTCTACCAGTTGACCAACCCCACGAACAACCAGGATCCGGCCCGCGAACTCGGTCGCCGCCGCTTCGGTGACATCTTCGCTCCTTCTCAGAAAGTGCAGATGTTCGATGGCCACGTGCGTCACCGCGGCAAGGCTCAGTTCTACTTCGCCTACGCCGACGCCGTTCAGCCCCTGCTCTTCTACGATGGCTCTGTGACCAGCAACGTCACCGGCCCACCCGACCCCGCAGGTCTTGACTACGGCGCGAACCCCGGCTGGGATCCTGCCCGTCCCCGTTCCAACTTCGCCATGCTCGTGACCTACACGCCGGACACCTGGGAAAGCCCTGTTCGCGGGCCAGACGCCACCGTGTCGCTCCCCGGCTTCTTCAAGTGGACCCGTGGCGGCCTCAAGGGCATCGACTTCAAGGGCCGCGAGATCCGCGTCTACTAAGCCAGCCTGAACATCTCAGTCATCACTCAAAGGCCACGCACCGCGTGGCCTTTTTTCATTGAGATGTTCAGGTTGCGAGGCAGCGTTCCCTGCAAGGGCCCTTATTTGCCGCCGGGATTTTGAGCCTGCACGATCGCGAAGCGACCGCCCCGGTGTTCATAGCGGGCAAGTGCGGGGTCAACCGCCTGCGACCAAAGATCGATCCCGCCCGCGACGGAGTGCGCCGCATGCACTCCAAGCGCACGCAGCGCGAGCGCGGTTCGAAGCGAGCGTTGCCCGTGATGGCAGATCACGCCGACCCGTTGACCGGGTCCAACCTCGATCTCTTGCCAGCGCTCCTCGATCTCGTGCATGGCGATGTGTACCGAACCCGGCACGTGCACGAGATCGAACTCATCCTTGGTTCTGCAATCCAGCAAGATGAACGCGCCAGGTGCCTCGCGCAGCAGACGCGCCGCATCACATGGAGTGATTTCATACTGCGGCTTGAAGGGATACCCCGCAGGTAGACACGGTTGCTCAGCAGGCTTCAATGGCTCGGACATCTCCACAAGCCCTTTACTCGTGACCGGCCGGGGCCTGCTGCGACGCCGTCGGCCTGGCGTTCATCTGCACCGGCGTGCGTTCGTACGGCGAAATCGACGTGTAGACCTCCCGCATGGGCGGGGTGGTCCACAGGTCCCACGCGAGCATTCTGCCCAGATCCCACGCCCCGCGAACCGGCGCACGCAGGCCCTCACTGGCCTTGGCCCATCGTGCCTGCCTGGTTACGTCCAGCGATGAAACCGCGCTTGGGAACTCGCCCCTGGCCCTTGCGCTGCTGTCTCGAAAATCAATCTTGCTCGCATAGTGTGGCTTCGAAACCAGCCCATCTGGCACGGTGGTCACCTCGATCGGCGCCCAGTGCGCCCGCGAGAGCCCGGAGAGTGATGGCGTTGCCGGGGAGACCGGGGCAGGAACCCGGCTGCCGGCGAATGATTCAAACTCGATCTGCGCATCCGGCGATGGCCCGCCGAGGTTGATCCGCTCGTTGCCCGCGGTGCACCCGCTCAGGGCCGCGCCGAAGACCGCGATCAGCAGCACCGACACAGAGTTGCGGCCATGTTCCATGCGAAAAGCCTTGATACTCATCATCAGCCAACGGTAGGGGGGTATCACTGCCTCGAGTCGTCCGCGTTCAGCGGGCCCGCGAACACTCGGCCAGCCCGCCAAGCACCCTCGCGGCCGCGCCGCTGAGCATCGAATCCCGCGCCATCGCCACGCCTTCCCTCACATCCGATGCCGCCCCGGCGACGTGCAGCGCGGCACCCGCATTGAGCGCCACCATGTCGCTTGGCGTGCCCGGTCTGCCTGCAAGCACATCTCTGGCCATCGCCACCGCCGCCGCCAGATCATCCGCGACAATCTCCCTCATGGGGCGAAGGTCAATCCCCGACTCTTCCGGTCTGATGTCAAACACGCGAACCTCTCCCGCGTGCACCTGGACCACCGTGGTGGGGCCTGTGATCGACACCTCGTCAAGACCATCTTCTCCATGAACAACCCAGGCTTTTTCACTGCCCAGCGCCACCAGCGCGCGAGCCATGGGCTCGACCGCCTGACGCGTGTACACCCCGAGCAACTGACGCGTGGCGCCCGCTGGGTTGCACAGCGGCCCGAGCAGGTTGAAAATCGTC
Organism: Phycisphaeraceae bacterium; assembly: GCA_019636615.1. Classification (GTDB taxonomy): domain Bacteria; phylum Planctomycetota; class Phycisphaerae; order Phycisphaerales; family UBA1924; genus UBA2402. The sequence continues at coordinate 567,731 of JAHBXF010000002.1, read as the reverse complement.
GGGAAGGCCAACGCCCGCCTCGCGGCCGCCGCGTGCTTGGCCGCGGGGTGGTGGTGTATGGCGAAACAGAAGCACACGCCGACCTCTCTCAAACACCTCGCCTGAATTTCGGTTGGGGCGTCCACGTTGACACCAAGTTCCATCAGAAGTTCGGCTGATCCTCGCCCGCTCCGGCTGCGGTTGCCGTGCTTGGCGATGCTCACTTTTCCGGGCGCGGCGGCCGCCACCACCAGCGCCGCAACCGTTGACACGTTGAATGTCTTTGGAGCACCCCCGGTGCCGCAGGTGTCGATCACGACACCCCCGACACCCTCGGTGGAAACGGCGGTCGCGTGCCGCCGCATCGTTCGAGCCGCGCCGATGAGTTCGTTGATGGTGACGCCCCGAACCTGCATCATGGACAGCGCCGCGGCGATCTGTGCATCGTCCGCACGCCCGGCGAAAATCTCCTCGAAGAAATCTGAGGTCTGTTCGATGCCCAGCAAAGCCCCCTGGGCGAGCCGGGCGAGTGTTTCCTGCACAGGAGTCATGACGGCCTGAGCGTAGCAATGGCGAACTTATCGGGGTGCTTGCACCGTACAATCTCATGTGGCAATACCCCAAACGCTCAGCCTCTGCGGCCGCGTGAGGCGCCGGCTTGCGCTTGCCCGCGTCGTGGCGGCCTCCCCATGGCTTTACATTGGCTGGGGAGGGGTGCTCGCTTCCGGCATGCTCATGGCCCGATGGACTGGCCTCGGGGCCGTGCAACACTCCTGGTCAACCTCGTGGCAACCCTGGCTGTGGCTGCTCTCGCTCGTGCTGATCGTGCCCGCGGCCATCGCCCTGTTCGCGGGCCTTGTGCATGCATGGCTTTTGCCCGGCCGCCTTACCTCCGCCGCGCTGCACGCCGATTCCACCCTGGGCTCGAAAGACCTGATACGTTCAACACTCGAACTGGGCTCAGCGTCGAGCGTTGGGCGTGAAACAGACCGACCTTTCGTCGGTCTTCTGCTCGCACAAGCCGAGCAACTGGCTGCGTCGGTCGATGTGCGCAGACTGGTGCCTCTTGTGCCGCACCATGCCCCCGCCAGGATGGGCTGGGCAGCGCTCATCGCGGCGGCCTTTGCCGCGGCCGGGGTTCTCTTGCCGCTGCCGAGCCGTACTGGATCAGAGGCGTTGAAGGCCGCTCTGATCAACCACGAGCAAGTAAGGGCCGAAGTGGCCGAACTTTCTGAGATGCTGCGGGCGTACAACGCCGCCAACGATACCGGCGCGCAGGATGCCCCCTCCGAGGATGTACGGCGCGAAGTGGAAGCCCTGGAGGCGGAACTCCGTGGCGCACGCGACCCCGAGACTCTCGCGGCCGCGCGATCTCGCGCGGCGGAAGCCGCGCTGCGGGCCTCGCAACGCATGGAAGATGATTCTCGCCGAGCCATGCATCGCGATGAAGCGGTTCGAGAAGCGGCGGCGCGCGTGGCCCAGCGTGCGCAATCTCGCAGCGAACTCGCCAAGGCAATCTCGGCCGGCGACCTTGAACGTGCGGCAGAAATCGCCCGGAACATCGGCTCTGAATCGTCAGGAGCGCCGTCCGAACAGGCCGCAGACAAAGCAGAAGAACTCCGGAGGCTTTCAGAGGCATTCCGGCAGGCCGCGAGAGAGATGACGGCCCGTGAAAGCCAGCCGTTGCCACCTACTTCTCAGCCGATCTCCACGGCCGATTCTCAACCAGGCGAGTCTGATGCTGCCGCGAGCCCCCCGGCAGGGCGGGATCCGGGGTTGCCGCCGAGCCCACCTGCGGCTTTGACGAACCCGCCCTCGGCATCAGAACCTCCTCAGACCGATCAACCAACACCTCCGCGGCAACCCACGCAACCAGGCGGCAATCAGGATACATCCCTGAACAACGACATCGCGCGCACCTTCGAAGATCTTGCAGAATCTTTCGACGCTGCCGCGGATGAACTCAACCGTGCGCCTCGCTCGCCGGCCGACGCACCAAGGCCGCAAGACGTTCCGCAAGATCCGCCAACTACACCCGCGCCGACGCCCCCTTCGTCTGATGCTGCGCTACCAAAGGATCAACCCACAACAACCGATCCCGCAACTCAACCTGCCGATCCGCAGCCACCAGCGCAGCCCCGCCAGCAAAGTCCGCAGACTCCAGGCGGCGATCAGGCGCCTCCCCGCGATGGTTCACGTAACCAACAGCAGCAAGGGGCCAAGCAGGAGACGTCTCCTGCTGGTGGCCAAGAGCAGTCGCCCGCCCAAACTGGCACAGAAGCCGCGCCGAAGCCGCAGCCTACCCCCAAGACCGAAGGAGGGCAGCCCTCTGGCTCGCCTCCCCAACCGTCGGGTGCTGTCACTGACACCCAGTCACAACCCCAGGGCACCGCTCCCGAGCAATCTCCGGGGCAAGGGGCTCAACCACAACCACAATCTGTTCCTGCTCCAACACCATCCCCGGCCGGAACTCCGCAGCAGCAGCAACCCCTGAGCCAGCAAAGCACTGGCGAGAACACACCGCAAGCGACGCCCGGGGAGGGGGCTACGCCGACTCAAGAGACAATCCCTCAGCCGCAGCCTTCCGCCAATCAACAACAGCCTGCGCCTCAGGCCCAAGGCCAACCCTCGCCTCAGTCTCAACAGCCCGGCGGATCTCAGGGGGAGCAACAGCCCACCTCCACGCCTCAAGGCTTCGAGCGGCTGGCCCAAACCCTGCGGAATGCCGCGAGACAAGGGAACGAGGCGCAGCGTTCCGCGGAAGAGTCGCAACGGCTCCGCAGGCAAGCCGAGAAACTGCTCGATGGCCTTTCCCCCGAGCAGCGAAAGGAAGCCGCACGGGAACTCCAGCGAATCGCACAAAGCATGGATCCCTCGTCGCCTGGCGAAGCAATGCCCAAGGGCGAAGGATCCGGAGGTGGTGGGGGCCTGGGGCCAATGGCATCTCCACGAGGCCGAGCGAACACACCCTCTGGGCGACCGTTCGATACCGAGCCCATCGATCTACGCCGCCCGGCGGATCCATCCCAACCCCCGTCGCGTGTCATCGCAGAGTGGGACGCGCCGCCGACAGGCGAAGGCGCACCCGCTCCCACCGGTGCGACTGGCCTGAGCGACGGACTGCGAAGCGCGGCACAGGGCGCCGAACGAGCCATCGAACAGCAGGCCGTTCCCCCGCAATACAGCGACCTCGTTCGCCGCGTATTCAGAAGGTACATCGAGCGTGAACGGCTGGACTCGCCGCCCAGGTAGCCCCGTACACCGCCCTTCACGCCCGATGCTTCATCACCGCGCCGCCCGCGATGACGACATCCACAGGGTCGCTACCCAACTCAAACGCCAGGGCACGCTCATCCGTTTGCGAGAGCAGGACGACATCCGCGCGTTGACCCGCAACGATCATGCCCCGATCCGACATCCCCAGCACTTCGGCGCCGTGAAGGGTTGCCGCGATGATCGCCTGTGCGGGGGTGAGCCCGCAGCAGCGCACCGCGACAGCGACGGCAAGCGGCATCGAGCCGCAGGGCGCGGAACCGGGGTTGAGGTTGGTGGCGATGGCAACGAGTCCGCCCATGCCGGCGAGGGTGCGAAGCGGGGCGTATCTGTGGTCCGCCAGGTGAAGCCCGCACACAGGCAAACCCACGCCGAACGTCTCTGATCCGGCCAGCACGCCAAGATCTTCGGGTGTCGACGCTTCGAGATGATCGACCGATCTGGCGCCGAGTTCTACCGCGGCGGGGGTCATCCCCAGACTCGTGAACTGATCGGCGTGGACCCGCACCGGGTGACCCATCGACGCCGCACGCCGGAAGAGCGCGATGGTGTCTCGCACACTCCATGCCCCGCGTTCGCAGTACGCATCAATCGTGACTCCGGGGTATGCCTCGTGCACCGCGTCGAGTGTCTCCGTGATCGTGCGATCGATGAACTCCGGCTGATCGGTGTCGATCGCGTGCCCGAGAAGGGCCGTGGGCACGAGGGTGCCCCGCCATGCCGACGCGGCGTCATCGATCGCGCCGAGCATCATCAACTCGGCCTGCGTGTTCAGGCCATACCCGCTCTTGACCTCCACCGTCGTCGTTCCGGACTGCAAAAACATCGAGAGTCGCCGGGCCAGCAAAGACGCGAGACCTTCTCTGGAACCGGCACGAACCGCGCGAACGGTGGACATGATCCCGCCGCCGGCGGCGAGAATTTCCAGATAGTCCGCGCCGGCGAGCCGCCGCTCCCACTCGTCGAGTCGATCCCCGGCCCAGCAGGCGTGTGTATGACAGTCGACGAACCCAGGCATCAGCACGCGGCCGCGCGCCTCGATGACGGTCGTGGAGGGCCCTTGATCCGCGGTGATGTGCGGCCCGACCGCCGCGATGGTCTCACCCTCGATGAGCACGTCGGCGCAGGGCAGCACGCCCAGGTCGCCGAAGGCGGTGCCCCTTCGGCGACGCGAACCTCTCAATGTAAGCACGCGTGCCCCCTTGATGAGGGTTCGTTCTTTCGCGGCGCTTTCTCGAACCGGGTTGGTCATCGTGTATCAGTCTCCGAGCGATCGGCGTGAGTAGCCCGCCAGGAACGCAAGCAGCATGTGGGCCGCGAGTCTCGCCGCGCGGCCTTGCACATCGTGCGCCGGGCACAACTCCATGATGTCGAAGCAGACTGTCCGCGTGTTCTGCCCCGCGAGCGTGATCAGCGGCTCGATTTCTCTCGGGGACGCGCCGCTGGGGTTGATCGCGCTCACCCCGGGGGCGTAGGCACTGTCGAAGACATCCATATCGAGACTGAAGAACATCGGCCCTGCCGCCCCGCCGGGATTTTCGCAGAACCCTGCCACGGCCTTGGCCATGCCTTCTACGCCGCAAACGACCGAGCCGCTCTGCGCCATGAGCCAGCCGGTGTGATCGCGGTCATTCACGAATGGATTGATGCCCGCGGCGCACAGCCGCCGCGCGAAGCCCTCCTGGATGAGCCTTCGGAAGGGCATGCCGCTGCCCGGCGTGTCGCGCACGTCTAGGTGCGCATCGAGATATACCCCGTCGAGCGTGAGGTGCGCATTACCCTTGAGTTGCCTCAGGCCACGCAGCACGCCTCGCACAAAGGCGTAGGTGAGATCATGCCCACCGCCGATAGCGATGGGGAAAAGACCGCGGAGAACAAGCCACTGCGCGGCATCGGAGACCCTGTCGTGGGTCGCTCGCATGGCTTCTTCGCCAGTTCCCGCCGCGGGCACCACATCGCCGGCGTCGAACACACGCGGCCACACCACGTCAGCGGGCGAAGCAACGCCGTAGGTCGCCAGCGCCTCTCGCACCGCGTTGGGCCCGCCCGCGGCGCCGACTCGGCCGCTGTTGAGGGCAACACCGGTATCGTCGGGCAATCCGATCAGCACCACTTCGGCCTTTCCTGAATACTCCCGTTCGATGGATGCCGCGAAGCGGGTTGGCGCGATGGCGGCCCGCCACTGAGCGGGTGTGCAGTGGGGGGGCCGACCCGGAAGATGAGCCCAAGAGGATCCTGACACGACCCGAGCGTAGGAGGGGGAAATTCGTGACAGAAGTGCCGATTTCGCTTGGCCGGGGCCTGCGGACTGGTATACTGAGATTGATGCAGCGGGCCTTTCTCAAAGCTCACTGGTCGAATGTCGCCATCATTTCGTATCCGGTGCCGGCTGACCTGCTCTTACCCCACGTGCCCCGCGGCTGTGAACTCGACACGCTGCACGGCACGCCCTTTATCTCTCTGGTGGCATTCGACTTCGATGATGTCGCTGTCAAAGGCTGGGCAATCCCGGGCTATCGAGCGTTTCCCGAGGTGAATCTCAGGTTCTATGTGAAGCGAGGCGAGCAGCGGGGCGTCTGTTTCATCAAGGAGTTTGTCCCCAAGCGGGTCGTGGCCTGGGTGGCCAAGTTCATCTACAACGAACCCTACCAACGCGTGCCTATGGCCAGCGATGTACACCGCTTGGCCGACGGCACCCAGATCGAACACACGTTCTGCGTCGGCGGGCGAACACAGCGCATCACGCTGGCGACAACCAAAGACCCGCCCCTCTTGCCATCTCAGGAAAGCGACGAGACGTGGTTCAAGGAACACGAGTGGGGCTTCGGGCGCGACCGGGCCGGCTTCACGCTCATGTACCGAGTCGCCCACCCTCAATGGCTCACGTATCGGCTTGCCTGGCACGAAGTCAAAGTTGACTGGGCTCAGGCCTACGGCCCCGAGTGGAAAGTTCTCAGAGGGTGCAAACCCGCGAGCATCATTCTTGCCGAGGGCTCCCCGGTTACCGTCTTCCAGAGCGCCAAAGTCGCGTGAAGCCCTCGCCCAGCGTCTTTATCCCATAGGAATGTGAACGCCCATCGCCCGTGCACATTCGCGGGCATCGTCATACCCGGCGTCGGTGTGCCGAAGCACGCCCATCATCGGATCGTTGGTGAGAACTCGTGCGACCCTGGCCGCGGCCTGGGGGGTTCCATCGGCCACGACCACCTGCCCGGCGTGCTGCGAGTAGCCGATGCCCACGCCACCCCCGTGGTGGAACGAAACCCAGGATGCGCCGCTGGCAATATTGACCATGGCGTTGAGAATGGCCCAGTCGCTCACAGCGTCGGTGCCGTCCTTCATCGCTTCGGTCTCGCGGTTTGGGCTGGCCACGCTGCCGCAGTCGAGGTGATCCCTGCCGATCACGATGGGTGCCTTGACCGCGCCGGACGCGACAAGATCGTTGAAGATCAGCCCCGCACGGTCTCGCTCGCCGTAGCCAAGCCAGCAGATCCTCGCGGGAAGCCCCTGGAACTGGAATCGTGGCTCGCAGCGGTCAAAGTCGCCCGCCAGGAGCGCTTCGGGGTTCTTGTGGCACGACAGAATCCAGTTGTGCAACCGCTGGGCGTAGGGCCCCGCGTCGGCCGGGAAAGCGTCGAGAACGGCACGATCGGTCACGTAGATGTCGCGGGGGTCGCCCGAGAGCGCGACCCACCTGAAGGGGCCCCGCCCGAGACAGAACTGGGGCCGGATATACGCGGGAACAAACCCGGGGAATGCGAACGCATCGGAGACGCCCTGGTCGAGCGCGCGCTGGCGGATGTTGTTGCCGTAGTCAAATGTGACCGCGCCGCGACGCTGAAGTTCGAGCATCGCCCGCACATGCCTGGCCATGCTGCGGCACGCATGGGCCTGATACTCGTCCGGGTAGAGGGCTCGGTATTGGGCCGCTTCATGGTGTGTCATGCCCAGAGGCACATACCCCATCAGCGGGTCGTGAGCGCTCGTCTGGTCGGTGAGCACATCGGGCACCACGCCACGCTCGATCAAACGCTCGAGCAGTTCGATCGCGTTACAGTGAACGCCCACGGATCGCGCGGACGACGATGCCGCGAGGGCAACCGCCGCGTCGATGGCCTCGTCAAGCCCGCCCGCGATCTCGTCGAGGTAGTTGTCGCTGCGCCGGCGTTCGAGTCGGCTCAGGTCTGTATCAGCGATCAAGGCCGTTCCCCCTGCGAGCGTGATCGCCAGAGGCTGTGCGCCGCCCATGCCGCCGCACCCGGCCGTGACGCACAGCCTGCCGGAAAGGTCGCCGCCGAAACATGACCGGCCGATCTCGGCGAACGTCTCGTAGGTTCCCTGGAGAATTCCCTGCGTGCCGATGTAGATCCACGACCCCGCGGTCATCTGGCCGTACATCATCAGGCCACGCGCGGCCAGATCGTCGAAGACCTGCTGCGTGGCCCACGCGGGCACCAGGTTGGAGTTTGCGATGAGCACACGCGGCGCATCCTCGTGGGTTTGCACCACCCCAACGGGCTTGCCCGATTGCACGAGCAGCGTCTGGTCTGGCTTGAGGGCACGCAGACCCGAGATGATCGCGTCGAACGCCGGCCATGACCGGGCCGCCTTGCCACGGCCGCCGTACACCACAAGGTCTTCGGGCCTTTCGGCAACCTCAGGGTCGAGGTTGTTCATGAGCATGCGCATCGCGGCCTCGATCTGCCACGAAGCGCACGTTCGCTTCGTGCCGCGCGGGGCACGCACAACCCGCGAAGCACCGGTGGGGGGGTCATTCACCTTTGGTCCATCCTTTGCCGCTCGGTTCCGATTGGACTTTGTCGTCATGGCTGTCATCACAACCGCTCCGTTATGGGATTCATGAGCCGCCAGTCACGGATGGGGGCTCGCCCATGCAGAAGCATACCGCGCATTGAGTCATGGCAGCGGGGAGAGGGATGCTCGCGCTCTGAGCACGTGACCTTGAACGGCATAGCCTTCTGGTTCATGCGCCGGCCGACCCGCCGAAGCACCCATCGTCGATCATCGCCGCGATGACCTCGATGTCCGGCGTCAACGGTCGGTCTCCACGCAGCGGAGACACGCGAGACCGAAGTGTCTCGTACCCGGCTTCGACACCCTGGCCCGATCGCAGCGGCCGGTGCGCCTCGAGCCCCTCGGCGGCGCAGAGCAGCTCGATGGCAATGACCCTGCGTGCAAGATCAACCGCCCGGGCCGCCTTGGCGCTCGCCCTTGGTCCGAACGAGTTGTAGTCCTCGATCCCCGCGCTCGTCGAGATGTTGCTCACGCTCGCGGGGGTGGCCAGCGTGATGATCTCGTTGCAGCAGGCCGCGGCGGTGTATTGGGCGATCATCATGCCCGAGTGAAGCCCGGGCTGTGTAGCCAGGTAGGGGCGCAGCCTGCTCTCAGAATCGAAGGCCGAAATCAGCCAGAAGGTACGTCGTTCACTGATGCCGGCAAGGTGCGACGTGGCGATGGTCATGGCGTCCATCGGGATGGCCAGAGGCATGCCGTGGAAGTTGCCGCCGGAGACAATGTCACCCGGTTCGCCCTCGTGGGTGGGGGGAAAGAGCAGGGGGTTGTCGGTCACGGCGCCCAGTTCATGCTCCACGCAGCCCCGCACATACCCGTATGCATCACCCACCGCGCCGAGCACCTGCGGCGCACACCTCAGGCAGTAGGGGTCTTGCACACGGGGGTCATTCTCGCGGTGCGATTGCATGATCTCGCTGCCCGCCAGCAGCATCCTCAGCCTGGAAGCGACATCCATCTGCCCGGGCTGGCAACGAGCCCGATGAACCCGTGCATCAAAGCTGGAATCAGTGCCACGGCACGCATCGAGAGACATCGCCGCGGCGAGAACGGCCGACGAGTACAGCCGGTCAGATTCACAGAGCGTGAGTGCGCCCCTCGCGGCCATCAGGTGCGTGCCGTTGATGAGCGCCAGCCCCTCCTTGGCAGCAAGTTCGATCGGCCTGAGCCCCGCGGACTGGAGCGATTCACCGCCGGAAAGCCTGCGTGAGTCGTTGAATGCCTCACCCTCGCCGATAAGCACCAGCGCAGCCGCGGCCAATGGGGCGAGATCACCCGAGGCCCCTACCGAACCAACCGAAGGCACAACCGGGGTGATGCCCGCATTGAGCAGCGCAACGATGGATTCGACCAAGACCGGTCGAACACCTGAGAGTCCGCGGGAAAGGGACGCGGCAAGAAGCAGAAGCATCGCACGCACGACAGGCACCGGCAACGGCTCGCCAACGCCGGCGGCGTGGGAACGGATGAGGTTGTGCTGGAGGTCTCGCAGTTGATCAGGGGGGATGCGTTTGCGAGAGAGAGACCCGAAGCCCGTATTGATGCCGTAATGCGGTTGGCCGTCTTCCAGCACCCTGTCGATCTGTCCGCGGGTCTGCGCCAGCCTTGATATCACTTCGGGAGAGACGGTGACCGCCCGTCCCCGGCGTGCGACATCTTCGACCATGGAGAGTGTGAGAGGCGCGCCGGTAAGTTCAACTGGGGTCATTGGTTCTTCGAGGGTTGGGGGATGGAGTGCGGGGGTCCAGATCGGGCACAAGGAAGAAACAGAGGAGGAGAAACCCGGTCCAGGGAGAGTGAACGCAGACCCGGCATAACGTCCTATAAGATATATTACGTATACTGATCCATCCCCCTGAGGCCGGCATCAGGCATTCAGCCCGCCCTGCTGCAAGTCCGGCACGGGGCGCCCCCGCTTCACGCTGGCCACCCCATCCAAACGCATCTCGTAAAAGAGCGTTCCCGGGATCGGGTCGTTGTTGTACTTGGCGGTCGGGCGAAAACCCAGAGATTCGTACAGCCGTTGAGCCGGAACCATGTCGGCGTCGGTGTCGAGCCTCATGGCGGCATAGCCAAGATTCCTGGCCCGGATCAGGAGCATCTCGGCAAGGAGCCTGCCCAATCCGGAATTTCGAGATCCGGGCGCGACATACAGCCGTTTCATCTCGCACACGCGGCCGAAGGGGGCTGCATCAATCTCGCGCAGGGCGATGCACCCTGCCGGGGTTCGGGATGCCGCCTCGACCGCAAGCAGCAAGACGCCCGTGGGCGGTGCGTATCTCCCCGGCAGAGTCGCCATCTCTGCATCGAACCCCTGGAAACAGAGCGGCGTTGAGATGCTGTCGCGGTACTCGATCATGAGACGGCGCGCCGCCGCGACATCCGCCGGCGAGCGCGCTTCCACGATCTCGAATCTTGCCGTGGTTTCCATAGGCACTCTCGTGATCGGCGCGTTGGCTACTGCCGGGTGATCTCGTCGATGAACAGCGCGTGCGAGCGTGTGCCCATCATCATGCAGTTGATCTCGAACTTCTCGTTGGGGGAGTGCACCCGGTCGTCGGCGAGTCCGAAACCCATGAAGATCGTGTCGATGCCCAACTGGTCTTTGAGCAGCCCGGCCACGGGGATCGATCCCCCGCTCTTGATCATCGCGGGCTCGATGCCTGTAGCCGCCTTGATGGCACGCGACGCGGCGGCCAGCGTGGGCGAGTCGGTGGGCACGGTCACACCGAAACCGCCGTGATGGTCGTTCAGGTCCCAGCGGCAGCCCGCCGGTGTCCTCGCCCTGAGCCACTCAAAGAAGAGCGAGGTGATCTTGGCGGGGTCCTGGTCTGCCACGAGGCGGAAACTGACTTTGGCGCTGGCGTGTGCCGGGATGACCGTTTTGGCCCCCTTCCCGATATAGCCACCCCAGATCCCGTTGATTTCAGCCGTTGGGCGGCCCCACTCGCGTTCGAGCGTGGTGAAGCCGGCTTCGCCGACATCGGCCTCTGGGCCAAGGCCGATCTTGCTCAGTGCCTCGGCCGCGCTGAATGGCAGCGCGGCCCACGCGTCGCGTTCTTTCTGTGAAAGGGGCCGCACATCGTCGTAAAAGCCGGGGATGGTCACACGACGATCTTTGTCCCACAACTGCGAAAGCACTTTGGTGAGTTCGCTGATTGGGTTCGGGCAGCGACCACCCCACAACCCGCTGTGTAGGTCCTGGTTCGCGGCGTGCAGCGTGACCTCGGTATACGCCAACCCCCGCACGCCGTAGGTGATCGCGGGCTGCTCTCTTCCGAGCATGCCGGTGTCACTGATCAGGCAGACATCGCACTGCTTGAGTTGTGCATGATGCTCTTCGACGAACGACTTGAGGCTCACCGAACCGGACTCTTCCTCGCCTTCGATCAATACTGTGAATCGGGCTCCGCCCGTGGGGTGGCCCGTGGCCGCCTTCCACGCCCGGCATGCTTCGATGAACATCATCACCTGGCCCTTGTCGTCGACCGCGCCTCGCGCCACGACCCGTTCGCCGGGGCCGCCGTCTACGGCTGGCTTGATGACCGGCTCAAAGGGCGGGCTTTCCCAGAGTTCCAACGGGTCGGCGGGCTGAACGTCGTAGTGGCCGTAGAAGAGAACATGCGGCCCCTTGTACCCCGGCAATGGCGATGCCGTGGCGAGCACGATCGGGTGCCCCTCGCCGTGCTCGCTCCGGGTTTCCTTGATCTCGACCGTGTCGAAACCAACTTCACGCAGTTGATCGGCGCACCACTGTGCCGCGCGCCGTACGTCTGACTTGAAGGCGGGGTCGGTGCTGATGCTGGGTATCCGGAGCCAATCGATCAGCCGCTGCACCGCGTTCTGTTGATCCTTGTTGATGCGGTTGATGACGTCCTGTGCTCTGCTCATGAAGACTGTCTCCTGATCTTTGGGGAAAATACTCGACAAGGGTATAAGCCCCGGCGTGGCCGGGGGTGCCGGAATGCCGCTCGTGTCAAGAAGCGGCGATTCATTCGGACAGAGAGATCAGGGCAGCGGCCTGTTGCCAACGGGCCGCGAGAGGAGCGAACTGTACTTGGCCGTAGACTCGGGCGTCGCGTTCACGCCCGTCCACTGGCTGCCGGAGGGGAACCAGAGCTCGGCATCTTCCCACACTCGACGGCTGCGGAGGGTCTCGGCGTGCCCGTCAAAGAACGCGGCGTTGAGTGTTTCACCCGAGTGCCTGAAACTGCCCTGGACGTTCTTGTTCGCGCCGTTTGTCAGGGCGCGGCCGTATTCGTTCGATGCGTGGAAGATCGGTCCTGAGGCGATGAAACTGCCGAAGATGCTCGGGTTGGTGGACGTGTCGAAGTCGTAGTAGCGGATGCCGCCGTCGGTGGCGAGGTAGCGCGACCCGTCGGCCACGAGAACTTTCTGGGAGAGTTGGGTGCCGATGCGGTCGAGTCTCGGGATGAAGTTGTTTGGCAGGGTGGCCGGGTTGGCGTTGTGGTACTTGAGCGTGACCGCGGCGCCGGTAGCGTTGAAGGGTCGGTAGGTGCTGATGCCGGGCGCGTTCTGACGGTTGTAGTGGAACGACGCCGGCGAGAGGTAACTGGGCACGCGCCAGCCGAGCTCACGGCGGACGTCGGCGAACTGGGTTCGGTCGGCATCGCCCTGCGAACCGCCCCACTCGATCGCCGTCTCACGCATGGAGGGGCACCCCCACTTGTTGAAGAGCGACCATGTTCGCCGGGCCCGGTTCGCGGGCAGGCCCATGCCATCCCCCATCGTCGGGCTGATCCAGTCATGGGTGGTTGTGGGTGTCGACGAAGATGTCTCGAAAAGGTACGGCTGGCCGTTGTAAAACTGACCGTCCGCCCCCGATGTGTTGGGGCCGGCGATGAAGTCTTTGTAACTGCCGGCGTACTGCAACTGACCCTGAGCAAGCGAACGCACATTCGCCTGGCAGGCGATCGTCCTGGCGACCTCGCGGGCCTTGCCAAGTGCCGGCAGAAGCAGTGAGATGAGCAGTGCGATGATGGCGATCACGACCAGCAGTTCGATCAGCGTGAAGGCGCGGCGTGCGGTGGTGCGGTGGGTTGTTCGCTGGGGCATGGGGGAGTTTCCGCTCGTTCTGGAAAAGGCCTGCCGCGGCGTTATTCGCCGACGATCGTCTTGATTGGCTTGTCTGAAACACGAACCTGACCCGAAGCTCGGTCGAGCGCCGAAGACTCTACCCCCAGTGCCTTGAGGTTGACACTTGAAGCATACCGCTCGCTCACCCGCCAGTTGCCGTTCTCATCCTGATACAGAGGGATCAGGGTCTCGTTGCCTGTCTCGGGGTGCTTGCTGGGAATCCCCATCGAGCCGGACTTGGGAACTTTCACGACGAACCTGTCGCCCGTGACGACATCCACCATCGGTATCTCTTTGGCAAGCCCAAGATCCCGGCTGTTGGAGCATGAGTACACGCTGACACCCACCACCGCGAGAACCGCCGCACCGATGACCGCGATTTGCCACGGCTTTGCGCCCTGCATGGTGATCTTTCCTGAACGTGGGTGCGCGGCGACAAACTCCGCCAGAGACAGAACGCACCCCCCCTGACCCTTTAGGGTAGGTCCGAAACGGCCCCCCGCGCGAACGGAACGAGGTTTCCCGGCCCAGGATTGACCAAATCCTCACATATGGCAGGGCGGCCGCAACCGACAGGTTTTCCAGATGAGGTGCATCCTCACCGGCGCGTTCCTGCCCGCTCAATGCGACCCGGACTGAGGCAAGATACCCAGCGTCTCCATGGCTGCGATTGCCGCGGCTTTGCCACTTCGGGCCGCGCCCTCCATGGTGGCCGGCCAGTCGACAGCCGTGTAATCCCCGGCCAGGATTACCCCTCCGGGGGTCCATCCCGGCGCGGGTCGTGCCGCTTCGAACGCCGGGGTTGCCGCCCATGTCGCCCGGCGCTCGCGCACCGCTCTGGCCCAGCGGGGTGTGGCCGGTGCTCCCGGGAAACAGGCGCAGATATCGGAGGCGACCCGTCCGATGATCGCCTCGTCAGTGAGCCCCGCCCATTCATCGGCGGCGCTGATGACTGCTTGAAACTCGTCCCCCACCGATCCCCGCCGGAAGAGCCAGTGGGTCCCGCGTTCGACCAGCACGGCGCTGGGGTGCGACAGGACGGGGCGGTCATACTGCACATGAACGCCCAGGATGGTGCTGAACCCGACACCCGAGAGTGCCTTCAGCCGCCCATCTGGCTCGCCACGGTCATTGAACAGGCGGCCGATTGCCTTTTCGAAGGGGAGTGCACACACCACCGATTCCGCCCGAACTTCACCACCCCCCACCGTCCGAACCCGACCGGGCTCGATGCGTTCTACGGCCATGCCCAGTCGGACTTCACCCCCCGCTTCAGAGAGAATCCTTGGAACGTGTCTGTAGAGTTCAACCAGCGGCACTCTGGGGATCCCCATCGCCGACGCGCCGGTGCCGGCCAGGAACCCTTCCTGAAAGACCTTGAGCGCGGGCGAGGCGCTGACCCGATCAACGTGAAGGTTGCACGCGCTCACGATGATCGGCGACCAGAATCGATCGATCGAAGTCTGAGGCTGCCCCGCCGTGCGCAGAAACTCCCCGAACGTGCGCGATTTCCACGCCTCCCGATCGGCGAAGCGGATGGCGATCATCGCTCTGCCGATGGCGAACTTGTCTGCAGGGGAGAGAAACGCAGCGCCAAGGAAGGATTCGGCGTAGTGCAACGGGGGCGGGAACATCCCGGGCTGAATTGTGGTGACGCGTCCTCCGGCCTCTACCCACTGCTGCCGGGTGTACCAGTCGAAATCGTCTTCAACCTCGATCCGGCGGCACAACTCGCGGTATGCGGTGCAGCAACCCAGCGCGATGTGCTGTGAGTTGTCGTACCAGCACCCACGCGAGGCATCGTGGAACGAACTCGCCCGCCCCCCGAGGCGGCGCCTTGCCTCGAGAAGCATCACCGGCACACCGGACAGCGCGAGTTCAACGGCCGCGCTGATACCCGCTACCCCCCCACCAACCACAACCACGCGACACCGTGTCGGGCTGACCATTCTTGAACCAGCCGAGAATGGTGATGTCTTGTGCGGGCGGGATGTCAAACTCGCCGCCCCCCGGCTGCTCCGAAGACCGCATCTCCTCCGAGAAGTTCTCTCAGGATGAGGCATGCTTTGCCGACTGATGAGAGCCTCGGTCGAGACCAGAGCGTCTGGCAGCCTTCCCGACCGATCATCCCGAGCACGCGCTCACCACCTGCCGCGAAGAGCCGGATGACCGGAGCGATGTCGTCACGCAGGAGTGACGGCAGGATTCGCCCGCGATCGAACAGTTCCCACGTGCGATCGACGAGGGGCTCAAGCCTTGCACGGAACGTGCCACGCGCCGGCGCGTCTGCCGGCTCATCAAGCCAGACTCTCAACGTGTCGGCGTCCAGCCCGGTTTCAGACTGAGGCAGGTAAACTCGATCACGGTCAAGCAAGTCGCGTCGGACGTCCTGCCAGAAGTTTGTCAACTGCAGGGCCGTGCAAATGGAGTCGCTCATGCGATAGAGCCCTGCGTTTTCAGGGGCCTCCCAAGGCGGACGGTACCCGCACATCATCAGCACGATCCGCCCGACGGGGTCTGCGCTCCGGGTGCAGTAGTCGAGCAACTGCTCCCACGTCTGATACCGGGTGATTCGTTGATCCTGCTCGAAAGCCTTGATCAGATCGTCGAAAGGCGCGATGGGCAGGCGGTGCCTGGCTATGACGGGGATCAAAGCCGCGAAGAGCGGGTCGGCCGCGCGCCCGGCGAAGGCCCGTTCCAGCCGACTCCTGAAATCGGCGAGAAGCGAGAGCGACCGGGCCCTTGCCTGGTCACCGATGCCTGTTTCGTCGCCGAG
The DNA here is from genome assembly GCA_019636615.1 of Phycisphaeraceae bacterium. Taxonomy (GTDB): domain Bacteria; phylum Planctomycetota; class Phycisphaerae; order Phycisphaerales; family UBA1924; genus UBA2402. The sequence continues at coordinate 551,794 of JAHBXF010000002.1, read as the reverse complement.
ATCATCGGCGGTTCTGCAGAAGGCGTAGACGGCGGAAAAATCTGGCCGCAGTTCGCGGGGCAGCAGCACGGAAAGCACGCTGAAGTTTTCGTCGGCTCGCGATGTGAACCGCTCTGCCCAGGTGGCGGCGTCGTCTGTTGAGTGAGCCGGCTCGCTCTGATCGAGCAGCGGTGATGCGGTCACCGGGACCGCGCAGCACCGGTCATTGTGGTTGTGGGCGGTGAAGCGGAGATCGGCGCAGGGAAGGTGCATCGTGAACAGGACAGAGCCCGGCCGATCCGCGGCCGCCGCCTGACGCCTGAGTGTATATCTGCGAAGGCCGCGCGGCCTGCTCGAGGCTGGCCTTCACCATTCACGCCAAGTCAGGGAAAAGCGGATTGTTCGACTGCGTGGCATCACGAAGGGCGCTTCGCGACAACGACTCTTCTCGACATGTCCGAAACCCACGTGCCGCCCGGCTGCTCGATGGTGATGGCGAAGAGGGCCGCGTCTTGCACCGGGATCAGCGGCTTGACCGGAACAATCACTTCTCCGTCTCGGTTCACATCAAAGATCGCGCCGCTCACCCGCTGGGAAAGACCGCGTTTATCCACGATCCACAACTGATACTGCTCGGAGGCCGGGTTGTTGCTCGGCAGGCCTCGGAACTTCATGTATCCGCACTGAAGAGCCTCGCTCCACACGACCGAACCCGCCACGCCCGTCACTTCGGGGTTGTCCCAGTCATTCCAAGACCACTCCGCCGAATCTGGTGCTTGAGCGATCGCCGACACGATGTCCATGCCCGGATTGACGGGCACCGAAGTCCTGAACCAGCCAACCGCGGCGATAAGCGCGAAGCCTGCGGCGACGAGCCATGGCCACATCCCGGATGATTTCGTCGGGGCGCTGGCCTGGTCTGTCATCTTCAGCGGTAACGCGGGTGGATGAACCGTCATGTCAGCGGAAGAGGGGCGGATCGCCGGCTGCGATGCACGGGCCGCGACCCACACCCGCCCGGATATTTCCAATCTGCGCCGAGCTGCCTCGGGCATTTCAAGAGGTTCGTCCCCGAGTTCATGCGCGAGGAAGGCCAGGTGGCATGCCGCCGCGGCGACGTCGAGGGAGAGATCATCCTCGATTCCTTCCTGCTCGAAGAGTGAATCGAGTTCTTTGTCTTCGGCCCCGCTGAGTCCCTCGGTCGATCGCTGCGCGAGGAGTTCAGACAGGCGGCTGTCGTGGGCGTAGGGGAAGGGGGGCATCAGTCACTCCCCCCTGCCTGAGCGATCGAAGCAATCTTCGCAGGGTCGGCGAGGATTTCGCGCAGGCGGATCAGCCCGCGTCGGGCATGGGTTTTGACGGTGCCGAGGGGCAACCCGGTCGCACGCGAGATAAGTTCGTGCGACAGGCCTTCGTACACCGAGAGCCTCAGAACCCGCTGCTGATCAGCGCTCAGCGTGGCGAGCGCCATGGCCGCCACGGCGGCGTCTTCAGATATTTCTTTGGCGCGGCCTGTGGGTGAATCGCCGGTGCTCAGGAACTCGGGCAGTTCCTGCTTGAGCGGCTGGCGGCCGAGTTTGCGGCGGCGGTCGATGAGTCTTCGGCGGGCGATCACCGCGACAAACGCGGCCTCTGAGGCGATCGATGGATCGTACTTATGGCCGTGCTGCCACAGTTCGGTGAAGATTTCGTGTACAGCGTCCTCCATCTCGGCATCGGGGAGGCCTGTTCGGCGGGCGAGCGACCACACCAGGCCGCTGAACCTGGCGATGCACTCCTGCACAGCGGCAGAGTCGCCCGCACTGACACGATGGAGCAATAGGTCAGAAGAAATGAGCCGGCCCCTCTCGTCACCAGACGGCGTCCTGCACGCCTTCGGTGAGCGTTGATCGTAGATCCGCTCGTCGATCGATGCCACGTCTGGGGAGTGTTTCGGTCGGACCAATCGCGGAATGGCTGAGGCAGTCTCGCCGGCGCCAGGCCGACTTTCCTCGGCGATAGCGAGCACCAGCGGACCCCGCGAAGCCTGCCGCCTTGCCCTGGTTGCCGGCGCTGCCCGGCCGGACATCGGTGAACAAGCCTGTTGACACCCAGTGGAAGTCATGGAAGAGGCCGGGTGGCGTTTCGGCCACCCGGCCGCCGGGATGAGACCAGGACTGGTCTCGGGAAAAGGGCTTTGATTACTTGCCGGCCGGGGGCAGGATCACGGTGTCGATGACATGGATCACACCGTTGGTCGAGTCGATGTCGGCGCCCAGCACCGTGGCGTTCTGCACGAGCACCTTGCCACCCTCGCTCTTGGTGGTGACCTTCTGGCCCTGGAGTGTTGCCACGCTGGCGCCCTTGGCGGCAGTGTCGGAGAAGACGCGGCCGGGGATCACATGGAACTTGAGAATCGAGGCCAGTGTCTCTTTGTTCTCGCTCTTGAGCAGGCTCTCGACTGTTTCCTTGGGGAGTTTGGCGAACGCGTCATCGGTCGGTGCAAAGACCGTGAAAGGCCCGTCGCCTTTGAGCGCTTCAACCAATCCGGCGCGGTCGAGAAGCATGGCGAGGGTCTTGAACTGCCCAGCCGCCACCGCAGTGTCGACGATGTCGTTGTCGCTGGGCAGGATCACGGTGTCGATGACATGGATCACGCCGTTGGAGCACAGAATGTCGGTCTTCACCACGTTCGCGTTGTCGACCGTGACCTTGCCGTCCTGCACTCGCACATCAAACCGCTGGCCGTTGGCGGTGGCAACCGCGCCGGCCTTGACATCGGCCGCGACGACCCTGGCGGGAACAACGTGGTAGGTCAGGATCGCTGCCAGTTTGGCCTTGTTCTCGGGAAGCAGCAGCGACTCAACCGTCCCCTTGGGCAGTTTCGCGAAAGCCTCGTCGGTCGGGGCAAAGACGGTGAACGGGCCTTTGCCCTTGAGCGTCTCGACAAGGCCCGCGGCCTGAACCGCGGCGACGAGCGTCTTGAACTGGCCGGCGGCAACAGCGGTTTCAACGATGTCGCCCGCCATCACGCCCATCGAGGCCGCGGCCGGTTCTGACACCCCGCACGACGCTGCCTTGGTATCACCCGCAACCGCGAGCCCAGCGCACAGCGCAACGACACCCACCATGCTCAGCACGTTGTTCATTTCAGTCTCCTTGTGTGTTTCTCACGGGAACGGGGCGGTATGCCCATCGATGCCAATCAGACATCGCGTGTGCCTTGAGTTCGAGGGCGAGGCACGGGCGGATTCAGTCTTTCTCGGTCATCTCGGTGGGCGCACGAAAACAGGCCGGGGTTTCGCCCGGCCTGTGACCTGCTCTGCGGCTGAATGTTGGTTCAGTTCGTGATGACGATCTCAACGCGGCGGCTCGCAGCCTTGGTAGATCGCGGCCTCGAAGAGCCGTAGCCCACAGCCTCGATCCGGTTGGAACTGATGCCCTTCTGGATGAGGTACTGGCGAACCGCCTGGGCCCGCGCCTCGCTCAGGGCCTGATTGCTCCCGAAGGATGACTTGCGGATGGGATCGGTATCTGTGTGCCCTTCCACAAGCACTGTGCGGCCGGCGTAGTTGCGCTTGATTTCGTTCGCCAGCGTGTCGAGGCGCTGCCTGGCGGAGGACTTCAACGTGGCTCGCCCGGAATCAAAGAGAATGTCGCCCGAGAGCAGCGCACGGGGCCGCCCCTGCGAGTCATTGGAGAACTCCCGGCTGCCGCTCATCGAGCCTGTGTTTCCGCCGCTCCCTGGATTGAACGTGGTGACCGGGGGCGGCGCGGCCTGCTGTGCCTGCTGCATCGTGGCGAGGCGGTTCTCAAGGTCTGCGATTCTGGAGTCCTTGTCGCGGTTGGCCTGCTCGAGCGTCGCGACTTTCTCGCGGTACTCCTGCGCCTCGGCCTGTGCCGCTGCGGCTCGCTTCTGGTCGGCTTTGCACCCGCCCAGAAGGAAACCCATGCTGACAAGAATAGCCGCACACATACCGAACTTGTGCATCATGCCCGTGCGTCCCATGTGGGTCGTCCCTGATTAAAAAGTGATCGTGATCCGTGGGGCGACATCGCCCCTGCGCGGCAGGATGTTATCGGCGCGATAGCCCGAAAAGGGCAAATTCTCTTGAATCTTTGCGACCGGCAGGGTGGCTGTCACCCTCAATCAATGCCGCCCGTTCGCTCAGGGCAATGAAATCGGATACTCGGCACGCAGTATCACCCCCAGGAGCCTCTCGATGAGCGGCTTGCAGAACCACACCAGCACGGTACCGATGGCCAGATACGGCCCGAAGGGCATGGCCCTGTCGAGCCTGCCGGACGTGAGTTTGGTCAACAGCGTCCAGAAGACGCCCACGAAGGCCGCCGCGAAAAATCCCAGTACGGCGTCGATCCAGCCCAGGCATGCCCCCACCGCGGCCATGAGGTGGACATCGCCCATTCCCAGAGCCTCTTTCCCAACTCCGAGAGAGCCCAGAATGCGCCAGAGCCAGACCACCCCCCCACCGACCAGATAGCCCATCAAACATCCGCAGAGCGCATCGAGCCACAGCGGCACTGGCGTTGCGGGCAGGTGAGCGCCTGAGACAATGTCGAAGGACCACGGCCCCGCCAAATGAACGCCCACAGCGGCACCCAGAAAACCAAGGCCTATCGCGGGCGCCAAGTAGAACAACTCACGCAGCATCTCGCGTCTGGCGTGCGGGTATTTCGTCCAGAGGTCTGGGCCTTCGGGGGATTCCTCGCCCAGACCAGGCGAGTCCGGCTCGGGCGAATCGCTGCGGCGGCCCTCGTGCTCTTTGATGTGCGCCTGGGCCCAATGGTCAAAGTCGGCAAAGCTGCGCTTGATGAGCCCGCCGGCGAGCAGGCCCCACGAGAGGGCGATGCCAGCGATGCCGCCGATGGCCGCGCCGACCCAACCCCACGATGCCGCGCCGGGCGATGCCACGAGCCATGTCCACCCATCGGCAACGCGCAGCCCTCTGTTGTTGGTCATCGGCAAGAGCCAGACCGTGAGCGGATGGGCGATCACGGCCACACAGACCGGGACCGTGGTCAACGACATAGGGATGTGAAACGTGCGGGCATCGATGAGCGTGGCGGCGGTCAGGCACGTCCAGAGCACCAGCACGGCGACAAAGACCGGCCACGTCGCGGCGAACCCGCTCAGGCCCCACTCGGGCTGCCACCCTCGCAGCCAGGCGCCAAGAAAGGTGCCGCCATCGGCGTACAGCAGCGCATAGGTCGCGCCGAAAAGCAACGCGAGGAACGCTTCCACGATCGGGTATTCTGGCGAGATCGGCGTGCGGCAGAAGCGGCAACGCCCCCGGAGCATGAGCCACCCGACAATGGGGATGTTCTCCTGCCATGTCAGGAGCGTCTCGCAACCGGGGCAGCGAGAGGCGGGCGTCACCACCCCCAGGCCCAGCGGCATCCGGTATACCAGCACGTTCACCAGCGAACCAAGGCACGCGCCGAAGGCCATCACAAAGAGAACCCGGACCACCTCGAACGCAGCCAGGAAGAACTCGATGGTCTGGTTGGAACTCGCGAAGTCGTGTGGCACTGGTCGGGGGCTTTCTCAGCGGCGGTCGGGCTCGGTGGTTTCTTGCGTCAGACCCGCGGCCTGCTTGTTGAGTTCTTCGACACGTTGCTCGGCACGCCCCAGAATCTCCCGGCATCTCTTGATGAGCGCCACGCCCCGCTCGTATTCGGCGATGGACTCTTCGAGCCCGACTTCCCCTCGTTCGATGCGTTCCACGATCGACTCAAGCCCTTCGAGGGCCTGCTCAAAGGACATCGACTCGGGGGAGGACGGCTGCTTGGTTGGTTTTCCGCTGGTCACGCGAATAGAACGTAGCCCCCGGAGGGTCATCCGTCCAGACCGAAGAGCCCGGGCGTGTCGGTGTCCTGGATCTTTCTGCGTGTGCGTTTCGAAGGCCCTCGCTCGATGGCCGTGCCACGCACGGGGGGGGCCTGGGCGGAACTCCCGACGACCGACTCCACCTCCCCGGCCGCCAGCCGAGTGATGATGCCATCTCCCGGCCGCACCTGATCGGACGACTTGAGCAGGCCGCCGCTCTTGAGCAGCGTCACGGAATAACCCCGCTCCAGCACCTGCATCGGACCTACCGCGCCCAACTGACGCGCCACAGCATCGACCGCCGAGGCCTCCCGGGATATCTGAACCTCTATGCCCCGCGTCAAACGCTGGGCGATGGCTTCCACTCTGTCCCGCCGTCGTTCGATCTTCTGCGCGGCCCTGAGGCGAGAGGCCAACTCGGCCAGGCGAGCCAGCACGCGAGCCCGGGCAGGACCGGGACGATGCCTCTCGAGCACCGCCGAAAAGCGGTCGGTCTGTGAAGCACGGCGCGAAAGCAGCCCGCGAACGCCGGACACCAGCCGGGCCGAGAGTGACCGAACGGTTGACCCCGGCGCATCGAAGACCCTGCGGGGCGACTCGAAGATCGGTCGCGAGGTGCAGGCCCTCAATCGGCGCGAGTACAACTCAAGAGTGCGCCGGGTGTTGCCCGTGAGCCTCGTGCTCAGGGACGACACCTGCTCTGCCAGCGCGGCGCGATCCGGCGTCATGCGCATCACAGCTTGGGTGGGTGTGGCCCCGCGTTCGTCGGCGACCAGTTCGGCGATCGTGGTGTCGGTTTCGTGGCCGATGGCGGCGACCACCGGGATCGGGCAGGCGACGATCGCCTGGGCCACGATGCGCTCGTTGAAGGCCCACAGGTCCTCCATCGATCCCCCGCCCCTGGTCACAAGGATGGCATCTACCCCATAGATCGCCGCCCTTGCGCCCACGTGGTCGATGGCCGCGGCGACCTCCGCCGCGGCGCCAGCGCCCTGAACCCGGCAGTCCACGATCAGCACCTCCACCGCGGGGCACCGTCGCTGCATCGTCGCCAGCACGTCCTGCAGGGCGGCGCCTGTGCGGCTTGTGATCACGGCGATTTTTCGTGGGAAAAAGGGCAACTGGCGTTTGCGTTCCGGGGCGAACCAACCCAGCGTGCGCAGTTCATCGCACAACGCCCTGTACGCCAGTTCCAGTGCGCCGGCGCCCAGCGGCTCAAGCCGTTCGATAATGACAGAGACCTTGCCGCCGGGCGCGTAAAACTCCACACGGCCCCGCGCCAACACCTGTTGACCGTTGGAAGGGGTGAACGCGGCCTTCTTCGCGGCGGACTGGAACATCACACAGTTCACCACTGCGCCGGCGTCTTTCAGGTCAAAGTACCAGTGCGTGCGTTCGCGCAGGCCGCTCACCTCACCCACGAAACGCACCGCTTCGGGCAGCCCCCGGCGCAGCGCGTCATCGATGCGCGCGGCCAGTTGCGTCACCGTCAACGGTGAGTCCTGAGGTGGCGGTGTGGCGGCCGCCTGCGCCGACTTCTTGAAGTTGAATGGAAGCCTGCCCACGCCTTTACCCGATCCCCGCGACGCGGTCTACCTCGTCGAGCGACGTCACGCCCTCCGCGGCCAGCCTCCACCCGAACTGCTGCAGCGTGGTGAAGAGCCCCTGCTCGATCACCTTTTTCATCGCGACAATCGAGGGCGACGTGAGCACGATGTCTCGAAGTTCATCGTTGAAGTCGAGCAGTTCGAAGATCGCTCGCCGGCCGCGATACCCGGTGCGCAGGCACTTGGCGCACCCCGTGGCGGTGTACACCTGCGATTTGCCCTGCAGAAAACGACCGATCCGGGTCGCCTGCCCGGGAGAGACCGGGGTTGGCCTGCGGCACGTGGGGCATAGCACCCTCACCAGCCGCTGCGCCAGCACCAGGTTGAGCGAGTTGGCCACCAGGTACGGTTCCACTTTCAGGTCGAGCAACCGGAAGACGGCCGAGATGGACTCTTTCGCGTGAACGCTTGAGAAGACCAGGTGCCCGGTCAGCGCGGCCTGCATCGCTGTTCTCGCGGTCTCCTCGTCGCGGATCTCGCCGACCAGGATCACGTCGGGGTCTTGCCGCAGCACACTGCGCAGCAACGACCCGAAGGTGTTGCCCTTGTGCTCGTCGATGGGGATCTGCGTCACGTGGTCGAGTTGATATTCGACCGGGTCCTCGATGGTGATGACGTTGCGGGTCACCCGGTCGATCGAACGAATCGCCGTGTAGAGGGTTGTGGTTTTGCCCGAGCCCGTCGGGCCGCAGGTCAGAATGAGGCCGCTGTCCTGCTCGCACACGTGGCGGATGCGGTCTTCCATGTATGAGACCATGCCCAACTCGCCGATCGAACGGGGCGAGCCACGCTGGTCGAGCACGCGCACGACGAGTTTCTGCCCGTACATCGAGGGCGTGAAACTGATCCTGTATTCAACGCGCCTGTCTTCAAACTGGGCCGAAAAATGCCCTTCCTGCACCGCGTCACGCCCCGCCACGTGCATGTGGCACGCCGCCTTCACCACACCGAAAAGCACCTCGCCCACACGCTTGGGTATCTCAACCAGCGAGATCATGTCCCCGTCTACGCGCATGCGCACGTTGGCCCGTTCGCCCTTGGGCTCGAAGTGCAGGTCTGTCGCGCGGGCCTTGCTCGCCAGTTGAAGACACAGTCGCAGCGCGGTCGGGCCGTCGGCAGATCCGCTGAGCACGTCGGTGGGTTTGCCGTGCGCATCGATGATGCTCAGCGTTTCGGGCGGCCCCGCGGGGGGCAGGTTGTCAAGCGCCTGCAGCAACTCTCCAAGCCACGGCGAATCGGCGGCGGCCGGCGCGGGCTTTAAGTCTGACCGCCGGCGTCGGTCTGCTTCCGGCGGGCGTGCCTCGACCTTTGGCGGAGCGCCGACGGCCGCGGCATCTGGCACAAACTCAACCATAAACTCGTGAGACCCAACCCTGATGACATCCCCCGGACGCACCACCGCGGCATCGATGCGCACCTGATTCAACTTCGTCCCGTTTCGAGACCCCAGGTCTCGAACGACCCAGTCGCCATCGTCGGTGTGCTCAACGGTGCAGTGCTGACGGCTTGCCCGCTCATCGACGATGGAGATCGTGTTGTCCGGGCCGCGTCCGATCGTCGCTTTTTCCCCTTGCGCGAGCACGAGACTCCTGGCCTGACCCTGGATTGTTGTGAGTTTGATCTTCATCACGGTCGTTGGTTCTCCCCCCGTGCCGTGCCGGCCGGGAGGACTTGCCCGCATCCCCGCTCATCCCTGCCACAGACGCGATCCCCGCGGGTGCATAGTACCAGAAACTCGGCCCCACGCAACGGACACCGCCGCAGACCCGGGCCTGGCCACGTACGCCCCCGCTCCCGTGACTCGGCTCCTGCGGGCCGCTCACCCCGCGTCGGCCAATCTATCCTTACCCCCAATGATCGACCTGAGACGACTTCGTGACAACCCTGCCCTGTTCCGCGACGGCTGCGCCAAGAAAGGTGTATCCGTCGATATCGACCACATTCTCTCTCTCGACGAAGCCTCGCGCGCCGCCCAGACGCAGATCGAATCTCTGCGGGCCGAGCAGAATCGGCTCGCCAAGGAAAGCGGCCAGCGCATCGGCCAACTGAAGGGCTCCCTCAAGAAAGCCACGCCCGAAGAGCGCGTTGCCATCCAGCGGGAGTTGGACGAACTCACCGCCAAACCCGCGTCGCTCAAGGCTCACATCGCAGAGATCGAGGCACGGGCAGCGGGCCTTGAGCCTCAACTGCGCGAACTCCTCCTGCAAGTTCCACTCCCGCCGGATTCTGATGTTCCCGTCGGCACTTCCAGCGACGACAATGTAGAGGTGAAACGCTGGAACCCGCCGGGCTTTGATCCCGCCGTGGCTTTCGAGGCGCAGCGGGGCTTCAAACCCAAGGGCCACGTCGAACTCGTGAGGAACCTGGGGCTGGCCGATTTCGAGCGGGGCGTCAAACTCGCCGGCACACGCAGTTACGTCCTCAAAGGGGCCGGCATGCGGCTTCACCAGGCGGTCCTCCGCTACGCCATGGACTTCATGGCAGACCGCCAGGGCTTCACGCCCATGAGCGTTCCAGTGATGGTGCGCGAAGAGGCCATGGTGGGCACCGGCTTTTTCCCCGCGGGTCGCGAGCAGGCGTACCACATCGAAGAGCAAAATCGCGGCGGCGGCAACGACCTCTTCCTCACCGGCACGGGCGAGGTGGGCCTTATGGGCGTCCATATGGATGAAATCCTGGACGAGGCCTCGCTCCCGCTGCGATACGTCACGGTCAGCACCTGCTTCCGTCGCGAGGCCGGTGCCGCCGGAAAGGACACCGCTGGCCTTTACCGCATCCATCAGTTCGACAAAGTTGAACAGGTCGTCATCTGCCGCGCCGATGAGGCCGAGAGCCGCACGTGGCACAAAGTCATGATCGGTTACGTCGAGCAGATCCTGCAAAGCTTGCAGATCCCGTACCGCCTCCTGCAATGCTGCACGGGCGATCTTGGCCCCAAGAACGCCGACATGATCGACATCGAGTCATGGATGCCCGGGCGAGGCGCGCCATTGGCCGACGGCACACCCGCCGGGGCCTATGGCGAGACGCACTCGGCCTCTCGTCTCTACGACTACCAATGCCGCAGGCTCAACATGCGGTATCGCCCCGGCGGTGCCGCGGGCAAGGGCGAAACCACCTTCTGCCACAGCCTCAACAACACCGTGATCGCCAGCCCCCGCGTGCTCATCCCCATCATCGAGAACCATCAGAACGCCGACGGATCCATCACGGTCCCCGAACCGCTGCGTCCATATATGGGCGGCATCGATCGAATCCGTTGAGGCACCCACTCCGCCCATGGTCACCCTCGAAGCCATCTCCGCCGACATCACCACTCTCAGCGTTGACGCCATCGTCAACGCGGCCAACCCGCTCATGCTCGGGGGTGGCGGGGTCGACGGCGCCATCCACGCCGCGGCGGGCCCGGGGCTCATGGCCGAGTGTGAAAGAGTGCCCGAAACAGAGCCCGGCGTGCGCTGCCCCACAGGCGAGGCGAGGATCACCGGCGGGTATCTTCTCCCCGCGAGATGGGTCATCCACACCGTGGGGCCTGTGTGGAACGATGATCTGGCCGCAGAGTGCGACGCCGCGCTGCGCGCCGCCTACCGCGCCTGCGTGCACTTGGCCTCTGCGCGGCACCTTCGCTCGCTTGCCTTTCCGGCGATCAGCACCGGGGCTTATGGCTTTCCCATGGAACGCGCGGCCCACATCGCCGTGATCACGGTCAGGCAACTCGTGCAGTCTTCTATTTCCATCGAACGCGTCGTGTTCTGCTGCTTCCGCCCCAGAGACCTGGCCCTCTACCAGCACCTGCTCCGCGCCTCCCGATAAATCGCTCACGCCGCGCCACCGGCTTCAGTCCTGATCGATCACGGCTTTGGTCAAGTCGATCGTCGCCCCCGGCGCATCGACAGCCGTCGCCGGCGCATCGGCCGACCGACGCAGCATCGACACCACCCGCGCGATATCCCCGCGCAGCGGCGCGGTGAACTCCATCCAGTCTTCGGTCACAGGGTGGCGGAACCCCAGCGTGCAGGCGTGCAGCGCCTGCCGCGCAAGCACTTCACGCCCGTCCGAGGCGTCGGTGAAGGGTTTGCCACCGTACATGTCGTCGCCCACGATCGGCCACAGGTTGTACGACAGGTGCACACGGATCTGATGTGTTCGCCCTGTTTTCAGTTCCAGTTCCACCAGTGTGTACTCGCGTCCGTCATAGCGGTACCGCTCCCGCACACGGCAGATGGTCACGGCCTGTCTGCCCAGTTCGTCGTGCCTCACAACGTTCTTTTCGCGGTATCCCTTCTCGCGGGAGGGGTGCGGCCCGATGGGCAGATCGATCACCTGCACATCAGGCTCCACGCGTCCCTGGACAATCGCCAGGTACCGCTTGTCCACGCGACGATGCTCAAACTGATGGCCCAGACGCCAGTGCGCCTCGTCCTGCTTGGCAAAGACGATGCATCCGCTCGTGTGCCTGTCGAGCCTGTGCACCACGCCCGGACGGGCCATGTCTTTGCCCACGCTCGAGAGCGCCCCGCCGCTGCCGGATCGGTGTGCGAAGTGCCACGCCAGCGCGTTGATCATCGTTCCCTTCAGGTGCGAACGCGCGGGGTGCACGATGAAGTCCGGCTGTTTGTTGAGCACGATGATGTGATCGTCCTCGTACATCACGTCGAGGGGGATTTCTTCGGGCTGAATCTCGGTGCTGGGCGGGGGGGGAATGACCACCTCAACCACGTCGCCGGCCCGCAGCACGGTCGAGGCCTTGGGCGTCCGTTCGTTCACCAGCACCCCGCCCCCGTCGATCAGCCGCTGCAACTGGGTGCGGCTCATGAACGTGATCCGGTCGGTCAGATACTTGTCCAGACGCTTCTGGAGGTCGCGGCGCAGCGAAAAGACCACGCGCCGCAGTTCCGAATCATCCTCTACACCCTCGGCCGCCGCCTGCTCCAGCGCACGACGCATCGCATCGCCGTCAACATGGCCGCCCGGCAGAATAAACCCCGCCGCGGTGGTGATGTCGTCCCCCGGCTGTTGTTCAGCGGGACGGGTCTTTCGTGGGTTTGTCATGGCACGCGCTCCACGAGCCGGCGCCCCTTCGAGCGCGCGTTACTCGGGGTCGCCGTCGCCAGCGCCTGCCGGAGGGGAAACTCCCGCGGGTTGAACATCAAGCCCGGGTGGGGTGAACCCGGGGGGCATGGCCTCAAAGCCCGCAGGCAGACCCTCGAACTGCGCGACCGGTGCCACATCGGGCAGCGCCGCCCGGGGCAGTAGCGGCGGCGCACTCTTCAACTCGCCCAGCCGTTCAAGCCGCACACGCGCGACCTTCCCCTGGGCCTCAAAGGCGGTGCCGTTCGTCTGTGCGATGATCTGTTCGTACACGGCCGCCGCGCGGTCAAAGTTTCGCTCGCTCTCGGCGACCGCCGCGAGCCCGAAGAGCGCGCCGTACCGCAGGATGGCCCGCTTGCTGTCGCGCTCTGACTCGGCCAACACACGCTCATACCCCTCTTTGGCCAACGTGAGGTAGGACGCGCGGTCCGCGTCTGTCAGAAGATCGTCCGTTGTGGTCACTTCGCCCTCGGGGGAAACCGTGGTGCCGGGTTTCACGCCCCGGCGCACAGCACGCAGGTATGCATCCGCGGCCTCGAGCCTCGCCAGCAGGCTCACCGCACGAACGCCCTGGTGCGACGCCGCCACGCTGGACAGGGCATCCGGGCTGCCGTCCCCACCCGCCCGCGCGGCTTCAAAGTCGGCGAAGGCCGTTGTCACCTTCCGCACCGTGTACTCACGGTACCAGCGCACCCCGGAGGTGAGCCCGGCGGCCAGGGCGGCCACGAGAAGAATCAAAAAGCCGTACTTGCGGAGGAAGTCAATGAAGTCCTCATTGAGCCTCGACTCTTCAAGTCCTGCCCGCTCACGAATCTGTGCTTGGCGTTGGTCCATAGGTTTCCCGTAACGGCAATGATAGGGAGCCGCCCGCGGCGAATCCTCCGGCCTTTTTACACGCCCAGCACCCGCCGAAGGTACGTGGCCGTATGGCTGGTCTGGTGCTTGGCCACCGCTTCGGGGGTGCCGCTGGCCAAGATTCGCCCGCCCCCTTCGCCCCCCTCGGGCCCAAGGTCGATGATCCAGTCCGCCCGCTTGATCACGTCCAGATTGTGCTCGATCACGATCAGCGTGTTCCCGGCGTTCGCCAGCCGGTCTAGAACGTGCAGCAGTTTGCGGATGTCCTCAAAGTGCAGGCCCGTGGTCGGTTCGTCCAGAACGTAGAGCGTGTGGGCCCCGGACTGCTCCTGCGACACCCCGCCGCCGTCCTCATCCTCCGCCACCCCTCCCGAAGCCTTGCCCAACTCCGTGGCCAGTTTGATGCGCTGCGCTTCGCCGCCCGACAACTGCGTGCTCGGCTGCCCAAGTTGGATGTAGTCCAAGCCCACATCATGCAGGCATGTCAGATACCTGTGGATCTTGGGGTGGTTCTCGAAGAACCCGACCGCGCTCTCGACCGTCATCCCGAGCACGTCCGCGATGCTATTGCCCCGGTAGAGCACTTCCAGCGTTTCGCGGTTGTACCGCTTTCCGCGGCACACTTCGCACTCGACATAGACATCCGGCAGAAAGTGCATCTCGATTTTTTTCAGCCCCTGACCCTGGCACGCCTCGCACCGCCCGCCCCCGGCCTCGGCACGCACGTTGAACGAGAAACGCCCGGGCTTGTATCCCCTGATCTTTGATTCTTTTGTCTGCACGAAGACCCTGCGGATCTCGTCAAAGAACCCCACGTATGTCGCCGGGTTGCTCCGCGGAGTGCGCCCGATCGGGCTCTGGTCAACCTCGATCACCCTGTCAAGGCCCTTGGGAATCTTGACCGCCGTGTGCCTGCCCGGCTTCTCGCGCGAGTCGTGCAGTTCGCGTTTCGTCGCCCGCAGCAGGATGTCGTTGACCAGCGTTGACTTGCCCGAGCCAGAGACGCCCGTTACCACGATCAGCCCCCCCAGCGGGAAGGCCACGTCGATGTTCTTGAGGTTGTTCTCGGCCGCGCCCTTCACCATGATGGCGCGTTTCTCGTTCATGGGCCGGCGCTTCCGGGGCGTCTCGATGCGCACGCGTCCGGAGAGATACGCCCCGGTCATCGATTCTGGCGCCGCGCAGATCTCCTCCACACTCCCCTGCGCCACGATCCTGCCGCCGTGCACCCCGGGGCCCGGGCCGACATCCACGATGTGGTCCGCGCTGCGGATCACGTCTTCATCGTGCTCTACCACGATCACGGTGTTGCCGATCTCGGTCAGGTGACGCAGCGTCGCGATGAGCCGGTCGTTGTCCCGCTGGTGCAGCCCGATCGTGGGCTCATCAAGCACGTAGCACGCCCCCACCAGCCCGCTCCCCACCTGCGACGCCAGCCGGATGCGCTGCGCCTCGCCCCCCGAGAGCGTCGCCGTCTTGCGGTCTAGCGAGAGATACTCAAGCCCGACACCCGCAAGAAACCGAAGCCGGTTGTTGATCTCCTTCAAGATCGGCTCCGCGATGATCCGCTGCTCCTGCGTCAACTTCAGCCCGCGCACATACGCCAGCGCCTCCGTGATCGTCAGTTTCGACAACTCCGCGATGTTGATCACCGTGCCGTCCGTGCGAGGCCGCCCGATCACACTCCCCGAGCCGAACCGCTCTAGATCCACCGCGTGCGAACTCTCGACGAGCACGTGCAGCGCCTCGATCCGCAGACGGTCACCCTTGCACCCGCCGCAGGGCTTGTTGCTCATGAACTGCCCGAGCCACTCCTTCACCCCGGTGTTCTCTGTCGAGCCCCACCAGTTGGTCAACTCGGGAATAACCCCTTCCCACGCGCGCCCGGCTTTCTTGGCTTCTTCCTTCGTGGCCCCGTACAGCACCAGCCGACGCTGGTCCGCCGTGAGCAGGCTGAACGGGATGCCGTCATCGATCTTGTACGCCTTGCAGAACTTGCGCATCGCCCGCGTGAACCACGCGCGAACATTCATGTTCTTCGCGTACGCCTCGACCGCCCCGCCCCCAAGGCTTTTCTGCTCATCGGGAACCACCAGGTGTTCATCCAGTTCCAGCAGCGTCCCCAACCCGTTGCACTCGCGGCATGCACCAAAGGGCGAGTTGAACGAGAACGTCCGCGGCGCCAGTTCTTCAAGCGAGATATCCGGGTGCTCCGGGTCGGCAAAGTTCGTGCTGTAGGAGTGGTCAACCCACGACCCGTCGGCCTCCACCGCGATGACCACCAGCCCCTTGGCGATTCTGATCGCGGCCTCCACGCTCTCCGCCAGCCGCTGGCGTGTGTCCGGCCCGAGCACCACCCGGTCGATCACCGCCTCGATGGTGTGCTTCTCATACCGCCCCAGTTTCAGCGGGTTCTCCCCCGGATCTTTCAGCACATCGCGAAGATCCAGCAGCGCGCCGTTCACCCGTGCCCGGTTCCACCCCTGCTGCGAAAGATCCTCGAGCACATCGCGGTGAAATCCCTTCTTCCCTCGCACCACGGGCGAGAGCACCATCAGGCGTGTCCCTTCGGGCCGATGCATCACCGCATCGACCACCTGGGTGCTGCTTGTGGCCGTGATCGGCCTGCCCGAGCGGGCCAGCACGCTCCCATCCTTTTTGGCTTTGGTCACCGCCCATGAACAGGGCGTGCCGCAGCGTGCAAAGAGCAGCCGGAGGTAGTCGTAGATCTCGGTCGTTGTCGCCACCGTAGACCGCGGGTTGCTCCCCGCCGTCCGCTGTTCAATCGCGATGGTCGGGGGAATCCCCTCCACCTCGTCCACGTCCGGCTTCTTGAGTTGGTCGAGAAACTGCCGCGCATACGCGGAGAGTGACTCCATGTACTTGCGCTGCCCCTCGGCGAAGATCGTGTCAAAGGCCAGACTGCTCTTGCCCGAGCCCGACAGCCCGGTCATCACTACCAGCCTGTCGCGAGGAATCTCGAACGTGATGTCCTTCAGGTTGTGCTCGCGCGCCCCCCGAACCCGGATCACCCGCCCCTGCTCCCCTCTCCAAGGCCCCGAGGGAACAATCCCCTTGATCTCCGCGGCCATGTCCGGCAGCCTTCCGCTGTTGGGGGTGCTGCGTGCTTTCTCGTTCTTTGCGGCTGTTTTGCTCATGCGGCTCTCGGGTGGGCGGGAACTGTAGTGAACCCCGGGGCCATCTTTTTCGCATTCCGTTTGTGGCGGATGCGTCCACCCGCAATTCTCCCCCACTCACACCCCACGCTCACCCGACAACCCTCACTCCCGCCGCGAAGCGAGAGCCCCCGGCACCCGCCCGCCCGCCGCACGCTACCCTAGTGCCCTCTATGCCCAGCATCACGATCAACGGTCGCTCACTCGACTTCACCCCCGGCCAGACGATCCTCCAGATCGCCAACGCCAACGGCATTGAAATTCCCCAATACTGCTACCACGAAGGCCTCTCCATCGTCGCCTCGTGCCGTATCTGCCTGGTCGAGTGCATGGCCCCGAACCCCAAGTCCGGCACGCTCGAACCCTTCATGGGCGGCAAGCTCCTCCCCTCCTGCCAGCAGACCGCTGTGGACGGCATGGTCGTCATGTCCGACTCCCCCAAGGCCGTCGCCAATCAGAAGGCCGTGATGGAGTACCTCCTCATCAACCACCCTCTCGACTGCCCGGTCTGCGACCAGTCAGGCGAGTGCTTCTTGCAGGACTACTCCTACGAGTACGGGCGCGGCGTCTCCCGATTCGAAGAGTCCAAGGTCAAAAACCCCAAGAAGGATGTCGGCCCCCACGTCTACCTCTACTCCGACCGCTGCATCATGTGCACACGCTGCGTCCGCTTCACGCGTGAAGTCTCCGGCACCGCCGAACTTCTCGTTCAGGGGCGCGGCAACAAAGAAGAGATCGACGTCTTCCCCGGCGTTCCCCTCGACAACGAACTCTCGGCCAACGTTGTTGACCTCTGCCCCGTCGGCGCCCTGCTCGACAAAGACTTCCTCTTCGCCCAGCGCGTCTGGTTCCTGCGTGAAACCGCGGGAATCGACCCCCTCACGGCCAGCGGCGACAATATCTGGATCCACAACAACGAGGGCCGTGTGTACCGCGTCAAACCCCGCGCCAACCCGGCCATCAACAAGTGGTGGATCACCGACGAAGTGCGCTACGGCTGGAAGTTCGTCCACTCTGAAGACCGCCTGCGATCC
The DNA here is from genome assembly GCA_019636615.1 of Phycisphaeraceae bacterium. Taxonomy (GTDB): domain Bacteria; phylum Planctomycetota; class Phycisphaerae; order Phycisphaerales; family UBA1924; genus UBA2402. Next base: position 534,225 of record JAHBXF010000002.1, on the reverse strand, counting down.
CCAATGCGCCGACAGTTCGGCGCACTCGTCGAGTGCGACTACACCAAGGCTTACGACGACGTAGTCGACGCGCTCCGCGCCGCCGTCGCCGCCGGCAAGAAGACCGCCCTGGTCGTCAGCCCCATGCTCACCTGCGAAGATGCCTTCGCCCTCGCTGCCTTCGCCCGCAAGGCCGACCCGAACGCCATCCTCGCGCTTGGTCACGTGCCCTTCGTCGGCACCGACAAAGTCTTCCCCGCCGGTGCTCGCGAGGACGACCCCAAAGCCTTCAAGATGTACGCCGAGAAGGCCCCCAACGCGCGCGGCGTCAAACGCGTGCTCGATTCCTTCGGCGGCGAGGTGCTCACCTACGACCAACTTCTGCCGCGCCTGGGCGCCGGCACGGGCTCGAGCGACATCAATGCCCTCATCATCACCGGCAACTACCCCGCCGACTGGGTCGCCAACGATTTCCTCGCCGCGCTGGCGGGCAAGTTCGTCGTGCTCATCGACACGCTGCTGAACACCCTCGTTGACAAGGCCAGCGTCGTCCTGCCGGGCGCTACCTTCGCCGAAAAAGCCGGCACCTTCGAGAACGCGCGCCACGTCCTCCAGGCCTTCGACCAGGCCATCCCGGTCATCCCGATGGCCAAGTCGGAGGGGCAGATTGCCCTCGACCTCACCGCCGTTCTCGACGGCCAACCCGCTCCTCGCGAGCGAGAAGTGCCCGTCGTCATCGAAACCACGCGCGGTCAGGTCGCCGCCGGGGCGCAGGTGGCCCTGCCATACGCCCAGCCATTTGTGGCCGCCTCGATCCGCAGACAGATGGCCGCGGCATTCCCGGCCCTCGCCGTCTTTGCCGATGGTGTCCGCCTTCCGCCCGAACCGCCGCGGGCTCAGTCCGGGATGAAGATGGTCGAACTCTGACCCCTTGCCCGTTGCTCCCTGTGCGCGGCGGGCATAAACTCTTGACCCACGGGTGAAAGCCCGTGCTTGGGCGAGTTCCAGAGTGGCCAAATGGGACAGACTGTAAATCTGTTGGCGTACGCCTTCGGGGGTTCGAATCCCTCCTCGCCCACTTCACCCCGCTCCCGCGGGGTTTTTTCTTGGCAGGTTTACACTCGCAAGAGCCGCAGATCGGCATACAACACACAAACTCTTGCCCGTCTGCCGCGACACCAGTTAGACACCGCTTATTGCATGATGTGTCTCACATCTCCTGGTACCACTTCACCGTCTCGCGGCGCGTGATGTTGATAATGCTACATGGCGTATAGCGGTCAATCGGCACAAGTATACGGAACTGTGTCACTCCCGCTTCACACCAACGGCGCAACTTATCCCTCCCCCTCGCCGAACACCCTCGCATAAAACCCCCAGAACTCCTCCCCCATCGCCACCACGATTCCCCGGGCGTCATGCCCGACTCCCGCCACCTCCCGCCATTCATGCCCGATGCCCAGCGCTGCAAGGTGCTCATGAAACGCGCGGTTGGCCGGAAGTGTTTCGTCCTGCGCCCCCACCACCACACGCACCAGTACATCCGCCGCGATTCGCGGCGCCCCACGCTCCGCGATCGCACGCGGGCTTACCTGTTTGAAGTGTTCCTGATCACCCCCGTACACGCGGTCAAGCACTTCACGCGAGCGCCGCCTGCCCGCGCGCGGCCCATCGACCAACTCCGCCTGCATCGGGCCCGCGCCGATCATCGAGACCCCGCCAAAGAGTTCCGGGTAAGAAAACCCCAGTCTGGCCGCGCCATACCCGCCCATGCTGAACCCATCGATCAACCGCCCTTCCCTCGTCGCGCGGGTGCGGTGCGTGCTGTCGACGTGCGGGATCAGTTCCTTGATGATCACACTCTCAACCGGCGCAGAGCCATCCTGCCAGTCAACATACATGCCACCGGGTAACCCATTCACAAAGACCACAAGAAATGGCGGCACCTTGCCGCCCGAAATCGCCCCATCAAACAGCCGTGACAGCACGGGAATTCCCGCAAGCCCCCCGCCAGTGCCGTGCAGCCAATACACGACCGGCAACCTTGCCTCCGGCGCGTCATACGCCGCCGGTGTGTACATGTGGTAACTCACCTCCTGCCCCAGCACCTCGCTCTTGAAAGTGTGAAACGAAACTCGGGGTGCTGCCACCTCACGGGTGACCCATTCGTGTCCCGATTGTTCCATGCGTGGCTCGGGATCAGCCGCCGGCACGCTACCCCACCCCAGCGCCCATAGCCCTGCCGCGACCAACCAGCCAGAACCCATACGCCAGACGTGATTCGGGTGCATGCACCTTCAACGCTCACAGACGTGACGGATTGCCGTGGCTGTCCAAAACGCGAACAGGCTGCCCCTGTGGAGCAGCCTGGAAGAGTCTGTGGCAACCACAATGGTTGCGGGCGGCCTGAGAAGGCCTCGAAAGCGGGTGAAGGGACTTGAACCCTCGACATCTACCTTGGCAAGGTAGCACTCTACCACTGAGTTACACCCGCGTGTCGCCCCTCCTTGCGGGAGGGGGTCAAAAATATACCCCGCTGCGGGGCAACTGTCAATCCCCGGGGGTGGCTTCACCCGCCCCGAGCACGTTGAATCTCGTCAAGAACGACCTGCACGGTGTAGGCATTGCTCTGAAAAGGTCGTGAAGTTCCTGGCCCCCAGATGGCAAGGACCGGAGGACCCGCCTCCCGCAGCGCATACAGGGCCTGCCAGCCCTCGGGCACCTCGCCGCCGGGCCCCTTGCGGGCGGTCAGGTCCACCGTCATCGCCACCACGTCCGGGGCTCCCAGCGCGCCCACCACCTGCTGGGAACTCAGCACCGTGGCCTCCAGGGTCTTGCAGTTCAGGCACCACACCGCGGTGAAGTTCAGCACTACTACCTTGCCCGCGGCCCTTGCCTCTTCAAACGCCGCCACGGAGTAGGGCTTCCACACCCCGTGCGATGCCCCGACCGTGCCCCCTGCTTCGCCGGGCCTCCAGGAATCCCGGGCGCTGGCCGTCTGGCTCTGCGCCCACAAGATGGGCAGAACCACAAAGGCCAAGCCCAGCAGGGTGAACGTGCCGCGCCGCACCGCCGACCGAGTGATCTGGAACGTGCGCAGAATGAGCCACGCCCCCGCCAAGGCCGCGAGCAGCCCGACAAACCACCAGTGGAAGACCTCGCCCATGTAGGGGTAGGTCGAGTGCAGACTCAGCAGGCCGCTGCCCACGAAAAAGGCCGCGACCGAGAACATCAGCAGCCCCAGGAACTGCTTGAGCAGTTCGCTCGCAGGCCCCGCCTTGGGCACCCTCTTCACCCACGACGGATTGACCGAGAGCACAAAGTATGGCAGCGCCATCCCCACGCCGATAGCCAGGAAGACCACCATCGTCACCCCCCCGGGCTGAAACGCCGCCCAGCCCATCGCCGTGCCCGCAAAGGGCGCGGCACAAGGCGTCGCCAGCACCGCCGTGAGCACACCGAAGAGGAACGACCCGGGCACCGAGTCCTGTTTTGGGTCGAGCGAGTAGATCCACGACGGCAATCCCACACTGAACGCCCCGAACATTCCCACGCCCATCACGATCATGAACACCCCGATGCCCACCGCGAACCACCAGTTCGCGATGATCGTGCTCGCCGATTTGAAACTGGTGCTCAGCGCGATCGCCCCGCCGATCGCCAGCCAGAATGCGATGATGCCCACGCACATCACCACACCAAGCAGCAATGCGCGCCGTGGGTTGCCAGCCGAGTTCGACAGCGCGACGATTTTCAGTGGTATCACCGGGAGCACGCACGGCGTGAGGTTGAGAATGAACCCACCCACCAACGCTGCCAGCACCAGCAGCGAAAACCCGACCGCCCCGGCCGTGTTCAGGGAAAAGTTCCACCCAAGCACCGAGAAATACACGCTGCCGTCTTCTTTGGCCTCGCCGCCACCCGTCTCGCCCGTCCCCGGGGTAGCCAACGAGATCACGCGGGTTGGGTCAAACCCCGCGAAGAGCGCGGCGGTTTGTGCATCCGGCTCGGGCAGCGGTTCTCCGGCCTCCACCACACGCACCCGCACGGTCAGGTCGACATCTTCGGGCATCAGGCAGATATCGCTGCACGCCTGGAACGTGCCTGAGACAGGAATCTCAAAGTCGCCCGTCACACCCTCGCCCACGCGCAGCGTGACATACACCGTCGCTACCCCTGCGAACACCTCGTACTTCACGCCCTGGCCGAGTTGCGGCACCTCAACCGTCTTGGACTTGGGCCACTGGATTCCATCAAGCGTGAACCCCTCCGGGGGCGTCACACGCACCTGCGTCGCCAGGGGCATCAGGTCTTCCAACTCCGGAGGCATCACCGGCGCGTTCGTGTAGATGTGCCAGCCGTCTTCATGGCGAAAGGTCGCCGCGATCTTCAGCAGTGAACCCGCATGGACCGTCTGCCTTTCGACCGCGGCCTCAAACACCACTGGTGAGGGGGGTTGCCCCAAGGCGGAAGCCGCCAGAAATGTCAGAAAGGCAACGGTCGATGTGAGCCAGCGAACTGCGTGATGCATAACACCCTTCTCGAGCAACCTCGCTCGTGCTGCCTGGAATCTCGGGGCAGCCCCCCAAAGAGATGCCCCGCCGCTGACCCCACGGGCCGACGCCCTGCGCCGGTGCGCATGATCCTCTCGTGCCACCCCCTCAGAGTCAAGGCACGGGCAGAAACGCTCCGATAGCCCAAAGACGCCGGGCCACGGTCCGCTTCACGAGGAGTACGCACGCGCATGGAGGATGTTCTCGACCAGAGTTCCATCGACGCCCTGCTCGCCGCGGTCGAAAACCGCTCCGACGAACAGGAGCACTCCCCGCCGCAGGTCTTTTCCCGGCGTGGACGCGACATGGAGTCGCTCGAAATCAAGTCCTACGACTTCAAGCGCCCCGAGCGTGTCAGCAAAGACCAGATGCGCTCGCTGCAAACCCTGCACGAGGGGTTTGCCCGCAACTTTGGCGCCGCGTTATCGGGCTTTCTGCGGACCATCGTCGAGGTCAAGGTCGCTGCCTGTGAACAGATGACCTACTCCGAGTTTACCTCGGGCCTTCCGAACCCCACCTCTTTCAACCTTATCAGCGCCGACGGGCTCGAAGGCCAGATCTGCCTGGAGATCAGCCCCCTCATCATCTATCCCATCATCGACCGTCTGCTCGGGGGCAACAGCCAAGACCTCTTCATCCCCCAGCGGCCGATGACGCTGATCGAGAACCGACTCATCGGCAACGTCATCAAGCGCGGGCTCAGCGCGCTCTCCGAGGCCTGGAGCGCCGTCAAGCACCTCGAGTTCCACGTCACCGCGACCGAGAGCAACCCGCAACTGGTTCAGATCGTTCCCCCCAACGAAGTCGTCGTGGTCATCTCCTTCGAACTCAAGATGTCCAGCCGCGCCGGCACGATGAACCTGTGCATCCCCTACGCGGTCATTGAGCCGCTGATGGAAGAACTCAGCAACCAGAGCTGGTTCTCCGCCGCCAAGAATCAACGCAGCAAAGACGTTCTAGACCAGGTCGTCAGGAATCTCAGCCAGGCACCCCTTGAGGTCACCGGCCTTCTCGCCCAGACCACCATGACGTTTGGGGAACTTTTGGGGCTTGCGGTGGGCGATCTCATCGTCACCGAAACCCCCGCGACACGCCCGGTGGTGATCCGGGTTGAAGGCGAGCACAAGTTCCACGCGCACCTGGGACAGTACCGCGGCTCGCGGGCACTCCGGGTGGTTGGGCCGGTCCTCCCGCCAGCCGCCGGCACCCCCGAACAACCTCCGGGCACCTGAAAGGCCCGATAGGAACGGCCGGCGTGCGGGTTGATCCCCTCCCCCACCTTCACCTACCATTCCCACGACCAACTGGGTCCTTCCGGCGAGAGTTCGTCGGCGGTACCTCCTTTGGAGCGACATGATGAACGCATTGGTTTCAACCCATGCCCGGTGACAACTCTCCTGCACGAATGACCCGCCGCGGGCGGGGCTGGAGCGTCCGTCGCCGCGAATCGTCGGAGGAATGGATGACGTAATGTCCTCCATCCCACGGCGGTTCGCGTCCGGGGCGCGCGGTGCGCACTCAGGGGGCGCGGGTTGAAGCCACAGGCGGCACATGCCGCGTGTGGCTTTCGGTTTTTTGGGCCCGGGTTCACCCAACAACGCACCCGGGCGTGTGAACGACATCAAGACATCCAGGCAACTCGGAGACGGCAGCGTGAACACGCAAGAAATGATGCGGATTCTGGACTCAATCGCCCGCGATCGAAACATCGACCGCTCGGTCCTGGTCCACGACCTCGAACAGGCCATGATCTCCGCGGCCCGCAAATACTTCAACACGCTCGACACCGAAGAGTTCGCCTGCTCGCTCGATCAGGCCTCGGGCAAGTTCCAGATGACCCGCCACGGCGAGCCCCTCGAGATGCCCCCCGAGGCATTCGGCCGCATCGCCGCGCAGACCTTCAAACAGGTCATGATCCAGAAGTTCCGCGACGACGAGCGCAGCAGCATCTTCGACGAGTTCAGCCGTCGGGTGGGCGAGATCGTCACCGGCACCGCCCAGCGGTATGAGGGCGGCGCACTCGTGATCACCATCGACCGCGCCGAGGGCTTCATGCCCCGCAGCGAGCAGATCCCCGGCGAGCAGTTCCAGGCCGGCGATCGCGTGCGATGCCTCGTGCTGGATGTCCGCGACGCGGGCTCGCAGATCAAGATCGTTCTTTCCCGCGCCCACCAGGACTTCATCAAGAAACTCTTCGAGGTTGAAGTCCCCGAGGTCGCCGAGAAGATCATCGAGATCAAGGCCATGGCCCGCGAGCCGGGCTATCGCACCAAGATCGCCGTCTCTTCCATCGACAGCAAGGTCGATGCCGTCGGCGCGTGCGTTGGCGTGCGCGGCAGCCGCATCAAAAACATCGTCGACGAACTCAACGGCGAGAAAATCGACATCGTCCGCTGGAACGAGAGCAGCCAGATCCTCATCCAGAACTCACTCAAGCCGGCCGAAGTCCAGGAAATCTCCCTCTGCTTCGAACTCGGGCGGGCCACCGTCGTTGTCCGCGATGATCAACTTTCACTGGCCATCGGCAAGCGCGGCCAGAACGTCCGCCTCGCCGCACGCCTCACCGGCTGGGACGTTGACATCCTCACCCCCGACGAGTTCCGCAAGGGCCTCGAAATCATGTATGCCACCATCCAATCCGTCGAAGGCGGCACCGAGCAGATCGCCGACCGCCTCGCGGCCCTGGGCATGGTCAGCGTCTTCGACATCGACGAGGTCGGCACCGATGTTGTGCAGTCCGAACTCGAACTCGAGCCCGAACTCGCCGCCAGGCTCTTCGAGGCCTGTTCGGTCAAAGCCAAGGAAGTCGCCGAGGTTCAGCAGCGAGAGAAAGAGGAAAAAGAACGCAAGGCCCGCGAAGAAGCCGAAGTCGCCGACGCCCTTCTTTCCGGCGGAAGCGAAGACATCCTCTCTTCCGGCGATGCCGCAGCATCCCTTGCTTCAACCGCCGCGGAGCCGGCGGCTGATGCTGAAGCCCGCGCGGCCGACATCCTCGGCGGGGGCGGTTCCCCCGGTTCGACACACTGAGTTTTTCACGACCGCACCGGCACACCGGCCACGCGGGTTCTGCAGGATGGCACGTTGGGTTTTCAGGTTCAGAGCTTTGGTGCACGGAGCATAAGTTTGGCTGGGAAACGGATCTCACAACTGGCGAAGGAACTGGGCGTCGACTCCAAGGCTGTGGTCCAGAAATGCTGGGACGAAGGCATTTCCAAGGACATGGTCAAGGGGCACATGTCGACCGTGAGCATCGGCTTGGAAGTCTCCATCCGCGAATGGTTCAGCGGTGGAGGCACGGCCACGGCCGTTGAAACCTCCGAGCCGGTGCATCTTGACGAAGTGAAAGCCGCCAAAACCAGGTCGCGCCGCGCTAAATCTGCCGACTCGGCGAAGTCATCCACACACGATGATTCTGGCGGTGTTACCACCGTCGAGCAACCACCCGAAGAGACAGCCCAGCCACTCGAATCGGCCGACCAACACACCACCCCCCCCACCACCACCACTTCCACCATTCCCGCGCCGGTGAACGAGCCTCCGGCGACGATCACCCCTGCCGCGTCGGTAACCAACGCCGAAACGCTCCCGGCCGCCGCCGCGCCGGCTCAGATCAAAACCGAACTTCCTGTCTCTTTGCGCCCAACACAGGTCACCCCGGCCGCAGAACCCCCTTCTGCACCTCCCACGATCAAAGCAACGCCTCAGCCCGTCCGCCCCGCGGCCACACACGGCGGCGCCGCGACACCCATCGCGCCCACACCAACCCCTCAAGCCCCTGCCGCGCCGATGAATGTGCCGCTTCGGCCGACGTCGGTCTCGCCCGCAGGCCCAAAACTCGAAAACCGTTCACCGGTCAAACTCTCCGGCCCCCGAGTGGTGCGTGTCGAAGCCCCCGAAAACCTTCAGCCCCCGCGCCCGCGCCGCGTCGGCCCCCCTACTGCTGGCGGGCCACGGCAAGGCGCCGGGGCCGGCACAGGCGAGGACGATCGCGGCCGCAGCCCGCGCCGCCGCGACGGCGCCCCGGGCGGACCGCCCGCCTCGGCTTCTTCCAAACGCTCCAGCGGTGCCGGTGTTCCCGAACGCCGCCGTGGCCGAAGCGACGGCGGCGACTGGGTCGGTTCCACCCAGGGCATCTACAGCGAACAGGACCTGATCGAACGCGAGGCTCGCCTCGCCCGCGCCGGCGGCTTTTTGAAGAAGCGCAAGCAGGATGCCGCCAATAAGGCTCAGCAGTCTTCCGGCGGCCCCGGCGAGGCCGAAGGCCGCATCCGCATCGCCGCGCCCTTCACGATCAAAGACCTTTCCGAAGCCACCGGCGTCAAAGCCTCTGAGATCGTCAAGCGTCTGTTCCTCCAGGGCATCATGAAGAAGATCAACGACCCTCTCGAAGTCGAGAAGGCCATCGAGATCATGATGGACTTCGACCTCGACCTCGAAGTCGTAGAAGCCCGCACCGCCGAAGAAACCGTCAGCGCTCAGTTCGCCCAGCGCGAGATGCGCGACCTTCGCCCGCGCGGCCCGGTTGTGACCATCCTGGGCCACGTCGACCACGGCAAGACCAGCCTTCTCGACAAGATCCGCAACACCAACGTCGCCTCCGGCGAAGCCGGCGGCATCACGCAGAAGACCAGCGCCTTTGTCGCGGAGGTCGAGGTCGAAGGCACACCCCGTCAGGTCGTCTTCCTCGACACCCCGGGCCACGAAGCCTTCACCGGCATGCGTGCCCGCGGCGCCAAAGTCACCGACGTTGTGGTTCTCGTTGTCTCTGCCCCCGAGGGCGTCATGCCCCAAACCCTCGAGAGCATCAGCCACGCCAAGGCGGCCAAGGTGCCTCTCGTGGTGGCCCTGAACAAGATCGACCGTCCCGACGCGACAGAGGCTCAGGTGCAGCGAACGCTTGGTGAACTCGCCAAGGCCGGGCTCAACCCCGTCGAGTGGGGCGGCGACACCGAAATCATCCGCACCAGCGCGACAACCGGCGTGGGCATCAAGCAACTGCTCGAAACCCTCGACTATCAGGCGCAGCTTCTCGACCTCAAGGCGGATTTCGACGGCCCCGCGCAGGGCATCGTCGTGGAAGCCAAGATGGAAGAAGGCCGCGGCGCCGTCGCCAACATCCTCATCCAGCAGGGCCGCATCAAGGTCGGCGATTTCATCGTCATGGGGCGTGCCTTCGGCCGCGTCCGCGACCTTACCGACGACAAGGGCAAGCGCATCCGCGAGGCCACACCGCCGATGCCCGTGCAGGTGTCGGGTATCGACTTCGTCTGCGATGCGGGCGACAAGTTCTACGTCACCCAAACCCTCAAGCAGGCCGAGCAGGCCGCCGACCAGCGCCGCCAGCGCGAGCGTCAGCAGTCCCTGGCGGCCCCCAAACTCACCCTCGACTCTCTCTTCAGCCAGATCCAATCTCAAGAGACCGACCTCAAAGAAATCCGCATCATCCTCAAGACCGACCAGCAGGGCACCGTCGACGTGCTCAAGAGCGAGTGCGAGAAGATCAAGACCAGCGAAGTCCGCGCCCGCGTTCTGCACGCCGCCGTCGGCGGCATCACCGAGAGCGATGTTCTGCTGGCCGACGCCTCGCGCGGCATCGTCATCGGCTTCAACGTCATCCCCGCCGGCAAGGCCCGTCAACTCGCCGAGCAGAAGGGCGTCGAGATCCGCACGTACCAGGTCATCTACGACATCACCGAAGACCTGAAGAAGGCCGCCGAAGGCCTCCTGGCCCCCGAACTCCGCGAAGAAGTCCTCGGCCACGCCGACGTCCGCGCCGTCTTCAAGATCAGCAAGGTCGGCAGCATCGCCGGCTGCTACATCACCGACGGCGTCGTGCAGCGCGACGCCCTCATCCGCGTCACCCGCAACGGCGTTGTCATCGAGCACGACCGCCGCCTCTCCCAGCTCAAACGCGTCAAAGACGATGTCCGCGAAGTGCGCATGGGCATGGAGTGCGGCATGAAGATCGACGGATACGACGACATCAAGGAAGGCGACGTTCTCGAGTGCTACAAGAAGATCGAAGTCAAGCGAACGCTCTGACGCGGCGTTTCGCGCACAACACCCGCCGGGAGGGGCCCGCCCCTCCACACCCAGCCGCGACACACCGGACCATGGTCATCGGCATTCTCCAGTTCGAACTCTTCATCCACGACGCCGAGTCCCTCAAGGACAAACGCCGGGTCGTCTCCTCTCTCAAAGACCGCCTTCACCGAGAGCACCAGGTTTCTGTCGCCGAAGTGGGCCTGCAAGAATCACATTCTGTCGCCAGGCTGGGCCTCGCGCTCGTCGGTTCTGACGGCCGCCACGTCGGCCAGACCCTCGACCGCATCACATCCCGGCTGCGAGGTCTCACCGACGCCGAACTCGGCGACTGCGTCCGTGAAGTCATCTCGAACGAGGACGCCGCGAACCGCACCATCCTCCCCGACCCGGCCCCCGATGCCCCGCTCAACCAAGACCCGATCTCGCACGAACTCCTCCGCAGGATGGAAGAACACGACCTCACATGACTAGCCGCAAGGACGCACAACTCACCTCCGCCATCGAGAACGCTGTTCGAGAAGTCCTCGCGCGCGGCCTCAATGATCCGCGGGTCCGCGGCCTCATCACCGTCACCGGCGTCAAGGTTCTTCCTGATCACACCAAGGCGATCATCAGCGTCTCGGTGTATCCTGAAGACCGCCAGCAACTCACCCTCCACGGCATCCAGAGCGCGGCCACCTACATCCGCCGCGAAGTCGGAGACCGCGTTCAGACCAGGCAACTCCCCGAGTTCGAGTTCCGCCTTGACACCCGCCTCAAGGCGCAGGCCTCCGTGCTCACGGCCCTCGAGCAGGTCCGCGCCGATCTCGAAGCGCGCGGCGTTGCCGCTACTCCCGACCCGGGCGACGAGGCCGACATGGACCACCCCACTCACGAACCTGAGCACAAGGAACCCGGCGCATGATCGCGCCGGCCGTCAGCCCGGAGCACTGGCAGGCGCTCGTCGCGAAACTCCGCGCCCAGGCCGCCACTCCCCCGACGTGCCCCCTTTCTCGCGAATCTCCTCTCATCGACTGGTGTGTCTATTCGCTCCTTCTGTGGGAGACAACCTCACCCACGGCCACGGCCGCCTTTGAGCGGACGCGCCGCCACTTCGTAGACTACAACGACCTGCGTGTGAGCACCAAGGGCGAGATCACCGCGGCGCTGGGCGAGAAATACCCCCTCGCCGCCGAACGCGCGATACGCCTTCATGCCTTGCTCTGCGATATCTTCGAGCGAGAGAACTCCCTCAACATCGAGCGTCTGCGCAGCCTTCACAAGCGCGACGCCCGCGCATACCTCCTCTCGCTCGAAGGCTGCCCAGAACCTGTCGCAAGCATGACCTTCGCATCGGGGTTGTCCGGTCACGCCATACCGGTCGATCAGCGGCTTCAATCGCTCCTCATCCGTGCCGATGTTGCCGCCGCCGACACCACCCCGAGCGACATCGCGGCCTGGCTCGTGAACCACACCCCGGCAGAAGAAGCACCCGCGGTCACGTCACTCCTGCGAGCCTGGTCGGACAGCCACACCCAGTCCCTCCGCGGCGGCACACCCAAGACACCAGCGCATCCCACAGGCCGGCCCAGAAAGAACCCTGCCAAAGGCTCCAAGGCATGATCCGTTCGCACCGTGTGCATCCCGGCAGCATCGTTGCCTGCTCGCTGATCGCCATGCTCGCGGGCACGCCCGGCTGCGCGACCCGAAGCACCGCCAGTGCTCCCGGGCCCGCGTCAACCACGCCGAACGCGGCCGATCCTCTCGCCCCCTTGCGCTCCCTCTCGATCAGCCAGGCCTCAAAGCCAGACCTGCTCAGCGCAGACCTTGTGCCCGACGCCCTCGCCGAAGCGCTCGCCCCGATCCCAGCAGACTCACCAGAGCACGCCGCGGCTGTCATGCCACTGGCCGAGGTCATTTCTCGCCTCACGCCGGCTCGCCTCCCGCCGCCTCCCCCACCCACGCTCGACAGCGACATGCGCCTGCAGAGCCTGCGGCACTACGTGGCCGGGCGCGAGCACGCCGTCGCCGGGCGCGCCGCCGAGGCCATCACGCAACTCGAACTCTCCCTGCGCATCAACCCGTCGAACCCCACGGCCCTCCGCGCGCTGGGCGATGCGCAGGCAAGCGCCGGACGTCGCAGCGCATCCGTGGCCACGCTCACCAGAGCAAGAGAACTCGGCCTCGACGATCCGCGTGTTGATATCTTCCTTGGTCGCGAGTCTATCCGCGCTCGCCGATTCGACCAGGCCGTGCCGCTTCTTGCCTCGGGCCGTGACGGTGCGCGGCGCGCCGGCGCCACCTCGCTGGCGATTCTCGCAGGGGTAGACCTCGCCCAATCACTGGCACTCCTTGGCCATATCGATGCGGCACGAACGGTGCTGCTCGATTCCATGCTCGCCCTTGAGGCAAACCCCGCCGAACTGGCACGCCAGGAAATCGCCGAAGTGGTCCGCAGGCGCGCGGACCTCTGGTACCAGATCGGCGATTGGTCTCAGCGTTTGGGGAAACATTCTGAATCGATCGAAGCCTACGAAACGGCCGGTTCTCTCCCCGGCGCCGATGCGAGCGCTTTGGCGCTCCGCCAGTCCATCTCTCTCATGTCCGCCGGTCGTTCCGCCGATGCCGCGCTGGGCGCCATCGATCGCCTGAGTCAATCTCCGCTCATCATCGACGGCGGCGCCGAGGTCATGATCCGTCTCGTCGCTCGCTCCGAACAGGTCAGGCCGCTGCTGGCGCCGGCGTTGCGCCACGTCATCGCCCGCCACGCCCTCGCCGGCGAACGACCGAGCACGCTCAGGTCTCTCGCGATCACCTCGGCCCGCGCGGTCGGCGCTGCGGGCGGCGGCGAGATCATTCTTGATGCGGCGCAGCGCTCCCCCGCCGATTCTCACCTCTACCGCTGGGCGTTCTCGCTCTCCCCAGGCGCCGCACCCGAACTTCTCTCCATCGCCCGAGCTCTCTACGCCAACGACCCAGAGTCCGCGCCTGAAATCGCCGACGCGCTGATCGATCATGGCGCCCACGTCGTCGATGGCATCGCCCTCATCCGCCGCAAACCCGACACCCTCCCCGCTCCGCTGCGCGCCGCGATCCTTCTTCGCGCCGGGTCGTTCGAAGACGCACTCGCACTCCTGAGCGCCTTCCCGAAGCAGGGCCCTGTCACTTCGGTCCGTGCCAGAGTCGCCGCTGCCTGCGGCCAGTGGGATTCTGCGCTGCGTTCAGCGAGCGACCTTCTCGCAGACCCTGCCTCATCGCGTTTCGCGCGTGCACGCACCCTCGCCGCCGTGCAAGATTTCGCCCGCGCCGCGTCGCTCTACGCCGACGATCCAGCATCGCCCGCGACCGCCCGCGAACTCCTCGCGGCCTCTTCATGGGCCCTCACCGCCGACAACCCCAACATGGCCCGGGATCTGCTCGACCGCGCGTCCGACATCGACGACGCCGATGAACGTGTCTACGCCGCACTGCTCGGCCTGTATCAATCCGGCGGCCCATTGGCCGACCCCCGCGCCGAGGCCGCCACAGCACGCAGAATCATCGAACGCATCCCGAGCAGCCGCATCTTCCGACAAATCTCCGCGGCCGAACAGATCACCCGCGGCCGGTACAGCGACGTTGAGCGCCAACTCATCTCCATGGCCGATGATTGGGGAGATGACGATCAGGTGAACAGCCTCTTCTCTGCCCTCTGGCGGCGCTCGGCCGCGTCAGAGCCGCAGATCGTCGCCCGCGGCGAAGCCTCTGTCCGCGATGCGCTTGTCGTTCGCCCTACCGCGCCCGCCCTCGTCGCGATGCTTGTTGAGGCCCTCGCAGCGCAGGACCGCACAACCGAAGCGCTCTCATACCTTGACGGCCTGCTCGCCTCGCTCCCACTCCCCGAACTCAGCGCCGTGCGCGAAGCCATCATCCGCGACGGCCAGCAAGACCCTCGCCGCGCGGCACAACTCACGGTCGACCGCCTCAGCGGCCGCCCTCTCGACATCGACCGCGCGACCGACCTCATCACCGCGTACGCCGCGCTCGACGACCTTCCGGCCTCTGCCCAGATCGCACGCCAGTTCCTGCCAACCAACATCCCGCTCACTCGGGCTCAGTCCGGCAGGCTCATGGGCATCATCTCGCGGCTCGATCCAGAGTCCCTGCTCCGCGCCGGCCCGCAGCGCAGCGAAGAAGCCCTCGCACTCCTCGATGTATTTTCGCAGCGGGGCATGCCCCTCCCGCCGCACATCGACGCGGCACGCGTTCTCTTTCTGTGCGCCGGCCACCCTTCCGACACTCAGCGTCTTCTCAGCGCCATTCAGGAGGCTGCTTCTCGTCATCCGTCGCTCAAAGACCAACTCGGCCAGCACGCCGTGCAGATTCTCCTTGCACGTGAGGACGCCAGCGACGGCCTGAATCTTCTGGGCGCTCTCGCGTTCAGCGGCGAAGAACCCAACGACTCTCTCGTCTTCGATTGGTTCCGCCTCACCTTCCTCAGGGGCGACCCCGAAGACTTTGAACACCTCGTCCGCACCGCGCCGAACCCCAATCACGTGCTGGGTGTCATCGCCAACGTGCTCGACGCCGAAGTCGAAATGCCCGACGACGAGAGACGCCAGCGCGCCGAACTCGCCTACTGGCTGGGCAACGCCGCAAGCAGCATCCAACGCGACGACCTCGCCGAGGCCGCCTACCGCCTCACCCTTCGCTATGAACCCGCCCACGCCTGGACGCTCAACAACCTCGGGTACATGATCCTCGAACGACACAGCAACCTCGACGAAGCCCGTGACATGATCGAGGCCGCGTACGAGTCCCTGAGCACCGATCCCAGCGTCGTCGATTCCCTCGGCTGGCTCCGCTACAAACAAGGCCGATTCGCCGACGAAGTCGACGAGAACGGCAACACCATCTCGCGCGGCTCGCTCTCCCTGCTCATCGAGGCCGTGACCTCTGACGCCAAGCCCGACAACCCCGAGCAACTCGATCACCTCGGCGACGCCTATTGGCGCACCGGCGATGTGCAAGCCGCCCGCGAGCGCTGGCAGCGGGCCATCCGTTTGCTCGATGCCCAGATCGCCGCCCAGCGCCGCCGCCCACAAGACGAGCCTCCCCCCATCGTGCAGCGTTGGACCGCCGACCGCCAGCGCATCAACAGCAAACTCACCGCGCTCTCTGAGGGCCTGCCACCACCCGTAGCCCCCACACAGGCCGAGTTCGATGCCATGCAACAGAACCCCGCGGACTGACCACCCGCAACATACCCTCTCGTTCTTCCCGCGTTCACCTTTCCCCGCACGCACGCACAGCACTTTTCCTCACCATGGCAGGACACAACAAGTGGAGCAAGATCAAGCACCGCAAGGCCGTTGTTGACAAACGGCGGGGCAAGGTGTGGACCAAAATCAGCAAGGCCATCATCGTCGCCGCCAAAAACGGCGGCCCCGATCCAGACGCCAACCTCTCCCTTCGATACGCCATCGACGAAGCACGCTACGCCAACATGCCGCGCGACACTATCGAGCGCGCCATCAAGAAGGGCGCGGGCGGCGACGACACCAGCAACTACGAGTCGATCCGTTATGAGTGCTACGCGCCCGGCGGTGTTGCCATCATCGTTGACGCGCTCACAGACAACCGTACCCGCACCATCAACGACCTCCGCCTTGCATTCAGCAATCACGGCGGCAACGTCGGCTCTTCCGGCTGCGTCGCCTATCTCTTTCAGCACCGAGGCCAGATCGTCGTCTCCGGCAAGGGCCTCACCGAAGACCGCGTGATGGAATCCGCCATCGACGCCGGCGCGCTCGATGTCGAATCCATGGGTGAAGACGACGGTGCCCCCTCCTGGATGGTCTCGACCGACCCCACGGCCTTCATGCAGGTACGCGCCGCCCTCGAACATGCGGGCCTGCCTATCGCCAGCGCCGAACTCTCGATGGTCCCCGAAAGCCTCGTTGCCGTCTCCGGCGAACACGCCCAGCAGGTCATCGACCTCATCGACGCGGTCGAAGAACTCGACGACGTGCAGAAGGTCTATACCAACGCCGACCTGCCGGGCTGAATCTTCACGCCGCGCCAACTCTCTTGAGCACCCCGGCCGCCGCCTGCGCCTGGTCGGGCACCTCACGCAGGTCGACCACCACCGCCCCCGTAAAGCCCTTCGTTGTCAGCGCTACCTCATAGGCCAGCGTGTCTACGCGACCGGTGCCATACGGCACACGCCCGGCGCCGCTCACATCACTCAGCCTGGCACTCTTCACTGGCCCGGTCAGCGCGAGCACCTGGGCCGCAGGATCAAGCCCCGCCATCACCGCCGCACCCGGATCAATCCCGGAGCCGATGACGCCAGCCGCCCCGCGCAGCGGCACGCGGTGATCGGCGATATCCACGCCATGCCGCTCGCAGGCCGCGCACAGGGCCTCCTCAACACCCGCCGCGGGCGTTGCGGGCAGCATGACGCACAGGGCACCTCTGGCCGCGCCGAGCCGCACAAGTTCTGACAGCATCTCTGCGCCCTGCACCGTCGCCTCAACCGCCCGATCCGCGCGCGCCGCCTCAGCAAAGTGCGCCGGCGGAATCCACAGATCAATCCCCGAGCACATCAGCCCCTCACGCCGCAACACCGACGCCAGGTCACGCCGCGCAGACCGATCCATCTCCCTGGCCCGAAGGGTCGGAACTGTGCCGTCCAGTTGCAACCACCGGTACCCCCACGCCGCCACGCGTGCGATCCGCTCTCTCACAGGCGCCTCGCCCACTCCACCCGTAGCAATGATCTTCAGACCCGACAACGACAGGCTCACATCGCTCCACATGCCTCAAGTATTGGCCCCGCACACCCGCCGCGATGCGATACCCTCCCCCGTGGCACTCACCCGCGCCGGCGCTTCCATACTCCACGCCTCGTTCCTTGCCCTCTGCCTGGGCTCGGTCGTCATGTCCGGCGTGGTCGCTGCCCTCACGTTCCCCGCCCTCAAGCGCCTCGCCCCGGTCCTCCCCGGTTTTCTCACTCCCCCCGAAGACCACTGGCGTATCGCCGCGGGCCACATCGCCTTCCGGGTCTTTGCGGTCTCGGGTTGGGTTCAACTCGCCTGCCTTGCCGCCGCCGGCGCGGCCCTGGCCATCGCCGCACGTCGTGCCCTCCGCCAGAACATCATCCACTGGTTCATCCTCTCACTCCTCGCGCTGGTCATCGGCTACAACGGCGCCATCCTCATGCCCCGCATGACCGACAACCTGCAGCGATACTGGCACGCGTCACAATCCGGCGATCTCTCCCTCGCGGCTTCTTCGCAGCAGGCCTTCGACGCCGACCACCCCCGCTCCACACGCCTGCTCGTCTCACTCTCGCTCCTTGTTGCTCTGGGCGTCATCCTCGCCGCCTGGCGACCCGTCCAAGGCGCTCACCCCCTTTCAGACGCACCACCCCAGCCACCGCACACCCCACCCGAAGGCTGAACCACCATGCCCGAGCCGATCCCATTCGATCTGCCCAAGATCAGCCCGGCCCGTCTGGCACGCGCCCAATCCCTCCTCGCGGCACTCCAGAAGCACTACCCCGACGCAGTCTGCGAACTCAACTACTCCAACCCGCATGAACTCCTCGTCGCCACCATCCTCTCCGCTCAGGCCACCGACGCCGGCGTGAACAAAGCCACCCCCGCCCTCTTCGCTCGCTTCCCGACCCCCGCCCACTACGCCAACGCCTCCCCGGAAGAGATCGAGCCCTTCATCAAGTCCATCGGCCTCTTCCGCAACAAGGCCAAATCCATCCACGCCGCCATGACCGCCGTGGTCGAGCGATTCGGCGGCCGTGTTCCTCAGAACATGGACGACCTCCTCTCCCTGCGCGGCGTGGCGCGCAAAACCGCCAACGTCGTGCTCGGAAACGCCTTCGGCATCAACGTCGGCTTCGTCGTCGATACGCACATCGAGCGGCTCAGCGCCCGCCTCGACCTCGCCCCCAGGGGTGCCACCGTCGCGCAGGTCGAGCGCTACCTCATGGCCCTCTTCCCGCGCGATGCCTGGTGCAGCGTTTCGCACATGCTCATCTGGCACGGCCGGCGTGCCTGCTCAGCGCGCGGCACATGCTGCGGGCAACACCCGATCTGCGCAGAGTTCGGCACCGCCTGCGAACTCCGCGGGCAACTCAGGCCCCCACCCTCGGGCAAGGGCCTTTCACGCCAAACCGTCTCGCGCAAAATCACCGGCCGCAAGACCGCGGCCAGGCGCGACCGCGACTGACCCACTCGCTCAGCAGCCCCCCTCTTCCCACGCGATGAAGAAGACCTCGACGTCCGCACCGTCTACGCCGCCGTCCTCGTTCACGTCGGCGTTCGCGTCGCCCGCTTCCCAGTCCAGGAAGAAGGCTTCAACGTCCGCGCCGTCTACACCACCGTCCTCGTTGTAGTCCGCGATGCACCGCCCGCCCCCATCATCGCGCAGATACACAATACCCAGCGGGTTCACGCCGCCCAGAGCGGCGACCTGTTGACCCGTCAGCGCCTCGTCTGTGAACATCAAGCCCGCGATGTACACCGATTCGCCCCGACCTTGAAGATCCGCGAAGAGGCACATTGTTGATGCCATCGGTGCCGGGTTGCCCGAGTTGGGCGCCACCACCCATGGGTTCGGGAACTCGCCCCACGCGCTCCACGACGCGGGGGGCACAGGCGTGCCCTGCTGCTGGCCGGTCGACACATCCCCATACCGCGGATCGGCCGACTTCGTCGAGTTGTACACCCAACTCCCCGATGTCGTGCCGATGAACTGCCCATCGACGTACAGCCGGCCCTCGCCCGTGAGATACCCATCACTCACCAGCGCCAGCCGCATCCAGCGATCCGGCCCGATCAGCGACGAGGCCACATACTCACCCGGTGCCACGTCGTAGCCGATCGACCCCGCGCCCCCAACCTGCCGTATCAGGCAATCCGCGCGGTCGTCGTTGTTGTGGTTGTCTTCGATCAGCGCCACCGGCCATTCCGTATTCCACGACGACGCCGGGATGAATAAGTCCCACACCATCGTCCACTGCGCGATCTTGTCATCCGGCCAGAAGTCACGCGTGTTGGGCCACATCAGCAGCCCGATCCCGCGCGAGAGTGCAC
The DNA here is from genome assembly GCA_019636615.1 of Phycisphaeraceae bacterium. Lineage (GTDB taxonomy): Bacteria > Planctomycetota > Phycisphaerae > Phycisphaerales > UBA1924 > UBA2402. Next base: position 514,574 of record JAHBXF010000002.1, on the reverse strand, counting down.
GGTTCCCCGGGTCGCTCAGATTCCGCGTCGGGCTCGTGCGATACACCACCGTGTCCACGCCCCCCGGGCCCGGAATGCCAAACCCAGACGTGAGCCCAAAGGCCGACTGCGCCGCCGTGACCCCGTGCGGTGTGGGCGTGCTCGGAAACTCCCCGGTCTGCCCCGGCCCGCCAAGAATCGGCCCGAACGCCGCATCATCCAGGTACCTGAGTTTCGAGGGGCCCGAAGCGGGCGCCAGGCCGTTCTCTCTCACCGAGAGCAAGTCGCCCTGAAAGTGCCACTCACTCACCACAGGGGGCGGCGGTGTCCACGTCGATATTGTCGCGCCACCCGCCGTGATGCTCAGCCCCACCCCCACCGGCTTGGTGATGTTCCGAACCGCCGCCTGCGCGATACCCGCGCTGTCAATCTCGAGCGCCAGCGTCAGGCTGAGGGTCAACCCGGAAAAAGTCCCCCCGACTCGCTCAAAGTACACCCGCGCCGGCCGCGTGCCGCTCGGGTTGCGCATCGCCCCCGTCACAACCCGATACTGCCCGGGAACAAACGAGTTGAGCACATCACCCAGCGGCGTCGCCGTCGGAATCAAGAGCGCGCCGAGCAGCCCCGTCCCCCGAACTGTCGGGTTGAACGTGTACTGATACCCGCTCGCCGCCGAGATCGTCGCCGGGGCGCTGCTCCGAACCACGTCCGGCGGGCTTGCCGAGAGCGATGAAATGCTCACCCCGGAGAGATCGATCCCCACCGTCGGCTGCGCGGCCGCTGTGCACGCCAACCCCGCCGCCAAGCCCGCCACACATGCCACGCGCTTCACCATGTTCATGCCTGATTCTCCCGGAGAGGCTCGCCCGCCCAACTCACGCATGATACCCACCCTCCCGCGGGAAGCCGACCCACAATCGCGCTAGGCTTTCGCTATGTCCCGGCGCGGCTTCACCCTCATCGAACTTCTCGTCGTCATCGCCGTCATCGCGCTGCTTATCGGGCTCCTCCTCCCCTCGCTCGGAAAGGCCCGTGAAGGCGGCCGCCGCGCCAAGTGCCTCGCCAACATCCGCCAACTCTCCATCGCATCTGCCGCGTACGCCAACGACACGCGCTCCGGCGTCTTCATCCCCGCCGTCTTTGACTGGGAGGACAACATCGGGTGGTTCTTCCCCGATTACATCGACAACTACCAGGTCGCCATCTGCCCCTCGACGCGCAACCGCGTCCGCACCAACTTCACCCTCGCCGATGAACTCGGCGAGAACCCCCCTTCCCCATACCCGCGCGACTTCGCACGCGACCTCTTCTGGGCCGCACGCGACAAAAACGACGACGGCGGCGGCCACAGTTACGAAACGCGCGGCTGGTTCAATGCGGGCCGATACCCCGACGGCATTGTCGTCTGGGGCCCCGACCGCGGCACCGTGGGCAACCAACTCGGCTGGACCGGCCCCGAGGCCGCCGAACTGCGCCTCATGGCAACCGAGAACGTTCTCAAGTCGAACATCACTGCCCTCTTCCCCCAGCGGGCCCTGCTCTTCATCGACAACGACAACGACGAGTCGATCATCCCCGATCAGGTTGGCCGCGCCGATGGAATCAACAACTGGCCAGACCCCTGGAACAACCACACCACCGAGGGCTACAACGCCGGCTTCGCCGACGGTCACGCCCGCTGGGTCAAAGCAGACTCAGGCCTCATCCGCATGTACCTTGATGCCTGGGAAGAACCGCCCCGTAACTTCCGCGAAGTCTCATCCTTCCGAGACCGTCTCTACACCTACAAGGGTCGCTCCATCCGCGATTACTACGAACCATGATCTCAATGCCCAGCGTGCACTCTTCTTGACAAGAGCCGCATCAACGCCGCTCATGCCCGGCTCGCATGAGCACCCCGAGATGTTTCCGGCGTGAGTCTCGCACCCCCCCGATTGACCGCCCTGTCACTGGCAGTGTATCTTCAATCTCTGGCCGCAGGCCGGTCCCTTCCTCTGCATGAACCAACGCCCCGGGGATGAGCCCGCGTCCGGAACACACGTCCCGGTACTCCGCGGGCTGATACTCGCAGCACTCAGTCTGCGTCTCACCCCGCCCCACCTTGCGCGAAGGCACTCGATTTTTTGCACACCCGGCCTCGCTGCGATCTCCACCGGCAGGGCCGCCATGCCACCGCCCGATGTGCGATGAACCCTACGACATTGCCCACCGACCTGCGTTCTTCCCTTCCATGTACTTCGTCTGGTGGCACAGGTCTCTGAGCCTGTGTTCTTCTGCTTCTCTTCTGCCGGGTGCAGCGGCATGGCGCTTCGGGTGCCGCGCGTATGGCGCTTCGCCATGCCGCGCGAGGGGCCGCGACGAGACACCGATGTCAAACGCGCGATCATGCGCTTTCACGCACCCGCCTCTTGCCACGGCGAAGCCGTGGTGGTTAACTGCCGGGGGTAGCCGCGCAGCGGCACCCCCGGTACGCATTCTCACACACTCTCTCGGCGCCGCGAAGCGGCGCGGCCAAGATCGATGCTTGCGACACTTCTCCACCCCGGCCGGACATGGGTTGTTCAGGGGTCCCGAATGCCGCTTTTTTTCAGCCGAACTCACCCCATTCCCCCCATCTTCACCCATAAACAGGTGGTTTTCGGCCTTCTGCGCCTATTCCGGACGATTTTCGTGGCACCCAGCCCCTCCATGTGGCATATTCCCTTCAGGCGCACCCTCCCCGCCCACGGGCTCTCCCCATGCAGTCACGTCTTTGCACATCCCTCTCAGCCCTGGCCCTCTTCGCCCCGTGCGCTGTCGCGCAGATCGACCCCAGCGGCATCGACTTTGTCACCATCGGGGCGGTCAACAACCCGGCCTATTCAGGGCCTGACAACAACTTCGCCGTCACCGGGCGCGGCAGCGTGTCGTACGAATACCGCATCGGCCGCACCGAGGTGACCACCGCCCAATGGCTGGAGTTCTACAACCTCTTCTACGGCCGCGTGCCGCACGTCACGATCCCGGCACGCTGGGGCGCTTCAGACCGCGGTGCAGGGGCTTCGCCCCGCTTTGTTCTCAGCAACGCACCGGATGCGGGCCTTTTCCCCGTGAGCGGGGCATCGTGGCGTGCCGCCGCGATGTTCTGCAACTGGCTGCATAACGACAAGAGCACCGACCTGAGCGCGGTGATGAACGGCGCGTACGACGTCAGCACCTTTGGCTATGCGCCGGGAACCAACGTATTCACCGACCAGCACACGCGCCACCCGGATGCGAAATACTGGATCCCCTCGCTCGACGAATGGATCAAAGCCGGCTTCTACGACCCCAACCACGGCGGCCAGGGTGTGGGCGGATGGTGGTGGAACACACCCGCGGCCACCAACGTGCCGCTCATCCATGGCCCGCCGGGCCAGGGGCAGGCCAACACGGGGTTCGATATTCCAGGGGGTGGGCACTTCAGGATTCCACTGGGTGCCTACCCGGATGTGCAATCCCCCTGGGGCCTGCTCGACATGGCGGGGGCAACATCCGAGTTCACTGAAACGGTACGAACGGTCGGTGGCGTCAAATACCGCACCATCGCTGGCACACACTGGACGGCAGGCGTGGTTGGTATCGATGTAATCTACGCACTCGGTGGGGAATTTCCAAGTGCGCCGAGTCTATTTCACGGGCTGCGCGTGGCAGCCGCTGTGCCCAGTCCGGGCACGGCTCTGGTCTTCGTAGGTTCGCTTGTGGGGCGTATGCTCCGCAGGCGACGATGTGGCGCGGCCTCATGCCAGAAGCCCGTAGGCAAGGCCACGCCATGACCACGCGCTCCACCCATCGCCGCGAGAAGGCGCTCACCACCCTCGCCTCCCTCGCCCTCATCGCCCCGTGCGCTGTCGCACAGAACGACCCCAGCGGCATCGAGTTTGTCACCATCACGCACCCCGGCAACGCGCCGTACCAGTCCATCTTCCCCAGCGACTTTGTCAACGGGCGCGGCGGGGTGGACTACGAATACCGCCTGGGCAAGTTTGAGGTCACCACCGCGCAGTGGGTCGAGTTCTTCAACGCTGCCTACGACCGCTCGGATGGGTTCTTTCCGCACCTGCGGCCTCCGGGTCACTGGGGCGCCACGGCCACAACACCAAACACGCCGGGCGGCCTGCGCTGGGCAGTGCCCGCGGGCAACGAGATGATGCCTGTCGGCAACATTTCGTGGCGCATGGCGGCGATGTACTGCAACTGGCTGCACAACGACAAGAGCACCGACCGTAGTGCGTTTATGAACGGCGCGTACGATGTGAGCACCTTCGGCTTCAACGGCGGCATTTTCACGGACCAGTTGGCGCGGCACCCGGATGCACGCTACTGGATACCGACGTGGGACGAGTGGTTGAAGGCCGCGCACTACGACCCGAACAAGTTGAACGGCGATGGCACCACCGGCGGCTGGTGGCAGTACAGCAATGGTAGCGACACACCATACGTGTACGGCCCGCCGCCGTCGATGGGGGGAGTCGGCGAAGCGAACGCGGGGTTCACGACCCCCAGCCCGTTTGCGATCCCGCTGGGCTCATACGCAACCGTCTCGCCCTGGGGCCTGTACGACATGGCTGGAGGGACGAAAGAGTGGACAGAGAGCGTCAGAGAGCTGATTGGGGGAGAACGCTTTCGTGTTCAGGACGGGTCCTATTGGTCGGCGAATGCGTTTCAGGCATTCCTAGTAGATGATGTAAGGAATGCTGGAGGAGCAGAGTATCCCCATATTCCGACGTTTGAGTTCGGACTTCGGATCGCCAGTGTTGTCCCCGCCGCATCAACGTGCGCACCGGCGGGTGTGTTTCTTGGTCTCCTGTGTGCACGGCGAAGGAGACCCGAATCATGCGTGGATTTAAGATTGCTGTCGCATCGAGTTTGTTGGGGCTGAGCGGTGTGGCATGGGCACAGTGTTCGAGTTGCCCGAGTGGACAGTCAGGGCCGGTCGCGGTCGAGCGTGTGCTCCTGAACCCCGGCCCATGACGGCACCGACACCAAGAACTTCCTCGTCATCTGGGAAGTCCGCGGCTTTTGAGAACATCTCCCTTTCAGCCAGTGTCTCCCTCCTTCACCCTTTCTCCCGCCTGCACTTCAGTTGCGCCGCCACACCCTAATGCCACCCGAACCCGTCCGGTCTAACTCCCCCACCATCAGATCTGCCTTCTCCTTGCGACGCTCTGTCGCCTTCCACACAAAAGGACGAAATCCGTACACCCCCCTCGCCCGCCCTAGCCCCGGCGGGGGAAGCGGCTATCATTCAGGCCCCACACACGCGGCGGCTCGGAAAGCCGCCCAGGAGGTTTCACGTTGGTCCGTATCCGCATGCAGCGCTTTGGCCGTCGCAACCGTCCCTTCTACCGCATCTCCGCGGTGGAAAAGCACACGCGCCGTGACGGCCCCGCCCTCGAGAACCTCGGGTGGTACAACCCCCTCGAGACCGATCCCGCCAAGCAGTTGTTCATCAACGACGAACGCGTGAAGTTCTGGCTCGGCAAGGGTGCCCAGCCCAGCGACACCGTCCGCGACTTCCTCGCCAAGCGCAACCTCATTGATGTTGCCGCCTGGGAGGCCGATCGCAAGCGCGACCGCGACCGCGTTGCAGCCAAACTCGCCGCGGCCAAAGCCGCCGAAGCCGAAAAGGCCGCGACAGCCTGAGCGATTCCCGCCGGTGTTCCCTCCGACCGATCTCACGCCTCGGGCCCTGCGGCCCGGGGTTTTTTCTTGCCCTTGCCCCTGCAACCCTACACGCGTTCCCATGCGCATTGACGTTCTGACAACCTTCCCGGAGATGTTCGCCGCGCAGCCCCCCGCCGCGCTGGCCGTGAGCATCCCGGGGCGTGCCTCCGCCGCTGGCCTCATCGAACTCGTGGCCACCGATATCCGGGCCTTCTCCGACAACAAACACAAGAAAACCGACGACCGACCCTTCGGCGGCGGCCCCGGCATGGTGATGATGTGCCAACCGCTGTGGGACGCGGTCCACGCCGCCGAAGCGCAAGACCCCCGCCCCGCCACGCGCATCCTGCTGACGCCGCAGGGCGTGCCTCTCACGCAGGCCCTGGTCGAGTCGCTCGCCGCCAGACCAAGGCTCCTGCTCATCGCCGGCCATTACGAGGGCATCGACGAGCGTGTCATCGAGCGCCTCGCACCGCTCGAAATCAGCATCGGGGACTATGTCCTCAGCGGCGGCGAACTCGCCGCGATGGTGCTCATCGACGCGGTGACACGACTTCAGCCCGGCGCCCTGGGCGATGAACTCTCGAACCAGGCGGACAGTTTCTCACCCGACGAGGCCGCCGGCCGTCGCCTGCTCGACTGCCCGCACTACACGCGCCCCCGTGACTGGATGGGCGCCCAGGTGCCCGACATCCTGCTGAGCGGCGACCATGGCAAAGTGGCCCAGTGGCGGTTGGCGCAGCGCCTGGCCCGCACCGCCGAGCGCCGCCCCGACCTGCTCGCCTGATCCGGGTGGGCACCCGTGCAAAGTGGCCCTTGCCTTGGGCGCCGCGCTTGGCTTACCGCACGCACCCGACATACACTCTCTCCCTTCCCGCTGCGGCTGTGGCGGAATTGGCAGACGCGCTAGATTCAGGTTCTAGTGGGCTCACCCCCGTGGAGGTTCAAGTCCTCTCAGCCGCATTTTTTCGCCTTTTCCCGTCACACACCGAGGTGACTCTCATGTCCGGACTCATCAAGTCAGACGCCGACAAAATCAAACTCGGCATCGCCGGCGCCCTCCTCGTCATCGGCATCTTCCTGATCTACTGGTTCGCCCTTCGATCCCCACCGCCGGACACTCTGCAGCAACTCCAGCAGAGCGGCGAAGTTCAGGGTGGTCAGCGCGGCCTGCCCCCGGGCACCACACCCTGATTTTCGCCTTCGGCGTGCGTGTTGTCACATCAACCGTGTGTCGCGCCATGCGCTGAACGCGCTGCGCCACGAACGAACCTCGGCCGGGTCGATCTCCACCGAGAGCACGCATGGCGTGTCAGCCGCTTCAGCCAGCACCTCGCCGCGCGGCCCGATGACCATCGATCCGCCCTTGTACTTCAGCACCGGATCGCTGCCGACCCTGTTGACCCCGGCGACAAAGGCCTGATTCTCGATCGCTCTGGCGATGAGCAGCGCCCGCCAGTGGTGCGCCCGCGCCTCCGGCCAGCAGGCACCCAGCGTGAACATCTCCGCCCCGCGTTGCAGGCCCCGCCGGAATAACTCGGGGAAGCGCAGGTCATAGCAGATGGCGGGGCACACCGTCATGGGCAGATCAGAACCGCCCCAGGTGTAGGTGAGCACCGCGCGGCCGGGCTCAAATCGCTCAGACTCGCGTTGAAACGGATGGACTTTGACGTACTCGGCGAGCACCCGGCCATCGGGCCCCACCACCGTCATGACATTGCGGCCCAGCCCGTCAGCGCCGGGGGCCGGCACTGTTCTGCCCCCCTGAACACACGCGCCCGTGCGCGACGCGAGCCCACGCAGGAAATCCAGCGTTTTTCCCTCGCGGTCGGCCGTCCGCTCGATCTTGAAGGAAAAGCCGGTATCAAACATCTCTGCAAGCAGGATCAGATCGCCCCGCGCGACGGAAACATCTTTGAGCAGATCGAGTGTTGCCGCGAAGTTGGCGTCGGCGTTTTCCCAAGAAACATCGGACTGAACCAGATGAACCTTCATGCCCAGACAGTACGAGAGCCCGGCCCGGTTCGCTCCGACGCGGCGCGCGCCGCCGGTGGCCCGAAAGTGCGGCCGGGAGCACGCGCTGTTCGATATTCAAAGTCGGGCCCGGTTTCGTCCGCACCCGCACCCACCGCCGTTCGTAGTACCGATCTCCCCGCGACCGAGCCTCATCGGCCGCACCCCGTTCCCCCTCAGATCAGGACACCAGCGAACTCGAAGGAGCCCGCGATGTGTCTGAGCACCCACGACGTCTCGCACCGGTTTTCGCAAGGCCAGACTCTCATGAACACCGTCGGCGCACCAGCCCAGCCAGCGAGCCCCGCGAGGATCATCCTCGCGAGTCGCTCTGCGCGCCGGCGGTCGCTGCTCGACGAAGCGGGCATCGCCCACGAAGCCCACTACCCAGGCTTCGAAGATGGCGCCCTCGCCCCCGGGGCGCACACGTCGCCCTCGCAATGGGTCTGCGCCCTGGCCTATCTCAAAGCCTGGGCCAAAGCGCAGGAGACCCCCGACGCCACCGTCATCGGCGCAGACACCGTCTGCGTGCTCGACGGGCAGGTCGTCGGCACCCCCACCGATGCCTGGGAGGCCGAGCAGATGCTGCGCTCGTTTGTCGGGCGTGAGCACGATGTCATCACGGGCGTTGCGATTATTTCCCGCGGGGCCGACCGCACCCACCGCCGGATCTTCCACGAGCGTGCCACCGTCCGCTGGGGCATGATCCCGGACGAGGTGATCGCGTCGTATGTCGCCACCGGAGAGTGGCAGGGCAAGGCGGGCGGCTACAACCTGCGCGACCGCACGGGCGCGGGCTGGCCCATCACCTATTCCGGCGACCCGCACACAATCATGGGTCTGCCGGTGGAGGCGCTGCGCCGGCATTTGTCTACGATGGCCCGGCCCGAGCAGGACGCGGCCCGCGTGTGACTCGTGTCTCCGCGGGGTGCGTGCCCCGCCGGCGCCCGAACGGCACGCCACCATGCCCAGCACGCAGACGCTCCTCCCGGCTTTCGACAGCGCCAATCCCATCGCGCCCATGTGGCTCGCCGGGCCGGTCGCTGCCCTGGCCTTCATCGTTGTCGCGCTGCACCTTGTGTCGCTGCGCCGCGCCGAGATGCCGGCCAGCCGCCGGCGCATCCGCCTGGCCACCGGCTCGCTCATGATCGTGACGATCCCGCTTCTGTTCTACGCCTTCGCGGTGGTCACGCCCGCCGAGACCCGCCTGTTTACGCTGGCATGGGTGGGTGTCGTCGCGATGATCCTGCTGGTGCTGGTGCTGGCGGTGCTCGACCTTTTCAACACGTGGCGGCTTGGCAACAGCGAACGCACGCGCCTGCGCGAAGGTGTGCTGCGGCCGGCCGCTGCGCCGCCGGACCGCAAAGCGTGACATCAACCGCCGCGCCATCACCGCCGCTGCCGGGCCCGCTGGGCCGCGTCGCGGCATGGTGCTACGGCGGGGTCATCGCGGCACGAAACCGCCGGTTTGATCGCGGGCGCGGCGTTGAATCCGTCGATCGCCCGGTGATCAGCGTGGGCAACCTCTCGGTGGGCGGCACCGGCAAAACACCGATGGTCATGCACGTTGTTTCGACGCTTCGAGGGGCGGGGTTTGATCCCTGTGTGGCGATGCGAGGGTATGGCGCGCCCCGCGGCCGGGGGGAACTTTCTGACGAAGCGCAGGAGTACCTCCGCGCCTGCGCAAACCTGCCGATCATCGCTCGCCCGGATAGAACGGCGGGCCTGCGAGAACTCTTCAAGACATCGCGCGGGCAGAGTGTTGACGTCGTGGTGCTCGACGACGGCTTCCAGCACCGGCGGCTGGCGCGAGCGCTCGACATCGTGCTTGTCGATGCTACCCGCTCGCCCTTCGAAGACCGGCTGCTTCCCGCCGGATGGCTGCGCGAGCCCGTGGCTTCGCTCTCGCGGGCCGATGCGGTCGTCATCACGCGCGCCGATGCGCCCGGCGCTGGCACGCTGGCCGAGCGCGTTCGCGGGACAGCCCCGAGGGCGGTCATCGCTACGGCGCGGCACGCGTGGCGGGGCCTGCGCACCGCCAACCCCGAAGACTCCCACCTGCCGACACCCTGGCTCGCGGGCAAGCGGGTGGTCGTGTCGTGCGCAATCGGCAACCCCGAGGCCTTTCTCGACCAGGCAACGCAGCGGATCGGCGCAGAGCCGGTTGGCTCGCTGGTGCTCAAAGATCACGACCCCTACGCGGCGGGCACCGTCGAGAGGCTGACGCGGCTCGCGGAATCGGCGCATGCGGACGCCATTCTTGTCACCGAGAAGGACTGGTCGAAACTCGGTCGGGTCGCCGCGGCCGCGTGGCCGTGTCCCGTGGTTCGCCCCCTGCTGGCCCTGGAGTTTATCGAGGGGGAAGCGGCGATCAGCGGGCGTGTGCTCGCGTGCGCGGGTCTTTCCCGCGATGCCGGGTAGCGCCGCACAGGGGGGCGCGTGACCTTACAATGGTGGCGATGCCCTCTCCTCTTCAGTCTGCCGATGAGCCAGCGAACTTGCTCGGGTCACTCGCCGCGTGGCGGCCCTTCACCGTGGCGGTGGTGGGCGACTTCATGCTGGATCAAATGGTCTACGGCGACGCGGAGCGCCTATCGGCGGATGCGCCCGTGCCGGTGCTGCACGTGCGGCGAACAGAGAGCCGCGCCGGCGGTGCGGCCAATGTGTGCCTTGACTTGCGGGCGCTCAAGGGCGAGGTGCTGGCGTTCGGCGTCGTCGGCGAAGACGCCGGCGCTGGGCAGTTGCGCGGCTCGCTTGGCGCGGGCGGGGTTGACACCTCGGGCATCGTGACCGACGCGACGCGACCGACAACGCTCAAGCAGAACCTGATCGGGCTCGCGCAGGCACGCCACCCGCAGAAGATGTTCCGGCTGGATTATGAATCGCGCGAGCCCGTCGGGGAAGCGGCCGCGGCGAGCATGCTCGCGGCGTTCTCGCGTGCGTTGGCGGGCGTGGATGCCGTGTGTATCGAGGACTACGCCAAGGGGGTGTGCTCGCCGGCGGTGTGCCGCGCCGTGATCGACATGGCCCGCGCCGCGGGGAAGCCCGTGTTTGTCGACCCCGCACGGCTGAGCGACTACTCGCGGTACCGGGGGGCGTCGGCGATCACACCGAACCGCACAGAGGCAGAAACGGCGACGGGGATCAGGACGTGCGAGTCGGCCTCTGCCGCGCACAACGCAGCGCTGGCGCACGGACTCATGAGCGTGTGCGACCTTGAAGCGGTGGTGCTGACGCTTGATCGTCACGGCGCGCTGCTGCTGGAACGGGGCAAGGAGCCTCTTGCGGTGCCGACGATCGCGCGGGATGTCTATGACGTGACGGGCGCGGGCGATATGTTCCTGGCGGGTCTGGCGGCGGCGCGGGCGAACGGCATGGCTTGGCGCGACGCGGTGATGTTTGCCAACGCCGGCGCGGGGCTTGAGGTCGAAGTGTTCGGGGTGCAGCCCATCGCCTTTGAGCAGGTGCAGCACGCGCTGCTCACGCAGAGCGGGGCGCTGTCGGGCAAGGTGCGCTCGCCCGAGTTGCTCAGCGCCGAGGTGTCGGCGCGCCGTCGGGCAGGCGAGAAGATCGTGTTCACGAACGGGTGCTTCGACGTGCTGCACAGCGGGCACGTGACGCTGATCGAACGTGCGGCGGCGCTGGGCGATTTTCTTGTGGTCGCGATCAACGACGACGCCTCGGTACGCCGGCTGAAGGGCCCTTCACGTCCTGTCAACTCGCAGGACGACCGGGCGCGGGTGCTGGCGGCGCTGGGGTGTGTCGGGGCGGTGGCCGTCTTCAGCGAAGATACGCCGATGCGGCTCATCGAGGCCGTGCGGCCCGACGTGCTGGTGAAGGGCGGCGACTACACACGCGAGGGAGTTGTCGGCGGGGCCTTTGTCGAGTCATACGGCGGAAGGGTGGCGCTGGTCGATCTTGTAGAAGGCAAGAGCACCACGGGAACGATCGAGAAACTGCGCACCGCCGGGCAGGGGGCTTGAGGCGGCGCGGGTCACGGGTCGTCACCACGTCACAACAACTTTACCGAACTGTTCCGCGGCCTCGATACGCTCGTACGCCTTGCGTCCATCCTGCGCGGGGAAGACAGAGTCGATCACGGGCCTGAGCAAGCCCCGGCGGAAGAGAGAAACAACTTCCTTGAACTCGTCGTTGCTGCCCATGGTGGAGCCCAGCAGACGGAGTTGGTTCCAGAAGATGCGGGCGAGGTCTGTGACGGCGTCGGGGCCGCTGGTGCACCCGGGCGTGACATACGCGCCGCCCCGGGCGAGGCTCTTGATGCAGTTGAGGTGCGTGGCTTTGCCGGATGAATCGACGGCCATATCTACGCCGCGCTTGGCTGTCCAGGCACGCACCTCGCGCGACCAGTCCTGGCCAGAGTCGAGGAAGCCCGCATGCGCACCGAGGGCGATGGCCTTGTCGAGTTTCCATTGGTGACGGCTCGTAACCGCGACGCGGCAGCCGGCGTGGATCGCGATGGCGAGGGCGGCGGTGGCGACCCCGCCACCGATGCCGGTGATGAGAACACTCTGACCAGCACGGAGTTGGCCCTTGGTGATCATCATGGACCAGGCCGTGAGCGCGCAGAGCCCGAAGGCCGCCCCTTCGACTGGGTCTGCCTGGCCGACATCCGCGAGGTTGGCGGCGGGCGCCGCGAAGAGTTCGGCGAGCATGCCGTTGTGGTGTTCGCCGATGAGTTCGTAGTTGGGGGTGAGCGTGGTGGCGGGCGGGTCGTCGGGCGATTGACGCTCGGGCAGTCGCAGCGCGGCATTGACGATGACCCTGCGGCCGATCCAGGCGGGATCGACACCTTCTCCCACGCGTTCAACAACGCCGCAGGCATCGCAGCCGGAAACGCGCGGGTATGTGAGTTCCAGCCCGGGAACGCCTCGCCCGACCCAGAGATCCATCTGATTGAACGCGGTGGCGAGGGTGCGTATGACGACCCAGCCGGGGCGCGGCGCATCGGGCTCTGGCCAATCGGTGCGGAACTGCGCTTGCGGAGAGACGGGGTTGCCCTTGCTGGAGATGACGAGTGCGCGCATGGGCGAGGGTACGGCGCGGCGTGCACGAAAAAAAACCTACGGGCTGGCCGGAGGTTCGTGGGAGAACTGAGTGTACAGGTCTGGAAAATCAGACCTTGACGCCATCGGACTTCTTGGCGGCATCAACGTGCTTGAGGCCGCGGCGGCGGTCGCGCAGGCGGCGAGATTTGCCGGTGCGGTCGCGGAGGTAGTAGAGTTTGGCACGCCTCGAATCGCCGCGGCGGACGACTTCAATCTTGGCGACCATGGGCGAGTTGAGCGGGAAGATGCGCTCAACGCCGACTTCATCGACGATCTTGCGAACGACGACCATCTCGCCGATGGCGCGGCCCTTACGCGAAATGACGACGCCTTGGAAGACCTGCTGACGCTCTTTGTCGCCTTCGACGATGCGGAAGGAGACATTGACCGTGTCGCCAACCCCGAAGAGCGGAACGTTCTTCTTGATGGTTTCGGCGTTGAGTGATTCGATGAGTGACTGCGACATGGCGAACCTCTTCCTAACACGCCCGCGACAAGCGGGGCCTACATGATAGCCCTGTCAGACAAGCGGGTCACGCGGTAACACCCTCCAATAGGCTGCAATCGGCTCTGCGAAGCCAGAAAAGCCGCGTGGAGGGAGTAAAAGTGGCATGGTGATTGGCCTGGGGAGGGGTGCTGGCACGTGACAAAGATGTCGAATGATCGGGAGATGTCAGTATTCGAGAACGCTGTGGACCAAGGCCTGGTCGGGAAGTTTGGAGCGGCCTTTGAGCGCGGTGAGTTCGATGAGGACGGTGTGTCCGACCGTGTCTCCGCCGCATTCGCTGATCAGACGCGAGCAGGCGGCCAGAGTGCCCCCGGTGGCGAGAAGATCATCGACAATCAGCACACGCACCCCTCGAGCGACCGCATCGGCGTGCATCTCGAGGCGATCGGTGCCGTATTCGAGTTCGTAGGAGACGCCGCGGACCGCCCGGGGGAGTTTGCCGGCCTTTCGCACGGGCACGAAGCCGGCAGAGAGTGCCTGGGCGATGGCGATGCCGAAGATGAAGCCGCGCGATTCGGCCCCCACAACAAGATCAACCCTCTGCGTGCGGAAGGGGTTTGCCATGAGTTCAACGGCGAGGGCAAGGCCGCGCGGATCGGCAAGGAGGGGCGTGAAATCTTTGAAGACGATCCCGGGCTTGGGATAGTCGGGCACGTCCTTGATGAGGCGGCGAAGTTCCGGCATGTCGTGCACGCGCTGTTCTCCTGGCGGGTTGAGTGTCAGCCCGCATGATGGGGTGTAAGGGTGAGGGTACTCCGCTGCCATCCGCGTACACTACGCCATGACGACGCCCGAACCGCAGCGGGGCGCCCGCGCCGCGCGAGCCCTGGAAGTTGTGGAACCGATCGGCAAGCGGGTGCTGATCCGCAAGGACGACGACCGCAAACAGACCAAAGCAGGGATTCACCTGCCCGACAAGATCGAGATTCCCACGCTGACAGGCCGGATCGTGGCGGTATCGGCGCAGGTCGAGCGGGATACCGACTACCCGATTCGTCGCTATGACCGCGTGCTCTTCAACCCCAAGCACGCCATCCCGGTCGATCTTGAAGGGGACAACAGGCTGTTCGTCGTGCCGATTGAGGATGTTGTTGCGGTTTTCCGTCGCGACGATACTCCGGGTGAGGGCACGGGCCGTGGGTGACCCGGAGGGCCGAATTTCCGAGTTCCTGCGGCCGGTGGGCTCTCTGCCAGCCTTGATGCATATTCCAACCTTGGCTTCGGTCAGGGGTGCCGACAACGAGGCCTTTGAAGTCGAGGTGCGGCCGCCCGGCTCCAAGAGCCTGACGAACCGAGCGCTCTTGCTGGCGGCGCTGGGCTTGGGCACGAGCAGACTGGTGGGGCCGCTGCTGGACGCGGATGATGCGCAAAGGATGATGCAGGCGCTGAGCGTGCTGGGGGCAACGTTCGATCGCACGCGGCCGGGGGAGTTGGCTGTCACCGGCACAAACGGCCGTTGGTGCGTCACGGGCGAAGAGGCCTCGCTGAACTTGAATAACGCTGGAACGGCGGTGCGCTTTCTCGCGGCGGCCGCGCTGCTGAGCCCGCGCCCCACCGTAATCGACGGGAACGAACGCATGCGCCAGCGGCCCATCGGCGAGTTGGGCGCGTTGCTGGGACTGCTCGGGGCCGAAATCGAATATCTTGGCACACCCGGGTGCCCACCGCTGCGAATCACGCCCCCTTCCGGCGGTGTAGCAGCAAGAAGCCTTGAGATCGGCGCGACGCAATCAAGCCAGTTCATCTCGGCACTGCTCCTCGCGGCGCCGTTCTTTGAGCATGGATTGACGGTGCGTCTTGGGGCGCCGGCGACAAGCGCTTCGTACGTGGCCATGACGGTCGGTCTGCTGAGCCGCCTGGGCGTTGAGGTTCAGACATCGGCGGATCAGAGAGTGATTCGGGTTCATCCCGCCGCGGTTGACGCAGGAACAGGCAGGCCCAGCCTCTCGGCCTTCACATACGACGTAGAGCCGGATGCGAGCGGAGCGACCTATTTCTGGGCCGCCGCGGCGATGGTGGCCGGCGCACGGTCAAAGGTGCTGGATCTTGACGACAACTCCCTTCAGGGCGATTCTGACTTTGCGGTGCTGCTGCGGCGGATGGGCGCGCGTGCGATTGAACGGCGAACGCCCCGGTCATCAATCCAGGTCGTCGGCCCGTCGAGGCTTGCGCCCATCATGGCGGACATGAGCGACATGCCCGACGCCGCGATGAGCCTCGCGGCGGTGGCCTGCTTTGCGCCCGGAACTTCGGTCCTGCGCGGACTCGGAACTCTGCGGGTGAAAGAGACGGACCGGATCGAAGCCCTGCGCGCCGAACTGAGCAAAGTGGGCGTACGCGTCGATGTCGGCGCGGCGGGCGACCCTGCGGCGCTCACCATTACGCCGCCGGTAGATGGCCTTGACTGCTCTGATGATGCGCCGCCAGTTGCTTTTGAGACCTACGACGATCACCGCATGGCCATGTCCCTCTCCCTGATCGGGTTGAGGCGGCCGAACGTGAGGGTGCTCAACCCCGCCTGCGTCGCCAAGACTTACCCGGGGTATTGGGCTGATTTCTCGCTCTTCTACCGGGATGGTCAGGGCGGGTTGGACTCGTAGGGGGATTGCTTCTACCATTCATCCGAGAATACGGATGAAGAAAGAGGCCTCGCCAACAGAACTGAGCGAAATGATCACCTCCTTGGGTGATCCATCCCGGCTGCGCCTGCTGAGACTGTTGGAGCGACAAGAACTCTCCGTGGGAGAGGTTGCCAAGGTTTTCCAGATCCCCCAATCTACCGCCAGCCGTCAGTTGAAGATCTTGGCTGAGGCGGGTTGGCTCTCTCGCCGCGCTGAAGGAACGGCCACCTATTACAGCATGATTGCGGATGACCTGACCGAGGCCGGGCGTGCTGTGTGGGGTGCGGTGCGGGGCACGATGGGGCGCGGGCCTGAACTGGAAGAAGACGATCGGCGCGTGCAGGGTGTGCTTGCCGAGCGACGGACGGACAGCGTCGGGTACTTTGGGCGGGTGCGTGGCGAGTGGGATCACGTTCGCGCAGAGTTGTTCGGCGGGCGGTTCACAACAACCGCGCTGCTGGCGTTGATCCGGCCCGACTGGGTGGTGGCGGACATCGGGTGCGGCACCGGCAACGTCGCCGAGTTGCTCTCGCCTGTGGTTGAGCACGTGATCGCCATCGACCAGTCCGAACCGATGCTCTCGGCAGCGCAGGAACGCCTGGGCGGCGCGACGAATGTGTCATTCACCAGGGCATCTGTCGAGGGGCTTCCGATCGAACAGGGGAGTGTGGACGCGGCGGTGTGCATGCTGGTGCTGCACCACATCGACGACCCTTCTCGGGCGGTGTCGGAGGTTCGGCGGGTGCTCAGACCCGACCGCGGCGGCGGCGTGCTGGCGCTGGTCGACATGCTGGCGCACGACAGAGAAGACTACAAGCGGACGATGGGGCACAAGCACCTGGGGTTCTCGCGGGAGACTATCGAGGGCGTGTGCCTCCGGGCGGGGTTCAAGAGTGTGTATTTCAGCGAGTTGCCCAGCGAGCCGGACGCGAAAGGTCCGGGGCTGTTCGTGGCCACGGCGCGGGTATGAGTGAGACACAGCGCGGCTTGGCGGGGCCTGCACGGCCCGGGCCGCACAAGAACGGACGAAGAAGAGAAGAGCAACGCAAACAGGAGTTCCCATGACAACCGCAGCAGGATCGGCCGTGACCCCTTCGATTTCGCGTGGCGGGCTTGATTTCAAGGTGAAGGACCTTGCGCTGGCCGAACTGGGCCGGCACGAGATCCGCCTCGCCGAGCACGAGATGCCCGGGCTGATGGCGCTGCGGGAAAAGTACAGCGCGACCAAGCCGCTCAAGGGTGCACGCATCGCGGGCAGCCTGCACATGACGGTGCAGACGGCGGTGCTCATCGAGACGCTCGTGGACCTTGGCGCCGAGGTGCGCTGGTGTTCGTGCAACATCTTCTCGACGCAGGACACCGCGGCGGCGGCGGTCGTCGTCGGGCGAGACGGGACCGTGGTTGACCCCAAGGGGGTCGCCGTCTTTGCGTGGAAGGGCGAGACGCTTGATGAATACTGGTGGTGCACCAGCCAGGTGCTGAACTTCGCGGGCGGGCGGGCGCCGAACATGGTGCTCGACGACGGCGGCGACCTCACGCTGCTGCTGCACAAGGGCGCGGCGTTTGAAAAGGCCGGGAAGGTGCCCGCGTTCAACGCGCAGACTGATTCGGAGGAATGGGGCGTGATCCTGGAACTGCTGCGGCAGGAGCAGAAGAACGCGCCGGGACGTTTCACCCGCGTGCTCGCCGAGGTGAAGGGCGTGAGCGAAGAAACGACGACGGGCGTGCACCGTCTCTACGAGATGGCGCGGGCCGGCGAGTTGGCGGTGCCGGCGATCAACGTGAACGACAGCGCGACCAAGAGCAAGTTCGACAACCTCTACGGCTGCCGGCACTCGCTGGTGGACGGGCTCAACCGCGCGACGGACGTGATGCTCTCGGGCAAGGTGGCCGTGGTGCTCGGGTATGGCGACGTGGGCAAGGGCTGCTGCCAGGCTTTGAAGGGACAGGGCTGCCGGGTTGTGGTGACGGAGATCGATCCGATCTGCGCGCTGCAGGCCGCGATGGAGGGGTATGAAGTTTCGAGGCTCGAGGACGTGCTGGAGCGGGCGGACATCTTCATCACGACGACCGGCAACAAGAACGTGATCACGGTCGATCACATGAAGCGGATGAAGGACAAGGCGATCGTGGGGAACATCGGCCACTTCGACAACGAGATCGACATGTCGGGCCTGATGAAGTTCCCCGGCGTGAATAGGGTGAACATCAAGCCCCAGTTTGACGAGTTCGTCTTCCCGTCGCACGACGGACGCGGCACGCACTCGATCCTGGTGCTGGCCGAGGGGCGCCTGCTGAACCTTGGGTGCGCCACGGGGCACCCCTCGTTCGTGATGAGCGCCTCGTTCACCAACCAGGTGGTGGCGCAGATCGATCTGTGGGCCAACGCGCAGGGACAGCCGACGCTGAGCGGCCTTTCGTACGAAAAGGGCAAGGTGTACACACTGCCCAAGAAACTCGACGAGATGGTGGCGCGGTTGCACCTTGAGAAACTGGGTGTTCGCCTCACGCGGCTGAGCGATGAGCAGGCGGCGTACATCGGCGTGTCGGTGGACGGGCCCTACAAGCCCGAGCACTACCGCTATTGATCCGGGGGCGCTTTGATCGTGCCTCGAAGTTCGTGCCGGCTCGCCCTCCTCAGGGCCGGCGGGCACCGAATGATTCTTCCCCGCGTTGTCGAAAGGCATCGCGGGGATTTTCGGGAAGGTACGCCGGGGCGAGCAAGCCCCGGGCGCGCGAGGGGAAGGGCGGGGCGGCCAACTCGCGGCCCCGCCGTTGAGAAAAGGAACAGAACGATGAAGATCATCAAGTGGCTTCTGATCGCCGTGGTGCTCGTGGTCGTGCTGGTGGTCGCGGGTGTGTTCTTCGCGATTTCGCGGATCGATGCCATCGCCAAAGCGGCGATTGAGCGTGGAGGAACGCACGCCACGGGCGTGCAGACCACGCTGGACTCGGCCAAGGTTGGGCTCAGGGCTGGAACGTTCGAGATGTCCGGGCTGCGCATCGCCAACCCCGCGGGCTTCAAGACCGAGAAGTTCTTCACGCTGGGCTCGGGCGGGGTTTCGGTGTCGTACGACTCGCTGCAGCAGCCGGTGGTGGTGCTGCCCACGCTGAAACTGAGCGACCTCACAGTGAACCTCGAGCGAAACGAGGGGAAGACAAACTACAAGGTGCTGCTGGACAACCTGGGCAGAACATCATCGGGCTCGCAGCCCTCGAAGCCGCCCGCCGCCGGCGGCGAAGAGAAGAAGTTTGTAGTCAATGAACTTGAGATCACCAACGTAAACGTGCGGGTGGACATGATCGGGCTGGGGAGTGTCTCCCCGGCGGTGAACGTGCCCATAGAGCGCATCCGCCTGACAAACGTGGGCAAGGGTCAGGGCGGTGTGGCCGATTCGGGAGTGACGATGGGGCAACTCTCCGGCATCGTCATTCAGGCCGTGCTTGGCGCGGCCGTTGATGCCGGCGGGGGGATCATTCCCGATGACATCCTGGGAGATCTCAAAGGGCAGTTGACCTCGCTCGACGGGCTGAAAAACGTGGGCGTCGAGTTTGTCGGCAAAGCGGGCGAGGCCGCCAGGCAGTTGCAGTCCGCGGGGCAGAACATCCGCTCCACGGTTGATGATGCGACGAACAAGGCGAAGGATGCCGCCGACGAACTCAAGAAGGGTGTGGAGGGAATCCGCGGGCTCATCCCCGGCAAGAAGGACTGACCCGCCACCCACTCGGCTTCCCCAGGCGACGCCATGCTCATGACAACGCTGGAACGATGTTGTTCTGCCACGAGTAGCGGTCCCATGTAGATGCTCCAGCCACGTGCCGCGCACATCCGCGGTTGTGAACAACGGAAACTTCTTCGCCTATGCACATCCGCGACATCTTCAAAGAGCACGGGACGACGTTCTCGTTCGAGTTCTTTCCGCCCAAGACCGACCCCGGGGCCGAGGAACTCTTCGCGAACATCAAAGACCTTGAGCCATTGAAGCCGTCGTTCGTGTCGGTGACGTACGGCGCGGGCGGCTCGACGCGTGAGTTGACCAACGACCTGGTCGTGCGGATCAAGACCACCACCACACTTGATCCGATGCCTCATCTGACCTGCGTGTGCCACGACACGGCGGAGATCGACCGCGTGCTGCACAGGTATGCGCAGGCCGGCATCGGCAACATCGTCACGCTGCGGGGCGATGTGCCCCGAGACCTCGGTGCCGGGGTAAACCCGTGGAAGTCGTTCCGCTTCGCGAAAGAACTGGTAGAACACATTTCACGCTTCAATGCCTCGGGCGTTCACCCCGATTCCCGCGGGTTCGGCATCGGCGTCGCGGGGTATCCTGAAGGACACCCCGAGACACCGAACCGGATGGTGGAGATGGACCTGCTCAAGGCGAAAGTCGATGCGGGCGCCGACTTCATCGTGACCCAGTTGTTCTTCGACAACCGCGACTTCTATGACTTTCGGTCGAGGTGCGAACTCTCGGGCATCAGGGTGCCGATCATCGCGGGGATCATGCCCGTGACATCCATGGCGGGGATGAGGCGGATGGCCGACCTGGCGCTGGGGGCAAGGTTCCCCGCCCCGCTGATCCGCGCGATGAACCGCACGGGCGGCGCGGACGAAGCCGTGCGTCGCGTGGGTGTGCACTGGGCCACGGAGCAGTGCCGCGATTTGCTCGAACACCAGGTCGCGGGGCTGCACTTTTATACACTGAACCGTTCGACGGCGACCCGAGAGATCTACGCCACGCTCGGCGTGACCGATTCTCGAATGCTCGGGCAGTGAGGGCGATCAGCGCGGCTCAACGCTGTGGTTCCGGCAGTCCGTACCAGGTGCGAGTATCGAAGGCGGCGCGGGCTGGTTCCTGTTGCCATGGAAGCATGGGAAGGGGCCACGCGGTGCGCCGGCCGCGCGGGTCACGCCGCGTGAGCGCGATGCGCAGAACCCCGTGATCTTCGGCGGCGCCGGGGGGGATGGGCACAATGAAGGACCACTTGTCCCCGGTGCGCTGCACCTGAACCGGCTGCCATGGCCCGGGCGACGGGAGCGACTGCTGCAAGTGGCTGACTCTGCCTGTCGCGTCGATCGTGAGCGTGGAGCGAGGCTTGGCGGGCGGGCCGAGGTAGATTGTGACCAGGTCGCCGGCGAGGTCTTGCCTCGCGCTGGGCACGCGGCATTCTACAAGCAAGGCCCAGCGGGAGTCGCCCGCCAGTGCCGACTGCCTGAAGAGAAAGGCTGACGTGGACCACTGCGGGTCGGACGTTTCGAGCCGGCCGAACGACCACGAAGTCAAGGAAAGATCCGGCAATAGGTCGCCGCAGAGTTGACCCGGAGGGGACAATGGCAACGGGCGGGCCGTCATGGGCAGCCGCAGTCGCGTGTCCCCCACCATCACGGTGGCGTCCACGATGGGGTCGATCTCGGCGATGGTTTCTGGAGAGAGGGCTATTCGAAGGGTCGAAGCCGGGCGGACTTCCCGCATGAGCGGGGGCGTCGATACAGGGTCAAACTGTGCCGTGGCCAGGAGTGGGCGAGGGGTCAGGTTCGCTACGCCCACAGTGGGAAGGACACGGAGGCCCGAATCGCTGAGCACGCCCCCGTCGTCGATGAGCCACACGGCCGAAGTGGCGAGTTGATCGAGGAACTTTCTTGCACGCGCGGCCGGAGCGCCCAGGGCGGGCGATGGCGAGAGAAGGTCTCGCAGCAGGGTGTCGGTCGCTGCGGCGTCGGCGGGCCAGGCGGGGGCGAATACCCCGTTGCCGAAGTCAATGATGAGTGAGAGTCTTTGCTTGAGTTCCTCGGCGGTCTGGGGGTCGTTGAGGTAGACGCGGGCGAAGGCGGCGCGCCAGCGGGCCTCGATGTCTGACGCCAGGGCTTCGAGTATGGGGTCGTCAAAGGCGGGGGTTGCGGGGATGCTGCCGAGGCCGTCGATGAGCAGGCGAACCCGCCATCGCTGCACTGGAGACTGCGCAAGCAGACGCAGCGCCTGCATGAGCGGGATGTTGGATGCCGCGGGAGGGGGCAATGTTGGTTGCCATGCGCCCGGCGCCACAACGCCCGCGGCGTCAGCGCTCAGAAGCCATTGCGTGGTGTGACGCGCTCCATTGATGGAAAAGGACTGGCCTGCGGCCCGGATCGGGGCCTGCCACGTGAGCACCTTCACAGCGATGTGATCAGGGGGGAGCGGCTCGCGGTCGGCGATCGGCTTCCAAGGGCCGGTGGCCTGCGCCCAAGCGGCGAGGGGACCGCCATCGGGCGTCAGGGCCACGGCAAAGCGGCGGAGGAGGGGCAGCGCATCGGAAGAATCATCGAGGCGGACGGCGATTCGCTGGGGGGTGTCGTCTGGGAGAAGCGCGGCGGGGTTGGTGCCGCCGATGATATCGATGCGGCCAAAGTTGAGGGGCTCGCCGGCGCTCGCTCGTCTCGATGATTGGGCGTGCGCCGAGGGGGGCAGGGCGGCGGCGGCGAACGCTGCACCCAAGAGCGACAATGCCCAAAGCAGGGAGCGGGCACGTTTGGTCACGGCGCCTCCAGGGGGAGGGTTTGAACGATGTTGTCGACAACGGTGTCCGGGGTGATTCCTTCGGCCGAGGCCTCAAAGTTCATGATGAGGCGGTGCCTCATCGCAGGGAGTGCGGCGGCCTTGATGTCATCGATGGCGACGGAAGCGCGGCCATCGAGTAGTGCGCGGCACTTGGCGGCAAGAATGAGGGCCTGGGCCGCTCGCGGAGAGGCGCCGAGCCTGACATACTTGCGCACGATGGGAGGGGGCGTGGTATCGGTGGGTTCCGGGTGAGAAGCCAGAACCAGACGCACGGCATAGTCCTGGATGCTGGGGGCAATCTCAACGAGACGGACCAGTTTCTGGTGTTCGGCGAGTTGGGCAGAGGTGACCGCGGGCGCGGCTGCTTCGCTCGAAGCGCCGGTGGTGCGGGAGATGATCTGGGCGAGATCGGTGCGCCCGGGCGGCAGGCTGAGGAGCTTGAAGAAGAAACGGTCTAACTGCGCTTCGGGAAGGGGGTATGTGCCTTCCTGCTCGATGGGGTTCTGCGTGGCAAGAACCATGAAGGGAGCGGGGAGCGGATGGGTGGTGCCCCCCACTGTCACGCTGCGTTCCTGCATGGCTTCAAGAAGGGCGGACTGCGTTTTGGGCGTGGCGCGGTTGATTTCGTCAGCGAGCACAATCTGAGCGAAAATCGGTCCGGGCTGGAAGACGAACCGCCTCTCGCGCCTGCCGTTGTCGGCGTCAAACTCGGAGACCACCATGGTGCCGGTGATGTCAGCGGGCATGAGGTCGGGTGTGAACTGGATGCGGGAGAATGAGAGATCCACCGCCTGCGCGAGCGTGCGAACAAGCAGGGTTTTGCCGATTCCCGGCACGCCTTCGAGCAGAACGTGGCCCCCGACAAAGAGACAAGTGAGCACGCCATCGACAACGTCGCGCTGGCCGACGAGCACGCGCGCGATCTGCTCACGCACTGCGGAGAAACTGGCGCGGAATGCGTCCGCGGCGGCCTGAACATCGGTGAAAGAACTGGTGGGGTTGGTGGCCTGTGTCATCGCACTAGAAGGTAGTGGCGTACGCTCCGAGAATCCTGTGACTTTGCGATACCCCAAGTATTTGCCGGGCGTGCTCGCCCCTCTGTTGTGCGTGCTGCTGGCGGCGGTGGCCGGGGCCGGGTGTGCGCGCTCCAAGGCCTCGCCGCACCGGCATGTGCGGCTTGTGTCTGACGCATCTTCCGGCGGAATGACTCGCGTTGAAACCCGGAACGCACACGGCTGGGAACGAACGTCGAAGGTGGTGTATGCCCATTCGTTCGATGAGTGCATTCTCTCGTGGAATGTGGTTTCGGGCCCGGGGTGCGGGGTGGTCTTTGAGGCCAGGGTGAGGCGGACGGGCGTGCCGCACGGGTGGTCGCCGTGGCTCTTCATGGGTGAGGCGGGAGAGTCGAGCCGGGTGATGACGCAAGACCCCGTGACCGTATGGAAAGACGGACGTGTGGCGATAGACATCATCGAGGGAAAGACCGCGTTCGATGCCGTGCAGGTTCGGGTTCGGGGCGTGTGCGGCGAAGGAGCGGCCGCGGAAATCGCGCTGGAACGGCTCGATGTCGTGCTGACATCCACTCCCAGACTGGAGCGGTCGCTCGCAAGGCAGCACGATGGCCGGCACGAAGCGGGGAAGGCGATCAGGCTCGATGTTCCTTTCATGAGCCAACGCACCAGCGACCCGAGCCTAGCCGGGAGGTTGTGCAGCCCGACATCGGTCGCGATGGTGCTTGGGTATTACGGCATGGGGCAGAGCGTGGAACGGGTAGCAGCGCTGGCGCTCGATTCCAGGCACGATATCTACGGCAACTGGCCGCGGAATGTACAGGCCGCGCGGGAGTGTGGTGTGAAAGGTTCGGTCAGACGGATTGCCGGATGGGATGAAGTACGGCGGACACTGGAAGCGGGCAGGCCGATCATCGCGAGCATTGTCGTGAACAAGGGTGAGTTGCCCGGCGCACCGTATGAAAGCACAGATGGCCACTTGATCGTGGTGACAGGCCTGACCGAGGATGGGGATCTGTATGTGAACGACCCTGCGTGCGCCGACGGAGCGGCGGGAAGGCTTGTCTACCCGCGGAGTGCGATGGAACGGGTCTGGCTTAGGGCACGCAAGGGAACGTCGTATGTGCTTGAAGGTGATCGCGAACAGAGGCGGGAGGGGCCGTGATGCAAGGTGAGCGTGGGAACGAAGCCGCGGGAACGCCCGTCATGGCCCGCGGCACGACCGGCAGCGGAGCGGGGCGGCTCGCATCGCTCGATGCGTTCCGGGGGCTTGTGATTGTCGTGATGTTTCTGGTGAACGTCGCGGGCAGAGACCCCGCGTTTCCATCGTGGTTTGCTCACATGGGCTGGAACCAGGGCCGGATGGGCCTTGGGCTTGCAGACTATGTCTTTCCGTGGTTTCTGTTCATCGTTGGCGCGGCGGTGCCGCTCTCGATGGCCTCCGGCCGGGGGCAGGGCAAACCCGCGTGGCGCAAAGGGCTGTCGGCGGTGCGGCGGGGCACGGTGATCTACCTGCTGGGAACGGTCATCTGGTGCGCGACCATCGCGTACGACAGGCCGCTGACACTCTCGGTGTTTGCGCACTGGGACATCCTTCCGCTGATCGGTTTCGCCTACGCGGCGTGCGTGCTGCTGTACCTTGCGCCGGCGTGGGCACGGGTGGTCTTTGTGCTTGGTGTGCTGGTGTTCAAGTGGATGATTCTGACCCGGCTGCGCATCCCCGGAGAAGACGCCGTGGTGTGGACGCAGAGCCAGAGTTTTCAGGCGTATCTGCGCACGAGCCTGGGCTGGTGGGGAACTGCGATCACGCAAGGGTTGCCCAGCGCGGCCACGGCTGTGCTGGGCGCCATGGCGTGTGAAGTTCTGCGGGCCAACCGTGATCGACCCGGCAAAGTGCTGGCCGTGCTGGGCGGGGGGGGCGCGGCGGTGTCGCTGCTGGCCTGGGCGTGGCACGCGTCCGGTGACATGCCCTTGAGCAAAGATTTTTTCTCTTCGTCGTATGTTCTGGTGAGCGCGGGAACCGGCGCGGCGCTGCTGGCGCTGATGTACCTGGTGATCGATGCCCGGGGCTGGATGGGCATGTGGTTTCTTCGGGTGCTGGGCATGAACGCGCTCGCGGCGTACATCCTCGCGGAGTTCCTGTGGAAGACGGTGATGATGCGGTGGAAGGTCACCACACCCGGCGGAGGCTCTTCGGTCTTCATCACCGCGTGGAAGGGCTGGATTCAGCACGGCGTAGGCTCGGCCACGCTCGGGTCGTGGCTGCACGTGGGAACGTACATCCTTGCGTACTGGCTGGTTTGTCTGGCGCTGTACCGCAAGGGATGGTTCGTGAAGGTGTGAACCGCCCCGCAGAGGTTGTGTTCAGCGGACAACACTGGTGCCGCCCGAGCCGGAAAACTCTGTGACGACAAGGTGAGCAAGGTCGGCCATGAATGGGTCGGCGGTCTGGGCGTATTCGTACTTGTCGTCGTTGAGCACACCGTCTGCGTTGGTGTACATGACGGCGGTGATGAAGATGGTGTCGCCCGTGTGAAGATCGTGCACGCAGGCATTCTCGACAGAAAAGCCGTAGGCCCGCCCGATCTTGTTGGTGATGCGCCAGCGATCGGCCGGGCCCGCCCGGAGCAGACCGGGCAGGAGAAACTTGGCGTATTCGTCTGGGTATTGCCCGGGGTCGTACAAAGGGTTTTCCGACTCGCGCGGGGTCTGTGTCATGGCTTCGACGAGCATCGCACGGTGATCTTCACGCAGCGCGAACCCCGGCTTGCCCAGCGGGATATCCGGGCGAACGAGCATGATGAGCATGTCCTGCAGGTCTGTCAGGGAAATGCCGTTGCGCCGCGTGAAATCCATCGGCACGGGGATGAACTCATCGCGAAGAAGGTACCCGTCACCGATGGCGAGGCCGGGGCTGTGATTGGTGTATGAGCGTCGGCTTTGGCGCGCGGGAATATCGATCGTGGCGCCTTGGCCGAAGATGGTGACCTGCGCGGTCGTGCGCTGGTCCGCGATGGGGCGGGGGTCGGAGAGACGATGATTGATGACCACCGAGGCAAGACCCGCACGCCTCATACGGTCATGAAGGTCGTCGTAGCCGCAGAGGTCGAAGAGTCGGTTGAAGGCCGGGTTGTCTGAGACCAGGGCCAACTTGCGCACCTCGTGCGCCACGGTGATGCGGCCGCCCGCGAGATTGCTCGGTTCAAGGATCTGCCAGGCGTCACCCTCGAAGAGTGGCGCGATGCGCAGAGGGGCATCGGCCAGGCCGCCGGTCATGTGCCCCGCTTCAAGATCGGCGATTGATTCGAGCGCGGCGATCGCGGCGCACAACTTGATGGCGCTGGCGGGATAGAAGTATTCCTCGTCAACGCGGAACCCGAAGCGCCTCAGCGTCGGCGGGCCGCCGCGCCGATCGTTCACGCTCGACACGAGCACTTGCACACGCATGCGCTGCGCCCCCTCGAGGATGTGGGAGAACTGCTCTGGCCTGGCCCGCATGGCGGCTTCAAGCCTGCCGGGGGCGTGACACCCGGCCATGACAAGGACCAGGAGAATCACAACCGCGGCAGCCGCCGCGCGCTGGTAAACACATGATGAGTGGGCTGCAAGGCTCATAGGTGCAGTTCGGGCGCGATGAGGGAAAAGGCCGTATCTCTTCGTCGGATGAGTTGGGGTCGGCCGTCAATGATCAAAACTTCCGCGGGCTTGGCGTGGTCGTTGTAGGTCGATGCCATGGACTGGCCATAGGCACCGGCGCAAAAGACCGCGATAAGGTCGCCCGGCGACACGTCGGGCAATGGCCTTCCGGTCGCAAGAAAATCGGAGGATTCGCAGACCGGCCCGACGAGATCTGAAATGGTGAGCCTCTCGGGCGCCACCTCGGGCCGAAGAGACGTTGGCGTCATGCCGGGGCCCACCAGCGCGGGCCAGGCGAAGTGGTACGCGCCGTAGAGCGCCGGGCGCAGCAGTGTGTGCATGCCCGAATCGCAGACGACGAACCGCTTGGCCCCCGCGTCTTTGACATACTGCACGGTGGTGAGAAGGACTCCGGCCTGCGCGACAATGCACCGCCCCGGCTCGATGATGACCCGAAGGGCGCCGGCATTGACCTGGTCGGCAAGCCGCTCGCAGATGCGCTGGCCGAACACTTCGATGGGTGCGGGCTGGGCGGCCTGCCCGCCATAATCAACGCCGAACCCGCCGCCGACATTGAGCACGGCGGGTTCGGAATGTGAGAGTCGGTCGATGGCGGGAAGAAGTTTGTCGATCGCTTCTTCGAAGGGCTCGGGCGAGGCGATAGGTGAGCCGAGGTGAACATGAAATCCGCGGATGGATCCCGGATTGTCGCGTGCCAGGGCTTCGGCCTGCGAGAGTGGCACGCCGAACTTGTTCTCGCGTCTTCCGGTGGTGGTATAGGCGTGGGTATGCGCGTCAACATCCGGGTTCACTCGGATCGTGGCCTCAAAGGGCACACGGAGATCGGCCGCGATGGCGTTGATGCGGTCGAGTTCACCGGCGGACTCGATATTGAACAGGCCCACCCTGCCTCGCCCTTCGGGTCGCACGCCTGACGGCAGGTCGGCGCGGCCCGCGAGTGGGCTGCGGCTGCCGTCAAGGGCGGCGGAGATCTCAGCCGCGGTCTTTCCCACGCCGGCGAAGGTGATGTCGCGCAGCGGAATGCCGGCGAGCCAGGCCCGTTCCAGTTCGCCACCTGAGACAACATCCGCGCCGGCGCCCAGTCGGCCCAGGAGGGCGACGATGTGGATATTCGATGAAGCCTTCAGGGCGTAATGGACATGCGCCCGCACAGGGTTGAAGGCCCGCGCAACCCTCGTGTAGGCGTCTTGAATGGCGGCGCCGCTCGAGACATAGAGCGGGGTGCCGTGGGCTTGGGCCAGACCGTGGACATCGATCCCTTCGCAGCAGAGATGGCCATCGGCAGTGTAGGAAAAGTGCGGGAGAACTGGCGTCACGGGATGATTCTCTGGGGGTGTTCATGAGCGTACGCAGACTGGCCGAGTACGCTTGTGCGTCTTGCACGGGCGACCTCGCCCGCGAGCAGAGTGCCCACCCCGCCTGACCCCGCCGGAGTGCCCGATGCCTTCCGAGTTCGAGTTGACCGTTGCACGCTTCCAGACTTTCCTGCGGGAAGCCGTCGAACCGCTTGTATACCCCGGGAGTTTCCCGGTGCGGGTGGCCGTGCGGCAGGTCACAGACCCCCACGCCCCACTGCCGACAGCCGCGGAGATGAAGGAAGGCGTTTTCACGCCTGTTGAACCGGGGTGGCAATGGGGCCCCAAATGGTCCACGGCGTGGTTTCTGGTTCAGGGAACTGTGCCGCCCATGGCCCAGGGTCTGATTCCCTGCCTCAGATTCTCCAGCGGGACCGAGGCGATGGTGTGGCGACGGGTTGAGGGCGGGTGGCTGCCCGTGCAGGGGCTGGATGTCAATCGAGACCGCGTGAGCCTGTCGGCGCTGCATGTTGTGGGCGATGAGTTCGAGGTATTGATCGAGGCCGCGTGCAACCACCCCTTCGGCGTGGTAGGGTTTGAGTGGGATACGGCCGACACGCACGCACGCTGGAAGAGTGACACGCCGGGACGGCTGGAACGGGCCGAGGTCGCCGCGTTTGATCGAGCCGCGTGGCTGCTGCGTCAGCGCTATGCGTTCGCGTTGGGGCTGCTCAAAGACCTGCCGGCAGATTCAAACCGCGCACGCCACCTGCTCGGCGTGCTGCGAAGGGCAACGAACTCGCTTGATGTGACTCACACGGCTCAGGGGCCCAAAGCCACGGCAAAAAACCTTGAGGCGGCGATCGCTCTGCTTGACGAGGGCATCCGCTCGCCCGCGGGCGGGGCCGCGACAAAGTGCATCGCCGTGGGGCACGCCCACATCGACACGGCGTGGCTATGGCCGCTGCGTGAAACTCGTCGCAAGTGCCTCAGAACATTCACGAACCAGTTGCGGCTGATGGAAGAGTTCCCCGAGTACACCTTTCTGTGCAGCCAGGCACAGCAGTACGCATGGATCGAG
This sequence comes from Phycisphaeraceae bacterium, assembly GCA_019636615.1. Taxonomy (GTDB): domain Bacteria; phylum Planctomycetota; class Phycisphaerae; order Phycisphaerales; family UBA1924; genus UBA2402. The sequence continues at coordinate 485,120 of JAHBXF010000002.1, read as the reverse complement.
GAAGACGCGCCGGAAGTCTTTGAGCAGATCCGGGCGCGTGTGCGGGAAGGCCGCTGGGAGCCCGGCGGCGGCATGTGGATCGAGCCCGACGCAAACTGCCCGAGCGGCGAAAGCCTGGCGCGCCAGATTGTGCTCGGCGCGGGGTACTGGCAGCAGACCTTTGGCGAAAAAGGGAAGCAGTCGTTTCTCTACCTGCCCGATACGTTCGGTTTCCCGGGGAGCATTCCCCAGATCATGGCCTTGTGCGGGCTGCACACGTTCATCACGAACAAACTGCACTGGAACAGCGTGAACACCTTCCCGCACAGCACCTTTGTGTGGCGCGGGATCGACGGCACCGAGGTGCTCGCGCACAACACACCGGGCAAAGACTACAACGCGACCAACACGCCGCGCGAACTGCGCCGGGGTGAGCATACCCACACGCTCCGCGACCGGGCCGGGAGTGATGGCGACACCCAGTCGCCAGGAAAGGCGGCGTGCCCGCCGGTGTGGCTCCAGCCGTTTGGCTACGGCGACGGGGGCGGCGGGCCGACCGATTGGTCCATCGAGTTCGCGCGCCTGGCCGAAGATTGCGAGGGCCTGCCGCGCGTGACGATGGGGCGCGCCGACTCGTTCTGCGAGAGGCTGCTCTCCCAGGAATCAGCAGCAGATGGCACCCCCGAGGCGTTGCCGGTGTGGTGGGGCGAGTTGTACCTCGAACTCCACCGTGGAACGCTGACGACGCAGGCGTGGATCAAAGAAGCGAACAGGCGTGCGGAAGAGTCCCTGCGACTGGCGGAAGCGCTGCACGCGGTCTCGCCGTCGGGCTGGGGAGGCGCGGCGTACCCCACGGCGAAACTCGAGAAGGCGTGGAAGTTGGTGCTGCTCAACCAGTTCCACGACATTCTGCCCGGGTCATCGATCGGCTGGGTGTACGAAGACGCCCGCCGCGACTTTGAGCGGGTAGAGAAGATCACCGATAGCCTCACAGACAAGGGAACAACAGTATGGCTGAGCGGGCTGAGCACCGCGGGGCTCGCGCAGCCCGTGGGCGTTTTCAATCAGTGCAGCGTGCATCGCGACGGGGTGATCGAACTGGACGACGACACGCTGATGCTCGCCAAGGACGTGCCCGCGTTGGGGGTGCGCGTGATCGACGCGGCGGCTACCCCCATGTGCGTGCCTGTGACGATCGATGGAGGAAGGCTCTCGAACGGCGTGGTGACAGCGGAGATCGACGATCTCGGCCGGGTGGCGAGCCTGCGGCGTGAGGGTTGCGGGGTAGATCTGGCTGGCTCGTGGCGGGGGCATCACGGCCTCAACATTCTCGCGCTGTTCGAAGACCTGCCGCACATGTGGGATGCGTGGGACATCGACCCTTCTTTTGAGCACAAAGCACGAGTGATCGACACACCCCCGGAAGCGATTGAGGTTGTGCAAGAGTCGCCGCTGCGAGGGGCCATCAGGGTGCGGCGTTCGCTGGGCGAGGCGAGCAGCATCGAGCAGGTCTACACGCTCTCGGCCGCAAGCCCGCGGCTGGATGTGCACACCAGAATCGAGTGGCGTGAACGGCGCAGGCTGCTGCGCGCGCTGTTCCCCACGCCCATCCTTGCACCGCTGGCCACGTACGAGATTCAGTTCGGGCACGTGCAGCGGCCGACGCACCGGAACACGCCATGGGACGCGGCGATGTTCGAGGTGTGCGCCCACCGCTGGGCGGATATCTCTGAACGCGGGGCCGGCCTGGCGCTGCTCAACGACAGCAAGTATGGCCACTCGTGCTGCGAGGGCATGCTCGGGCTCTCGCTGCTGCGCTCGCCAGTTCACCCCGACCCGCAAGCAGACCAGGGAACGCACGAGTTCACCTACAGCCTGATGCCGCACGAAGGAGACTGGCGGGCCGCGGGTGTTGATCGTGAAGCCGAAGCGTTGAACACCCCGATGATCGCGTACAGGCTCAACGCCGGTGAATCAGGCCCGGCCGGCGGGCATTGGTCCCCGCTCTCGCTGTGCTGCGACGGCGGCGCGAGTGTCGCGATCTCGGCCTTGAAAAAAGCCGAGGATGGCAACGGCATCATCCTGCGTGTGTGGGAGTGCCACGGCGGACGAGGAACGCTCCGCATCCGCTGGAACGCCCCGGTCTCGGGCGTTGAAGCCACCGACCTGCTCGAGCGACCGATGGCGTTGGACGGCTTCTCGCACTCGGGTGCGGAAACGCTCCTCCCGCTGCGACCGTTCCAGATTGTCACGCTGCGGGCCCTGCCGGGATGAATCACGGCCCGCGCGGCGTGGGGTTTACTGCTCCCACGGCCAGGCCAGCCTGACACCGTGCTCGCCGAGTTGACGCTGATACTCGGCGAGGTGCCGAGGTGACTCGTGTACGTGCGCGGGTTCGGTGCCGTGCTCGATGCAGTAGGCGGCCAGATGGCCGGCAGACTCACCGATGTTCCACTCGGTGTGGTGCATGCGCGTGCACCCGTTGGTGATGTGGGTCACGCCGATCCCCTTGCCCGCGGCGATGAGATTGCGCACCCTGACCGGGATCAGCGACCCAAGCGGTATGCGGAACGGCGCGGCCGGAACATAGACCGAGTTGCGTCCGGCCGTGCTCGGGTGCAGGTCCAGCGTGTAGTGGCCGATGCCGATGCTGTCGGTGAAGAGTTCGGCCGTGCCGAAGGGGTGGGCCTCACGGCCGGGTTTGCCCTCGGCCGCGCGCTGCTCTGTGCCGATGTGCGCTTCGGTCAGCATGGTTCTCGCCTTCAGGCGCCGTGGTTCGCGGATGTAGGGCGCCATGGCGAAGCCGTCCGATGTGCCAAGTTCCTTCCCTCGCAATCGAAGTCCGGGGTAGCCAGCGCCGCCGTCGAACCGGGGCGCGTCGTGCTGCATCCAGTAGAAGAGACAGAGCGATTGCTCCCGGGCCTCCGCGAGCGCCTGCGTGGCAGTGGCGACATCGACACCCAGCAGCGGCTTGAGCCAGTAATCCATCTGCACCCAGTTGACCAGACAGACATCCGGGATGGCGGGATGCTGTGGATCCTGCTCATAGATGGAAGCGTCAACGATGCGGCGGTAGCGCCACATGTCCCACATGCCCTCGGGGCAGCGGTCTGGCCACGGGATGAACGGGAAGGTGCGAGCCCCTTCGATGTTGTGTGTGGGCACTGTCCAGGAAAAGAGAGGGCCGCACCACGGCGGATCCATCTTCGGGACGTACGCCTTCCAGAAGTCGTAGCGGGCGGGCTTGTCGATGCGGTGATCTTCACCGGGGCGGTGCTCGACGGCGAAACACCAGGAAAAAGCCTGTTGATCGAGCGGATCGGCGTGGTCTGAGCGGGCGTGCATCTCGCCGTACTCTGAGCGTGCGTCGGCGCCGATGGCGTGCTCAACACCGGCGAGTTCGTACAGATCGCCCAGTTCTGTAGCGTCCAGGATGTAGTCCGCCACGATGCTCACACGATCCGGCGCGCCGGCTCCGGCGGGTACGCCCACGCGTGTACGCTCCAGTGTGACAGCGCCGAGTCGGTCGCCGGATGACAGCGCTGACACGGGTAGATAGCCCCGGAGAACGCGGGGCGGCCTGGCAAGGCCGCGAAGCATGGATTCGAGCACGGCGTGCATGACCGATGGCTCGGCGCAGAGGCGACTGACCCAGCCGTTGCCGGGGTTGAGGTGGTCTTGCGAGGCCGCGGCCTGGGTCAGCGGGCGGTTGGTGCGGTACCAATCGCGAACAAGCGCCCTGAATCGCTGGTAGAGCGCGGTCACGCCGAACGACTCGACCCATTGGTTCTCGTCAGGCGGCACAGCCTGAGAGGTCAACTGGCCGCCGATCCACTCGGTGGGCTCGGTGATGATGACGTCGATACCCCGTGCGCCCAGCGCGAGCCCCGCGGCGACGCCCCCCGTGCCGCCGCCGACAACAAGAACCTGACAGACGAGTTCCTTCACGCGTGATGCTCCGAGGGTTGATGAAGCGACGGTGTGCGGCTCATCCCTTCACGGCTCCCCCGAACATTTCGGGCTTGAGAAACCGCTGGAGAAGGATGAAGATGATGATGATCGGGACGAGGGCCAGCACAGCGCCGGCGTACGCCGCGCGCAGGTTGGTTGAGAACTGGCCCATCAGCGATGTGACAGCGACAGGAAGGGTGAAGTTCTCCTGGCTCTGCAGAACAATGAGGGGCCAGAGAAGATCAGACCACGCACCGATGACGCTGAAGAGCGCGAGTGTGGCGAGCGTTGGCGCGGCCAGGGGGAGCATCACATGCCACCAGATGCGCACGCTGCCCGCGCCATCGACCCTCGCTGCTTCTTCAAGCGAAGCGGGCACGGCCAGGAACGCCTGGCGGCACAGATAGATGCCAAAGGCCGTGACACCGAAGGGAAGCACCGCGGCGATGAGGGAGTCGTAGAGGCTCAGGCCGACAACGATGCGGAACATCGGTACGAGAATGACCTGCTCGGGGATCATCATGGTGCACAAGAGCGCCAGAAAAATCAGGTTCTTGCCCCGGAAGCGCATGCGTGCCAGGGGATAGGCGGCGAGCGCGGCGAGCATGACATTGAGCCCGGCGCGAACGACCGTCGTGAGCACGCTGTTCAAGAGCGGTCGCCCCATCTGTCCATCGCGCCACGCGGCCTTGAAGTTGTCCAGCGTCAAGCCGCCGGTGGCCGAAGAAAGGTCTGTGCCGGCGGGCTGAACGGCGATGACCAACAGCCATACAGCGGGCCCGACAGCAAGAAGCGCAAAGAGCAGGGCGCAGCACACGATGAAGAGTGTGAGCCAGATTGGCCGGCGGTCGATCATGCATCGGCCTCCGAGCCCTTGCCGCCACGAGTCAGGCGCAGGTTCACCGCGCTGAAGGCGAGAATGCAGGCAAAGATGGCGACACCAAGCGCGCTGGCCATGCCGTAATCGCCCTCTTCGAAGGCAATCCGGTAGAGAAGCGGCACCGCTGTCTGTTGGGTGATAGGCGCCCCCTTGATCATCACAAAGATCTCGTCGAACACCTTGAGGGCAGAGACGGACGAGACCACAAAGACCAGCGCGAGCGCCGGCGTGAGCGAAGGAAGCACCACAGCCAAGAAAGTGCGAAGGCGGCCCGCACCGTCGATGGCGGCGGCCTCCTTGAGTTCCTTGGGCACCGCCAGCAGGCCGGCCAGGAACACCATCATGTAAAACCCAAAGCCCTTCCAGAGTGTGACCGTCATCGCGCTCACCAGCGTCCACGGGTGTTCGCTCAGCCAGCGCACCGGGGCCAGACCACCCCACGCCAACCAGACATTGAGCAGCCCCGTGTCTTCGTTGAACAGGCCCTTCCACGCGAGTGACGCAACAACGGTCGGTGTGACGACCGGGAGGAAGAGCAGGAGCCGAAGCGCCCTTGATGCAGGCAGTTTGGCGTCGACCACCATGGCCGCGCCAAGGCTGGCGATCATGAGCGCCGGCGTGACAAGCAGATACAGCGCACTGTTCCCCAGGCACAGCCAGAAGCGTTCACTCGCAAAGAGGCGGCGATAGTTGTCAAGCCCGACCCAGTCAGGGCCCGTGAAGGCGGTGTAGCGCGTGCACGAGAAGTACACAACCTGCACGACAGCGCCGAGAAAAAAGACCCCGAGCAAGCCTGCCGCGGGCGCGAGAAAGAGGTACGGCGTAGCCGGATGATGGAATCTGCGTTCAGACACCCACCCTCCCTCCAGGCGGGGCCTGGGAGAGATCAGAAGCGTTCAAGGCGGCGCTCGCGGGCCAGCGAGGCGGAGGCACGGGCGGCGGCGTTGGGATGTCCGCGTCCGATCCGCCGGCCGAGGCCCGAAGGGTGCGCCCCCACTGCTCATCAATCCGGGTCAGCGCGGCATCGAGCGAGATTGAGCCGAGCAGCACCCGCTTGAACTCGTCCTCGAACGCCCGGCGAAGGTCTGGCCAGCAGTCCAGAGACGCGGTGAACGCCACGGCGTTCTCGAGCGTCGCGGCGGCGACCGCGCGGGCCGCGATGACTCGGCCTTCCGGCCCTTCAAGGTCTTCGGCCGCCGGCGGCGCGAAGAAGGGATCTGCCAGCGATGCCGTGCTGCTGGGCATGATCGCGGCCTGCTTGCAGAACTCTGTCTGTGCCTGCGGGCCGGTCATGTGCCATGCGAGCGATGCCGCAAGACGGGGGTGGCGCGACTGATTCGTGACCGCGAGAAGCATCACCGGAAGGTGCACGCGCCCGAGTGCCCCCACCACGCCGGGCAGCACGATGGTGTTTTCATAGACCGTGGGTGAGACATCGCGCACGCGGCGCAGGAAGTTCGGGCCCGTGCTGATCACGGCGACACGGCCGTTCTGGTACATCTCGGTGAGGTGGGCATGCCCGCGTGTCGCGGCCTCTCGCGGCAGTGCACCGTCCTGATAGAGTGAAACCCACCGCTCAAGATAGTCCCGCACGGGCTGCGCCGTGATGGCAGAACGCAGCCTCCCGTCGTCCGAGGCCACCAGGGGCGGGCGTCCCTCGGCCAGCAGCATGATCGGCAGTTGCGATTCTTCCCCGAGCGACTGCGTAAACAGGAAGGCGCCGGAGCGGGCGCGAAAGTCTCTCGCCTGAGCAACCAGCCCGAGCCAATCACCGGCGAGTGATGCTGTCGTCAGACCGCCCGAGGCGAGAAGGCCCGTGTTGACCAGTCGCGCCTGCGGATTGACGTACCAGGGCAGGCCCTGCAACACCCCGCCGATGCTGCACAGGCTCAGCGCACCGGGCAGGTAGCGATCTTCAGCCGCCCCGGGCAGGAGCGGACGCATATCGGTGAACGCACCCATCGAACTGAAGCGGGCGAAGTTCAGGTCGGCCATGTTCACGACATCGGGGGCGCGGCCCGCCGCGGCGGAGGCGATGAGTTTGCGGTCAAGGGCGTCGTAGGCAACATCGACCCACCGCACGCGTACACCCGGGTTGGCCTGCTCGAAGGCCGCGATCTGCCCGCCGATATAGACGTCGAAGGTCGGGCGCAGGGCGAGCGTCCAGAACTCGATGGTGGTTTCAGAAGGTGCGCCGCGACGGGCGCAGGCCCCGAGCGTGGCCGCCCCGAACGATGCCGCCATAAAGGCTCTGCGCGACATCCCGCTCCGATTGGCCTCAAAGGCGCGCGTCGCACCCGTCGCGGACTTCGCGGGGAGCGCGGCCGCGGACGGGTCGAGGACGCACGATCGGGCGCGGCATCCGTTCACGGGAGGCGGTCGATCTCGTAGTCTTTGGGCGACCAGAGAGAGTCGAAGGTGGAAACGCGGCCGGTGAAATCGGCGAGTTGATCGTGACGCTTGATGGAGACGTGGGTATCGACATACCCGATGATGGTCGAACCGGAAGGCACGACGTTGTCCTGCTTCTTGCGCGGGTGACGGGCGTACGAAAGGTAACTCTTGGGCTGGGCGAAACCCGTGCCGTATTCTGGGGGCCGGTCGAAGCCCGCGAAGATCGAGCCGTCGGTCACACCATTGCCGGCGCCGAACTTTTCGCCGGGGCGGCCGAAGACCCCCATCGACGAAACGGTGAGCCACGAAGTGCGTCCGTCGCGAACGATGGGCTGCTGAGCCCACATCTCGCCGACCAGAATCGTCTGTGAACCCTGATCGACGGTGGCATCAAAGCCCCTCCCGAAGATGCTGTTGGGAGGACGCTGAGAACCCGGGTTGGTCGTGGTGCCGACGACAGAAGAGGACCAGTAGTTGATGGTGTATGAGCGCGCGCCGCTGTCGTGGCTGGGGCAGACCATCACGCCGCCCGCGATGGTCTCGTAGCCTCGCTCGGGCTGGTCTACGTCGATGATCTGCGGCAGATACGGGCCCAGACGGATGACATCAAACCAGAACTCGCCTTTGAGCGTTGGCGTGCCGTCGAGGTGCTGGGGGTATTTGCCGCGGAAATCGTTGGCGTATTGGCTGAGACTGGTGGCCAGTTGGCGCACGTTGCTCAGGCACTTGGTGGTGCGGGCCGTCTCCCGCGCCTTGCCCAGCGCGGGCAGGAGTACGCCGATGAGCAGCGCGATGATCGCGATGACAACCAGGAGCTCGATGAGCGTGAACCCGCGACAACGACCCGGGCTGATGAATGATGTGTGCCGCATGATCAAAACTCCGGACCTGTGATCAGTGTTCGCGCTGAGCGCCGAGTTGCCGCGAGCGCTTGTTGCCCGCGCCGATCGCCGAGCACGAGAGACGCTCGACAAACTCGGGCGAGAAGGAAACAACAGCGGGGTGGGGTGAATCGGGACGTTCGATACGGTCGAGCAGACCCCTCACGGCGGCCCGCCCCATCTCGATGAGTTTCTGACGGAAGGTTGTGAGCGCGGGGTTGAGAAAACTCGCGCTCGGTGGGTCATCGACACCGACAATCGACAGGTCGCCGGGCAGCGAGAGCCCCACGTTCAGCGCGGCGCCGTACGTATCGAGCGCGAAGTGGTACCCCGCGGCAAAGACCGCTGTAGGACGGTCGGGGCCGGCAAGGACCGCTTCAAGCGACGCACGCTGCGCTTCATCCAGACGCCATCCGCTGTTGCGGAAAATGCGATCGGGCCTCATCTTGATCCCGGCGGCCTCGCTCGCCGCGAGGAACCCGGCGAGACGGTCTCGGTCGTTGCTGACCACACCGCCGCCGCCGATGAACGCGATCTCTCTGTGGCCAAGTTCAACGAAATAGTTGACCGCCGCGGCGGCAAGACCAAGGTTGTCGGTATCGACGCAGGTGATGCCGGGCATGTTGAAGGTGGCACCGACAACCATGATCGGCGGCGCATCGGAAGCGCCGGGTCCACGCTTGCCACCCCCGGGCGGCTTGGCCAGTTGATCCCGGTATGGATTGACAAAGAGGTACCCGTGGCACTCGTTGCGCCAGTCTTCGCCGTAGCGCAGCAGGATGAGATCGGCCCCAAGATCGCTCGCCTCACGCCGAACGCCCTCAAAGATCTGCCCGTTGTAGGCGTCGGCCAGAGAACTCTCGGCGTGAAAGACCAGACCAAAGCGGTAGCCAAGCCCGGGGCGCTGCCTGCGGCCGTATTCCTCGTGGACATACGTGCCCTTGCCCTGGCCCCGCCTGAGCACGCCGCTCGTCACAAGTTCCTGCAGCGCGCGATGGGCTGTGACAAGCGACACGGCCATCTGATCGCTGAGAACCTTGGTGCTTGGCAGCCGTTCGCCCGGCGCAAAGTGCCCCGCGTCGATCGCGCTCCGCAGCGCGTCTTTGACGACGGCGTAGAGTGGGCGGCCGGGCTGTGGGGAGATGTTTTTGAGTTCGATCACGTGGTCAGATCCTCGCCGGCGCGCCGATCCTCCCCCCACAACCGTCCACTTCCGAGTGAACCAAAGATCCGGCGGCGCGTTCCCACACCGCCGGGGGTATGAAACTCGATCAGCAGCCGTCGTTCAGCGGCGGCGGCGTGAGGCGAAGAGGCCGGCCAGACCCAGCATCGCGGCCGTGGTCGGGGCGGGAACCTGGAAGACGTGCAGGCTGCGGTTGAAGAAATCCAGAACAGCGAGGGTCTCGGTGGCAGCGTCGTAGCCGAAGGAGTAGTAGCCGTTGCCGTCGATCGGGGCGTTGCCGCCCAGGAAGTCCCACGTGATGCTCTGGGCAAGACCAGCGGAGTTCACGATCTTGACGACGTTCTCGAAGGCCTGGCCGGCGCTGACCGAGAGCCGGTCGTTATAGGCGATGATGTCGCCGTATGGTGAGTCGCTCATGAAGGCGAGGTTATGGCCGCTCACAAAGTCGGCCGCCGCGCTGAATGCGATCAATGTCGAGGCTGTCCCGGCGTTACCGCCGGTGCGGGTGGTCTTGATGAGGCCGTTGGAGCGGCGGGCGTACAGGTCCCCGGTGGCCGGATCGAAGTCCATGTCACGCCAGAAGGTGCCCGCGCCGTCGTTGATGATCATGCCATTGGCCGTGGTGTAGATGTCCGCGCCGGTGACAGCATCTTGCAGGGCTCGCCGACCAGAGCCAAAGGTCGTCCACGCAACACCGGAGTCATTCCCGTTGAAGCCGGGATCAAAGGCCACGCCGCTGCCGCCGCGGGCGTTCTTGCTCCACGTGTTGGCCTGCGTCGCGGCATTCCATGCCTGGATGCCGTTGGCCGAGGCCGCGCCGCTGTCAAAGGCTGATGCCAGCCTGCCGCCGCTGATGTCCAACCCGCTGTAGCCACGGCTGGCCGGAGTGGAAACGACACCGAAGGGGGTGCCCGCGGCGGGGGCGGTGAGCACATCGCCGATGCGCACGATGCCGGTGGTCCCTGTGTCGCTCGGGCCGTTGATGAAGCCGGCGACCCAGGCGTGGGTGCCGTTCCAGGCGACCGCGCTGGGGTTGGTGCCCAGGCTCGTGGTGCTGTTGAACTGCTGGCCAAGGTTCACCCTGGCGATCTCGACCAGGTTGACCTGACCAAACGCGGACGCCGTGAGTGTGGCAGCCGCCAGAAGCGTGATCGTCCTCATCTCGTGTCTCTCCTTTGAAAACTCTCTCTGAATCAGATAGGCCCGTGCACTCACGAAGTGCGGCAGAGCCATGGAACAGACCTGAAACGCTCCCAACCGCGGAAAGGCTGGGACGACATTTCGTGACCCGTCGATATTCTATAACCTGCGGGCTCCCCATTTATCCCCGTTTCTGGCGCATTTGTCAAGCCCATTTGCACCAGAATCCTCAGGATACCCTTACAGGCATAGTACAGATGCTCACTCGATGACCGGAACTTCAACCCAATCGCCCCCAAGTGCGATCGAGCGGTTCCCTGCTTCCATCACGGCGACGTTCTCGACAATATCGCGAAGGTCAACCGGGGCTGCCCCGCCTTCAAAGAACCGCACCATCCCCTCGACCAATCGGGAATACACGGGCGCGAAGTCTACCACGAACTGCTGCACGCCCTGCTTCCCGTGCACGGTGGCACCAAATGCCCAGGCCCCTTGGCGGTCCATGCGGATGCGTGCGAAGCGTCCATCGCGGTATTCCATGTCGAGCAGGTGCTGTCCTTCGAGGGCCAACGCCGAAACGCGTGCAACGCCCGCCCCCTGCCCAGACCAGCGGAAAATGGCATCGACCATCTCGATGCTGTGGCACCCGTAGTGCCACAGGTGCGGCATCATCTCCAGTTGTTCGCCGTTGCCAAAGGCATCGATCGCCACGATCGAGCCGAGTTTCTCTCGGCTCAGCGCGGGGATCTCAGCGACGAAGCGCAGACTGCTGGCCGAATAGCAGCGTGCCTTGTACTGCCGGGTCATGCTCAAGAGTGACCGGGCCTGGTCAAGGCTGCACGTCAACGGCTTGTCGATGTAGGTGGGCATGCCGCGAACAATGGGGCCCACAGAAAGCTCCAAGTGCCTGTGACCATTGATGTTGAGCACCATCACGCCATCGACGTTCTTTAACAGTTCGTCGAGGCTCTCCACCTGCCTGGCGCCCAACTCTGTCGTGGTCTTGCGCCAGTTTTCGACGTCTTGCCGAGAACGCTCCTGCCCTTCTGGGTGCTGCCATTCGTGGCGGCCGGGGTCCCAGAAGTGCGTGACGCGGCAAGGGGTTTTGCCCTCGGCGTTCAGCGCTTTGATCCGCTTGGTGAACTCGGGAAGGTGGGAGGAATCAATGCCGATGGCGCCGATACGCATGAGCGACTTTCCGATGGTGGGTGTCTCTGGCCCTCATCCCGCCGCAACGCGCGGCGGGCTGGTAGAACCTCATCCCCCGCCTAATTCTATAACCTGCGGCCCCTCTGTGCCACGCGGGTCCGCTATTGCCGCACACCACCTGCTGGGAGCGCAAGGTGCGTCCCAGGCGACCCGTGGCGGGCTCGCCGACGATCAATGGGCAGCGGTGATGGCCGAGGGGCTACTTGGCGAGGCGTGTGGCTTTGTCGTGAACGGCCGCCGCGGCAAGGCCGTCGGCAAAGGTCGCCAGCGGTGACTTGGCCTTCTTCTGCACGGCATCGGCAAAGGCCGCGAGTTGGCGGGCAAAGCGAACTTCGTGCGATTCCACGGCGATGGTCTCGGCTTGACCGTTCAGGTCTTTGAAGACGAGTTCAGCGGGCTTCTCGTAGTTGTACGAGAGCATGCCGGCATCACCCACGATGGCAACCTCAAAGCGTGCGGTTTCGGCCCAGCCGCTGAGAATGACGCCGGCCACGCCGGCGGGGACAAAGTTGCCGCGCTTTTTGGTGCCGCGCAGGAGAACAGTGCCCGCGGTCTCGGTGCGCTTCTTCCACTTGTGGGCGAAGACGCTGCCGACGGCGGCCGAGGGCCCCACCACCGCGTGAAAGAGATCGACGGAGTGGCTCCCCATGTCGAGGAAGGCCCCGCCACCCGCGGCTTTGGGGTCGCTGAACCACTTGCCCTCGTGGCCCGGCAAGTCGCAGGCGAAGACGTTCTCAAACCGGGTGAGTTTGCCGATCTTGCCCTGGTCGATCAAGTCCTTCGCGAGGTTCATGGCCGGCGCGAATCGGTGGCAGTACGCGATGAAGGCAGGAACCTTGCGGTTCTTGACGCTCATCGCGGCGAGTTTGCGGGCGTCGGCCAGCGTGTGGGCGATGGGCTTCTCCATGAGCACGGGCAGTTTTGCCTTGAACGCGGCCTTCGCGATTTTCAGGCGAGCGCTAGGGGGCGTGCAGACAACCAGGCCGTCGAGTGCAAGGCCCGCGCTGACAGCCTCAACGAGGTTCTCGATGCTGTCGAAGGCTTGCGCGCCGGTATCCTGCGCCAGCGCATCGCGCTGCGCACGGACGGGATCGACCACCGCCGATACCACGATGCGCCCGCCGCTTGCCGCGGCCGCGGCCGTGTGCGCCCGGGAAATCCCGCCCGCCCCGATAATGCCGATTCTGAACTGGCCGTCCGACATGGAAGTGAAACTCCTGGTGTATGCTGTTGGGTACCCTCGCCGGGCCGGCGCTCGTCGGCCGCGAATGAGGGATGAAAGAGTAGACCATGCACCATCAGACCATTCGAAGCGTGTTTGTCGTCGTCCTCTCGCTGTTCGCCGCCGGGTGCGCGGCGCAGACCGCGCCCCCTGAAGTCCGGGGAACGTGGCTCACCACCACCGCCAACGATGCGATCGCAAACCCTGAAAACACAGCCCGCACCATGCGGCGGCTGCGCGAGATCGGCCTGAACACGGTGTATGTCGAGGTCTGGAAAAACGGGTACACCCAGTTCCCATCCCGGGTGCTGGAAGAAACGATCGGGGTTGATCGAAGGCCCGCGCTGATGAAGCAGGACCCCTCGGATTCGCCCCAAGCCCTTGTTTCCCCGGGCAGAGACCTGCTCGCCGAGACCCTCGCTGAGGCACGCAAGAACGATCTGGTGTATATCGCCTGGTTCGAGTACGGCTTTATGGCCGCGCACAAAGACACCGACAACCACCTGCGGCGGATGAAGCGTGAGTGGCTGAGCCTCGACATCAACGGAAACGAGGTGGCCCCCAACGGGTTCGTGTGGATGAACCCGCTGCACCCCGAGGCCCGCCGATTTCTGCTCGACCTCGTCCTTGAAGCGGTAGAGAAGTACGACCTCGACGGCGTGCAGCTCGATGATCGCATCGTGTGGCCCTATGTCACCATGGGGTATGACGAGTACACCCGCGGGGTGTATGCGCAGGAGCACGACGGCAAGCAGCCGCCAAGCGACCACAAAGACCCGGCCTGGATGCGCTGGCGCGCCGATAAGGTGAACGAGTACGCCAGGGTGTTCGTGGAAGAGGTGCGGCGGGCAAAGCCCGGGCTGATCATCTCTCTCTCGCCCGCGGTGTACCCGTGGTGCTACGAACACTACCTGCTCGAATGGCCGCGCTGGGCCGCGTGGGACGCTCCCTTGGCGGGCGTGCAGGGCCCGGACGGACGCACCGCAACCGCCTCGTGGGACGAGTTCATCCCGCAGTGCTACCGGTTCTCGTACGACGCGTTCGCGGCGACATGGCGGTCTCAGGTGAAGTACATGAACGAACTGGGCGCCGGGCGCGTGCGGGATCTCTACGCGGGCATCCGTGTTGTCGGCGAAGGAGCCGACTCGACGTGGGATGATCTGCGCCGGTCGATCGAACTGGTGAGGGAAACGGGCGGCGGCGGGCACGTGCACTGGTTCAGCCGCGGCGTGCTCGATGTCTACCCGGAAGAACTCAAAGCCTTTTACGACGTGAAGAACCGTGGGCACGCACCTCACCCACGCATCCGCCGATAACCACGACACATCACGCGGCCCATGGAAAGCACCAGCGTGGGCGTGCGTACGCGCATCGTCTATCGTTTGAGATGCCTCTTCTCACCTTCATCCGGCCCGCTGCGGCGTGCGCGGCCATTTTCCTGTTCACCTCCCCCAGCATCGCGCAGCCGCTGCGCGTGCAGGAGGTGGTGCGCACGACAACCGGCGGCACTGTGCGAGGGTTTGTCGCGGTCGTTGATCTCACCGACCCGGATGTGGACATCGTCGTCACCTCGCCGCTTCCCCCCGGCAGCGGGGCCGAGGCCCAGTTGATCCGCACCGATACGTGGCAAACGCAGTCGGGCGTGACGCTGGCGGTGAACGCCAACTACTTCGGCACACTGCCGGGCAACCTCGCCGACATCATCGGGCTCTCGATCAGCGATGGGGTGGTAGTCTCGCCGGTGCGCCAGTTCGGCGCGCAACCCGACCCCGCGATCGTCTTCCGTGACAACAGCACCGCGGAAGTGGGTTTCATCGCATCAAGTCAACTCGCCGGCGTGACCGAGGCTGTCGCCGGGGTGGGGCCGAGCAACACGGACTCAATCCCGGGCACGATGCTCGTGACCGACGGCGTGAACACCGGCGCCACGGCGCGTGTCGATCCGCTCAATCGCAATCCACGAACGGCGGTCGGCGTGAACCAGGACGGCACACATTTGTACATCTTCGTGATCGACGGGCGCCAGATCGGCTGGAGCGTCGGGATGACCCTGCCCGAACTGGCCGATTTCATGATCGAACGCGGCGCCTGGCGCGCCGTGAACCTGGACGGCGGCGGCTCGACATCGTTCGTGTATCAGCCGACGCCGGGCGGGCCCAGAACGCTCAACCGCCCGAGCGACGGGGCCTTCCGCGCGGTCGCGAACCACCTCGGCGTGCGGATCACGCCCCGCGAGCCGCCGCTGGAGAAGCGGCCGATCCGCGGCGCGTGGCTGCGGCCGCCCTCGACGATTTCATCGCTCGAAACCTCCCTGGCAAACCTCGCCAATGCGGGCATCACCGATCTCTACCTCGAGACGTTCTACCACGGCGTCACCACGGGGCGTGCCGGCGTCTTCAACCAGCGGTTCGCGTTCGACTACCTCGATCAGGCGATCCGCGCCGCGGCGAAGTACAACATCCGCCTGCACGCATGGGTCGAGTCCGGCTACTGGCAGTTCGGCACGACCGGGGCCTACAACTTCACCAACAACCCGGAGTGGCGAGCCTTCAATATTTCGACCAATGACGTCGGTGGCGACGGCACGGCGGGGCAGGTCTTCGCGAACCTGGTCAACCCCGGCGTGCAGCAGAAACTCCGCGATTACTGCGCCGAACTGGCCGGGTATACCGGGCTCTGGGGTATCCAGACCGACTATCACCGATACCCGCTCGACAACAACACGGGGGATGTGTACCCCGCGCCGTGGTCATACGACACATGGTCGCGCGCACAGTTTCAGGGCATGTACGGCGTCGAACCACTCACCGCCGCCGACCGCACGAGCCGTTCGCACTGGTCCCAGTTTCTCTCCTGGCGTCGGCGCGGCATCTCTGAGGCTGCCCGCCAGATGAACCTCGGCATTCAGTCGGTCTCCCCGTCTGTTGAGTTCTCCGCCGCGGTCTTTGCAACCGCCATGACCTCTTCGGCACAACTCGTCAAGTGCCAGGACTGGCACACCTGGACGACCAACGGCTACGTCGGCACCATCGTGCCAATGGCCTACGGCAGCACCACGGGCTCGATCCAGAACGACATCAACACCACGAAGCAGTTCGCGGCCGGCGCGCGGGTCGTCGCGGGACTGGCGATCGTGGGCACGTCGCCGCATCCTTCGATCACCGACCAGCTCAACGCCATCAAGGCTGTCGGGATTGAGGACTTCATCTTCTTCGACGCGTCCGCGTTCAGCGATGCCAACAGACGATTTGAACTGAAACTCTGGCTCCTCAATCAACCGAGCATTCAGAAGGGAGACTTCAACGCGGACGGCGCGATCGATCACAGAGACAGAGTCCTCTTCGACAGTGTCTTCTCGGGCACGCCGGTGCCGGCAGACCAGTTCACCGCGAAGTATGACCTCAACAGCGACGGCGTGATCAACCAGACCGATCACTCGCTCTTCAACCGCTTTTTCGCCAAGTACCGCTTCGGCGAAGACGGCATCGTCGGCGAACGTGCCATCGCCGCGCTGCGTTCGTGTTTCGGGGCCAGCCGCCCCATCGCCGATATCCACCACCTGTACGACCTCAACGGCGACGGCGCCGTGAACTACCTTGACCAACTGACCTTGCACGGGCTTTTGACCGAGCCCGTCGCCCCCGATCTTGACGTGAACGGCGATGGTCGTGTCAGCATCGAAGACCTCTACCGGCAACAGCAATCACCCATCGACGTGAACCGCGACGGGGTGATCGATGAGCAGGATGCACTCACTCTTGAGGCCGCGCTGCGCCCGGCAGAGCCCGCCGACATGCAGGACAGCCGCGATTGACGCCGCTGGATTCGCCGTTCTGAAGATTATAGGACTAAGGTTTTCCCCGGCTCTCATGCCGTCCATGATGCGAACATCGACATTCTCCGGCGATTTTGCCCGAAATGGGCTAGGCGCAGCCCTTGTAGTTATATAACCTATCGCCAAGGGACCATCGCGTCGGAGGTAGGCCTCCGCCCCTGTTGCCCCCTTAAGTGCCTGTCATTCCGAGAGATCGAGAGGAATACCCATGAAGAAGACCCTCCTTGCCCTGTGTTTGGCCGCCGGTGCCGCCGTGTCTGTCGCCAGTGCTGATGTCCGCCTGAAACTGGTCAGCACCCAGGACCTGTTCGACGTGTGTGTTGTCGGCAACGCGTTCTTCATCGGAAACAACCCTTCCAGCATCGCACTCGTGGGCGACCGCCTCTTTGTGGGCGGGTACAACAACACCAGCGCCGCGGCCGACCTGCGTGTGGTGATGATCTCCAACATTTTCGGGGCGCGTGGTTTCACGAATCTCGACTTCGACCCCGACCCGGACAACGCGGTCTTCACCCAGAGCGTTCCCGGCCAGCGAAACTTCACGGGAATGGACTACGCCCAGGGGCACGGCCTGCTTCTCGCCTGGGATAACGGCGGCGTCGGCTTCCCGGCGCAGCAGCGTCTCTTCGACATCGACACTCAGTTCACCCCGATCCTGCTCGAAGCCTCCCCGGCAGGCACCAGCGCCGCCGGCGGCGGCGGGCCCGCTTGGGACTTTGGCTTCGGCGGCCAGGGCTTTGACTACAACGGCGATGGCAGCATCGACGGCCCGCTGGCGGCTATTGTCGACTTCCGCGGCTATCCCGGCGGCATTCAGAACTTCGGGCCGTTCGGCATCATCCCCCGGACCTTCTCCGGCGTGCCCGGCCTTGACGTGATCAACGGCCGCCTCTACGACGGAAGCATGGAAGACGGCAACGGCAACCCGATCGCGCCACGGATCGGATGGGTTGCCTCGAACGGGCCGGACCGAATCGGCGACAACGGCGTTTCGAACACCTCGAAACTCTGGCGCGACATCGACATTCACCCCGACACAGGCTTGATCGCCGCGCGATCGACGTCGATCCTCATCGGCCACCGCAACGCGAACAACAGCGTCGATCCGTTCTACGTGGTCGACGCCGGCAACCAGCCATTCGCCAACATGCAGAACCTGCAGATCGTGCACGGGGTGCCATGCGGCGGGGAGTTCATCGTGTACAACGACCGCTCCCTGGGCGCGGCGGTCATCCCCTTCACCAGCGCGATCCGCGCGACAGATTATTCTGCCAGCCCGGTCACGCTCGAGTTTGTGGATGAAGACGGCAACCCCCTCACACTCGAAGACGGCAACTCGGCCTACGACTTCTCGTGGGACGCGGCCAATCAGCGCCTCGCGGTGAGCGACTTCCTCAACCGCAAGGCGTACATCTTCGAGTTTGATTGCGGCTCGGCCTGTGGCCCCTGCTACGCCGACTACAACCAGGACGGCGGCGTGGACGGACAGGACGTCGAGGCCTTCTTCATCGACTGGGAGTCGGCCCAGGGCTGCGCCGACACGAACGAAGACGGCGGCGTGGACGGCGCCGACGTTGAGACCTTCTTCCTGCAGTGGGAAGCGGGCGGCTGCGAGTGACGCATCGCCGGGCACGCCGCTCGGGTGATGCCCCGGCAGCGTGATTGATCAACCCTCTCTTGAGCACGCCGCGTGATCCACGCGGCGTGTTCTTTTTTCGCTCTAAGCCCAAATCGCCGATGCCCCACCCGGGCCGGTCACCTCTGCGCCGTGGCATACGCATCGAAGCCTCCCAGAGGCCATGCCGGAAGACTTCACCCTGCCTTGGCCACAATCCCGGTCACCCTGAGTTCTTGCCTCTCGCCCCTTCGGCGGTGTGGTGGTTGCCGGGAGGGATGCTCAGGCTTGATGGAGCCAGTCCTCTTTTCCCCGGAATGCGGCGCAAAAGCGGCAGGCAAGCAGAGAAAACCGCCGCGCAGCAGGTGGCCGCGCCCCTTCGCAAGGATCCGCGGGAATCGTCAATAAGCCTTGGTTTTATGGGTGTTTCGCAAGCCGACGCGAGCCAGTGCGAAGCGGCTTCAAGTGAGGAAAGTGGGCGATACTGGATTCGAACCAGTGACCTCATGCGTGTCATGCATGCGCGCTAGCCAACTGCGCCAATCGCCCAAGATGTCTCAGCGTCCGAGTTCCCCGGACGCCTTTTCAGATGGGATAGCCATCCAAGTCATGATCGTAGTCGCCCTCTGGTGCCTTGTCACGGGTCACGAGGCCTACAAAACCCGCTCCCCTGCTTCGCCTTCCAGTCCCTCCGGCCCCCCGCATACGGGTTGACATTCCCCTACCCCCCTGAGAGGTCCTGACATCCCGGCGAACTGGGTGATCCGGGTGAACCGTGCCGAACCCGCCGGATCGCCCACCCCAGTTCACACTCCCGATGCCCGGGGCACCGGAATGGTCATATGGCTGACGCGCGGCGACGACCTCTCGTCGCAATCGCCAACCTTGCCCCGTATCAACGGCTGGGTCGCCCAGACTGGCGGGCCGCGATCGCTTCGAGCGACCGGATCGTTTCGCACACGGCCAAGAGGGTCATCGCGGTCGCCTCGGGTGTTTGCCGCTGATCCCAGAGGGCTGCACGAACCCCCCACAACGCCTCCTGGGGCGCGGCGCTGGCCCACACTACGTCTTCATCCGCGGCCAGTTGGCGAAGGAACCTCAGCGAGGCCATCACGCGGGTGATCTCGCGGAGTTCTTCCTCCGGATCGGTCAGCCGCGAATCGCCCATCATGGTCGCCAGGAACGCGGCGACCCGGGACGTATGCCATGTCGGCACCGGCATGCGCGACGCGGTGAACACCACACCGCCGGCCAAGTCTGGCCCGAGTTCCACAACATCCTCTGGTCGCAGTTGGTGCTCCCAGACAAGGTCTCGCACGCCGCGCAGCGCGACCGCGGCGGGCACTGGTTCTTGCGGCGAGAGCATCGCCAGTTCCGCCCAGCCGATCCACGGCATGTGAGAGACGAGCATTCCGGGGCCGGCTTCTCGATAGACAGCGCGGAGCGCGGCCCGGGATGCCGCGAGCCATTGCTGCTTTGCCTCGTCGCTCAGGCGAGGGTCAGTCGCACGCGCGGCGAGCCCGTACACCATGTACCCCCGCACCGCCTCGGGCACTCCGGGCGCCCACTCACCCTCGTTCGAGCAGACGCGTGCCAGGGCGGCATCGGCGGCGCCGTCTGATCCATAGCCCGACCAGGCCAGCGCGGCATCGCGCAGCATGTCCGAGGCCGCCTTCGCCATGATCGCCCTGCTCGCGGCGTCAAACGCCACTCCAACGGCTCCCACGCTTTCTTCGCTCGGCGGCTGTTGAGAAACGCGCCGTACGAACCTGCTCGCGACTGACTCGATGCTGCCCGGCTCGGCCGCGATGTCATTCTGCCGTGTGCGAAGCCAGGCGGCCAGCGCCATCGCCCTGAGCGCATCATCGGCCACGCTCGGAGCGCCGGAAGCGGTGCCCCGCAGCGTCCAGAAGGTGGTGCGGAGTGCGGTATCCTCATTCTCCTGCCCTGAACCCACGAGCCTGGCGGCCATCCCATCGGCAAAGTGCTTCAGTGCATCGCGCGTGAGTTCGCGTTGCTCGATGACGCGACCGCCCCGCCACATGAACGTGGGTTGTTGCCCCTCACGCCGCTGTGCCAGGTGCGACACGACAAACTTGAAGAGCGAGACGCCGGACTTTTCAGCAAGCATCGGCGGTTGCGTGCGCGGGTCTGGACGAACGGCCAGGGTTGGATCGCCGCTCGCGCTGGAAATGGCCGAGATCACGGCGTCCGACGCGCTCTGACCGGCGTACATCATCTGCGACGGGAAGACACCTCCGGTGTTCGCCCCCCATCGCGCGGCCACCCCTTCGAGCCCCGGCCTCACGATCAGATCAACCTCATCGAACGTCTGCGGCGAGATGGGAATAAGGACCGACGCGAGTTCGAGGCTGACCGTGATGCGCGGCGCCAGGAGTTCTTCGCGCGCCCTGGCGTCGTGGCCGGTCATCCCCGGGATGCGCCTGCGGGCTTCTTCGATGGCCTCCGCGGCCGCCCGCCTGAGCCCGCTGGCCCCTGACACAAACGAAACGCCCCTTCCCACGATGGCGCCGTCGTACCGGAGCATCACGCACGAGGCGGAGATGCCCGCCGCTTCCTGGATGAACGAGTCGGGTGGAGCGTCGGCCTGCATGGCGCGAACCCACCCATCCACCTGCTGGTAGAGCCGCAGCGAGACCGCCGGCGACACGGGCATGAGGGGGTCACCCACGCTGCTGACAGCGGGCGACGATGCCTGCGCCGCCGCCTGTGTGGTGACGCACGGCACCGTTGCCCCCACGCAACACGCCGCGATGAGCCCACGCCACAGCGCCCTCACAACCGCCCGTGAAGCGTGCGCGGCATCCCCCGTCACCCCACTCCCGGGCCAGTGACGACCGCTATTCCCGGACGCGACATTCCGGCACGCCCGTTGATAGAGTGGTGGTGTCGGACACAAACTCAAGAACCGGAGATCAGCCATGAATCTGCTTCTCGCGTTGAATGAAAACCGCCGCCGCGTCCTGGTGCTCTGCCTGCTGAGTTTCGCGGCGATGTGCTAAGACCCCAAACGCCCGTGCTGCCGGGTATGACCGGTCATGAGCGTACGTCGTCTGGCGCACCGCCGGCCGAGAATCGCGCAGGCACCGGCTGAGTTGATCACCCCTCACCACCGCGCAGAAAAACGGCCCCGGACGAAGCCGGGGCCGATGGTGGCGAGATTCAGGGTTGTGCCCACAGCAGCGATCAGGAGAAACGGATCTTGTCGGTGCCCATGGCGTCGTGGGCGCCCATGCCGCCGCGCGTGGGCGTGGGGCCGGATGCCGCGGGTGTCGCGCCGCGCTTGGCGTCGCGGCTTTCCTCGGTCGCCCCGGTGGCGTCGCCCCACTGAGCGCGCTTGAGGGAGAGGCCGATTTTGCGGTCCTGCTTGTCAACGCGGAGGATCTTGACATCGATCTCGTCGCCGGGCTTGACGACATCCTGCGGGTTCTCGACCTTGTGGTCGGCCAGTTCGGAGATGTGCAGGAGGCCTTCGAGTTCGGGTTCGAGTTCGACGAAGACGCCGAAGTTGGTGATCTTGGTGACGTGGCCGCGAACGACCATGCCGGGCTTGTAGTGCTCGGGGATGGCGTTGAGCCAGGGGTCTTCGTGGAGCTGCTTGATGCCCAGGCTGATGCGCTGCTTGTCGCGGTCAACTTCGAGCACCACGCAGCGAACCGTGTCGCCCTTCTTGACGGCCTCGTTTGGGTGCGTGACCTTCTTCGTCCAGGACATGTCCGAGATGTGCAGCAGGCCGTCGATGCCCGGTTCGATCTCGACAAACGCGCCGTAGTTGGCGAGGTTGCGGACTTTGCCCTCGATCATGGTGCCCGGCGGGTACTTCTCGCCGACGAGTTCCCAGGGGTTGACCTCGGTCTGCTTCATGCCCAGGCTGATTTCCTGCTTGTCCTTGTTGATCTCAAGGACAACGACATCAACTTCCTGCGCGGGGGCCACGATCTCGGAGGGGTGGTTGACGCGGCGGGTCCAGGACATCTCGGAGATGTGGACCAGGCCCTCGATGCCGTCTTCGAGGCGGACGAAGGCGCCGTAGGTCATGAGGTTCACCACGGTGCCGCGGATGCGGGAACCGGTGGGGTACTTCTTCTCGATCTCTTCCCACGGGCTCACTTCGCGCTGCTTGAGGCCAAGGGCGATCTTTTCCTTCTCGCGGTCGATGTTGAGCACCCGAACCTCGATCTTCTGATCGATCTTGAGCAGTTCGGAGGGATGGTTGATGCGGCTCCACGACATATCCGTGATGTGCAGCAGACCGTCGATGCCGCCGAGGTCAACGAACGCGCCGAAGTCGGCGATGTTCTTGACGGTGCCGGTGACGATGTCGCCCTCCTTGAGGGTGTCCATCAGGCGCTTCTTGGCCTGTTCACGCTCGGTCTCGATGAGTTTGCGGCGGCTGACAACGATGTTCTTGCGCTCAAGATCGATCTTGATGATCTCGGCGCGAACCCGCTTGTTGATGAACTCGCCCACCTCGCCGGGACGGCGGACATCAACCTGCGACGCGGGCAGGAAGACGGGAACGCCGATATCGACGAGCAAACCGCCCTTGATCTTCTTGGTGACCAGCCCCTCGATGACATCGCCCTCTTTCTGCGTGTCAACGATGCGCTGCCAGGCGAGCATGCGGTCGGCACGACGCTTGGACAGCGCCACGCCGCCCTCTTCGTCGTACCCCTCGAAGAGCACTTCCACTTCATCGCCGGCCTTGATGTCCATCCCCTCGAACTCTTCCTTGGGCACCAGGCCCTCAGACTTGAGGCCGACTTCGATCACCACGTCGTCACCGGCGAACCCGATGACCTTGCCCTTGATGAGTTTGCCCTGTACCTGCTCGGTCACCTGCTCCTTCAGGAAAGACTCCATGTGCTCGCCGGGCTTGGTGCCGGCCAGCGCGGCCATCAACATGGCGTCCGCGTCTGAGTCTGTCAACCCGAGGGAAGCAATCAGCGTTTCATCGATCATCGAACCTTGTCCTTGTGTTGCCCGTACCCCTGCCAGAGAATGCAGGGAGCGAGCGGGCTTTGACTGCGCATGGGCCGTTGGTGTCGTGGCCGCACGCGGTCGAGCGAAGTGGGAGACACTTCGCCCTGCCCCGTTCGGGGCGGTCTTGGGTGATACCTTCCGTTTTGCATCACACGTGCAAGATAGACGGGCCGGCCACCAACCGGCACTGAATAGTAGGCCCCGCCCCCCCCACACCGCCCGTGCAACCCCTATGCCCCATCGCGGATCAGGGGCCTCCCCCCTGCCCCGGATGCCCTCGTGTTCGATCCTCCCCGGCACACCTTGAAGTGAAACTCGTTCTCAACAACCCGCCCGAGCCTTCTGCACGCGGTGGCGCGAACCGAGTGCCGGGCCGTTAAGCCGATCCAGTCTGCCCGCTCGGTGTATGCCCTGCTCGATCCGTCACGTGCGGCTCGACCCGCCCCCCGGCGATGCCGACCGATCTACACTTGTCTCCCGGCGAGATGTGAGGTGAAGGCCCGCCGGGAGAGCGTGTTCAATCACCCGCTCGTGTCACTGCGGCCGACCTCCATTCCTCTTCGCCGATTGCCCACATGAACTCTCCCTCACCCGACGCCCCTACGCCCGATACCGGTTCATCCTCCCTCTCGCCGGAGGTGCTCGCCGAGATCGATGCCGCCATGAAAGACATGGACCAGAAGAACCAGCCCGTCATGGGCCGGGGCGTGGTTCATGATCCCAAGCCCAACCTGGCGTCGAGCGCCCGCCCGGCGGGCACGCGTGGCCCGCGCGTGGTGCAGGCCGGGCGTGAGCACCGCATCGGCAAGATCGTTTCGGTCGGCCCATCCGATATCTTCCTCGAGTTTGGCCCCAAAGAACTCGGCGTGCTCTCTCGGGTGCAGTTCGCCGAGGGTGACGAGTTGCCCGCGGTCGGCTCTGAGTTCGAAGTGGTCATCGACAAGTTTGAGTCTGGCGAGGGCCTTTTCCTCTGCTCGCGGCCCGGTCAGGTGCAGAAGGCCGCGTGGGAACAACTCGAACCCGGTCAGGTTGTCGAGGCACGCGTCACGGGCGTTTCGAAGGGTGGGCTTGAACTCGAAGTGGCCGAGCACAAGGCCTTCATGCCGGCCAGCCAGGTCTCGATCGACAGAGTGCCGGACCTCTCCGTGTTCGTGGGCGAGAAACTCAAGTGCAAGATCACGCGCGTCGAGCGTGTGGGCCGGGGCAACATCGTGCTGTCGCGGCGTGACATCCTGGATGAAGAGCGCCGTTCGAACGCCGAAAAGATCAAGTCAACCCTGACCGAGGGTCAGACCGTCGAGGGCACCGTCCGCAAGATCATGCCCTTCGGCGCGTTTATCGACATCGGCGGGCTCGACGGGCTCGTGCATATCAGCGACCTTACCTACGACCGGGTGAACTTCGGCGAGAAGTTCGTCGAGAAGTACGTGCAGGAAGGCCAGCGCGTGCAGGCCCGTGTGCTCAAGATCGACTGGGAGAACAACCGTCTCTCGCTGGGCCTCAAGCAGGTCCAGGGCGATCCGTTCGTGACCGCCGCCGAAGCCATCACCGAGAGCGCGGAACTCAATGGCAAGGTGGTACGCGTCGCCGAGTTCGGTGCGTTTGTCGAACTCGCTCCGGGCGTTGAAGGCCTTGTGCACATCTCCGAACTCGATCACAAACGCATCGCCAAGGTCGAAGACGCCGTGAAGGTTGACGAGATCGTGCGGGTGAAGGTGCTCAAGATCGACCGCGACAACCGGCGCGTCTCTCTCTCCATCAAAGCCCTCAAGCCCATGCCCGAGGTGAGCATCGGCGGCGGTGGCGGTCCCTCAGATCGCCCAGGGCGCAAGCGTGGCGAGCAGGGACGCAACATCGAAGAGATCACGAAAGTCACGCCCGCGCTCCGCCGCTTGCGTGAAAAGTCCAAGAACGTGAACTTCAAGGGCGGGCTGGGCTGAACCCGCCCACGTGAAGCACAATCCTCCGAACCGGGCCGCTTTCGGCCCGGTTTTTTCGTGTGGCACACGCGGCGTTCAGAGGCGACGCGAGTGCGCGGACACGGGCCTTACGGGGCAGCGAAGAAGGCTTCTGGGTTGGCAAACAGAGTGATGTCACCAGAGTTCTCGGCCCGGACTTCTTCGTACACGTTGCCGGCACCGGTCCCCCTGGGGAATCGATCAGAACTCACCAGCCTGACGCTGCCATCGGCGAAGGCCGCGTTGACAGCGCCACCCGAGGGTGCCGGGTGGCGATACCCGATGCGGCTGTTGGGCGTGCCCAGCCGATTGTCGCGGTGTCTTCCGGCGTAGACCCCGTCCGCCGTGGCGATGAGGGCCGAAGGACGCGAAAAACCCGAGAGTTTGTGCTGCTCAAGGAAGAGCCCGTTGCTGCTTGGCCCATACCCCACAGAGGCCGTGAAGTACACGTTCTGTTCGACGTATGTCGAGCCGCCGATGGGGTTGAGGGCGTTGATCCAGTATGAAACCCTCAGGATGCGGTTGAAACCCCTCGACTCGATGAGCACTGGCACGCTCCCGCTGCCGCTGCGGAAGAAGGGCCATTCGATCCACCCCTTGGGCCTGAGAGGGTCTTCGCCTGTCTGGCCCAGTTCCATCCCGTCTACGTCTACGGTGTCAGGGCAGACAAAGGGGCCCCGCCGTGTCTCGCGGGCGCCTTGCATGTATTGATCTCGGTCAAGGATCGGCGCCCAGCCGTCGAGCGGCTCAAAGGTGTTGACGCCTGACATGTTGTACGAGGGCACAACACGTTCTTTGTGGTCGTTGCTGTAGAGGACCAGCGCCTGGCCGATGCTCCGCTGCGTGGCCGCGCAGACAACGGTTCTGCCCGTGCGGCGCGACGCCCCGAGCGCGGGCAGGAGCACACCCACGAGCATCGCGATGAGCGCGATGACCACCAGCAGTTCGATGAGTGTGAACGCTCGACGCACGTTGCATGATACATCGGAACCCGCGCCGGGGTTCCATGATCCGGACAGGCTTCTCGGACGGGCGTCACCCCTCGCGGGGTGTTTCAGAGCCGCGGCCCGGCCGCGCGGACGTTCTCGGGCATTTCGAAGGTCTTGTCGTTCTCGCGGAAACCCTGGGCGAGTTTCTTCGCCTGGGCGTCGTACGCCGCGCCGTCATTCCACGTTCCGCGGGGGAGCAGAACCTCGCTGGGCACGCCCTCGACCGCCTTGGGCACGTGCAGGCCGAAAATGGGATCGGTCTGGTACTCGGCCTTGGCGAGGGTGCCGTTGAGGATGGCCGAAACGAAGGCACGGGTGTACGCGAGTTTGAACCGGCTGCCGGTGCCGTAAGGCCCGCCCGTCCAGCCGGTGTTGAGCAGCCACACATTGGTGCCGTGCTTGGCGATCTTGTCGGCGAGCATCCTGGCGTACATCACGGGCGGCCTGGGAAGGAAGACGCCGCCGAAGCAGGGTGAGAAGTTGGGCTGGGGCTCGGTCACGCCCGCCTCGGTCCCCGCGAGTTTGCTGGTATACCCGTTGATGAAGTAGTACATCGCCTGCTCGGGGGTGAGTTTCGAGACCGGCGGCATCACGCCGTAGGCATCGGCGGTGAGGAAGATGATGTTCCTGGGGTGGCCGCACACACTTGGAATGACGGCCCCGTCGATGAAGTCTACCGGGTAGGTGACGCGGGTGTTCTCGGTGTACTTCGCGCTGTCGTAGTCGGGCACGCGCGTGACAGGGTCGATCACCGTGTTCTCGAGCACGCTGCCGAAGCGGATGGCGTTCCAGATCTCGGGCTCGCCCTCCCGCGACAGTTTGATGCACTTGGCGTAGCAGCCGCCCTCGAAGTTGAAGACGCCGTCATCAGACCAGCCGTGCTCGTCGTCGCCGATCAGCGCCCGCTGCGGGTCGGCCGAGAGCGTTGTCTTGCCGGTGCCCGAAAGCCCGAAGAAGAGCGCGGCGTTCTCACGGGTCTTGCGGTCGACGTTGCACGAACAGTGCATGGGAACCACGCCCACCTCGGGCATGTCGTAGTTCATGGCGTAGAAGATGCTCTTCTTCATCTCGCCCGCGTACTCGCTGCCGATGATCAGCACGATGCGCCGTTCGAGACTCTGCGCGATGAGCACGGGCGCTTTGTAACCCAGTTTCGCCTGCTGCTCGCCCGTGAGCCGCATGCGGCCCGCGTTGAGGATGGTCCAGTCCTTCTTGAAGGGGGGTGTGGGCTCGCCGGGCTTGACACCCGCCGCGGCGGTGCCCTGGCGGATGAAAAGCGTCTGCGCAAAGAGCGAGTGCCAGGCCTGCTCGGTGACGACCTGCACGCCCAGACGGTGCTTGGGGTCTGCGCCCGCGTACCCCTCAAACTTGAACACCTTCGGGCGAGAGTTCAGATAGGCCACGGCGATCTCGAGCGCACCGTCGAACTGCGCCGGGGTGAGCGGGGTGTTCACCTTGCCCCACCAGATCTTGTCGTGGATGCCGGGGGTGTCTTCCAGGTGCTTGTCTTTGGGGCTGCGGCCGGTACGGTCGCCAGTCAGGCAGACCAGCGCCCCGTTGCTCGCCAGCACGCCCTCACCCGCAGATACCGCCCGCTCGACCAGTTCGGCCGAAGAGAGGTTCGAGTGGCAGCGGTTGGGGGAAAGGTCGAGCCGGTCGAGCGGGTTTGACGTCATGGAGTGTCCCTTGCGATCATGTATCCGTTTCAGAGGATGGCAAGGGTAGATGATCCAAGCCCGTTTCGCCAGCGAGCCGCACGGGGTTCCTGAGCCGGCCCCGCGGCCGCGCGGAAGCGGCTTTCCGCCCTTCACGGCGGCGCCCCTGTGCCCCGGCCCCGCTCGGCCCGGCGGGCCGGGAGCGCGTATAATCCCCTTCACCACGGTGGCCATAGCTCAGTTGGTTAGAGCACTAGGTTGTGATCCTAGGGGTCGCGGGTTCGAGTCCCGTTGGCCACCCTTCTCTCCATCGCCCGTCGCGCGTCGTTCAGGCGGCGCCTTTGAATGAACTCAGGGCGATCCTCGCCATGTCGTGCAGCGCTTCCCGCTGCTGACGCTGCCCCGCATCAGACTCGATCATCTTCAGCGCGTGCAGCGCGGCTTTGTCGAGTTCCGGCTTGTTGAACGCGGCGGCAACACCCCGGAGTGTTTTGCAGAGCGAGCCGGCCGACATGATCTGCCCTTTGCTGCACGCGACAAGCACCTGCTCGCTCACCCGCTTCACTTCGTCGCTGATCTCCTGAGTGATGTCACGCGATGCGGCGGCGGCGTCTGCATCGCGGATGAGAACCCGTTCCGCGATCGTCCGCAGCAGCGTGTCCTGGTGCAACGGCTTCGAGAGCACGGTCACCCCGGCGGCGCTCCCCGCGCCGCCGGCTTCGGCCATCTCGGGGCTGCCCGTCACCACGATGACGGGCGCGTTGATCCCGACCCGCCGGATCTCCGCCAACAGCTCGGCGGCGGTTCCGTCCGAGAGGCTCCAGTCGCTGATGATCAGATCGAAGCCATCGACGGCACGTGAGATGGCGTCTCTGATGGTCGTGACGGTCGTCAGCGAGAGTCGCGTCTCACGCAGATAGTGATGCACGATCCGTGCGGTCATGGGGCAGTCTTCAACCAGCAGCGTCTTGCCCTTCAGCAACGACGCATCAACCTTCTCGAGCGAGAAGAGACCCCGTGAACCAACATCCACGAACTCACGCAGATCGATCTGCTTGTCAAACTTGATGCCCAGTTCGTGCAGCGTGCGCATGCGGTGCGCACAACGAACGATAGTGCCGCACACCTCGACCATGGCGCCGTCCTGCCTGGGCAGATACACCTTGCACGAAGTGCCTGTGTGCACAAACCCGTTGTGCAGGAGGCAGATGCCGCCCCGCGACAGATTACGGCACGCGAGTTTCAGTTGCGCGTCGGTTCCGCCGGGGTGAAAGATGTGCAGGCCGATACTCGCCTTGCGGAATGGCCAGCGTGCGAAGTCGCGCTTGGCAACCTCGGCTTCTGCCTGCCCCTTATCGAGTTTGTCCAGAAGATCAACGAGTTCCCGCTCGGCAAGGCCGATCGTGTTCTGCCGGCCGGCCGCTGCGATCCGCAGGCCGCCGGGCGCAATGGTCGTCGCACGGGACACGCGCGAGGAAGAAGAGGGCGTCATACAGAACTCCACGATTGCCTGAAAGGCTGAGCGAAACGACCACCTCGTACATCGGTTCGCGGAGCGCGCTGAAAGAACCTCGGGCACCGGCGGCCCGTTCAAACCAAAGGAATAAACCCTATACACAATCCGGCGAGCCCCGATAACGTGAAAGCCGACCGATCCTGACCCTGTGGCCGAATCGATCAAACGTCCAGGTTCTTCACTTCCATCGCGTGCTCTTCGATGTACCGCCGGCGGGGCTCCACTTCTTCGCCCATCAGAATGGAGAAGAGTTGATCCGCCTCGGTGCCCATCTCCATGGTCACACGGATAAAAGTGCGGCGAGTCGGGTCGAGCGTGGTCTCCCACAGTTGGTCGGCGTCCATCTCGCCCAGCCCCTTGAAGCGTTTGACCTCGAGCCCGCGCCGTCCGATCTCGCGAAGCGCATCAAGAATGGCCGGGATGTTGGGCGCCTCAACAACAGTGCCCGCTTTGCCATCGCGCGAGCGCACCGTCGTCACCAGCCCGGCGGAGGCCCGCTCCTCCGGCTCTTCGTCACCCTCCGCGGAGGCGCCTTCGGTGGCGGAAGTCTCTGAACCAGGTCGGGCCTTGGTGATGACCCACGCAAAGCGGGCGGGCAGTTTCTCGCCTGTCACCGCTTCTCCCTGCGTGTCAGAGAACGAGGCGGGCGTGACGGGAATGCCCATCGCGGCAAGTTCGCTGAAGATGCGGTCGAGCTCGCGGTTTTCGTGCAACTCTCGCAGCGTGGCGAGGCAGTCACCGCTGATGGGCTCGGCCCCTTCGCCCCCGGGCTGGGGCGTGTGATCGGCCATGCGCAGGCCCCGGCGGGTGATGATGTCGAGGGCCTGAGACTCCGACCATGCGTATAGCTCGCCCGCCTGCCAGACGACCTTGTGGGTGGGCAGACGGCCCTGACCCTCGGGGTCGCTGGAGCGCACGCGGAGAAGATCGACGAACTGCACGCCGCGCCGCTGGGCGATCTCGACCAGTTCGAGCATGCGACGGACAAGGTGCAGCGCGCGTTTCAGTTGCTGCCCCTCCAGGCGGGCGCTCTCGCGGGCGACATAGCCCCGCTCGTCGATCTCGCCCTCGGGTATCTCCCGCACGACCAGCGCGGCATCGTCGAGGCCCAGATCCATCAGGGCGTCGTCGAGGCCTTTGGCGTTGAGAACGTAGCGGCCCTTTTTGTGGCGCGACCCCGAGCGGATGATCTGGTAGAGCGGCGGCTGGGCAATATAGATGTGTCCGCGCCGGATCAACTCGGGCATTTGCCTGAAGAAGAACGTGAGCAGCAAGGCACGGATGTGCGAGCCGTCTACGTCGGCGTCGGTCATGATCACGATCTTGCCGTAGCGCAGACGGCTGATGTCCATCTCCTGGCCGATGCCCACCCGCAGCGCGGAAATGAGAACGCGGATCTCCTCGAAGGCGAGCATCTTGTCGATGCGGGCTCGCTCGACATTGAGGATCTTGCCCTTGAGCGGGAGGATGGCCTGGGTTTCAACATCGCGGCCCTGCGTCGCGGTGCCGCCCGCCGAATCGCCTTCGACGATGAAGAGTTCGCTCTCGTCGACATTGCGCGTTTTGCAATCGCGCAGTTTGGCGGGCATGCCGCCGCTGTCAAGGCCGCTCTTTCGCCGCGTGAGTTCGCGGGCTTTGCGCGCCGCCTCGCGGGCCTGGGCCGCCACGATGCCTTTCAGGCAGATTTTCTTCGCTTCGGCCGGGTGCTCTTCGAGCCATTGCTCGAGCCCCTCCCCCACCGCCGCCGAGACAAACGCCTCGACCTCGGGGTTCAGCAGCCGTTCTTTGGGCTGGTTGTTGAAAGTCGGGTTCGGCAGTTTGACCGAAACAACGGCGATGAGCCCCTCGCGGAGATCTTCACCCGTGGGCACGGGGTCCTTCTCTTTGATGATGCCCACGCGCCGTGCGTACGCGTTGAGTGTGCGCGTGAGGGCGACCTTGAAGCCCTGGGCGTGCGTGCCGCCGTCCTTGTTGTTGATGTTGTTCGCGAACGAAAGGACCGTTTCGTTGTACCCGTCGTGGTACTGCATCCCCACTTCGGCGACCAGGCCCTGCGAGAGGTCTTCACGCTTGAAGACAACCGGGGCGGAGACCGCCGCGCGGCCCGACATCAGAAACCGCACGTACTCGGCGAGGCCGTGATCCGCCTTGAATGTTTCGCTGCGGATGCGGCCGTCGGGGCCCACGCGTTCGTCGGTAAAACGAATGACCACGCCGGGGTTGAGGAAGGAGAGTTCACGCAGCCTTGAAGCGAGCGTGGCAAAGTCGAACGCCGTTTCAGGGAAAATCTCAGGATCAGGCCGGAAGGTCACCGTGGTGCCCTTGGTGCGTGTGGCGCTGGGGGGGATCGGCCCGACGACACGCAGCGGCGAAGTGACACGCCCCCGCTCAAAGCCGATGTGGTGGATCTTCCCATCGCGGAAGACTTCGCAGTCGAGGTATTCGCTCAGCGCGTTGACGCAGGAAACACCCACACCGTGCAGCCCGCCCGACACCTTGTACGCGGAACCTTCCTGCTGGAACTTGCCGCCCGCGTGCAGCTTGGTCAACACCACCTCAATGGCGGGCTTGCCGTTGAGGTTGGGGTCTTCGTGCTTCATCGGGTCCGTGGGGATGCCGCGCCCGTCATCGACCACGCGGCAAGAGCCGTCGGGCTGAATGACGACGTCAACAAAGGACGCGTGCCCGGCCATGGCTTCGTCGATGCAGTTGTCGACCACTTCGTAGACGAGGTGGTGCAGCGCGTTCAAGCCGGTGCCGCCGATGTACATGCCCGGTCGCTTGCGCACCGCGTCGAGCCCTTCGAGCACCTGAATCTGCTCAGCGCCGTACGAACCGTTGACGTCTCCCGAGGTGTCTCGCGAAACAATGGGCAGTGCGGGCAGGTCGCCTTTTTCGATCTGTGGAAGCGTGGGCTCGCCGGGTTGCTGCATCGTGGAAACCTGCGTCATGATCGTTCTTGCCCCCGGCCGCGTGTGGTTAGGGTGCCGACACCATTTCCGAGCCGCGCCATCTTTGAGAAACCAAAGACCGCCAACTCCCCTGCGAGGGGCCGGTATTCTAGGCCGATATCCATGTCTGCCGCGACCCTCAATGCCACTTTTCTCACGCGAGAAACCGCGATTTTTCCCTGGTTTGACCCATCTGTCATCGCCGGTTTGCCCAAGGGCATTGCTGTGCTGTTGCCGGCAATGGCCGCCCGCGCGAACGGCCCATCTCCACGCGGCACGTGATCCATAAACTTGCCGTACCATATGCGAACAGATGGGCGAGATGGGCCCACAGCGACATCACCCCCTTGTGACAAGCCGTCGCGCAGCTCAACACACAGGCACTCGCCAAGATGTGGCTCTGAACGGCCGGGCCCGGGAATCGGGCCCACACGCTCTCTCAAGGCACGACACGCACCATGCTCACCCGGGGAATGAGAAACTCGTAGACCATCGCGACGTCGGCATCACCCAGACGCACGCACCCCATCGACTTCTGCTGGCCGATGCTGCCGGGGTCGATCGTGCCGTGGATGCCAAAGCCGGTAAAGACCGCCGAGTCGCCCACGCCCTGCCAGCCCAGCCAATACTCGCCGATCGGGTTCTTCGGGTCGTCCGCCGCGAACCGCTCGCCCGTGCGTGGGTTGGTCCACGCGGGGTTCTGCTGCTTGTTGCGGATCACGAACGTGCCGACCGGCGTGCCGTTGCCCTCTCCAAGTCCGACCGGGAAAGAACGGATGTAAACCCACCCTTCCGGTTCATCCGGCGAGCCCGCGAAGAGATCGAGCCTGAAGTCCGACTTGGTCACGATGGCATGGAACGGGCCACGCAGCAGTTTGAGTTTCTGCCCGATCTGCAGCGAGTTGGGCGATGCGATTCGGTTGACCCGCTGGATGAGCATCCACTCGCTCGCCAGTTCCCGCTTGCGGCGGATTTTGTCGAGCGAATCGCCCGCAACAACGGTGTACGTCTCCGCGAGTGGGTCCCCCGCTGTAACTTTGGGAGAGAAGACCAACTCGTCATTGATGGCCGAGAGCCTTTGACGCAGCATCTGCTGGTCGGCCTTGCTCGCCTCCGGGTGCAGCAGTGCTTTGCTGTACGCCACGCGGGCCTCGACCGGCCTTCCCGCGGCCATCGCACGCTCACCCTGTTCGACGTGCGTTCTCACCGCCTGCGGAGAACCCGTCGGCGTGAGGGCCGGGGGCTGTTGCACGACTGAACCCGGGGCACCCGCTGGCGTGCCCGGATCTCCGCTGGTTCTGTCCGCGGGTCTGGCGACAAGGTCCGGTCGCGAGGCATCAACCGGCAACGGTTTGGTTGGGTCGAGCGGGCCCGCACCTTCGACCTCTTTCACGTAGGGCGACATCCCCATCGGCGCATCGTTGAGATCGGGCTCGCCGCCCATCGCCTCGTTGAGCGACTTGGCGATCTGGGTCGAGGGCGGAGGCGTGGTTCGTGCGGGCGTGCGCGTGTCTGAAGGCGCGGGGTTTGACAGCCGCGCGGCTTGCTCGCTGCCAACGGGCCCCTTGGCGATCTGCTGCGCGCCGGCATCTGTCGAAGCCTCGGCCTGGCTTGGCGTTCCCCGCCAGAACAGGAAATACGCGATGCCCACCACCACGAGCAAGCACACACTCGCGGCTCCGCCGATCACGGCGGGTGAAACCTTTGACCGAGTCGATCGGGTCATGATCGGCCGGCTCATCTGGGCGGTTCGTTCGACCTGGGATGGGAGTGCCATCAGCGTTTCTTCCTTCCTGAAACCCCGATTGGCCCGGCACAACTCGGGCCGAACTCGGCTCTGCGCTGCCGCCCCATCCATGGGGCCGCGTGGCTCTTATGAGCGTAGCAGCCGAGTGGGCGTGATAACAACGCAAACACCTGAATCGTGCGGCCCGCGCGGCACCGAATCAACCACCTGTTCATCGAACGCCACACCGACTGCGATACGCCCCGCGGGCTGTTGAGCAAGGAACCGATCGTAGAAGCCCCGTCCCCTCCCAAGCCTTCCACCGCTGGGATCAAAGGCCAGGCCCGGAACCAGAACGACCGTCGGCCCGCTCGGTGCACCCTCTGCCTGCTCCGCCGCCCCTGGGCCGGGTTGAAAAGGCCCCGGGCCGGTGTGAGCCTTGATCGGGTGCCACCCCGAGACCAATGCTGGCCGCATCGCCTTTCCTGCCATGAGCGGCAGAAACACCGGCACCCCTAGTCCAAAGAGCTTGTCTGCGAGCCCGCCGACATCGAGTTCCGTGGAAAATGGGGCGTAGAGCATGACCCCTCTTTCTCGCCAGTCCGCCATTGCCCGCCCTTGAAGAAACTCCCAGACTCGCTCGCACGCGGCCGCCGAGCCCGCATCTCTGTGTGCCGGCGACATGGCGGCGAGCCGCCGCCGCACCGCCTCACGCATCTCGCGTTTCTGACGATCAAGATCCGCAAATGGGCCGGGGATCAACGCTCACCCTCCCCGGCAATTTCACCCGGCGTCTGCGCTCTTGCCCGCCGTGCTTTTTCGAGGGTTTCTCGCATCGCTCGTTCGGCACCCCTGTCCACCGGCCGGTAGTATGACTTCGCCACGCCGAGATAGTCCTGCCGCCCCAGGCCGTCGGGATGTTCATGGCTGTACTCGTACGTCTCCCCACGCTCGGCACCGGCACTGCTTTCGATCGATCGTCGAACCTGGCCGTCTTTGATGTGCATCGGCACCGGGATGGTTCTGCCGCTTCGAACATCCTCCGCGGCCTCTTCGATCGCGGTGTAACTGGCGTTGCTCTTGGGGCACAGCGCCAGGTACGTCGCGCACTGGGCCAGGGTGATCCGGGCCTCGGGCATGCCGATGCGCTCTACGAGCCCCCACGCCGCGTTGGCCACCACGATCGCCTGCGGATCCGCGTTGCCGACGTCTTCGCTTGCGAGAATGGCAAGCCTGCGAGCGATAAACCGTGGGTCTTCGCCCCCTTCGAGCATCCTGGCGATCCAGTAGACCGCGGCGTCTGGGTCGCTCCCTCGCAGGGACTTGATCATCGCCGAAGCACAGTCGTAATGCTCGTCGCCTGTGCCGTCATACACGGCCGCCTTCTGCTGAATGCTCTCCTCGGCCACGGCGCGGTCAATGATGATGCGGGCCGGGTCGCCTTGCGACGGGGTAGAAAGCACGGCCACTTCCAACGCGCTCAGCGCACGCCGCACATCGCCATCGCACTTGACCGCCCACACCCGCAACGCATCCTCTGAGACCTCAACGCCGCGCCCGCCCACCCCACGCTGGACATCCCCGAGCGCCCGCCGGAGCGCCCGCACCACATCATCCTGTCCGACGGGTTCGAGACGGAAGAGCGTGCTGCGGCTCACCAGCGCGCTGTTGACGGCGAAGAGCGGGTTCTCGGTGGTGGCGCCCACCAGCGTGATCAGGCCCCGCTCCACATCACCCAGCAGCACGTCCTGCTGGCTCTTGGTAAAGCGGTGGATCTCGTCGAGAAAGAGGATGGTTCGCTTGCCTTCATACTCCACGCGTCGCGCGGCTTCATCGATGATCTCGCGGATGCGTTTCACCCCCACCGACGCCGCGTTCTCCTGCTCGAAGTGTCGCTTGCTCGTACGGGCGATGAGTTCGGCGAGCGTTGTCTTGCCCGTTCCCGGCGGGCCGTGGAGGATCACGCTGGTGAGCACGTCCGCCTCGAGCATCCGGCGAAGCAGTTTCCCCGGGCCCAGGATGTGCCCCTGACCAACAAACTCATCGAGCGAACGGGGGCGCATGCGCAGCGCCAGAGGCCTCACGCCCTCTCTCGCCAGGGTTCGCTTCGCGGCCCATAAGTCGCTCATTCGTCGGTCGCTCCCAACATACACCTACCATACGCAGGCCGAGCGGCTCCTGACCCATCGAAAGGGCCACAGGATTTGAAAATTTCCCTTCCCTTCAACTTTGCAGACGCTAACTTTTATCCTTGTACCCGCTAACATCTGGGCTCATGGGCCCCATCGCCTGGATCCTCTTGGCGCTCCTCCTTTGGGGGGTGTTGATCCTGAGTAGTTGGAACGCGCGTCGATCTCCGCGGCGCGATGACCTCCTCTACGGGCTCGGCTTTGCGCTGATCAAGTTCTACTGCAGGTTCTACCACAGACTGCGCATCGAGGGCGAAGAGAACCTTCCCCCCAGCCACAAAGGGCCCTTGCTGGTGGTGTGCAACCACACCGCGGGTGTCGATCCGGCCCTCGTGCAGACGGCGTGCCCTTTTGAAATCCGTTGGATGATGGCCCGCGAGATGATGCTCCCACGTTACGAGCGATTCTGGGCGTGGCTCCGCATCATCCCCGTCGACCGGGCCCGGCGCGATGTCACCGGTGCCAGAGAAGCCCTGCGCCACCTCCACGAGGGCGGTGTCATCGGCGTTTTTCCCGAAGGGGGCATCGAGCGCCCACCCGGGCGCATCAAGCCCTTCATGCCGGGCGTGGGCCTTCTCGCGGCCAAAAGCCGCTCACCCGTGCTGCCCGTCTTCATCTGCGGAACCCCGGTGACACCCAAAGCGTGGGGCAGCCTGTGGCTGCCCAGCCGCGCCGTGGTGAGGTTCGGCCCTCTCAGGTCCTACGACAACACCCTCACGCCGGCGCAGATCGCCGACGACCTGCGTGATTGGTTCGCGCAGACAAGCGGCTGGCCGCGCGAAGAACACGCCACGCCGCACGCCTCGGCCGCTTCCCCCGATGCATACCCGCCGCGCTTATTGCGTGCCGCGCAGCCGTGAGAGTGCTTCAAGCCGCTGCCGGTGCACTGGCCTGTCGGGCTCGAGAACTGTCAGCGCGGTGATGTGCCTGTTGGCGGCGTCGTAGTCTTTGGCCCGCAGCGAGATCGTCGCCGCGAACTCTCGCAGGAGAGGGTCGTAGGGTGCGATCTGCGTGGCGCGGGTCGCTTTGGCCATGGCACGGGAGAAATCACCCGTCGCGGCATACCGCCTCGACAGTTCCACCGCAACCGCCGGTGAGTGCTGCTCTCTGGCGTCGATGAACTCCAGGTGCGGCACGGCACGGTCGCTTTCGAGCTGGTCAACATCGATGTAGTAGGCCGCCAGGGCCCGGTGGGGCAGAGGATCAACCGGACGAACCCGGGCGTATCGCTCGAGCAACTCGATACTCTCCTCCGTGGCTTTCCCTCCGCTCTGAGCGAGCACGGCACGCACCTTCACGCCGAGCACAAACGGGTTCTCGGGGTGCTCCACCAACCACCGCTCGATGTGCGCGTCGGTAACCTGCCGCGGACGGGCTTCGGGAGGGGGCTCGTCTGCGCCTTCGGGTTGCAGAAGCACCGCACCCGGACGGGCAGCACCGGCCGCCTCATCCGCCTTGACTCCCTCCGCCGCGAGCAGTTGCGTGAGGGAGGGGTTCATCGGAGTGGGCAACATGCCGTACCCCCCGAGTTTCTCTCGCATCCACACTTTAAACTGTTCAAGGAACTCTTCACGCCCGACACCCAGCACCCGGGCGAACGCCTGCTGCTCCCGCACGCCGGTGGCATACAGGTCCATTAACTCAAGCGGTGAAGCATGACCGAAACGCTCGATCATGAACTCGTACATGGCGTGCCCCTGCGCGTAGGCCTGCGAACGGTCGGTCTGTCTGTTGGGGCGAACAAACATCACGTTGATCGTGTCCAGGTCGAAGAGCGTGTTCGTTTCGCTCGCTCTGGCGAGCAGTTGCAGCGTGGAATAGTCGCGCGGCGCATCCTCAAGATAGACCGCCGAGGCCTCGGTAAACCAGTGCGGCAGGCGGTTTCGTGTGCGCGAGAGGGTGACGGTGTGCGTGTACTCGTGCTGCACCACGCGGCGCCAGTCGAAGGCGCCCGTGTGCCCGGGGCCTTCGCGCGGGGCCTCCATGGCGATCACAGGCCCGGTCGCCGCGGCGATCGTGTGCAGTCGCGGCATGCCGACGATGCGCACGCCGAACATGCGATGATTCGGGTAGAGTTCAACGACCGTCTTCCACGGCGGGACGTGATCGATGCCGCCCGGCGCGTTGCCCGTGACTCTGACGAATATCTCTTCGAGCGTGCCGAGCATTTCTCTCGCGACGAGTTCGTCGGCGCCCCCCGGTTTGCAGCGCACGATGAAGTGCTCGCTCTCGACACGCGCGAAGCCCGCGAGTTCTTTGAGCAGTGCAAGGCTGTTGGCCACGCGGATGTTCCAGGGGTCCAGCGCGGCGGCTCGTTCCAGCGCCTCCATCGCGTCTTCGTTGCGGCCCGCCTGAAACTCAGACAGCCCCAACTCGGCGAGTGGTTCGCACCAGTGCGGGGCCCGTTCAGACGCGCGACGGAGAAAGCCCGCGGCCTCTTCGTACTGCCTGGCGCCCGACATCGCCTTGCCGACCCCCAGCAGCGCCGCCGGCGAGCCCGGCACCAACTCATCAAACGACGCGAGCAGCCGCTCGGCCTCTTCAAAGTTGAATGCCGCGGCGGCCGCGGCCGCCTGATAGGTGCGCAGCGTCCGATGATCCGGGTACGCCCGCAATGCCTCGGCGAGTTGCTCGCCCGCCTGCACACCCTCCGCCTGACGCATGCGCACATACGCCCTCAGTGAGGCCGCCCATGGAGATGGCGACGGAGAGGCGAGTTCATCCAACCTCGCCGCGATCGCTTCGCCGCGCGGAAAATCGAACGTATCCACGCACACCAGGCCCCAGAGCCAAAGCCCCTCGGCGCTGCGTGGGTTGAGCGACATCACCCCTTCCACCGCCTTGGCGACCTCTTCGTATCGATCCTTCTCGTAGAGCAACCATGCCTCGGCGAGGTGGGCACGCCAGGAAAATCGGTCCAGTTCATCCCTGGCCCGCGCCAGGTGCTCAAGCATCCGTTGATGCCCGATGACCCCCGCTTCTCGGGGCGGCGCATAGCGGGTCAGCATGAGCGCGCACCTGACCCCCTCGGCCAGTTCGTTCCCGTCGGCAACCTCACCGCCGGCCACCATGGCCGTGGCTCGCAGCAGAACTTCCTTGGCGAGATCCGCCTGCCCCAGGTCGATGTGCGCCTCCGCGAGAAGGCGCAACCCACGCAGTGATTCAGTCTCCCGGAGCAGGCGCAAAGCCTCCGCGGGGTTTCCTCGACGCAGCAAACCCTCCGCACGGTCAATCGCCGGTGTCTGCACGTCGCTGAGTGATGGATCGAGATAATCGCCCCGGATGAGGGCCGCCGACGCACGGTGCGCCGGCGAGTCTAAGTCGGCGTCTTCCCACAGGCCGTGAGCGACACGGATGGCCGCGCGCTCGCTCTCGGAGAGGTAATCCTGCCCGAGAACTTCAACCAGCGCGGGCGAAGGGGGCGGGAATGAGATGCCCCCGCCCTGAGCGTGCGCCGCGTTCGCCCCGGCGGCCGCAAGCACGCAGGCCGGCACGCAGCGCAGCGCACGCATTGTCCGGCTCAGCAACGCACGCAGGTAACCTTTACGCAGCCTCGACATGAGACCTCCAAGCCCCACACCACCGGAAACTTCATCGGCACTCTGGCCACTCGGCCACGAGGTTGCCGGGCAGCCGCTCAGCGCGACCTTGGCACCACCGCCGGCGTTGCCTCGCGGCTCGCGGCGGGCGCCAAGGCCTCCGTGATCACGTCCCATCCATCGGATGGCGGCGTCGTGGCCATCATCGCAGGATCGATCTCCACATTCGTGCGAACCTGAATCAGGCGGACGATGGTCACATCTTCGCTGCGGGGCGCCACCGTGCGCGCCATGCGGGGGAGTAACCTGCGCGTCCCCTCCTCGGCGGGGCCCTCGCGGTACCACAGCCGGATCTCGGTATATTTCTCGGCCTCCGGCGTGTTCGGGCGGGGCACCAGTTTCAACTGATAGGCTCCCTGCACAAACGCCCTCAGCCGCTGGGTCTCGGCGTCATCCTCTCCTTCGAGTTCGGCGGTGTCGGGCAACAGGGTCGCCTCGAACCGTTTGAGGGTCTCGTCACGCTTCTGGCCGATCGGCAACGGCAAGGGCCCTTCGCCGATCTTCAGCGGGTCGAAGGTGTCTCCCTGGGCGACGATCTGTCTGCGGATGATCTGCCGGAAGCGAGGGTTGACCTCCACAAGCCACTGACCGTCAAAGATCAACTGCTGGTCTTCGGTCTCCAGCCGGCTCCCCAACTGCAGTTCATCAAACTTCACCGCAAAGCGGCGCCCCGAACCCGTCGCCCCTTCCGACCGTCTGTCCTCAAAGTAGAGGCTGCCGCGCCTGATCTGACGGTCGCCGGCGACCCCCGAGATTTTGTCGTACTGCACTTTCGCGGTAAGGGTGCGCAGATCTTCGTCCGCGGTTTCGAGTGCGCCCAGAAGATCCTGCGCCGACGCGATCGGGGCCCGCGCCGTTGCTTCGGGCTGTGCTGTCACTTCTTGTGATGGCTGACCACCGCCGGCAGGCTGGCCGACCGTGGCAAGCAGGCCAACGGCAGTCACGAGCGAACGCATGATCAGCAGCGACATCATCATCGGTCTCCTCGGCTCTCGCCCCGCCGACGCCCCGCCATGCCCGCGACGGGCCAGAGCCACCTGAGGCGTTTCGTCGAACACAAGAGGTTAGACGCCGGCGAACCAGTCCTGTTCCCCCCGTCCCCGCCGGGGCTCAACCCGGGTCGGTCCCGCCCTCGGGCACGCCCTCACGCCCTGAAAGCGAGAGAAAGTCTCGCAGGATCGCCGCCGCGGCCTGGGAATCTCGTCGCATTTTTTTCTCTTTGTGGGTGAGCCCGCGCTGAGACAGTGCCCATTCGGCTTCAACACTCGTCAGGCGTTCGTCCACCAGGTGCACCTTCCTGCCCGTCGCCTGTTCGATGCGCTGCGCAAACGCACGGGTGAGTTTCGCCCGGGGCCCCTCCGTGCCGTCCATGTTCAGCGGCAGGCCCATCACCAGTTCGCCCGGGTCTCTCTCACCGAACGCCTCGACCGCCGCAAGCACGATCTGGCGCAGCAGCGTCTGGCCGTTCTCGCTGGCGAGGGGCGCCTCGATGACGCGCAGCGGCGTCACGAGACGAGTGATCGCATCGCCCATGGCTACTCCGGTGCGTTTGTCGCCCAGATCGAGCGCAAGATAGCGCATCACACGCCCCGATCCCGCGCGGCCGTCACTTCAGCCTTTCGTCGAGCATCCCGTGGATCACCTTGAGTTCCTCGGCCCTGGCCCGCGGCATGACAAGCGTGGCGTCGGGCGTCTGCACCACCACAAGGTCGTCGGCCCCGAGCACCGCCACGGTGTGCCCTTTTTCGGCATACACCAGGTTGTTGCGCCCTTCGCTGAAACAGGCCGTGCCCCCGCCCGCCGCCCTGTTGCCCTCCCCGTCCGCGGGCACGGTCTCGGCGAAACTCGGCCAACTGCCAACGTCGAGCCAGCGCACATCCATCTGCACCATGCACACCTGAAAACGGCTCTTGTCGCGCGGCCCGGTGGCCTCGCTCTTCGATGCAGGTTCCATGATCGCGTAGTCAACGCTGATCTTGGGCAGAGTCGGGTACACCTCCTGGATCACCGCTTTGGCCTTCTTCGTGCCCCACGCTTCCTGGATTTTCATCAGCCCCGCGTGGCTCTCGGGCTTGAACCTCTCGAGCGCCTCGAGAAACGTCGAGGCCTTCCAGACGAACATACCCGCGTTCCAGAAATAGTCACCGCTCTGGACATACACCTCCGCGCGAGGGCGGTCGGGTTTTTCCACAAACCGCGCGACGTGAAAGGCGTGCTCGCTCGCGCCGTCGATCGCCGCGTGCTTGCCTTTCTTCACGTCACGCACGGGGGTGCCACGCTCGACATACCCGAAGCCCGTCGCCGGGTACGTGGGCTTGATCGCGAACGTCACGAAGCGGCGTTCATCGTTCTCGACAAGACGAAAGCCAAGGTCCATCCGCTCGCGGAATACATCCTCGGGCTCGATCACGTGATCAGACGTGAGCACCGCAAAGACCGCGTTCTTGTCGATCTTCTGCAGCACCGCCGCGGCGAAGCCCACGGCGTTGACCGTGTCGCGGGGCGCGGGCTCGCCGAGAATCTGGTTGTCCCTGAAATCAGGCAGTTGCTCGCGTATCGCGGCGCGATAGTCCTCTGCCGCGCAGATAAACCGCTGGTCCGGCCGGATCAGCCCGTCGAGCCTGCGCGCCGACAACTCGAGCAGCGACCTGGGCTGCGTGTCACCCGGGCGGGTGATGAAGCGCAGCAACTGCTTCGGTTTGTCGCGCCTCGACAGCGGCCACAACCGAGTCCCAGCCCCACCCGCCATGATCATCGCGTAACGCATTCTCGTCAGGGTATCGGGCCCGTCCGCCCGGCGATTCAACTTCCAACCCGTCATTCATCCGCGCATCTGCACCGCCGATTCCACCAGTTCCGCCGCGCTCCGGGGCGGCCAGCCTTCCCGCGCCGCCCGGTCGACCACCCGCATCACCAACCGCTGCGCATCCGCCCTGGTTTCGCCCAGCGCCACCAGTGTCGAGACCGCATCCTCCACGGCGGGGGGGATCCGGGGGGCCGCCGACGCGGGCACGCCACGGGCATCATCGAACGCCGTCATGAATCGTTCCACTTTCCCTGTCAGTTCCGCGATGATCGTCTCCGCCATGCGTTTGCCGATCTCGGGAAGTTTCACCAGCCCGGCGACATCCTTCCGTGAGATCGCCGCGGCGATGGCCCCCGGCGGCTCCGCCAACGCTCTCAGCGCTTTGCGGGGGCCTATCCCCTTGACCGTGGTGAACACCTCGAAGAAGTCACGCTCATCAACAGTCTCAAACCCGATCAGCCGCGGCGTGAAACTGGCACCTTGTCCCTGGCCTTCGAGGTAATGCAGCGTGATAAACGTCTTCACCGTGCCCACGCCCGCCCGAACCGGCTCCGCCAGATACGCCGGCAGGCTCACCTCGTACACCAATGCGCCATCGCCCGGCGCGATCAGGGCCGTGGTTCCATCGACCTCCAGAAGTTTTCCGACGATGCGCGCGATCATGGTCGGCTGAACGTAGCACCCGACAAGCCACGCCGCCCGCCCTCCTGGCCGTCGCGGTTATGGGCTTCCCACGAGCGGGCGGCCCCCCTTGCAACCCCGCCGCCGCTTCACGCCGATCCACATGCCATACGCGCCTGTCTCATCCTCCAGCGAGCCGCACCATGTCCACGCAAGAACCTACCCCATTCGCCCGCGATCTGGCACCCTCAACCACCCCTCAGTGCGTGGTGCTCGTCGGCACGCTCGATACGCTCTCCACCTTTGCCCCCCAGTTCGCCTTCGCCGCCGGGCTCACCAAACCCATCGGGTGCTTCCTGCTCGACCCCCCCTCCCCACACGGCGCGGCCCTTCCCCCATCGATCTGCGGCATCCCCATCCTGGGAAGCCTTGATTCTCTCGCAACCGTCCACCGGTCCCGGCCTGTTTCGCTCGCACTCGTCTGCCTCTCCGCGGCCCAGACCGAACACCGCCAGCTCGTCGCGCGGGTGCTCCGCGATCTGTCCATCAATCGAAGAGACGTGGTCTCTTTGCGCGATGTGCTCAATCTGCCGGCGACCAACCGTCAGGGGGGCGTCGACTGGTCCACGCTGATCGGTCGCGTGCCGCACACCCTCGACGAACAGGCCGTCTCGCGCGTGCTGCACAACAAGCGCGTGCTGATCACCGGCGCGGGCGGGAGCATCGGTGGCGAACTGGCACTCCTGGCCGCCTCGTTCCAGCCGGAATCGCTGATCCTTGTCGAACGCAGCGAGAATGCGCTCTTCGAGATCGATCGCAAAGTCGCACGCCTCTTCCCCAACCTCAAGCGTGAAGCGGTGCTTCTCGATGTCGTGCACGCCCAGCACACACACCGGCTCTTCTCCCACCACCGCCCCCACGCGGTCTTCCACGCCGCGGCCCACAAGCACGTGCCCCTCATGGAAGACCACCCGGCCCAGGCGATGCACAACAATGTCAGCGGCACGATGAACGTGGCCGAGGCCGCCATCGACTGTGGCGCCGAGCGCTTCGTCCTTATCTCCTCCGACAAAGCGGTGCGCCCCAGCAGCGTGATGGGCGCCACCAAGCGACTGGCCGAGATCCTGGTGCAATCCCTCGGTGAGAAAGCATCACAGCGCGGCTGCCGCCTGTGCGCCGTGCGCTTCGGCAACGTGCTTGGCTCGGCGTGCAGCGTGCTCCCCATCTGGTCGGCGCAACTGGCCGAAGGTGGCCCGCTCACCGTCACCGACCCGCGCATGACCCGCTATTTCATGACCATCAACGAAGCCG
Source organism: Phycisphaeraceae bacterium (assembly GCA_019636615.1). Taxonomy (GTDB): domain Bacteria; phylum Planctomycetota; class Phycisphaerae; order Phycisphaerales; family UBA1924; genus UBA2402. The sequence continues at coordinate 440,506 of JAHBXF010000002.1, read as the reverse complement.
CCACCCTTGTCATCCAGGCTTCCGCCTTCGACAGTGTTCCATCCGCCCCGCCCATTTTCGTTCTTGATATGGGCCAGCCGGTGCGCATCCTCGACCTGGCCCAGCGCTTCCTGCGCATGCAGGGTTACACCCCCACCTTCCAGGATGCCGCCGCGCATCAGCCCTCCCCGGGCACGATCGAGATCGTCTTCACCGGCGCGCGTCCGGGCGAGAAACTCGACGAACTCCTCTCCTACGAACTCGAGACTCTGGCCCATACGTCCCATCCCGGCATCCGGGCCCTCACGGTCGAATCGCCCCCTACGCATATTGAGGCGGACCTCATCCGTCAGGCACTCGGGACGATCAGTTTTGACACCCCCCGCCAGGAGATCCTCGACTGCCTGCGGCGGCTCATTCCCGAAATGACTACCCCAGTCGCCCACGAATCGGTTGCACATACCGATCAGACTCCTATCGACACGCTCCCATTCAAAGCCAAGGCCGCTTGATCCCGCGGCGCAGGTCTCCGACAATCCACCACCACCCGCGGCCGGGTTGATACCCGGCACGTGGATACGTGGTGCATCCATACGGGGATCTCACCCGCGATGACAGACCGAGAACACACTCTTCACTCAATCTTGACCCAAAAGGCCGCGGCCGAGCAGCTGCTCGCCGACCTGATCGAGGCCCAGAAACTCGCCCGCCAAAGCCTGCCGAGCGAATCGCAGCGCGATCTCTTCGCCAAGGTGACGGGCGTTTCGAGCATCGATAACGCCATCGCCATGACCCGCCGGTCGATCCAGGCCTACACCCGCCTGCTCGAGGAGCACGCCAACACCCAGCCGAGCAATCGCCCGGTACCCTCGGTCCTTTAAGAACCTCCCCGTGCCTTCATTCCTCCAGCCCACACTGCGTGTCAAGCGTCTCTCGCCCGAGGCCATCATCCCTGTCTATCAGACCGCGGGCGCCGCGGGGCTCGACCTTTCGGCCTGTCTTCCAGAGGGGCCCAAAGGGCTTCGAATCGAACCCAGCCGCATTGTGCTTGTTCCCACCGGGCTCTCGATCGAGATCCCCGATGGATACGAAGGGCAGGTGCGCCCCCGCTCCGGGCTGGCGACACGCCACGGGATCACGCTCCCCAACGCCCCGGGCACCATCGACAGCGATTACCGTGGCGAACTCTTTGTGCCCTTGATCAACCTTTCGCAGTACCCCTTCGAGGTACTCACCGGCATGCGCATCGCGCAACTGATCATCGCCCCCGTTTCCCGGGCGATCATCGAGGAGGTCGCCGACCTCACACCCACCCACCGCGGCCAGGGCGGCTTCGGCTCCACCGGGGCCTGATCGCTCTTCCCGGCGCGCCGATCATGCTCCTCAGGCCCGAAACAGGCTCTCAGAAGCCGAAAATCGGCCGTTTCTATCAGACTTTCAACCTCCACCCTACTACCCTCCGCACTCTTTACGTCGGCACGTACATCCTCACTCAAACAGGGGTCTAACCGAATGACGAACCTCCAACCGTCACTGGCAGTCATTGCCGCGCTTCCAGCCATGTACTGGATCGCCCCGATCGCGGCGATCGCAGCCCTTCTCACCGCCCGCATGCTCTCCAAGAGCGTGTTGGCCAAGTCTGAGGGCGATGCAGAGATGATCCGCATCGCCGCCGCGGTTCGCGACGGCGCCATGGCCTACCTCGGCCGGCAGTACAAAGTCGTCGCCGTCGTCTTCGTCGGCCTGGTGGTTTTGCTGGGCATCCTCGCCGCGCTCGGGCTTCAACCTTCGATGAGCATGATCGGCGTTCCGATCGCCGGCGTGTTGTCGGGCCTCTGCGGCTGGTTCGGCATGCGGACCGCCACTTCCGCCAGCGCCCGCACCGCCGCGGCCGCCAAAGAGTCTTTGAACGACGGCCTGCAGGTCGCCTTCCGCGCCGGCGCGGTCATGGGCCTCATCGTCGTCGGCTTTGCCCTGCTCGACATCAGCGCGTGGCTCTTCATCCTCACCCGTTTCGGCGCCAGCCTGGGCATTACCGCCGGCGGCCCTGGGCTGAGTGAACTCACCACCATCATGCTCTCGTTCGGCATGGGCGCTTCCACGCAGGCACTCTTCGCCCGTGTCGGCGGCGGCATCTACACCAAAGCGGCAGACGTCGGCGCTGACCTCGTGGGCAAGGTCGAAGCGGGCATCCCCGAAGACGACCCCCGCAACCCCGCCACCATCGCCGACAACGTCGGCGACAACGTGGGCGACGTGGCCGGCATGGGCGCCGACCTGTATGAGTCGTACTACGGCTCGATCCTTGCTTCCATGTCGCTGGGCGCCGCGGCCGCGATCTCACTTCGCGACCAGCCCGCCAGCGTGCAACTCACGGTCGGCACAGCCCTGGTCATGATCCCGCTGGCCCTGGCGGGCATCGGCATCCTGGCTTCGATCCTGGGCATTTTCTCCGTCCGCACGCGTGAAGACACCGACTTCAGCGGCCTGCTCAAGGCCCTGCACAACGGCGTGTACGTGGCCGCGGGGCTCATCGTGCTGGCGGCCCTCGCCGTGCCTTTCACCCTGCTTGGCACCTCCACCGTGGCAGAAACTGCGGGGCTGGTGCCGTGGTGGCGTCTGGGCATTTCCGTCATCGCGGGCCTTGTCTCTGGCCTGGTCATCGCTCAGTGGACGGAATATTGCACCAGTTACGAACACCCCCCCACCCGACGCATCGCCGTGCAGGCCTTCACCGGCCCCGCCACGGTCATCATCGCCGGCATCGCCGAGGGCATGAAGTCAACCTGGGCTTCGCTCATCGCCGTGGTGGCCGCCATCCTCGTCGCCTTCATCTCGGCCGGCGGCGGTGACAACTTCCTGATGGGTCTCTACGGGGTGGGCATCGCCGCCGTCGGCATGCTCAGCACCCTGGGCGTCACCCTCGCCACCGACGCCTATGGCCCCATCGCCGACAACGCGGGCGGCAACGCCGAGATGTCCGGGCAGCCCCCGCACGTCCGCAAGCGCACCGACATGCTCGACAGCCTCGGCAACACCACCGCGGCCACGGGCAAGGGCTTCGCCATCGGTTCCGCCGCTCTCACGGCCCTGGCGCTCCTCGCGGCCTTTGTGCAGGTGGTTCAGACACAACTCGACATGCAGGGAATCACCGAAGCCCGCAAGTCGGCGACCGCCATGACCGCGGCCGACCCGTACTTCGACAAGCCTCACGCTGTCTACCTCGGCCACGGACGCTTCGGCGTGCTGCTGCCAGGCGGCGAGAACAACGCTCCGCCCTTCTTCGGCAGTGCCCTCCTCATCGACCGCACGCAGTTGCCCCACGACCAGCACTTCAGCCAGGCCGTCAAGCCCGGCCAGAAACTGGCCATCTCGACCGTCATCGGGCTCGATGGCAAGGGCGGGCATGATCATCATGGCCACGACCACGATGGGCACGATCACGATGGGCACGATCACGGGCACGCCGCCGATCCGAGCATGGCCCGCGCCTATATCGTTTCGGCCAAGGTTGGGCACGGCGACCACGATCACGAATACACCTTCCAGATCGTGGCGACCCGCAACGCATCGATCGCCCAGATCATGGGCTACTACGACATCACACCGATCAACCCGCGCGTTCTGGCCGGGCTCTTCATCGGTGTGATGCTCAGTTTCCTCTTCTGTGCGCTGACCATGACCGCTGTCGGACGCGCCGCCTACGCCATGATGCGCGAGTGCCGCAGGCAGTTCGGCATCATCCGGGCCGCGCTCCGCGGCCAGGGCATGACCGAGTCTCAGATCGCCGATCCTTCCAACTGGCCGACCCGAATCACGCACGATGGCCGGCAATACCCCGACTATGCCGAGTGCGTCTCGATCTCGACCGCGGGCGCTCAGCGAGAAATGGTCATCCCGTCGCTGCTCGCCATCTCGGTGCCGCTGCTCGTGGGCATCACCCTCTCTGTGCCAGGCTCCATCGGCCTCCTCGCCGGCGGCCTCACGAGCGGCTTCGCCATCGCCGTCTTCATGGCCAACGCCGGCGGCGCCTGGGACAACGCCAAGAAACTCATCGAGAGTTCGGGCAAGATCACCGCTGATGCCTACCTCGACGACCCCTCAACCCGTGACAACGTCCCCGCCGAACTTCACGAGGGCATCAAGGCCCGCGCCGAAGACTTCCGACGCGACGGCAAGGGCTCCACGATTGTCTACGGCAAGGGCTCGGATGATCACAAGGCCACGGTCGTGGGCGACACCGTCGGCGACCCCTTCAAGGACACCAGCGGCCCCAGCCTGAACATCCTCATCAAACTCATCTCGATTGTCTCGGTGGTCTTCGCGGGCTTTGTGGTCAAGTACGGCCCCACGGTGGGCGCGATGCTGGGCCTCGAATAAACCGCGCGACTTCAACCGATCAGTCCGACCAGAGCGGGCACTCTTCACCGAGTGCCCGCTTTTTTCATGGAGCGCATGAAAAAAACCGGCCACCTCCGTGCGAAGGTGGCCGGCGTACGGATTCATCCGTCACGGGCTGCGACTGATGCAGACCGTCGAGTGCGTCAGAGACGCAGCCCCTGGGTACAGTCTTGATTCACTGGATCACCTCCTTTCAGAAAGGCCTCCCCGGGCACACGAGGTCTGTACTCGCCTCGTCGCCGGGCTCCTTCCCCGCGGGCCGTCGCCCGCGGCACATTGAAACGGGCGACTCACTGCCGCCCTGGTGTCACACACTGTCTATCGGCAGTGCCGCGACACCTCCTTGAATCGATACGGCGCGTCCCCCCGGGCAGTTCCCCGCAAAGCAGGCGTCATCTGTTTGATCGGGCTTCTTCCGCCGTGCCGCCGGCGCACCCCCCGCCGACGTACTCACGACTGGGCCTCATACTCGGCGAAGGCGCCCTTGGCTTTTTCCTGCTCCACATACCGCTGAAAATCACTCATCTTGTAACTGATGAAGCAGAAGGCATGGTGCAACGCGAGCCATTCGACATCCGTCGGGTCTTCATCCAGGTCTTTGCGCAGCCGGTTCAGTTCTGCCAGGAGGGTTTCTGCTTTCATGCCCTGATTATTGGTCCCTTGCCTGTCACCATTCGCCCCTTGAGCCACCCCGCCACGCACGCCGCCACGAACAGCACGCACTGCACCACCACCACGCTCGGCCCGGCCTGCCAGTCTGTCTCGATACTCAGCACCAGCCCGGCCAGCAGCGCCAACACGCCGCTTCCCACCGAGAACCCTATCGACGGCCACAGCCGGCCGGTGAGCCTGAGCGCGGTAGCACCGGGAAGCACCAGCAGCGCCGTCGCCAGGATCACCCCGGTCAGCCGCATCGCCGTCACCACGGCTACCGCCAGCAGAACCATCAACGCGTACTTCACGCCCGACGCGGGCACACCGAACGCCCGCGAGGTTGCCGAATCAAAGCCCCAGAACAACAGCGGTCGGCGAACCCCCCACAGCACAAGCAGCACCCCGATGCACGCCCCCCACGCCAGCGCGACATCTCCGAGGCCCGTGCCCATGATCGACCCGAACAGGATCGACTCCCAACTTTGCGTCATGCCAGACTGGCCGCGCGAGGTCGCTGTCTCTCGCCCAATCTGAACCAGAATCGCGCCCAGCGCCATCGATCCCACCAGGAACATGCCAATCGCCGTGTCGAAAGGCAATGCACGCCGATCACCCGCCGCGGCGATGCCCACGGCCGAGAGCACGCAAAACGCCGTCACAATGGCCCACTGCCAGAGCCCCGCCGCGCTCGTGCCGTCCCCCGGGATAAGGCCGAACGCCGCGACAATCGCCGCAACGCCTACGCCCCCCAGCGCCGCGTGGCTCACGCCCTGCCCTACAAACCCAAGTCGCTTGACCACCACAAACACGCTCAGCACGCCGCACAACGTCACCACCGCGAGCCCAGCCAGCGCGGCCTGAAAGTACATCTCCGCCAACTCGGGAATCGAGAGGTACTCGATCGTCCTCATGCCCCTCCTCCGCTGGCCGGGTGGTCGTCACGCTTTGTGCTTGCCTCGTGGGGCCCATGATCATGCCCGCACACGTGGCCGCACGCTCCCGGGGCGGGGCCACCGGCACCGGTCTCATGCACGTCGGGACAGTGTTCCTCCGGCCCGTGCGCGTGGATGTGCGTCCCCCGAAGCGCGCCGCCCACACCCGCGATATCGTGGCTGAAGACCTCTGCCAGCACGCGCGGGGTGAGCCCCTCCGGGCTTGTGTGGCTGTGCAGCCGGCGCGCAAGGCACGCCACCCGATCGCTCCCCGCAACAATGGCACGCACATCGTGCGTCACCGTCAACATGGTGATGCCGCGCTCTCGGTGAATCCGATCGAGCAACTGCGCGAATCGCTCCTGCCCCACGGCGTCGATCCCCACCATCGGCTCGTCCAGAACAAGCATGCGTGGCCTGACCACCAGAGCCCGCGCGATCAACACCCGCTGCAACTGCCCGCCGGACAACTCCCCCACCGCTTTCTCTTTCAGTTCGTCCGCGCCGGCCAGCAAGAGGGCCTCACGCACACGTTCTCGGGCGTCCGCGGCCCGGCTCCAAGGGGCACGCCGCCAGGTCGCCGCCACTTCAACCACCTGCCACACCGACAGCGGCATCGCCAGTTCCAACTCGGCTCGCTGGGGAACATACCCGATCATCCCCCGCCTTCTCGCCTCTTGCGGGGCGAGCCCGAACAGCGTCACCCGCCCTGATTGAAGCGAAAGCAGCCCCAGCGCGAGTTTCAAAAGCGTGCTCTTGCCGCCGCCATTGGGCCCGAGCACCCCGAGCCGCTCCCCCTGTTCCACGCGCAGCGAGACGTGCTCGAGCGCGGGGAACTCCGCGCCGGGATAGGTGAACGATACGTTCTCAAAGTTGACGGCCGGCTCTGACATGCGTGGCGCACACTCCCACGACCATCACCGCAAACCCGAACCAACCGCACCGGCGCAAGCATAGCCGCCGCTGCATGCCGCGTGCCCGATCAGCCTTCCCGTCACTTCACGCCGAAGGCTCGCCGCAACTCTTCCAGGTTCTGCCGCATCGTCGCCGCCCAGTCGCTGCCGCCCACGGGGTCGAGCGTTCGAACTTCGACCGAGCAGGCTCGCGCGATACGACGCGCCGTCGCCTTCGAGAGTTGCGGTTCAACAAAGACCACGCTGACCCCCCGCGACTTGATCGCCTCAACCGCCGCGGCGATCGCGCTGGGCGTTGGTTCCGACGCGTTCAGCCCGGCGATGGCGATGGTCTCGAAACCATACCGCGCGGCCAACCGCCCGTACGCGTCGTGCGCGACCACCGCCACGCGCGATCCGGCGCCCAGCCTCAGCGTCTCGTAGCCGCGGTCGATCTCTTCGATGGTCTGGATCAGTGCATCGACCTGCGCTTGCGTGGCCGCGCGCGGGTCTACGGCGCGAAGTTCTGTGGCCAGCGTGCGAACCAATGTGCGAACCAGCATTGGATCAAGCCATAGGTGCGGATCAACACCGTGTGCGCAGTGCTCGCCGTGTTCATGGTCGTGATCGTGGTGCGCGTCACCCTCGCGTTCGCCAACCACCTCCGCGAAACAGATCGTGCGTCTCGTCGGAGACGGCCGTTCTCGAACCAACTTCTCTACCTGCGGCTCGAGCCCGAGCCCCACGTACACCAGCACATCCGCCGTGGCGATCGCGGCCAGCCGTGACGGCGGGATCTCATACCCGTGCTCGTTCACGCCCGGCGGGATCAGCACGTCGATCCGTGTGCCCTCAGGCGTCAGGCCTTTGACGAGCCCCGCCAGCGGGGGCAGGCTCACCACAACACGCATCGGGCGATCCGGCCCCTGCGCTGAGGCGTTGGTTCCGTAGCCCATGAGCCCGAGAATGCCCAGCAGAACCGCGATGAACCCCACCCAAGTCCTGATGACCTCGGTTCGCCGGAAAGGAACGCCCTCGTAATGAGAATCCATACTCAATAAGCGTAGCCACACCCTGAGCGTTGATCAATCCCCACCCATGCTCGCACATTCGGTGTGGTGCCTGAGAGCAACATCAGCGGCCACTTGGTGCGTCGCGGCAACAACGCCCGAACCTTCCACCCTCGCCACAGGTTCTTTCGCGGCACGAACCTCTCTGGCACGGGGGTTGTACCTCTTCTTGAGGGAGTCCGCACCATGCACACCAAGATCCGCACACTCAAGGGCCTCAGGCCACGGGCTTTCGCGTGCCTGGCACTGACCCTCTCGGCATCGGCACTCCCGGCGTGCAGCACCGCCGGGTATCAACGCCCGGCGGCGCGCCCTGCCCCGGCCGCCGCCCCCACCAGCGCCGAGGCGGCACTCTTCCCGCGGCACCTCGTCGAGCAGGATGCGCTGGCCTTCTCAAACTGGGCTCCAGAGTTTGCCAGGCGGCCCGACCTCGCCGCCCGCCAGGAACCCTCAACCCCGTACGACGCCGAAGCCTGGCCCGCCGCCGCACGCGCCGACCTCAATGCCGCGCGGCGACTGACGCTGCCCCACCGCCCGGAAACGATCATCTACTTCAACACCAATCCCGAGACTTCGCGTCCACGCGGCTGGTGGCGCGATGGCTGGTGATCTCAGCAGAACGTCTCACGCCAAAAATTCAACGCCCGGGCGGCACGCTGCCAACCCGGGCGTGGAACTCTTTGCACGACGGACGCTGAGAAACATGCCCGGCACTCGGATTACCTTCGGGAGGAGGATCGTGTTCCCTCGCCCGAACAACCCTGCACCGCACGCCTCAGCGCCCGTCGAGCGCTCTCCCCGGTGGGCCGGCCTTCCCTGAGCCGGCCCCCGCTCTCCAGGCGGCACCTAGGCACGCCAAGCACGGATCAGTCGTACAGCGCGGTCGTCGCCGGCGGATCGACGCGCCGCAGGCGGATGGTCGTGTCGATACGGAAGTTCGACTGTGTGCGGTGCCGCTCGGCGTGGAAGATTTTGAGCTGGTAACTCTGGCCGTTCTGGAGCCAGGTCAGGCGGTCCAACTCGATGGTCTGCGACACGGCCGAGTGGATGCCGCCGATGTCGACCACCAGTTTGCCGTCGATGAACACCCACACGTCGTCGTCACCCGTGAAGGTAAAGACCTGGCCGGCGCCCTGCTCGAAGACGAACTCCGTCTGGATCTCGGTCGTGAAGTGGAAGTTCTTGCTCGGGGTGCTCCCGCCTGAGTTGCCAAGCAGTTCACCGTCGATCGGGAAGAACCCGCCGCGAGACTGGTAGAAGGGGTCCGTGCGGTCGTTGAAGGTGTACACGTTCGAGTTGGCGTTGCGGTTGAGCGTGAGCGAGATCTGCTTGCTCACGTTCACGCCGGGCACGTCGCGGTACCACTGCGCGAAATCGTTGGCGTTGGAGAGCGCTCCGCCCAGGCTCGTCGACATCGCGCCGTTCACGTCGCCGGGCTTCGAGGCGATGTACGGACGGGGATCGATCACCGGGCGGTTGTTCGCGTCCTTCCAGACGGTGGAGACCTTGCGGCCGGTGGAGAGAAAGACGGGCTTGCCGTCCTGGTCCAACTGATCGGCGACCATCTTGGCGTACTGGCCGAACCCCGCCGAGGGCTGACGCTCGAAGTTCGCGTGCCCGTTGGTCTGGTCAGACCCCCGGAAGTCGCGGATAATCGCGGTCAGTTCGATGCTGCTGGGCAACGAGGCGAAGTTATCGGTGGATTGCCCCGCCTGAGCGGTGGTCATTGCCAGACCCGCCGCGAGCGTGAGAAAACCCAACCCGGCCGCTGAAGTACGCTTGGTCAACATTGAAACGCCTCCTTACAGACTCCTCCGCTCCCCGCCCTCACGACACACGCGGTCGGATCGTGGCGGCCAGCCCGGACGCTCGTGCCCGAAGCCATCACCGCCCGATCCACAGTCTCAAATTCGCCGCCCTCGCCCGCAAGGGCCCACCCCATGTTCTTTTCTGCCCGGGTCGGTCTGCGCGGTCTGTGACGCCCGCCCTGCGCGACGCCCGCGTGCACGGCTTCAACCCAATCATCACGCAACTTTTCAGACCTGTGATGGCAATGGGCGGCCGGTGCCGATAAAGTGACCGCGGCGGATCGCACGGACGCGACCCCACACCAGTTCACTTCGCCCGGGGCAGATCACAACATGGACACGTTCGTCATCGATGGCGGCCGCCGCTTGGCGGGCCGGGTGCGTATCAACGGTTCGAAGAACGCCGCGCTGCCTTTGCTGGCCGCCACCCTGCTCACCGATCAACCCGTTCGACTGCGTGACGTGCCCAACCTGGCGGACATCCAGAACATGCTGCGCCTGCTGCGGGAACTGGGCTGCGAACACCGCGACGCCCCGGCAGAAGGCACCCCCTGGTCCGGCACCGTCACCTTGGCCGCGACGGACCAGAGCAAGTCACACGCGAAGTATGAAGTCGTCAAGACGATGCGTGCCAGCATCTGCACCCTGGGCCCGATGCTGGCCCGGCGCGGCTATGCCCGTGTTTCGCTCCCGGGCGGGTGCGCGATCGGTGAGCGTCCGGTAGACCTGCACATCCGCGGCCTGCGTGCCCTGGGGGCTCAGATCACCATCAACGAGGGCGACATCATCGCCCGCGTGCCCACCGGCGGCCTCACCGGGAACACGATCTTCATGGGCGGGGCCTTCGGCTCTACCGTGCTGGGCACCGCCAACGTGATGTCGGCCGCGACGCTGGCCAAGGGCACCACCGTCATCGAGTGCGCCGCCTGTGAACCCGAGATCGTTGATCTCGCGCTGCTCCTCAACAAGATGGGCGCCCGCATCTCGGGCCAGGGCTCTCCCCGCATCACCATCGAAGGCGTTGATGAACTCGGCGGGGCTGAGCACCGCGTGATCCCCGACCGCATCGAGGCCGGCACGTACATGATGGCCGCCGCAGTGACCAACGGCGAGATCATTCTGGATAACTGCCCGGTAGACACCCTGCTTTCTGCCCTGGATTGCCTGACCGAGGTCGGGGTGCATGTCGAAGCGTGCAACGCGACGCCAACCACCGTGCCGACCCGCTCGGCCCATCGCGGCTGCGACGACCCCATGCGGTGCAGCGTCCGCGTGACCAGCGACCGCATCCTCCGCCCTGTGCAGGTCACCACGCAGCCTCACCCGGGGTTTCCCACCGATCTGCAGGCCCAGTTGATGACCGTGCTGAGCCTGGCCGACGGCAACTCGGTCATCACCGAGCGGATTTTCCCCGACCGCTTCCTTCACGTCGCGGAACTCTCCCGGATGGGGGCCAACCTCACCCGCCTGGGTTCCAGCGTGATCATCAGCGGCGTTCGGCGGCTCATGGGGGCGCAGGTGATGGCCAGTGATCTGCGTGCTTCCGCCGCGCTGGTGCTGGCGGGCCTGGCCGCCGAAGGCCGCACGACGATCCACCGTGTGTATCACCTCGACCGGGGGTACGACAGGATGGAAGAACGGCTCCGATCACTCGGCGCGAGCATCCAGAGGGTTGACGACCGCGAGGCGGTGGCGGCCCCCGTGCCCGCGGGCTGCTGAGCGGAGAGGGCACAGTCTCGGCATGTTCGTTGCTGCTAACATTGCCCGATGCTCGATGCCCCGCGCGCCATCACTGCCCGCTTTGTCTACGTCGTTTCGCGGATCGGCAACGCCATCCTGCACGCGGTCGCGGGCTTTGGTCGCTTCTGCGCGTTCACGCGAGAGACATTCATCGGGATCATGCACCCCAAAGTCTGGCTGCGACGCTCCAGGCTCGGGCGGCAGTTCTTTGAAGTGGGCACGCTCTCGATTCCGGTGCTCGCGCTCACCGGGGCCTTCGTCGGCATGACGCTGGCTTTCGAGGGGTACCGGCAGTTCCAGGCGATCGGCCAGGAAGGCCGACTGGGAGGGGTGATCAACCTCTCGATTGTCAAACAACTCGGGCCGGTGCTGGCGGCGGTGATGCTCGCGGGGCGCGTCGGGTGTTCGCTGGCGGCCGAACTCGGCTCGATGCGCGTCACAGAGCAGTTAGACGCGATGCGCGCGATGGCGGCCGACCCCGTCCGCGTGCTGGTGGTTCCACGATTCCTCGCGTGCGTTCTGATGATCCCGTCGCTGACGATCGTGAGCAACATGTGCGGTGTTTTCGGCAGTTGGTTCGTGGTCACCAGGATCTACAACGCCGACCCCGCCATGTACCTGTGGTACTCGGAGCGGTTCGTCTACTCCATCGACATCTTCAGCGGGCTGATCAAGTCTGTCTTCTTCGGCGCGGCCATCGGCCTCATCTCGTGCTACAAGGGCTTCAACTGCAAGCCCGGCGCCGAGGGTGTGGGCGCGGCGACGACCGAGGCCTTCGTCACCAGTTTTCTCGCGATCATCATCCTGGGCATGGTGCTGGCCAAAGTCACGAACGACATCGCCTACTGGTTGCTCGGCGGCGTGAGTTCGGTCTTTAAGTAACCCAGGATCTGCTGTACCGCCCTGGTGGGTGAAAGGGGCTCAGGCGGGCTGCGTGCCCGAAGGACGCCGCCGGGGCGCCAGCGCAAAGCCCATCGAGATGAAGAGCGTGAGCCCGCTGGTCGCGGCCACCGGCAGTGTCCATCCCATGCGCTTCACCGCGTCTTCGGTGAAACGATACATCGGGCCGTTGCGGCCGGCCTGGGGCAGCAGTTGAAGCGCGGCGTGGTACTGCCACGTATTTTCACGCAGTTCGCCGGGCTTTGGTGTCTGGCCGACGCGGTATGTGGGGTACTTGAGACGCTCGCTGGCGAAGCCCCCCGAGGGCAGGAACTCGTGGAACTCGAAGGTCCAGTCTTTCTTCCAGACCGATCCCCAAGTCTGCGGGTCGGTGCCGGGGCGTGGGGTGCGTGTGACCACGACGAGACGTTCTTCGACCTCGCCGCCGAGATCTTCGCGGAACTGACTCATGGTGCGGCCCGTGAGAAGGCCGAATCGCATGACACGCAGCCAGTCCGCGTAGGGCATGAGGCCCGGGAGTTCTGCCCGCCCCGGGATGGCCACGCGCAGCCGCAGGTGGTCTGGGCCGTAGGCGATGATCACATGACCCATCGGGGCGGCGGCATCGCCGGAAGTTTCGTCCTGCACGGTCACGTCTCGCCCAGCAAAGACAAAGGCGCGGGTGTTGACCGGCTCGAAGGCGTATGTTTCGCGCGGGTTCGCGTCGTGAAAATCATCGACGCGCTGGGCCATGAACCACACAGAAACCACGAGGCCAGCCGCGGAAGCCGCCGCGAGGGCGAGCAGGGGCTTTGAGAAGCGGCTGGGCATGAGTGACCTGAGCGCTGGCCGGGCCATCTGTGCAAGAACCGAACAACGGGCAGAGGGGCAACGAGCCCTCGCCTACGAACCGCGGCCAACCCGACCCGCCCCGGACAGCCGTGATCAGTGCCCGCCCTGGGGCTTGGCGGCGGCCGGGCCGAAGACTTCGAGCGCGTCGGTGAGGCCCGCGCGGGGCCGGGAACGATCGGAAGTCGAAGCGGCCTCGCCGGAATGGGCGTGTTGGCCATGATCCCCGTGAGCGAAGGAAGCGAGCGTGGCGAAGGTGGCGTCGATGGAGTAAGAAGCAGCGGCCTCGGCGAGGTTGACGCCCGCGACGTGCTGGGCGGCTTTCTCGAGAAGGTCTGCCGCGGGCGATGCCGCCCCGGCCCGGAGTTCGGCCGCGCGGTCGCGTAGGTGCTTGGCGGAACGGGCGAGTTCGCCCGGCTCGATCTGCTTGACGATGATGGTCTTGAGGTCGGAGAGGTAATCGGCCCGGGCGGAAATGACCGCCGCGGCCTGCCTAGCGGCGTCGGTGCCGAGTTTCCCGAGTTCGTGCACTTCGTGACGCAGGGCGTTGACGGTGATCATGGCTTCGCGCACGTCGGGCTCGGCGAGTTTCACAAGAAACCGATCTTTGGAGGCCTCGACGATCGGCTTGCCGCCGGCCGAAACCACGCCCGCGCCGGTGCCGCCGGCCACCACGGGGCCTGCCTTGTAGTCGTAGATCTTGTCACGCGTGAAGAGATCGAGGCCGGTGAAGAGCAGAAAGAGGCCCAGCGCAAAGAAGCAGAAGAGCATGGCCACGGTGTTGATGGGGTTGTCGTACTTGAGTTGCATGAAGTACGCCATGACCAGAATGCTCTTGATCGTGGCGATGCTCATCGCGCCGACGACGTTGACCCACCACGGCAGGTAGATCCCGAACCAGTTCTGAATCGCGATCTCCAACTGCGCGATGCCGACGGTGAGGGCCGTGAACAGCAGCAGAACGACGAGGATCGTGCGCAGAATGAAGGGCCCGACGATGACGTGCGACTCGTGCTGGCCGTGCTTGGAGTGGCCGTGCGGGTCGGTCTCGTCGAAGTGGTCTGAGGCGGCTGGGGCGTGGTGTGCCATGGGGAATGACTCGTGCGGCGGCGTAGACGGCTGAACGTGAGGATGACTCTTGGGCCGGGGGTGAAACTCAGTGGATGAGGTAGAGCAGGGGGAAGAGGAAGATCCAGATCAGGTCTACCAGGTGCCAGTAGAGGCCCGTGATTTCGACCATGGTGTAGTGCGTCGGCCCGTAGTGGCCTTTGTACGAGCGGTAGAGAACACGGGCGATGAGCACCATGCCGATGATGACGTGGGCCGCGTGGATCGCGGTGCCGCTGTAGTACACGCTCCACCAGAGGGGCAGGTGCGGGTCTGCGGCGAATGGGTAATCGAAGAGCGCGCCGGGACGCTTCCCGACAGACCACTTCGGGATGTACTCGTACGCCAGTTTGATGAAGAGGAAGGCGGCGCCGCAGATGAGGGTGATGATGAGGTTCCACTGCGCTCGCCGGGTATACCCCTTCTGGAAGCAGTAGATGCTCGCGGCCATGGTGTAACTGGAGATGAGCAGAACCGCGGTGTTCAGCCCGCCGAAGCGCCAGTCGAGCAGTTGCGAGCCTTCCTTCCATGCCCCGGGGTAGAGGGTGCGGAAGATGAAGTAGGCGCAGAAGATGCCGCCGAAGAGGAGCACTTCGGTGGTGAGGAAGAGCCAGAAGCCGAGTTTGCACGCGTCGAACTCTTCCGCCGCGGTGCGGAAGTGGGACGCGTGTGTGTAGCGTGCCCACAGTGGCTTGCTGGCGTTCTGGGAGGGGATGCTGGACATGGGGTCGGTCCCTTGTTCCTGGTCTGGGGATCGGGTGGTTACTCAGGCGTTGCGGTCGGGGGAGTGGGCCACGGCCGGGCGGCCGCCCGCCTGCGCCTCGGGAATCGGGTAGTCCTTGGGATCCCAGTGAGGGGGAACCACCGTGTCAAAGTCGTAGGGGCCGTGCTTGACGAGGGGCTCGTGCTCGAAGTTGTGCTCGATGGGCGGGCTCGTAGCGACCCATTCAAGCGTGAGGCCGCCCCACGGGTTGGGCGGGGCCTTCTTGCCCGAAGCGAAGGACGCGAGGAAGACAAAGAGGTGGATGAGGAAGCCGGCCAGGAGCACCCACGAACCGATGGTGGAGAGCTGGTGCAGCGAGGTGTACTCGTCGAAGTAGGAGGCGTAACGGCGGGGCATGCCCTGCGTGCCCAGCAGGAACTGGGTCAGGAAGGTGATGTTGAAACCGATGAAGACCACGATGGCGCCGATCATGCCGCCGGTCTCGTTGTACATTCGACCGAACATCTTGGGCCACCAGTGGTGAATGCCGGCCATCAGGGCGATGATCGTGCCGCCCATCATCACGTAGTGGAAGTGCGCGACAACGAAGTAGGAATCGTGCAGGTGGAGGTCGGTGGAGAGTGTGCCCAGGGGCAGACCCGTGAGACCGCCGATGCTGAAGAGGAAGAGGAAGATGAGGGCGTAGAGCATCGGGGTGTTGATGGTGATCGACCCCTTGTAGAGCGTGGCGATCCAGTTGAAGACCTTGACCGCCGTGGGGATGGCCACGAGGAAGGTGAGGGCCGAGAAGACCGCGCTGGCCAGTTCGCTCATGCTCGTGAACATGTGGTGCCCCCACACGATGAACGAGACGGCGGCGATGCCCAGCGACGAGAAGGCGATGGCGCGGTAGCCGAAGATCCGCTTGTGCGATTGCACGGCGAGCACGTCGGAGATGACACCCATGCCGGGCAGGATCATCACGTACACGACCGGATGGCTGTAGAACCAGAAGAAGTGCTGATAGAGCACAGGGTCGCCGCCCAGGGCGGGGTCGAAAATGCCGATCCTGAAGACCCGCTCGAAGACCAGGAGCAGGAGGGTGATGCCGATGACCGGGGTGGCGAGCACCTGGATGATGGCCGAGGAGTAGATCGCCCAGATGAACAGGGGCATGTCGAACCAGCCCATGCCCGGGGCGCGCAGTTTGTGAACCGTGACGATGAAGTTCAGGCCCGTGAGGATGGAACTGAAGCCAAGGATGAAGGCGCCCAGGACCATCAGGACCACCTTGATGTGGTCCGCGTCCGTGGTGGTGCTGTAGGGCGTGTAGAACGTCCACCCCGTGTCAACGCCGCCCAGGATGATCGAGCAGACCGCGAAGATGGAGCCGAATACGTAGATGTACCAACTCAGCAGGTTCAGCCGCGGGAAGGCTACGTCCTTGGCGCCCAGCATGAGCGGCAGCAGGAAGTTGCCCAGCGAAGCGGGGATGCTGGGAACGATGACCATGAAGACCATGATCGCGCCGTGCAGCGTGAAGAGGCGGTTGTAGAAGTTGTTGCCCTCGCTCATGCTCACCGCGTCGGCGGGGCGGAAGAGCTGGCCCGTGAAGGAGCCGTCCGCGGCCTGGCGGACGGGCTCCCAGAGTTCCATGCGTACGGCGATCGCGGCCATGCCGCCCAGGAAGAACATGAACAGGATGGCAAAGAGGTACATCACGCCGATCTTCTTGTGATCGACGGTGGTCGCCCAATCCCAGATCGTGGCGATCATCCCGCCCTTGCGCTCAAGGTAACTGCCGTGATGCTCGGAGTGACCCGACATGACTACGCCTCCAGACTTTCGTGCCTGACCGAACCAGCCCCCACACCCAACGCCGCCGAACAGACCGCGGCGAGACCCGACCCTGCCGCCACCTTCGAGCGCCTCAGGTTACTGAGGCGCGTCCTGACCCTCTTCCTTCTTCTGCTCGGCCGGCGGGGCCAGCACCGAAGCGCGGACGAGCGGGTCGTCGCTGAGAGACTTGATGAACGCGATGACCCCTTCGAGCTGCCGCTCACGCAGCGGGATCAGAGGCATGTTGTTGGGATACCCCTCCACGACCTGACGGGCGGGGTAGAGGATGGAGTTGCGGATGTACTCTTCGTCCGCCACGGCCGACGAACCGTCGGTGAAGCGGCGGTTGGTGTTGAAGATATTCTTCCATGTCGGGCCGGTGTTGCGCGAGCCGTCGATCGAGTGGCACGAGGCGCACT
Source organism: Phycisphaeraceae bacterium (assembly GCA_019636615.1). Taxonomy (GTDB): domain Bacteria; phylum Planctomycetota; class Phycisphaerae; order Phycisphaerales; family UBA1924; genus UBA2402. The sequence goes on along the minus strand of JAHBXF010000002.1, from coordinate 423,233 downwards.
TGAGTTTCCAGACAATCTCGCCGAGCTCCACCGGCGATTTGTCCGTGGGGTTGGCGATGACATCGAGCCAACGGGCGAAGGCGTCGTCGCTCACCACCCGGATCACCGCGGCCATCTCGGAGTGTTCGTCGCCGCAGTATTCGGCGCAGTAAATGATGTGATCCTCGTACGGAACGCCGGCGAGTTCCGCGATGAAGGGGGCCTTGCTGCCTTTGGCCTCGAGGTCGTTCATCGGGTGAACTTTGTCGCCCGAGGGGGCGTTGGCCTGGAACCAGAAGGTGGTGTAGCGGTTGGGCAGCACGTCCTGCTTGATGCGGAAGTCGGGTACCCAGAGGGCGTGCATGACATCCTGGCTGATCATGCGCAGCCTGATGGGCGTCTCGGCGGGCATGTAGAAGACGGGGATTTCCTTCGCGCCTAGGCGGGTGGTGTAGGTGCTCTCAGCCCCGTTGGGGTATTGAAGAGACCAGTTCCACTTCACCCCGGTGATGTTCATCTCGATGGCGTGCCCGGGCGAGACCACTTTGTCCATGTACCCCCAGAAGCCCTTGAAGAAGATGTACACAAGAAAGAGCGTGGGGATGACAGTCCACGCGATTTCAAGGGGCGTGTTGTGGCTGGTGCTCGTCTGGGCGATCTTGCCGGGCCGCCGGCGGTAGCGGATCACGAAGAAACCCAGCAGGCCCATGAGAAAGACAAACCAGGCAAGGCAGAACCACCAGAGCCACATGTACATGTCGTCCGTGGCCACGGCGTTGGCCGTGCCGGGGGCACGCTGGAAGAACATGCGGTGGAAAAACCCCTCCGCGAGCGTCAGGGCGGCCGGGTTTGTGGTATGCTCGTGCACGGTCACTTCGTCACCTCGTTCATCGACGATCCCAGAGAATCTTGCTCACCGGCGGGCACACCGACCCATCGTCGGCGCAGCCGCTCACCCACAAAGAGCGCCCCGATCAGCGTGCCGACCGCTGTCACCGTGAGAATGCCCGACAACTGCATCACCCGGAAAGCCGCGAGGGAGTAACTCCCGGCCAGGGGGTCGTACATATAGCAGAATGACATGAACCTGTCGCCCAGACTGCGGGCCATCTTCCCGTTGGTCGCGTCGATCAACGAGAGTTTGAGGTCGCGGGGCGGGTATGAGTAGCCGTACAGGTATCGGCTGATCCTGCCGTCGGGCGTGATCACGTAGATCGCCACGGGGTGGCTGAACTCGCCGTCCGGAAGCGACCGGTAGCGGAAGCCGAGCGCGTCGGAAAGTTGACGTGGGGCGTAGACGTCCGGCGATACGTGGAACTCCCACCCCGCCTCGACTTCCGGGGTGACTTCCTTCGAGTACCCCGAGAGGTATCCCTTCTTGACCGACGCGGCGTCCGCGGGTGTCTCGGTGTGGTCGAAGGAGAACAGAAGCACGTTGAAGTCTTTGCCGATGGTGAAGTCCATCTGGTTGAACGTCTCGGCCATTTTCTCCATGACCACGTCGCAGACGATGGGGCAGCGGTAGTAGACCATCGCCATCACGGCGGGTTTGTTCGAGTTGAAGTAACTGCCCAGCGTGACCTTTTCGCCGCGCGAGTTGAGGAACTCGAGTTCGAGGGGCAACCCGCGTCCGACATGCTCTTCGACATCGAGCCCGCGGGTTTGCGTGGGCATCGGCAGGTCACGATCGAAGGCTGACTGGCGACCCGACTGCGCTCCTTGCCCCCCCTGCTCCTGCCCCGCCGCCGAGGCGCCCAGAAGGATCGCGCACGCCGCGCCGAGGCGGAGGGAACGGGCAATCCGGGATGTGCGGAGATACGTGTTCATGATGGGACGGAGTGTGGGTATAGGGCTGGACTGCTTACTTGCCCGAGTACCTCTCGACCACCTTCTGCATGGCTTGACGGATGGGGATCTGCACCTGACCAGTCGTAGAGTCGGCCCACTTGTACGCGGACGACTCGGAGCCTCCGATGCCCAGCGCGGCCTCGGCCTCTTTCTGGGCCAACGTCGCGTCGCGGGCAAAGATCGTGGTTTCTACCCGCTCGGCACGGAGTTGCGTGGCGTACTTGGCGAAGTAGGTCGAGACGATGACGATGAGGCCAACCACAAAGATGAGGATGCCCACCATCCATCGCATGATGAGGCCGGAATCAATCGCGGCCGTGTGCTCGCGCTGCGGCAGCCCCTCGGCGCGTTCATGGTGGTGCCATTCATCCGCGTGATCGTGAATGACCGGGGTGTGTTCGTGGCCTGACATCGCGTTCTACCTCACCCTTTGGTTCGTCCTGTCAAACAGGACGGATTACTGCGAGACTGTATTCGACCCTGCAAACTCCTTCAACACGCCGGGGACGGCCGGAGAGGGGTTTGGCACCTGTTTTACCCAAGGAAACCGCGTGCGGGGGGCCGGAGAGATCAGACGTAGTTCTTGTGTTCCAGAGATTCGCGGAGGAATGGATCACCGACGCCCAGGAGGGGGCCCTTGGGGATGGTGGTGATGAGGTAGCCAAAGAAGATCGCGAGCGGGCCGGCGACACCAAGGATGTCGGTGATCCAGACCATGGCGCCCGTCGGCGGCTGATCGTTGCCCGCGTAGACGATGGGACGGACGATCCAGTAGATGTCAACGACCTGCATGAGGATGGCCCAGAGCGCCATGACCGCGAGCAGGCGGTAGTTTCGCTTCACGCCGCGGAAGAGCACGATGAGGAAGGGCACCACGAAGTGGCCGACCATGAGCAGGATGCCCAGGCCCTTCCAGTGCTCGCTGCGGTACTTGAAGAAGGCGGTTTCTTCGGGGATGTTGCTGTACCAGATGAGGAAGTACTGGCTGAAGGCGATGTACCCCCAGAAGACCGTGAAACTGAACATCAGTTTGCCCAGGTCGTGGAAGTGCTCGTGCGTCACAGCGCCCTGCAACTTGCCGGCGCCGCGGAGGGCGGCGAGGATGAGCACGATCAGGGCGGCGCTGGAGAAGGCCGCGCCGGAGAAGTAGTAGATGCCCCACATGGTGCTGAAGAAGACGTAGTCAAGGCTCATGAGCCAGTCGAAGGCCGCGAAGGCGGTGGTGAGCGCGAAGAGGAGCATTCCCCACGCGCTGGTGAAGCGGGCCTTGGCGAACGCCGAGGGGTCCTGGCCGGAATCCTGCAAAAGGCTCAGCGAGAGAAGGCGGCGGCTGAGCAGCGTCCAGACGGCGCCGTAGACGAGGGCACGAACAACGAAGAACGTAGGAAAGGGAACGTGGCCGGTGCCGATTTCGGCGCCGCCGAAGAAGTAGAAAGACTTGTGCTCGAGGACATACTCGCCCGTGGCGGCCTTGCTGAGCCACTTGAAGAGTTTGCCCCCGGTGGCGATTTCGATGATGAGCGTGGGCAGCACCATCGCGAAAGCGAACGGGAGGAAGGCCATCACGTTCTCGGCCTGACGGCGGAACGCGGCGACCCAGCCGGCCTGCGTGAGGTGAAAGACCAGCACGAAGAACAGCGCGCCCAGGCTCATGGCCAAGACACACATCGATCCGATGTGGTACGCCGCGAGCGCCTGACGGGCGAACACTCCCCCGATGCCCATCACGCCGATGGCGGCGGCGCCCACGACGCAGGCGAGGCCCGCGGCCATGAGCATGGTTCCAAGGCCCTTGCCCGAACCGGGAGGGAGCGTGATGTTGTCGGCACGCAACGCGGGGAACTGCGCCGCGATGGAGTGCGGAGAGGCGACCTGACTCACTGGACACCTCCTTGAGCCGGGGCGGCGCCGCCCGAGCGGGAACGTTCGAGTTGCGGACGCATCGCCTCGGGAACATCGCTGAGCGAGCCCTCGCGGCTGGCCTGCAGAGCGCGGATGTAGGCGACGACCGACCAGGCCTCACCCTCGTCGAGCGCGTGGGCGTAGCCGGGCATTTTGGAGACGCCGTCGGGCCCGATGAGGCCCACCCGGGCGATGTGGAACATGTACCCGTCGGTGTGCAGTTGGCTGCTGGCGTCGTTGGGATCGGGCTTCTTGTATTTCTCGTCGTGGAAGTTGGGCAGCGGGTATGACCATTGAAGGCCGACCTGTCCCTTGCCATCGCCCAGGAAACCATGGCAGACGGCGCAGTAGATGTTGTACTTTTCCTGACCGGTCGCCAGCATGGCCAGGGTGACATCCGCGGGGATGCGGTCGAGGAACCGCCCATCGGCGCCAACGCCCTGATAGACCGCGGGGTCTTCCTTCAGGAGTTGGTCACGCTGGTTGCGGAAGAACGCGGGCCACTCGTCGTCGGGCACAAAGCCGTAGCGGCCGAAGGCGACGGTGCCGGGGACCGGGGGACGCATCATGCGTCCGTCGGAGAAGAAGTCGGACTTGCCCTGAGGGCGCCACTTGAGTTGATCGTCAAGATCTGGGAAGAACTGGCGCGGGGGCGCGTCTTCACGGTCGCCGCGACAGCCCGAGAGCCCGCCGAGCGCCGCGGCGCCCGCGAGGGCGGCGGCGATGAGCGTGCGGATGTGGGTGTAACTCTTCATGACTTGGTCGGTCCGATGGAACAGGCGGGTAGTGCGTCGGGCCTTGAAAGGTCGCTCACAGACGGGGTTACTCTTCGACGAGTTCGATGCTGGTGGCGCCGGCCTTCTCGAGCAGCTGGCGGGTGCGTTCGGGGTGGAAGTTGCCGTCGGCCGCTTCGATGCAGACGAAAAACTTGTCGTCGCTCGACGAGAGGAACCGTTCCTTCTTCATCAGCGGGTGATTCCAGCGGGGCAGGCCGTTGAGGGCGAGCATGCCGATGAGCGCGGCGAAAGCGCTGAACAGAATGCCGCACTCGAAGGTGATGGGCACAAAGGCCTGCCACGATGCGAAGGGCTTGCCCTGGGTGACCAGTTGGTAATCAACGGCGGACATCCACCACTGCATGAGGAAGCCCAGGCCCGCGCCGGTGAACCCCCCCACCGCGACGATCAGCGGCAGGATGGTGCGGTCGAAGCCCATCGCTTCCTCCATGCCGTGCACGGGGAAGGGTGAAAACGTGTCCCAGCGGCGGTACCCCGCGTCGCGGATTTTTTCCGCGGCGTGGTAGAGGTCCGCCGGCGTGGCGAACTCGGCGAGAATGCCGTGGATCGGTTCGCCCGTTTCAGTAACGTAGAGAGGGGTTGCCATGGCTCAGTGGGCTCCCTTCGAATGGCCCGTGTCGTTGCCGGTGTGGCCGGCCTGCTCGGAGTGATGACCGTGACCAGCATGATCACCGTGATCACCGTGGTGGCCGTAGTGCGGGCTGGCCTGCGGCAGCACGGCCTTGATCTCGGACATGGCGAAGACGGGCAGGAACCTCAGGAAGAGGAGGAAGAGCGTGAGGAAGACGCCGAACGAGCCCACGAAGATGGAAATGTCGACCAGCGTGGGGCTGAACATGTGCCACTCGCCGGGCAGGAAGGCGCGGTGGAGGCTGGTGACGATGATCACGAACCGCTCGAACCACATGCCGATGGTGACAAGGAAGGAAACGATGAAGACCACCACCACGCTGGTGCGCATCGACTTGAACCAGAAGACCTGCGGCGAGAGCACGTTGCAGGCGATCATCGACCAGTACGCCCACCAATAGGGGCCCACGGCACGGTTCTTGAAGGCATACAGCTCGTACTCGTTGCCGCCGTACCAGGCGATGAAGAACTCCATCGAGTAGGCGAAGCCGACCATCATGCCCGTGACCAGGATGATCTTGGCCATGTTCTCGATGTGCCGCAGCGTGATGAAGTCCTTCATGTTGGCGAAGAGTTCACGCGCCGGGATGAGCAGCAGCAGCACCATGGCGAACCCGCCGAAGATCGCGCCCGCCACGAAGTAAGGCGGGAAGATCGTCGTGTGCCAGCCGGGGATGACGCTGGTGGCGAAGTCGAAGGAGACGATCGAGTGCACACTGAGCACCAGCGGGGTTGAGATGCCCGCGAGGATCAGGTACGCGGTTTCGTAGCGGTGCCAGTGACGGCCGCTGAACCGCCAGCCCATGCTGAGGAAGCCGTAGACATACGCGCGGATGGCGTCGGTGCGGATGGGAAGGAAGGGCAGCAGCACCGCGCCGCCGTCCGGGTTGGCCCGCAGCCGGCGGTCGGCCCTGTCACGCAGGGTGGCGAAGTCGGGCATCATGCCCATGTACCAGAAGAGGAACGACACCGTGCCGTAGGTGGACACCGCGAAGACGTCCCACAGCAGCGGGCTGCGGAAGTTGGGCCAGATCGCGTTGGAGTTGGGAATCGGGAAGAGCATCCAGGCCATCCACTGGCGGCCGACGTGGATGCCGGGGAAGGTGGCGGCGCAGATGACGGCGAAGATCGTCATCGCTTCCGCCGCTCGGTTCACCGCCGTGCGCCACTTCTGCTTGAGAAGGCAGAGAATGGCCGAGATGAGCGTGCCGGCGTGGCCGATGCCGATCCAGAAGACGAAGTTGGTGATGTCCCACGCCCAGTCAACCTGGTTGTTGAGGCCCCAGGTGCCGATGCCCGTGATCACCAGGTAAAGGATGAACGCCCCGCCGAGCCCCGCGATGGTCGCGGAGAGGCCAAAGAGCGGGAACCACCAGCGTGGCGGCGGGTTCTCGGCGTAGCCGCAGATGATGTCCGTGACTTCCTTGAAGGAGCGGTTGTTGAGCACCATCGGCGGGCGCACGCCGGGCGTATCAACGAGCGTTCCGTCCCCCGTCCCCGGCGCGGGCTCGCCGCCCAACGCTGGGCGGACGCGCCCGGCGAGCCGTTCGGCGGTGAGTTGATCGGGGTTGATCGACGTCATGCCATGTCTCCGCCGAGGACGTTCAGACTGAGTGCATAGCCGCGGTCCTCGTCGCGCCTGCGCTGATCAAATCGGGTGGTGTGGGCGCCGTTGGCGTGCGAGCCGTGCCCGTCGCCGTGGTCGTCGCCGTGGTGGAAGGGGTGATCCCACGAGGCCTTGCGTGCTTCGCTGCACAACGCGGGGTTGGGGTTCATCACGCGGAGCATGTGGCTGGTGCGTGGCCGCGTGTTGAGGAAGCCCAGCAGGGCGTAACTGCGAGCGTTGGCCCGGGTCTGGTGCACCCGGCTGGACTTGTCGTTCATATCGCCGAAGACGATGGCGTCGCTGGGGCATGCCTGCTGGCACGCCGCCTGGAAGAAGCCGTCCGGGATGCCGGCCAGGCCCTGAAGTCGGGTTTCGATGCGTGCCTGATTGATGCGCTGCACGCAGTAACTGCATTTTTCCATGACGCCGCGCATGCGCACCGTGACGTCGGGGTTCTTCTGCATCTGCTCGATCTCGTTGAGTTTCTCGCGCAGTCGCGGCGGGATCAGGTTGATGTTGATCTTGTTGTGACGGTTCGAGCCGTTCACGCCGCCCCGCTCGGGAACGATCTTCTCGAGCGTCTCCTTTCCGATGTAGTCGCCGTTGAAGGCGAGTTTGCCGTACTCGAAGAAGTTGTACCGGCGCACCTTGTAGGGGCAGTTGTTGGCGCAGTACCGCGTGCCGATGCAGCGGTTGTACGTCATGTAGTTGAGCCCCTCGGGGCCGTGCACCGTCGCGTTGACGGGGCACACCACCTCGCACGGCGCGTTCTCGCAGTGAACACACGCCACCGGCTGGTGCAGCATGTGCTCGGGCTCGTCGAACTCACCCGCGAAGTAGCGATCGACGCGGATCCACGTCATCTCGCGGCCCTTGGCCACTTCCTTCTTGCCGACGACGGGGATGTTGTTCTCGCTCTGGCAGGCGATCGTGCACGTGCCGCACCCGTTGCACAGCGTCTGGTCGATGGTCATCGCCCACTGCTGGCCGGTGGCGTACTGAGAGCCCGGCGTCGGGGCGCCGTCGCTGGCGTTGTACGGGTTCTTGTAGATCGACAGGATGGGCGGGTGGTGAGACTTCTCGCCGAACTGCTCGGCGAAGTTCAGCGTGGACTCTGTGCCGTAGAACTTGTCCACGACGTGCTGCACGCTGTCGCCGTGCTTCTGCCATGCCTGGAAGTCGACCGCGCGAACCAACGCGCGGCCCTCCATCGTCCAGTGGTTCTGCGTGCTGGCGATCATGTAGGTGCCGCCGGCCGCGACGAGGCTCGCGCCCCTGGCGGCCCTTCCGCCCCGGCGTGCCGCGGCGCTGCCGCGCAGGCCGTACACATTCACGCCCACGCCGTCGCCCACCTTGCCGCACATGTCACGCCCGTACCCCACGGTGAGGATCACCGTGTTGTCGGCCATGCCGGGAAGAATCCAGCAAGGCATGCGGACGGTTCGACCTTCGAGCGTGATGTCGGCCAGACGCCCCTCGGGGTACTTGATCTTCGTGTAGATGCCCGATGGGTCTCGCTGGCTGTAACCTACGGGGAGAACGCCCAGTGCCTCCGCCGTCGCGGGGCTGAGCAGCGCGGGGTTGTCCCACACGGTGCGGGTGCCGACCTCGGGCAGTTCGTGCAGCCACGCGATGTTGCCGTAGCGACCGTCGTGCGGGTGGCCCAGCACGAACGAGACATCCATGTTCTGCGACGTGGGTTCGCCCTCGATGCGCAGCCCTTCGAACGAACGAACAACCGACGACGCGTTGATCTGGGGTGTGGCCTTCACGGGGCGCACCGCATCAAGAACACCGTTGTGCAACGCACGCCGCCACGTGTTCTCGAACCCGGCCTCACCGACCAGCCGACGCCAGTTGGCACGCACAACCTCATAGCCGTCCACACGCGCCGTCATGTCGCCGCCCGCGAGAAGCGTGAGGAACTCAAGATCGCTGAGCACCGCGTGCTTCCCGGGCGCGTCGTACAGCGGCGCGATCATCGGCTGAACAGGCGAGATCGTTCCATCGATCGCGCGGCTGTCGCCCCACGACTCGAGGTAGTGCGCCCCGTTGAGCGACCACAGCGAGGCGTCCGCCGTCTCGCTCTGCCCAACGCTCAGCGTGATCGTGGCACCGATGCGGCTCCACGCGCCCGCCAGGTCCAGGTCGCCGGGCGCGTCGTAGAGCGGGTTGGCGTTGACAACCACAAGCGTTTTCACCCCGCCGTCGGCCGCCGCGGCGACCAGCCCGGCCAGACCATCGATCGATGATGCGGCCTCGTCGGCGGTCAATGGCGTGAAGACCTGGGCCGCGCCCAGGCTGCCCAGCGCGGCATTCAACGCGTAGGTCAGGGCGTGGATCGCGGCCGGCTGGTTATGGCCCGCGAGCACCACCGCTTTGCCGCGGTTCGCCGCATCGACCAGGTCCTTGGCGCACGCTTCAAGGAAAGCACGCCCCTTGGAACCCGCGCCGATGTCGGCGCCTGCAGGAACACCAACAGCGGCGAGCGCGGCGGCGACCTGCTCCGCGGCGCCCTTGCCAAGCATGGGCAGCATGAACTTGGCGATCTCCACCGCGAAGGCGGCGACGCGTGACGGGGCCATGCGCAGACGGTGATCCGCCTGAGCGCCGGTGGTCGTAAAGCCGCTCTCGACAACGTAGAGGCGGCTCATCGAGTCTGAAGTCGTGTAGACCTCGCGGGTTCGTGAAAAGCCGCGGGCGTTTGAAACCTCGCCCTCTTCGTGGTAGAGGAAATCGCGGTCGAGCGAGAGAATCACGCGGGTGTTCTCTTTCGTGAGGTTGAGAACCTCGCGCATCGGGGCGCCGAAGGCGATGCGTGCCCCTTCAACCGCGGCGGACTGCTCCATCGGCGAGTACCAGACCCAGCGGGCCTTGGGCCAGCGGGCGAGGATGGCGGCCTTGGCGGCTTCGAGCGAAGGGCTGCTGGCCTTGCCGACGACGAAGGCAAGCCCTTCACCACCGCCCGCGGGGTGCGCGGCGAAATGGGCCGTGGCCCAGGCGCGGAAGTCGTCCCACGTGGCTTCCACCTTGCCGCGCGCCGGGTTGTTGTACACCGGGAACTTCAGGCGGTCGGGGTCGTAGAGAGACATGATGCTGGCCAGCGCCCAGGTCGAGCACTTGCCGTTGCTGATCGGGTGGAGGGGGTTGCCCTCGATCTTGGTGGGGCGTCCCTCGTGTGTTTCGACGAGCAGGCCCTCAGCGCCACCGTCCGGGCGGGGCATGCTGGTGGCGAAAAAGATCGGCTTGCCGGGGATGACATCCTCGGGAACTTCGCGCGAGTAGGGAAGGATCTTGTGATCCGGCTGGCGGCAGCCGGGGATGGCCGCGACACCGGCCAGGGCCATCGACGCGCCCATGATCTTGAGGAAGTGCCGGCGAGACTCTCCGCCGTTTTCAACCGCGCGGTGCATCTCGAGCGCGCCGTGGGGGAACTCTTTCTCGAGGTGCTCGCGGAAGTCGGGCGAGTCGGCGATCTCTTCGAGACTCCGCCAGACGGAGAGGCCGTTGACGCGCCCTGGGACGCGCCCAACCGCAGCCAGTTCAGCCTTTGCGGGCTGTTGCTTCTCACCGTGCGTTGTCGTGGGGCATTGGTCGTGCGACATGGGAGTTCTGTGAGATCGACCGGCAGGCATGAGGCTGGGAGTTGGGCGTTCGCGGAGGCCGCGAGCGTTTCATCTTCTGTCACGTTCCGTTCGGGCCCTCATGCCGGCGCCCGGACGCACGCTTGCTGACACCGTCGTGGATCAGTAGTGGCACGCCCCGCAGTTCTGCGGCGGCTCGGCGCCCAGGGCCTGCAGAAGACGCTGCCCCTCGGTGTTCGCGCCGCCCGACTGACGCTCCTTGAGGTGCTGCTCAACCCACACCAGTTGCGTCACCTTGTCACGGGGCACGAGGTGCTCTTCGGGGGCGCGGTGGCATTCGAGGCACCACGACATCGAGAGCGGCTGCACCTGGAAAACCACCGGCATCGCCGTGATCTGTCCGTGGCATGAGTAGCACGAGATGCCCGCGTTCACGTGGATGTGGTGGGGAAAGTTGCGGACGTAATCCGCGACTTTGTGCACCCGGCGCCACTCGATCGAGGTATCCGTCGCGTACGCCTCGCGGATGAAGTTGGTCTTGGTCTTGTGGGTTTCAGATTCGGTGAACTTCGCGAGTTTGTTCTCGGCGTGACACCCGAAGCACGTCGCCACGCTGGGGATGTTCGCCTCGGGCGACTCCTCGACCTTTGTGTGGCAGTACCGGCAGTCCATCCCGAGTTTGCCCGCGTGCAACTGGTGGTTGAACCCGCTACCGGGCTGCGTGGGCATGTACCCCACCTTGAAGAACTTGGGCGTGGCGTAGTACCAGAACCCGCCGACCACGGTGGTCGCGCCCAGCAAACCGCCAACGGCAAAGACCGTCGGCAGCACGTTCATCCACTTCGGAAAAAGCAGCGACAATCGCGCCTCCTGTGCTGGGAATCCGATTCGCCGTTGGTGCGAATCCTTACGAGATACTAACCCGCAAACGCACGCCCTTCCAATCGTCTGAAACGCTCGATTATCGGGACACGTTTCGCCAAACCAGAACCGTTTCTGTTTGACAGCAATTGGAGCAAGCCAACGATACAGTGTCAAGGCATAAACCGAACACGAACGTAAATGAGAGGCAGTCTCAACAACTCGCCCCTTCCCCAGACACCGGAGAGCCTCATGCTCCTCACCACCGAACGCCCCTCACTTCCTGCCTCAGCCCTGCTGCTGGGCTTTGGCTCCGCCGTCTCACTCTGGGTCATGTGGTTTCTCACCCACCTCCCATGGGTAGGCATGCACCCGGGGCTGGCCATGGTGCTCGTACTTCTTGCGTGGGCACTCACCGCCCTCTTTCTCGCGGGAAGATACCGACTCCTCTCCCCCGGCCACGGCGCGGCCGGCGGGGCCGTCGCCTCGCTGCTTGGCCTGCTCGCGCTGGGTTCCAAACTGAACCCGGACCCCGATGGGAATGCGCCATCGGCACCCCTTCTGGCGATGGGCTTTCTCATCACCGGCGTCATCATCGGCCTCATGGCCACCGCCATCGCGCGGGTGGCGCTCCCCAAGGCTCCTGCTCAGCGGCCGCTCCTTCCCGCGTTCGCATGGATCACCGTGGCGGCAGCCGCGCCGCTGCTCTTTGTGGGGGGGTTGGTCACAAGCACGAACTCGGGGATGGCCGTGCCCGACTACCCCACCACGATGGGCGTGAACATGTTCCTGTATCCGCTCGGGAATGCCCCTGTCGATATTTTCCTCGAGCATTCTCACCGCCTTTTCGGCACACTGCTGGGCCTTGCTTCCCTGTGCCTCATGGGGTGGGCGTGGCGACACGCGCACACACCCGCCGACCGTTGGTGGGCCGTTGCGATCTTTCTCGCGGTTGTTGCGCAGGGGTTGCTGGGCGGGATACGAGTCCTTCAGGGCAGCGCGGACGAAGCCCACGACAACCGGTTTTATGCGATGCTCCACGGCATCGGCGCGCAGGTGATCTTCGCCGCTCTGGTCGCCCTGTCGGTGCGGCTGGGAACCCGCTACCGGACGATTTCTTCTGAAGGCGATGCCGAGGCCCGTCGGCTTCGCGCCTTCGCCACGGCCACCCTTCACACCATCCTGCTGCAACTCGTCATCGGCGCGGCGTACCGCCACACGCGAAGTTCGCACGCCCTGTGGACCCACGCCGGCTTTTCGATCATCGTCGTTGCCGCCGCCGTGCTCGCGGGCACCGCCGCGGTGGCCTACGTCTCAAAGTCTCGCACCAGCGAGAATGCACCCCCACTGATGCTTCTGGGCAAGGGCCTGCTGGCGGTGATCTCGGTGCAGTTCATCCTGGGGTGGGTTGCCTTCGGGTTGGGCACCGAGCGTGTCGGTACAGACTCTGTCGCGCAGGCGCTGGTTCGCACGGCACACCAGGCCAACGGCGCGCTGCTCATCGCCGTCGCCACCGCCATCTTCACCTATTCGCGCAGGCTCTCGCCGCGGAAACGACGGGAGGGAACTCCACCACAAGTGACGCCCGCCGCGGCGTGACCCGTGCGCTCCGAGTGTGAGGGATTCAGAACCTTTTGTGCGTGGGCCTGCCTTCGGGCCCGCGGAATCCGAGGATGGCGCGCGCGAGGTCAACATCCGGCGGGTGGGTGATTTTGATGTTCCGGGCCTCGCCCTCGACCACGACGACCCGTGCGCCCAGTCGCTCCACCAGCGAGGCGTCGTCTGTGCTTGTGAGGTCCGCCTGTCCGTACGCCCGCCGCAGCAGGTCGGCCTCGAAGACCTGAGGCGTCTGCACGAGGATCAGCCCTGTTCGATCCACCGTCTCCTGCACAAGTCTGAGTTTTTTCGGCTCCTGCGTCACACCCAGAATCGCCGCGATCGGGTCGTGTGCCTCTTCGCCTGCGTCCTCTTCTCGAGCGCGCTTGACCGTGTCGGGCACCGCAACACCGGGGATCACCGCGGGGTGCTTTTCCGCGGCGTCGAAGAGGCGTTCGACCAGCGCGGCAGATACGCACGGGCGCGCCGCGTCGTGCACCGCGATGTGGGTGCAGTTGTCGGCGTGCTGCAGCGCGTTTTTCACCGTTTCCCAGCGGTGCGCGGGCCCGCCCCTGCACAGCGTGGCCCCCAGCAGCGCCATCTTGTCGCCGTACTTCTCCTTGAACTCGCGGAAGTCATCATCGCCCGCCGGCCCGGCGACCACGATCGAACCAACGCGGTCGATCTTTGTGAAAACCTCGACCGTGCGCTGCAAGACCGGCTTGCCGCCGAGGTCTTCATCCAACTTCGACCGAAGGCCCCCTTCACGCTGAAAACGGCTGGAGGCGCCCGCCGCCGGGATGATCACGCAGATTCGCATGCGCCGACTGTACCCGGCGCCGCGGCGGGCCCGCTGACTTCGAGCACCACAAGCACGTTTTCACGGTCGCCTGCCGCCGCGAAGGCCTGGGCGGCTTGGGACATCGGAAACCGTCTCGTGAGGAGTGCGGCCGTATCAACCGCTTTGGCCGCCAGCAGTTTGACCCCCTCCGCCAGTGTGCCGCAGCCCGCGCCGACCACCTCGACCCGCTCGGCCATGGCCGCCATCAATCTGCCGTGTTCTATCCCGGCCTCGCCAACGCCGGGCAGTTGACAGGGCGGCCCCTTGATTACCACCCGCCCGCCCGGACGCACCACACCCAGCGCGTCGAGAAGCCCCCCGGCCCTGCCTGTGCAATCGATGACGACGTCCTGGTCCTGCCGTTTACCGGCTTCGCGAACGTGACGGTGCTTGATGCCCCATCGCTCGCACAGCGAGTACCGTGGCGCGTGTTTGCCGAGCAGGCGCACGCGAGGGTTGGCCCGGGCCGCGATCTGCGCCGCGAGCAGGCCCATCACGCCATCTCCCAGCACCGTGACATAGTCCCGCTCTGAGATCGCCGCGCGCTGCACAGCCTCGGCGGCGCCGGCGACGAAAGGAGCCAGGAGCCCCGCATCATCGTGCACCGAGGACGGGAGCACCGCAAAGCCATGGGCACCCAGCGCGGCCCCGCTCGCCGCATAGCCCGGGGCGTTCATGCCCGGGAAGCGTCTCGATGGGCAGACCGATGCAAGCCCACGCCCGCACCACGTGCACACCCCGCACGGCACCGCCACGCTCGTGACCACCCGCTGTGTCGTCGCGCCCAGGCCCGGCAGTGCCCGGGCCGGAGCACCGGCGATCTTCCCCACCGCCGCGTGGCAGAGTGGCCCATCGTGATCCTTGCCGGAACGCACTCGCGCCACGTCGAGCGACGAAACCGCGACAAGGCGCGGCCGCAGCACAGTTCCATCCCCGGCCATGCCGCGGTGATCTGTGACACACAACACACCCCCGCGGAGCAGGAGCGAACGAGTGAGCGCTGAACCGAGTTGTTCGCGGACGTGAGCGGGCACGGGGCATCCCCGGAACGTGGCGGGCGCGCCGCCGCAACGAAGCGGCGGCTCCACGACAGGGCTATCGACCAGTCAGGGTCTTGGCTGAAACCCCGCCGGGGTGCTGGCGGGCTCGTTGGGCGGCGGCGGCACGAAGGGCAGGTATTCATACCAGAACTTGTCGCGGTAATACCCCTGGTAGGTGTAGACGCTCCCCGCGAGGAAGAGGTCCTGATGTTCCTTGTTCCACTTCGCCCATGCCCCGCGGTCATATCCGAAGTTCTGCCCTGTCAGGATCCGCAAGGAAGTCAGCGTGTTGCGGTTTACCGCGAGGTTGGCATCGTCCAGCGATGAGATGAGCCTGTCGACCACCCGGGGCTGCGCGTATTGCCCCAGCGCCGCCGCCACCTCGGCACGCACCACCGCCTCGGGCTCTTTCTGCGGGTCCATCGCTTCAATCAGCGCGGGCACGGCGACCGGGTTGTGCAGTCTCTGAAGCGTTCTGGCCGCTTCAATGCGCACGGAAATGTCTTTGTCTTTCAGCAGTTCCACCGCGATCGGTACGTGCACGGCCCCGCCGTGATTGGCCAGCCCCCGCAGCGAAGCCTGCCGCACGCCGGGGTCGTTATCCGCGGCGTTATCCATGAACAGTTTGATGTACACCGGGTCGTTCGCGTAGGGCTCGTTGGCCAGCGCCAGGGTGCCCCGGTAGCGTTTGTCGGCGTCGTACGGATCCAGCGCCCACTTCGCCGCGTCCTGAACATCAGGCCCGCGGAAGAAATCAAAGACGCTCCTGGCGCCCGGGCGGAGTTCCAGCGAACCGCACGCGGCGAGCGCGCACAGCAACGCTGCCGAGACGGCCGCGCCGGCCAAGGCCCTGCCACTACGATCAAGCAACGATCTTTGCCCGCTCGTCATCGGGCCAGTGTAGCAACTCACGGGAGCCGCATGCGCTTCGAATCCCTCGGCCGACTGCTTCCGCTGTGCGGAAAGTCGCACCCCATCCGGCTGTGTTTTCTGGTCATTGCTGCCGCCGCGACACCGCCCGGCTGTTCGCCGCGCTCCTTCCAGGCGCCCGAGAAACTCAAGGGCTCAACCGCCACACTCCCGCTGCCGGCCGGTGCGGTGTACGACCCGGCGTTGCCCGCCGAGCGCCTCTTTGAAGGCGGCCAGGCCGGGCGGCCGGCGACACAGGAACGACGCCGAACGGTCGCTGATCCGCAGCGTAGCGGCGCATGGCGCATCGAGATTGATCGACCAGACCCTCAATCGCCCGACGGGTGGCGGCTCTCACGGAGCGTTCAGATCGCCCGGATGGATACCGGCGCGATCGCGATGGTTGGCGTGGACGACATACCCGAGAACTCCACGACGACATTCTCGCCGCCGCTCCTCCTTCTCCCGCCCACACTCGCCGACGACCAGCAGTTCACGTCAACGAGCAAGGTTGAGATCCGTCGCATCAGCACCGGCAAGGTGATCGATCGCGGAGAAGCAGTCTCGGGCGCCAGCCTTCGAATGCCACCCGATGATTCGGGCGCCACGTGGACACTCTGGACGACCCTGGACATGAAACTCAGCGCGGCACGGGTTGAGCAGCGGACCGCGCAGAACATCATCCCCGGACGGGGCATGGTGTGGGAACGAGAATCCCTGCGTGTGCGCATCGGGCCCATCACCATCCGATCATCAGATGAAGTCTGGACCATCGTGCCGTGACGCCCGCCAGAGCGTGAAGCGTCGGCCTTGCCCGGATGATCAGTGCCCGCCCTTGGGTTGTTCGTTCGCTTTGCCCTTGGTCTCGGCGGGCTCTGCCCGAGGCCCGCGTGCGGATTCAACGTCCGCGAGCCGGCCGTGCTCAAAGTCAAAGGCCGCCGCGCCGGTGAACTCTGGCGGGCGGAAGTACCCAAGATAGACCCACGCCCCGGCGCCGAGCATCAGTGTGTACACCGCCATCAGGCTCACCATGCTGCGGGCCGCCCGCGGCAACTTCGCGATCGGCCCCCCGAGCACGGCTACAACCGGTGCACACGTCGCCGTGATCGCCGCGGCATGCACTGTTGAGGTCTTCACCCGCGGTTCCGCGGGCGGCTGCTCGGTCGGCTCCGCAGGAGTCCCGGCAGGCGCGGGTGTGCGCGGCGCGGGGTGCGCGGCGTGTGGCTGCGATGGCTGAGGCGCCATCGCCGCTGCGCCAGACTCGGGTTGCTGACTGTTTGCGCGCGGCTGCGGATCGAGCGGCAGCGCCTCGGTGATTTCGGCGAGTTGTCGATCCAGTTGGTCGAGCGACAGCGGAGCAGGAGTGGACACCCGAGGCATCGACAAGGCATCATCGCCGGTGGCAGAGGGTGATTCTTCCGGCTCCCCCGCCGGTTCTCCCGCCGGCGCAAACGCTTGGCCGGTGGCGCCCATCGGCGGGTCTGCCAACAACTCGTGCGCGGCGCTGCTGGCCGTGTTCTCAGCGCGACTTTCGATTCCCCCCGCGTTGCTCTCTGCCGATTCGATCGCTCTCCCGGATTGTGCCTGCGCGGCTAACTCCAACTCAAGTTCACGCTCGCTCAACTCACCCAGGCCTGTGCCTTCTTGGGGTAACGCTTCCAACACCCGCGAGGGCTCCGCAACATCCTGAACATGCGCGAGCGCCGCTTCATCGATCGTCGTGTTGTCTATGCTCGCCGCCATCTCCGCCGAGTCGGCCGCGTCACGCCCGACTCCATCCCCTCCGGCCTCGCTCACATCGGGCGGCGGCGTTGGCCCTCCAAGCGTTCTCTCGGGAAGTGCCAGGCCCGGCTCGGCGAGCGGCAATGAGTCCACCTGCTCTTCGATGCGGTGCGATGCCTCGCCGATCTCGCTCAGAAGGGCGTCGATTCGTGAACTCAGTTCATCGGCGCGCAGGCTCTCTGTGCCCGGCGATGGGCTCTGAGACCGCGCGGCGTTCTCCTGATTGGGCCCCGTCATTGATCCACACACTCCTTGGCGCTGCCTGAATCATCGGAAACAGGGGTGCCCCCCTCCAGCGCCGGGGGGCAAGTGCGGAACAATGCTCATGCCGGCGGATGGCGTATAACTCTCTCCCATGCCCCGCGTTGCCGTGTATTCACCCCATCTGGGCGATTCACCCACGACTCTCACCGTTGAAGGGGACGAAGCCCACCATGCGCTGCGTGTGCGGCGACTGGGCGAGGGCGACCTGATCGATATCCACGACGGGTGCGGACGCATCGCGCACTGTCGCATTGTGTCTACCGAGAAGAGCCGCGCCGGTGAATGGCGGCTCTCTGCCGCCGTGCTGGAGATGCGAACGCCTGCCCGTCCTGGCCCGACACTGCACGTGCTGACATCATCGCCCAAGGGCGACCACCTGGCAGAGTTGGTCGGCGGGCTCAGCCAGACCGGCGCCGCCTCGTGGCGTGCGCTGCGTACCACCCGCACCGTAGTTGAACCCGGCGCGAACAAACACGAACGCCTGCACCGTGTCGCCATCGAGAGCATGAAACAATGCGGCAGGGCGTGGCGGCTCGACATTCTCCCGATGATCGACTTTCATGACGCCCTGCGCCCAGAACCTGGGCATCGTCTCATCATCGCCGATGCCAGCGGTGCGCCCTATTCGCCCGAAGACTCTTGCCAATCACCCGTCTCGCTGCTCATCGGCCCCGAGGGAGGCTTCACCGAGGAAGAACTCGACCAGGCACGGGCCGCGGGGGCCACAATCGCGCGCTTTGGCCCCCACACCATGCGCATCGAGACCGCCGCCATCGCGGCGACGGCGATCATCATGCGCGGGTGTTCTGGGTGCTGACCCCGCCCACATTGATTCGGTGCGGGGCGGGTGCGTACTACCCTCTCCATCATGAGCACCTCCCGCGCCGCTAGTGTGGTTCTCTCCGCGTGTGTTGCCTTCGGCCTGAGTTGCTGGGCGTGCCCGGGGCAATCGCCCGCGCAGGCCACTCCGGCGCCTCCTGGCGAACCCGCCCTTGCCACCGTCATGCAACGAGGCGCGGCGTTCCTGCGTTCGCAGCAGGATGAAGAAACCGGAGGGTGGTCGGTTCAACAGCGCGGGCCAAACTTTCCGGCGATCACCGGCCTGGCGCTCATGGGCCTGCTCGACACGCCGGGCGTGACCGAAGACGACGAAGCCGTAGCGAAGGCAGTGAAGTACATCCTCAACTGCCAACAGCCCAACGGCGGCATCTACATGGGTCTCTTGCCCAGTTACAACACCGCCATCTGTCTCACGGCCCTCAGCCGTGTCTCTCAGCCACCCCAGGTCGCGGACGCCCGCGCCCGCGCACTGGCCTTTTTGAGAACGCTGCAATGGGGCGAAGAGGCGATGGAAGTCGGCGATGAAATCGAAAACGCCGGCGTTGTGGGCAAAGACCACCCCTTCTACGGCGGGGTGGGTTACGGCCGTCACGGCAGGCCCGACCTCTCCAACACCGCGTTTTTCGTTGAAGCCCTTCACGCGGCGGGCGTCGGCCCGGACGACCCCGCCATGAAACGTGCCGTGATCTTCCTGCAGCGCACGCAGATGATCGAGCAGGTGCAGGGTGACGCGGGCATCATCGCCGTGAACGACATGCCCTACGCCAAGGGCTCCCGGCAGGGCGGGTTTATCTACGCCACGTCAGAAAACAAGGACACCATCGGGATCGGCCAGAGTTTTGCGGGTGTCATCGAAGAAACCCTCAGCGACGGAACCGTCGCAAGCCGCCTGAGGTCGTATGGCTCCATGACCTATTCCGGTTTCAAGAGTTACCTGTACGCCGGCCTCAACGCGCACGATCCCCGGGTGCTCGCCGCGCGGGCCTGGATCGGCCGCAACTACACCCTTGATGAAAACCCCGGCGTTGGGACCGACGGTCTCTACTACTACTTCGTGGTCTTCGGCAGGGCCCTTGCCGCGCTGGCCGAACCGCGGATCGAAGCCATCGACCCTGCTACAGGAGCGTCAATACCCCGCGACTGGGCTGCGGACCTCACCCGCCGCCTCGCCTCGCTGCAGGAAGACGATGGCTCCTTCCGCGTGGTCGACGACCGCTGGATGGAGGACAATAAAGTCCTGATCACCGCCTACGCCTTGTGCGCGCTGGGCGCGGCACGCCAGCCCGAGAAAACCCCCACGCCGTGATGAACACGGCGGGAACCGGCCCGCCCGGGTACGCTACGGGCCACGATCCACACCGCACACCACCCACCAAGAGAGAGCCCCAATGTCCGCCCCCAACGCCGCGTACACCCAACTCTGTTCCCTCCTGCGTGATGCCGCGCACCTCGGTGCTGTTTCAAGCCTGATCAGTTGGGACCAGGAAACCTACATGCCCCCGTCGGGTGCCTCTGGCCGCGCCGATCAATCATCGATCCTCGCGGGGATCGTGCACGAACGGCAGACGAGCCCCAAAATCGCCGAACTGCTCGCCGCGTGCGAGCAGGACGCGGACCTGACCAAGCCCGGCAGCGCAACCGCCGCGAACCTTCGCGAGATCCGTCGCGACTACGAACTGGCCACCAAACTTCCCAAAGAACTCGTTGAAGAACTGGCCAAGGCCGGCAGCATGGCCCAGCAGGTCTGGAAGGAAGCACGCGAGAAGTCAGACTTCGCGCTGTTCGCCCCGCACCTCGAACGCATGTTCCTGCTTACGAGGCGCAAGGCCGAGTGCCTTGGAGTGCCGCGGGGGGGTGAGTTGTACGACGCGCTCATCGATGAGTATGAGCCCAACACCCCCGCCGCCGAAATCGAAAAGGTCTTCACCCCGTTGCGTGCCCGCCTGAGTGAACTGCTCAAGCGTGTGCAGGCCGACGGCAACCCGCCCAGCGAGAAGCCCCTACTGCTCAAGTTCGAGCCCGAAGTTCAGCACGCACTGGGCCTCTTTGTGCTCGAAAAAATGGGCTTCGATCTCAAAGCCGGGCGGCTCGACACCACCACGCACCCCTTCTGTTCCGGCATGGGGCCGGGCGATGTCCGGCTCACCACCCGCTACCGCGGTGAAAAGTGGACAGACGCCCTCTACGGCACCCTGCACGAAATGGGCCACGGCCTCTATGAACAGGGTTTGCCCAAAGACTCGCACTTCGGCGAGCCGCTGGGCGCCTCGGTCTCACTGGGCATCCACGAAAGCCAGAGCCGCATGTGGGAGAACTTTGTCGGCCGGGGCAAACCATTCTGGAAGTGGCTCATCCCCCACGCCCGCAAAATCCTCGGCAAACGCATCGACCGCTACGACGTGAAGGACTATTTCTTCGCCGCGAACACGGCCCGGCCCAGCCTCATCCGTGTGGAGGCCGACGAGGCCACGTACAACCTTCACGTCATGCTCCGCTTCGAGATCGAGCGGGGCCTGCTGCGCGGAGACATCAAGGTCAGAGACGTGCCCGCCGAATGGAACCGACGCGTGAAGGAGTTCCTCGGCCTCGACGTGCCCGACGACCGGCGCGGCTGCCTGCAGGACGTCCACTGGTCCTTTGGCCTCATCGGGTATTTCCCCACGTACACCCTGGGCAATCTCTACGCCGCCCAGATGTGGGAAAAAATCAACAAGGATCTTCCCGACCTCACGAAGGACATCGGCAAGGGCAAGTTCGGCGCGCTCAAAGCCTGGCTCAACACCAACATCCACGCCCACGGCCGCCGCTATTCCGCGGCCGAGCTGTGCAAGCGTGCCACCGGCAGCGAACTCTCTTCAGAACCCCTGCTCAGGCACCTTTCTGCCAAGATCAAAACGGTCTACGGCGTCTGAACTCCGCCAGCACCCCCCAAAACCGACAACCACCACCCTGGACGCACACGCGTCGAGGCTTGGCGGTTGTCGCTTGCTCGTGCTCATCTCACGTCGGGAGGTCGCCCCCAGGTGTTTCCACGGGAAGCGTGCGCCCGTCCCGGGGTCACCGCTGAGGCTGGATCGGGGTGGCCCGTCCATACTGGCTCGCAGCGCGTGCCGTGGGCTGTGTGCCCGCGGCATCCCCGTTTGTGGCGAGTTTGCGGGTCGCCTCGGCCGATGGATGCATCGGCGGCGGGGGTGTGGTGCGCTTTTCGCGCAGTTGGTCGATCGAGCGGTCAAGTTTCCCGAGGATCGACTTGACCTGTTGGAACGTCTTCTCTGAGGGTCCCATGACGCATGTGCCTCCTTGCACCGCCCCTGCTATCGGAGCGACGCGACACCACATTGCGTCCATTGGTGCGCATGGCGACACCCCCCGCGAACATGTACCGCCTGTGACGGCTATGCCGCGCTGCCTCCTGCTCACCTGCTTCGCTGGCCGGAATCTCCCCTTCCGAACCGACTTGGCAGAACGCCTAAGGGTGGTACCCTGAACCAGAACATATGGCTCAGGTCACCCTCAATAACGTACGCAAGGTCTACCCAAGCGGTTTCGAAGCCGTGAAGGGTCTCTCCCTCGATATCTCCGACGGGGAGTTCCTGGTTCTCGTGGGCCCATCGGGGTGCGGCAAATCAACCACGCTGCGGCTGGTCGCGGGCCTGGAGGAACTTTCCTCAGGCACGATCTCGATCGGCGGCCGCGTGGTGAACGACGTACACCCCAAAGACCGTGACATCGCCATGGTCTTTCAGAACTACGCCCTCTACCCGCACATGAGCGTCTACAAGAACATGGCCTTCGCGCTGAAACTCAGAGGGGTGCCCAAGGCGGATATCGATCGTCGCGTGGGCGGGGCCGCGCGCACCCTGGGAATCGAAGACCTGCTCGACCGCAAGCCCCGCCAACTCTCGGGCGGGCAGCGTCAGCGTGTTGCCGTGGGCCGGGCCATCGTTCGTGAGCCCAAGGCATTTCTCTTCGACGAACCCCTTTCAAACCTCGATGCCAAACTGCGCGTGACGACACGGGCCGAACTCAAGGCCCTGCACATGCGCCTGAAGACAACGACCATCTACGTCACGCACGACCAGGAAGAAGCGATGACGCTGGGCGACCGCATCGTGGTCATGAGCAAGGGGCTCATCCAGCAGGCCGGCACGCCGCTGGAGGTCTATCGCCGTCCGCTCAACCGCTTCGTCGCTGGCTTCGTCGGCATGCCCCCCATGAACTTCCTCGAAGGAACGATCGCCCAGGACGGCGGCGCGCTGTGGTTCGTCGAAGGCTCTGCCGACGCCGACGGCCGCGCGTACCGCGTGCGCCTTCCCGGCGCCCGTTCCCAGGCCCTCGCCACGCACGCCGGGAAGCCGATCGTCATGGGCCTGCGTCCGCAGATGCTCCGCGAAGTCACAGCCCCGACACCGTCTGCCTGGCGGCTGCCGGTGCGCGTTGTCGAGCCGCTGGGAGACGCCATGGATGTTTCATGTTCAACCCCCAAGCACGCGCACCTCGTTGCGCGTGTGCCGGCGCACAGCGGCCTGACCGGGGGACAGACGGCCCTGTTCGAGCCGGATGCCGACGCCGCGCACTTCTTTGAGCCCGGAGAGTTCGGCGTCTCCCTGGCCGACCCATCCTGACCACGACCCCGGAGGCCGCCCGCATGACCCAGCCCCCGAGCCCCGCACCAACGGCGCAGCCCGGCGCACCGGCAGAAGACGGCTCGCCGACCGTCTCACTCCCCATATCGAGGCGCGACATCAAGGTGCTGGGTGCTACGCGTGAACTCTTCTGGCAGAACATGATGCAGGAGATGCTGCTGGGCCTGGCCGCGTTATCGCAGGAGCAGCAGGACGCCGAGATCTTTGACGGGCGACTGGCCATCATCACACGACTGGGACACCGCATCCCCATCGGTTCGGTTTCCCCCATCTTCGCGTGCGGCGTGACCGAAACACAGGATTCGCGCGATCTATCGGTGGGCGTCGAGTGCACCATCTATCAGATCATCACACCATCGGGCGAGGTCTACACACTCCCGCTCCACGAGATCAGCATGTTCCACACGCTGACCGAGGCCCTCGTCGAGCAGGTCAAGTCGGCCGCCGTGAAGGCGCAGGCGGAGCGCGCCGGGGAAGAACAGCCTTTCGGCTTCGCGGCATTCACCTCCCTGGCTCGGCAGAGAGGCACCGTGCCGCCGGGCCGCTTCATCGGGCCTGCATTCCCGCTCGATTAAAAACCAGCCCCGCGGCCGGCTTCTATCCTTCTCTCAGGAACACCATGCCACTGGGCGCACTCCTCCTCAACTCCGGCACCATCACTCAGGCGCAACTCGATCAGGCCGTTGCCGAGCAGCGGTCATCGGGCGAACGGCTCGACCGTGTGCTGATCCGTCTCGGGCTGGTCGCCAAAGAGCGGATGCTCGCCGCGCTGGGCGAGCAGTTCCACATGCCTGTGGTCGATCTGCCCTCGCTCGATGTCGACCAGAGCGTGATCGACCTCCTCCCATCGCGCGTTGTCTTCCGCCAGCGCTGCGCCCCGGTGCGCAAAGAGAACGGCACACTGACCGTCGCCGTATCAGACCCCTACGACATGGCGGTGGTTGACGAACTGCGGATGATCACCGGGTCGCCGATCGACCTCGTGCTGGCCGACGAAGAAGAAATCTCCCGATTCATCCGCGACCGGTACGGCGTGGGCGGCGACACCCTCGACGCCCTCTCGGCCGGGATCGACCAGCGCCCCGCCGAGGCCAAGGGCGGCGACGAGGCCGATCAAGCGCAGGAAGCCACGCTCATCCGCCTCGTCAACGACCTTCTGGCCGAGGCGATCTCCGAGCGAGCCACCGACGTGCACATCGAGCCGTACGAGCACGAACTCATCGTGCGGTACCGCATCGACGGCGTGCTGGAGCGTGCCAACGTCCCTCCCACGATCAACCGGTTCGCCGCCGCCATCGTCAGCCGCCTGAAGATCATGGCGAACCTGAATATCGCCGAGAAGCGCCGCCCGCAAGACGGCCGCATCACCTTCCGCTGCCGCACCACCGGCGGCCCGACGCAGGAGTTCGATCTGCGCCTGAGCATCATCCCCATGCTCTTTGGCGAAGGCGTCGTGCTCCGCGTGCTCAGCAAGTCCGCGGTGCTGATGTCGCTCGACGACCTGGGCATGCCCGCGGGCATCCGCGACCGCTGGTCGAAACTCATCGAACGCCCGCACGGCATCATGCTCGTCACCGGCCCCACCGGCTCGGGTAAAAGCACCACGCTCTACGCATCGCTCAACCGCATCGTCAGCGACGCCATCAAGGTCATCACGGTTGAAGACCCGGTCGAGTACCACGTTCCTGGCGTCAACCAGATCCAGGTCAATCACAAGGTGGGGCTCGACTTCGCCAGCGGCCTCCGGTCGATCCTTCGCCACGACCCTGACGTGGTCATGATCGGCGAGATCCGCGACAAGGAAACGGCCGAGACCGCCGTGCAGGCATCCCTCACGGGCCACCTGGTCTTTTCCACCCTGCACACCAACGACTCGGCCGGCGCCGTGACACGCCTGCTCGACATGGGAGTCGAGCCGTTCCTTGTTTCCAGTTCGCTCGAGGCTGTGCTGGCGCAACGACTCGTCCGCCGCATCTGCGATGCCTGTGCACACGATTACACCCCCGATCCGGCCGATGTCCCCGCCGGGCTGGCCTACACCCCGGGCACCCACCTGCGCCGAGGCGCGGGCTGCCGCGCGTGCAGGCAATCGGGCTATCGCGGCCGCCTGGGTGTCTACGAACTCCTGACCATCAGCGACAACATCCGCCACCTTGTGACGCAGCGCTCAAGCAGCCAGGAGATCGTCACGCGGGCCTTGGCCGACAGCGACCTCTCCCGCCTCATCGAAGACGGCTTCGTCAAGGTCCTCGCGGGCCGAACCACCATCGAAGAAGTCCTCTCCGCGCTCAGCGAGTAACATGGGGCAGACCACCGTGGCCCAGGCCCCGTTCCGTTCCATCCTCATCATCCGCCCCAGCGCCATGGGCGATGTCGCCCGCACCGTGCCCGCGCTGGTCAGTCTGCGCGCCGCGTACCCAGCCGCCAGAATCGACTGGCTGGTCGATGCCGGCTGCGTGCCCATCATCGAACATCACCCGGCCCTCTCCGCCGCGATTCCATTTCCCAAGGCTCGCATCAAAGCCGCCCTCACACGAGCCCGCACCGGCCCGCTGCGCGAACTGCTCCACGCCCTTCGCGCCGCCGAGTATGACGCCGTCTTCGACCTTCAGGGCCTTGCCCGCAGCGCGGCCATCGCCTGCGCCACCGGCGCGCCCCACCGCTTCGGAAGGTCAGACGCCCGCGAACTCGCCCCGCTGGCCTACACCACACGGGTCGGCGGGGGCCCATCGCAGCACACGGTCGATCAGATGCTCGAAATCGTCTGCGCCGCGCCGGGCGTTTCACCTGTGCACGATCTTCGACTCTACACATCACCGGCGGCCCGCGAATGGGCCGCGTCGCTGGCCTTCGATGCTTCGCGCACAGTCGTGTTCGCGCCCACGTCACGCTGGCCGGCCAAACAGTGGCCCGCCGACCGTTTCGCGGAGGTCGCGCGAACGCTCGCCTCGCAGGGCCACCCCGTCGCGGTGATCGGCGCCCCGGGCGAAGAAGCCCAGTGCGCCCCGCTGCGCGAACTGGCAGCGTCGTGGCAGGGGCTCGCGCCGATCATCGACATGGTCGCGGCGCTGCCGGTCGATCGCGTGATGGCGCTCATCGAACAGAGCGCCCTGATCATCGCCAACGATTCCGCCCCGCTGCACATCGCCGTAGGTTTCGGCCGCCCCCTCATCGCGCTCTTCGGGCCGACCCGCGTCGAGCGCGTCGGCCCGTACCGACGCGACGCGGACGTGCTGCATCACACCCGGCCCGAAGACACATTCAACCATAAAAACGCACAGAACTCCGGCATGATGCGGCGCATCAGCGTTGATGAAGTTCTCGCCGCCGCGCGTTCAAGGCTGATGCACGCTCACCCGTGACGCCGCTCAAACTCACGCATGAAATCGGCCAACGCCTTGCACCCCTCGTCGGGCATCGCGTTATAGACACTCGCACGCATCCCGCCCGTGGCGCGGTGCCCGCGCAGGTTGTCCATGCCGGCGTCGTACGCCTCGCGCACGAACAGGTCGTCGAGTTTCTCGCTGGGCGTGCGGAAGGTCACGTTCATCAGGCTGCGGCTGGCACGCTCGGCGTGACCGGTGTAGAACGTGCTTGAATCGAGCACGTCGTAGATCAGCGCGGCCTTGGCAACGTTGCGCGCGTGCAGGGCGCCCAACCCACCCTGGCGAAGAATCCACTTGAACACCAGCCCGCTCATGTAGATCGGGAAGACCGGGGGCGTGTTGTGGCGGCTCTCGTCCCTGGCCATCACGCGGTACTGCAGCATCAGCGGAAGTTCGCGGGGTTTGCGAGAAAGCAGATCGTCGCGGATCAGCACCAGCGATACACCCGCCACGCCCACGTTCTTCTGTGCGCCGGCGTACACCACCCCGAAGTCGCGCACGTCGAAAGGGCGGCTGAAGATATCGCTGCACATGTCGCACACCAGGAAAGAGCCCGGGGGTATTTTCGGCAATCGAAGCGACCCATCGGCGAGCCGCCACTGGGTGCCGTAGATCGTGTTGTTGCTGCACATGTGCACGTACACGGGGCTCGAAGACCACGAGATCTCGGCGTCTTCGGGCACACGCCTGTGCGCCAGCGGCCGACCGTCCCACGCCTCGCGCACCTTGCCGAACATCTGCGCGTGCTCGAAGGTGCGCTCGGCCCAGTAGCCTGTCGTGATGTAGTCGGCTGTCTCCTCCTGCCCCAGCAGGTTCGCCGGCACCAGAAAGTTCTGGCTTGTGGCCCCGCCCGTCATGAACAGCACGTGGTAGTCAGAAGGAATATCGCCGATCGCCCGGCAGTCTGCCACCGCCTCGTGAAGGATCGCGTCGAACGTCGGTGCACGGTGGCTGTGCTCGAGAATGCCGATGCCGCTCTGCCGACAGTCCCAGATCTCTTCCTGGGCCTGACGGACGACCTCCTCGGGCAGCACACCAGGGCCGGCGGAGAAGTTGTACATTCTGCCCGAAGCGCTCCTCGCGCCGCTGGAACCGCCTTCGTTCGTACGCAGGGTCTGGGCCATGCTCATAGAGGCATCGTAGCGGTTCGGGCCGCCCGCCTCGCCCGCCCGCAGGCCTCCCCGCCTTCACCCTCCGCCTTCGCGGGGGGTTACGGGTACTCCTGGCGCGTCGGCCGCAGCACGAGATCGCTCACATGCACCCCCGCCGGCTGAGAGATGCTGAACATGATCGTCCTGGCCACATCGTCGGGCGAAAGCGGCGGGCCGACTTTGGCCATGACCTCTTCAAACCACGCCTGGTCATACCCCGCCACGCCTTGAAACTCAGTCTTGACAAAGCCCGGCTCGATGAGCGTCACCCGAATGCCCGTCCCCGCCAACTCTCGGCGAGCGCCCTCTGCCAGAGAATGCACGGCGAACTTGGTCGATCCGTACATCGATGAAAAGGGTGAGACGTGCCGCCCTACCACAGAGCCCAGCACCACGATGTCCCTCGCCCGTGTCAGGGGGGGCTCACCCTTTGCCTCGTGCTGCATGCGGAGAGCCGCGGCCCGAAGCAGCCGGGCCGCGCCGAGGTAGTTCGTGCGGACCATTTCCTCCCACACGGCCGTGTCAGAGCCGATAACCGACCCCGCGACACCCCGCCCCGCATTGATGACCACGAGGTCGGCCTCTTGGCCGGGCGTGCCCAGGGCGTCGCGGGCGGTGTCGAGCATCCGCTCGATCACACTCTCATCGCTTGCATCCCCGGCGACGCACCGCACATCCTCGTCGCCCAGTTCGCGCCGAAGATCATCGAGCCTGTCGGCCCGTCGCGCGTTCACCACGACAAAGCACCCGTCGCCCACCAGCCTGCGCACCAGGGCTTCGCCGATGCCCGCGGTGGCTCCGGTGACCACGGCCACGCGCCCTTTCATTGGATGACTCGTCATAGATGCACAGGGTACGACGTGCCGCGCGCCGGCCGGTGAGCCCATGCCCAAAACGCCGCAGACCCCGGCTTGACCGGGGTCTGAACGGGGCTCAAACAAGTGGAGGCGAAGAGACTCGAACTCTCGACCTCATCCATGCCATGGATGCGCTCTACCAAAACTGAGCTACGCCCCCGAAGGGCCACTTGTGGCTGCCGGCCTGGTTGTACCCGGCCCGGGAGGGCCGAATACCGATCAGGCCGGTCTCTATCGTAGTGACGCCCCCGCAAGGGTCAAGCGGGGGAGAGAATCTCATCGACAGCCCCCACCACCCGCTCCAACTCGATCTTCTCAATCCTGCACCGCTCCGGATGGTCATTGGCCGATTCTGACGCCGGCAGGGTGGGGTCTGCCAGGATGATCTTCTCCGGCCCACCTGCCCGGGTGGGTACCACGGTCCAGCGGTAGTCGGTAGGCCCAAAGAGCGAAACCACTGGGCGACCCAGCGCCACCGCGATGTGTCGGGGGCCTGTGTCGTTCGTCACCAGCACCCTCGCCCCGGCCAGGAGACCCTTCAATGAGCCCAGCGATACCCCGTGCCCCGTCAATGGAACCCCCACTCCACCCCCGGCAATAGACTCAACCAGCGCCCTCTCTGCGGGAGATCCATTCACCAGAACCCGAAGTCCATACCGCTCAGATACATACCGCGCCAGCGCGGCATATCGATCCGCGGGCCATCGTTTCTCGGCTTTGTTCCCCCCTGGGTTGAAGACCGCGTAGGGCTCCCCCGGGGCGACCCCGGCCGACCCGAGAACCCGGGCTGTGGCGTCTGCCTGTTCGGGCGTCACCGACAACTCCATGAACTCTCCCGCCGGCATGATGCGTCGATCACCGGGCAGGCCGGTCTCGTGCCCATCGCCGGTGAGCAGGGCCGCCGCCGCGCGCCAGTAATACTCGCACGCGGGGATCACATCCCACCCGCCGCCGACCGATGAGCGCGGGGCCGCCAGACGGTGCGTGAGCAGCAGCCCGCGGCAGTCTCTGTCATACCCCATGCGCACGCCGATGCCTGCGATGCGTGTGACCAGCGCTGTCGAGAAGGAGTTGGTGAGCAGCAAGGCGGCCTCATACCGGCGCGGCCTGACCTTCGCGGCCGCGTGCTTTGGGCCCATCACACCCGACGCCCGCTCGACATGAAACTCGTCTACGAACCCGCACCCGGCGAGCAACTCATCCACCCCCGGGCGGCACAACCCTCCGATCAACGTGCCGGGCCAGGCCCGACGGATCATGCGCAGCGCGGGCGTCGCCATGACCGCATCCCCAACCCAACTCGGCAGCACAACAAGCAATCGAAGCGGCCTGGCTGACCTGCCCGGACGCGCCTCCGACCTGAGATCATCGCCGTGCGAGGTCAATCAAAGTCCTCCATCGCACCGCCGTCTGCTTCGTCACCCTTCCCCGGGCGGGGCGTGCCCCACAGAGGGCCGTCGCGGTACTTTGCCTCGTACCAGGTGTTCGTCTGGCGGCGGAGTTCCATCAGAAACCCGAGCGCCGCCAGTTTGTCGATGCCCAGCGTGAGCGTGATCGCGTCGCGCGTTGTTTCGAGTTTGATCACTTCGACGCCGGAGCGTTCCGCCAACGCCCGTGCCGCCGACACAACGACACCGCGAACACCCTCGTCATCGAGGGGTGTGCCCGATACCGCCCGCAACCGAACTTTGCTCTCGTCGTTCACGTCACACCAGCGTAGTGCCCCTCAGGCCTGCGCCAGCACCCGCGCAGCCGCCGCGGCAAAGTCCACACCGCCCCCCACCCGCAGACACCTCTCGGGCCGCAAGCCGGCGCTGATCCCCGCTTCGATGTCTCGCGCCGCATCGCCGATCAGCCATGAGCGTGTCAGCACAACACCCAGTTCGTGAGCCGCGGCGCACAACATCCCCCCGGAAGGCTTGCGCCAATCGTGCTCCTGCGCCAGCCATCCCGCGCGGCCCCGCGGGTGGAACGGACAGAAATACACCGCACGAATCAGCCCCCGCCCGAACTCATCAACCAACAACGCTCTCACCCTTTCGTTCACCGCTTCCACCGTTTCGCACGTGGCCGCGCCGCGGGCTATGCACCCCTGGTTACTCACGACGACAAGATCAAACCCCGCGCCCGAGAGCGATCGGCACCCATCGAGCACACCGGGCAGGAGTCTCACCAGCGACGGGTCAACCAAGTCTCCCGGCTGTGCCGGCGGCGGCGCAGGGGGCAGGCCGTTGCACTCGATCAGCGTGTCGTCTCGGTCGAGAAAGACAGCCGCCCGGGAAGCGGTGCGTGCCTGCTGGCTGTGCATCTCAACCCCTCCCATCGGCTCTCGGGAGCCGGGCCGCATCGTCCTTGCGGCGCTCGCCGAGCCTGGCCCTGGCACCTGTTATTTGGCAGCCTTATAGAAGGGCAGCGGAGCCACCTTCGCCG
Source organism: Phycisphaeraceae bacterium (assembly GCA_019636615.1). Lineage (GTDB taxonomy): Bacteria > Planctomycetota > Phycisphaerae > Phycisphaerales > UBA1924 > UBA2402. Next base: position 392,284 of record JAHBXF010000002.1, on the reverse strand, counting down.
CGAGCAAACCCTTGCCGGTGTCGATCTCAACCCCCGTACCGATGGCGCGCAGGTCTTTGTCGAGAAAACCCATCGCGATGCACACGCCCAGCGTGGGGCTCGGGCACCCGCTGGTGATGACACCAACCTGCTTGCCCCCGTGCACCACAGGCATGCCCTGTCGTGCTGAGCGTTTGCCATCCACAAGAAATCCCGTCATGAGCCGCGCCGGGCCGCCCTCATCGCGCACGCGCCGCAACGCCTCCATGCCGACGAATGGCTCGCCCTTGTCCTGGTCGGCCTTGTCGAGTGAAATGGCGAAATCTACCCCGCACGACAGCGCGTTGATCTCTTCGCCCAGTTCGTGCCCGTAGAGTGGCATTCCTGCCTCCATGCGCAGGGTGTCCCTGGCCCCCAGCCCAGCGGGGCGCAGCAACGCCTGCTCGGCCTTCATGTCGATGTCCTGCAGCAGGTACTTCATCGCCATGCCCACAGCCATCGTGGGCAAGATGACCTCGACGCCGTCCTCGCCCGTGTACCCCGTGCGGCTCACGATCAACTTGGCGATGAGCAGGTTCTTCACCGTAAACCGGTACTTCTTGAGCGTGGGCACCTCGCGGCTGAACTGGCCGATTCGTTCGATCACGCGCGGGCCCTGAAGCGCCACCATGGCCGTCGAGAGCGTCTGATCGTCCATCGAGACCTTCAGCTCTCCCGCCGCCCTCACCCGCTCGAAGTGTTCCCACAGTTTCGCCCGGTTCGAGGCGTTCACCACCACCAGAAACTGGTCGTCATCCAACCGGTAGACGATCACATCGTCACGCACGCCCCCCTGCTCGTTGCACACCAGCGCGTAGCGGCACTGACCGATCTCCATGTCGCTGATTCGGCGGGTGCACGCACGCTCCAACAGGCGCCTGGCGTGCCGTCCGCTCACCTTGAACCGGCCCATGTGCGACACATCAAAGACGCCGCCGCTCGTGCGCACCTGCACGTGCTCGCTCTGAATCCCCGAGTAATACAGGGGCATTTCCCACCCGGCGAACTCCACCATGTGGGCCTTCATATCGATGTGAAACTCACGCAGTGGGGACTTCTGCACGCGGGCTGCTCCGTTCTGGCCGTGGCCGTAGGTCTTTCAAGGCCGCAATCATACTGCCCCGCCGGCCCCGCCCCCAGCCCGCCACGGCGCATTATCGATCAGCCGCACGTCCCCCACCCGCGCCGCGATCAATGCCCTCCAACGCGTCACGCCCCCGATGTCGGCATCAACATCCTGCGCCGGCCGCATCAGGCTCTCGGCCCCGCGAACCACGGCATACTCCGGGATGATGCCTCTTGACGCGAGCACCTGAAGCATGACGGCCTCGGCGCCCGATGGATCTCTCGCACCGAGCGCCGCACTGAGCGCCTGGTGCAGTGCGCCCGCCCGCGCCCGGTCTTCGCCCGCGAGAAACCTGTTGCGGCTGCTCATCGCCAGCCCGTCGGCTTCTCGCACGGTTTCGCCGGGCACAATCTCGACCCCCAACCCCTCGCCGGCCACCATGGCCGTGATCACCTTCAGTTGCTGCCAGTCTTTTTCACCGAAGACTGCCGCGCCGGGTTGCACGATCCGCAAGAGCCTGAGCACAACCTGACACACCCCGGCGAAGTGCCCCGGGCGACGTGAATCCTCAAGCCCCGGCGCGATCGCCTGCGCCGGCAGGGCCGGCACCTCGATCTGCTGCCCCGGCGGGTACACATCATCGGCCGCGGGGGCATAGACCACGTCCGCTCCGGCCGCTTCGCAGCACGCCAGATCAGCCTCAAGCGTCTTGGGGTATCTGGCAAAGTCCGCGGGCTCGTTGAACTGCGTGGGGTTCACAAAGATGCTCACCACGCACGCCGCGCCGCGTGCGCGGGCCAGCACCACACCCCGCCGGACCAGGGAGGCGTGCCCTTCGTGCAGCGCGCCCATCGTGGGCACAAAGACACCACCCCACGCCTCGGACAGTTCAGAATGGACATGCACAACACGCACGGGGCAAGCGTGGACACGCTGGGCCCGAACGTCAAGCGCCCGCCCGCATTCGGCTTCGGCAGACTCCTTATCCCCTCAGCCGCTTTGCGCTCCGCTGAAACTCCCGGCCGACTTCCTCCAGCCACAGTTCCAGCGACCTCCGGGGCTGATACGCCGTCATGGCCACCACGACTCGGTGGACCCCATCACCCGTGTATTCGCACGACAACACCATACCCATGAGCGGCATCGGCCGGGCATCCAGCACGTGCAGCGCCGCGATCACCGGCCGCTCCGGGTAGCACATCCTGCGCGATTCCACCGAGAACCTGCTTGGACTGATCGACGAGGTCACCACACTCCACGCAGGCCCGGGTCGCCCCTGGCCCAGCAACTCGGACATGTGGGCCCGAATTCGAACCTCGCGGCCGTTTCCCCCATCCGGACGGTCCTGTCCGGACGAACCCTCTGCAAGGGCCGACCAATCATGCGTTTGGCCAGGCGTCAGTGTCTCAGGATGCAAACCATCGTTCGTGTGCGGCATAGGTGTTCTTCCCCAAGGTGATCGACCTCCCCCGCTCGCGGCATGACCCATGGAGTCAATTCCCATCGACCACGCTTCCCGATCATCCGACACACCCCCTCATTCCAGCATCGCACGCGCAGACTGGGCCGGCAGGCTTGTCGCTGTCACCCGCCGGGCGGCCGCCTCGCTGCCGCACACATCCCTGCCGGTCACAGATCTGCACGCATGGGTCCTGGCATTCCGCGATTCCGCGGGTCACCGCCGTGCTGTTGATCCCTGGTTTCTCTCTCATCTGCTTGGCTGTCACCCCCCGCACTCGGCCCCGCGCCCTCGATCACCGGACGAGGATCTCCAGATTTGGCTGCACCTGGCGTTCCCTGAACAGCCCTTGCCGCGAAGCGTACAGGATTTCACGGGGCCGCTGGTGCCCTCGCTGCAATCACGGGGCATCGAGATATGGACAGAGTCCGAGTTGTGCGCGCTCCACGCGCTGTCGCACCTCGCCGGGCGACAAGACGCTCCGCACTCGCTCAAACGCCGACTTCGCGAAGCCGCGCTGTGGATGGTCGGCGAACTGCAGCCCGACAACGCCACGAACCACCCCTGGGCCATCCACGTCTTCGCGGCCATCGCCGCCGACGAGAACAACGCCCACGCCGATCTTTACGCGCAGAGCCTGTTGCACAACGCCTTGATAGATGGGGGCGAACCGGACGCCTTTTCGGCGCTGATTCTACTTGACGCCGCGCGTGCCCTCAGCGCCTCATGACGATGCGTGCGATCAAGGCCTCATCAGTCGAGGCTTCACCAGCCGCAGAACTCTGCACGATCATGTGAGACGGCCTCACGCGGTCGTCATCTGAGCCGCGGACGCCGGCGAGGGCATCCATCGCCGAAGGTCGTCGGCCCACGGATCGCGTCCATCAACAGCGGGGCCGTACTTTCGCTGGATCGCCGCGCCGATGAGGCCCATGAACATCGGTTGCGGGCGCAGGGGCCTGCTGGTGAGTTCCGGGTGGAACTGACCGCCGATGAAGAACGGGTGTGTGGGCAGGCCGGCCGAGCCGTCAGACCCGGGCCTGCGCAGTTCAAGCACCTGCATGATGGGCCGCGTGGGGTGCCTGCCGGAGAAAACCAGCCCGGCATCTTCCAGCCTTGTCACAAAGTCGGGATCGACCTCGTACCGGTGACGGAAGCGTTCCCGCACGCTGGCTTTGCCGCCGTAGAGAAAACTCGCCAGTGTGCCGGGCACAATCGCGACATCCTGCGCCCCCAGGCGCATCGTGCCGCCCAGCCCTTCGATCTTCTTCTGCTCGGGCAACTCGCTGATGACCGGGCTCGACGTTCGCACGTTGAACTCTGTCGACGACGCGTCCGACATGCCCAGCACATTTCGAGCGAACTCGATCACCGCGACCTGGAAGCCCAGGCAGATGCCCAGGTACGGCATCCCCTTCTCGCGGCAATACTTGGCCACCGCGATCTTGCCCTCGACCCCGCGGACACCGAACCCGCCCGGCACGATCACCGCGTCTACGCCGCGCAGGAAACCATCCACGTTCGCATCGCTGATCTCGGTGGTATCGATCCAGTCGAGTTCCACACGCGTGCCCAGGTGAGCCTCGCAGTGTTCGATGGCCTTGTCGATCGAGGCGTAGGCGTCTCTCAGGTTGGCATACTTGCCCGCGATACCCACACGAACCGTGCGCGGCTTGTTCGCCGTCAACCGCCGCACGAACCCGGTCCAACGTTCGCGGCTGCGGTCTTCCTCGGCCTGGCTCACCCGCTCGTGCAGGTTCAGGATCGACAGAATCTCTCTGTCCAGACCGCCCTGCCTCATCTCTTCTGGGATCGTGTAGATGCTCTCGCGGTCGTGCATCGAAAAGACGCGGCGCATGGGGACATTGCTGAACATCGCGATCTTCTGCATCGCCGTGCGCTTGACTTCGTTGCCCGCGCGGCACGCGATGATGTGCGGCTGCACGCCCGCCTCCATCAGTCGCTTGATGCCCAACTGCGCCGCCTTGGACTTCTGCTCGCCCAGCGATTTGGGCTCGATGATGTAGGTGAGAGCGACAAAGCAGCACGACCCGGGCCCCTCTTCAAAGGCGAGTTCGCGCAGGGCCTCGATGTAAAACGCGTTCTCGTAGTCGCCCACCGTGCCGCCGACCTCGACAAACACCACGTCGGCCCGGCGCACCCCATCGCCCCGCACCGCGACCTCACGCAGTTTGCGTTTTACCTCGCCCGTCACGTGCGGGATCATCTGCACGTCGCGACCCAGGTAGGCCCCGCGACGCTCCCGCTCAATGATCTCGGCGTAGATCTGCCCGCTGGTGGTGAAGTTCTTGCGGGACAGGTGCTGATCGAGCAGGCGTTCGTAGGTGCCAAGGTCCATGTCACACTCGGTGCCGTCCTCGAGCACGAAGACCTCGCCGTGCCGGTACGGGTTGAGCGTGCCGGAATCGATGTTGAGATACCCCTCCATCTTGATCGGCGCGACCACCAGCCCTTTGTCCTTGAGCATCTTGGCGACACTGCTGGCGAAGATGCCTTTGCCCAGCCCGGACATCACCGTGCCGAAGACGATCACGTATTTGTGGTACCCCCGCTGGTACCCCTCGGGGATCGGGCTGTAAAACTCTGAATCGGCCGATGTGTCGGCAAGGTCCGAGAGTGTTGTGCCGGGCCGCCCACTCTCCCCCGCCGGAGGCGAGTCTGTCCACGGCTCACCCGCCTTCACGGTGATGGGTTTGGGTTGAATCGGGGTATGAAAAATCGGGTGGTCGCTGTCGGCTGGTCCTGGCTGGGCGGGCATGGGATATGGTAACCCGCGGGCTTGCACCACGCACGACGCACCCCACGCTTCTGACCATCCCGTCCCCCGGCCTGCCGCCCCCTCCGATGAGCCCCCGTCCGCGTCCGCTCGGTTCATCGGCGCTACCTTGGCTCAGGCCCACCTTGCTCCCCCCCATGTACCTGCCTCGAAGGTGCCGACTTGAACTCCAATCATCCTGCGACCTTCTCCGCTTCGTTCTGCCTTGGTCTTCTGCTGACAGCGGTTTGGTCGGCCGCTGCCCCGGCCCAGACCCTCGACGCCGACCCGCGCATCAGCGCCGACACCGGCCGCATGGTCGCCACATGGCCTCCCGCACGCCATTTCGACCACCACCACCAAGCCGTGGAACTCGATATCCCCGACATTCAACAGGCCTATCTGATTGGCACCACACGCATCGAGGCCACCGCCGTTGGTTCCGCCCGGGCCTTCCTTCGCCTCGATTCCAAGGGCCCGATCGTTCATCGCGCGACGGTCGATGGCCGCCCGGCGAACTTCACCCAGGAACCCGGTGCCTTGCTCATCACCCTTCCCGAGCCGGTGCCGCCGGGGCGTCGGGTTTCGGTGATCATCCACTACATGCTCGATTTCGCCCGCAACCGCGGCGTAGGGCTCACCTATTCGGCCCCGGTCGCCGGTGCCGAGAGCATCACGCTGGCTTCTCCACAGATCCACGCGCAGGGACAGCCCCAGCACAACAGCCGCTGGTTCCCCTGCCACGACGCCCCGAACGAGAAACTCACCACGGAGGTTATCTGCACGGTCGAAGATGGGTACACGGTCGTCTCCAATGGAAGGCTGGTGAGCACATCCGCCGCCCCGGCCGCGACCCCCGACGGGCCACCCCGAACCCGATGGCACTGGACGCAGGAACAGCCCCACTCCCCGTACCTCGTCACCATCGCCGTGGGCAAGTTCGGCCGCGTCGATCTCGGCGGGCCAGACTCAGCACGCCCGGGCCTTGGGATGCCCGTCTTTGGCCCGGCAGGCTCCGAAGACGCCATGGCCTCGATGTTCGCCCAGACCGCCCCCATGATGGCCTTTTTCGAAGAACGTTTCGGTGTTCCATACCCCTGGCACGCCTACGCCCAGGTGATCGTGCGAGACTTCGCCGCGGGCGGCATGGAGAACACCGGTTGCACCCTGCTCCACGCCGGCACGTTGCGGGGCCGCCGCGGCAGCCAGGATGCGCTCATCGCCCATGAACTTGCCCACCAGTGGTTCGGCAACCTTGTCACCTGCAACAACTGGGACCACCTCTGGCTCAATGAAGGCTGGGCCTCGTTCAGCGAGGCGTTGTGGGACGAGCACGCCGCCTCGCGGGGCCCACAAGACCGCTCCGCCGCGGCGTATCAACGGACCATCCGCCGCTTTGTTCAAACTCAGCGGATGCGCAGCCTGGCCGAATATCCCCAGATTCCTCCCCTGGTGAGCAACCGCTTCACCGACGGCGACTCGGTCTTCATGAAATCGGAAGACCCCTATGCCCGGGGCGCGATCATCCTGCACATGCTGCGCATGCGACTGGGCGACGATGCCTTCTTCAGCGGCTCAACCCGTTATCTCAAGCGCTACGCCCACGGCACGGTCACCACCGATGACTTCCGGCGCGCCCTTGAAGAGGTCAGCGGCCAGAGCCTGCGAGCCTTCTTTGATCAATGGACCATGCGTCCGGGGATGCCCCGCCTGGCGCTGGACCTTGACTGGAACGACGCCGATTCAACCCTCTCGGTATCGCTCGAGCAGACCCAGCGCATCGACACCCACAATCCGCCGTACCTCTTCGACCTTCCGATCCACATGCGATTCGAGAACCATCCGGCACGCACCGAGACGATCCGCGTTGTTGGCAGCGTGGCATCAGCCACGTTCTCACTGCCCGCCAAGCCCACTCAGGTGAGCGTCGATCCGCGGCTGACGGTGCTCGCCGCGGTCGAGGTGCGCAAAGAACTCTCCTGGTGGATCGAAGAACTGCACAGCGGCCCCACGTTCGCGGCCCGGGCGGCCGCCCGGGACTTCCTTGCTGCAAGCCCGCAGCCAGAAGCCCGCGCCGCGCTGCTCCATTTCCATCACGCACACCCTGACGCTGCAGATTCCGTACCATCCTCAAACCAGCACGCGCTCAACCCCTTCGCACCACCCGGCACGCGATAGCCAGAGCGATGTTGACCCGAGCCCGGTTCCACGTATCTACCCATCTCCGCGGCACCCTGCCGATGCACACCACTCTCACGAACACGACGATGCGCACCGCACTCACACACCTCGTCATCGCCCTCACGCTGACCCTGGCCCTCTGCCGCGGGGCCGCGCTCGCCGCGCCGGCAGACACCCCGGCCCCCGAGCCCCGCGCCGTTTCGCTGCCGCCCGACCTCCCCGTTGATTACCGGCACATGAAACTGGAAATCACGATCCCAGACATGAATGTGCCCCGGTTCACCGCCACGGCATCCATCACCTTTGCCCCCATCGTTGAGTCTCTCAGCACCATCACGCTCGATGCCAAAGCCTTTGAAGTTTCCGCCGTCACCATGGCGGGCCAGCCCCTCGAATTCGAGCACAAGGGCAAGAAACTCGACATCCGCTTCAACCCTCCCCTGCCGCGCGAGTCAGCCCGCACGATCGTCATCTCGTACGCCGTGACCGACCCTCCGCTGGGCCTGATCTGGTCCCCCGCCGGCCACGGGCGCGACGCCCAACTCCACACGCAGGGCCAGCCCCAGACCAACTCATACTGGTTCCCTTGCCACGACTACCCCAACGATCGTCTCACGACCGAACTCATCGTCACCGTACCCGCCGGCTACACCGCGAGTTCCAACGGCAGGCTCATCCGTAAGTCGCAGTCCATTCTGCCTGTCGAGCGGCCCGGCGTCGCCCGCACCATGGGCATCTACGACACCTGGCACTGGCTGCAGGACAAGCCCCACGTCAACTACCTCGTTTCACTCGTCGTCGGCAAGTTCGACATTGTCGATGTCGGCACACGCCAGATAAGCATGCCCGTGTACGTGCCGCCCGGGCGGGGCAAAGATGTTCCCGCCACCTTCGGCCGCACGCCGCAGATGCTCGAACATTTCGCCCGCATCCTCGACGAACCCTACCCGTGGGACCGCTACGCGCAACTCGTCGTCTGGAACTTCGGCGCCGGCGGCATGGAGAACACCGCCGCCACCACGCTCTACGAGGCCTGCCTCATCGAGCCCTCCGCGCTCATCGACTTCGACTACGACGGCCTTATCTCGCACGAACTCGCCCACCAGTGGTTCGGCAACCTCATCACCTGCAACTCGTGGGATCACATCTGGCTCAACGAGGGCATCACCACCTACCTCACCAGCCTCTGGTTTGAAAAGCGAGACGGCATTCACGGCTACGAACGCTCCATCGGCGGCAGCATGGATTCTGTCGCCGGTGTCGATCTCGCCGAGGCGCCCGCCCGGGTGGGCATGACCAGCAACATCTTCATGCACCCGTGGGAAACTTTCCGCCGTGAGGCCAACCCCTACACCAAGGGCGCCTCCGTCATGCACATGCTGCGGATGCGCCTTGGTGACGATGTCTTCTTCCGGGCCCTGGCCGCCTATGTCGAGCGCCATAAGTTCACCACCGTTGAAACCATCGACCTTCAGCGCGTCTTCGAAGAAGTCAGCGGCGAAACGCTCGGGCAGTTCTTCCACCAGTGGACAGCCCGCCCGGGGGTGCCCCACATCGCCATCACCGCCGACTGGACGAGCGACCAACTCACGCTCTCCCTGACACAAACCCAGCGCATCGACGGCGACAACCCGGCCTTCGAGTTCGATCTCCCGGTGCAGATCGCCTGGCAGGGCCGGGCAGACGCCACGACCCACACCCTGGCCGTGCGCGGCCGCGATGCCTCACTCACCATCCCCGCGCCGGCCCAGCCACGCTGGCTGGCCGTTGACCCCCGCCGCGCTGTTCTTGCCCGCGTGAGTGTCTCACAGCCTGTGCAGTGGTCGATCGGCGCTCTCGAAGACGGCCCAACGCTCTACTCACGCGTCCTCGCTGCGCGCACGCTCGCCACCGAGCCGCGCGGCCCATCCACGCCCGTGCTCCAGCGTTTCGCCATGTCGCAGACCAACCATCACTGGCCGCGGGCCGAGGCCATCCGCGCCCTGGCGGCCCAACGAGCCCATGACACACTGCGCGCCATCGCCACGACCCACACCAATCACTGGGAAGTGCGTCAGGCCATCGCCGAAGCGCTCCCATCGCTGGCTCGCGATGGCGAAGGCAACCCCACCACGCACGCCGAAACCGCCGAGCGATTGCTCATCGACCGTCTGCAGCGCGATCCGAGCGTCAAAGTGCGTGCCGCGGCGATGCGCGGCCTTGGCGGCCTGCGCTCGGCCAACGCCCGTCCGCTGATCGACCGCGCCTTGAACACGGATTCGCAGGAAGACGCCCTGAAGCAGGCGGCCATCGCCGCGCTGACGGCGTACAACGACCCCGCGGCGCTGACCGCCATTCGCGGGGCAATCGGCGCGATGCCCTTCAACCGCACGCGTGCCGAGGCCGCGCTGGCGATCGGCCGCCTCAGAGAACACAACCCGGACGACGCGCTCGAATCCCTCCTGGCCCTCCTGCGGGAGAAGGATGTCCGCGTGTCACGCGCCGCGGGCGACGCCCTCGTCGCGGCCGGCGAAACACGCGCCATTCCTGAACTGGAGAAACTCCTGGCGGCCACACGTTCGGAGGAACTCGCGTGGCAACTCGCCCAGTGGCTCAAAGCGCTGCGCAGACGCTGATTGAACGCGACTGGGCGTGACCGGGTCACGCTTGGCGCTACATGCCACAACTTGGCGCCATCAGTTGAGACGAGGCGAGCGTCTCAAACCCCACGCGCGCACACCCGCTGCACGAATGTCTCGTACTGCTCTGGGGTGTCGATCCCCTGTCCGTGAAAGGGCATCACGACCACGCTGATCCTGTGGCCGTGCTCAAGCACGCGCAGTTGCTCGAGCATCTCGGTGCGTTCCAGGGGTGTCGGGGCCAGGCCCACATACCGCCGCAGGTACCCGACGCGGTAGACATAGAGCCCCACGTGCCGCAGGGGCGACGCGAGCGCATCGCCGCCGACCCGCGCGAAGGGCACCATAGCCCGTGAAAAATAGAGCGCATCCCCGTTCACCGAAAGCACGACCTTCACGATGTTCGGGTCGGAAGGGTCTTCACCCTCGCCCATCGGCGAAGCGACTGTCGCCACTTCGCACCCCGTCTGCACCGCACGCGCTACCGCCGCGTCGATCACGGTGGGGTCAATCTCCGGCTCGTCTCCCTGAACATTCACCACGAGGTCGTCTTCGCCCATGCCCAGAATGGCGGAGGCCTCGGCCAGCCGGCTCGAACCGTTCGGGTGGTGCGGGCTCGTCATCACCACCTCGCCGCCAAACCCACGCACCGCGTCCGCGATGCGCTCGTCATCGGCCGCCACCACAACGCGCGGCACCATCACAGCCTTTGAAGCCTGCTCGTAGACGTGCTGAATCAGCGGCTTGCCGGTGCGTGAGGCGAGCAGTTTCTCGGGGAACCGAGTAGAGCCGAGCCTCGCCGGGATGATCACCACAGCCAGCGGCGAAACACCGCCCGCGCCCGACGCGCCGGTGTGCCCCTGCCCGCTCATGCCCCGCCACCCTTGGGGGCGCGCAGCGTGAGCAGAAGGTTCTTGATCGCTTCGCGCCGGTGGCGGATGTCGCGGTAACTCATCTGCTGGCGTGCGATGCCCGAGGCGAGCCTGTCGGCCTCTTCGGCGGAAGGAATGTCCTGCTCTTTCTCGGCCTTGGCCTGCAGCGCGGTCATGAGTTCATACCGAAGTTCGAGTTCAACCTCGGACATGATGTCCTTCACCTCGAGCGCGTGCCGGAAGGTGTCGATGGCCTCGTCGTTCCACTCGATGCGCTGGAACGACTGCCCGAGCAGATTGAGCGAGGCGGCGCGGTTCTTCGGGTCGTGCTGGGCCTCCTGGAACTGCTCGATGGCCTCGTGGTAGTGCCCGAGAGCGAAGTACCGCTTGCCCAACTCGAACCGCCTCGAGAGGTCCGAGGGGTAGTTGTCGACCCGTGCCTTGTACTCTGTCAGTTCCAGTTTGGCGTAGTCTTCTTTGGCGGTGTCCAGCATCCGCTGGATCATCTCGCTGCCCGCGGACTTCTCGAGCATTTCCTTCAGTTCCGAAACCTTCTTGCGTGCCTGCTTGATGCGGATGTCGCCCGCCAACTCCCGCAGCCGGAACTGCCTGGTATCGTTGTACGAGTTCATGTACAACTGGTAGGCTTTTTCCTGGTCGGCGAGTTTCCCCCGCTCCAGCAGCAGTTTCGCGAGCCGCTCGATGGTGGGCAGGTCGCCGGGCCGCTTCTGATACTCCTCGTGCGCCGCCGCCAGCAGCCGCTCGACCGTGTCCTCTGATTTCACGATGCGGTCCTGCTCTTCCAGCAACCGCTGCTTGTCGGCATCACGCAGGTTGTCGCGGAACCCACCCTTCTCTCCGCTGCGGTCGAAGCCGCCCTTGCTCATCGTGGCCTGCGCCGCAAGGTCGCGGATGTGCGCCGCCAGCGCGCCGTCGGTCGGGTTCTGCCTCAGGGCCTCTTCGGCCGCGGCCAGAGACTTGTCAAAGGCGCCGGCCTTGCCGAAACACTCGGAGCACTTGAGCAACAGGTCTTTGCGCACCTTCTTGTCGCGCAGCACGAAGCCGAAGGCCCGTTCGGTGATCCACAACGTGGGCTCTTTGAGCCCCAGGGCGGCGGCGGCCTCGGCGGCTCGCACCGCAAGGGTCGATTCCTGCGGCCGCTGACCCCACTCCAGCAGCGACATCAGAAAGCGGTCAACGTCGCCCTTGCCGCTCACACTCTTGGCAACCTCTTTGCTCACGCCCTTCTTGCCGCCAGATTCTTCGTTGAACTTCGCGATCGACGAGAAGAAACCCTGCAGGCCGTCCATGTTGTTGGGGTCGAACCGCAGACCGCTCAGCCACAACTGCGCGGCGTATTCGTAGTTGGTCGCCTCGTCCACGGTCCGCGCGTGCTGAAAGAACTTCAACGCTTTCTCGGGCGAGAAGACCGCGGCGCTCTCCCCTTCCGCGGCGGCACCGCCCGCGCCGGGCTGTTTGGGGTCCTCGGGCTCAGACTTCTTCCAACTGAAAATCGCCAATCGCGGCTCCCTCGTGCCGGGCACGGATTCTCGTTCGCTTTGCCAGCCCCCCCCCGTCGGCTCGATTTTACACATTCGAACCCCTCGAACAAACCACAACCCCGATCCTTTCACGCCGACCGTGTCGGATAGGCTCCCCGGGGCGGCCCGCTATCCCGCGCCGTCAGTTCACCCCGCCCTCCAAACCCCACCCGCACAAGAGTGACCCGGCGCGCACCCGCGTGTACCCTCTCTGCGAACCATGCCCATCGACGTCTCCACGCTCCAACTCCGGATCCACCCTGACCCCCTTCTCCGCAGACGCGCCGCCACGATTCCCGCGGTCGATGACGATGTTCGCGCCGTCGCTGAGGAAATGATCCGCCTGATGCGGCTGCACGAGGGCATCGGCCTGGCGGCACCCCAGATCGGCCTTTCGTGGCGCCTCTTCGTGGCGGATGTCCCCGCCCGGGACGGCCAATCCGCCGATGATTCCCCCGCCACCGCCACCAAAGGCCCCGTGGTCTACATCAACCCGGTTCTTTCAAACCCCCAGGGCGGCATCACGCCCTTCGAGGAAGGGTGCCTGAGCCTGCCCGACATCCGCGGCGATGTCATGCGCCCCTCCATTATCACCGTCACCGCCCTCAACCTCGACGGCGAGGAGTTCACCGCCACCGCCGGCGGCCTGCTGGCTCGCTGCTGGCAGCACGAGATCGACCACCTCGACGGCATCCTGATCATCGACAAAATGTCTCAGATGTCCCGCCTGCGCAACCGCAAAGCCCTCCGCGATCTCGAACGCGCCGACTGACACCGCCCATGCCCCTTTCCCAACGACTGCGCCTCGTCTTTTTCGGGTCTGGCGCCTTCGGGCTCCCCACGCTTCAGGCCCTCGACCAGACCCACGATGTGCTCGCTGTGGTGACCCAGCCCGACCGCCCAGCGGGGCGCGGCGGACGCCTGACCCAAACCCCAATCGCTGATTGGTGGTCCCAGAACCACCCTCAACGCCCGCTCTTCAAGCCAGAGAAGGTCAACACCCCCGAAGTTCTCGAAGCCATCCGCGCCTTGCCGGCTGACGCGTGGGTTGTCATCGCCTTCGGGCAGAAACTCTCCCAGAGACTCCTGGCTGACCGCTTCGCCATCAACCTTCATGGTTCACTTTTACCACGGTGGCGCGGCGCGGCCCCCATCAACGCGGCCATCCTCGCCGGAGACTCCTTCGCCGGAAACACCGTCATCACTCTGGCCGACAGAATGGATGCGGGCCTGATGCTCGGCTCCTCCCGCCGCCCTGTTACCCCAGAGACAACCGCCGGTGATCTGCACGATGCTCTGGCCGCTGATGGGCCCGCCCTCATGCTCGACGTTCTCGCCCGTCACGCCGCGGGCTCGCTGACACCCCAGCAGCAGGACGAGTCGCTCGTCACCCTCGCGCCCAAAATCAGCCGCGCCGATGCGCAGATCAACTTCAACTCATCCGCCGCCGACTGTCTGCGGCGCGTGCACGCGTACTCCCCCTGGCCGGGAGTCACCGTGATGCACCGTGAAAAACCCCTGAAACTCTTGCGCGTAACCGCCGAACACAGTTTGCAGACGCCGGGCTACGCGCCCGGCACGCTCATCGATCCCGCCGCCGGCTTCATCGCCTGCGGTGAGGGGTGCCTCCGCGTTATCGAACTGCACCCCGCGGGCGGCAAGCCCATGCCCTGGGCTGAATATGCTCGTGGGCGTCACCCACTCAGCGGCGAGGTCTTCACGTGCGATCCGGCGACCAGTTGACACTCTGGGATCTATTGCGGCCCATCGCGCGGGCCCTGGGTATCACCCCCCCGCGCAGCAAGCCCCAACGCGGCAATCTCCAACGCCGCAAGAACCCGTCTGCAACGCGCACCCTCGCCCCACCACCCGCTCATCGCTCCAAGCCCGCCACAAAGGCCGCATTAAAGCCCACCACAAAACCCGCGCGTGCAGACAAGGCCGCGCGCCCTTCCGCTCAAGACCGCTACGACGCCATGACCCGCCGCATGCTTGATCTTTACGGTGTGCGGGTGCGCCGATGGCGCACGAACATGTCTGGCATCGCGTGGGAACTCACCTACGCCGACGGGTCGCGTTCGAGGTTGATCGAATCTCCCAAGCCTCGCGGGCCGATGTCAGCGGCCATTTTTCTCCACGAGATCGGCCACCACGCCATCGGTTTCAACGTCTACAAGCCGCGCTGCCTCGAGGAATACCACGCGTGGATGTTCTCACTCGAACAGATGCGCAAGGAAGGCCTCAACATCACCGAGTCTGTGCAGCGACGCGTTGACCGCTCGCTGCGTTATGCGGTCGCCAAGGCCCGCAGGCGCGGCATCAAGGCCATCCCCGCGGAACTCAAGCCCTACCTGTGACACACATCAGATGGTGGGTGCCGGTGTGCCGCTGCTGACCAGCCGCACGCCGAAGTGGAGCACCTCGCGCGAGACCGTGATCACGAAATCCCAGATCCTGCTCGCGCCGTAGAAAAAGATCGCCGCGAAGACTACCAGACCGATCACCGCGCCTTGTTCTCCCTGCCACAGGCGGGCATATTCGGGCACGAACGACCCGAGGATCCTCGAACCATCCAGGGGCGGCATCGGGATCATGTTGAAGCAGAACCCCATCATGTTGATCATCATGCCCGTCCAGAGAAACGTGGAGACATTGCCCCACAGCGGGTCGGGCACTATTGCGCTCGCCCACACCACCCACACCACCGCGCACACCGTGCACAGCACAAAGAGCACGATGTTCACCAGCGGCC
Organism: Phycisphaeraceae bacterium; assembly: GCA_019636615.1. Classification (GTDB taxonomy): domain Bacteria; phylum Planctomycetota; class Phycisphaerae; order Phycisphaerales; family UBA1924; genus UBA2402. The sequence goes on along the minus strand of JAHBXF010000002.1, from coordinate 377,001 downwards.
CGGCGAACGCCACCAGCGCATCGTCGTAGCGCCCGCGGAAGTTGTACGGGTTCACCGGCATCATCCCCCACGTGAACCCGAAGAGCGCGAACATGATCAGCGCCATGGGCCCCATGTGAACCAGCGGGTTCCAGGTCATGTGCCCCATCTCGCGTGGCGTGTCATCCCCGCAGCGGATCGCCGCGATGCCGTGCCCCAGTTCGTGCAGAATGATCGAACCGATCACCCACACGATCCACGAGACCGTCCATACCGGGTTACTGGCCCATGTATCGGCAAGCCACCAGCCCATCGCGCTCCCTTCGATCTCTGCCCCACTGCCACCGTTCTGCCGCCGCGCGGCATGGCACCGGCCATTCTTCGCCTGTCGGCGAGCCCGCGAACGCGGGTTTCACAAATTCCTGTGAGCCACTGCTCTCAAAAACAAAGCGGGCGAGGCTCATCGCCCCGCCCGCGGAAAAGTTGAGTTTTCTACACCCAGCCTCAGGCGGCCTTTTTGCCACGCTTCGACGGGGTCGCGCGGCTGGCCTTGACGGCGGTGGCCACGAGGTTGTCGAAGAGTTTGGGGTCTTCGATGGCGATCTGGCTGAGCATCTTGCGGTTGAGCGTGACGCCGGCCATGCGCAGCCCGTTCATGAACAGGCTGTAGCGGGTGCCTCGCATCTTGCACGCGGCGGTGATACGGGTGATCCACAGGGCGCGGTAGTCACGCTTGCGGGCGCGACGGTCGCGGAAGGCGTAAACGCCGGCGCGGATCACCGCGTTCTCGGCGCGATACTTGCTCTTGTGGTTGGAACCGAAATAGCCGCGGGCCTTGCGGAGAATCCGCTTGCGGGCCTGGGTCTTGGCTGCACCTTTACGTACACGGGGCATCGATCAAACTCCTTCACTGGCCTGAACGGAGCGGCGGGCCTTCCCGTCGTCTTTCATCTCCCGGCAGGCATTGCCTCGGCGCTCGCGGGGAACACTTCCCCCCTCGCGCCGGATGATTCTTCTTGAAGATCCTCGCACGCGGCCGCGGGCCCGTGCGGGTTCATGCATCACTCGCCCTGAGCGGCCTTGGCCGCCTGCGCGGCTTTACGCTGCTCGGGCGAGGGGCTGCGGCGAAGCGACGTGCGGGGCTGCTCGCGCCCACGCAGGCGACGGAAGAGCAGTTTTTCGAGCCGCTTCGTATCCGCGCTGGACATGTACGGATCGTTCCGGTACTGGCGCAACTTCTTGCCGCCCTTGCCCGAGCGCAAGTGCTTATGGCTGGACGAACGGTGACGGATCAGGCCGGTCTTGGTGATCCGGATCCGCTTCAGAAGGCCTTTGTGGTTCTTGTTCTTGGGCATAGGGCAACCCCGATCAACACACTGCTTCTTTCCGCCATGAGACGGCGCCGCTGCGCCGCTCGGTGACGGGTCGGGATGATAGCCCTCCTCCTGCGGGCTTTCTCGCCCAGAAGAAGAAGCACAACACCCTTTCATTCACCTTACACAGTCTGGCAAGTTCCAGTCTGTGCACGATATCCTATCGCGTACCGAACGTTCTTACTTCCGCCACCAGGTGCCGCCGCCAAAGACGGCCCGGTCGCCGAGGTCTTCGGCGATGCGGATCAACTGGTTGTATTTCGCGTTGCGGTCTGAGCGGCAGGGCGCGCCGGTCTTGATCTGCCCGCAGTTGGTCGCCACGGCGATGTCCGCGATGGTCGAGTCTTCCGTCTCGCCGCTGCGGTGGCTGAGCACTGCCGCGTAACGGTTCCGCATCGCGTGGTTGACCGCGTCGAAGGTTTCGCTGAGGGTGCCGATCTGGTTCACCTTCACCAGGATGGCGTTGCCGCACCCCTCGGCCAGACCCCGCTCCAGGAACTTCTTGTTCGTGACGAACAGGTCATCGCCGACAAGTTGTACCTTGTCGCCAAGCCGTTGCGTGAGTTTGTGCCAACCCGCCCAGTCGTTCTCGGCCAGACCATCTTCGAGGCTGCGGATCGGGTACTTGGCGCACCAGTCGGCCCACAACTGAATCATCGCGTCGCTCGAGACCACCTCTTTGGTGCTCTTGAAGAACTTGTACCCTTCTTTGCCGTCCTTGGCGGCCTCGCTCCACAACTCGCTCATCGCGGGGTCGAGCGCCACGAACACCTGCCGCCCCCAGTCGTACCCGGCCTTGGTCACCGCTTCTTCGATGATCGTCAGGGCCTCTTCGTTGGTTTTCAGGTCGGGCGCGAAGCCACCCTCGTCACCCACGGCCGTGCTCATGCCCCTGGCGTGCAGCACCTTCTTGAGCGTGTGGTAGATCTCAACACCCGCGCGCAGTGCGTCTGCGAATGTGTCAAACCCCCACGGCTGCACCATGAACTCCTGAAAGTCCACCGTGTTGTCGGCGTGCTTGCCGCCGTTGAGGATGTTGAACATCGGCACCGGCAGCGTCTTGGCGCCCGTGCCGCCCAGGTACCGGTAGAGGGGCAACCCGCTCGCTTCCGCCGCGGCTTTCGCGACCGCCATCGAGACACCCAGGATCGCGTTGGCCCCCAACTGCGCTTTGTTGCCCGTGCCGTCGAGCGTGTTCAGCAGCGCGTCGATTTCTTCCTGCCGCCTCGCGTCCATCCCCAGAAGTTCAGGCGCCAGCCGCTCGTTGACATTCGCCACCGCGGTCTGCACACCCTTGCCGAGGTACGCCTTGGCGTCGCCGTCGCGCAGTTCTACGGCCTCGTGCTCGCCGGTCGAAGCCCCGCTGGGCACCGCTGCCATTGCCATGAAACCGGAATCCAGTTTCACTTCAACCTCAACGGTCGGATTGCCGCGGGAATCCAGAACCTGACGCCCCTTCACCGACATGATCTCGAATGACATGCTGACTCTACCTCCGATAGATTGACCCTGCCCGACCGTCCGCGGGCCGCCTGGGGAGAAGTTGCATCGCGCAGTTGACGAAACCCTGCGGGGAGTTGCCCCAACGGGCTGCCCAAGCGTACGGACCCCCACCCCTCGACGCCATCGCCGAGGACTCCCCGTCGGCAATCTGTCATCGCACCCGCCGCGCAGGTCCCGTCCGCGCCTACAACCCCCTCCCCACATGAGCGATTTCCTCCCCGAAGGCCTCCGCATCGTCCACGAAGACCGCGACCTCATCGTCGTGGACAAGCCCGCCGGCCTGCTCACCGCCGGCGAGCCAGGCACCGATGTGCGCTCCGCCTTCCGCGAGATCAAGAAGTACGTCCGCGAGAAGGTCAAACGGCGCGGCACCCAGGTGTGGATCATCCACCGCCTCGACAAAGAAGCCTCCGGCCTGCTCGTCTTCGCCAAAACCGAGAAGGCCTTCGAGTGGCTGAAGGAACAGTTCCGCACCAAGCGGGCCCACCGCCTCTACGCGGCCGTCGCCGAGGGGCTTGTGGGCACGGGTGCCGGCGCGCACTCGGGAACCATCCAGAGTTTCCTCTTTGAAGACGACGACGGTGTGGTGCGGAGCGAGGCCGGCCCCATCCGGCGGGACGCCTCGGGCAAACCTCTGCGCACCGAGGGCAAACTCGCCGTGAGCCATTACCGCGTGCTCGCCTCGGGCAAGGGCCGCACACTCGTGCAGGTGCGCCTGGAAACGGGCCGGAAAAACCAGATCCGCGTTCACTTTCAATACCTCGGGCACCCGCTCGTGGGCGACCGCCGATACGGCGCGGCCACCGATCCCATCGACCGCCTCTGCCTGCACGCGTGCGAACTGGGCTTTGCGCACCCCGCCACGGGACAGACGGTGCGCTTCACAAGCCCGCCCCCCCCCGCTTTCAAACGTCTCGTCGGCTCGAAGTCGGACGGCGCCCACGAGCCCGCCGAAGGGGAGAGCCCCTCGCCCCAGCCGCTTGTTGAGCACCTCTCTGTCACGCCGCTGCGATCAACCGCCAAGCCCTTGCCGGAGGGGCTCGCCGCGCAAGCCGCCCCGCAGCCCGGCGATCAATCGTGGGATCATGTCGCGGGCTGGTATCAGCACCTGATCGAAGAGCGCGGCAGTGATCACCACGAACGCGTGATCCTGCCCGGCGTGGTGCGGCTGCTCGAACCCCGCGCCGGAGAGCGCGTGCTGGATGTCGCCTGCGGCGAGGGTTCGCTCTGCAGGCGGCTTGCCGCGTTGGGTGTGAGCGCCACCGGCGTTGACGCGGCGCGAAACCTCATCGCCACCGCGGCATCCATCGCTCCCCCGCACAACGCCCCCCCGCCCGAGTATCACACCGCCGACGCGCGCCAACTCGAATCACTGGGCCTCGCGCCATTCGATGGCGCGGCGTGCGTCATGGCGCTCATGAACATCGAGCCCGTCTCTCTTGCGGCGCGCGGCGTTGCCGCGCTGCTGCGCCCGGGCGGGCGGTTTGTCGCTGTCATTCTGCACCCGGCCTTCCGCAGCCCGGGGCAGACGAGTTGGGGCTGGGCACGCGAGAGCGACTCGCCCGAGAGGCCCATCCCCATGCGTCAGGACGGCCCGCCGCGCCGCACACCCGACGACCGCAAGCGTCGCCCCGGCAAACACCAGCGGCGACCGCACGAGCAGATCGCGCCTGAGGCTGTGCGTCAGTTCCGTCGGGTCGAGGGGTATCTGTCGCCTTCGCACCGCGAGATCATCATGAACCCCGGCGCTGTGGCCAAGGGCAAGGCCCCGATCACGACGATCACCTATCACAGGCCGGTGCAGCACTATGTGCACGCGCTCGCGGCGGCGGGGCTCTGCATTGATGCCATGGAAGAATGGGCCAGCCTGCGCACCAGCGAGCGCGGCCCCGCCGCGGAAGAGGAAAACCGCATCAGGCGTGAGATCCCCATGTTCCTGGCCATCCGCGCGGTGAAGGTGGCACGCTCGGGTTGAGCAATATGCAGGAGGCGCCAAAAAACGCCCGTGTGCATGACACACGGGCGTTCATGTTGAACAAGTCAGGGTGACAGGATTCGAACCTGCGACCTTGTGGACCCAAACCACACGCTCTACCAAGCTGAGCTACACCCTGTGAGCACGAGGGTATGCGCCCACGGCCGCCCGGGAAGCCCCTCGCCTATCCGCCGCCCTTGCCGCGATTGGTCAGTTCGGCGAGTAGGGGAGTTCACGGAAGAGCAGGATGCGGGGCTTGTCCCCTCGCTTGACGACGTTGGAACGGTCTACCACCATCACGAAGCGGCGGGCGATGCTGGGCACGAGCGGGTCGTTCAGGCCCAGGTTCTCGAGGTCAGACCGTTGATACCCGTGGATGACGAACCACGCGATGAAGTAGTCGCTGCGGGTTGTGACGGTGTTCACAAAGCCGTTGAGCACGCCGAGTTTTTCCTTGAACTCGTTCTCGAGCGTGTCGGTGACCTGGATCCTGGCGGGGTTGCTGCCCAGCGGGTTGGAGACGTGGTAGGGCACCGAATCGACGCCCAGCATGCTGCTGTTCTCGGAGCGGATGTCGACGCGCTGCGCCTCGTTCGAGGGGCCGTAGACGCGTGCGCCCATGACGCTGGGATTGGGCGAGTAGGCCAGATAGTCCATGTTCACCGGGTAGGCATAGCGGTAGATGTCTGGGGCCAGGCCCGTGAGACCGTGGTGACGAACGGTCATCAGCGCCCCCAGGGAGTAGAAGCCCGGCTGCTCGTTGACAGCGCGGATCTGGCTGAAGGTCTGCCGGCCGAGCATGCGCTCGATGGGAAGGTCGGGCGTGCGACGCGCCACTGAAAGGGGCACGAGGTCCGGGTAGTCGAGCATGGTCACCCAGGGGTTCGACGCGGGCACATCAGGGTTCAGCACGTTCTGGAACCATGACGCCGCGCGAACGGGCGTGGGGAGTTTGTCGCGGTAGGCGACGAGCGCCGCGGCGATGTCCGCCGAGGGGCCGTGCTGCGTGCCGGAGCCCCACCACACCGGGCCGGCGGGGTTGATGCCGCCGCCGGTCACGGGGATCGGTGTCACGGTGGCGTTGTTGCCCGTGAGGTTGCCCGCCACGGTGGTGCTGAGTTCACCGATGAACGACACCACGTAGTCAGAATCGATCGTTGCATCGCCGGTGTTGCTGCCGGGAGAGACCCAGATATTGCCCGGGCCGATGGTGTTGAGGCTTTCGAGGGCGAACCGCAGCGTATCGGCCGGCGAGTAGGCCGGGATGGATGCCGTGGTCACCGAGCCGTTGCGCGGCGCGGGCAGGCCCACGAGCGTCAACGTGAAGGGTTGCGAGGGATCGGTCACCGTCACCCGCCACGCGCGGCTTGGCCCGGCCGTAGTCATCGGGCTGAGCATGGGCAGTGTTCGTGCCACCGCCAGGGGCGCGGTGTTCACGTTGATGAGCCCGGGCACGGTGCGGGTGATGCTCTGCTCGCCCGCGATGCCGACACTGAACTGGTCGAGGATGTTGAGCGCCAGAGGAATCTGCGTCCAGCGGCGACGGTCTGTGCCACCCTGTTCCTGGCCCACATAGAAAGCGGGCTGGTTCGGCGCGCCGTTGGCGTCAAAGAAGGGCGAGAAGTCGTCGAGCACGAGATTCCCGCGGTCGAAGGGCAGCCGGTATTCCCGCGCGCCGGGCGGGAGCGTGAGCCCGAAGCGGAACTGTGCAGCGCCGATCGCCTCGGGCGTCTTGAGCCCCGCGGGGTCTGACGCGGGCCTGGGCAGCAGGTCATACCCCAGCGCGGCCGTCATGGACTCACCGAAGGTCGTCCACGCGACTTCGGAAGCCCGCTGCGCGAGCACCGGGCTGGCCGGTTCGTTGGCGAGTCGGTTGGGCTGGTTCTGCACGGTCACCGGGGCGTAGACCGGGCCCACGCCCAGGGGCAGCAGCATGTCGCCGATGCGCAGGGTTGACCACGTTTCACCGCCGGAAGAGCGCGTGAACCGGTTGTTCTCCAGAATCACCTCGGGGTAGAGCGATTCATAGGGCAGGCGTCGTGCAGAGAAGACCTGGAAGTCGTCGTTGAAGTCGTCGGAAAGGCCGTTGTTGTTGCTGTAATCGGGTGCGCCGCCGCCCTCGGCGCGGATGCCCTTGAGCGTGCCGCGCCGGCCGCTGCCGAGGCGCTGATCAGGCGGAACATTGCCCGGGTTGTTGTCGATGACCTCGGTGGGCGCGTGGCGGAAGGCGAGGGAGAGATGCTGGCGGTTGGCGCCGGTGGCGCGGGTGAACCATGTTCGGGTGTTCGTGGCCGCGCCGCGTTTGCCCGGATCAAAGTCGCTGATATCAAGGTTGGAGTAGTTGATACCCTGCGCCGACGCGGGGTTGTTGATCTCGTAGCGGTTCCACGAGTCGCGGGTGATGAAGGACGCGCGGGAGTCGGTCAGGCTGCCGCGGTCTTTGCGCTCGAGGCAATAGACGGGCAGTGCCCCGATGGGCACCGCCGCCCCGGGCGGGTCGTCGGCGTTGAGGTCATACTCGGCGAGGCTGGGATCGATCGGGCGACGCACTACGGCCCAAGCCGTGAGCGTGAGCGTCTCGCCGATGTAGTTTGTGCCTTGATCAGAATCTGTCACGGCCCCGGGGACTCTGCGGTGCGCCGTTTCGGGCTGACCACTGGGCACGTAGAGGCGGGCGTCGAGGTTGACAACGCGTTCGCCGCTGGTCACATGGGCGGGAAGCAGAATCGGGAAGCGCAGGCGATCGGCCAGCAGGTCGTTGCTGTAGTTGTTGCGCACCAGGAGTTGTGCGTTCGTGGCGGTCGAGGCGTCCGCGAACCAGGCAGTCGCGGGCACGGGCGTGTTCTGACGCTGATATTCCTTGGCGATCAACGGGTTGGTGGTCTGCGTGGCGCTGCGGTCGCCCACGCGCCGGGCTCGCCAGAGTTCCACAACCTTGTTTTCGGCGTAGGGGTCGATGCCTGTTGCTGACTCGACCGGGAGTTCGGGCACGGCGTTGGGCTGGCCGCTGGCCGGGTCGATCACCTTGGGCAGAAGCGGCCCGAAAGCGAAACGGTCGGACGAAATCGCCGTGTACTGGGCCGTGGCGTGGTTCGTGCCGTCGTCGGTGCGCACCGCCATGCGGCCGGTGTTGGGATCGATCTCGGGGATCCAGAAGCAGTGCTCGTCGCGGATCTGCCCCTGACCGCTGCTCAGGCTGTCGCTGTTGAGTTGACGCATGATCGCCCGGTGCATGCCCTGGCGAACTAGCGCGGGGGTGGGGCCCGCACCGAAGACATCCGCATCTGCCTGGCGCATGCGGTGGTGCGCGATGACGCGGGGGGCCTGGCTGAGCGCGTAGCACACGATGGAACTGCGCGGCTCGATGATGATGTCCGCCAGCGTTGTATCGAGCCCGCCCGTGGGCTCGCTGAGCACCTGCTCGTATGCCTCGGTAGGTGCCCCGGTCTGTTCACCCTTGATGCGTTCTTCGAGTTTCGAGAGTTTGAAGATGCGCCCACCGAACTTCACGTAGTAGAAATCGTCTTCGCGGTCGAGGGCGGGGAAGTTGGGGTCGGCCACGTCCCAATCGTCGAAGTTCGTCGGCTTCTGGGACTGGTCGTTGAGGATGCCCGCCCGATTGCCCAGACGCACCGGCACGTCGAAGGGGTTGGTGATCTGAAAGGCCACCACTCGGAACATCAGGTCAGGGTTTGAACGGGAGACATCACGCCGCAGCGTTGCCTCGAAGGTTGGCCCCTGCCCCTCGTCATTGTCACCGTTGCTGCCCGAAGGGTCGCCCGCGTTCTGTGGGCCGCGCCCCTCGGGCATGTCGGCATACACCGTGAAGGTGCCCACCGAGACCAGGAAGGGCTGCGCCTCAACGCCGAACATCGTCACGGCCGGTGCCGCGAGTGTTGCCTGTGCCGATGGCGCTGCTAATCGTGGTGAAGTTGATACGGCGTTGAGATCGAGCCTCTGGTTGTCATGCCACCAAGGAAAACGCTGTTGATCCCACGGTAAAGCGCCGTCGTTTCTAAGTATTTGGTTGCCGGGGTTGTTTGGGTTAGGGTTCGCATCCTGTAAAACCAGCAGGGTGTAGGCCAGCGGGCCGTTGGCGTTTTCTGAAGCCGGGTCGCGCGGGTTGATCACATCGCGGTCGAAGGAGTCCGCGATGTTGAGCGTGAGGTGCGCCGCGGTGTGCAGGGCCAGTTCGGGGCCCTGGTAGCCGTAAAAGAGAGTGCGGGTATTGTGGAACTGCGGCGGGTTGCGGTTCCAGGCGGGGTTGGCGTTGCCGCCGATGTCTGAAAGAGGCAGCAGCGAATCGGCGTAGCCGCGGAAGATATCCCAGATCGCATCCCGCCGGGTTTGAGACGATGCGCCGTTTGCCGCGAACTCGGAGAGCCGCCTGCGGGCATCAACCTTGACCTCGGCACGCTCGTCGAAGCGGTCGGGATCGACATACTTCGAGAGCCCCAGCGGGGCCGAGCCGCTGACCGTGGTCAGGCGCTGGCGGATGTCGACATCCAGCAAGAGGCTGGCTTCGAGGTCTGTCTGGCGGTCTGAGCCGGGCGTCGCGTCGGCGGTGTTGAGCCGCACGTCGCGTGCGCCCTCGACATCCAGCCCGCGGTTGCTACGCAGCGGCCCGAACTTCCACGGCTGCGGATTGATGTTCGGGTTGGTCGGGTCGCCGGCGGCGCGGATCGTGTCGCGCCCGTCGAGCACGCGCTCGAGTTCGCTTGTCACCGCCGGGTTGTTGGTCGCTCGGTAGGTCAGCAGTTCGGCCAGGTCGTCCATGCCGAAGGAGGCCAGCGAGCGGTAGATCGTTTCGGGCTGGTTGAAGGGATCGACCGAGACATCCCCGGTGGGCCGGAAGACACGCGACGTGGTGTTGAAGTCAATGGTGGCCTGCGTCACGTAAAACTGCGCTCGCCGATCGGCCTGCGAGGGGTAGATAATATGTTGACGCAACTGAGGATCCCAGTAGTTAGGCGAGACAGGCCCGTTTGCAGTTCGCGCAGGATAGTGAGACGATGTGCGATATGTAAATATCGGAGGAAATGCCCTATGATTATTGACCGTGCGCACACCAGGCGTATTAAATTGATCTGGCCAAGGGGAGAGCACTTCCATAAGGGGGTACTTCCGCTCGAACTCGCTGGCGGGCATGGGCACAAAATCCCAAAGCCTTCTGGCTATTCTATCGTCCGGATCTGGATTGAGTTGAGCGAACTGCACCGGGTTGGTGAACTCAGCGAATCTGGAGTTCGCGAAGGCGAACAACATACCTTCGCCCCTATAAGTTACTGCCGGATCCGCCGCATGGCCTCTTGGCAAATGCACACCCGCCGCGAGCGACAGTCGCAGCGCGATGTAGGCGTTGTGGCCCGTGGAGAGCGCGCGGAAGCCGTCGTAGCCAGATGAGCTGGAAGGGGGCCACACCGCGCCGCCGGGCAGCGGGTTGGTGCCGGCGTAGTTGTCATCGCGCAGCCCCTCGGCGGGGATGAGGTCCGCCCGCGGGTTGGGGATGCCGTCATACCCGGCGGCCCGCTGGGTGTCGATCTGCGACTGGGGGTATTCCGCGGTACGCGTGAAATAGGGTTCGTACGTATCCCGGCCGGTGAGCAACCGCCAGAGGTCGATATCCGCGGGCGTCAGACCAACAGTGCGATATGGGTCTCGCCAATTTCCTGTGGGAAATGGAAGCGGGTATGCGATCGGTCGGGTTGTGGGCGCGGCTGTGAAGTCCGCCGCCGTGTTCACGTTCACCAGGCCCGAGGCGTCGATGATGCGTACCGCGATGAAGTAGCGGTAGTTGCCGTCTGTCTGCAGGAACTGCAGCGGGTTGGTGGGGTCGAGGCGGCCGTCGGTGAGTTCCTGCCAGCGCGAGTCGAACATGCCGTCGCCGTCGGCGTCGGCCCATTGATAGTTGAGAAAGTTGGGAGTGCCCGGGCCGTAGCCCGCGCCCGTGCGCAGGTCACGCGCGGGGCGGAAGGCCCCGACCTGGCGTGAACTGAAATAGGCCGGGAAGTTGCGGCGGTCACCCGCCACCGACACGCCGTAATCGGTCACCGTGTCTGAGTCGTAAAGATCGCTTTGCGGGTTGTTGGGCTGCTGCGGGCGCAGCAGCGAGAGCCCCTCGGAGAGCCGTGGAAGGCCGTTGACCAGCCCGAGACCGGGCTGGGCCTCAAAGTTCGCGACGCGCCGGCCGCCCACGGCGGGCGCGAGGTTGAAGAGGTTCACAAAGCGGCCGTCGGGGCTCACGTTCGAGATATGCAGCCAGTCACGCTTGAGAAGGCCGGGCTGGAACGAATGGCGCAGCGGGTTGTAGAGAAAATCCTGCGGCACGCCCGTCTGGTTGTAGCCAAGGAACGTGGGCTCTGTCGCGGCAAGCCACGGGTCGCTGGGAATCCACGCCTGGGGCAGCGAGTTGAAGAACCCCCCGGCGAGCGTCACGCGCGGCGTGATGTCGTTCGCATCAGACCCCGGCTGACGAGACGCCGGCGGGCGGAAGTAACTGCCCGTGGGCGTGAAGACGGTCGCGTACTGCAGCGAGTCTGAACGCACGTTGTAGCGCGTGAAACCGTAATCGGTCAGTTCACGCAGCAACTGCGGTTCCTGCCCCAGGGTGGGGGGCAGATCCGTGCGGACGCTCCCGACGCTCTTGTCCTCGTACCACGTGGAAATACGATCGGCGCCGATGATCTGCTCGGCGAGGTAGTCTCGCACCTGCGCGGGAACATCATCAAGCTTGTCGCGCTGCGCCAGGGCCGCGCGGGTGCGTGTGTCCTGGTTGCCCACGCTTACGTAGACGAGCATGACAACCGCCAGGAGGGCGAGCGTTCCCACCACCAGCACCAGGAATGAACCGCGCCGCCAACGGGCGTTGGAACGCGTGTATCCGCGGTTTTTTACTTCTGCTTTCATGCGAACAACACCCCTTCTGGGTTTGATCGTCGGTCAACCGTCTACCCCCGTGTCGGCGAGTCGTGTGCCGCTTCGCCGGGCCCCGGGGGTTCACTCGCGGATCGGCGAATCATCTGGCACATTGAAGATGAACTGGAAGGTGCTCTCGATCGACGGATCGAGCGCGTCGGCGAGTGTCAGTGTCACGCGGACCATGCGGGGCCACGCCCAGGGAATCGACTTGGCGGCGGGCTCGCCGGGGATGACCTCGCCCTGCGTATCTGGAGGAGCAGGGGCGGTTCGTCTTCCGATCTCGCCATTTCCACTAAAGTCGATCTGCCAACCTTCATTGACAATACCGTCGCCGAGCATGTTGGGCGGAGTTGGCCCGTACGGTGGCGAGGGGCGGGCCAGCACATCCTGCTTGTACGTGGGGTCGGTGTAGCCGAAGTACGACGTGAGCACGCTGGGCACGGGCGCGTTGGGCTGCCACGCGTCGAAGCCATAGATCAGGCGGGGCTGGATCACGTGGGTGTAGTAAAAATACTCTCTTGGCAGGCGGTCAAACTCTTGGTATGGTGCGGGGCCCGGGATAGGGTTGCCGTTCGGATCTAGCACAGACTGCATCGGCATGCCGTACGGCAGCCGCGGCACTTCGACCGAGTGGAAGAGCAGGTTCTGTGTCGCGGGGTTCTGCGAGCGAGCGTTGTATGGGTACGGCAGCGTCGCCCAGCGATCGACGGGGTCGTTGAAGGTGCCGTTGCGGTTGACGTCGATGCGGTGCGCGGGGCCGTGCCACACGATCTCGCCCGTCACCGGGTCGGTGCGACCGAAGGACCAATCAACAATGAACTCGCTGCAGCGGGGCAGGAAGCCGCTGCCGGCCAGCATCAACTGGTCCGCGCGTTCGTACGCGGCCTGCTGGCCGCGCGACACGGGGGCACCCGCCGTCTGCGCGAAGTTGCCGGCGATGACTTCGAGAAGATCGACCGGCTGTGACTCATAGCGGGCACGCACGCCGGGAGGATCCATCGCGCGCATCGCGTTCGTGCGGCCCCACGGCGCCCCCGCCTGGCTCTCGCCGGGGAAGGCGTCGTTCATCCAGACGTGCATGCGGTCGAGGAAATCAGGGGGGGGCTGCGTTCTCACCGGCACGTTGTAGCGCCACGGCCAGGCCGCGGGCGCCGACGGGAATGGATCGCACCAGAGATGGAAACTCACCTGGTTAGGCAGGTCGAACGCGCCCGTGGCCGTTGCGGGATCGAAACTGCCGGGCAGCAGCCTGAGCCCGTTGACGAACGACCGGATCTCGTTGAGGTCGGTGCTGGCGATATCGACCAGGCCGGAGGTGAGGTTCGGCCGGCGCAGTTCGCGGAAGGAATCGATCCGCGCAGGACTGCTGATGTCGAAGGGGTAGAAACGGTTGAACGAACGGAAGACGCTGCGCGCGGCGGGCTGCAGATTGACCTGGTACTCATAGTTGCGCAGCCTGCGCCGGGCGGCGGGGTTGGCCGGGTCGAGCACGTCGTTGGCGTTCGGGTTGGCCGGGTCGGTGAACCGCAGCGGAGACGACACCGGGTCTGCCCCGGTCGCGTCAGGCTTGACCAGCAGCGTGGACTTGCGGAGCAACGTCCACTCTGAGGCGAAGAGGTTGGGGTTGCCCGCCACGGGAAGGCCGAGGCGCGCATCCCGCCCCGGCGCGGTGTCGTTGTTCAGGTCGTCAACCTGAGGGCGGAAGAAAATATTGGGGTCTGGCTGGTTGTTGCGCGGATCAAGACGGGTCGCATCCGGGCGGCGCTTCTGGCCGTGCCCGTAGTAGATCATCGCCGTATCGCTCGTGACGACAAGGTCGGGCGAGATGGGCTGACGCGCCGATTGGTAGTTGCCGCGAACGAAGAAAATGATCTCGTCGGCACGGCGGGGCCTGGGGCTCGTGTCCTCGGCGTGAAGGGGGACGATGTCGGCGTTTGGCCCTTCCTGCTGGAAGAGGCCGTCGCCGGCGGGCCCCGGGCGGGTGTCAACAAACTGCTGCCTGACGACAAGGAACCCGTCGCGCGAGATCTCGGAAAAATCCCTGCGCATCTGGTTCTCGATGAGCCCGGCGTATTGGTTGAGCAGGCTCACGCGCTTGCCGCCGCTGACGGTTTTGCCCACCGCGTCGAAGATGCTGGCCAGGCCCACGGCCACCAGCGCCACCGCCGCGACCGCGACGATCATCTCAAGCAGCGTGAAGCCGCGCCCCGCGCTCGCCGCGAGGCGCGCCGCTGGGCGTAGGCCGTGCCCGATATCTCGTCGTTGCGTCATCTATGGCCCCCGGGCTGGAAATCGCTGTGAGTGTTATCGCTTGACGACGGTGACGGAAACAGAGGCGGGGATCTGGGGGGTGTAGAGCATCGTCAGTTGCTCAACAGGAACCACCCGCCCGCCGAGAAGATCGGCCGAGAGGGGCGGGTCAATGCGCAGCGCGGGCTGGTCGTTGGCGCCCAGGTCGGGGATGATCTCGACCACTTCGTGAACGATGCCAAGGTCGTCTACAAAGCGCTGACCGATCTGATTGAAATACTGCCCAGCCGCGACGGGCGTCGGGCTGGCCACGATCAGGTCTGTGCGGTAGCGCCCCTGGACGGCCTCGTTGGGCACCAGGGTGTAACGCATCTGGCGGATGGGCGAGTACCCGCCCCCGGTCTGCACGCGTCCGTCGAAAGTCGGCAGGCCGACAGCATCGACCGTGACCGGCAACCGTCGCTCGTTGGCCTGCATGCCCTGCGCACCCAGCAGCACTTCTGAGAGCGTGCGCCCGCGGGGGACGCGCACGCCGGTATCGATGCGGCGAACAAAGATCGCCACCTGCACCGAGTCGTCGTCGAACGCGCGCACGCGGAGTTCGTTCGAGTTTGGATCATTCCTGTTCGCCGGCGGCGGGGTCTGGCCCGAGGGAACACGTCGCGCGACAAAGTCCCACACGAAGCGGGGTTCGACACCCGTTGAATAGGGGCGCGGCACCAGTCGATCGGCCAAAGGAATTTCGACCACACTGAGCCCGGTGCCGGTTCGCCCGAGGTACATCGCTCCGGTCGTGGGGTTCAGGCCCACGCCTGAGTTCACGGGAAGATCCCCCGCCACCGTGTTGGCCAGGGTCCAGCGGCCGGTGGGGGAGAAGGTGGTGTCGCCTGAAAGCACGCTCCAGCCGCGCAGGCCAAGGGGGGTAGACGTTTCACCCTGCGAGATCAGACCGCCGGCGTTGGTCACGTTGCGTTCGCGCAGTTTCTCGTGGCTTCCCAGGAACTGCTCGACCGAACGCTGGATGGAGATGCCCTGCACGGTGTCGGTGGCCTGTCGCTGCTGACGCACGACCGCGGGGAAGACCGCCGCGATGCCCAGCAGGCCCAGGGCAAGCACGAAGATGGAGATGAGCACCTCGATGAGCGAGAAGCCCACCCCCGCCCACGCGCGAACCCGGCCCCGCCCCATGGCAAAGGCCGATCTTTTCCGGGTTGTCTTCTCGTTGAACTTCATCATTGCACCAACTCCTGAACCTGCCCCAGATAGTGCTGGAGCGTGAATATCCGTGCATCCGACGAGACCCGGTTCGTCGCCGTCGGGGCCGCGTTGTTTACCGTCGCACGCCCCTCGATCCACTTGCCGATCACGTTCTGAACCGTGTCGGCCGTGGTCCCCGCGGCGAAGAGTGAGAGGTCGATCGTCGGCCCCTGCACCCCCGGTGCCCGTGGATCCGCATACACCGTGCCGGTCACGCGGTTCGCACCCCGTGCCCCCAGGGAGAGACTCAGCCCCCCCACCATGGTGCGCTCGGAATAGACCGCCAGTTCCATCACAGGCCTTGCCAGCACCGTATCTGGCGATTGATCACCGATGATTTTGAGGCGAATTTCGCGCTCGGCCGGGGTGCCTTGCCGTCCGAGAATCCGTCGGACCGTGCGTGCCAGGTCGGAAGCCTGGTCGAGCCTGTTGCTCGCCCAGGGTTCTTCGGTTCTGAACGTTTCGCCCGGCGCGGGGTCAACCACGATCGCCGTGAGCAGGTTCCCCGTGTCCAGCGCGCCTGTCGCGTGCTTGAACCGCACCATGAAGGTCTGCCGCTGTAAGCCGCGCGCCTGAGCATTCGCCGCGCCAAAGTCGACAAAGTGTGTCTCTGGGAAGATCCAGTGCGCCTGCCGGCTGGGATCGTTTCCGGCGCTCTGCAGCGCCATGGACTCGTACCACCCGTTCGGATCACTCCCGCCGGCCTGGCTGCTCACCGTGTTGGAGGGCGTGAACGCCCGAACCGACCAGCCGCGCGGCATCTGAATCGGCGCAGCCAGCGGCACTGGGACAAATACCTCTCGCCTTACGGGTGGTTCACCAAGTAAGGGGCGGGAGGGGTATCCTGGTTGATCCAGCCACGCCACGTCATCTGCAAGAAAACCAACCGATAAACAGGGAACAATCGTGATCCGACCGCCCGGGGTGAACATGAAGACCGCCGCCGCGTCGCCGCTGGCCGATTGAATCGCCACGTCACGCGCCGCGGAAAGGCCCACGCGCAACTGGTTCTCGGCCAACGAACGCTCGGACGACTCGAGCAGACTGCGGAAGGCCGGGATGGCGATGCCGATCAGCAGCACCACCACGCCGATGACCACCAGCAACTCAACGATGGTGAAGCCGGACCGGGTTGGTCGCCTGGTGCGATTCATCGGCCCACCTCCACGATGTTGTCCTGCTCGGCCTCAAACCGGGCTTTAAGAATCGCGTCTGCCGCGCCGGGGCCGGTGGGCACCGGGCGGTTGAGCCGCTGGAAGAGGAGGGCATCGGGCTCATCGCCGAAGGCCCCGTTTGGCCCCGCGGCCACCACGGCAAAGACCGCGTCGCGCAGTTGCGGGTTTTTACGCAGGTCTCGCTCGTCGGGGGTGACGCGACCGACGAAAGCCTGCCCGTCTCGGCCCACGAGGGGCGGCAGGCGGAAGTCTTCCACCTGCGTCACGTTGTCAGGGTTTACCCAGCGATAAAACCGGATCGCGACACCCTTGGCGTCGCGCAGTTCCACAACCTCGCGCAGGTCGTTGCCGGGGTTGTCGGAGGTGTAAAACAGCGTCAGCGACCTCGAATCGAGGTTCACGAATGAGTCGTACTTCGCGCCCGCGCGGCTCGTGGCCTGCGCCGCGGTGCGGCGTCCGCCGCGGGAGGGGTCGAGCACATCGGGCGCAATATCAAACGAGCCATCGGCGCGAGGCTTGTAGAAGCCCGGGCCGGGCACGCCGTCTACGGGCAGTTCGGTGACCTCGGGCGGTGGGGCTGAGCCCTGCCCGTAATAGCGAACACCGCACCCGCCGACCAGGAAGTACGGCAGGGTGCGCTCGCTGAAACGGCGGTCTTCGAAGGGGTTGGCGCTGCCGGGCGCGGCGATATTCGCCGGCCGCAGGATGTTCAGGTCTGCCGGATCGCTGATCGAATAGACCGCGACACGACGGGTGGTTGTGCCCTCGACCCAGACAGGCGTAGCCGGGTGCTGGTCTCGTACCAGCGGGGGCGCGAAGCCGAACTCCTGCGTGAACTTTGACACCGCCTCACGCACGTTCGACACCGCGGCACGGTCGGTGACCGATCGCGCAAAGGCCCGGGTGGAACGGAAACCCACGATGAGCAGGCCGACAAGCACCGCGATGACGGCGACGCTCAGCAGCAGTTCCACGAGCGTGAACGCCCGTGCCCCGCGTGACAAGCCTTGTCTGTTGTGCGTCTTCATGGTCTTGCGTTCCTTCCCGGGCGGGCGTGCTGCCCGGCCTTGATCAGATACCGCCGCCCTGCAGAGACTGGATCATGGCGACCAGGGGCATGAACATGGCGACCACGATCGTGCCCACGATGCCGCCGAGCACGACGACCATCAGCGGTTCGAGCAGGCTGACCAGAGACGCCACGGCCACGTCGACCTCTTCGTCGTAGTTGTCCGCGATTTTCAGGAGCATCGCGTCCAGTTCGCCCGTCTCTTCGCCCACGTCGATCATGTTCACCACGATGGCGTCGCAGGTCTTGCTCTCGCGCAGCGGGGTTGAGAAGCCTTCGCCCTCGCGGATGCTGTCGTGCACCTTCTGGAGCGCCTGCTCGAAGACGTAGTTGCCGCTCGTTTCCTTGGTGATCTTCACGGCCTCAAGAATGGGCACACCCGCCGAGATGAGCGTGCCCAGCGTGCGGGTGAAGCGTGCGATGACCGTCTTGCGCACCAGTTTGCCGAAGATCGGTGAATAGAGGATCATGTAATCCGTCGCCGCGCGGCCGGGGCCCGCCTTGCGGATGAGGTTCCACAGCATCCACGCCACCACGGGCGCCGGCATGGCGATGAAGACGCCGGGGATCGCCTGGCCGGGGTTCGTCCCTGCGAACCAGCGGCTGGTGGTGATGAGTTTCATCGTGATCCAGGGGAGCGCCACGCCGAAGTCGCGGAAGATCTCCTCGAACTTGGGGATGATGAACACCATGATGCCCGACAGGATCAGACCCGCGATGCCGATGACCACGATCGGATAGACCATCGCGCCCTTGATCTTGCGCTTGAGGCGCTGGCTCTTTTCCATGAACTCGGCCAGACGCTGCAGGATGATGTCCAGCACACCGCCGATCTCGCCCGCGTTCACCATCTTCACGTAGAGGTGGTTGAAAGCCTTGGGATATTTGCCCATGGCCTCGGAGAGGGAGGAGCCGCCCTCGACCTCTTCGCACACGCCCATCAGAACGTTCTTGAGTTTGCCCGGCTTGAGCTGGCTTTCGAGAATCTGGAGCGAGCGCAGCAGCGGCAGGCCCGCGTCCTGGAGCGTCGACAACTGGCGCGTGAAGGCTGTCAGTTGCTTCTCGCCGACGCGGCCAACGCTGAAACCGCCGCCCTTCTTCTTCAGTTTCCCCTTCATCTCTTCGGCGGTGGGCGGGCCGCCGGCCTTTTTGCCGGACTGCTCCTTCACGCTCGTCGGGTAATACCCCTGAGATTTGATCCGCGCGATCGCCTCCTCGGTGTTCGAGGCCTCGATCGTGCCCTTCTGGGGCTTGCCGGCGGAGTTCAGCGCTTCATAGACAAACGTCGCCATATCTGTTCCCCTGCGCGTCCCTGCTCGGCCGCGCACGTATGTGTTCCAGACTTCCCGCCCGGGCGGCCCTGCTCGGAGCGCCCGCCGAACCACATTCACCCACCCCAACGGCCCCCACGAGAGAGAGGGGCCAGCACCCGTGTGCAACGCCCCGGGGCATGATCAATCCTCGTCCGACAATGTCTCACGCACCACCTCGTCGATGGTCGTCATGCCGTCGTAAATCGCCATCAACCCGGACTCACGCAGCGAGGTCATCCCGCGCTTTCGCGCGTGGGCACGCAGCACCGTGGTGTTCGCCTGCTTCATCACCATCTCGCGGAGTTCATCGTCGATGGTCATGATCTCGAAGAGGGCCATGCGGCCGCGGTATCCCGAGCGGTTGCAGTTGTCGCACCCGCGCCCGCGGAAGAACTTCTTCCCGCGGACATGCTCGGGGAGCATGTTCAGCTCCATCAGTTCCTCTTCCTTGGGCTCGTACTCCTCTTTGCACTTCTGGCAGATGGTGCGCACCAGACGCTGCGCGACCACGCCCTCCATCGTTGCGGTCAGGAGGAACGGCTCCATGCCGAGGTCTACAAGGCGGATGATCGAACTCGGCGCGTCGTTGGTGTGCAGCGTGCTCAGCACCAGGTGGCCTGTCAGCGACGCCTGCACCGCGATCTGCGCCGTCTCCAGGTCGCGGATCTCGCCCACCAGGATGATGTCCGGGTCTTGACGCAGGAACGACCTCAGCGCCTTGGCGAACGTCAGCCCCGCCTCTTCGTTGACCTGCACCTGGCAGAGCCCGTCGATGTCGTACTCGACCGGGTCTTCGACCGTCAGAATCTTCGTCTCGATGTCGTTGAGTTTCGCCAGCGCGGCGTAGAGCGTCGTCGTCTTGCCCGAGCCCGTCGGGCCCGTCACCGTCACGATGCCGTTGGGCTTGTTGATCAAGCGGTCGAACGTTTCGTAGTCGCTCGCCCTCAGGCCGATGCGGTCGAGCGACAACTCCACGTTCGCGCGGTCGAGCACGCGCATCACGCACGACTCGCCGTAGATCGTGGGCAGAATCGCCACACGCATGTCCACGGGTTTGCCGTTGAGGTTCAGTTCGATGCGGCCGTCCTGGGGCAGCCGCCGCTCGGCGATGTCCAGCCCGGCCATGACCTTCACGCGGCTCGTGATCGCGGGCCCCAACTGCTTGGAGGGGGGCGTCATCTCGTAGAGCACGCCGTCGATGCGGTATCGCATCTTGAACTCGTTCTCGAAGGGCTCGAAGTGGATATCGCTCGCCCGGTCGTTGATCGCCTGCATCAGAACCAGGTTCAGCAGTTTGATCACGTTGTTGTCGTTGGCCGCGTCCATCAACGCGTCGAGGTCGATCGAGGCGTCGCTGCGCCCGCCGATCTTCTGGAACTTGTCGTCAACCTTCATCTGGCTGACAAGGTCCGTCACAGACTCCTTCTTCGAGAAGAACTTCTTGATGTTCGCGTCGATCACCGCCGGGTCAGCGACCACCGCGTCAACCTTGAACCCCATCAGCAGGCTCAGGTCGTCGACGGCGCGGAAGTTGTCCGGCGTCTTCATCGCGATCTTCAGCCGACGCGACGTTGCGTTGTACTCGATCGGGATCACGTCGTAGGTCCGCACGTTCTCCGACGGGATCAACCCGCGGCAGTTCTCGGGCACCTCGAAGTCTTTCAGGTGCATGTACGACATCCCCGCCTGCCCGGCAAGCCCCTCCGCGACGTCCGTGGCCGAGCATCGGCCCAGTTCAACCAGAATCTGCCCCAACTTGGCCTTGCGCGTCTTCTGAACCTCAAGCGCCTCGTGAACCTGTTCGCGCGACACCTTCCCCAGCTTCGTCAGCACGCGACCGATCTTCCTGCCCTTGAGTTCTGCCGGATCTATGCCCATAAACGCCTCTGGCTCCCGTGTGTGCCCGCTTCGTGGTGTCTTGCCGGCGCTTCATCGCCCGGCGCTCTCACTTCGATGTGCAATCTACTTCTTGCAACACCTTCCTGCATCAACCCATGACACCGCGGACGCATGCGGCCGTGAAAGCGCGCGTGCCTGCCCGGCACGTCCACACTTCCATTCGACCAGCATACCGCGGTTGTTCGGGGAATGCCAGCATATCGCACCCCCCGGTGCATTCAGTTCAACTGGATTCTTCCGTATGGGCATCGGCAGGGGGTTTCCTGCGATACCATACATATACTTAACCTTCTCCGCCTTCTTCCTCGTCCCACTCCATGCGGCCCACTGTCCTGCCGAGCCGGTGGATTCGGCTCGTCAGTTCCACGGGGTTCTTGCTCACGTCGATCATCTCCTCGGCGGAGATTTTCCCCTGTGAATACAGCGACCACAGGTGATCATCGAGCAACTGCATGCCGAACTTCTTGCCCGTCTGGATCGCCGAATCGATGCGGAAGGTCTTCGCCTCGCGGATGAGGTTGGCGATGGCAGGGGTAATCACCAGGAACTCGTAGGCCGCCACCATCCCCTGGGTGTCTACCCGGGTGAGCAGCGCCTGGCTGAGGATGCACAGAAGCGCGGTAGACAACTGCACGCGGATCTGGTTCTGCTGCGTCACCGGGAAGGCGTCCACCACGCGGTCGATGGTCTTCGCGGCACCCGTCGTGTGCAGGGTGCCGAAGACAAGGTGGCCGGTTTCCGCCGCGCGCACGGCGGATTCGATGGTCTCAAGGTCGCGCATTTCGCCCACCAGGATCACGTCAGGGTCTTGACGGAGGGCGCGCCGGAGGGCCTCGGAGAAACTCGGGGTGTCGTTGCCCACTTCACGCTGGTTGACGATCGACTTCTTGTGGTGGTGGTAATACTCGATGGGGTCTTCCATCGTGATGATGTGCCGATCCATCGTCTCGTTGATGTAGTTGATCATGCACGCCAGCGTGGTGGTTTTGCCCGAGCCTGTGGGCCCGGTCACGAGGAACATGCCGCGCGGGCGCCGGATCAGGTCTTTGCACACCGCCGGCAGGCCGATCTGATCAAACGTCAGTAGTTTGTTGGGAATCTGCCGGAGCACGATGGCCAGGTCGCCGCGCTGGCGGAAGACCGACACGCGGAATCGGGCCGCTTCGCCGTAAGCAAAGCCGAAGTCGGTTGTCCCTTCTTCCTGCAGTTCCTGCTGGTTTCTTTCGGGGGTGATCGACTTCATCAGCGAAACCATGTCCTCGGAATCGAGCACCTTGGTCTGCAGGTTGCGGAGTCCGCCGTGGTGACGGATGGTCGGTTGACGCCCCACCGTGAGGTGAAGGTCGGAAGCGCCGAGTTTGACCACCGTGTCAAGAAGGCGGTCGATCTGCATCGTGGACATGAAAACCCTCGTTCAATCTCGCCCCACCCGCACTCCCCGGGCAAATCCCCGAGAACACACGGCCGGAACACACACTTGCTTCCAACCCTCCGGCGACGAACCACGCCGCGCCGGCCTCGGCCCCCCACACCGCCTCACCGCACCCGCTCACGAAGGCAGGTTGTCCAGGTCCACCTGCGTGGTCGTGGCGATTTCCTGCATTGTTGTCGTGCCCTTGAGAATCTTGAGTTTGCCGTCCTGCACCAGCGTGCGCATGCCCGAGGCGATGGCCGCCTGACGCATCTCTGAGACCGGCGCCAGCCTGAAGGTCAACTCGCGGATGTGATTGTTCATCATCATCATCTCGAAGATCGCCTGGCGGCCGCGGTACCCCGTGCTGTTGCAGTTGTCGCACCCCACGGGCCGCAGAACCTTGCCCCGGCCCTCCTCCAGCGAGATGCCCGTCAGCCGCATCAGTTTCGGGTCAAAGTTGCGCTCGTCGTCGGGCTGCTTGCACTGCTTGCAGAGCACGCGGATGAGCCGCTGCGCCATCACCGCCTGAATCGACGACGCCACCAGGAACGGCTTGATGCCCATGTCGATCAAACGCGTCATCGCCGACGGCGCGTCGTTGGTGTGCAGCGTGCTGAAGACCAGGTGGCCCGTCAGGGCCGCCTGGATCGCGATCTCGGCGACTTCCTTATCGCGGATTTCGCCGACCAGAATGATGTTGGGCGCCTGACGCAGCATCGACCGGAGAATCGCCGTGAACGAGAGCCCGATGTGCTCGCGCACCTGGCACTGGTTGATGCCCTCGAAGTTGTACTCCACCGGGTCTTCGGCCGTGATGATTTTTTTGTCCGGCTTGTTCAGCACGTCCAGCGCCGAATACAGCGTCGTCGTCTTGCCCGAGCCCGTCGGGCCGGTCACCAGGAAAATGCCGTTCGGACGCCTGATCACGCGGTTGAACAGGTTCAGGTTGTCCGCCTCGAACCCGAGGTTTGTCAGACCGATGCGCACCGAGTCGGGCCGCAGAATACGCAGCACCACGCTCTCGCCGTGATACGCCGGGCACGCCGAGACACGGAAATCGACCATCTTTTCGTCGATCCCCATCTTGATGCGGCCGTCCTGCGGAATCCGCTTCTCCGCGATGTTCATCGCGGACATCAGTTTCACGCGCGACAGCAGAGCGTTCTGCATGCGCTTGGGCAGGTCGTCTCGCACCATGCACACGCCGTCGATCCGGTACCTCAGCCGCACACGGTCCGCCATCGGCTCGATGTGGATATCGCTCGCACGCATCCGCACCGCCTCGGCGATGATCCGGTTCGCCAACTTCACGATCGGCGCGTCGTCTTCCGCCACGTCGATCGACTTGTCCATCGACTTATCGACCGACTTGTCCACCGAACTGTCGATCGACTGCGTCACCAGCGATTCGCTCGCCGCGAACTTGCGGTTCGTCCCCGCCGCCGCGGACTCAAGATACTTCTTGATCTGCGTCTTGCTCGCCAGGCGCGGCTCCAACTCCACGTTGAGCCGGAAACGCAGCATGTCGAACAACTCGAGGTCCATCGGGTCATGAACCACCAGCTGCAGCCGGTTGCCCATCTTTGACATGGGCAGAATCTGGTGCTTCTTCACCAAGTCATCCGGGATCAACTTCACGTCGATCTTCTCGGCCACCCCCGCCGCGGACAGATCGATGTACTCCATCCCGAACTGGTTCGCCAGCGCCTTGGCGACCTGATCCTCTTTCGCGAACCCCGCCTCCACGACAACCTCGCCCAGGCGCTTGCCCGAACCTTTGGCCATCTGCGCGGCCTTGTCGGCCTGTTCCGCGGTGATCACGCCCCACGAGACGAGGATTTCACCGAGCTTCTTTCGAGATCGTGCCATGCTGCTCCCGTCACGCGTGCTTCTGTCCGCTGGTTCAAACGCATCCGACCCTGTCCAACACTTGCCTATCCCCCCGCTGGCTCCATACCCGGGGGCCTTGATTATCCGGCCGCCACCCCTCCCTATCAACATGAACCCCTCAGGATTCACCTTTCGTTCTCTTCCCCCCCTCCCAAGCCCCTCGCACCCCTTCTATCCTGCCTCAGACCATCTATGACTTCCCCAGGCGCCCCTCTCCCCTCACTGCTCATCACCGCCGGCCCCACCCACGAGCCAATCGACGCGGTCAGGTACATCGCCAACCGTTCCTCGGGGCGTCTGGGCATTGCCCTCTCGGATGAAGCCACCCGGCGCGGCCTGTCCGTACGGCTCCTGCTGGGCCCGACACCCCTCACGCCCGCCCATTCGCCAACAACCCTCGAACGGTTCCGAACCACCACTGACCTCCAGCGCCTTCTCGCAACCCATCTTCCGCAGGCCACCATCCTGATCATGGCGGCCGCTGTCGCCGATTACCGGCCCGTGGCGGACGCGGCCGCCCTTGTCGGCAAACGGCGACGCGAGGCCACGGGCCTGACCCTGACCCTGGAAGCCACCCCGGATCTTCTGGCACAGGCCGCCTCCACGCGTCGGCCGGGGCAGTTTCTTGTCGGCTTCGCGCTCGAAACCCGTTCAGACCTTCTCACCTCGGGCCGTGCCAAACTCGACCGCAAGGGCATCGACATGATCGTCGCCAACCCGCTCGAGACCATGGATTCTGATACGATCGAGGCCACCGTCATGACCCGCGACGGCCTTGTGCACAGCACGGCGGGTGCTGTCCTTAAACGCGCTTTCGCACCCTGGCTGCTCGACATCATCCTCGCCGCGGCGGCGCACGCCGATCACTGACACACGCCCGCATCGCGTGGCACGCCCCACTCAGGCCGTGGTTTTGCGCCGGCCCATGTAGGCATCCTGCACTTCTTCGCTCGCCGCCAACTCGGCGGCGGGCCCTTCCATCACGACTTTTCCCACCTCAAGCACATACGCGCGTTTGGCCACCTTCAGCGCCATGTGCGCGTTCTGCTCGACAAGCAGGATCGTCGTTCCCGAGGCGTTGATCTCCCGGATGATGTTGAAGATCACCTGCACGATCTGCGGGGCAAGCCCGAGGCTCGGCTCATCGAGCAGCAGCAGGCTGGGCCGGGCCAGCAGCGCCCGTGCGATCGCGAGCATCTGCTGCTCACCGCCCGAAAGTGTCCCGGCGGACTGGCTCAATCGCTCCCGCAATCGGGGAAACAGCGAGAGTGCCCGCTCGCGATCCTTCGCGAGCCCCTCGCGGTCGTGCCGCACAAACCCGCCCAGGTCGAGGTTTTCCTCGACAGACATGTTCGAGAAAATGCCCCGCCCCTCGGGTGCCTGAACCAGCCCCCGCCGGACAATCTCGTGGGGCGCGACGGTGTCGATGCGTTCGCCGCGGTAGACAATCTCGCCGCTCGCGGGCCGCAGCAGCCCGGAGATCGCCCGCAGGGTCGTTGTCTTCCCCGCGCCGTTGCACCCGATCAGCGTAACGATCTCGCCCTGCTCGACGCGCAGGTTCACCCCGTGCAGCGCCTTGATCGCGCCGTAGTTCACGCAGATGTTCCTCACCTCGAGCATTGCTTCTCCTCCGGGCCCGCCTGTCACGCCCCCGTGATTTCTTCCGCCCCGCCCAGGTACGCCTCGATCACTTTGGGGTTCCCCTGGATCTCCTCGGGTGTGCCCTCCGCGATGATGCACCCGTAATCAAGCACCGTGATCCGCTCGCAGATCTCCATCACCAGCCCCATGTCGTGCTCGATGAGCAGAATGGTCACGTCGAACATGTCCCTCACCCGTCGGATCAGATCTCGCAGCGCCACCTTCTCGCCCGAGTTCATCCCGGCCGCCGGCTCGTCGAGCAGCAGCACCTTCGGTCTGGTCGCCAGCGCGCGTGCGATCTCCAGTTTCCGCTGTTCGCCGTAGGGCAGGTTCTTTGCCTGCTCGTGCGCGCGGTCGCGAAGCTGGAAGACCCCGAGCAGCGACATCGCCTGCTCATGAATCGCCGCTTCTTCGCGCCGGTGCAGCCCAGACCGCAGCACCGCGCCCGCGATGCTGTGTTCTGCACGCACGTGGCACGCCAGTTTCACGTTGTCGACCACGGGCAGCTCGCCGAAGAGCCGGATGTTCTGGAACGTTCTGGCCATTCCCCGCGCCGCGATGAAGCACGGGCGGATTCCGCCGATCTCCTGCCCGCCCAGCACGATCTTGCCCGCGTCGGGGCGGTACACGCCGGTGAGCAGGTTGAAGACCGTTGTCTTCCCCGCGCCGTTGGGCCCGATCAGCCCCTTGAGATCCCCGCGCGAAAGCGTCAATGAAAAGTCCTGCACCGCCTTGAGCCCGCCGAAAGACTTCGACACGCCGCGCACTTCGAGCGCCGGGCCACCCGCATCGTCTCTCACCTTCGCGGCCATCTCAGCGTCCCCCCCGCCAGAAGGCCCGTTCCCACAACTCCCTGACGCCCATGATCCCCGACGGCCGCAGAATCATCATCAGAATCAGCGCCAGGGCGTAGAGCACCATCCGATACTGCGAGAGGTCGAGCCCGGCGCGCATCGCGATCGCGCCCAGCCCCGCCAGCACCAGCGCCGCTCCGCCCAGCCCCATTCCCAGGCCACCGGCCCGCGCCACCGCTCCCCCGCCGATCTTATTCTTCGCCAGAAGCGTGCACACCACGCCCACCACCACCACGCCCGCCGCCCACGGCCACATGGCCACCAACTGTTCGGGCTTGCGGAGCAGTTCCGGCAGCATCGTGAGAATCACCGCGGCCAGGCTCGCCCCCGAGATCGACCCCAGCCCGCCCAGCACCACCATGATGATGATGTCGAAACTCTTGGCAAAGGCCAGTTCATTGGCCTTGAGGGTCACACCGGTCGTATGCGCAAAGAGCGCGCCGGCCACCCCCGCGAAGAACGCCGCGATCACAAACGCCCTGACCTTGTACCGCGTCGTGTTCACGCCCATCGACTCGCTCGCCACCTCATCCTCGCGGATGGAGAGCATCGCCCGCCCGTGCGTGCTCCGCTTGAGCCGATACGCCACGAGCAGCGTGAGCCCGGTGACCAGCAGGGTCCAGAACAGGCTGTTGTAGGTCGGAATGCCGGTGAACCCCACCGGCCCGCCCAGCCTCGCCCAGATCGGCGCTTCCCACTCAGCCCGGGGCGACGAGAACACCTGCATCACCCCCACCAGCGGCGCATCTTTCACATCCTCCACGTAATACGCCACGTCCGCGGTCTGCTGGATGAGTACCCGAAAAATCTCGCCAAAGCCCAACGTCACAATCGCCAGGTAGTCGCCTTTGAGCCGCAGCGACGGCAGGCCCACCAGAAACCCGCACCCGGCCGCCGCGAGCCCGCCGACCACCAGCGACCCCGCGAAGATCGCGTCCCCCTTGGCGAAGAGCGGCACGTTCTCACGCCCGCTGATCATCGTGCTCAGCGCCCCGGCCACAGGCTCGGGCCCGCCGAAGACCACCATCGACACGTAGTACGTGATCGAGGCCGCCGTATACCCCCCCACCGCCATGAACGCCGCGTGACCGATCGAGAACTGGCCGGTAAACCCGTTCACGAGTGTCAGCGACACCGCGAGCACCACGTTGATCCCGACATCGAGCACGATCTTGCTCACGAAGGCGCCCATGTACTGCCTCAGCACCGTGTGCGCGATCACCGCCGCGGCGATGATCAGCACCACCGGCACCCAGCGCGACAGCCAGCCCTTGCTGGCCGTCGGCCCATCCGCAGTCGAGATAGCCATCGCGTTGCGTTCCACCTGCTCCTCTTTGGCTCACACCTTCTCAACCGTTGCGCGCCCCAGAATCCCGCTGGGCCGCAACAGCAGCACCACAATCAGGAGGGCAAACACGTACACGTCCCGAAGATCGCTCGAGAGATACGCCGCGCCGAAAAACTCGATCAGCCCGATCAGCAACCCGCCGAGCATGGCCCCGCGAACGTTGCCGATGCCCCCCACCACCGCCGCGACAAAGGCCTTCAGGCCAAGCAGCACCCACGTCGCCGAAGCCGGCTGCAACAGGCCCGGGTATTTCTGCCCGTACAAAAAGCCCGCCGCCGCGGCCAGCATCGCCCCGAGCACGAAGGTGAAACTGATCACCCGATCAACCGGAATCCCCATCAGCGACGCCGTCTGCGGGTTGAAACTCACCGCGCGCATCGCCCGCCCGATCTTTGATCCATACACCAGCCGGTCCAGGCAGATCATCAGCACCACCGCCGTGCCGCCCGCGATCACGTCCAGCAACCGCACCCGCACAGGGTCTGTCTGCCACCAGATCACCGACCCATCCTCCCCGCGCTCACCCACCGTCCCCGCGATCTCAAACAGAACCCGGTCAGGAAGGATCGACGGCATCCGCTGCGGGCTTGTGCCGTACATCCACGGCAACTGCCCCAGGTTCTGCAAAAAAAGCGACACCCCGATCGCCGTGATCAGCACATTCAGCCGCGGCGAGCCCCGAAGCGGTTTGTACGCCATCCGCTCGATGCAGAACCCCATCGCGCCGCACGAGAGCATCGCGATGAGCAGCACCACGCCGCCCGCGAGCAACTCCTGACCACTCCCCTTCAGCGCGCGGCACACCAGCACCAGCCCCAGCACACTCAGCCCCCACGCCCCGATCATCACCGCCAGCGTGCCGATTCCCTTCACGCGAACCTTCTGCAGGAGGTGGCCTGTCAGCGTCGCCAGCGCACCCGCCGCAAGAATCGACCCCATCATCCAGAAGAGCCAGGGCGGAATATCCACCGCCGTTCCATCCTGCGTCCACCCCGCGGCACGCGCCGCCGAGTACGACACCCATGCCCCCATCACGAAGACATCGCTGTGCGCAAAGTTGATGAACTTGAGGATGCCGTACACCATGGTGTACCCCAGCGCGATCAGCGCATAAAGGCTGCCCACGGCGGTCCCGTCCATCAGTGTTTGAAGGAACTTCTCCAGCAAGGGGCCGATGATAGCTGCCGGTCTGTCGCCGGTCGCGCCCGACCGGCCACAAACCCGCCACCCCACGCCCCATATCCCCACCCTCCCCTCCCGAGAACGACCGCCCCCGCCCAGACCCGCCCGCCCGCCCGCGGTTCTCGCGGCCCGCCCAGTGGCCGCCGCGCCGACCCCTGCTATCGTTGGATGTCCCTTCACCACGGCGGCCCAATCCATGTCGACCGACGCATCTGGTTTCGTTCAGCGCATCGACCGTCTCAACGCCGACCTTGTCGCGCAGGGACGCCGCGTGCAGACCATGCTCGAAGCGGCCTTCGACGCCATCTTCGACCGCGACATCGCCAAGGCCGAATGGGTCCGCCAGCAGGACGACATCATCGACGAGGTCGATGTTCAGCTGGAACAAGCCTCTGTTCAACTGCTCGCCGACGCGACAAAGCAGGGCGCCGAACTCGCCGTCAATCACCTGCGCTCGGTCCTGGTCATCGTCAAGGTCAACAACGAGTTTGAACGCACGGCCGATACCGCCGTCGAACTCGCCGACCTTGTCGTGAACAACAAGATCGGCCAGACCGTCTTCCCGGACACCTTCCGGGTGATGTCCAACAGCGTCATCGGCATTGTGCGAGACGTCAACGCCTCGGTGATGCGCCACGACCCGCACCTGGCCAACATCGTCCTGCAAAGCCAGCACGCCGTCACCGCCTTTAAAGACGCGCTCCTCCGCGACGCCGAAGAGAAACTCGCCAAAGGCCAGACCACGGCCGACGCCGCCTTCTCCCTTCTCGAAGTCGCCACCGCCTGCGAGATCATCGCCGATCACTGCACCAACATCGCCGAGCAGGTCATCTACCAGACCACCGGCGCCATCGTCCGCCACGTGCAGACCCAGTGGGTGCAAGTCCCCCGCGCTCAGCAGCCGCCCGCAGCGCCCACTTCACCCAAGTCCCCCTCCACGACCTGACAGTCACCGCAAACCGCATCGAAGTCCGTGCCCCGGCCCGCAAGGCAGGGCTGTTCATGCGCTGGCCTTCGGCACACGCCTCTGGCCTCGTGCTCAGCACATGGACTCTGTACTCATGCAAGTGACCCGCCTGCCATCCCCGCGAACGCACATCGCCGAGATCGCACCCCGAGAGCCGTTCGTCTGGTCTCCACTCGCAGCCTCCTCGGCAGCTACTCGCCGCCGCCGTACGCTCCGGCATGCACCCCCTCGCCGCGCGCCTGTGCCTCTGCGCTCTCTCGCTTCTCTTTTCTCCCGTGATCGCCGCGCTCCAGCCCGCGCAGGCTCCTCCTCGCGCCGAGTTCGATCCCGGCGTCACCATGCGCGTCTATCAACTCCAGGGCGATATCACCTCCATCCCTCGGCTCGTTGAGAATCAAACCCCGAACTTTGACGAACTCCGCAGCACGGTCGACTTCCCGCACGACACCTTCCCCGCCATCCCGGCCCCGATCCTCACGCACGTACTCGGCTACCTCTTCATCCCAGAGCCCCCGCCCGCCGCAGAACGTGCCGCGCTCGGCGATGCACCCTGGGCGTACCGCTTCCGTCTCATCAGCGACGACGGCTCACGACTTCTCATCAACAACGCCGTCGTCATCGACCACGACGGCCGACACGGCGCAGCGCCCCGCGACAGCGCGCCGATCGAACTCGCCCCCGGGCGTCACACCCTCTTCATCGAGCACTTCGACTCGGGCGGCCGACGCGTATTGCGTCTCGAGTGGCAACCGCCCGGCGCACGCACCTTCTCCCTCATCCCAACCTCAAACCTCACGACGCAGGCCGACCTCGCACGCGTGACATCGCCAGGCGTCAAAGCCATCATCACCGCAACGCCGCGCCGCCCCGGCGACGGCCGTCCGCTCGACGGGGTACACCCCGGCATGCGGCTTGAAACCTTCCAGATAGAGGGCTTCGAGCCCCGCGTCGGCGCGATGGCATTCTCGCACGACGGCCGCCTCATCATCGGCACCTTCGATCCCCTCCAACGCACCGAAGAATCCCTCCCGGATATCGACTCCAAGATCCCCGACAGGCTCTACGCCATCTCGGGAATCACCGCCGACCCCTCCACCGCCACGCGCTCCATCGCCGCCGATGGTCTCTACGAACCCTGCGGGCTCGTCGCGGTCGGCGATGCCCTGTACGTCTCCCACCGCCACGCGATCACACGCCTCACTGATACCGACGGCGACGGCTTCTATGAAACGCACCACACCATCGCCAGCGGCTGGGAAGGCTGGAACTATCACCAGTTCCACTTTGGACTGGTTCACAAAGACGGCAAACTCTTCTCCGCACTCGCCACCGCCATGGCCCCGCCAAAGTGGGAAGGCATGGGCACCAACGCCGCGCCCAACGGCCCGATGCGCGGCGGCATCCTCGAAATCGATCTCTCTTCCAACACGGCAAACCTCATCGCCGGGGGCACACGCACACCCAACGGCCTTGGCCTTGGCCCCAACGGCGATCTCTTCTATTGCGACAATCAGGGCACGTGGATGCCAGCGAACCAGTTCTCCCACATGGTTCCGGGCCGCTTCTACGGCCACTTCAACAACACCAACTTCGTGCCCAACCTCGCGTCGCGTTATCCGCGCGGCGGCTCGGCCAGCGCGTGGTGCGACCTTCCTCGAACCCCCGCAACACTCCTCCTCTCACAAGGCGAAGTCAGCAACTCCCCCACGCAGCCCATCCTCATCGAGAAAGGCCCTTACGCGGGTCACATGCTCATCGGCGAACTCACGGCCGGCGGCCTGCGCCGCGCGTGCCTCGAACAAGTCAACGGTCAGTGGCAGGGCGCGGTCTTTCGTTTCACGCAGGGGCTCAACTGCGGCGTCAACCGTGTCGCCTGGGGCCCGGAAGGCGCGCTCTACGTGGGCGGTATCGGCGCCGGCGGCAACTGGAACTGGCGAGACACCCGCTTCGGCCTTCAGCGCCTTGTGCCCAACGGCCAGACCGCGTTTGAAATCTATGCTGTGCGGGCTTTGCCGGACGGCTTCGAACTCGAGTTCACCCGGCCCATCGATCCCGCATGGCTCGCCGACCCCGCTCACTACGCCGTGTCACACTGGACCTACGCACCCACCGCCGCGTACGGCGGCCCGAAGGTTGATCAGCAGCCGCTCGGTGTCAGCCACGCCGAGCCGAACTCAGACGGCACCCGGGTGAAACTCGCCATACCCGGGCTCAGGGAGGGCTACTGCGTTCACATCCGCACAGACCCAACGTCGCTCGCGGGCGAAACCATCTGGTCGACCGAGGCGTGGTACACGCTCAATCACATCCCGCGCCCGCTCACCGCCGCGACGCTCGCGGGCAAGCCCATCACCCCAGACGCGCTGGGTGTCGGTGTGTTGCCGCCCGAGCACGCCGCCACACTCATCGGCCGCTCAGAGCGTGCCGCATTCACCACGCCGCACTCCGCCGGCGAACGGCCGACGCTCACACGCACTCAGAGCGAGTTGCGCGACAGCCCCGGCTACGCCGAACTCCATCCGGCTCAGGGCGACCTCACATCGCGAACCCACTTCGCCGATTGCCGCCTGCACGTCGAGTGGTATTGCCCGCCGGGCGGTGAAGGCCAACTCGCCGCCAACAGCGGGGTCTTTCTGCACGGTCTCTACGAACTCCAGGTGCTGGGCACGCTCCCGGGCAGCACGCCGCTCAGGGCCGACCAGGCCGGTGCCATCTACAACCTCAAACCCGCAGACCTCAACGCTTCGACCGGGCCCGGAACCTGGCAGGCCTACGACATCTGGTTCCGTGCGCCACGCTTCGAGAACGGCGCTCAAACTCAACCCGCACGCATCACCGCCTATTGGAACGGCCATCTCATCCATGACGATGTTCCGATCCCGATGCCCACCGGCAGCGCGGCCTCGAAGCCTGTGACCGCCCCGCCCGGCGGCTCAGGCCCAAGCATCGGCCCGCTGCGCCTCCAGGCGCACGCCTCCGCCGCGCAAGGCCCTGTGCGATTCCGCAATGTCTGGATCGCGCCCATCGAGCCCGTGCCCACCAGCCCCGGTGAATGGGTGGAACTCTTCGACGGCACTTCACTCGACGGCTGGTTCGTGTGCGGCGGGGAAGCCGCGTTCGCTGTTGATGCGGGCGAGATCATCGGCACCACACGTCCGAACACCCCAAACACGTTCCTGGTGAGCGAGCGTCTCTTCGACGATTTCGAACTTCTCCTCGAAGTCAAGCACGATCATCGCCTCAACTCCGGCGTTCAGTTTCGTTCGAGCCTTGAGCCAAACACCTCGGAGCGCAGCGCACGCGTTGTCGGGTATCAGTACGAACTCGACCCTTCGCCCCGTGCCTATTCGGGAGGCATCTACGACGAATCACGGCGCGGCTGGCTCGCGCCGCTCATCGACGCTCCGTACGCCCGGGACGCATACCGGCCGGGCGACTGGAACATCGTGCGAATCCTCGCCCGCGGCCCCCTCATTCAAACCTGGATCAACGGGGTGCCGGCTTCCACCATCCTTGACGCTACCCAAGCGCGCGGCCATATCGCCCTGCAGGTCCACGGCGTGGGCAAGACAGAGGAACCCCTTGAGGTTCGCTTCCGCAGAATCCGCGTTCGCTCAATGAATCTTCAACCATAACCCACACATCTGTCCACTACACTGTTCGCTCAGCACTGTCTTATACCCAGTATTTTCCCTTGCTCGCCGAATCTCGACTTGGCTGCCATGTGTGCGGCGGCGCATCCGCCATGATTGCCGCACACAGGAGTGAACTCATGTATTCCAGATCCGCCGCGTTTCTGGCTCTCTTCACTGCACTGGTGCTCAGCACACCAACCGCCTGCGAGCGCAAAGTTGCTGCGACGCCGGCTCCGCCACCACCTCGCTCAGTAGAAATCATGCAGATCGTACCGGGCGACCTCCCGATCGAGTTCGAGTTTGTCGGGCGAACCGAGAGCAGCCATCGTGTGGAAATCCGCTCCCGCGTCTCCGGGTTTCTCGACGAGATCGTGTATACTGAAGGCGAGTTCGTGGAAGAGGGAGATGTTCTCTTCCGCATAGACCCCGCGCCATTCGAATCACGCCTCAGAGCCGCGAACGCCGAACTCGCTCAACAACGTTCCCGGCTTGAGATCGCCGAGGCGCTTCTGGCCAGAATCGAACCCCTTGCCGCGATGGATGCGATCGCGGCCAAAGAACTCGACGACGCCAGGGGTAAAGTGCGAGAGGCCGCGGCGGCCGTCGAAGCCGCCTCCGCACGGGTTTTCGATGCCGAACTCAATCTTGGATACACAACGATTACCGCCCCGGTGCGCGGGCTCACCGGTTCGGCGAGTCAGCGGGAGGGCGCGTACCTCACCGCGACGACGGGAGCTTTGACCTATGTCGCCCGTGTCAACCCGATCTGGGTTGAGTTCAGCGTGACCGAAACGCAACTGCTCCGAAGCCTGAGGAGCAAAGAAGCCGGCACCATCCGATACCCTGACCGAAGCGAGTTCCGTGTCGTGATCGAACTGGCCGACGGCACGCGCCACCCTGAATCAGGGCGAATCTCCTTCGCCGATGCCTCAGTCAGTTCCCGCACCGGTTCCGTGCTTGTGCGGGCCGAGATCCCGAACACCGCTGAGAGAATCCACCCGGGCCAATACGTACGCCTGTATCTGCACGGCGCGGTGCGTCCCAGCGCGATCGCCGTCATGCAGCGCGCCGTTCTTGAGGGCCCGAAAGGGCCGTATGTGTGGGTTGTTGACCGTGACGGCAAGGCCGAGCAGCGCCCCATCACACTCGGGCCATGGCATGGCGATATGTGGATTGTGGAGTCCGGCCTGCGGCAGGGTGATCGGGTAGTTGTCAACGGCACGGTCGGGCTTCAGCCGGGCGTCCCGCTGATGATCTCGAGAATTGTGGATACCGGCGGTGTTCCGCTGACGACGAACCCGGGGGGCGGCACGTGATCACGACCGTCTTTGTCCGTAGACCCATCCTGGCATCGGTGCTCTCGGTCATCATCGTGCTCGCGGGTGCTGTCGCGGGGCTGAACCTGCCCATCACCCAATACCCGGACATCGCTCCGGTGCAAGTCACCGTGACGGCGAACTATCCGGGGGCGGATGCGCAGACGGTTGCAGACTCTGTCGCCGCGCCGATCGAAACCCAGCTCAACGGCGCCGACGGCCTGCTCTACATGCAGTCCACCAGTTCGGCCGCTGGGCAGATGACGATCACAGCCTTTTTCGCGCTGGGCACCAACCCTGACACGGCCGAAGTGCAGGTGCAGAACCGTGTCAACCTGGCGCTGCCTGGCCTGCCGGACGCGGTCCGACAGACGGGCGTGAAAGTCCAGAAGCGATCTTCGAGCACACTGCTGCTTATCGCGCTCTACTCGCCCGACTCCACCTACGACGAGCAGTACATCGGTAACTATGCCAACCTGTACATCCTCGACGCGCTCAAGCGGGTCGACGGCGCGAACCAGGCCCAGATCATGGGCCTGCCCGACCTCGCCATGCGGATCTGGCTGAACCCTGAACGCATGGCCAGCATGGGGATCACCGCGGCCGACGTGAAATCCGCGATTGCCCGCCAGAACCAGCAGTTCAGCGCCGGCACCGTGGCCCAGGACCCGCTCGACCGGCCCGCAGAAGTCACCGTGCCCGTTGTCACGCGTGGCCGGTTCAACACGCCGGCCGAGTTCGAGAGCATCATCATCAGGGCCTCCGCGGAGGGCTCGGCGGTTGTCCGGCTCGGCGACGTCGCCCGGGCGGAAGTCGGCATCCAACAGTACCTGCTGCGCTCGACCGTTGCACGCGACGGCGACGCTTCCGGCAAACCGGCGAGTTTCATCGCGGTGTATCAGCAGCCCGGATCGAACGCGCTGGCGGTTGCCGATCGGGTGCGCCGTACGATGGAGACGCTGAGCGCATCTTTCCCCGCCGGCATCGAGTACGCGATTTCCTTCGACACAACCAAGGTGGTTGACGCCTCCATCAAAGAGGTTCTCGTCACCCTCGTCGTCGCCATCATCCTGGTCGTGCTCGTCACGTACCTGTTCCTCCAGAACTTCCGGGCCACACTCATCCCCACCATCGCCATCATCGTCTCGGTGATCGGCACATTCGCGGGCATGCTCGTGCTTGGCTTCAGCCTGAACCTGCTCACGCTTCTCGGGCTTGTGCTTGCCATCGGGATCGTGTGCGACGACGCCATCGTCGTCGTCGAGAACGTCGAACGCGTGATGCACGAAGAGAAACTCAACGCCAAAGACGCGACCGTCAAGGCGATGGGAGAGGTGATCGGTCCGGTGATCGCCACCACGCTGGTGCTCTGCGCCGTGTTTATCCCCGTGGCTTTTCTGGGCGGCACGACGGGAGTGCTTTACAAGCAGTTCGCCGTCACTATCGCCATTTCCGTCTCCATCTCCAGTGTCGTCGCGCTCACCCTCACTCCCGCGCTCTGCGGCGTCCTCCTCAAGCCACGCACGTCCGTGTCGGTTCCGTTCAGGGCCTTCAACTGGGTCCTTGATACGGTTACGCTGGCCTACGGCGCTGGTGTTCGTTTCGTCATCCGGCTCGCCGTGCTGGGCCTCGTGCTTGTCGCCGGCATCGGCTACGCCATTGTCTACCTCTTCAGTGTCGTACCCGGCAGTTTCGTGCCCGAGGACGACCAGGGATACGTCTTCGCGGCGGTCTTTCTGCCCGACGGCGCAACACTGAACCGAACCGACGATGTCGCTGTGCGCGTCGAACGGATCTTCTCTGAACACCCGGCCGTGAAATATGCCTCCAAGATCACGGGCTTCAGCCTGATCGACAACCAGTTCAAGAACAACGCGGCCACAATCTTCGTGGCCTTACGCGACTTCGATGAGCGTAAAGGTGTCAAGGAACTCTCGCTCGAACACCTCATGCTCCATGCCCGCTCGAGGTTCGCGACCCTCACCGACGGCGTTGCCATTCCCATCAACCCACCCGCCATCCCGGGCCTTGGCAGCCAGGGCGGCTTTGAGTTCTGGCTCCAGAACCGCGGGAGCGACGACCCCCGACAACTCGCGTCTCAGGTCGGCGCATTCCTGCAATCCGCACGCGAAAGACCCGAACTCCGTTCGCTCAACAGCACGTACAACGCGAACGCTCGCCGCCTGATGATCGACGTTGACCGCACCCGTGCAGAAACGCTCGGCATGCCCGTCGAGGGCATCTTTGACGCGTTGCAGTCCCTTTTCGGCGCCGCCTACGTGAGCCAGTATTCCAAGTACGGCAGGGTCTGGAATGTCATCGTCCAGGCAGAGGCCTCTTTCAGAGATGAACCCGGCGATATCGACCGCATCTTTGTTCGCCAGCGCGACGGCGAGATGATCCCCCTCTCCGCTGTTGTCGATGCGTCGTATGCCGCCGGGCCAGATCTGGTGCAGCGCTTCAATGGGTTGCCCGCGGCGAAGATCACCGGCGACGCGGCTCCCGGCTTCAGTTCGGGCCAAAGCCTCGCGGCGATGGAAGCAACCGCGGCCGGGGTGCTCCCGGACACGATGTCGTACGCCTGGGCCGGCCAGGCGTTCGAGCAGAAGCAGGCGGGGTCAACCGCCGTCTTCGCCTTCGCGTTCGGCATCGTGCTCGTGTTCCTCATTCTGGCGGGG
The DNA here is from genome assembly GCA_019636615.1 of Phycisphaeraceae bacterium. Lineage (GTDB taxonomy): Bacteria > Planctomycetota > Phycisphaerae > Phycisphaerales > UBA1924 > UBA2402. The sequence goes on along the minus strand of JAHBXF010000002.1, from coordinate 339,365 downwards.
CAATACGAGCGATGGACTCTGCCGATCGCCATCATTACGGCCGTGCCCTTCGGCGTGTTCGGGGCGCTGGTTGCTGTCTGGATCTCAGGGCGCGACAACGACGTTTACTTTCAGGTCGGCCTGATCACGCTCATCGGCCTCTCAGCGAAAAACGCTATTCTCATCGTCGAGTTCGCCCAGGTCAAACACGACCAGGGTTTGAACGCCGCGGAAGCCGCCATCGAGGCCGCCAAACTCCGACTCCGCCCGATCCTCATGACCTCCTTTGCCTCCATCCTCGGCACGATTCCCCTCGTCATCGCCACCGGTGCCGGTGCCAAGGCGCGGCTTTCCATCGGCACCGGCATTCTCGGCGGCATGATCGGTGCTACCACGCTCGCGCTGATATTCGTGCCGATGTTCTACTACCTCATCGTCGGCACCACGGACCGCTACACCCGCAGCAAGGAGCCCGCCCGTGCGTAAATCGTTCGCCGTGTGCATGCCCATCCTGCTCTCGCTCGCCGCCTGCACGGTTGGCCCAGAATACAAGCGGCCGGACCTCACCCCTCCAGCATCTTTCCGCACGCTCACCGAGGGCACGCTCGACGCCATCGACACCGCGTGGTGGTCGGGCTTCCGCGACCCAGTGCTTGATGATCTTGTATCCGAAGCGCTGCGCAACAACATCGATGTTCGCATCGCTGCGTCGCGTGTCGACCAGTTCGCCTCTCGCGTCGGCATTTCTCGCGCCGCCTCGCTTCCCAGTGTCGGCTATGACGCATCCGCAGGGCGTGCGCAACGATCGAGAGAGACCGCCGCGGCCGGCGGCCCACGCGTGCTGGACTTTTTCGAGGCCAACCTCAACCTCGGCTGGGAACTCGATGTGTTCGGGCGCGTACGCCGTACCACCGACGCCGCCATCGCCGATGCGCTCGCCTCTGAAGAGGCCAGGCGGGGCGTGATTCTATCGTTGGTCAGTTCCGTCGCAACCTCGTACATCGCGCTTCGAAGCCTCGATCAGCAACTGGCCATCGCCAACCGTGTGCTTGAAACCCGGCGAGAGACGCTCCGGATCTTCGAACTGCAGTTTGAACGGGGCGTCGTCTCAAGGCTCGAACTCTCTCAGATTCGCTCAGAACTCGAACGCACCGCCACGGCCATCCCCGCCCTGCATCGAGATATCGGCACGCTGGAAAACGCCATCAGCGTGCTTCTCGGCCGCGCCCCCGGAGATGTCGCGCGCGGCCTTCCTCTGGCCGAACTCGCCACCCCGCCAGTTCCCGCCGGGTTGCCAAGTGACCTGCTCACGAGAAGGCCCGACCTGCGCGCCGCGGAACAGAACCTCGTGGCGGCCAACGCACGCGTGGGCGCGGCTATCGCCGACTTCTATCCGCGCTTTGCACTCACCGGAGCCATGGGCTTCGCCAGCGATGACCTGGGGCGGCTCTTCACTTCACCCGCGGGCGCCTACACCATCGCCGCGGGCGTGGCGGGCCCGCTCTTCACCGCGGGGTTGCTCGAAAGCCGTCTTCAGGTCTCCCGCGCCGTAGAGCGGGAAGCCCTCGACACCTACCGCGGGGCGGTGCTCACGGCATTGCGAGAAGCCGAGGATGCGCTCATCACCCGTGCGATGCTCATCGAAGAGGTGAGCGGGCAGTCTCGCCAGGTCGAAGAACTCACGCAGTACGCCTCGCTCGCCCTGAAGCGGTACGACAACGGCTATGTCGGCTACCTGGAGGTGCTCGACGCCGAGCGTGCGCTCTTTGATGCACAACTCCAGCAGGCCCGCCTCCAAGCCTCGCTCCTGGCCTCGAGCGTGGGCCTCTACAAGGCTTTCGGCGGGGGGTGGGTCTCGATCGCCGAATCGCTCGCGGACGGGTCTGCGCCCGACACCCGGATGCCGTAGGCAGCCCGCCTGAGCCCAACCGCCACTTCATGCGGGCACATCGACCACGTGACACCACCGACCCAGATCGGGCGGGTTTGGGATCTGTCGATTGGCTGTCATCGCACCAGGCTGCGCCTGTTGTTCAGCGACGGCGGCGCAGCGCACCGAAACCCGCGGCGGCGAAGAGACCAAGGCCGGCCGGCGTGGGAACCAGCGTGATCGCGATGTTGTCCACCGCGACATCGTTGTCCGTGCCGTTGATCTCTGAGCGAAGACGCAGTGTCGCGGTGTCGGCCGTCGCCGTGAACACGAACGCGAAGGGTCGCCAGGCCTGCAGCGTTCCGGCGGTGCCGGTGAAGAGTTGCACGCCGTCAATGTCCGCGGCGAAGGAAGCGCCGCCCGACGGGGCGCTGTTGACGATCAATCTCGCATAGTCGCCTGAGATTTCGTAGACCTGACCGACGACCAGATCTGTTACGATCTGCGAGATGCTCGGGTCGCGGTCGCATGCCCCGTTGTCGTTGATGATGAAGAAGCCGCCAGGGTTGCCGCCGCTCGAACGCCAGCCGCCCGCGCCGTCATTGCTCAAGCCTGTCCACCCATTGCCGAAGGACGTGCGGGGCACTTCAAGGTCAAAGGTACCGTTGGTGATCGTCTGAGAAAGCGCGCCCGTCGCCGCGAGGGCGAGCGACGCGGCCATGATGAACGCACAGCGACGAGGGGTTCGGTTGACGACACACAGAGTGCGTGCAGCGCGGCACAAGCGGGTATCCATTGGTGATCTCCTCCCGTTGGAGGCTCGAACGTAGACCCGCAGACCCATCGCTGCCATCACACGTCGGCAGCGCTGCCCGCAAAGTCTCTCTTCCTCCTATTTCGCGTGATAATGTCCGCTTCTTGGCATGTCAAGAGAATTTGACGCCGCGGCGACGACCGGAGAGCAGTTCGTTTCCCGGGGCATCACTCACCGGGCCGGGTTCGCAAACCGCCGGGCCGCCGTGCCGAGAGCGCGGCTGGGATGACCTTACTCCGCGCGATACCGCGTGTGGCACCTCCCGATTCCGAACACTCGCACGGGTTGTCTGGTTGCTCGCTCTTTGAGACTCTGCACCTCGCACCCCCGCCTGCTCCACGCCGACCGAGGGCGGTGCATTCTGCCCAAACAGGGCCACGCATCCATTTTGTACGGTCTATGATCGTATACCGAATAGATGCCGAATTATGCCCCTCACTACGCTTTGGATCGACATGGATGCCTTCTTCGCCTCCGCAGAGCAGCACCTGCGGCCGGCCCTGCGTGGCCGCCCTGTCGGCGTCGTGCCGGTCTTCACGGCCGCGGGCCGCCCCGCCGAGACTTCATGCTGCATCGCCGTGTCGTATCAGGCGCGGCCCAGCGGGGTCAAGACAGGAACCCTTGTCCGCGAGGCGCGGCGGCTCTGCCCCGATATCCGCTTTGTCCACGCGCGCCCGGCCGAGTATGTTCGCTTGCACCACGCCATTCTTCAAGCCGTAGACACGGTGCTGCCCGTCGACCGTGTCTACTCGATCGACGAGTTCGCGTGCAGGCTGCTCGGCTCAGAGCGCGAGCCGGCCCGCGCCGCCGCGCTGGGCCACGCCGTGAAGCAGGCGCTGTGCACCCGGTTCAGCCGCGCGCTCACCTGCTCGATCGGCATCGCGCCAAACCGCCTGCTGGCAAAGATCGCCGCGGACCAGCACAAGCCCGATGGCCTCTCTCTGATCGAACCATCGAGCCTGCCCCAGTGCCTCTACAGCCTTGACCTCGAAGATTGGCCCGGCATCAGCGGCCCGATGCGTCGTCGTTTCCTGCACGCGGGCGTGACAACCACCGCGCAGATGTACGCGCTCTCATCGCACGAGATGGCCCGCGTCTTCGGCTCTGTCAACGGCGAGCGCTGGTGGATGCTCATCCGCGGCTTCGACCTGCCAGACGGCAAGACGGTGCGGCGAACCCTGGGCCACCAGCACGTCCTTCCGCCCGACAAACGGGGGCCGGACGAAGCACGCCGGGTGCTCGTGCGCCTCCTCACCAAAGCCGCGCAGCGTCTGCGCCGCGAGGGATACCGCGCCGGCGAACTGGTGTGCGCCGCACGCCTGCTGCCGGGCGGCCACTGGTCACGGCGCACGCTCCTTCCGCCAACCAACTCCACGAGGGTTCTGCTGACCGCCATGGGTGAACAGTGGACCCACGCCCCCGACGCACGCTACTTCGTCGTCGCCGCGACACTGCAGCGCCTCACGCCCGCGGGCCACGCCGCGGGGCCGCTCTTCGAGGATGAGCGAGGCGAGGAACGGCTCGACCGCGCGGTAGACCGCATCAACGCCCGCTTCGGCTACGCCGCGATCCGCCCCGCTTCATGCGACCCCGCCTCGGCCCCGATGCGCATCGCGTTCTCCACGATCCCCGATCCGCACCTGCCCGACCTCCACGCCTGACCCTACGCTCACCCTCGTGTGCGGACGCATCTCGCTCAAGATCCCAGCGTACCTCCTGGCCGAGATCTTCGGCGTGCCCATCCCTCCCGAACTCGCGCCACGATACAACATCGCGCCGACGCAGCGCACGCTGATCATCCGCAGCAACCATCGAGGGCGTGAGGCCACACTGGCCAGATGGGGGTACATCCCGTCCTGGCGCAAGGCCGACGAGAAAGGCCCCGAACCCATCAACGCCCGCAGCGAATCAGCGACGACCAGCCGTCTCTTCGCCGGCGCGATGAGGGCCCGCCGCTGTGTCGTGCCCGCGAGCGGCTTCTACGAGTGGCAAGCCCAGGGAGCAAGCCGCTCCAAGCAACCCTTCCACATCGAGCCGGCGCAGGCGCACGTGTTCGCGCTGGCCGGGCTCTGGGCACGGTGGGAACCCCTAGGCAGCACGCCGCTCGATACGTTCACGATTCTCACCTGCGCGCCCAACAAGGTGATGGCGCCAATCCACGACCGAATGCCGGTGATTCTGCCGCCGGAAGTCATCGACGGCTGGCTCGACCCCGCGATCGACGATGTGGACACAGTCGCCCAGATGCTGCGCCCCGCGCCAGAAAGCACCATGGTGGCGCGGCGGGTCTCAACGCGCGTGAACAACCCGAAGCACGACGACCCGATGTGCATCGAGCCAGAGGCCGCGCGCGAAGGGCCAACGCCTCCATCGCAGCCTCGCGCGAAGCAAGAGCCCGGCCCCGGACTGTGGAACCAGCATGAGTGAGCGGAACCGTTCAGCGTCACCGGCTCACCATACGACCGTGTCCGCGCACATGACCGCGCCGTGAACGCGCCGTGACCGCGCCGTGAACGCGCATGTGAACGAACATGTAACGCGCCGTGAACTCGCCGTGAACTCGCCGTGAATGCGCATGTAACCAGCACAGCGATCACGCCCGCGCGTGCCCGGGTGCGAGCGCGCGTTGGTCAACCACCGCACAAGGTGCCACACCGGCCAAGCCGGCAAGGGCATAGACGCCACGGGCGCGGCGGCGACGGTTGGTTCGCCTGGCCCAATCGGCATCGTAGAGAAACCCGCCGCGGAGCGGGCGCAAGTGTCAACCCGAGCCGCTATCGCCCCCAGTTCATCACGGTGATGCTCAGTTGGAGTGCCGTCGCGATCGTGACCCATGCACAGTATGGAACCTGCGCGAAAGTCACCCACCGGGCATACGGCCAGACCGCACGCATCATCCAGAGAATCGAGCCCCATACGATCAGGATGTCCAGACTGGCCAGGGGCAGGCTGCGCATCCCGAACTGAATGGGCGTGAAGATCAGATTCGCGATCAGGTTGATGCCGAAAGGGAGAGCCACCGACCGCGGGATCTTTCGACGCACCGCCTGGACAAAGACAAACCCGAAACTGACCGCGATGATCGGGTAGAGGATCATCCAGATCGTGCCGATGGTGGACGGCGCGGGCGTCCACTCCGGCTTGTGCAGTTGGTTGTACCAAGTCATCCAATCCATGGGTTGGTTCGATTCATGAGTGCGGGACCAAGGCAGAGTAGAGACGCGCCCGCCGGTGGGCGCACCGGCACATTGGCCCGGGCACGAGAAACACCACGGCCGCGCGACAGACATCGCCCCCCCGCTCACACGTGCGACGCCACTTCGGCGCGAGCCTCTCAAAGTCTGGCGCATACGTGCGGACGGCCCAAGCCGCGATGCGGCACAGCGACCCGAGCCTGAGGGCCAACGTCTACACCGACTCGAAACTGCTCGCTGTGGCCGGGGCGGTGGCGAGCCTGCCGGACCTGCCGCTGACGGCGGTCGGCGGGCCAGCAACGGCCGTGGCGAACTCGTCGTGCTGATGGGAAGGCGGGTCGCGAACAACTGCCCGTGATGGCGTGGCCCCCAAGCCGAACCTGCGGTCTCTGTGCACACATCATGCTCACGCCGTACAGTCGTCAGCTGTAGGCATTTTGGAGAATTCACATGGATGATCTCCTCTTCTATGGGGCCGACATGCACGCCACGCTGGAGAACCAGCGCGGGAAGGCGCGGGCGGCCGTTGAGGCATTGACTCCCGCCCAGATGAACGCCGCGGCCGATGACGAGATCATCGCCAGCGTCGTGTCCCGATTCCGAATCGAGCCGCTAGCAATCTACGCGGACAAGGTTGAGGCGGACCACGTCGAAGCTCAACTGGACGTCTCGCAGCACCGCGATCGCGCCGTCTTCGACCGTAGTCGGCCCTGCATGATCAAAGTCAACCAGATAACGCTGCGGATTCCCTTCACCGGCGACCCAGACCTGTTCAAAGTGCAGCCTTCGACCTACACGCTGAATCCACCACGAGGCCGAGTCAAAGCAACCGGTGAGCTGGGCGGCCTTATTCTCCTGACGATGACGCGGCCGCTCGACGAGGGCGTCGAGGCGTTCAACCGCTGGATTCAAGAACAGGTCAAGTCGATCGAGGGATACGTGGCGACAAGCCGGGCAGACGTTGAACGGTTCAACGCCGACCTCGTGGGGCAGGTGCGAGAGGCTGTCACCCGGCGGCGAGCGCAGTTGCAGCAGCAGGGTCAGCTCCTGGCAAAGTTGGTCGTCCCTTTGCGCCGCACGAGTGACGTCCCCGCGCCGATCCCGATGCCCAAACGGGTACTACAGCCTCTGCCGTCTCCGCGGGCGGTGGAGCAGGAGTACACGATTTCGGCTGATGACTTCGAGTACGTACTGAATGTCGTGCGTCAGCAGACACGCTCCTTCGAACAGACGCCCTCTGCATGCCGAAAACTCGATGAGGAAGAGCTACGCGATGTCATTCTTGCGAGTCTGAACACCCACTTTGCGGGAGACGCTGCAGGGGAGCGGTTCCGCCGGAAGGGGAAGACCGACATCTGCGTTGAGTTTTCAAACCGGGCGGCGTTCGTCGGTGAGTGCAAAGTGTGGGGCGGCGCAAAGGTGGCGACAGAGGCTCTCGATCAGTTGATCGGATATCTCACCTGGCGGGACTGCCACGCCGCCCTGGTCCTGTTCAACAAGACCGTGAAGGGCTTCAAGGCACTCCAGGACGGCATGCCGGCGCTCGTTGCCGCCCATCCACGATTCGTCAAGCACCTCGACTCCGGGCACGCCGGAGAGTGGCGAGCCCAGTTCCGAGCGAAGGGGGATGATGCGAGGTTGATCACGGTGCATGTCTACCTCGTCGATGTGTCGCCCGACAGCGCCGGAGGGACGGCATGACCACACCCACCCCGAACGTTCTTCCGAGTACCGATGAGGACTCGGTATCGAAACTCCCCATGCTCAGGAACGGGCGATGACACGCCCGGGAGCGCCCCTGCGAAAGGCCCGAGCAAGTAGCAGGATCACGTGCAATGCCGAGCTGATCCCATTCCGATCGCTCCATCGGCAGCCTCATCCCCGCCACACCTTGCACAACCGCTTGCACCAGTGCTTGCACACGCGCTTGCACACGCGAGCGTCCACCCGGGTCATTCCCTGTCATCGTCCGGCTGTTGGTCCCGATCCGGCCGCTCCCGCCCACCGCGCCGGAACTCGCAGAATCTGCGGGGCCAACCTGAAGGTCGGTCAACGAAAGGCCGCCGGTGTCATCGCCCGTGGGGGGTGTGACATCGGCGGCAGACAAAGCGGGCGAGGAGGATCGAACTCCCGACATTCAGCTTGGGAAGCTGACGTTCTACCGCTGAACTACGCCCGCGGAAGCACGATTGTACCCCGTGCGAGGGGGTGTGGTTGCTGCACTGACAACGAATCAACACCACGGCGCCCGAACGCTCCCAGCTGACTCTGCCACAGCACCACCTCGCTCGCCCAGATTGCGATGTGGGTGTGGTGCCCCCCACCTTCGCTAGGCTCTGCGGCAGCGCCACCTCGCTCGCCCAGATTGCGATGTGGGCGTGGTGCCCCCCCACCTTCGCTAGGCTCTGCGGCAGCACCACCTCGCTCGCCCAGATTGCGATGTGGGCGTGGTGCCCCCCCCCACCTTCGCAAGACGCCACGGCAGCACCACCTCGCTCGCCCAGATTGCGATGTGGGCGTGGTGCCCCCCCACCTTCGCAAGACGCCACGGCAGCGCCACCTCGCTCGCCGCAGCCGCGAGATGGGTGTATAGCCCCCACTTATCGCCGGGCGCGGCGAGATCGGCAGCTCACTCGCCCTGATCTCCGCTGCAACTCGGTTGGCTTACCTCTGCGGGCCTCTCAGGGTGGGCGGGTCGCAGGCACGAATGCTCCGGCGAGGACGGTGGGATGCCGCGCACGCACACCGGCGCGTGTATTGATCGCCTTATCGGCCAGCGGGCGGAAGATCGGTGTCGGCCTGTCCCAGCATGCTCGCGGCGGTGCGCTTCACGGCGAGGAACCAGACGAGGACGAACACGGGGTAGGCCAGCCCCATGACAAGGCCGATCACGTTGCCGATCATGCCGCCCGCGGATGCGCCCGCGCCGCCCTTGGCAAAGACGCTCTCCGGGTTCTCGATGATCCACTGCTGAAATGCCGCGGCCCGCGCGTGGTTGAAGAAGAAGCCCACGAAAGCCTGGACAACCGCGAAAAGGGCGTAGCCGATATGGACAGCGCGGCCGGCCGCGCTGCGCTTGATCGTGAGAATACCCGCGGCGAGCAGAACGCAACTGAGCACGATGCCGGAAATGACGATGAGGATCATGCCAAAGGAGAGCGCGATATGCGGCGGAAGGCCCCTGTTGAGTTCCTCTTCAGAAAGTGTCATGGTTGCCATTTGAGGGCCGAGCAACGCCAAGCCGAGACAGCAGAAACCAAGGCACGCAAAGACGATCGAGATCGTGCCGACGACCGTGGGCCAGGCGGGCGGCTCTGGAGGGAGGTCCGGCATGTCCGGGGGCAGGGTGGGCGGGGTGATAATGGACATGATTGATGCTCCCTAGCTGCTGGCGCGGCCGCTGAACGGTGAATACGGCTGAGTGGGAGTTCTTCCGGTTCTGGCCGCGCGGTTTCAGATCTGCCCGAGGAAACGGATGTCGTTCTCGAAGAGAAGCCGGATATCGGGGATGGCGTACTTGCCCATGGCGATTCGTTCAATGCCGAAGCCGAACGCGAAGCCGGACCACTCTTCGGGGTCGACGCCGCAGGCCTCGAAGACCGCCGGGTCGACCATGCCGCAGCCGCCGAGTTCGATCCACCGCGGGGGCTGATCGGGGCGGAGGCTGATCTTCATGTCAAACTCGGCGCTGGGCTCGGTGAATGGAAAGAAACTCGGGCGGAGGCGGACCTGGGCCTCAGGCCCGAAATACGCGCGGGCGAAGTGAAGGAGCGTGGACTTGAGGTCGGCCATGGTGACGGCGCGATCGACGTAGAGGCCTTCGATCTGGTGGAACATGAAGGAGTGCGTGGCGTCGACGGTGTCGGGGCGATAGACCCTGCCGGGGGCGACGACCTTGATGGACTCGCGAAGGCGCCCGCCGCCCCGTTGCACGGCGGCCTCCATCACGCGGATCTGCGCGGTGCTGGTCTGCGAGCGCATCATTCTGGGCGAAGCCGCGCGCGCGGGGTCGTCGACATAGAAGTTGTCGAGGGGGTCTCTGGCGGGGTGCTCGGGAGGGATGTTGAGTTTGATGAAGTTGTGGGCATCGTCTTCGAGTTCGGGGCCTTCGGCGACGGAAAAGCCCATGCGTGCGAAGACTTCCACGAGTTCTTCTCGCACGCGGGAGATCACGTGTCGCCTGCCGACGGCCTGAGCGCTGATGATGCCGGGCTCAGTCACATCCACGCGCTGCGCGGCGGGCGCGGGCGTTGAGGCGAGTGCCGCTTTGCGCTCTTCGAAGGCCGCCTCCACGCTCTGGCGGAGCGTGTTGAGCCTGGCGCCGACGGCGGGTTTGTCCTGCTTGGGAACATCCTTGAGGCCGGCGAGCGCGGCCTTGATTTTGCCCGAGGCACCCAGGTAGGCGATCCGCCAGGCTTCGAGTGACTCGGCAGAGTGTGCGGCGGAAAGGTCGGCCATGGCCGCCGCGTGGAGTTGGTCGAGGTCTTGGAACATTGGCGCGGAGTGTAGACGATCGCAGGGTGAGGGTGCGCGGCGGGCTGGGGATGAAAAAGGGCCGGCGGCGCTTAAGCCGTCGGCCCTTGTCGATCGTCGCCAACGGGTGGCTACGACCTGAGTTTGTTGTCAACCCGCTCTCTCTGGAACGGGACGAGGCTCAGTTGGCCTTCTTGGAGGGGCAGCAGCCCTTCTTCTCGGTGCCGCTCACGGCGCCCATGTTGGCGTCCTTGGTGGTGGAGCAGGAAGAAGCCTTCTCGGAGCAGGAGGAGGCCTTGTCGGAGCAGGTCTTGCCGCTCACGGTGCCCATGCTGCCTTCCTTCTTGGTGCCGCACGTGGTGGCGCAGGAAGACTTCTCGGAGCATGAACCGCCGGTGGCGCCCATGCTGCCGGTGTTCTGGGAAGACTTGCAGCCGGTGACGAGGGCGAGGGCGCCGATACACGCGAAGAGGCCGAGGGTAGATGCTTTCATCGAAAAACTCCTGTGCCGAAGTCACCAAACAGTTTGAAGGGCGTTCCCCGCTGATGACTTCGGCGTATGAAAGTCTTTGGGGAGCCCGGACACGACTACCGAATGGTATTCGACTGCCTACTGGTTTGGATGGCGGAAGGTTCGGAAGAGAAAAAAAGAAAAACGCCCCGGGGAAGGGCGTTGAGGGGAAATCCTGGTGTTATACGGACGTAAGCCGCGGGCGGTGCGTGTCAGGCCTGAGCGGAGGCGGCCTCAGCGCCGCCCTTACGCAGGGTGGCGTAGTAGGCGGTGCGGCGGTCGGCGATCCGGCGACGGCTGCTGACCTGACCGCCGATCTCGGCGCCTTCTTCGTTGCCGACGAACTGGATGAGGCAGAGTTCGCCAGCGTCACCAATCCGCCACTTGCCGAGTTTGACGATGCGGGTGTAGCCACCTTGGCGCTCGGCGAACTTGGGGGCAACGCGGTCGAAGATGTGCTTGACGAGTTTGGGGGAGCGGCGGAGTTCGCCGTAGCGGTTACGCTCGACTTCGCTGCTCTGGGGGAGTTCGAAGAAGGGGGCATGCTGATCGCGGATCTGCTGCATGCGCTCCTTCTCGGCGTCCGAGGGCTTCTTGGGCATGTAGAGCCACTCGAAGCCGCGACGATCGCCGCCCAGGCGAGCGATGACAAGGCGTCGGGAGGAGAGATCACCTCGCTTGGCAAGGGTGATGATCTTCTCAACGAAGGGCTGCAAGGCCTTGGCCTTGGGGATGGTGGTGACGATCTGCCCGTGCTCGAACAGACCAGCGGCGAGGTTGCGCAGCATGGCCGTGCGGTGTGCGGTGCGTCGCCCGAGGCGGTATCCGGCTCTTCCGTGTCGCATGACTGAAACTCCAACTAACGGCCGCGTTCGGGCCGGCCGGCACAAGCCGGGCCAAGATGATAGGCGTGAGGAAGGAGGTGAGAACCCCCTGGAACTGGCGAGGGATCAGGCGGGCATCTGAGGGGGGGCGACCTGGAAGCCCTCGGGGAGTTTGGTGTTGAGGTCGAGGCTGATGTCCTGAAGTTTGCGCTTGACCTCGCGGAGGGAGGTGCGACCGAAGGACCGCAGTTTGAGAAGATCGGCTTCTGTCTGGGTGACAAGTTGCGCCACCGTCTCGATGCGTGCGGACTCGAGGCAGTTGCTGGCCCGGACCGAGAGTTCGAGTTCGGAGATGGGCATGTTGAGTTTGCGGATGAGGTCTTCGTCGACGCTGGCGGCGGCGGCGGCCTCTTCGCTCACCCGCTCTTCGCCGAGTTCGAAGTACTGGACAAAGGGGTTGAGGTGCTTGCGGAAGATCTTGGCGGCCTCAACCAGGGCCATGTCGGGTGAGACGGTGCCGTTGGTCCAGATTTCGAGGGTGAGTTTGTCGTAGTTGGTGCGCTGACCGACGCGGGTTTCTTCGATCTTGTAGCGCACGCGCTGGACAGGGGAATAGAGGGAATCGACGTGGATCAGGCCGATTTCCTGCTCTTCCTGGTTGTTGTACTGCTCGCTGGCGGGGACGTAGCCGCGGCCCTTGGTGACGCGCAGGTCCATCTCGAAATCGACCGCGTCGGTCAGGGTAGCGATGACGAGGTCTTTGTTGAGGATGTTGACGGCGGTGTCAGCCTGGATCATGTCGGCGGTGACTTCGCCGGGGCCGCGCGCCGCGAGCTTCATGGTGCGGGGCTCGTCGCCCTCCATCTTGACGATAAGGTTCTTGACGTTGAGAACGATGTCGACGACATCTTCCATCACGCCCTTCATGGGCGAGAACTCGTGCTGAACACCCTTGATCTTGATGCTCGAAACGGCGGCGCCTTCGAGAGAAGAGAGCAGCACGCGGCGGAGGCTGTTGCCGACGGTGGTGCCGAAGCCCCGCTCGAAAGGCTCGATCATGAAACGGCCGAACGTATCGCCGCGGTATTTGGGGTCGATTACAACACGGGTGGGGAGTTCAAGGCCACGCCAGCGGACACGGGTCGTCATGAGCAGGTTTCCAGGTCTCGGCACATCCCGGAGGGAACAAACGCCCGAACAGCCGCGGACACCCGCACGCCGAGAGCGCGGGGCCTTCTGCCATGTTCGGAGGCGCGAAAAACTGCGTACATCACCGGCGCGGCGCCCAGCGTGAAGGCCAGAGCGCTGCGCCGGAAAGGGTCGGATGGATCAGACGCGGCGGCGCTTCTTGGGGCGGCAACCGTTGTGCGGAACCGGGGTGTGGTCTTCGATGGCGGTGACTCGCAGGCCGGAAGCGACCAGACCGTTGACCGCGCTCTCGCGGCCAGCGCCCGAGCCGCGGATGCGGATCTCGACCTCGCTCATGCCCATCTTGCGGGCCTTGCCGCCGGACTGTTCGGCGGCGCGTGTCGCGGCGAAGGGGGTGCTCTTGCGGGCGCCCTTGAAGCCGATGGTGCCGGCGGAGTCCCAGCAGATGGTTTCACCGTTGGTATCGGTGATGGTGACGATCGTGTTGTTCTGGGTCGCGCGGATGTGGACGATGCCACGCACGACGTTCTTGCGGACCTTGCTCTTCTTGGCCATGAAAGCGCTCCTCGGATCGACCGACCCGCGTGGGGTCGTACCCGATGTGTGAACTGAATGCCGCGGGTGCGGCGGGTGAACCTTTGACACGGGGCGGATGTGCCCCCGGCGAACTTCTGCTGCAAACCCCTGCGGGCGCGCCCGAGAAGGGCGGCCGCGGGTTACTTGGCCTTCACGCCCTTCTTGCCGGCCACGGTCTTCTTGCGGCCCTTGCGGGTGCGGGCGTTGGACTGTGTGCGCTGGCCGCGGACGGGCAGGCCCTTGCGGTGGCGGTCGCCGCGGTAGGACTTGATGTCCTTGAGGCGCTGGATGTTCTGTTGAACCTGTCGGCGCAGGGCACCTTCGACGAGGTAATCGGTATCGATGATGGAGTTGATGCGGGCGAGTGCTTCCTCGTCCACCTCGAAGGCGCGCGTGTTGGGATCAACGCCAGCCTTGGCCAGGATCTCGGCGGCGAACTTCTCGCCCACGCCGTGGATGTACTGGAGGGCGTAGTAGACCTTCTTCTTGTCGGGAACGTCGATACCTGCGATACGGGGCACGCCACTACTCCTGACTTGTGAGGCCGGGCCTGGACGATCGGCACGGCGCGTGAACTTCGACACGGTGGCCCTTGCCCCGCGGTTGAAACGCGGCTGGGGCCTGCTCGACACCTGTGCGGATCAGCCCTGGACCTGCTTGTGCTTGGGATCTGTCTTGCAGATCACGCGGAGTTTGCCCTTACGGCGAACAACCTGGCAGGAACCACACATTTTCTTGACGCTGGCTTTGACCTTCATGGTGCACCTGAAACTGATTGAGCGACGCGGGACCGGGATGCTCCCTCAACGGGGGCACACTGCCGAGAAATGCGCCGGGCCTTGATCTTAGGCGCAGCGCGGCGGGGTGTCACCTGTCGGGCAGTGCCCTGGCGGCTGTGAATTTTCTTGAACAGCCCCCGAGACACCCTTCCATTTTACGAACCACGGGTCGCCCACGGAGAGGGGCGTCCGCATGGCCCACGCTCAATGGCGGAAGGTGATTCGTGCTTTGGTGAGGTCGTAGGGGCTGATTTCAACCGTGACGCGATCACCCGGGAGGATGCGGATGTAGTTCATGCGCATCTTGCCAGAGACGTATGCAAGCACTTCGGATTTCTGCTCGTTGGGAAGCCGCACTTTGAACATGGCGTTCGGGAGTGCCTCGGTAACTACGGCTTCGAAGGTGAACTTGTCGTCTTGCTTGCTCATGCATTCCTGTCCGGGGACTCAGATCGAAACGGGGGAAACAAGGGTAGACACGCCGCGCGGGCCGGGAAGGGATGGATGCCCGGGCAAGGGGAGGATGTGAAAGGCTCAAGCGGGACTCGATGTCAAGGCAGGGGTGAGGATCTGGGCGTGGTGACGGGTCAGGCGGACGGTTCGCTCCTCGAATGCGGCCCAGCGGCGATCGGGAGTGATGGTCGTCCAGCCATCATCGAGTTCGATGAGTGCGGGCGGAGAAAGCCCTTCGACAACTGCGGGCTCGATGGCAAGGGTCATGCCTCTGGCGAGCGTGATGCCCGAGCCCGGTTGCCAGGGAAGGACGGGCACCTCGTGGAGATCATGGCCGATGCCGTGGCTGGCGAGTTGAGGGATCAGACACGCCTGGTGACGGCGTGCGGCGGCCGAGGCGGCGAAGACGACATCATCCCAAAGCACGCCGGGGCGCAGGATGCTCAGGGCCGCGGCCAGGGCTGAGCGGGCGGCGGCCAGCAGTGTTCTCGCCCGGGAATGGTCGGCGGCGGGGCCGACGACTCGCGTGATGGCGGCGTCTGCGCAGAGGCCGTGCTCGCCCGGAGCACGGACGGCGAGGTCGATGGTGACGATGTCACCACCGCGGAGAATGCGCGGGCCGGGTATCGAATGCGTCACTTCTTCGTTGACGTTGATGGCGACGCACGCCGGGAAGGGTCGGCGGGCGTCGAACGACGCGCCGAGCATGACAGACGATGCGTTGTGCCGGAGGAGGTGGTCGGCGATGATCGCGCCCAGTTGGGCGGTCGTGGTGCCGGGCCTGATGTGTGTGGCGGCGTGGGCGAGTGTTTGCGCACAAAGACCCCCCGCGGCGCGCTGGGCGTCGCGGGGGGTGATGTGCGTGTGAACGCCGGGGCGCACGCGGCGCGGGTTTAGAACCTTGGCCCGCGCAGACGCGGGCCGGGCTCATCTCCCCCACCGCCGAGGAAGCCGGCGTAGTTGCGCATCAGGAGGTTTGCCTCGATGCGCTGGAGCACGTCCATGGTGACAGAGACCACGATGAGCAGGCCTGTGCCGCCGAGGAACTGC
The DNA here is from genome assembly GCA_019636615.1 of Phycisphaeraceae bacterium. GTDB lineage: Bacteria > Planctomycetota > Phycisphaerae > Phycisphaerales > UBA1924 > UBA2402. The sequence continues at coordinate 323,693 of JAHBXF010000002.1, read as the reverse complement.
GTGACAACGTAGTCAATGTTCATCGCGCTGTTGATGACGGTGGGCATGATGGCCACCAGCGCCAGGAAGCCGGCACCGACGAAGGTGATGCGGGACATCACGGTTTCGAGATACTCGGCTGTTCTCGGGCCGGGGCGCAGGCCGGGGATGAAGGAGCCGTTGTCCTTGAGTTGCTTGCTCATTTCTTCGGGGTTGAACTGGACCGTGATCCAGAAGTAACTGAAGAAATAGACCATGAGGATGTAGAGGAAGACGTAGGGGAACTCGCCCGGGTTGAAGGCATCGCTGAGGAAGGTGGCGATATCGAGCCAGACCGAGTCTTGAGACGCGGCCTCGATGCCCTGGGCAAGGTCGGCCTGGGCGCGGGCGGTGACAGCGCCCTGGATCCACTCGCGCATGCTGCTGAAGAGGAGCGAGGGGAACATCATGAGGGAACTGGCAAAGATGATGGGCATCACGCCGCCGTGGTTGACACGCAGGGGCAGGTAGCTCTTCTGACCGCCGTACACCTTGCGGCCGCGGGTGTGCTTGGCCTGCTGCACCGGGATGCGACGCTGCGCGATGGTCATGATGACCGCGCTGGCGACGACCACGACGAAACCAGCGGCGAGGAGGATGATGCCCATCCAGCCGATTTTCTTGGGGTCGCTTGGATCGAAGTTGGCACGCAGGGACATGAAGGCGCTGGGGATGCCGCCGACGATGCCGGCCATGATGATCATGGAGGCGCCGTTGCCGATGCCGTGCTTGTCGATCTGCTCGCCGAGCCACATGAGGAACATGGTGCCGGCGGTGAGCGCTGAGACGCCCATGATCCACCAGATGGGGTTCTCACGCCATTGCGGGAGGATCAGGTTCTGCTGCGCCAGGAAGGTGAGCCAGCCGATGGCCTGCATGATGCACAGCGCGACGGTGGCGTAGCGCGTGTACTCCATGATTTTCTGGCGGCCGGACATGCCCTCTTCCTGGAGTTTCTTGAGTTGAGGAAGGGCGGTTTGAAGAAGTTGGAAGATGATGCCGGCGGTGATGTAGGGCATGATGCCCAGGCCGAAGATGGTGGAGTGGGAAAGCGCCCCGCCCGAGAAGATGGAGACGAAGTTGGCCAGGCGCGCGAAGGTAGACCCGTCGCTGGTGGCGGCGCTGAAGGCCTTGGCGAGTTCGGTCTGATCGACACCGGGCAGGGGGACCCAGTGGCCGATGCGGAAGACGACCAGCATCCCCAGGGTGAAGAGGATTTTGCCGCGGAGTTCGGGGACTTTGAAGACGTTGACCAACGTCTGGAACATCTGGACATTCCCTGCACCGGCACGGGTGCGAAAGAGACTGAGGGGGAAAGAGCATGGGCCGGCCCAACAGGACCGGCCCATCGCTGAGGACTGCTGGCCGGACGGCGGAGCCGAACGGCGGTATGGTAGAACCGGGATTACTCGGCGGCGGGCGCTGGGGCCGACTTCTTGTTGTTGCCGCGGCGGAGTTTCTTGGTGAGGTTCTTGGGGGTCTTGTCTTCCGAGTTGCGGTCGATGCCGCGGACACGGTCGCGGCGGGTGCCGGTTTCGTTCACCGAACCGCCGGCGTCTTCGACGAGTTTGCGGGCCGAGGCCGTGACACGGGCGGCGACGACGGTGTACTTGGCCTTCACGCCCTGGGCCTTACCCATGCTGCCGAGGATCTTGAGGTCGCGGCTTTCGTCGCGGACAAGGCCGGCGGCGATCAGGGTGGCGGCGTTGATCTCACCACCGGACTTAAAGTCGGGGTGCGAGATGATGTCGCCGATATTGACGGTCCAGAACTCGACCTTGAAGGGGGCGTTCGTGAAGCCGAACTTGGGGAGGCGGCGGAAATAGGGCATCTGGCCGCCCTCGAAGGAGCGCTTGCGCGAGTAGCCCGAGCGGCTGCTGGCGCCCTTGTTGCCGCGGCCGGACTGCTTGCCGTGGCCGGAGCCTTCGCCGCGCCCGACGCGCTTGCGATTCTTGTAGGCGCCCGCGAGGGCGGTGATGTCATGGATCATCATGGTGTGTCACTCCGTTCGGTCGGCCGTCGCTGGCGCACAGCGTGCGACGGGTATCTGTCTTGGATCAGGCGTTGGAGGCGGATGCATCCGCGGCGGGGGGAGCGGGCTGGTCGGCGGGCTGCGTGTCAACGTTGCGGCGGCGCGGGCCACCGCGGCCTCGACCACCCTTGCGGGAGTGATCGTCGACGGTGTTGACCGGGCCCTTGACGCGGTCTTTGCGGGCGGAGACGGCGGGCATGAAACGCTTGCCGCGCTCGATCTTGTTCTCGATCTCGGTGAGTCCCAGGTCGAGGCCACGGGCGGAGGAGATGCGGCCGCTCATGCGGAGGCGGCTGAGGCCGTCGAAGACAGCCTTGACGACGTTGCGCTTGTTGGTGGAGCCGTAGCACTTGGTGAGGCAGTCGGTGATGCCGGCTTTCTCAAGGATGGTGCGGACGGTGCCGCCGGCGACGACGCCGGTACCCGGCGCGGCAGGGATGAGGCGGACTTTGCTGGCTGAGTACTTGCCCTCGACCTCGTGCGGGATGGTGCTTCCCAGGAGGGGCACAGAGATCATCGATCGCTTGGCGTACTTCTCGGCCTTTTCGATGGCGGCGGGGACTTCGTTGGACTTGCCGTACCCGAAGCCGACGCGGCCGCGACGATCACCGACAACGATGAGCGCGCCGAAAGAGAACCGGCGTCCGCCCTTGACGGTGGTCGAGGTGCGGTCGACGCCGATGTTGGAGGACTCGACATGCGCGCCCTCGTCGATGACCTCGACAACTTGCTTCTTTGCTTGCTCCATGGCTGCTCTCGTTCGTCCGGCCGGGGGTGAGGGGATCGGACGCGTGTGTGGGGATCGTGCGAGTGATACTTAGAAATCAAGCCCGCCGGTTCGGGCGGCGTCTGCGAGGGCCTTGATGCGGCCGTGGAACTTGAAGCCGCTGCGGTCGAAGACGACCTTGGCGACGCCCTTGCCCTTGGCCCGCTGGGCGAGGAGTTCGCCAACCTTGGCGGCGGCGGAAGCGTTGCCCGTGGCCTTGAGGTTGAGTTCTTTCTCGGCGGAGGACGCGGCGATGAGGGTGACGCCGCGGAGGTCGTCGATGACCTGGGCGTAGATGTGGTTGAGGGACTTGTAGACGCTCAGGCGGGGGCGCTCTGAGGTTCCCATGATGCGCTTGCGGATGCCGATTCGGCGTCGTGAGCGGCGGAGGGCTTTGCTGGTGTTCTTGTCCATGGGAGGAACCTTCGTAACTTGCTGATGAACGTGTGCTGGATCAGGCGCCGAACTGCTTGCCCTGCTTGCGGACGATGACTTCCTCGACGTACTTGACACCCTTGCCGTTGTACGGCTCGGGCTTGCGCTTGGAGCGCATCGCGGAGGCGAACTGGCCGACGAGCTGCTTGTCCGGCCCGGAGACAGAGACGATCTGCTTGTCCACCTTGACGGTGAGACCGGCGGGGACGGGCATGATGATCGGGTTGGCAAAGCCAAGCGTCATCTTGAGCGAGTTGCCGGTGACGGCGGCTGTCCAGCCGACGCCGACGACTTCCATGCGACGCTCGAAGCCCTTGGTGACTCCGTCGATCATGTTGCGGATGTGAGCGCGTGTGGTGCCCCAGAGCGCATTGGCGGCTTTATCGTCGGGCGTGTAGCCGTCGGTCAGAGAGACCTCAACTTCGCGGGAACCCTCGGACCAGACCGTGCTGACCTGGTGAGGAACCTTGAGGTCGAGTTTACCCTTGGGGCCCTCGATGGTGAGAGAACCCTTGCCGATGCTGACTTTGACACCCGCGGGGACGGGCACAGGCTTTTTACCGATACGGGACATGACTGATCGCTCCTTGGCGTGCGGCTCGCCGCGGCTGAGCGCGGGCTTCCGCCGGTGTGTGGTTACTCGATGGTGCAGAGGAGTTCGCCGCCGACACGGGCTTCACGGGCCTTGCGGTCTGAGAGAACACCCTTGGGGGTGCTGACGATGGCGACGCCGAGGCCCTGGAGGGGCCTGGGGAGGTCGTCGACGCCGCGGTAGACGCGGCGGCCGGGCTTGCTCTCACGCACGAGGCTGTGGAGGGCGGGCTCGCCGGCGGCGGTGTAGCGGATGCGGACGCGCATGACGCCCTGGCGGCCGTCTTCGATGATGTCGAAGCCGTCGATGTACCCCTCGTCACGGAGCACGCCGGCGATGCCGCGGCACACTTTGGTGTTGACGCAGTCGACAGTCTTGGCCTTGTTCCGCAGGGCGTTGCGGATTCTGGTAAGCATGTCCGCGATTGGGTCGTTGATCGCCATCTCAGTCCTCGTTCTTTCCGGAGTTGATCGTGCGTGTCATGGTCGAGAGGTTTGGCTTGAAAGTCACCAGCTGGCCTTGCGCATGCCCGGGATTTTGCCCTCGAGGGCGAGTTTGCGGAGCATGATGCGGCTGATGCGGAACTTGCGGTAGACGCCTCGTGCGCGCCCGCTGAGTTCACATCGCCGCACGACGCGGGTGCTGAACTTGGGCTTGCGCCGACTCTTGGCGACTTGTGCTTTTGTGGCCATTTCAACTTCTCCGGGCGTTGGCGTTGGTCGCCGTGTGCATCGGGTGTGCGGGTCTGTGTGGGAAGGGAAGAATCATCGCGTCTGTTCGGGCTTGCGGAAGGGCATGCCGAGTTGTTCGAGGACGTGCCTGGTGAGGTCGGGGCTCGAGTTCCTGAAGCACATGTTGATGTGCATGCCGTGGGTGAACTGGGCGTCGGCCATGTTGATTTCAGGGAATACGCCCTGCTCGGTGAGGCCCATGGAGTAGTTGCCCTGGCGGTCGAAGGACTTGTCGGGCAGGCCGCGGAAGTCCTTGATACGGGGGGTGGCGAGGTTGATCAGGCGGTCGAGGAAGTGCCACATGCGGTCGCGGCGGATCGTGACCATCGCGGAGGTCTCGGCCCCCTCGCGGACTTTGAAGTTCGACACGCTCTTGCGGGCCTTGATCACCACGGGGCGCTGGCCCGTGACCCGCACGATGGTGTCGAGAACCTGCGTGCGGATGTGCGGCGGGATCTTGTTGCCCTCGAGGTGGCGGCCCATGTTGACGTTGACCACGATCTTCTCGAGGGTTGGCTGCTGCATTCGGTTCGAGATACCGAACTTCTCAGCGACGCTGGCGCGGACCTCCTGCTCGAAGCGGACCCGGAGGCGCGGGGGCTGCGCGGGGCCGGTGTCCTGCTCGGCGGCGGCGTGCTTGCCAGCGCCCTTCTTGCCCGACGCGGGCTTCTTGGCCGTCTGCTCGCCGGGGGTCTGCTTGTTTTCGTCCTTGGCCATGACTCGCTTCTCGCTTGATCGTGTTGAACTGTGACCTGATGGTGTATCGGGGGAGAGAAGAGACTGCGGGATCAGCTCTTCGCGGCACGCTGACGCGGCCCGTGAACGGTGTTGAGGACCTTGAGGTCTTTGCCGGCGCGCCGGGCGACACGGACCTTGCTGCCGTCCGGGTTGATGCGGAAGCCGACACGCACGGGCTTGCCGTCAACCACAGGGCTGACGTTGCTCATGTGGATCGGGGCTTCCTTCGTGATGATGCTGCCCTGGGGGTTGGTGCGTGAGGGGCGCAGGTGCTTGGTGCGCAGGTTCACGCCCTTGACGATGACGGAGAAGTTCTTGGTGTCGACGCGGATCACCTCACCGATCTGGCCTTTGTTGCTGCCGGTGCGGATGATGACGGTGTCGCCTTTTCGAACGTGGGCTGGCATCTCTTCCTGTTCCTTCCTGTGTGCGAACGCTCCGGGGGGGCGTTGACGCGTCGCGGCGGTGCTCGGCAGAGCCCCGCAGCTCTTAGATGACCTCCGACGCGAGCGAGACGATCTTCATGTAGTTGCGGTCGCGGAGTTCACGCGCGACTGGCCCGAAGATGCGTGTGCCCTTGGGGTTGCCGTCTTCCTGGATGAGGACGACCGCGTTGCTGTCGAACTTGACATAGGAGCCGTCGGCACGACGGACGGGCTTGGTGGTGCGAACCACGACAGCCTTGCTCTTGTCGCCCGCCTTGACGTCGGACCCGGGGAGGGCCTTCTTGATGGATACGAAGACACGGTCGCCCACACCGGCCATGCGGCGTGTGAACTTGCCGGTGGCGGTCGAGCCGCCGTACACGCGGATCACGTAGGCGATTTTGGCGCCCGAGTTATCCGCGACTTCGCACCTGGTTTCCTGTTGAAGCATGGGATCTGACCGCCTTTCACCCTCCCGGAACATCCGGGAGCGGCATTCATTTCTGGAGTTCGGTGACGCTCTTGAGGGCGGCGGCCTGCTGGCCGCGCTTCTCGACCACTCGGACGAGCGTCCAACGCTTGGACTTGCTCAGGGGGCGGCAGGGAGCAACCTCGACGACGTCGCCGGTGTGGGAGAGGTTGTTCTCGTCGTGCACCTGGAGGATGGTGCGTTGGCGCACGAACTTGCCGTACTTGGGGTGCATGGCCATGTAGTTGACGACGACGCGGCGGGAGGTTGACCGGGAGTCGGACTCGACGACGCCCTGACGGGTGCCGCTGAGTCCGCCCGCCTGCTTGACCGCGATCTTCTTCTTGACTGTGGCTGCCATCGCTGTGGTTTCCGTGTATGGGCGTGGGGCTTGAGATTGCTCTGAGCGGGGTACGGCCCCGGTGGTGTTAAGAGGCTGTGGCCGCGAGGGTGCGCCGGTGCTGCTCGGTGAGCAGGCGGGCGATGTCCTTGCGGAGTTTGCTGAACTTGCTGGTGTCTTCGACCTTCTCGGTGACGGCCTGGCTGCGCATGTCGAAGAGTTCGTTGCGGAGCTTTGCCAGCTCGAGCTTGATCTCTTCGTCGCGCATGGCTCTGACTTCATTGCCTTTCATCGCTTGACTCCAAACCTTTCACACCGACCTGACAAGACCGATCACAACTGGGGCACGCCGCGGGGGTGATGCATCAGACGCGGACACGGCGGGCGACGAATCGGCACCGGACGGGCATCTTCATCGCGGCGCGGAGGAGGGCGAGTTTGGCCGTGGGCTCGGGCACGCCCGCGATCTCGAAGAGGATGGTGCCGGGCTTGACGCGTGCCGCCCAGTAGTCCACGTCGGCCTTGCCGGTGCCCATTCGCGTTTCGAGCGGCTTCTTGCTGATGGGCTTGTCCGGAAAGACACGGATGAAGAGCTTGCCCTCTCGCTTGAGGAAGTGCTGGCTGGCGATGCGCCCGGCTTCAAGGATCTGGCCGCTGATCCAGTCGCCCTCGAGCGCCTGAAGGCCGTAATCGCCGTAGGCGACGTAGTTGCCCTTGGTCGCCTTGCGGTCGCGGACTCGCCGCATCTCCTTGCGGTACTTCACTCTTTTGGGCATCAAGGCCATGGATCAACTCCCGCGTTCACAGTGCCGCGGGTGTGTCCCGGCCGGCACGGATGTTCTGACACAAATCACAGACCAACAACCAGCACCCGCACAAACCTGATCACTTGCGGCCGCGTGCACGCGCCCGTCCGCCCGCGGCGTTCGAGGCGGATTCGTCCTCGGCGGTGGTGTACATGCCTTTGTAGACCCACACCTTGCACCCGATGGCGCCGTAGGTTGTGAAGGCTTCGGCAAAGCCGTACTCGATCTGCGCCTGCAGGGTCGAGAGGGGGAGCGAGCCGAGGCGGACATCGAGGGTGCGGCTCATTTCGGCGCCGCCCAGGCGGCCGCTGATCTGCACCTTCACACCCTTCGCGCCGGCGTTCATCGCGGCGTCGCACTTCATCTTCACCACGCGGCGGAAGGAAGCACGCTTGACGAGCTGTTCGCAGATGCTCTCGCCGATGAGCTGGGCATCGAGGTCTGCGTTCTTGATCTCGATGACCGAGATGGCGACCTTTCGGCCGGTCATGTACTGGAGTTCTTCGGTCATGCGGTCGATCTCGGCGCCCTTGGGGCCGATGACCAGGCCCGGGCGGGCGGTCTTCACGATGACCTTGAGTTCTTCACGCGTGCGCTCGATGTGGATATCGGAGACCGCGGCGTTTGGCGGACGGCGGTTGAGCCGCTTGTCGAGCCACTTGCGGATCTTCTGGTCTTCGACGAGGAGTTCGCCGTAGAGCGCCTTGGGCGCGTACCAGCGGCTGCGGTGAGCCTCGGTGATGCCGAGTCGGAGTCCGAATGGATGTGTCTTCTGTCCCATGCGTGTTCACCTGGTGTGGGCCGCGGCGGCCCTGCTGACGGTCTTGGGAGACTCGGCTGATGTTACTTGCCCTTGCGCTCCTCAACGCTGACCGTGATGTGGGCCATGGGCTTGATGATGGGGTGGGCGCGGCCGCGGTCTTTGGGCTGGAACCGCTTGAGGCGGGTGCCCTGATCCACACGGCTCTCACAGACCACGAGTGAGGATTCGCTGGCGTCGGCCATCTGTGCGTCAGCGATGGCGGCGAGGAGCGCCTTGCGGACGTTGACAGCGGCCCGCTTGGGCGAGAAGGCGAGCAGGTTGAGGGCCTGGTCGGCCGACTTGCCGCGGATGAGGTCGGTGAGGAGTTTGGCCTTGCGGGGGCTGCCGCGGTGGCTGTAGACACGGCTGGTGAAGACCACCAGGTCCTTGGGCTCGACACCCAGGGCGGAGGCCATGCGTGCGACGTGCGGGGCCTTGCAACGGGGGTGGTCAACACCGCGCGACCAGTTGCGGATGGCGCGGGCCGCGTCGTCGACGCGCAGTGATCCTTCGGCGATGCTCTCCGCGAGCTGCTCGGGGAGGATGCCGGCCTTGCCGATGGCGGCTGTGAGTTTGCGAGCGGAAATCTTCACGATTTGCCCCCTTCGATGCCTTCCTTCTTGTTGGTGTGGCCACGGAAGGTGCGGCTGGGGCTGAACTCGCCGAGCTTGTGCCCCACCATGTCCTCGGTCACGAAGACGTCGAGGAAGCTCTTGCCGTTGTGCACTTTGAACGTATGGCCGACGAACTCGGGAACGATGGTGCACCGGCGCGCCCAGGTTTTGATGCCTTCTTTGCGGCGCGCGGTGTTCATCTTCTCTACCTTGCGGTAGAGTTTCTCGTCGACAAACGGACCTTTCTTCAGGCTGCGTCCCATGATCTGTGTTCCTTAACTACTCCTGGCGTGTGTCGCGAGCCTCAGAACTTCTGGCCGTAGCGCTTGCTGACGCGGCGGCGGATAATCAGACTGCTGCTTGCCTTCGTGGGCTTGCGGGTGTTGCCGCCCTTGGCGTGAACGCCGGTGGGGCCGCAGGGAGGACGGTTGCCCTTGCTTCGTCCCGAGCCGCCGCCCATCGGGTGGGCGTGGTGGCTCTTGGCGATGCCGCGCGTCTTGGGGCGGATGCCCAGGTGACGCGAGAGACCCGCCTTGCCGAGTTGGCGGAGGCGGTGGTCGGGGTTGCCGACCTGGCCGATGGTGGCTCGGCTGGCAAGGGGGACGCGGCGGACTTCGCCGCTGGGAAGGATGAGGGTGGCGTAGTCGCCCTCTTTGTTGCTCAACTTGGCGTATGAGCCGGCGGAGCGGCACATCTGCGCCCCCTGGCCGGGGATGATCTCGACGCAGTGAACATCGAGGCCGGCGGGGATGTCACGCAGGCACATGCAGTTGCCGACGGCGGGCTCGACCGGGCCTGTGGAGGAGGTCGAGATGGTCATTCCGTCGGTGAGGCCGGCGGGAGCGACGATGTATCGCTTGACACCGTCGGCGTACTGGATGAGGGCGATGTGGCAGGTACGGTTGGGATCGTACTCGATGCCGATGACGGTGCCGTCGATGCCGTCGCGGTCACGACGCTTGAAGTCGATGATGCGGTACTGGCGCTTGGCGCCGCCGCCCATGCCGCGCGAGGTGATGACGCCGGTGTGGTTGCGGCCGCCGGTCTTGGTGATCGGCGCAAGGAGGGACTTCTCCGGGTCTTTCTTGGTGACCTCGGTGTGCATGTTGACCGAGGCGTTTCGACGGCCCGCGCTGGTCTTCTTGTAGATGCGGATTGGCATGGGTGGTCTCCGGGTCTGCTGACCCGCCCTCGGGGGGCGGTCAGAACAACTCGATGGAATCCTCGTTGTGGAGGCGGATGACGGCGGTCTTGCGGATCGCCCCGGGGACAACGCCGTACTTCAGGCGGCGGGCCTTGCCCTTGCGGATCTGGGTGTTGACGCCGACGACGCGGACCTTGTAGATCTGCTGAACAGCGTCTTTGATCTCGGTCTTGGACGCGCGGGGATCAACAAGGAAGGTGTAACGCTTCTGCTCGTTGGAAGCGAAGGTGCTCTTCTCGGAGAGGAGCGGGCGCTTGATGATGTACTCTGCGGCGACGTTGGCGCTCATGAGTTCCCCCCGTTCTTGGCGGAATCGGTGCGGCCCATCGGGCTGACCTTGGCGTCCTTACCGATCTGCGAGGAGGGGCCGCTGAGCCACGCCTCGAGTTCGCCCCTGGAGATCACCAGGTAGCGGTGGTTGAGCATGTTGAAGCAGTTGATCTGGTCGCAGCGGACGAGGGTGACATCGTCCACGTTGCGGCCCGAGAGGATGACAGCCTTGGAGGCTTCATCGTTCATCGCCAGGGCGACGAGGGCGGACTTGTCCACCTTGATGGCCTCGAGGAACTGCTTGAAGGCCTTGGTGCGGGGCCCGTCGAACGCGATGTTCTCGACGACGCGAACCTCGTTGTCGATGAGTTTGGCCAGAAGAGCGTTGCGGTTGGCCTTGCGGCGCATCTTCTTGGGCATGTCGAGGCGGTAGTCTTCGCGCTCTCGCTTCTTGCTGTGGCCGTGGCCACCGCCCTTGAAGAGGTTGACCTTGCGGTCGCCGTGGCGGGCGTTGCCGGTGCCCTTCTGCTTGTACATCTTCTTGGTCGAACCCTCGACCTCGTGACGGTTGCGTGTGCGCGACGAACCCTGACGCAGGTTCGCGTGGTACATCACGTACGCCTGCTTCACGAGCGAAGGATTGACCTTGCCGCCCAGGGATACTTCGTCGATCGCCATTTCGGCGACCTGCGCACCCTGCATGTTATAGACGGGGACATTCATCTGTCTTTACCTCGTCTGACGCCTGGCGGGTTGCCCGGGCAACAAAGCCCGGGGCCGCACTCTTTGCCTATCCGTCTGACTCTCAATCCCTCGCCGACAAGGGGCACCGGGATCACCCGGTGGAGAGCCGATCGGACTTGACTCGGCTTGCCGCCGCCCCGTGTGGTAAACGGGGCGGCCTAGGTTGTCTGTTCCCGGTGGTTTCAGGCGTGGATCACGCCCTGACCTGCCGAGCCCGCCGACCGATGATTCACGCATCGACCGGCGGCAAACCCTGAAAACCAACGGTTGTCTTCGTTCCCTGTAACGGCCCGGGGTTTACGAGGGCTCGCCAGGAAGGAAACGTCGAAAGTTACTTCTTGCCGGCCGCCGCGGCGGCCTTCTTGCCCTTGGTCTTGTAGAGGCGGATGGAGGGGCGGATCTCCACCAGGCCATTGTTGGCGCCGGGGACAGAGCCCTTGACGAGAATCAGATTGCGGTCCGGGTCGATGCGGACGATGTCGATGCTGCGCACGGTAACGCGCTCGTCGCCCATGTGGCCGGCCATCTTCTTGCCCTTCTTGACACCACCGCCGAAACCGCGGTTGGAGCAGAGTGAGCCGATGGAGCCCGGCGAGCGGTGCTTGCGTTCGGTGCCGTGGCTGGCGGTGAGGCCCTTGAAGTTGTGACGCTTCATGGTGCCGGCAAAGCCCTTGCCCTTGCTCTGGCCCACCACATCAACGTACGGCGTGCCCTCAAGATCTTTCACGGTCAGGCTCTGGCCCACCGTGAACTTGGCGATCTCAGATTCTGAGACGCGGAACTCGCGGTGGTGGCGGCGTGGCGCCGAGCCGGCCTTGAAGTCGTGGGCAATGAGCGGGATCGTGCTGTTCTTCGCCTTGATGTCGCCGTAGCCGATCTGAACGGCGGTGTACCCATCCCGTTCATTCGTGCGGAGTTGGGTGACGACGCAGGGACCGGCCTCGATCACCGTGACGGGCGTGGAAACACCCTGCTCGGTGTACACCCGAGTCATACCGATCTTCTTTCCAAGAATGGAGAGCCCCATGGTCAGCCTTCCGTGCCTCGTTTACCGAGCGTAACTTGCGAACACCCAAAACTCACCAGCCCGCCACGCGGTACGCGGACGGGCTGGACGATTATGCCTTGATCTTCACGAACACACCGGCCGGAACGACGAGCCGGTTGAGTGCTTCAACCGTGCGGGCGTTGGGCTCGATGATGTCGATGATCCGCTTGTGCGTGCGGATCTCGAACTGCTCGCGGCTTTTCTTGTCGATGAACGGAGAGCGGAGCACCGTGTAGCGCTCGATCCGCGTCGGGAGAGGGATCGGCCCGGCCACCTTCGCGTTGGTACGCTTGGCGTGCTCGACGATTTCCTTGGCGGATGCGTCGAGCGCCATGTGGTCGTAGGCCTCCATCCGGATTCTGATTTTGCCGCCCATCATGCGCGTAGTCTCACGCCAAAAGTTCTCGTTCGCCGTCCTGAGGTGTCAAAGACGCCTCCGAAACCGGTACACACCGGCTTCGCCTGATAGTCTCGCGACCAGCAGGGCCTCAATGCTAGGAGTCTTCCGCGGCAAGTCAAACGGCACGTAGCCCATACCTGCGGTTCAACTTGGCCCTTCTGCCGGACATGATTGCCCGCCATCCCTTCCCGGCGTCTGCCGCACGCCCCTCACGTTTCCGCTTCCCTCCTTACTCTCCGCTCACAATTCCAAACACAACCCTATCTGCGAATTTCGGACCCTCCTTGCTGGTGTTCTCCTTACGCGCCAAGAACAACCGTCGTGCCGATAATCAAACGTCTCGTGCCCCACACTTTGCTCGGAGGAGCCCAATGCCCGCTCAATCTCGCCCCACTTTGTCCTTTGTGACCGCGGCATCCCTGGTTTGGGGGGGGGCCTTGCTCCTTGCCCAACCGGCATGGGCGCAGGGGCCCTCCCCGAGTTTGCCGGCCCGCAATGCGCCGGTGGCGAACCCGGGTGCCGTTGAGTTTGCCGAGGAACCGCTGAAACTCGACAACGTGGGGCTCACGCTTTTCATCCCAGCCGGTACGATCGGGCAGGTCGATACCGCAGGGAATCAGATCAATGCACGCATCAGCGCTGCGGATGCTTCCTGGGCGATCAAGGTGGCAACGCCGGCCGCCGCGCCGGATGTGACGGTTGAACAAGTCGCGGATGCCGCGCTTCTCACGCTGCTCGAGGCGGTGGGAATCAAAGACCAATCGAGCGAGACGATCCGCACGCAAGGCCGGCTGTTGTCGAGGGAGCCTCAAGCCGGTGCCCCCCCACTGCTGATTTCCGGGTTTCCGGCGGTGCGTTGGTACGCACAGGTTCCGGCGATTGAGGGGAAGAACGACCTGGTTCGCGGCTTTGCTGTGCTTCAGACCATGCCGGGGCAGTTCATCACCTTCGAGCTGTTGACCACCGATGCGGAACTTGCTCGAACGAAGCCGATGTTCCAGACGGTCATCGCCGCTGCGATGATCGAAGATCCTTCGAAGATCCAGTCATTGAGGGCCGCGGCGATCGCCGCCGGTCGGCGACTGATGGAAACGGCGAGCGACGAAGCCATCCGGGAGATCATCGCGGCCAACGGCGAGCGCTGGGAGCGGCTCTACCGCCCAACGTCGAGCGGGAGTGATTCGGAAGCCGTGGAGTTGGGATACCGGCGTATTCGGCTGATAGCCGGGACCCGGTCTGACATGGACCGGGCCACGGGCACACGGGGCGGCAATGACCGACAGGAGGGGTACATCGTTCGGATGGACGCCCGCGTGGTCGGCGGCGGCATGATCGTTGATTCCCAGAGTGTCTACTTTGTGTCTGCCGACCGCGAGAACGAGGCTTGGACGGTTCGCAACGGGGTCAAAGTGAAGGATGCACGCCAACACTTCACCGAGGCGGGCGCACGCACCGGCACAAGCATGATCGTGAAGGTTGAAGGAACCGGCGCTACCCCCCAGACACACCGCCCTTCGATCCAGGGCGAGGGGTATGTGAGCCAGGTCGAGGCCATTCTTCTTCCGCACCTGCTGGTGCGGAGCGGGGCTCAGGCTGAGCATGGTTTCTATGCGTACCAATCGCAGGCCACCACGATCCGTCTGCGCCGCGACACGCTCGAGTCTCTCCCCACCGGGCAAGGGTGGCGCATCACCACGCGGCTTGCGGAAGACCGGCCGGCGCAGGTGAGTTACTACCGCGAAACGGGTGAGTTCGTGCGGACCGAGTTGCCCGACGGCTCGGTGTGGGAGCCGACCACGCTGACCAGACTCGAGCAGTTGTGGCGAACCAAGGGCCTGCCGATGGACTGAGGGCGGGCGACGTATCCTCTGGCCTGATGGCCACGGACCGGCTCCTGACAAATCAACCCTTGCCGCAGGACGAGCAGATCAACTGGGCGCTGCGCCCGACCGAGATCGGCGAGTACATCGGCCAGCGCGACCTGATCGAGCGGGTGCGTATCGCCATCGCCGCCGCGAAGGGGCGGGGCGACCCCCTCGAGCACATGCTGCTTCACGGGCCGCCGGGGCTCGGCAAGACAACCCTGGCTCATGTTCTGGCCAACGAGATGGGCGGGAAGATCGTCGCCACATCGGGCCCGGCGCTCACGCGCGGCACAGACCTGGTCTCGGCGCTCACGCGGCTGGGCCACGGGGACATCCTGTTCATTGATGAGGTGCACCGCCTCCCCATCGCCGTGGAAGAGTTCATCTATCCCGCGATGGAAGACTTCAGGATTGATGTCACGCTCGACAGCGGCATGGCGGCCAGAACTGTGCAGGTGCGTTGCAAACCATTCACCCTCCTGGGCGCTACAACCCGGGCTGGGCTGCTCTCTTCGCCGCTGCGCTCGCGGTTCGGGCTGGTGCACCACCTTCAGTACTACGACCTGGAAGACCTCGTCAGGATTCTTTCTCGCAGCGCGGGGCTGCTGGGGCTCAGGCAGACCGACCCAGAATCCCTCGATGCCATCGCCCGCCGATCGCGGGGCACCCCGCGCATCGCGAACAGGCTGCTCAGGCGTGTGCGTGACTATGCCGCGGTGAAGGCGGACGGGCGCGTGACCATGCAGACCGTGCTCGCGGCGTTGAAACTCGAAGGCGTAGACGATGCCGGGCTTGATGAACTGGATCGGCGGTACATGCGGACGATCGCTACGACATACCGCGGCGGGCCTGTCGGCCTGGAGGCTGTCGCGGCGACACTCAGCGAAGACGCGGGCACGCTCGAGGATGTCGTCGAGCCATTCCTGTTGCAGGTGGGCTTTGTCGCACGAACACGCCGCGGACGGGCGCTGACACAGGCGGGGTGTGATCACCTTGGGGTAGACTACACCGGCGCGGACAAACCCGGCGAGAGCGGCGGGCTCTTTCAGGCGTGAAGTGCAAACAGCGAGTGGGCCGCGGGGAGAACGCGGCAAAGCATGAGTCTGGCCGTGGTGGCTTCAGCGTTTCGAGTTGGAAGGCTGCATGGCCTTCATCGCGTCCGCGTTGAGGTAGAGCACGCACTGGCACGAACTGCAGCGGGTGAGTTTGCCGCCGGAGAGAAGGCCGCTGACAGACTCCATGGGCAGGGCCATGTAGCAGACGCCGCAGTTGTATTCGTGGCGCTTGCGGTCGATGATTTCGACCGAGCCCATGGCGGCGTCGCCGCGCTGGTCGAGGAGCCGCTGGAACATCCGCATGTCTTCGGGTGGAACCTCGGCGGCGTGCTTGTCTCGCTCGGCCTTGAGTTCGTTGAGTCGGGTTTCGATCTCGGCGAAGCGTGCGTCGCGTTCTTTGAGGGCGACATCGCGCACCTGCTCGCGCTGCTGGGCTTTGGCGTCAAGATCGGCGATCTGCTTGCGGAGTTCTTCGACCTTGGACATGGCTTCGAGCGCTGTGGTCTCGTGCTTGTCGCGGGTGGTCTTGAACGTGTTGAGCTCGGAAAGAAACGCCTGGTACTCTTTGTTGGTCTGCGCCGTGTTCATCTGCGAGCGCAGTTGAGAGAGTTTCTCGTCGAGCCGCTTGACCTCACCCTCGTTGTCGGATGCAGCGAGCGTGTGCTGCATGAGGGTGGCTTCGACCGCCTTTCTGGCGGCGGCGATTTCGGCGAGATCTTTCTGCTGCGCCTTGAGGAAGGTGTCCGCGGCGTTCAGTCTTGACTGGAGGCCGCGGATTTGCTGATCTACCTGAAAGACGCGTAGCAGTTGCTCGGTAACGTTCATCGAGGACTCCGGCCGACTTCCGATCTCAGAGCGACATAGTAGTGCGGCTCGGGCCCCAGAGTCATCCCCCCCCGGCGGCAAAGAAGCGAAGCCAGAGGAACGCCACGGGCGCGGCGAGCAGGGGGGAGTCGATCACGTCGAGCACCCCGCCAAAGCCCGGAATAGACCGGCCGCTGTCTTTGATCCCGGCGTCTCGCTTCAGGATGCTCTCGAAGAGGTCGCCCGCCTGCCCAACCAGCGCCAGCGCCACTCCCGGCAGGATCGCGGCCCACCACACGGGGGGCCGCCCGCCTGATGCCGCGGAGAGGAGCCACAGTCCGCCCCAGGCCACCACGATGGACAGCAGAACACCCCCGACAAGCCCTTCCCACGTCTTGCCGGGGCTCAACCAAGGGATGAGTTTGTGTCTGCCGAGCGCTTTTCCAGCGAAATACGCGCCGATGTCGCACGCCTTTGTGACCATGACGACCCAAAGCAGAACCCACGCCGAATGTTCGCGGCGGATCAGGAGCAGGAAGCCAAGAAGCAGGCCCAGGTAGACAAAGGAGAGAAGCGCCCCCCCCGCCGCCGCGACAACGCCCTGCACGGTTTTGTGGCGGGCGTGAAAGGCCATGGCAAGAAAGAGGACCGTGATCGCCCCGAGGCTCACCGCCGCGAGTGTGTCGAGCGCGCTGAGGGTGTCCGGGGCGGCCCAGCACAACGTGAGCGCCAGGATCGCGCCGAAGGTGTTGATGCGTTTCGAAGCGGGGATGCCCTTGTCGGCCAAGATCGCGGTGAGTTCTCTGGCGGCCAGAGAGGCGATGATCACCAGGATGATGAAAACCAGAACGCCGGCGGGCCAGTTCCCCGAAAGGCCAGACCATGCCGGGAGGGGCGTTCGGGCAAGGTGGTCATCGGCGGCGAGCCCCGCCAAGACCAGCAGGATCATCAGCGGGCCCAGGATCAGACGCTCACGCATGTGAAGGGGCCTCTTCGACCGCGCCGAAACGCCGCTGGCGTCCGGCGTAGTCACGGATGGCTGAGTGCAGGTGCTGGGGGCCGAACTCGGGCCAGTAGGTCGGGGTGACGTGGATCTCCGCGTAACTGATCTGCCAGAGCAGGTAGTTGCTCACGCGCATTTCGCCCGCGGTTCGCACGAGAAGGTCGGGGTCTGGCAGGCCGTGGGTGTAGAGAGAATGCTCGACCGTGGATTCGTCGATGGAATCTGGCGAGAGTTCACCCGCGGCCACTCGGCCGGCGATGGCACGCACAGCGTCTGTGATTTCGGCGCGAGAGCCGTAGTTGATCGCCAGGCAGAGGGTCGCACGCCGGCAGTTGGCTGTGGCCTGAGTGACCTTGTCAATGGCTTCCAGCACCGGGCCCGGAAGGCCTTCTCGCCTTCCGATGGTTCGAAAACGGATGCCCTTGCGGACCATCGCCTCCCGCTCCCCATCGAGGTATTTGATGCACAGATCCATCAGGGCATCAACCTCGGCCTGGGGGCGTTTCCAGTTCTCGACGCTGAAGGAATAGAGCGTCAATACCTCGACACCCAGCAGCACGGCCTCCTGCAGCACTTCCCGAACACTTCGTGCGCCGTTGAGGTGCCCGAACTGGCGAGGGAAGCCTTTTTCCACCGCCCACCGGCCGTTTCCGTCCATGATGATGGCGATATGGCGCGGGATCCGTGCGGGGTGGACATCGGGCAACCGGGTCAGAGGATCGGCGTCTGGGTTGTGCCGCCGCATCCGTGCGATCGCGGCGATGGCCGCGGGGTCGCTGGCGAACGGGCTGGTTGGCTGATCAGTCGTGAGCACAGGGGGTTGTGGTGGGGCCTGGGGGATGATTCGAACGGCTCAAAGAGGGTGCTGACCGGGTGAGGGCGCGGCTTACACGCGCAGAATTGTCTGCTCTCTGCCCGGGCCGACGCTGACGATTTCGACTGGTACACCGACGAAGTCCTCGATGAATCTGACGTACGTACGCGCCTTCTCGGGGAGTTGTTCCCATGATTGTGCCGCGCCGATCTCCTGGCTGAACCCGGGGACCGTCTCGTAGACAGGCCGGACCCCTTCGAGTGTTGGGGCATCGGGCGGGAAGGCGTCGTCGCGGACGCCGTTGATCTCGTAGGCGGTGCAGACCTTGAGTGTGTCGAACCCGCCCAGCACATCCAGCAGCGTCAGGCACAGGCCCGTCACCCCGTTGATCATCACAGAATACCGCACGGCCACCAGGTCGAGCCAGCCGACGCGGCGCGGGCGCCCCGTGGTGGTGCCGAACTCGCGGCCTCGCTGACGGATTCGATCAGCGGTGTCGTCGTGAAGTTCGGTAGGCAATGGCCCGGCTCCGACGCGGGTGGAATAGGCCTTCATCACGCCCAGCACCCTGCCGACGCAGCGGTTGGGCACGCCCGTGCCCGTGCCCACGCCAGAGACGACGCAGCTCGAACCCGTGACAAAGGGGTAGGTTCCGTGATCGACGTCAAGAAGTGAGCCGTTGGCACCTTCGAAGAGCACCCGGTCGCCACGGCGGATGGTGTCGTGGAGCAGTCGCGTGGTGTCGCAGATCATCGGCGCGAGTTCGCGCCCGACGGTCAGTGCATCGTCGACGAGGGGGTCGATCTGCATGGGGCCGGGGGAAGGGCCGTCGCCCGTCGACCAGCCGGCAAGAATCGGGGCTTTGAGGTCGAATGCGGCCTCGACTCGGCTCTTGAGTTGATCCGGCTTGAGCAGATCTCCCACCCGCACGGCGCAGGCCCTCTGAACCTTGTCGGCGTATGCCGGGCCGATGCCCCGCCGGGTGGTGCCGATGGCCGCGGGGCCTTTGGTGTGTCGGGTCAGCGCGTCTTCACGCATGGCGTCTTCGGCCTTGTGGTACGGCAGCACCACGTGGGCGCGGTCGGAAATCCGAAGGCCCGAAGTGTCGACGCCCCTTGCCCGCAAGCCGTTGATCTCCTGAGCGATCTTCCACGGATCGACCACGACCCCGTTGCCCACAATGGCGAGTTTGGAGGGGTAAAGGATTCCAGAAGGAACAAGGTGAAGCGAGAAGCGCTCACCCGCGACCACGACCGAGTGGCCCGCGTTGGCCCCGCCGTTGAACCTCGCAACGGCGTGATGGTCGGCCGCGAGCAGGTCAACGGCCTTGCCCTTGCCTTCATCGCCCCACTGCAGCCCGACGACGGCAGTGCACCCGCCAGCGGGGAGGGGCCCCACCGCCTTGAGGGAGTTGGCCAACGGTGGGATCGATGTGCCTTGCTGGGTTGTCATGGTTCGTACGTGTTTGAAACTCTTCTGACGGAGACCGAGCGCATGCGGATTGAGCCATGGATGCCGCCCCTGGGCCGCCAGCGTAGGCCCGGGGGTGGGCCGGATGCCCGAGGTGGTCTGTGTGTACCTGCTGTGCGGACAGGAGGGGTGAGGCAAACAGCAGAACCTGAGGGGAAGGAGGCCCCGTGGTGTTCCTTGGAGATGGTCCTGAAGTCTACGGGCGTTGGTGTCGATGTAGAGACAACCCTTACAGGACACACGATGATGTCATCCCAACCCCAAAGTGTGCGCATCATGTGCCCGAATCTGACCTGCAGGAAGGTGCTGCTTGTGCCGCCGACCTGCCGGGGAAAGACGGTTCGGTGCCGGAACTGTGGAACCAACATCCGTGTGCCGGCGCCGGCGAGCGGCCCCGCCGGGCCGACGACCAAGGTCGCATGACCGGCCAGGGTTCGGTGCGTTGGCACCGGATGAACCTCACAACTTCGGCTGCTTCTTCAGATCTTCATCGTCCTCATCGAGGAAGTTGAAGTCTCCGACGCTGCTGCCGTCCGGGTCTGAGTCGATGAGGCTCTTCTTGCCGGCGGGCTTGGGCTGCGGCTTGGGCACGAATGCTGAGCCGGGCGTGAGGGTGGGCGCGGAGGGTTTGGCGGCGGGCTGATCGCCGGAGACGCCCTCGACGAGACCGTCCTCGATCGCGTCTTCGGCGTCGATGAACTGCGGCTTGCCATCGACGCGCAGCACAAACACCAGCCCGCCGATCGAGATCATGTCTCCCGGGGAGAGGTCTTTCTGCTCGACCTTCTGCTTGTTCACGAAGGTGCCGTTGCTCGAGCCCAAGTCGCGGACTTTGACGCCGCCCTCGCTCAAGACGACTTCGCAATGATGGCGAGAGACGCCGGCGCTGGGGATGCGCAACTGACAATCAGTCTGCCGGCCCATCACGGTGACCTGTTTTGTGAGGGGGATCTCTTTGAGGGATCCATCGGGCTGCACGAGAACCAAGGTTGCGTTCATAGCGAGTCCTTTTCCAAACACGCGGGAGGGCATCCCGAACACCCCCCACATCCCTCGAAGAGTGCCCGCGGACACTATAGCCCGGTCGTACGATTCTCTTCATGGAAGACCGTGCCGCGTGAACCGATCCCTCGCCATTCTGTCCGAGCGACCCCTCGCTTCCACGGTCTTTGGTGCAACCCCTGCATCGGGGGATGTCCGGTCTTTGTACATCCACGTGCCCTTCTGCTTCCACAAGTGCCACTACTGCGACTTCTACAGCATTGTGGATACGCAAGACCGCCAGACCGCGTTCGTCGATCGTCTGCGGAACGAACTTCAGGCGATGGCCCACCTGGCGGCGAGGCCCCTGGACACGATCTTTGTGGGCGGGGGCACCCCCACCCTGCTCCGCGAAGACCTCTGGAAAGTGCTGCTCGACGACCTCCAGCAGCTCTTCGGCGCGGCTCAGATGCCAGCCAACGGCGGGGAGTTCACGGTGGAGTGCAACCCTGAAACCGCCACCGACTCGCTGATGCGCACGCTGGCGTCGGGAGGGGTCAATCGCATCAGCATCGGGGCACAGTCATTCCACGCGCGGCATCTGGCCACGCTGGAACGATGGCACGACCCTTCGAATGTCGAGCGGGCCATCGAGCGGGCACGGCGGGCGGGCATCACACGGGCTTCGGTCGATCTCATCTTCGCCATTCCCGGGCAGACGCTCGAAGAATGGCGAGAAGACCTGCGGCACGCGCTGCGGCTGGGCACCGATCACATCTCCTGCTATGCCCTGACCTACGAACCCAACACCGCGATGACCGCGAGACTGAGTCGCGGCGAGTTTGCCCGAGCCGACGAGGACCTCGAGGCGGACATGTTCGCGGCCACGTGCGAGCTGCTCGCATCACACGGGCTCGTGCGGTATGAGGTCAGCAACTTCGCGCGTGCCGGTGAGGAATGCCGGCACAACCTGGCGTACTGGCGGCAGGAAGACTGGCTGGCGGCGGGGCCCTCTGCGAGCGGGCACCTGCGAGGGCACCGTTGGAAGAACTCGCCGAGGCTGGATGACTATCTGCAACCCACTCCCGACGGCACCGCACGAGTTGTTGATCACGAACCCCCAGACCCACGGCGCGAGTTGCTCGATTGGCTGATGACGGGGCTGCGCCTGCGGGAAGGGATCCCGCTTGAGGGCCTCGAAACACGCGCGGCGAGGGTGGACCCACTCGCCCAAGCACGGATCATGGGGGTGCTTCGTGGGGCTCAATCACGCGGTTTCGCGGAACCCAGCGGGGGTGCGTGGCGTCTGACAGAGGCGGGGCTCGCGGTTGCAGATGCCGTGATCGCCGACATCTTCGCGGCGGTAGATTGAACCCGTGGCCGAGTGCCCCGCCGCCCGATGAAGCCCGGGCCTGATGGCTGCGCCCCAAGGGGCAGAAGATGAGAAGGTCCGGGAATAGCCGCCGCTATACTTGTCGGCACACGGAATCGCCCGGGGGCGGTTTCCCAAAGATAGAAGTCGTGCAAAGGCGGCGCTGAGGGTGTGCCGCCCCGGGGGAGTAGACATGCACGAGCGTGTCCCCGGCAGAGACAGAACTCACTTTGAAACGCTCGGAAAGAACATGATGAACTTCAAGCCGTCGAAAGTCTGCCAGTCTGTCCGCCGGTTCGCCGGCATGACCGCCGCGGCGGTCGTTCTCCTCGTCGGTACGGCGCGTTCGCTGGCGGATATCCCCGCGGCGATGGACCGTGTACCCGAGTCGATCTCCGGCGCGGTCTTTGTGCACAACCTCGAGCGGGCTGTGGCGAACATGAACCGGCTGGCCGCGCTCTTCCCGCAGGAAGAGGGCGAAGAAGACGGCTCTCCGCTGACGATGGCGAAGAAACTGCTCGATACGCCCGGGCTGAACAAGTCGGGCTCTCTGGCGGTGGCGCTCTTCCCGGGAGAGGGCGAGATGGGCGGGCCTCCCGCGGTCATGCTTGTTCCTGTGTCAGACTACGCGGCCTTCGCGACCGCGCTGGGCGCGGCGGGCACCGACGGCGTTCAGACGGTGAACATCGACGGCGCCGAGAACTTCATCAAAAACTGCGACGGCTTCGCGGCGCTGAGCAACCAGCGCGACCTGGTTGAAGGTTTCGCGGGCAAGCCCGGCAACGCGGAGAAACACCGCGCGATGCTGGGGCCCGTGGGCCAGCGAGTGTGCGACAGCAGCGACGTGATGATCATCGGGAACGTGACGAACCTGCGCGACGCGCTCACCGAGGGCGCCGAGCAGTTCAAGAACCAGGCCGAACAGGCCCTGATGATGGCCGGCCCCCAGGGCGCCGGGGCCATGGAAGGGATGAAGGTCGTCGAGGCGCTTCTGGAAGGGTTCAAGCGTGACGGGTCGGCGGGCGTCCTTGGTATTTCGATGACCGACAAGGGACTGGTGATCGACATCGGCTCGCAGTTCAAAGCGGGCAGCGAGGTCGCCGGGTTCTTCTCCTCGAAGGGCAACTCGGGCACGCTGTTGGGCCGGATCCCCAACCAGCCCTTCTACTTCGCGGGCGCGGTCGATCTTTCGGCGCCGGGCATCCGCACGATGATGTCGAACGCCACCAAGATGATGGGCCAGGACAACAACGCCGGTGTTGCCTCCGCCATGCAGAACCTCGACAAAATGTCGGGCATGGCCGGGGTGCTGGGCGCCAGCCCCGCGGCGATGATGGGCGGCGGTGTCTTTGTGAACAGCGTGCTCTACACCGCGAGCAACGATTCGACGTCTCTCCTGAAGGCCTCCGCAGACCAGTTGACCAAGTTGGATGGCCGCAAGGAAGGGCCCGTCACCACCAAGGTCACCTACCGCGGCAACGCGGCCGAGATCAACGGCACCAAGGTTGATACATGGACCATGGCGATGGACTTCGACCCCAACGACCCGATGGGGATGCAGGCTCAGATGATGACCAGCATGCTCTTTGGGCAGGGCGGGCTCTCGGGCATGAACGCCGCGGTTGATGGCGGCGTGGTGACCGTGTACAGCCAGAACACGCCGCTCATGACCAGCGCGCTGGCCTCGGCGCGCGGCGGCGAAGGCCTTGCGCAGAACGCGATCCTGCGCGATACGCAGGCCTCACTGCCCGCCGACCGCACATTCGAGTTCTATATCGGCGTCAAGCCCCTGCTCGATGCGTTCCTGGGCTTCGCCGCGATGATGGGCGGTGCGCCGGAAATGAAGGTTCCCGCGCAGATCTCGCCCATCGCGCTGGCCGGCACCACCGACAGCGGCGGGATGACCGTGCGAATCTTCATGCCCATGGACACCATGCAGACGCTGGCGGACATCGCCAGGCAGATGCGCGATGCCGACGACTTCGACGATGATGACTTTGACGACGACGGCATGGGCGGTTCTCCCCGCTTCTAAACTCTCCCGGAAGGTTCATCTCTTTGAGAAGTGAGAGCGCCGGGGATGGCCCCGGCGCTCTTTTGTGCGCCCCGGGAAAGGGCAGGTGCGGACCATGACACACTCCATGACTTCACCACGTCCTGCTTCTTCGTGGAGGCTCTCGGAGGGCATCGTGCTGACCACCGACCGCCCGCGGATCGTCGCGATCCTCAACGTCACCCCGGACAGTTTCGCCGATGGCGGCGTGAACCTCGATCCCGATCTGGCAGCCGAGAATGCGGCACGGGCTGTCGGTGAGGGCGCGGACATCATCGACATCGGCGGAGAATCTACACGCCCTGGGGCGGCAACAGTGAGCACGGGCGAGCAGATCCGACGCGTCGTGCCTGTGATCGAGCGCCTGCGCCGGCGGGCCGGCTTCAAGACGCCGATCTCGGTTGACACTACGAACGCGGAGGTCGCCCGCGCGGCGATCGACGCCGGCGCGAACGCGGTGAACGATGTGAGCGGCGGCGAAGACCCCGGCATGCTGCCTCTGGTCGCTCGCTGGGGCGCGGGCATCGTGCTGATGCACCGCGTGAACCCGCCCGCGTCGGACAGATATTCCGACCGCTACGACACGCCTCCGCTGAGCGGGGATGTCTGCGGCACTGTCGCGTGGAGCCTGCGAGAAAAGATGGATGCCGCGTTGCGGGCGGGAGTCGCGGCAGAGAGCATCCTGCTTGACCCGGGCCTGGGCTTCGGGAAGACCGTTCGGCAGAACCTGCTCCTGATTCGCCAGACACACCGGCTGCGGGAGATGGGACGGCCGTTGATGAGCGCGCTGAGCCGCAAGTCATTCGTCGGGCGTGTCGGCCTCGGGAGAGAGTCAGACCCCTCCGAGCGTCTGCACGCCACGCTGGCGTTGAGCGTGATGCACCTGCGCGAGGGTGCGGGCTTTTTCAGGGTTCACGATGTGGGCCCTCACAGGCAAGCGCTGGATGCCGCCTGGGCCCTGCTGGGTGCGGAGGCGCAGGGCGGGCTGCCAGAGTGACAGCCCCTGGGAAGGGGCGAGGCGTCCGCGAACGCCGGTCTCGCACGGGCGTACGGGATATCATGGAGACTTCCCGGTGTCTGGGTCGGCATCGAGGCGATCTTCGCCGGCGGGGCGCCGGAGAAAACCGGGATCAAGGAACTGACCAATGGCCAATCCGAACGTATCCGAGTTCACAGACGCCAACTTCGACAGCGAAGTGCTCAAGAGCGACAAACCCGTGCTGGTTGATTTCTGGGCCGAGTGGTGCATGCCATGCAGGCTGCTCTCACCCGTGATCGATGCGCTCGCCAACGACTTCGCCGGCAAGGCCAAAGTCGGCAAGGTTGACATCGAGTCGAACCAGCAGGTCGCGGCCCGATACAGCGTGCAGATGATCCCCACGATCATGATCTTCAAAGACGGGCAGATGGTCAAGAAACTCGTCGGCGGGAAGAAGAAGGAAGAACTGGCGGCGGCGCTGCAGGAACTCGGCGCCTGAGCGGCGCGAACTCTGTGTCACTCCGCGTGCCCCACGCCGGCCCGGCACCCAGCGGGGCGGGGGCGGTTCAGGATTCGGCCCTCCGGTTCTTCCCACATGCCGCAGAACAGCAAAGACACTCTCACCGGCCATCTGCCCAACCCCTCTGACCGATTCGGCGGTCGCACGCTGCGCTGCGGTGTTGTCGGCGTGGGGCGCATGGGCAGACATCACGCGCGCGTCTACTCCAAACTGCCGGGGTGCGAACTGGTCGGGATCGTTGACAGCGACTCGGGCCGCTGCGAAGAGATCGCCGACACCTTCGATACCCGTGCGTTTACAAGCGTCGAAGAACTGATCGCCGCGGGGGTGGACGCGGTGAGCGTGGCGGTGCCCACGACCTTCCACCGCAAAGTCGCCGAGCCGCTGCTCACGGCCGGTGTTGCGTGCCTCATCGAGAAGCCGCTGGCGGGCGATGTTGAGACCGCGCAGGCGATCAAGGAACTGGCCGAGACAACGGGCTCTGTGCTGATGGTCGGCCACATCGAGCGATTCAACCCCGTGATGCGGGCGATGCAGCACGCCGCGGCGCAGGGGCTGGAGATCGTCCCCAGGTTCATCCAGGTGGTCCGGGTGAGCCCGATGACGTTCCGGTCGGTGGATGTCGGCGTGGTGCTCGACATGATGATCCACGATCTCGACGTGGTGCTCATGCTCATGGGCGGTCGCGAGCCGGACTTCATCCGGGCGGCGGGCGTCGCCGTGGTCACCGAGCATGAGGACCTGTGCAACGCCTGGCTCGAGTTCAACGGCCCGCGCGGGCGGTGCGTGGCCAACGTCACGGCCAGCCGGCTGGCGCTCAAGACCGAGCGCGTCACACGGATCACCGGCGAGAACGCGTATATCAAGATCGATTACGCCTCCAAAAAGGGCACGATGATCCGCCGCATCGCCAACGAGATTCAGATGCGCGAGGTGCGCGAGCAGATCCGCATGGGGACCGACCTGACGAACCTCAAGTGGGACAACCTCGTGAACATCGAGGAACTCGCCGTCGATGACGCGGAGCCCATCGTCATGGAACTTCAGGCCTTCATCAGCGCGATCCGCACCGGGCAACGCCCACCCATCGACGCGGAGGCCGGGTTCGCGAACGTGCGCACCGCGCAGCGCATCGTTGAAGCCATCAAGCGGGGCATGTGAATCGGTGCGTGAGCGGCGGCGGGCCGCACCACTCGGGGCGGGGAGTGTCACTCAACATCAATGCAGGCCGCGCCCCCGCCGGCTCGCACCGCCAGAGTGCTGCACGCCCGCCCGAATCGCCGCTGAAAACTCGACGTGATGTGCTCGGCCAGCCGGTGTGAGGCACCCGGGTGCGCCAGCACGACCGCGCACCCACCGAAGCCGGCTCCGGTCATTTTCGCGCCCCACGCGAATCCAGACCGCACACTGGTATCGACAACACAATCAAGTTCCGGGCAACTCACGCGGTATTCGTCTCGCAGCGAAGCGTGTGATTCGTTGAGCAACGCTCCCAGGCGTGCCACATCCCCCGCTTCCATCGCGGCGGCCGCGGCGCTCACCCTGGCCTGCTCAGTGGTCACATGGCGGACCAAGGGCGCAAGGTCTTCGCCGCTCTCGTGCGCCGGATCTATCAGAGACTCGCCGAAGGGAATGGGTGATGCGTCGGCAAGGTGCTTCACCCCCAGCAGCCCCGCCGCGGCGCGGCACCCTGCCACACGCGCCGCGTACGCCGTCGAGGCGAGTGTTCTAGGTACGAGCGTGTCAACAACCAGCACCTCGGCCGAGGGAGGCAGAGGAACATGCCTGAATGACACCGGTTCACGGCAGCGCAAGAGCAGGGCGTGCCCGGGAATCGCCACACACGAAACCGCCTGGTCCATCAACCCGCAGGGCACCCCGGCGAACTCGTGCTCGACGCGTTGACACAGGCGGGCTCGCACGATCGGGTCGGATGATTGGCCGAGCGCCTGCCCGAGTGCTGTGGCAAGAGCGACTTCGAATGCCGCGGAACTTGAAAGCCCCGAACCACGCGGCACATCGCCGGCGATCGTGATGTGCAGCCCGGGCCCCCTCCACCTCATGAGGGCCAGAACGCCGGCAACATAGGCCCGCCATGATTCGCCCGGCGCGGCGTGCGTGCGTTGGCCCGCTCTGTAGACGTCGAGATCGTCTGCTTCAAAGACCGCCGTGTCGCGCAGATCAACCGCGTGAACCTCCGCACGCGAGCCGGCGTCATGGTGTGAGATCACCGCGCAGCACTCAAGGTTGATGGCGATGGGAAGCACATCTCCGCCGTTGTAGTCCGTGTGCTCGCCGAGCAGGTTGACCCTGCCCGGCGCGGCCGCGGCGAAGCATTTCACGCCGCCAGAGCGATCACGGTGGGCCGCGAGTGCTCGCTGTCGTGCTGTCGGCAGAGGAATCATGGTTCAAGAACCGGCAGTTACCCCGCGGGGGTCAGCCGCCACTCATGAATGAGATTCGCCGCGTGCAGAAAGAACCAGATGGTGGCGTGCACGGCGGCCACGGTGCCGACAACATCGGGCCTCCAACGGAAGAACGCCCAGATCACGGCGATATACACCGCACACGCGAGCGTCGTCTCGCCGATTCGATCCGGGAGAGGCAGTTCCACGTTGCTCACCAGAAGGAAGACGCTCACGGCCACGAGCATTCTCGAACAGGCGAGGATCAGGTCACCGGCACGAAGCCTATTGGCCGCCGCGACGATCATGATGGCGACCACCCCGGTCGTTGCGTGAAGCAGGGCTGAGTAAAGGGTGGAGACAGCGGCGGGCGCCCAGCGTTCACCCCGTTGACCGGCGTACAAGGCCGCGACGATCACCGCCGAGAGTGTGATGCCAGCCCCCACAAGCGAGACGACCTGGGCATTGCCAAGCCCGGGCTTGATGAAGGCGGGTGCGATCTTCACCACTCGCGCCGGCGTGCCCACGGGAATGTCGTTGGTGTGATTCCTGTCGGCGGGCGTGCTGGTGCGAGCGTCTTGCGGCACGGGCTCTGGCGGGGCCGGCTCGAGGTCGTAGATCTCGTCTTGATTCGAGGGCTTGACAGGCTCATGGTCGGGCATGGTTCATCCTCACTTCAGAGGGCTTTCCTTGTGACTGACGCGGTGGGTCAGCGGAACACCGGCGTTGAGAAAGTACTCCATCAGTTCATGGCCTGGGTCGATCTGCAGGTCGGATTGTTCAGATTCCGCCTCGGAAAATGGCCGCTGCACAACGCCGCTTATCCAGTTCCCTGCCATCACAACGGGCACCGGCATGGCGTCCGTCGCTCCGCTGACGGTGAGCGTGGCGTGGGCGGGGGAAACGAGCAACCGCCACCCGGCCGCGTCAGCCTTCGCCTGAGATTCGGCTCGCGATGTCAACGCCGCGAGAACCGGCCCAAGGATGTGGCGGTCAAATGATTCGATCGCGGCCACCTTGGCCGGCGCGTCCCTGCGACGTGCAGCCTGGTCGGCTGTGTCCACCACGACGCACACGAGATCAAAGGCGTTGATGGCCCTGATAGTCTCGCGCCCGATCTCTTCATCGCTGAGCGCGTGCCGAGTTGCCGCGGGCTCATCAAGGGCCGATGACATGCCTAACGCAGCGCCAAGGCCGGCGAAGAGATCGATGGTCGAAAGCATGGCGCTGCGCACGCCGAACACGCTGCGGAAAAACGGAATCTGAGGTGTGGTTCCCAGCCCCCAAGGCCAGACAAGTGTGGCCGGCGGCAGGCCTTGTTCGATCCGAGCCAGGTTCACTTCGCTCCCCCGCAGGCACTGCTCGGAAAGTTCGATCATCTCACGCAGCAATGCCGCGCTCTCGTCGCCTGAGGGCAGGTGCTGCCTCCACGATTCCCCGACGATCTCGCGCGGGGAAGGCAGCCGAACGCGAGCGTAATCGCGGCCCGAGTCATCGATGAGGATGCCCCGGTACCCCGCCCCGGGAACGACGCGAACGCCGCGAAGCCTGTCGCCGAGCGCGGTTGCCCAGGCTTCGACAAGGCGCGAATAGAGCGTGGCCGCTTCGCCGCTGGTGATCTCACCGGCCGACGGATCGATCAGCCGGCCTTCGTGCTCACTGCCGGGTTGACCGGTGGAAACGAGGCTCAGCCGCATCACCCAGGCGTGCGGCGCGGGTGCGAGCCCTTGCGCGAGGGCCTCAAAAGGCGCCCTCCCGGTGTGGTACTTCGCAGGGCTGTAGCCAAGTGTGCTCATCACACCCAGGTCGCCGCCAGGGATCCAGCCTTCCGGTGTGTTGTACGCCGCGCCCACGCGGCCCATGCGAGCCAGGGTGTCCAGGTTCGGTGTCGCCGCGGCTTCGAGCGGGGTGCGGTCGCCGAGTTCCTCGAGTGGGTGGTCGGCCGCGCCGAGTGGGATGAGCACTACATACTTCACAGTTGAAGCATATGGGCAGGATGCGCTGTGCGCGGCCGATCGCACCTTGGTGCGCGTACCCTCGCCCCATGACCTTTGATCCTGACGCAGCGGCGGCTCCCGGCTCTGGCGTATTCGGCCTTCCCACAACCCGGGAGGAAGCATCGGTCGTTCTTGTTCCGGTGCCCTTCGATGCCACAACGTCGTACCGACCGGGCACACGGCACGGCCCTTCCGCCATCCGCGCGGCTTCCGCCCAGGTTGATCTGCTCGACCCGCTCATGGGCCCGGTGTATGAGCGCGGCATCTACATGGAGGACGAAGATCCACGGATTCACGCCCTGTGCGAACGCGCGAGGGCCGCGGCGGAGCCGATCATCGCGAGCGGGGGCATCGATCCGTCCGATGCAGGCCCGCACGAACTCGCCATACTGCGCGACGTGAACTCGGCGGGTGAAGAGTTGGGCGAGATCGTCTACGAGCGGGTAAGGGCTATCCTGGCGGAAGGCAAGACACCCGGTGTAGTTGGTGGCGAGCATTCTGTGCCGTTCGGCGCCATCAAGGCGTGCGCCGAGCACGCCGGCTCGTTGGGTATTCTGCACATCGACGCGCACCTGGACTTCCGCAAGGCCTTTGAAGGCTTTGAATGGTCACACGCATCGATCATGTACAACGTGCTCACCAGGATTCCCGGCATAGTGTCGCTCGTTTCGGTAGGCATCAGAGACTTCGGCGCCGGCGAAGTGTCGTTGGCGCGTGCCGAGGCACACCGCGTGTCGGTGTGGTATGACCACGAGATAAGCCGCGCCTTGCTCGACGGCGAACGATTCAGCGCGATGGTTGACAAGATACTCGAGCCGCTCCCGGAGCGCGTGTATGTGAGTTTCGACATCGACGGGCTCGATCCTTCGATGTGCCCGCACACGGGCACGCCGGTTCCGGGCGGGCTGAGTTACAACCAGGTCGCGCTGATCTTCGCGAGATTGCGTGAAACGGGCAGGCGGATCGTGGGCTTCGATCTTGTTGAGGTGGCGCCCGGGCCGGATCACGAGCCCGAGTGGGACGCCAATGTGGGCGCACGGATGCTGTACAAACTGTGCGGCCTGACGGCTGGTCGATGAGCCCGCCAGGGGGTCGGGATCGTCTCTGCGCGTTTTCGCGACCGGGCTTGCTCAGGAAGGATTCCCCGGCACCGGCGCCGACGGCGGCGTCACCCCGCAGAGTTGGTATATCGCATTGCCGATGGCCTTGGCCTGGGTTTCAGATATTTTCACTCCAGGGTTCAGCAGCGCGTGGTTCATCCATCCGATCACGGAAGGCGGGGCATAGATCCCGCCGCCCGGCGCGATCTGAGGGGTGGCGTACAGCCAGTTTTCGACCTCTGGGTATTCGCCCGGCGCGTGCGCCAAAAGAGCATCGATATTCTGAGTGATTGTCGCGGGGAGCGCCTCACGGTTCGTGTTCGGTGTGGGCATGGGCGATGATATGTCATCGACGACCCGTGCTCATCCGACTCATCAGCCGCGCGAAAAAAGCCCCCGGGACCGGTCCCGGGGGCTTGAAGCGTTGCTGTCGGTGTTCGGGGTACGCGTCGTCGATCAGTCGCAGCCGCCCTGCTCCCACTGGATGAAGAAAGCCTCAACGTCGGCGCCGTCGACACCGCCGTCCTCGTTCACGTCGGAGCAGCCTTCGGCGTTCTCCCAGTCGATGAAGAAAGACTCAACGTCTGAACCGTCAACGCCGCCGTCCTGGTTGTAGTCCGCATAGCAGGGGCCGCAACCGCCGCCGCCGCCGCACTCGCCGAAGAGCACAACGTACTGCGACCCGTCGATGGTGTTGAAGTCGATGGCGCTCAGATTGCCGAATGTGCCGAGGTTGGGGAAGTCCTGAGATGGCAGACCGCCGATGACCTGGTTGGAGCCGTAGGTCGCGTCGCCGTTGGCGATGAACCCTGCGATCTTGATGCAGGAGACGCCGTCCCAGCCGAGTTCGTCAAGATCGAAACTCATCTCGAGGCCGGTGGTCACACTGGCCGCGCCGTCGACCGTGCCGCCCGTGCCCTGCACACCCGCGATGTTCGAGTTGTCGATGCTCGCCTCGATCAGGCCGGGCGTGCCCACGGGGAAGAAGGGGTCGTTGGCCAGGCTCAGCGCGGCGGTTCGCGGGGCGTAGTTCGTGAAGATGCTCGGCGTAAAGCCGTCCTGCGCCATGGGGTCGTCGGGGTTGCTGTTGCAGCCCTCGAAGTTGCCGCGGAAGGTGACGGGGTTGTAGTTGGCCTTCACGCCGCCGTCGTACGCGCCGTAGTCGTAGGAAGACTCGAGCGCGTTGCGCAGGCGGCCGTCGGTGCGGAGCACCGCCGCATCGACCACCTGGTAGACGGGGTCACCGCCGGTCTTGAAACTCACCCAGTAGTTGGCCGCGAACCCTTCGTCGAAGGTGAGGCCGGCCATGCGGTTGAGGTTGCCGTACGCGATGTCGACGTTGTCGGGGCGGATGGTGTTCTGGCCGATGTCGTTGGTCGAATCAACATCGAAGAAGAGATTGATCTTGTTGCCGCCCGAATCGCACGCGCTGCCGAAGCCGTTCTCGAGGTTGCCCGTGATGAGCACGTGGAGACGGTTGTTGGCGGGGTCGATGTAGGCGTAGAGGGCGTTGAACTCTGAGCCGTTGGCGACGTCGGCATTGCCGCCCGCGGGTGGGCAAGGACCATCGACGCCGCCGATGTTCGTGTTGTCGAGGGCGACTTCGATGCCGTTGGCGGGCGGACCGCCGCAACCGCCAAGAACGCCCGTGCCGGTGCCGGCGTCGTTGCAGCCAAGGAAGCCGCCGGTGTTGGCGTTGAGGTCGGCGAAGTTGGGATAGAAGGTCGTGGGATCGCTGCCGCCGGCGCCGAAGGTGATGTAGTAGTCAGGCTCGAAGCCGGCATCGAAGGTCAGGCCGGCAAGCCGTGTGTTGATCGCGTTGAAGTCAACGTCGGCGTTGTCGGCGAGAATCGTGTTTTCGCCGCCGGCGACGGTGTCGAGGAAGACCTCGAGTTTGTTGAAGTTGTTCTGGAGGTTGCCCGAGAGGAAGATGTAGAGGTTCTCGCCGTCGCTGGCCATGTAGAGCGCGTTGAGTTCTGAGCCGTTGGCGGCCTGCAAACCGTTGTCGGAGTTCCCGAAACGGGTGCGGTTCTGCTGAAGCGCCAAGGGTGCTCCGTACTGGCCGTCGAGAATGCCATCAACCACCGGGGCGACCGCGGCGCTCGCCGGGGAGTAGAAGCCGTGCTGGTTGCCGGCAAAGTTGGCCAGGTTGATGCCGGCCACGGTGCCCGTGTAGTTGCCGGCGCCGTCGCCGCCGAGGTTGCCTGTGTTGGGGGGCAGTGAGGGCAGGAACTGGTTTGAGGCGTAATCGTGGCCCTGGCCGTTGATGAAGACGCTGATGCCGATCTGGCCGGTCGGGCTGCCGATGGTCGAAAGCGGGATCTTGATCTCGATGCCGGTGGTCACCGCGGCGGGGTCACCACCGACCGTTTCAGGATCGCAGGTGCCCGTGTTGGGCGAGGCATCGCCGAATCCTGTCGTCGTGGTGTTGACCCACATCGGCGCGCCGTACAGCGCCGCCTCTCCGGAACTGGTGATGCGACCGTCGGTCGCGGTCTGACCCATCGCGGCGCCCGCCATCATGCACAGAACAAGGGCCGACGTACCACTCGCAACTTTGTTGACCTTCATCTTGACTTCCTCCGGGCGTCCGCCACCGGACACCGTGAACACCGGCCACATGGGCCACTCTCTCTGGACATCAACGCTGGACACTCCGCGGAACCCGGTGCGGGCCGATGGCGGCGTAGGCGAGCCATCCGGCCCGAAAGGATCGGGTTCAGTGTCTCTACTTTACCGAATTGTGCCCTGTTTGTGCGAGCGCATTTTGCGGATTCGACCGGGAATTTCGGCGATTTTGACGCCGCGCGGCCCGACCGGGCGTTTTGTAACGGTTTCACCGCGGTTATCTGCCCGGGGGCACTCCCTGCCGGCCCGGCTCGCTCCCCGGCTTCTCCCCGGGTGCCTGCGCCCCGCACGACCGAAAACGTACCCTGCCCTCAGTGAAACCGCCGATGACTCCGGCCATGCCGCGGCACAAAAACAGTGCCGCTTCCTCTCTGATCGCGCTTGACAACAACCCGGCACGCCCGTTAGCGTACGGATAAGGTACACGCGACTTCTGCCAGTGCGTCTTCTTCGCCCGACGTCGCGGAACTGAATCGAGGTTCACTCATGCACACGCCCCGCTCCTTCCGCCGCGCCTTCACGCTCATCGAGTTGCTGGTGGTGATCGCCATCATCGCGCTGCTCATCGGGGTGCTGTTGCCCGCGCTGGGCAAGGCCAGGCGTGCGGGCCAGGACGCGAAGAACCTCGCCAACCTCAAGTCGATGGGGTACGCGATGACGCTCTACGCCAACGACAACAAGAGTTGGATGCCCGTCATGCCGCTGCCGCCGAACTTTCAGCGTCCGCTCGATCTCCGTCAGCGGCTCGACGGCCAGTTCATCTACGGCGGTGTCGCGGGCCTCTTCAGCCTCTACCAGGTCGGCGACGGCGAAGAGACGGGGCACTACGGCTATCGCGGCCTGAACAACAACCCCGACAACACCTCGTACTACACGCCGCCCGGCGAGCCCACGCGAAACGTACCCCTGATGCGCAACTACATCGAGGGGCTGAGCGTGCTGGTGAGCCCGCGCGACAAGGAAGACCGCTACTACGGCTTCCCGCACGGGCCAAGGCCGGCGATTTCGTCGTACACCGCCGCGCCTTCAAAGATTCCCAGGCCTCCCGCGGGTGAGCCGGACGTCATCAGTTACAACATCAGTTACCTCTACATCGCCGGCCTCAAGACCGACGAGCCCAACATCGTCACCCCGGCTCCTTTCTGGGGGGACGAGACAAACGGGCCCGACGTCAGCACGCTCGCGTGGTATGGCGGCGCGAGCCCCGGCGATTTCGCGGCTTTCGGCCAACCGGCGGGCGCGGTTGGCCCCGGCGGGTATGCTCCTGTTGACAATCAGGGGTCTGAGGGCGGGTCGTTCGTTTTCACCGACGGGCACGCGGCCTTCCTCAAGAGCACGCCCAGCCAGCCGTTCGATCGGGCGGAGATCATCCAGAACATCTTCTTCTCCACACGCACCGACCTCTTCCCCAAGAGCATCAATGCCGTGGCCCGCAACCGCAGCAACTTTGTGCAGACCATCGATTGACCGTCGGCGATGCACGCGCGCCCCGCGCGGCGGCCCCGGGCGTTGCCCAGCCTGCGCCACTCGGCACCGCGCCGTCGACAGCACCGCCGACTTTGCAACGGCGATGATCAGAGCCAACCGGGGTCAATCATCATGCCGGGGCTGACCGTCGAGGCACCGCCACGCTCCTGCATCCCGGCAACCGGGTACGCGCAGTAATCAAGGCTGAAGGCGCCCGCCGGCCGGTGGTTGCCCGAGAGGCCGAGCCCGCCGAAGGGGAGTTTGCTGCTCGCGCCAGCCGTGCCTGTGTTCCAGTTGATGCAGCCCGCCTGCACGCGGTGCCAGAACTCCAGGGCCCGCCCCTCGTCACGCGTGAAGATCGACGCGGCCAGCCCGAAGCGCGTCTCGTTGGCCTGTTCTACAGCCTTGTCGAAGGAGTCGACCACACACACGCGGAGGAAGGGCCCGAAGACCTCAACATCGGCACCCGCCGCGAGACTGCCGCCGGGGGTGATCTGGTCTTCCTCCCCTTCCCGCTCGAAACGCTCCACACGCATCACGCCCGGCGTGATGTACCACCCCTCCCGCTCCGGCGGCGCCGTCATGGGCACCAGGCTGTGCCCGCCGCCACGCCGCATGCAGTCCTGCGCCAGCAGGAAGGCGTCTCTCGCCGCCTGCGAAATCACCGGCCCCATGAAGACCGGGTGCGAGTCCCGCGGGCCGCCGATGATCAGCGCCGATGCGGCCTTGCACACCGCCGGAATGAACCGCTCGGCGATGTCTTTGTGAACAATCAGCCGTCGCGTGCAGGTGCACCGCTGGCCGCTGGTGATGAACGCGCAGCGCACCACCTCCGCGAGGGCCTGTTGAAGGTCTGCATCCGGCATGACCACCGCGGGGTTGTTGCCGCCCATCTCGAGCGCCAGGATGCGCCCCGGACGGTCGAGGTTAGCACGCATGATGCGGCGGCCCACGGCCCATGATCCCGTGAAGAGCACACCATTGACATCGTCGTGAGTGGCCAGGGACGAGGCAACATCGGCCCCGCCCTGCACGAGATTCATCACCCCGGGCGGCGCGCCCGCCTCGTCCAGCGCATCGCAGAGCATCTCCGCGAGCGCCTGCCCCACCCCCGGTGTCTTATCGCTGGGCTTGAACACGACGGTATTGCCCATGGCCAGCGCAGGAACAATGTGGCCGTTGGGCAGGTGCGCCGGGAAGTTGAACGGCCCAAGCACGGCCATAACGCCGTGGGGCTTGAACTCACACCGCCCCGCTTTGCCCGGTCCAAGCGAGAGTTCCCACCCTCTCACACGGGTCAGCGCGCTGCCCGGCGCTTCATCAAGCGTGATCTCGACCTTCCCGGCGATGAGCCCCGCCTCGGCGCGTGCATCCCACATCACCTTGCCGACCTCGTCGCTGATGAGCACCGCGAGAGCCTCGGCCCGTTCCTTGGCGATCTGCGCAAACCGCCGCAGCACCGCGGCGCGTCGTTCGAAACCCCAGCGGCTCCACTCGGTCGCGGCGCCACGCGCTGCATCAACCGCGGCGCCAACGTGCGAGAGTTCGGGCGACCCGGCCCAGACCAGTTTTCCCGGAGAAGCGGGCGACCATGACCGCAGCGTCTCGCCCGGCACAGGCACCCACCGGGCGCCGATCCGCGCAGAAGACTCACGGGTGAGTGAGGGATGTTTGCTCATGCGCTGGTCGCCCCTTTCTGATTCCCTGCGAGCACGCACCGGCTCGCGGGCACGCCTTCGCGGCCACGGTGATCAACTGGTTCATTCCGAGGCCGCGGTACGTTTGCGGGGCTTGGCGGGCTTTGGTTTGTCGCGGGGTGCCGCCGGTTTGGCACGCCGCACGCCAGGGGTGGCGGCGATCTTTGATTCGGGCACCATGTCCCTTGCCCACTGCTGCATCGGCGTAAAGCCCACGGTGGCGCCCGCTTTCACACCCAGCAGTTTCATGACTTCTTTGGGCAGACGCAGAGACTTCTCCCCCGCCACTTCAACGCACGCCTGCGTCGCCAGAAACCCGCGCTTGGGGTCGATCGTGCTGACGATCGCCGGTGTATCGCACTTCTGCGGCGCGGCCTCTTTGCCGATGACCATGCGCCGGGTGTCTCGAACGAGCGGGATCTCGTCTGTCGGCGCATCAAGGTGCGGCCCGCCGTCGAACGGGTCGATGAAGCCGCGGTAGAGAAACCCGAGACTCTCGAGAATCCTTCGGGCCGGGATTGTCTCGCGCGAGACTACCCCGATGGCGTTCTGCACTTCGAGCGGGAAGAGCGAGAGGTAGATTTCTTCCTTGGGCAGCAGTTCCGGGATGAACGCCCTGTTGTGCTGGCAGAAGCGATCGGCCTCGGCAAACTTCACGGGGATGAACTTGCGGCCGAAAGCATCCCAGAACGTGTTGTCGCCCTCTGCGGTCACGGGGGCCATCATTTCGGCGAGCACGCGCGCATCGAAGATCTCGCGGAAGAGCCCGATGAAATGGAACCGCACAAACGACAGCAGCCTGCCGGGTCGCTCTTCATGCCCGCGGTAGGAAGGTTGGATGATGAGCCCGCCGATCTCGGTTGGCCCCGACTCGTCGCCGTACAACTGCCCCACCGCGTGGTTCGTGCCAAACCGAAGCGACTCGCTGTAGGTTCGTTTCTCCGAAATCTTGAACGCCCAGTTCGGATTGCCCGGGCCGCCCTGATGGGCTCGCACCTGAGAAGTGCCGATGATGCCGCCCGCTCGCGTGTCTTCGAGCGAGAACATGAAGAACTCGCTGTCCTGCTCCATCGATGCCAGACCGCCGTGCCCCGCGTGGCTCTTGCGGCCGCTCGGCTTGTGGCCTGGTTCATCCTGCCCAGAGACGCGCTTGAAACAATGGCTGCTGTGCTCGATCTTGGCAGAAATGATCTGCTCGTTGGGCGGCAGGTTGATGAAGTAGACCATCTTCGCCAGTTTGAAGAGGGTGGCGACGTCTTCTGGCTTTGACTGACGGATCAAAAACACCTGTCACACTCCGAACGAAGGATGTCTCGCCGCCCGGAATCAGACGCGGAGGCTCCATCGACATCATCGTAGCCCGTGTGCTGAATTTGGCATCACCAACACGCCGGATCGCTGTCAACTGCCCTGACAGATACCAGCCATGGGCTCATGTCGGCCCGGGTTGCCCGAGGTGAGCGAGCACATCGCGAGCGGTTTGACGTACAAACTCCGGTTCATGAGAATCACCGGCAACTTCGCGAACCCGGGCGAGCAAGGCTGGGTTTGACCGTTGCCCAAGAGCATTGCCCGCGGCGATCAGGGCGTTGCGCTTCATCATGCCCAATGTGGCACGCTTCATGGCAGAGACCTTGAAGGCCTCCTCCCGTGCCGCGCTGTTCCATCCCAGCACATCGAGCAGCGGGAGGTGTGTTGTGCGGGGTCGATAGGCGGGGTGGAGGGTTTCCGGGTTGCGGTCGGGGAACGATTCCTCCCGGCGCACGGAGTTGTGAGGACATACCTCCTGACAGATATCGCAGCCAAAGAGCCAGTCCCCCATGCCTTTGTGCATCGAGGGATCGACCACGCCGCGATGCTCGATCGTGAGGTACGACACACACCGAGAACCATCAATCTTGTACGGCTCGATCGCGCCCGTCGGGCACGCGTCGATGCACCGGGTGCACGTGCCGCAATGATCGGGTGTCCGCCGCTGGTTCGCCGGCGTGGGCAGTTCGAGGGTGGTGGCGACAACACCGAGGAAAAAGTAACTGCCCAGCCGAGGATGGATGACCATCGCGTTCTTGGCCTGCCAGCCGATCCCCGCCGAAGCGGCCAGTTCTCGCTCCAGAACAGGCGCGGTATCGACGCAGGTTCGGAACTCGCTGCCGGGATATGCCGCACGCAGGGCGTCCGCCATGGCGTGCAGCCGTTTTTTCATCACGGCGTGGTAGTTGCGTCCCTGCGCATACCTCGCGACGCGCCCCGCCGGGGCATCTGAGTGCAGCATGGGCTCGTGAACAGAGCCGCGGGCGGCGTAACGATCCGCCACCACGATGAACGAGCGTGCCCCCGTCAGGATGAGCGCGGGGTTCTCACGCAGTTCCACATCGCGCAGCATGTAGTCCATGTCGCCGTGTTTGCCCGCCCCCAGCCACGCCCGAAGATGCTCGGCCTGGAGCGATGGCCCCGCGGGCGCAACACCCGCGCCGGCAAATCCCAAGGCTTCACACCTGCGGAGAATGTCAGCGGTCACCGCGTTCGTGGGCACGAGTATCCCGCTCGAAGGCGCGGCGGCCCGGGACAGACCGCCCGGCCCGGGTTTAGACCAATGACTTGCCGACAGTGCCGCGCCCGTCCCGGCTCAGCCCGCACCAGTCGTAGAGTTTTCCCGCTGAGGCCGCGAGCGCGTGCTGGGCATCATCGGCGTCGCCCTGCGGCAGCCAGGCCCGGTCGAACTCGTAGACGATCCAGCCGCCGAAGCCCGTCTTCGCCACGGCTTCGACCGCCGCGCGGGCGTTGAGATCGCCTTCTCCCAGCGCACAGGGCACGCCGTTCTGAAGGTCCTTCACTTTCACGCAGACCAGGCGCTCTCCGAGCACATTGACCGCGTGCTCGGCCCGCTCGCCGGCGGCAGCGCCCACGGGCAGGCTGTAGGCCGCGCACAGCAGCGGATGATCAACCTTGTCGATCACCTCGGCCAGTTGGGTCGCGGTCGAGAACGAGCCGCCGTTCTCGATCATCAATCGAACCCCGCTGTGGCGGCAGAAGTCCAGCGACATCCGCAGGCGGTCCGCGATGCGGGAGATCGCGCTCGCACGCCGCTCAGAACCGATGATCTCGAAACCGAAAACCCTCACGAACGGGGCCTCGAGTTGCACGGCAAGATCGACGCACGCTTTGCTCTCTCGCACCATGCGCTCGTTGTCGAGCAGGTGGCCCAGAAGCGGCGGCGTGACGGGCTCGTCGTAGCGGATGGATGTCGCGAGCGAGCATACCGACAGGCCCGCCCGCGCGAACATACCCCGCGTCTTGGAAGGGGCCGTCAGGGCGGGGTCGCAGGCAAACTCCCGGGCCCCATACCCGAACGTACGGAGTTCGCAACCGAGATAGCCCCACGGCTCGGCACGTTGGGCGATCTGGGTCAATGTCCAATCCGGGCATGCCACCGTGCTGAAGGCCGGCTTCATCCGAGAATTCCTCTCTTCTACGCGTCCGTCGAACACCTCACCGGGCCGGGGGGCTTTCGCCAACCGCCCGCCCAATATCAATCCTACGCCCGGAACACTCGTCCCGTGTGCGCGTCTCATACCTCGTGCACCCCTGAGCGAGTGCAACGTCTGCTCCGAGTGCGAGGGTTGCGCCGAGAACGGCCCCCCCTCCTTGTGTGGTTCAACCCAATGACTCATGAACCCCGCCACCCCCAGACCGATACTTGTCTTGTGCGTGGAACACACATCCCAGGGGAGAAGTCCATGCATGCATCAACCGGCGGCCGTTTCGTGAAGCCACACAGCCAGATCGAGAGCAAACCCGCCTGGTGCCCCGCGACGCAA
The DNA here is from genome assembly GCA_019636615.1 of Phycisphaeraceae bacterium. Classification (GTDB taxonomy): domain Bacteria; phylum Planctomycetota; class Phycisphaerae; order Phycisphaerales; family UBA1924; genus UBA2402. Next base: position 283,231 of record JAHBXF010000002.1, on the reverse strand, counting down.
CCGGGTCAGGGTTACGTCGATGGCCAACCGCCGGAACACTGTGGAACCCGCTGGATGGACGCCCTGAACAGCAAACCAAACGCACGGCAGCGAGGCAGCCGCCAGTGCCTCATCGCGGCCCTCATGCTCGCGGTTCTGGCGACTGCCCCGATGGGCTGCTCACTATCACCGGGTGAGCGTGAACGCTACTTCGCCGCTTCGCGTGCCGTTGTAGACGCTTCGCCCGGGGACGGCGCGATCGAGTACGCCTCGTGGCCCTCTGGCGCGGCGAGTCAGACCGCCCCCCTTGCCAGCGCTGCACGCCGCACAGACTCCGCCCGGCTGCTTGAATAGTCCTGCCCTGGCCGGCATGGCTGCCAAGACTCCCCGCTCGCACGCCGCTCGCACGCCGCCGCTGGCGGTTATCCTTCGGCCATGCCCTGCCCGTACAGCCAGCCCCCCGAAGAGACTACCCCTCCCGCTGAATCGTCCGGGACGGCTCAGGGCCAGCACCGCGCCGACGAAGAGATGATCACCGACCTGGCCGCGAAACTGGACTACGCGGGGTATCTGGGACTGGACCAACTCCTCACCGCCCAGAAGCCCTTGAGCAGCCCCGAACACCACGACGAACTGCTCTTCATCATTCAGCATCAGACCACCGAACTGTGGTTCAAACTCGTCGTGCACGAACTGAAGGCCGCGCAGCGCCTCGTGCGAGACGATTCGCTCGAAGCCTGCTTCAAGATCCTCGCGCGGGTCAAGCACATCCAGACCCAGTTGCTCAATCAGTGGAGCGTGCTCGCGACGCTCACGCCGAGCGAGTACGTGCAGTTCCGCTCGGTGCTGGGCCCGGCCAGCGGCCTGCAGTCATATCAGCACCGCACCATCGAGTTCCTTCTGGGCCGCAAAGACCGCAGGATGCTGCCGCTCTTCCGGCACCGCGAAGACATCCATCGGCAACTGCGCGAAGCACTCGAAGCCCCGAGCATCTACGACGAGTTCCTCCGCCTCATGGCACGCCGCGGCATGCCCGTGCCCGTCGAAGTTCTTGCCAGAGACGTCACCGAACCCCACATCGCCCACCCGGGCGTGACCGCCGTGTTCAAGACCATCTACGAAGCCCCCGAAAAACACTGGGACTTCTACGAAATGGCCGAGAAACTCGTGGACATCGACGAACACTATTCCCTGTGGAAACACAGGCACGTGAAAGTCGTCGAACGCGTCATCGGCTTCAAGCGCGGCACCGGCGGCACCTCGGGCGTGCCGTACCTCCGACAGCGCGTAGACGACCGTCTCTTCCCGGAACTCTGGGACGTTCGAACCGAGATCGAGGGCTGAACACGCGGGCCCCGCCCGGTCTTGCTCGCTGAATCACCAGACCCTGACTTCGCGCCGCACCCGCTCGAGCAGCCGTTTGGTCGCCAGCACCCCGTCGTGCTCGCTCAGCCGCGATCCCTCATACTCGATGCCCACGTAACCGCGATACCCCGCGTCACGCACGATCCGCATCAGCCGGGGATAATCCTTCGTCGTTTCGTTGCCCTCGGCGTCAAAGTCGTGGCTCTTGGCGCTCACGCCCTTGGCAAACGGCATGAGTTCCTCGACGCCCTTGTACATGTCGTACCGCTCGCCCGCCGAGATCTGAAAGTTGCCAAAGTCAGGCAGCGTTCCCACGCGCTTGTGTTCAACCAGCCGCATGACACCCGCGAGCCACGCCCCGTTCGACGAGAGCCCCCCGTGATTCTCCACAATCACGTTGATGCCCGAAGGGTCCGCAAGTTCGCACAGCAGACGCAGCCCCTCCGCGGCCAGTTTCTGCTGCTCCTCATACGTGCCGCGGCTCTGCGCATTGACCCGTATCGAGGCACACCCGAGTGCCGCGGCCGCTTCCACCCATTTGCGATGGTTCTCCACCGCGCGCCGGCGTTTGTCCGCATCGGGGTCGCCAAGGTCACCCTCCCCATCGCACATGATGAGCACGCTCTTCACACCCGCGTCGTCGCATCGCTTCCTGAGTTCCGCGGTATAGGCCGCGTCGTTCTTTTTCTTGAAAAAGACGTTGACATACTCCACCGCGTCGATGCCGTACGTTTCTTTGGAAATCCGCGGAAAATCGAGGTGGTCAAGATCGCCCTTGAAGAGGGTCTTGTGCAGCGACCACTGCGCCAGTGATATGCGGAACCATTCGGCCGCCGCGGAATCGTCACGGGGCGTTAAAGTACCTTCACCCGTGCCGGCAAACATGCCCGCGCCGGCAACACCCATCATCCCCATGACGCCCCCGATCGCCACCATCGCATCCCGCCGGTTCATGTCACGCATCGCGCACCTCCGTCCCGGCGACCCGTGTTCGCCGGCCGATCTCGCACCTCAGTCTTTGTCCGATTCTCCGGCCCCGGGGGCCCGGGGTTCGCCGAGCAACTCACGGACCTTGGGCTCCATCGCCTGTGCCCACCTTTCATACCCCAGTTCAGACAAGTGGAGAAAATCCGGCATCACCTCGGGGCTGATAGTCCCATCCGCTTCCGTGAGTGCGGGTCCAAGGTCGAGGTAAAAGACATCTTTCTCATCGGCATAGCCGGCGATGATGCTGTTCACCTCGTTGTTGGTCGCTCGCAACTTGCCTGGTTTTTCCTCCCGCGGGAAAATCGCCAGAAGCAGCACCTTGATCCCCGGCACCGCGCCGCGCACTTCATCCACGATCAGCCGGATGCCCTCCGCGGTGTGGTTGGGCGGCGTATCCAGGGCGTTGTTTGTGCCGATCATGATCACCGCCAGTCTTGGGGCATGCCCCTCCTGCGGCGAGCCGAGCCCGCTGAGATTTCCGTGGCGCAGCCGCCAGAGCACGTGCTGCGTGCGATCACCGCCGATGCCCAGGTTCACGGCGCCGCGCTTCTCGTACTTCTCCTTCCACACCGGCGCTCCGCGCCCTTCCCAGCCTTGCGTGATCGAATCACCGATGAAGAGCATGCCGATGTCCCCCTGCCTGGCGCCCTGGGCCACCCTTCTGTTCATGGCCTCGTGGCGATCGGTCCACCACTCCGTGTTGGGCCCGACTCGCGCCGTGGCCGCCGTGGCGTGGTTGAGGATCGGCGGAGGATCAGGCTCTGCCAGCACCATCGCCGGGGCCAGCAGCAGCGCGGCGAAAATCGCGGCCCGCCACGCCCAACACATCCCCATCGCCAGGCACTGCCGAGTCTGTGTCGTCATGACAAAAGCGTATCCGCTCAGGCCGTTGCTCCATGGCGTGCCACTGGCGGCACCCGCACACCATGCGAATGATGCCCCATGAACGCCCAACCGCGCCGTCGCCCCTCTCGCTGGGCGAGCCTCCCCTCGCCACGCCCGGCAACGCTTCTCGCCAGCCTCGCCGCGCTGATGCTCACCATCGGCTGCACAACCACCCGCCCGCGGCCCCCTCAGACCCCGCACCAAACGCAGCGTGCCTTCTGGACTTCGCTCGAATCGCTCTGCGGGCGCGCGTTCGAAGGCAAGGTCGTGGAAGACACCACAAACAGCCCTGACTTCGCGGGCAACAGGCTCGTGATGCATGTCAGAAAGTGCGACGGCGGGCGAGTTTTTGTACCTTTCCACGTCGGCGAAGACCGCTCCCGCACCTGGGTCTTCACGCAGACAGGCACGGGCCTGCGCCTCAAGCATGACCATCGCCACGAAGACGGAACCGAGGACGAAATCACCCAGTACGGCGGCGACACAAACTCCCCTGGAAGCCTCACCGTGCAGGAGTTCCACGCCGATGCGCACACCGCAACGATCATTCCCGCCGCCGTGACGAACGTGTGGACTGTCGAGATATCCCCCGGCAGCACGTTTGTCTATTCGCTGCGACGCGAAGGAACTTCCCGCAGGTTCCGTGTCGAGTTCGACCTCACGCGCCCCGTTACGCCGCCGCCCGCCCCGTGGGGTCATCGATAAAACTGCGGGCATGGCAGCCTCGCCCGCGCAAAGACCCCTCCCGCCGTTTCCCCGCAGTGCACGCTCGCCGGATACCCCTATCACCCGGTTTGGCTCGCCGGGGTCGTGGCGCAGGAATAACCTCGCCGATCGGTTCCCACCATCCGCCCACCTCTCGGGCGCTGGCTCGACTCTCTTTTCCCGAGGGCTTCAACCATGAGCGATAACGCCCCCAAACACTCCAAGCACGCCACAGCATCAGGGGCATACCGCGAAGTCACCATCAGCGCGATCGTCTTCGGCCTTGTCGCCGGCGCGATCATGAACGCGGCGATCACCTACGCCGGTCTCAAAATCGGGTTCACCCTCGGCGGCAGCGCCATCGCCGCCGTATTGGGCTTCGGGGTGCTGCGCGGCCTGCTCCGCAAGGGCTCCATCCTCGAGACCAACATCGGCCAGACCATCGCCTCAGCCGTCAACACCACCAACTCCGGCGTCATCTTCACCGTGCCGGTGCTCTTCCTGCTCAACTACAAACTCGCCGCCGATACCAAAGACTTCTGGCTCATCACCCTGGCATGCATCGCCGGGGCCCTTCTGGGATGTGTCTTCATCGTCCCTTTGCGCAAACAGATGATCGATGTTGACCGGCTGCGCTTCCCCAGCGCCACCGCGGTGGGCGCCATCCTCAAATCTCCAGGCGCGGGCACGGCCAAGTCCATCGTGCTGTGCATCGGCATCGCAGTTTCAGCGCTCATCTACCTCCCCGCCGGCCTGCCGGCCATCAAAAACCCCGCGTCGATCGACCAACTCGATGATCTGGTGTGGCGTGAACGAGTCTCCCGCGATGACGCCGCCCGAACTCGCCAGATCGCCTCGTGGATCGAGGCCCGCCAGGCCCCCGAAGGTGTCGTGGAAAAAGGCAGGATCTCCACCGCACTGCGGAACGCCAGAATCGCCCTCGATGAACAGCCCGACAACGCCGAGCACAAGGGTCGAATCTCAGACCTGGAAGCAACCCTCAAAGCCCTCCCACCGGTCGGCGCCTTCAACCAGGCTCTCTGCGAGGCCGCGTACGAAGCCACCAGCGGTCGCGCCGAGTGGAGTTCCCTCCGAAGCATCGAGTACGGCTGGGCCGCCAAACCGCTGTGGGGTTATCAGGATCTCGGCCTTCGTCTGAGCGCAAAGCCGGACAAAGAAACGGGCGGCCTCACCCGGCGTGTTGACCGTGACCAGAACAACCAGCCCGACCTTGTCCTGACCGATTCAACCCTGGACGTCGGCCGCATCCTGGGCCTGCCAGACCAGGTCCTCTTCGCGTTCGCCATCGCCCCCTTCGCGTTGGGCGCGGGCTACCTCACCGGCAAAGCGGGCCTCATGGTGCTCGCCGGCGGCGTGCTGGCCTATCTCGTGCTCAACCCGCTGGCGTTCGCCTTCGGGTGGATGCCCTCCACCGTTCGCGCCGATCAGGCCGCGGGCTACGCACTCAACTTCTACAACCGCCCCCTGGGCATCGGTCTGCTGCTCGGCGGGGCCATCATGGGCATCGCGGCCGCCTTCCCGGCGATCCGCGAGGCCATCAGAAGCCTCGCCAAGGCCGGCACATCCCGAGCCGGTATCACGCAGAGTTCCGACGAACTCGGCCTCAAGCCCCTCGTGCTCATCGCCGGATTCGCGATGGTGCTTCTGCTCATTGCCTCCGAGTTCTCCGGCGAGGGAGGCGCCGCCACCATGACCGGCTGGCTCAGCGGCACACCCCCGTGGCTCGGGCGCGGCATCATCGTGCTCGTCGCGATTGTCTGGATCTGGTTCGCGGGAATCATCATCGCCCAGTGCTCGGGCATGACCGACTGGTCGCCCATCTCCGGCATCGCACTCCTCACCGTCGTGCTCGTCATGCTCCTGGCCGGCACGTCAGACGTCATCTCCGCCGTCATGCTCGGCGCGGCGTTGTGTGTCGCCATCACATGCGCGGCCGACATGATGGGCGACCTGAAAACCGGCTATATCGTCGGCGGCATCCCCAAACGACAGCAGTTGCTCGAGATCGCCACGGTCGCGGTCGGCCCCGTGATCACCATGGGCACCATCCTGCTCATCGCCAACGTCAACCTCACCAACACAGGCATCGCCATGGGCCCGGGCACAGACACCGTTGCACCGCAGGCCCAGGCGCTTCAGGTTGTCATCTCCGGCGTGCAAGGCGGCGAGATGCCCTACACACTCTACGGCCTCGGCGCCGTGCTCGGCTGCCTGCTCGGCCTGGGCGCCTTCGCCGGCCTGGGCGTGCTCGTCGGCCTCTCGATGTACCTGCCGATCATCTACATTCTCACATACGGTGTGGGCTGCATCGCCAACATGATCGTCGGCAAGATCAAGGGCCGGGCGTGGGCCGAGGAATGGGGCGTGCCGTTCTGCGCCGGCCTCATCGTGGGCGAAGCCGTTCTCGCGCTCATCATCAACTCCATCGTTCTTCTGAGGGGCTGAATCCATGAAACTCGCCGCCTTCCTGCTCATCTGCGCCTCGCTCATCCTCGGCGTGATCGCCTCGGTCACCGCCTACCTTCCGCCCCTCTCGCTGGGCCACGCCCGCCTTGAAGGCCTCACGCTCAACGCGCCGGCCGGGGCCGTGCTCGATGACGCGGGCAAGCCATCATCAACCCCGCTGCTGCGCAGCGGCGCCAAACTCACCGCAGAGAACCTCTCGACCCTCGGGAACGCCGGCGTGAAACGGGTTCGTGTCAAGGAGTTCAGTTTTGCCCGCTGGCCCGAGTGGTGGCTCTTTCTCATCGCCTGCGCCGGGTTGGGCGCTGGTGCCTTCATCATCAAGCGCGAGAACCGCCTGGCTGTCGAGCGGGCGGCCGCAGGGGCCGGCGTCAACACAGGCCCGGGGCCAGACCAGGCCTTCGCCAACCTGTGCGCTCAGGTCGATCAACTCCGCACCGACCTGAAGTCCGCCTCAACACCCGATGACAGATTGCGGCTCATCCTCGAGCGTCTCAGCGAGGCCCAGAACACCAGCATCGCGGCCTTCATCGCCGCACGCCCCATCCTCATCTCCCGCCTGGGCGTGGGCGGTTACGCAAGGCTCATGGACACCTTCGCCGCGGCGGAACGCCAGATCAACCGGGCCTGGTCGGCCGCCGCCGACGAGGTCGAGCACGAATCACTCACCTGCATCGAGCAGGCCGCTTCGCTCCTCGAAGCCACGAAGGGCCGATTGTCTGCCTGAGACTCACCGCACGCAGTACAACACAGCCGAGATATGCTTCCCCGGCCCCCACCACCACGCGGGGCCGGAGGATCTCTCATGTCCATCTCAACCGTGCCCCAGATGATCGGCGGGAAAGCCACCACCGATGCCGCCCTGCGCACCCAAGGCACACAGCCGCCCTCAACCCGACTCGTCGTGAACCCCGCAAGCGGACAGCCTCTCGCCCAGGTCGAGATCGATGCCCTCGCCAGCGCCGATGCCGCCGTTCACGCCGCCGCCAACGCCTTCCCGGCGTGGGCCGCCACACCAGTGGGCGACCGATGCCAGTTCCTCTTCAGTTACAAACAAACCCTCGAAGCGCACGCCGAGGAACTCGCCTCGCTGATCGTGCGCGAACACGGCAAGACCATGGCCGAGGCCCGCGGCGATGTTCGGCGCGGCATCGATTGCGTCGAGTTCGCCTGCGCCGCCCCGACTCTGCTCATGGGCAAGTCACTCCCGCAGATCGCCGTGAGCAGTTCCTTCTGCCGCACCGAAGACACCAGCGGCGCAGGCATCGATTCCACGGTCGACCGTGTGCCCCTGGGCGTGTGTGTGGGCATCACCCCGTTCAACTTCCCGGTCATGGTCCCGCTGTGGATGTGGCCCATGGCCATCGCATGCGGCAATACCTTTGTGCTCAAACCCAGCGAGAAAGTGCCCCTCAGCGCCGTCCGAGAGGTTGAACTCGCCCACAAGGCCGGCCTGCCCCCCGGCGTTCTCAACGTCGTTCACGGCGGCGCCGCGGTGGTTGACCGCCTCATCACCCACAGCGATGTCCGCGCCGTCTCCTTCGTTGGCTCCTCGACAGTTGCCCGACACGTCTACAGCACTTCCACCGCGGCGGGCAAGCGTGCACAGTGCATGGGCGGCGCCAAAAACTACATCGTTGTCATGCCAGACGCCAACCGTGATGCCGTCATCGAGGGGGTTCTGGGCTCGGCCTTCGGCAACAGCGGCCAGCGCTGTCTTGCCGGCAGCGTGGTCATCGCTGTCGGTGACGCCGCGCAGTGGTTCCTGCCCATGATCACCAGCGCCGCCGCGAAGATCCGCGTGGGGCCCGGTGATGCGCCGGGCATCGGCATGGGCCCGGTGATCGACGAGGCCAGCCGCGACCGCATCCTTGGGTTCATCTCCAGCGGCGCGGCGCAAGGCGCGACACTCAGCCTTGATGGCCGCGCCGCGTCGATGCCTCAGTCCGGTTGCTTCGTCGGCCCCACCATCTTTGACAACGCCCGCCCCGGGATGCGCATCGTTGACGAGGAGATCTTCGGCCCTGTGCTCACGATCATCCGCGAGCCCTCGCTCGACGCCGCCATCAGCACACTCAACCGTTCCCGCTACGGCAACATGGGCGTCATCTTCACCTCCAGCGGCTACAGCGCCCGCAGGTTTCGCACGCAGGCGCAGGTGGGCATGGTCGGCATCAACGTCGGCGTACCGGCTCCGATGGCCGTCTTCCCCTTCGCCGGGTGGAAGCAGAGTTTCTTCGGCGACCTGCACGCCAACGGCGAAGACGCGGTGAAGTTCTTCACCGAGAGCAAGATCACCGTGAGCCGCTGGCTCTGACAACCACCCCCAAGGAGTATCGCCGCATGCCCCGAATCACCCGAGCCGCACTTATCCAGGCCGGCAACCCCGTCTCAGACACGACGGACCTTGCCAGGATCAAGGCCGCGATGATCGACAAGCACGTCGAACTCATCCGGCAGGCCGCCGAGAAGGGCGCGCAGATCACCTGCCTTCAGGAGATCTTCTACGGCCCCTACTTCTGCGCCGAACAAGACGCCAAGTGGTACCAGACCGCCGAGCGCATCCCCGACGGCCCCACCATCACCCTGATGAAAGACCTCGCCAGGCGTCACGGCATGGCCCTAGTCGTCCCTCTTTACGAGGTCGACATGCCCGGCGTCTACTACAACACCGCCGCGGTCATCTCCCACACCGGCGAGTACCTGGGCAAATACCGCAAGCACCACATCCCCCACTGCCACCCGGGTTTCTGGGAGAAGTTCTACTTCAAACCCGGCAACCTGGGCTACCCGGTCTTTGATACCCCCTTCGGCAAGATCGGCGTTTACATCTGCTACGACCGCCACTTCCCCGAGGGCGCACGCGAACTGGGCCTGAACGGCGCCGAGATTGTCTTCAACCCATCCGCGACGGTCGCCGGCCTCTCAGAATACCTGTGGAAACTCGAGCAGCCCGCGCACGCCGTCGCCAATCAGTACTTCGTCGGGGCCATCAACCGCGTCGGCACCGAAAGCCCATGGAACATCGGCGAGTTCTACGGCCAATCCTATTTCTGCAATCCGCGCGGCCAGATCATCGCCCAGGCTTCGCGCAGCAACGACGAGATCGTCACCGCAGACCTCGACCTCGACATGATCCAGGAAGTCCGCAACGTCTGGCAGTTCTACCGCGACCGCCGGCCAGAGAGTTACACGCAGATCGCTCGGGTGTAGAAAAACCGCCGGCAATCCACGCCGCGCCATTTCAACTCACCCTGTCGGCGAGAGGCCCCGCCTTGCCCGAAGCACTGACCGTCACAGGCACATACTCATCGTCGATGACTCTCTTCCGCTCGCTCACCCTGGGGCGCGTCAAATCCAGCCCAGCCTCAATCACCGGACGAATCACACCCAGCGCCCCGCTGCGGATCAGCACATTCCAGGCCGGTTCGCAGCGTTTCCAGAGCGCGGCATACATCGCGTGCTTTGCACGCGCACGCACGCTCACGTGCGACCGGCTCGAGTCCCAGATGTTTCTCCACGAGTAGAAGTCTCGATATGCCTTCCAATACCCCGCCTCGAGTTCCTGGGGCGTCATTCCCAAGGGGCGAAAGACCGTGTGCCGCGTGTCATACTTCTCCCAGTTCCGGTGCAGCAACCTCCCTTGCGACTCGATCTGCCTGAAGAAGGCCGTGCCGGGATACGGGGTTGCCACGTGAAACGTCGCGGTTGTCAATCCCATCCGCACCGCCCAGTCCACGGTACGCGAAAACGTATCGCGCCCGTCCCCATCGAGGCCGAATACAAAACTCCCGTTCACCGATACGCCCAGTGAATCAAGCCTTCTGATCGCCGCCTCATAGTCACGCCTGCGCCCCGCACGATCGAGATTGTGGTTCTTCCCTGAACCGGCCAGCGCAGCCTCACTCAGAGACTCAAACCCGAGAAAGAGCGACCGTAAACCCGCCCCCGCTGCCCTTTCACACAGGTCACCCCGCAGCACCGACTCGACCGTTGCCGCCCCCTGAAACACTCTGCCCATGCCCCTGAGCCCCTCGAAGAGCCCTCTGGCAAACCGCACATCCCCGAACATGTGATCATCGAGGAAGTACAGATGTCGTCCCGGCAGACGGTCGATCTCGGCCAGCGCGGTATCCACCCGCTGAACATAGAAAGACTTTCCGCCTTCAAAGAACGCATCCTTGTAGCAGAACGTGCAATGGTGCGGACACCCACGGCTCACCACGATCGAGTTCGGCACCAGATACCGTGAACGCCGTATCAGGTCTCGGCGGATCGGCGGCACCCCGGCAAGGCTTCTCGCGTACTTTCTTGAATCCCACACACTCCCGCGACAGTCTTCCCCCGACCGCAGCGCGGCGATAAATCGCGGGAAGGTCTCCTCCCCTGGCCCAAGAAAGACCGCATCCGAGTGTCGTGACGCCTCTTCTGGCATGCTTGTCGCGTGAAGCCCCCCCGATCGCCACAAACTTGCCACGCGCCCGGAACGCATCCGCGATGCGGTACGCCCTGTACGCATTGGTGATATACGTCTGAATCACGACCAGGTCGAGATCGTCCCACACCACATCGTCCGGATCGACCGCCGGTTCCACGTGCTCGTCGAGTATCGTGGCGGTATCTCCGGGGTCTAAATACGCGGCGAGAGTCGCCAGCCCCAGCGGAGGGAACAGACTGTACTTGATCGGCCGAAAGAAGGGGCTTGTGGCTTCGGTGAGCGCCGGAAGAATCAGTAGAACGCGCATCATTCCTCCGCGATCCACTACTCGCCGAGTGAGAGGCTGGTTCGTCGCCGCCTCCAGAATCCTCTCTAAAGACTTCTCTTTCCGCCTGATCGCTCGCACGCGCCGACGCTACCGGGCGCTGCACCTTGCCCGCTTCTGACCAGTCCCACGCTCCGGGTGACGCGCTCAATCAGGACCTGTCTCCCGCTCAGAATCTTCACGACATGGGCAGCCGCCTGCGGCGAACCCCCAAACCCGCACAAGTCACCCCGCCCACCCCTTCATCTCCCCGTCCACCCATAACATCCCGCATGACCACCGCCCCCGCCAGCCCGGCCTCCGCGGCTCCCACTCTCCCCCCCTTCGCACACTCCCCCGCCCCCTACACCGGCCCTTCCAAAGCCGATGTCATGGCACTGCGCAAGGCCCACCTCTTTCCCGGCCTGGTCACCTACTACAAAGACCCCATCATGATCGTCGAAGGTAAGATGCAGTACCTCTTCGACGAAACCGGCCGACGCTACCTCGATGCCTTCGGCGGCATCGTCACCGTTTCTGTGGGCCACTGCCACCCGCGCGTCATCGCCGCGGTCAACGCGCAGAACGCTCTCCTCCAGCACACCACCGTCATCTACCTCCACCCCACAATCGCCCAATACGCCGCCAGGCTCGCGAGCACCTTCCCCGCAGAGTCCAACCTCTCGGTCGTCTACTTTGTCAACTCCGGCTCAGACGCCAACGACCTGGCGATGCTCCTGGCCCGCGCCCACACCGGCAACTACGACATGATCGCCCTGCGCAACGCCTATCACGGCGGCACCGCCGCGCCCGTGGGCCTCACCGCCCACAGCACCTGGAAGTTCAACGTTCCCCACGGTTTCGGCGTTCACCACGCCCTGCTGCCCGATCGCTACCACGGCCCGCACGGCTACAGCGACCCGGCCGCTGGCGAGAAGTACGCCGCCGATGTCGCCGATGTGATCCGCTACACCACCAGCGGCCGAATCGCCGGGTTCATCGCCGAGCCCATGCAGGGCGTTGGCGGCGTTGTGGAGTTGCCCCCGGGGTACCTGCGTTCGGTCTACGCCACGGTTCGGGCAGCGGGCGGCCTGTGCATCTCGGATGAGGTGCAAACCGGCTTCGGCCGCACGGGCGAAGCCTTCTGGGGGTTCCAGACGGTCGGCGGCCCGGGCGTCTATCCCGACATTGTCACCATGGCCAAAGGCATCGGCAACGGCTGCCCCCTCGCCGCCGTGGTCACCACACCCCAGATCGCCCAGAGCCTCGCCAGCCGCATCCACTTCAACACCTTCGGCGGCAACCCAGTCTCGTGCGCCCAGGGGCTGGCCACGCTGGATGTCATGCTCGAAGACAACATCCAGAACCAAGCACGCGAACTCGGGTCCATCCTCTTCGCAGGCCTCAGACAACTCCAGGCCCGTCACTCGCTCATCGGCGACATCCGCGGCAGAGGGCTCATGTGCGGCATCGAACTCGTCACCGACCGCGCCACCAAGGCCCCCGCCACCGCGCACACCGCGGCGATCTTCGAACACTGCAAAGACCTCGGGCTGCTCATCGGCAAAGGCGGCTACTACGGCAACGTGCTCCGCATCAAGCCGCCCATGTGCCTCACCCGAGAAGACATCGCCTTCATGCTCGCGGTGCTTGATGCGTCGCTCGCCCACGCCGCGCGCCTCTGACGGCACCGCTCAGGCCCGGGGCGCAAGCCTTCCCGTGCCCGACTGGCCGACATACCGCCCCCCGTCCACCACCACGCTTCCGCGCAGCGTCACGACCTCGGCTCGCCCCTTCACCTCCCACCCCTCGAACGCGCTGTAGTCGGTCGCCATCTCGTGTGTCCTGGCCGAGACCGTGCCCCGATAGCCGGGATCAAAGACAACCAGGTCGGCATCTCCCCCGACGCGCACGCACCCTTTCCCGCGAAGCCCGAAGATGCGCGCGGCGTTCGTGCTCGCCGACGCAACGAACGTGTGCAGATCAATCCGCCCCTCGCACACGCCGTGCGTGTAGAGCATCTCCACCCGGTGCTGCACCGACGGAATGCCGTTGGGAATTCTGGTGAAATCCCCTCGCCCCATCGTCTTCTGTGATTCAAAATCAAACGGCGCATGATCGGTCGCCACGGTGCTGACAACCCCAGACCGCAGGTGGGCCCACAGCGCCCGCTGATGCCGCGATTCACGCAGCGGCGGGCTCATCACATACTTCGCACCCTCAAACCCCGACCGCTCCGCGTACCCCCTGTCCAGAACCAGGTGCGGCATCACCACTTCAACGTGCGCCCTCACCCCCGACGCAACACCGCGCGCGGCCTCGGCCACCGCTTCTTCGCACGACGTGTGCACCACATACACCTCCGCGCCGGTCATCTTCGCGAAGGTCATGAGGTGGTGCACCCCCTCGGCCTCAACCTCGACAGGCCTCGATGGCTCATGCCATTCCGGCCCGGTCTTGCCCGCCGCGATCAGTTCGCGTTGCCGCTCGTCCACCAGCGTTTCGTTCTCGCAGTGCGCCGTCACAACCACGCCCAGTTCTCTGGCGAGACGCAAGGTGTGGTACAACTCGCGGTCGTCCACACCCAGTGCGCCCTTATACGCCAGAAATACCTTGAACGAACGCACCCCCCGGCTCACGATCTCACGCAACTGCGATTCCGCGAGCGCATCCCACCGCGTCACACCCATGTGGAACGAGTAATCGCACGAAGCCTCACCCGCCTTACCCAGCCACGTCTCATACGCCGCCAGCGGCTCCTCGGCCCGGCCGGGGCACACCATCTCGATGAGCGTTGTCGTTCCGCCCGTCAGCGCGGCCCGCGACACACTCTCCCACGTGTCCTTCGCATACGTCCCCATGAACGGCAGGTACACGTGCACATGAGGATCGATAAACCCCGGAAAGACATACTTCCCCGCCGCATCAATCACCCGAACGCCAGGCGGGCATTCCGCGGGCGATATCCTCGCCGCGATGCGGGTGATCTGCTCCCCCTCGCACCAGATGTCCGCCTGATAGTCCTCTGTCGCGGTGATGATCCGACCACCCTTGATCAGCAGGCTCATCGCAGTCTCTCCTTCAATCCGTCGCCCCGCCGCAACACCCCTCAGTCGTTCGACACCAGACGGCGGCTCTGCTCCACAAACGTGTCGCCGCTCCACTGCGTGTCCCTCGTCACGACATCCCCGGCCTTCGCACCCCCCGCCCGCTCCGCCGATTGCCGCACAACCAGATCAGCGTGCGTGGTGAAATACTGGAGTGAGTGCCCGCGGAACGCCTCCACCGTCGCGAACCCGTGCCGATCCATAAACGTGCTCAGCCCGGCGCACAACTGCTTCACCAGCGGGTACCCATGAATCATCACGCCCGTGCACACCTGAACCGTGTTCGCCCCCAGTAGGATGAACTGCGCCGCATCCTCACCCGTCTCTACCCCGCCGATCCCGCTGATGCTCGCGCCCGGGAACTCCTGCCTCATCATGCGGGCGCACTCCATCACCATCCGCAGCGCGATCGGCCTCACAGCGCGGCACGAATACCCGCCCGGCGTCGAATACCCCGCCACCGTCGGCTCGGGCCGCAGCGTCTTCAGGTCGATGCCCATCACCGACAGAATCGTGTTGATGGCCGCGATGCCGTTGCACCCGCCCCGAAGCGACGCCCGCGCCGGGTCTTCGATGTGCGTGATGTTGGGCGTCATCTTCGCCCACACGGGCTTGCCCGTCGCGCCGCGCACCCACCCGCACACCTCCTCCAGAATCTCAGGTGCCTGCCCCATGGCCGCGCCCATCCGACGCTCCGGCAGACCGTGCGGACACGAGAAGTTCAGTTCGAAGGCATCCACCCCTGCCGCGTCGCACCGCTCCACGATCTCGACCCACGCCTCCTTGCGATACTCCTCCATGATCGACGCGATCAGCACCCGATCCGGGTGCGTTCGCTTGATCTGCCTGAACTCATCAATCCATGTCTCGAACGGTCGGTCCGAGATCAGTTCGATGTTCTCCCACCCCACGATCTCTTTCTCAACCCGCATTCTCGCATAGCGCGGCGTGACGTTCACCACCTTCGATGCATCCAGGCTGATCGTCTTGGCGATCACCCCTCCCCACCCCTCGTCAAAGGCTTTCGCGATGACGTTCGCATTCGTCCCCGGCGGCCCCGAGCCGATCACGAACGGGTTGGGCAGCACGAGCCCATCTACTTTCACGCTCAAGTCCGCCATGATCATGCTCCTTGGCATTCGGGTGCTCATGCCGCTCGTCCAGAACGCTGCCCCCGCCAGGCACGCCGAGCCCGAGTTTTCCATTATACCGACACCCCTCGCCCGCTCCTGTGCTCGGTGTTGTCAATGCCCACCCTCGCAGCCCGCTCTCCGCCATCAGTCATCCCTGAAACCCAGCCTGTGCCAATCCCATACACACCCGTGCGGCGAACTTTTTCCCTTGTATCAGCCCGGGTATCATGCCCCCGGCGAGCCGCCCGCCGCGTGCGTCGCCCGGCATTGACCGCGGGAATGTGCGACGCGGCAAAACGCCAACCACTCTGAGGGATAATCATGTTCGAAACCATCAGCCGCAGTTGGAAGTTCGCCAAGATCTCCTACGGCATCATCTGGGACTTCAAGCATCTCCTCGCGTTCCCCATCCTCGCGGGCGTTGCGAGCCTGCTGGTGCTGGCGAGTTTCGCCCTCCCGCTCTGGGGCATGGGAACCATCGAGCAATGGATGGCGCTGATCTCAGACGAGAACGCCCAGCCGACAAACGCCGACAAAGCCCTCTTCTTTTCGCTCGCGTTCATCTTTTACTTCTGCAACTTCTTCGTGGTCGTCTTCTTCAACACAGCCCTGTGCGCCTGCGTCATGCAGGTGATCGAAGGCAAGGCACCTTCCATCGAATACGGCCTCAAGCACGCCGCGGCCCGCCTCCCGCAGATCCTCGCCTGGGCCTTTGTCTCCGCGCTGGTCGGGGTGCTCCTTCGCGCAATCGAAGGCGTCAACGAGAAAGTCGGTCGCTGGGTCGCAGCGATTCTCGGTGCCGGCTGGGCGGTCCTCACCTTCTTCGTGGTCCCCGTCATTGTCTCCCGCGGCGCGGGGCCCATCGACGCCATCAAACACTCCGGCAGCACCATGACCAAAACCTGGGGAACCTCCCTCGTGGGTCGATTCTCCCTTGGCTTGCTCGCCTTCCTCCTCACGCTCCCGGCCATCCTGCTCGCCGGCCTGCTCGTCGTCGGCGCGGTCATCACAGGCTCCCTGGTGCTCATCATCGTCGCGGCCGTCTGTGCGGTGGGCCTCCTCGTGATCGTGGGTTCGGCCAACGCCGCGGCCGATATCGTCTTCCGCGCCATCTTGTACAACTACGCTACAGGCCAGTCACTCCCCCAGGGTGTCGAACGCGCCGACCTGGCACACGCCTTCGTCACCAGGTCTTGAGCCCCATCGCAGCCGCGCCTTGGCGACCGCGTCTCCTCCACTACCCTTCGCTCCAGATGCCAACGCTCCCAGTGCTCACGCAGCCCCCGCCCGCCGATCTCGCGGGCTTCGCCCGTACGCTCCTCTCCTCCATCGCCGGTGAAGTGCGCTTCGACCCGCACAACCGCATGCTCTACGCCACCGACGCGTCGCTCTATCAGGTCGAACCCCTGGGTGTGATCATCCCCGCCGACACCGCCGATGCCCTGCGCGCCCTGCGCCTGTGCGTCGAACACCGAGTGCCCATCCTGCCCCGTGGCGGCGGCACGAGCCTCGCCGGCCAATGCACCAACCGCGCCGTGGTGCTCGACCTCTCCCCCAACTGCCGCGCCATTCTTTCACCGCCCTCACACACCGCCGCGGAAGCCACCGTCGAGCCCGGCATCACCATCGACGACTTCAACGACGCCACCGCGCCTTCGGGCCTCTTCTTCGCCCCAGACCCCGCCACCAGCCGGCACGCGAGCATCGGCGGATGCGTGGGCAACAACGCCGCCGGCGCACGATCCATCCTGTACGGCAGAACCAGCGAGAACATCCTGGGGCTCGATGTCGCCCTCGCACACCCCGACCACGCCGGGCGCACACTGCGCTTCGAGCAGGGCGCATCCTCCGCCGACCCTGTCGTGAAAGACCTCACGCGGCGCGTCTGCGAGATTGTCGCCCAGGTCGCGCCCCTCATCCGCGCCCGCTTCCCGAAGACCGTCCGGCGGAATGCCGGCTACGGGCTCGACATGGTCCTGGCAGCCATGGAGTCTGCCGGGTGGAAAGACGGCGACCCCCTCACCGACGCTCATCTGCACAAGGTCAACCTGGCACACCTCGTCTGCGGAAGCGAGGGCACCCTCGCCGTCACTCTCGGCGCACGCCTCCTCCTGCGCCCACGCCCCGCGGTCAAGGGGCTCGCCGTGCTGGGTTTCGACTCCCTCGACGGCGCCATCGCGGTGGTCACAGACATCCTGCGCACAGGCCCCAGCGCCGTGGAACTGCTCGACGACACCATCATCGACCTCGCCCGCGAGAACATCGAGTGCCGTCGCTATGTCGACCTCATGCCCGCCCCGCTGGGCGGCACCCCGCTCCGCGCGGTCCTCTACGTCGAATATTCCGGCGATACACCACGGCAAATCAACGAAAGGTTCGACGCGCTGCGCGGCACAGTCCCCGCGGCCTCGTCGCAGTTCCACACCAACTCGGCCGCCATGAACAACGCGTGGAAACTCCGCAAAGCCGGCGAACCCCTGCTTCACGGCGTGCCGGGCCACCGAAAACCGATCACCTTCGTCGAAGACAACGCCATCCCCGTCGAAAACCTGGCCACCTTCGTCAAGCAACTCCGCAGCGCGGTTGAGCGCCACGGCACACGCGCCGCCTTCTACGCGCACGCCTCGGTCGGTGTCCTCCACGTCCGCCCTCTGCTCGACATCCACGACCCCGACGACCGCCGACGCCTGCGAGAGATCGCCGTCGAAGCCGCCGACATCGCACAATCTCTCGGCGGTGTCATGTCGGGCGAACACGGCGACGGCCGCGTCCGATCCCCTCTTCTCGAACGCTTCTACGGCCCCGAGATCATGCACGCATTCCGAAGGGTCAAAGCAGTCTTCGACCCGCTCGGCCTGCTCAACCCGGGCAACATTGTCGAGCCGCGCAGCATCGACACCATCACGCAGACCCTCCGCGTGCAGCCCTCCTCCACCCCGGTCACCGTGCCCCCCGGTCTCTCTACCTACTTTGACTATTCCGACCAGCACGGGTTCGACGGCGCGGTCGAGATGTGCAACGGCGCGGGGGTCTGCCGGAAAAAACAGGGCGGCACCATGTGCCCCTCATATCAGGCCACCCTCGACGAACGCCACAGCACGCGAGGGCGCGGCAACGCCCTTCGACTCTCCATCACCGGCCAACTCGCCTCCTCGCCCCAGCAATCCCCATGGAACGACCCCGGCACCATCGAAACCCTCAACCTCTGCCTCTCTTGCAAGGCCTGCAAAACCGAGTGCCCGAGCAACGTTGACATCTCCCGTCTCAAGGCCGAATACACCGCCCAGCGCTACCGCACACAAGGGGCCCCCCTTCAAGCCCGCCTCTTCGGCGCGGTCCGTGCCCTCAGCCGCTCCGCTTCTTTCACGCCCCATCTGGCCAACGCGGTCTCGTCGCTCGCCCCCTTCCGAGCGATCATCAACAGAGTGATGGGGCTCGACCCGCGCCGCACGCTCCCACCCTTCGCACACCCGCTCACGGCCCGATGGAAGCGAAATGCATCGCCTGCCCCCGCACCTCACGCTCCAACCGTCGCGCTCTTCGGCGATTGCTTCTCGATGTTCAACGAGCCCGGCATCGGCCTGGCCTCGAAGCGCGTCTTCGAAGCCTGCGGCTACCGCGTGATACTCGCCGACGCCGGCTGCTGCGGACGCGCCAAAATCTCCAACGGCCTCCTCCCGCAGGCCATCGAGGAACTCGACAAGACCCTCTCCCGCCTCGCGCCCCTCATCGGCAACCCCGACATCCACGCCATCCTCGTCTCAGAGCCTTCGTGCCTCTCCGTCTTCAAAGATGATGCGCTGCAACTCAATCTGCGCTCACCAAAGGCCCTCCGTCAGGCCCTCGCCGCCAAAGCCTATCTGCCCGAAGACTTCCTCCACACCCGCTGGGACGCGCACCCAACGCGTCCCACTTTCTCTCCACCATCCTCACCGGTCCTCCTCCACGCCCACTGCCATCAGAAAGCCCTTTGGGGCGCGCAGACAAGCAGCGCGGCACTCGCCCGCGTCTTCGGCGACCAACTCACAACCCTCGATACCGGCTGCTGCGGCATGGCAGGCGGCTTCGGCTACACGCCCGACCGCTACGACCTCTCCATGAAGATCGGCGGCCTCACCCTCTTCCCGGCCCTCGATCTATCACCCGGCGCGGCCATCGCGGCCACAGGAACCTCTTGCCGCCACCAGATCCACGATGGACGGCAACGCACCGCCAAGCACCCTATCGAACTTATCGCCGAGGCTCTGGCAGGCCCCTGACACCTCTCAGCACCGGACTTCAAAGACACGCTGCGACGTGCCCCCGGGCCCGACGAGAAACCGCACCTCTTTGCCGCATTTCGGGCAGCGGGCCTGATACTTGCTCCCATCCACCGCCCTGAACACCCTCTGATAGGCCCCAGCGCACGCAAACCACACCTGAATGCTGGGTCTGCCAACCGCGCGCCCCCTCCCGGCACCACCACCCGGTTCGGGTGTTTCACCCACCAGAATATCGATCCGGCCGTGCATAATTTCAGGACCTCTTTCGGTGCCTGAGGATCTATCCCTCAGCCCTTCCAACCTTTTTCCCGGCTCACTCACCTTTCGATCCCTATCAGATTTCAAACAGAATCTATCGAGCCCCCTTGAATGGTTGACCGATCACATGTACAGTTTCCCCTTCCTGAACTCCGGGGATCCATCGCGATGAGTACGGTCGAGGCGTTTCAAGCACGCTCTCTTGGCACGCAGAACACACCAGTCTACTTCCGGCCCTCCTCCGGGACAGTGAGACGCCCCGGCATGAACCCCGCGCTCGTTCCGCCAACGCTCACGATCCTTGCCGATCCCCCCCCGCCACCGACCCCCATGGGCCTGATCGCCGGGGGCGGACGGCTGCCCATGCTCATCGCCCAATCCCTGCGTGATGCCGGCCACCCTGTCCACGGCTTGGGGCTGGCCCACCAGTTCGAGCCCGAACTCCCCGCCCTCTGTTCGTCCTTCCGAACTGTCGGCCTTCTGCGTATCGGCTCCTGGGGCCGCATCCTCTCGAAACTCGGGGTTCAGCACGCCATCATGGTGGGCAAGGTCGATAAAGCCAAACTCATGTACGACCCCTGGCGGATCATCCGGAACCTCCCGGACTGGCCCGCCATCAAAGCCTGGTACACGCACCTGCGCTTCGACCGCCGCTCTCACGCTGTTCTCAACGTCGTCGCCGACCAACTCGACAAGTGCGGAGTCACCCTCCTCGATTCAACCTCACCCATCCCCAAAGAGATGGCCTCCCCCGGCGTCATGACGCGCCGCCAACCCACAACCACCCAACGCGCCGATATCGACTTCGGCTGGCCCCTGCTCGCGCAGACCCTGCGCCTCGATATCGGCCAGGCCATCGCCGTGCGCGAGCGCGACGTGATCGCCGTCGAAGCCGTTGAAGGCACCGACCGCATGATGGAACGCGCCGGCAACCTTTGCCGCGTGAAGGGCTGGACGCTGATCAAGGGCGCCCGCGCTGGCCATGACCGCCGCGCCGATGTGCCCACTGTCGGCGTCAACACCATCCGAAACCTTCACGAGAACGGCGGCGGCTGCCTCGCGCTGGCCGCCAACGACGTGATCATGCTCGACAAAACCGAGATGATCGACCTCGCCGACCGCCTGGGCATCGCGATCGTCGGAATTCCCCCGGTTCACGGACCACTCCCCGAAGACGCCTTCACCATCGAAGGCTGATCCGTGTCCACGCCCCGGCCCGCCGACCCTGCACCTTCCTTCGTCAGCCGCGGCGGCCTGAAACTCGCCCACGCGCTCTCCGCTTTCTCCTTCTCCCCGGGCGGCCTCCGCTGCGCAGACCTGGGCTCTTCAACCGGCGGCTTCACCGATTGTCTCCTTCAGTCCGGCGCGGCACACGTCTACGCCGTCGACACCGCCTACGGCCAACTCGCCTGGAAACTGCGGCAAGACCCCCGCGTCACCGTGATCGAACGCTCGAACGCGCTGCACGTCCTGCCGCCGCACACCGTCGATCTTGTCGTCGCCGACCTGGGCTGGACGCCCCAGCGGCTTCTCATCCCCGCGGCCCTCCGATGGCTCACCCCAACGGGGCGAATCATCTCGCTCATCAAGCCCCACTACGAACTGCGCGACAAGTGCCCCACCGCCCTGCCGCGCGGCGGGGTGCTCGATGAAGCCAGCGCACAGCGCATCGCCGAAGAAGCCGCCGCCTTCATGCCCAGCCTCGGCACGCGCGTGCTGGGGCTCACCCGCTCCCCGATCCTCGGGGGCCAGCACAAAGGCAAAGGCTCGGGCAACGCCGAGTGGCTCGTGCTCCTTGAGCGCGCGCCATAAACCACGCCGCTCGCGGGCCATCATGTTGCATCACAGAGTTGGGGCCTGTCTCGGCCCGGGGCTCTTCACACCTCGACAACCATCGCCACCGCGTTCCCACCGCCCAGGCACAGGGCCACCACGCCGCGCTTGCCGCCGGTGCGGTGCAGTTGGTGGATGAGCGTGACGAGGCACCGTGCGCCCGAGCCGCCGATGGGGTGCCCCAGCGCCACAGCGCCGCCGCACACATTGACCTTCTCTTCAGGAATCCCGCCCTCTTTCATGTTCTGCAGCACCTGCGCCGCAAAGGCCTCGTTCAACTCGAAGAGATCAATGTCACCGAGTTTCAATCCCGCCTTGGCCACCACCGCGGGAACCGCCAGCGCCGGCGCACGGAAGATGTCCTTGGGAGCCACGCCGCTGGTGTGATACGCCAGGATCTTGGCGAGTGGTTTCACGCCCAGTTCTTCGGCCTTCTTGGCGCTGGCCACCACCACCGCCGCGCCGCCGTCAGAGATCTGGCTGGCGTTGCCCGCCGTCACCGTGCCATCGGCAGCAAAGACCGCCCGCAGTTTGCCCAGCGACTCCACGGTTGTCTCCGCACGGATCCCCTCATCGGCCGCAACGCCCGGCGAACGCTTGTCAAGGCATTGCTCGCCGCTCAGCGCCACGATCTCGTTCTTGAACCAGCCGTTCTTCGTGGCCTCGGCGGCGCGCTGGTGAGACCGCGCGGCCCAGCGGTCCTGCTCCGCCCGGCTCACCTCGTGGGCCTTGGCGATGTAGTCGGCCGCGTTGCCCATCGCCCAGCACTCAAAGGCGCACCGCAGCCCGTCGAACTGCATGTGGTCCTCGAACGTGGCCGGCCCGAACTTCGGGGCTCCCGCACCGTCGCGGATGCGGGCAAAATACGGCGCCGCCGTCATGTTCTCGAAGCCGCCCGCGGCCACCAGGTGGTTGTCACCCGACTTGATGGTCTGGGCCGCCTGGATCACGGCCTGCAACCCGCTGCCGCACACCTTGTTCACGGTGACGCACGAGGTTGTGTCGGGCAGGCCGGCCTTCAGCGCGGCCTGGCGAGCGGGGTTCTGCCCCAGGCCCGCCTGCAGCACACACCCCATGATCACTTCGTCAAAGCCGCCCGACGCCGCCTGCCCCTGAAGCGCGGCGTTCTCCGCCAGTATGCCGGCGAGCGCGTACGAGGCCAACGTGGGCGAAGGAACCTTCGACAGGCCGCCGAAGAACTTGCCGACAGGGGTGCGTCTGGCGCCGAGGATCACAGGGTGGGACATTCGCTCAATCTCCAAGAGAACCCGCAGAAAAGGGATGAATCTTCAGGGTACGCGCGCTCGCCCGCGACCGCCCCATCCGGTCCCCGCCGATTTATGTCCCCCCACCGGCTCTGCCCCGCCGCACGTACACTGCCCCCCGATGCCCGAGCAGACACCCACAATCCTCGCCGCCGTTCACCCCACAGGGCTCTGGCCCCTCTTTATACAGTCTTTCGACATCTTCACCATCCTGCTCCTGCTGGGCTCGGTGGTGGGCGTCGCCATGATCTTTCTGTGCATGTTCGAGATCCGCCAGTCACGCATCGTCCCCGAGAGCCTCTCGCAGCGCCTGCGAGACCTCGCCCGCTCTGGCCGCTGGGAAGACTTCTCTTCCACACTCCGGGAACACGAAGACCTCTTCGTCTGCCGTGTGCTCAGGCCCGCCTACGACCTCGCGGGCAAAGACCGGTCAACCATCCGCGAGGCCGCGGAACTCGCCGCCAGCGAAGAGTCCTCACGCTGGTTCCGCAAGATCGACCTGCTCAACGTCATCGGCAACCTCGGCCCGCTCGTGGGACTGGCCGGCACGGTCTGGGGCATGATCCTCGCCTTTACCTCGCTCTCCACCACCGGCGGACAGGCCGGCCCGGCAGACCTCTCCCTGGGCATCAGCAAAGCCCTCTTTCACACCCTCCTGGGTCTGTGTCTGGCCATCCCCTGCCTTCTGGCCTACGGCATCTACAAAGGCATCATCGACAGGCACTGCACGCGCGCCATCGTCGTCGCCTCCGAACTGGTCGAACTCATCCCCGCCGCAGATTCAACCAGACCAAGCCCCAGGTAACCCGCCCGGCAACCCGCCCGTGAAGTACCGCGTCTCACACCATCCGCCGCCCGCCGGCAAGATCAACGTCACCCCGCTCATCGACGTGGTGATGGTCCTCATCATCTTCTACCTGCTCGTGGGCAACCTTGCCGCCAGCCGCACCACCGCCGTTGACCTCCCGGCATCGGGCACGGGCGCCACCGACGACAGCGCGGCCTTTGTCACCATCAATCTTGCAAGATCCGAAACCGGCGACATCACCCTCGACATCGACGGGGTGCCAACCACCCGCGATTCGCTCGCCGATGTTCTGCGCGTCCGGGCCATCGACCCCGCCTCAACCCCGTTCAGACTTCGCGCCGACCGCGCCGTTCCATACGCGCAGATCGAGCCCGTCCTGAACGCGCTGCGCAGCGCGGGCGTTCCCGGCGTCAAACTGGTTGCACGCCGCGATGACGGAGGGCCGCGGCGATGAACGGCCACTTCCGCCGGCGCAACGCCGCTTCGCTGCGTGAACAGCACTACGGCCCCAACATGACGCCGATGGTCGATGTCGTCATGGTCATTCTCATTTTCTTCATGGCCAGCGCTGCGATGCTCGGGCCCGAGTGGTTCATCCGAACCGCCATCCCCATCGCCTCGGCGCGTGCTCAGCCGCCGACCGACACCCCTCCGCCCCGCATACGCCTGCACCTTCGCCAGGCGAGCACACCCGAGGGTTGGCACGCCCAGGCCGTCCCCGACGGTCAGACCGAGCCGATCACGCTCCCGCCCCAGCGCATCGCGCCTTATCTGCTCGCGCTGGCGCAAAGCAACCCCGACACGGTGCTTCTCATCCTCCCAGAGCCCGAGATTTCATATGAGAGCGTCGTCCGCGTGCACGAAGCCGCCTCACGATCGGGGCTCACCACCGTCGCGCTGGGCGAGCCCGCGCCGCGCTGACACTCACCCGTGCGGTATCCAACTTCGCGCTGCACACGCCCCACGCGCCGCCCCGCTCACAACCGCATCACCACCGCCAGGGCCGCCGCTGATATCGCTACCCACATCACCACCGCCTGCAACAGCACACGCCAACCCACACGCTTGAGTGTCGCCCACGAGAGCCCCGCGCCGATCATAAACAGCGCGGCCTGAAACCCGGTGCCCGCCACAGCGCGAATGCCCCCGCTCCACTCCGCGATCTGCGGCACCAATGTGCGCACCCCGCTGGCCACCACAAACAGCACGATGAACCACGGCACCGCCGCCCCGCGCGCCGCGCCGCCCGAACCCGCCCCCGCCTCCGGGGATGCCCTCTCTGCCCGACGCGTCACCCACCCCGCGAAGATCGCGCACGGCAGAATCCAGATCACGCGGGTGAGTTTCACCACGTTCGCCGTGTCGAGCGCCGCCGATGATGAAGGATCTCCCGCGTGATAGTGCTGCGCCGCGCCCACCACCGACGACACATCATGAATCGCCACGCCCGCCCACGTGCCGAACTGAACATCGCTCAGGCCCAGCCACCCGCCGATCGCCGGGAACGCGGCCAGGGCCACCGCGTTCAGAATGAACACCGCGCCCGTCGTCACCGCCATCGACCCGCTCGCCGCGCCGATGGTGGTGCCCACCGCCGCGATGGCCGAGCCCCCACAGATCGCTGTGCCCGACGACAGCAGCAGTGTGATTTCTCTTCCCGTCTTGAGCAGCCGCCCCAGCGCCATCCCCAGCACAAAGACACCAACCACCGTCGCCGCGGCGAACACAAACCCCTGCACGGCCTCGCGCCCCAGTGTGCCAAGATCCATCCGCAGGCCCAGCAGCACCACGCACGCCTGGATCAGCCATCGTGAAACGTGCTTGGCGCGGTCCTGAAACGCGACCAGCCCGGCCAATGCCAGCGCGATCCCCACCCCCAGCGCGATAGGCGGGCTCGCCCATGGCCCAGCGCACGCCGCGAGCGCAAGGAGAAAGACGACCTCACGTACGCGCCGCGTGGCGAGCGATGGCGTAGATGTCGTTGCGGGGGGTGATGCCACGGGGGCAAGTGTACCAACCCTGCTCGCACACCCCGCTGATACCCTTCGTCATGCCCAGCAGCGCCACCCCGCACCCAACGCTCCCGCCCCCATCCGACCTCGCCGCGCACTGGCAACTCAACCCCGCGGTCTGCTTCCTCAACCACGGCTCCTTCGGCGCGTGCCCCACGGCCGTGCTCGATGCCCAGCAGCGCCTGCGTGCGCGCATGGAGGCCGAGCCCGTGCGCTTCTTTGTCGAAGACTTTGTCCCCCTCATGGACGAGGCTCGCCGGGCGCTCGCAGCGTTCGTTCACTGCCCCTGGCACGCCCTCGCGCCGGTGCCCAACGCCACGACCGCCGTGGCCACGGTCGTTGAAAACCTTGTCGAAAGCGGCCGGCTCGCACCCGGCGACGAAATCCTGACCAACGACCACGAATACCCCGCCTGCCAGAACAACCTGCGTCGCGCCGCGGCCAGAGCCGGGGCCAGAGTTGTCACCGCCCCTATCCCTTTCCCATGCCCATCGCCTCAAGTCGCCGCGCAGGCGTACCTCTCTCGCGCCTCCTCGCGCACGCGCCTGGCGCTCATCAGCCACGTCACCAGCCCGACGGGCCTGGTCATGCCCGTTTCGCACATCGTCAAGGAACTCGAAGAAGCCGGCGTGATGACCCTCGTTGACGGCGCGCACGCCCCGGGCATGGTCGCCGACCTCAACATCGACGCGCTGCGCCCCTCCTTCTACACCGCCAACTGCCACAAGTGGCTCTGCACCCCCAAGGGCTCGGCCTTCCTCTATGTCCGCCCCGACCTCATCGACGAAGACCACCCGTTCCGCCCGCTCGTGCTCTCGAACAACGCCGAACGTCCCAGGCCCGGGCGCGCCCAGTTCCTCACCGAGTTTGAATACGCCGGCACCAGCGACTACACCGCCTTTCTCACCATCCCCGACGCGCTCCGCGCCCTCGCCGATCTCGTGCCCGGCGGCTGGCCCGCCTTGATGCGTGCCAACCACGAACTGTGCCTGCTGGGGCGCGACACCATCTGCCGGGCCCTGGGCGTCACCCCCCCCGCCCCTGATGCCATGATCGGCTCCGTCGCCACCATCATCCTGCCCCCGCACGACAACCCGGCCCTCTCGGCCCGGCTGCGCGCCCGCCCCTCACGCTACCACGATGCGCTGCAGGATGCCCTGCTCGACCGCTGGTCCATCCAGGTGCCCGTGTGGGGCCTGGGCGGACGCGACGACCGATTCGTGCGCATCGCGGCCCAGCGGTACAACAGCCCGGCGCAGTACGAGTATCTCGCGCAGGCGCTGCGCGAAGAACTCGCACGCGAACGCACAATGTAACCCCCCCGCACTTCGCGCCGGCCGAATAGAAAAAGCGCCGCGTGATGTCACGCGGCGCTCCGGGGGCAATATTGATCGCGTCTGCGATGCTCAGGCGACCGACGACAGCGGCTGCGCCAGCGGGCGCGCCTGCTGCGGATACACCACGTCAGAAATAGGGGGCTGCACCGACGCCCGCTGCGCCGCCTGGGCAACGCCCGGGGCCGCGGAGAAGAGCAGCACCAACTGCACGCGGTTGTTCACGTTCAGCGCGCTGTAGATCGCCTTGGTGTGATCGTGCACGGTGTGGCGGCTGCGGCCGATGCGCTCGGCGATCTGCGGTTCCGTGAGGCCCTCGAGCAGATACTCCAGCACGCGCTGCTGCGCCGCGCTCACCTTGTTGAGCAGGTCGGGCCGTGAGGCCGCGATTGTCGCACCCGGGTGATCGGCGCGATTCTGTGTCGTGCCGATGTTGTCCACACCCGTCCCGCTCGTCTGCATCGTTGTCATTGAAGAAATCCTTGTGCCGGACTGTGCATCACGCGGAGAGAGAAGAAAGCGGGAAAGGAGAGAGTTTCCCGCCCCCGTGCGTGCCGACCTTCCCACAAAGGAGGTCGTTGCCACCCGAGCACCGCACGGTGCGTGTCAATCCGACAGGCAAAGTATCGGAACCCCCCTACGTATGGATAGATAGGTAGTTTTACCCCTAAAGAGTACCGGTTCAGGGGGGCCTGTCTTAATCCTTGTATCACAAGCACTTACATCGCTTTTCCCCCTGATGGGCTCCCCTGAAGAGTTGGACTGATAACCCTCAATCTCTCCTCCAGCGAGAAGTCTACCCGCTCACGTGGGGGTGCATGGCTGTCAACTCCGACCACCCC
This sequence comes from Phycisphaeraceae bacterium, assembly GCA_019636615.1. Lineage (GTDB taxonomy): Bacteria > Planctomycetota > Phycisphaerae > Phycisphaerales > UBA1924 > UBA2402. Next base: position 255,230 of record JAHBXF010000002.1, on the reverse strand, counting down.
CCACCATCCGGTCGTTGATCAGATCGTGCCGCGGCCGCGAACCCTGTCTTAGACAACCACGCCAGTTCTTGCACAAAGCGACTGGGTAATCCTGCTCACCTCGCCTTGGACAGCATCAATACGGATCCCTCTGTACAGTTTCTGCGTCACATCGCCTGTCGCGACCTGTGACGCCCGGCCCATCGGAGAGATCAAGATGCTCACGCGATTCACCACTGTCGGTGCAACAGCCCCGTTCGCCGCGGAACAACTCGAACAACGTCTTGCGCTCGCCGCTGATCTCGTCGCGCAGATCACTTCTCCACCGTCGGGAGCCGTCCTCGCAAGAGGCGCCCAACACACGGTGCTTGTCGTTGTCTCGAACATCGGCGATACCCGCGCCCGAAACTTCGGTCTCTCCCTCTTTGCCTCTGAAAACGAAACGCTCAACCTGAACACCGCCACGCTTCTGGAAACTCGCAACGTCTCTTCTCTCAACGCCGGCGAGCAGGAACTCAAAGACATCGACTTTTACCTGCCAGGATCTCTGCCCAACGGCGAGTACTACCTCTTCGCCCTCATCGACCCCGCGAACGTGATCGCCGAGAACAACGAGAACAACAACCAGTCCTCAGCACAAGCCGTCACCTTTGCCGCACACAGCGGTGGCGGCGGCGGTGGCGGCGGAACTACCTTGCCCGATGTCACCGTCTCACTGCTCACCCCCGCACAGGGCACAAGCCTCGTGCGCGGCACAGAGCAGAAACTCTTCGTCTCCCTTCACAACGCCGGCGGTACTTCCACGGGCCGCGCATTCCGAGTCGCAATCTACGCCTCGACTGACGATCATCTCGATCCCGCTGGCGATTTGCTCTTGGGAAGCCGACTGATCTCCTCGCTCAGCGCGGGCGAGCGAGAGACTGAAGATGTCGAGTTCGTCGTTCCCCCCAGCCTTCCCGCGGGCAACATCACCCTCTACGCCCTCGCCGACACCGAGAACACAGTGACGGAAAGCGACGAGTCAAACAACCGCTCTGAACCCGTTGTTCTGGTGTCTCGCGCTCCAACTCTTGCGATCACCGGCGTGCTCAACCGCATCACCCTCGAAGATTCAGTTGTCGAAGGCCGGAAGGAACGGGGCGGCGTGAGGGTCCGGCTTGAATCTTCGTCGGACGATGCTCTCACCAGTTCTGCGAGCCTGACACTCCGCACTGTCCTGCGCCCCGTCCAAGCCGAAGATGACTCTGGTGATGTTCCGGTCAGCGCCTCACGCACGGCCAGAATCGCATCACTTTCACGCGGCCGCAACCTCACTTTGTCGATCACCATCCCCGCCGGTATCAACCCCGGGGAGTATCACGTGGTCACCATCGTCGAGAACGCACTCTCCGACGACCGCATCACCATCGTCGCCGATTCGAGTTTCGCCGTTGTTCCGGCGTTCATCGACCTCGCGGCCACCACCGTCAAGTCATCCATCCGAGGCCCCATCTTCTCCGGGCAGCGGGCCTCCATCCATACCAAAGTCACCAACCTGGGCAACATCCGGGCCCGCGGCGATGTCACGGTTCAGTACTTTCTCCGTGACACACTTGGCATTGAAACCGCGATTAGCCTTCCCATCACCAAACGCGTCAATGTGAACCCGGCGCGGCAGAGCGGCGCGATCCCGGGCCGCATCACGATCCCGTCGCAGGGCCTTGTTGCAGGCTCTACATACACACTCTTCGCACGGATCACACCCCATCAGGACCTGACCGACTCAGCACCAGACAACCACGAACGTGTCCTGCGTGACTTCGTCTTTGCCGGCTGAACTCGCGCCCCAACGACACCTGCTTCACACCGCCGCGTGGTCCGGCTCGGCCACCCGTTCGCGCCGCAACTGCGCCAGTTTCTCCACATACTCCACCACCACCATCACGTACGTCGCGTGGCTCCACGTCAGCGGGCTCACGCTCAGCCCCTCGCCCGTGTACGGGTGGAACTGCTCCGCAAGCACCCCGCTGCGCTCCGCCCGCCACACGCACCACTCGAGCAGGTCCATCGCCTCGCGAAGGTCCTCCTCGGTCGTCGCTTTCGCGATCACATACTGCGCACGCCACAGCGAGCAGATCACCCACGGGTTGCCCGGCACTTCCTCCACCCGGTCTCGCTCGATCTGGTGGTAATAGTCCCGTTCATAGCGGGCATACCCGCCGATGGCCGTCTTCACCGCCAGCAGTTCGCGCGCGTTGGTCATCTCAGACTGCACCTGCGGGTCGTCCACCGGCAGCCCCGTGAAGGCGAAGACCGCGTAGTTGGCCGCGTCGGCCGTCATGTCCAGCCTGTACCCGCCCCCTTGGGGGATCACATTCCTCGCGAACCTCCCGTGCTCGGGGCTCCACATGAACTTGCGCATCGCCGTCGTCATGCGCTCCGCCCCCTCGCGGAAGGCCCGCGCGTGGTCCATCTCGCCAAAGTCGTGCGCAAAGGCCGCCGCCGCCTTCAGCGCGCCGATGGTCGCGCACACGCTGAACAGATGCACCCCGCGACGCTCTTCCCACAGGTCCCACGACTGGTGCGGCAGCCCGTTGCTGTCGCGGTACGACAGCATCCACTGCGCAGGACGCACCACCAGCGACGCGTACAGCGACTTGATGAACTCCACGTCCTTGAACCGTTCGAAGTGCTTGCGCAGCGCCCACACCACCAGCGCCGTTTCGTCCTGCTGGATCGGCAGCACCCGCTGCCCCTCGATGATCCACGGGTGCCAACTGCTCGCAAGGTCGCCCGTCGGCGTGTACTTGTGCAGGAAATACCCCTCCGGCAAGATCACCTTCTCGCAGAACCGGAAAAACGCCCGAGACAACTCCCCCTGCCCCAGCAGCACCAGCCCGTACGCCACCAGCGCGCCGTCGCGAGGCCAGCAGTACGAATAATGGTCCCCGCCGAACTGCGTGATGTCGCTGTCGTTGGCCGCGATGATCGCCCCGCCGTTGTCGATCTGCGTCCGAAGCACCAACTGGCTGCGCTTGTACAGATCGCGCACCCGCTCGGGCAGGTCCGCCCCCTCCACCGCCTCGGTCCGCAGCCACAGCCGCCAATAGGCGTCCGTGCGTTCGATCATCCTGTCCGGCCCGATCTCCTGGATCTTCGCGTTCAGGTGCTTCACGTCCCGGTACGACTTCCCGCAGGCCATCCACATCGTCACGTGCGACGTGCCCGACGCCGGCACCTGAAGGTTGAAGCCCACCGTCGCGTCCACCGAACCCTGGCTGATGGCGTTGCGCCCCAGCACCCCGTCCTCGGCGTCGCGCCACGTCCCCTCGGCCCCGCGCACCCGTTTCGTGCCGATCGACCAGTTGTCGATGCCGCACTTGTTCTCGTCGCACGCGTTGAACATGAAGTACGCGTCGTCTTTGTACATCAGCACGCTGCTCGTGCTCGGGTCATAACTGGCCGTGTCGCCCACGGGGCTCCCGCGGATCGACAGGTCGCAGTGGTTGATCAGCCGCACGTCGCGCTCGCGCCCCGTCAGGTCGCGCACCTCGGCACGCCGCAGAAACACCGGGTGGTGAAAGTCCACCGCGTCGCTGCACGTGATCTCGAGCCCCAGGTGCTTGTTCCGAAGCACCACACGCGTCACCAGCGTGTCGGCGCGGTACCGCAGTTCTCGCTCCCACCCCAGTTCTTCGATCCACGCGAAGTGCCCGTCCACCCACACGCCGAATCGCTGCACGTTGCCGTCCGTGTGGTTGAACCGCCCCACGTTGGGGTAGTAGATGTCCCTGATGCGGTAGTACCGATCGAAGGTCACCAGCAGGTCGCCATTTCCGACCGGGATATCTCTTGGCATCGCGCTCCGTCCTGTCGTCGCGGTCTTCGAAAACCCATCCCCTCAGGGGCGAAGCGTACCCCCCACAACCCGCCCGCGCACCCTCTTCGCCTCAACCCGCCGCGCGACGCTCGACCGCCTCTTCTTCTCCAACGCTCGCCAGAACGCCCGACGATTGCGCTCCGCCCGCGGCCTCTTCACGCAGCGACGGCTCGCCCAGATAGGTCAGACGCAGGCCGAAGTTCTCACCCAGTTTCACCGCGTGCCCAAACCCCACCACCTTGTTGTTCACCAGCAGTTCCAGTTCGGCATCCGCCTGCTTGGGCAGTTCGATGATCGCCCCGGGCGCCCACGATGTCACCTCGGCCACCGTCATCTGGCGAGATCCCAGCCGCACCACGATCGGCAACTCCAGCGATAGCACACGCCCGATGTTCGATCTCACCGGCGCGGGCTGCCTGGGTCCGGCGGGCTTCATCGGCGGCGTACCTGCAACGTCGTTGGGCGCGGACATATCGGGTGTATCGGTCATGGCGGCAACCGACTGAGCCGCAAAGCGAGTGCCACGCGCCGAGCCCGTCAAAACCCTCGCCCGCCCGACGCGCCAGTTCACCCCGCGGGGTTCACCAGCGTCAGCCTGGCATACGCCACCACCAGCGTCTTCGTGCCCACGCCGCGGAAGGCCACCACCACCCGCGCATCGGCCCCCAGCGTCGCCGATTGCACCACCCCCACCCCGAACTGAGGGTGCCTCACCACGCTCCCCACCGGGTATTGATGCGCGCCAGGCCGCACGCCCCCGCCCCCCACAATCCGGCGGTTGCCATCGCGCGGCGTCTCCTGAGAAGCATCCTCGTGCTCTTCGTCGTGCCCGTCCCACATGTCCGACTGATCGCTGATCGTCACGTGTTCGCCGGGCAACTCGCCCAGGAACCTGCTGGGGATCGTGCGCTCAGACATCCCCCGGATGGTTCGATACTTGCTCGCCGTCATCAGCAGCCGCCGCATGGCCCGCGTGATGCCCACGAAGCACAGCCGCCGCTCTTCTTCCATCGCCGCGTCGTTCTCGCGGGCCCGCGCGTGGGGCAGCAGCCCCTCCTCCAGCCCGATCATCGCCACCGCGCCGAACTCGAGCCCCTTGGCCGCGTGCAGCGTCATCAGCGTCACGCTCCCCTGGGCGGGGTCTACCGCGTCGGCATCGGCCACCAGCGCCACCGATTCAAGATAACCGCGAAGCATCGCCAGCAGCGGCGGCGTGCCACCCGCCGCGGGGTCGGCCGCCGGGTCGGCCGCGGGGTCATACTCCATCTCAAACTGGCGCGCGCTGCTCACCAGTTCGGCCAGGTTCTCCACCCGCTCGGCGTCCGCGTCGCTCTTGCTCGTGTGGGCCTGCGCTTTGTACATCGACTCAAGCCCCGACTCTTTCACCACCCGGTCAACGAGGTCTGCAAGCGACGTGCTCAGGCTCTGCCCCATAAAGGCCCCGCCCGCTGTCCAGCCGTCCATCATCTGCACGAACTTGCCCACGGCCCCCTGCGCCCGCGCGTTCAGATCCGCCGCGCTCCCCGCACGGCGCATCGCCTCGAAGACCGTCACCCCCTGCGCCGCGGCGTGCGATTCAAGCCGCGCGTACGTCGTGTCGCCGATGGCCCGCGTGGGCACGTTCACGATGCGCGCCAGCGACACGCCGTCGGCCGGGTTGGCCACCACGCGCAGGTACGCCAGCGCGTGCTTGATCTCTTCGCGGTCATAAAACGCCGTGCCCCGAGCGATCGTGTACGGCACGTTCGCCTCGCGCAGCGCATCCTCCATCACGCGCGACAGCGCGTTCGTGCGGTAAAACACCGCCATCTCGCGCCACGGCGTGCCCGCCTCGTGGCGCGACCGCAGCCAGTCGGCCGCCAGCCGCGCCTCGTGGTGTTCGTCTCGGCACAGCACGCACTCCACCCGGTCACCCCCGGATTTGCTCGTGAACAGCGGCTTGTGCTTGCGCCGCGTGTTGCGCTTGATGAGCGTGTCGGCCGCCGCGAGGATCGGCGCCGTGCTGCGGAAGTTCTCGCCCAGTTTGATCACCGCCGCCGCCGGGTAGTGCTCTTCAAAGTCCAGGATGTTCGAGATGTCCGCGCCACGCCACCCGTAGATCGCCTGGTCGGGGTCGCCCACCACGCAGATGTTCGGCCGGCGGCTGCCCGCCTGCCCCTCGCCCGCGATCAGCGACGCGATCTGGAACTGCGCCTTGTTCGTGTCCTGATATTCGTCGATGAGCAGGTACTGCCACCTCGCGCGGCACTCTTCACGCACCGACGCGTTGTGCGCCAGCGCCCGCGCCGTCAACAGCAGCAGATCGTCGAAGTCTACCGCGTTGGCCTGCCGGAGCATCCGCGTGTAGGCCCGGTAGACCTGCGCCACGCAGCGGGTCGAAAAGTCCATCGCGCCGGCCGCGAACTGCTCCGCATCGAGCAGGTCGTTCTTCGCGTTGCTGATGGCCGAGAGAATGGCGCGCGGCTGGAAGTTGGCCGTCGAGAGTTGGCACGCCTCCACGGCCTTCTTCACGAGCGCGAGTTGGTCACTGGTGTCGAAGATGGCGAACTCGGGCTTGAGGCCCGCCGCCTCGGCGTAGCGGCGCAGCAGGCGCGCGCACAGCGCGTGGAATGTGCACACCGTCAACCCCCGCGAGGCCCGCGCCCCCTCGCCCAGGAGCGTGCCGATGCGCTCGCGCATCTCGCCCGCGGCCTTGTTCGTGAAGGTCAGCGCCAGAATCTGCCACGCGGGCACCCCGCAGTGCACCAGGTAGGCGATGCGCCGGGTGATGACGCGGGTTTTGCCGCTGCCCGCCGCGGCGAGAACCAGCAGCGGCCCCTCGGTGTGCAGCACGGCCTGCTTCTGGGGCTCGGTGAGGTCTGCCAGCAGCGCTTGGGTGGGGTCTGGCGCTTCTGGCGCGTGCCGGGGGTCGTCGTCAAAGTCGGTGAGGATCGGCGCGTCAAAGTGCATTCGTGAAGGGAGGGTACACGCCCGCGCGCCATCGCACGCCGCGTCACGCGCGAAATGTCCGCGGCAGACGCACGCACACCCTGAAAAACAAGGCCCGGGCTTGAGAGCCCGGGCCTTGCGGTTGTTTCACGTATCACCAAACCCACGGGGCGAGATACTTTTCAGTGTGCGCCCCGCTGATGTGGCCCTGCGGAGGGCTCGGCCGTGGGCCGAGGAACCCTCGGAAGGGTTGATCAGTCGTACCAGGGAACGATGGAGGTGAAGTTCAGGCCGCTGCCGTTGACGGTGTGCCAGGAGCGGAGGTAGTTGTTGGTGTTGTTCACGCCGACGCCGGAGAGATCGCTGGGATCCTTCGCGCGGGTGTTGTCGTTCTCGTTGACAAAGAGGTTGTCAAACTGCGAGCGCTGGTTGGCGGGCAGGTTGTTGAAGGTGAAGGGGAGGGTCTCGGGGTCAGGGCGGGTTTCGAAGTTGACGTGGTTGTCGTTGTAGCCGATGTTGCCCGACCAGGTGGTGCGGCCGCCGTGGATGAGCAGTGTGTTCGAGCCAACGCCGCCTTCGGTGTTGCTCGTCTCGTTCGGGGCGTTGCTCATGAGCGCCCAGGCAGCGGGGCTGCCGGAACCCAGGGTGTAGCCCGGGCCGCGGTTACCGATCACCGCCTCGGTGGCCGAGAAGGTGTTCTGCCAGCGGACGCGGCGGTTGCCGAAGGGGGGGGAGATGGCGTAGGAGGAGCCGCCGATGGCATCGGTGTTCTGGCCGATGTTCGCGTCACGCGGGGTGGCCTTGAAAGCCGGGTCCCACAGGGCCAGTTTCTTGTCGCCAGAAATTGCGCCCTGGGGCTCGGAGTACTGGTACTTGTCGTAGATCTTCACGCTGCCGTTGGCCTCGGCGGGGCTCACGGCGAGTTCGGGAGAGAAGAAGCCGTTGTAGATGAGGATGGAGAGGATGTGGCGGGGCAGGTCTTTCTGGATAGACGGCGTGTTGGCGGGTCCAACGGTTGTACCAGAACGGTCAAGAGTGCTGGGGGTGGGGTAGTTGTCGCTGTTGTTCTGAGCGAAAAGAACCATGCCCTGGTGCACGCCACGGATCTGGGTGCTGTCCTTGATCTGGCGGGCCGAAGCGCGGGCCTTACCAAGGGCGGGGAGGAGGATGCCGATGAGCAGCGCGATAATCGCGATGACCACCAGCAACTCGATGAGCGTGAACGCCTTGCGAGACTTCATGTGGTGTTCTCCATGAACATTCGGCCGGGCCGGGCAAGCCGACCCGCCGCCGGCGTGGCCCGCGGCACCCCACACGGGGGCCGAAGCACCTGCCGGAACAATGTGACGACCAGTTCTGCCGCGCCCGCATCGCCCCGCGGCCCAACCTCTTGAAACCCCCGGACGCGCGCCCGCCGGGGAGAGGAAGATGCCGCCGCGCGATGTTGTTGCGGCCACACTACCGACTGCTCAGGCTCGGGCATGAAGACCCGGAACCTGGATTCGGCCGCCGTTGCCTTCCCCACGGGCCGGTCGTCACACGACGCCCGCAGGGTGAATGTTCGGCTTTGGCGGCCTTTCGGGATGTCGGCAGGTACTGGAGATCCCCATATGACCGGGAATCAAGGCGGTGGCTCACAGGCCACCATCAGTGCATGAAAATGGAAAGCCACTCACACGCGGATCTGCCACGCAGCCTGCCTGCGCGAGTTCCAACACTTTCACTATACCAAGGGAAGATACGGAGTGCAAGCCCAAAGGTTGCCGGACGTGCAAGATTTTGTGCCGGACAGATGCTGAACGCGGAGGCATCGCAGTTGTGGATTGGGAATGGTCAAGGTTGAAATGCGAGGGTTGGAGGCGCGGAGGTGGTACCGTTTCGGGAGCCGGACCCGGTGGGAATGCGACGGGGTATTGGTGCCCGCTTCAGTGGGCTTTGGCATTTCAGGCCACGGTCACGGGCAGCGCGGCACGATTGAGATCACCTTAGCCCCGCCGCTGCGCGGCGAAGAAGCCGCAGCCCAGACATTCAACCAAGAATCGGGAATGAAGCCCCGATCGTCGCCGAGCCCAGTCCACCAGCTCTGACCCACAGACCCATGCTGGGATGGCCTGCACAGAATGGCTTGACCCTGCTGGCCACGGCGAAGCCGTGGTGGTCAACTGCTGGCCCCATTCACGACCGATAACCGCGAGTCGGCCGCGGAGGACCGAAAAAACCGCAACCAACCCCCTTGCGGGGGCGTATGAAATAGATACGCGCCGCGGCCTGTTCTAGAGCCGCCGCTCCGCGCCCGCCGATGCTTTCACAGGTGCCGGCCGCGCAGGGCAGGGGCAAGAATCTGAAAATTGGCTTTGAATCGAACCGATGTTCTGATAGACTGGTGGTAGATGGAGGTTGGTTGACCCGTTGCCTGTGTTTCGCGGCGGGTGCCACGGCTGCGGCGGTTCTCGCCCGGCATGGTGCGTGAGTTGGACACATCCCATCGTGGTGAATGCGGGGCATCGCCCCGTTGGTGGTGCGGAGGTCGCCCGGGGGGAAGCCCCGGATGATTTCCCTCGACTGAGAACTCTTCTCTTGCTTGAGCAGAACAGGTGACGTACGTTTGTCGTAAGTTCAGAGAGTGTGAAGGGGCGGCCATTCGCGGTTGAATCGCCGCCAGCCCATACGGAGCCATGACGCCATGAAACTGTCGCATCTCACAAATCTACCCCGCAAGCGTGGCTTCACGCTCATCGAGTTGCTGGTGGTCATCGCCATCATCGCGCTGCTCATCGGCCTGCTCTTGCCCGCCCTGGGCAAGGCACGCAAGGCGGGGCGTCTGGTTGTGTCCATGACAAACATCCGGTCCATCGCTCAGGCGGGTGCCGTCTATCAGGCAGACCAGAAGGGCTACCTGCCGATCATCCCGGCGCTTAATCAAACAACGTTCCAAGTTGCCAACCCCTTGCAGTGGTGCACCTGGTCTGGCTTCGGCAAGCCTTCGAGCAATTTCTGGATGGGGTACGCCGGCGGGTTCTACGACATCCGTGCTGAGAACCGGCCCCTTAACATTTACCTGTACCCGGACTTGGTGGGCGGACGGGTTCCGGGGCAGTTACAGAGCACCGATCAGGCCCGCACCAACCTCGCCATGCCGGTCTTCAAGGACCCCAGCGACCAGATCAGCCACCAGCGCAGTTGGCCCTTCCCGAATAGTGCTGCCAACAACGGCGCGATTTCTTCATACGAAGATGTCGGCACGAGTTACCACTGGCAGGCCAAGTGGTACGATCAACTCCGGTACGACCCGCGATTTGCTACCGCACCTCCAGGTTTCCCGAGCCGATTCCACTACTGGTTCGAGATCGGAACAAGGCGTTTCAAGATCGCCGACTCCTTCCAACCTTCACGCATGGTTTGGCTTGCCGATGAATGGGCAGACATTGTGACGAACCAAACAGATGCGAACGCCAGAGTCCGCAACGGCTATGACGACATCAACCGCGCAGCCATGGGCTTTATGGATGGGCACGCCGCGTACCACGAGGTTTTCCCCGGCCCCATCACCAACTCATCAGATCCTAATGTGATCCTCAACAATCGGGCCCTGAACAACGAGAAGTATACCTTGATCTTCCCGTTTGTGAACTGAGGGCCAGTCAGAGCATTACCAAACACGAAAGGCCCGCTGCGAAGCGGGCCTTTTTCATGCGCTCTCCATCCCTCGCTTGTGTTCACTCTTCATCTGTCATCGGCGGGTGGCGCACCACGACGGCGGCGCGGGCCCATTCATCGCCGCGGTGACGGCGCGAGAGATCAAAGAGCCCGAGCAGGGCGATGAGGGGCACGAGCCACTTGATGGCGTGCCGCAGCAGCGAGGCCGCCAAGGGCGGGCGGGCCCAGTCGCCGTTGGTCGCCGCGCCGGGCGTGACGCTGACAACCTCGCACCCGGAGAGCATTTTGCCGGGTGTTCGTCCGCCCGCGCTCTCGGCCAGCGCGCCAAAGAGGACGAGCGCCAGGAGGGCCAGGGGCACCACGGCCCAGGGCTGCGCGCTCTTCCACCAATCCTGCGCGGCAAGATCGGCCAGCGGCACGCGCGAGAGTGTCGCGGCGAGGGCCAGGGCCAGGAGTCCATCGACCCCGGTGGCGAAGACCCGCCGCGCCATGCCGGCCATCGAGGCGCCGGCGGGCAGTGGCGCGACGCCGCGCTCGCCGGGCGGACGCAGCACAAAGAGGGCGACGGTGGCGGCGAGCGAAAAGAAGATGGTGATGACGAGCCGGGAATCTCGCGAGGTGATGGGGCTGGCGGCGACCATCGGCCCGCGGTAGAGCACGCGCCCGGTGCGCAGCGAGATATCAACAGCGGCGCGGCCGGCGGCGCCTTGTTCGCCGGGAGATGCGCCCGAAGGGGGCGTGCCGATGAGTGTGAGCAGCCCCGCGGGCGTTCGCGGGATGGCGACCCAGTCTGCCCCGGGCAGGCCGGCGGTGGCCAGACGCACCGGGGTGGCGCGCGCTTCGGGCGAAAGGGGCAGCCGCCAGAGCGAGGCATCGCCGCCGGCCTGGGCGGTGATAATGAAGAGTTCGCCGCGGTCGGTGAAGGCACGCGTGCGGGCACGGGGCGACCCCTCGATCTGCACGCGTTGGTCGGCCGACCACTCGAAGGTCTCTTCATCGCCGTCGGTCGGCATGCCGTGGCTGAGGAACCAGAACGTGTGCGGATCATCGTCGCGGGTTGGGGGCAGGTGCAGCCCGAGTTGATCTGGCCCGCCCACCAGCGCCCACGGCGCACCCAGGCGCACCGCGGCGCCGTCTTCAGTGGTGGTGTGCGCCCGCGCGGCGGCCGCGGCCTGCGACGGCAGGGGAACTTCTTTCCATGCGCCGGCGTGCAATCGCAGCAGCACGAGGCGGCGCGGGTCGGCGTCGTTGTCGCGCAGGGCGTGCATGAGCACCCAGAGGGTGCCGGCGGCGCTCACGGCATCGACCACGCGACCGTCGGCGCGCAGCGAGGGGAGCACCTCGAACCGGCCCGAGGGCTCGGTGCGCCAGGCGCTTTCGGTCGGCTGGCGAGTGGCGCCGATCGATAGCACCTGCCTGGGGCGCAGCGGCGGAACGCCCGAAGGGTCTTCGAAGAAGAGGTAGACCTTGTGGTCTGCGGCGGCGACGGCGATGGGCGGGTGGCGGAGGGTGGTGGCCAGGCGCGCGCGGCCCAGAGTGCCTCGCTCCTGCTCGGGCGGGGGCAGGTGCCACACGGTGGCGCCGGGGCGGCCGGGGATGTTTGAAACGAACCACGCGTGCGAGAAGCCGGGGCGATCGTGGGTGGGCGAGCCGGCGCCGAGGCTCTGCGCGTGGGCGAGGCCGGCGGCCAGGCCCGCGACGAGCGCGAGGATGGCGGCGCAACGGGCCGCGCGCCCGGGTTGGTGGGCGTTGAGCGTGGTCATGGCGAGAATGGGGGCTTGCCCGCGTCGAGGTCGATGAACTCACGGAGGCTGTAGGCCTGCATGAGCGGGACGAGGTCGAAGGCCCTGGCGCGGATGGAACGGGGCGAGGAGGGCTCGGAGAGGATGAGGTAGACCAGGGTGTTGCTCTGCGGCATGGAGAGTTCGATCTGGGAAGGGATGCGTGCGGGGCGGCCCGGGCTGGTGTCGATGTTGACGGGCACGTGGCGTTTGAGGTCTGCGGCGGCGTGCAGCGTGCCGTCGTCGGCGCGGAGTTCGATGCGCTGGGGGTCGAAGGTCTGTGGCGCGAGCCAGATACGTCGCGTGCCCCAGCGCGACGGGAGCGTGAGGATGAGGGCATCGCCGCTGCGGTTCCAGACCACGGGGGGCACACCCGGCGTGGCGGGGGGCGCTTCGGGCAGGGGAACGATTCCCAGGAGTTCGATGAACTCGGTGGGGTGAACCGGCAGGCCGAAGCGCTCGGCGTCTTGCCTGCGGGCGCGCAGGTGGCTGCCGACATAGACCACGGGGGTTTTCTCGGCGAGGTTCATCCACCAGTAGGCGTGGTCGTTGCTGCCCAGGTATGCCACGGCCTGGCTGAGTTTGTCGAGGCGCAGCGCGACCTCCCTGGGTCGCTGGACCAACAGGAGGCCTTCGAGTTGTTCGCGCGAGCCGCCCCCTTCGTTGCGGCGCGAGTCGATGACGACCGAGACGGGTGACTGGAGGCGGGTGAGGTTGTTGATGCGCTGGTTATACCACGAGGCGATGCGTGCGTACTCGGGGGCGGGGCTGGCGGGGTCGGCCTCGAACCAGGGGTTTGGCTGTGCCCTGGGCGTTGATGAGCAGGCGGCCCCGAAGGCCAGCATGAAGAGCGAGGCGCCGAGCGCGAGGAGCAATCGCGGGAGGGTGTGGTGCATGTCGTGCGCTGGGGTGAGGGCGTGGCGTCAGGGAGCGCCCGGGGTGTTGTCGTCGAGGACGATCAACTGGCCCACCTGCTCGATGATGTCGGCGGTGGCGGCCTCGTCGATGCCGGGGTCGAGGACTTCGATCGGGGGTGTCTCGGGGGGTGTGCCTCTGGGGTGGACCAGGAGCGCGCCGGGTTGATCGACCCGCGCCGAACGCTGAGAGACAAGGCGGAGCAGGCGCTTGCGCACCAGCAGGAGCGCGAGCACATAGCGGAAGGCGAGTTGCTTGGGGTCGGTCGCGGCGGCGAGGTTTTCGAAGAGGTCGACGAGTTCATCGTCTGAAAGGAGGCTTTTTCTGGTGGGCGGGCGGGATTGATAGGCCGAGCGCCAGACAGCGAAGAGGGCCAGGGGTGGCGCGGGGCGGTGTCCACCCTCCCAGGCTTCGAGGGAGAAATCGACGCGTTCGAGCGGGGCCGAGGGCTCGGGGCGTTCGCAGAGCGTGGCGACGAAGTGCTCGCCTTCGGCGAAAACGCGGCCGGAGGCAGCGCACTGGCCGCTGCTGCGGGAAACCGGGTAGGCTGAACCACTGATGGACATTTCCCACTGTAGGGGATGGAGGGCGCGGCGCGACGCGGCGGCGGCCTACGCGTCTGTGGCGCGGGGGGGTTCAGGCGGGGTGCTGGGGGTGCTGGGGGTGCTGGGGGTGCTGGGGGCGGGGGGCATGGGCACGCCGGTGGGCGGAGCCTGTGTGAGGCGGGCCTGCATGGAGACCGGGTCGTTGTCTTCGAACAGGATTCGCGCGGCGGGGGTGTCGGCGTCGTCGTATTGGCCTTGGCGGATGGCCCAGATGCAGGCGGCGACGCCGAAGCCGGCGAGGATGAGCGCGATGGGAACGACGATGAAAAGAACGCTCATGGTGCCGCACTCTCTAGGGGTTGGTGGGTGCGTGGCGCGTGGGCACGGCTCGCTTGGGAGGATCAAAGGTACGCGAGCGCAGCGCGATGATGGTGACCGTGAGCGAACTGGCGGGCATGACGAGCGCCGCGAGGATGGGGTTCATCAGCCCGGCGAGGGCCAGCCCGCCGGCTGTGATGTTGTAGATGGCCGAGATGTAGAGGCCGCGGCGGATGACGTGCATGGTTCGCGCGCTGGCGTCGATGAGGTCTTTGATGCCGTCGACGCCGGGCTGTGAGAGGTAGATATCCGCGGCGGCGAGGCTGGCCTCGGCCCCGCCGTGCACGGCGATGCCGACATCGGCGGCGGCGAGGGCGGCGGCGTCGTTGACACCATCACCCACCATGACGACGGTGGACTGGGCCGAGGCCTCGCGCACTCGGCTGACTTTGTCTTCGGGCGAGGCTTCGCCGACGGCGTCTTGCGGCGCGATGCGCAGCGCACCGGCGACCGCGGCGACCACGCCGGGGTGATCGCCCGAGAGCATGCCCACGCGCCACCCGTCGCGCCGGATGGCGTCGAGCGTGGAGGCGGCGTCTTCGCGCACGCGGTCGCCCAGCACGGCCAACGCGGCTGCCTGACCATCGACCACGACGAAGACCGGCGTGTTGCCGTTTGCGGCCGCTTCGGTGGCACGCTGGGCGAGGTCGTTGTTGATGGTGGCGCCCTGGGAACGGGCGTGGGACCATGAGCAGATGGTGATGCGCTGACCGGCGACGGTCGCGGCGATGCCGGCGCCGGTGGTTTGTGCGAGGTCTTGAACATCGCCGTGTTCAGGGGATTGGGGTGCGAGGGCGGCCAGCGCCCTGGCGGCGGGGTGGTTGGAGTGGGCTTCAATCGCGGCGACGACCGGGACAAGGGTGTCGTCGCCGTGCCAGGCGAGGAGGGAGAGTTCGCCGTGCGTGAGTGTGCCGGTTTTGTCGAGGAAGATGCGTGAAGGTGTGGAGAGTTTCTGGATGGCGTCGCCGCCCTTGATGAGAATGCCGCGGCGCGCGGCCTTGCCGATGGCGGCGCTGAGGGTGATGGGCGTGGCGATACCCAGGGCGCAGGGGCAGGTGACGATGAGCAGGGCGATGGCGTGCTCGACGGCGACGCCGACACCCGAAGACCACCAGACGGCGAGCGTGAGGGCGGCGAGGGCGAGCATGCCCACGACAAACCAGGAGGCGGCGCGGTCTGCGAAGGCGAGGATGGGAGCGCGCCGGCCAGAACTTTCTTCGACGAGGCGCATGAGGCGGGCCACGCGGGTTTGCTGTCCGCAGGCGGAGACGGCGACATGCAGCGTGGCGGAGATGTTGAGCGCGCCGGCGTGGACATGATCGTCGCGTGTCACCGAGACGGGGCGAGATTCGCCGGTGAGGAATGACTGGTCAACGCTGGAGCGGCCGTGCAGAACATCGCCGTCTGCGGGGAAAGATTCGCCGGCGCGCACCTCGACCGTGTCGCCGACGGCAAGGGCGTGCGACTCGATGACTTCGACCTCGCCGGAAGGGAGGATGCGCCTGGCGCGGGCGGGCATGAGCGAGTAGAGGAGTTCGACCGAGTCGGCGGTCCATCGCTGCTGCCGGTGCTGCAGGAAGCGGCCGACCAGGAGCGCGAAGACCAGCACGGTGACGGTGTCGCCGTAGACATCGCCGTGGCCGCGCACGATGGTGACGACGCTCCAGATGCCGCCGGCGGCGAGTGCGAGGGCGATGGGCACGTCGATGTGGGCGCGTCGCGCGATGATGGCGGCCCACGCGCTGCGGAAGAAGACCGCGCCGGGCCAGGCGAGGGAGACGAGCGTGACAAGGACGTTGGCCCACTCGAAGAGGCGCTTGTGGGAGGGGTCCATCTCGGTGAAGAGGCCCGCGTAGAGCGCCAGGGAGAAGAGCATGGCGTTGCCCGAGCACGCGGCGGCGACGGCGAGGCGCATGAGCCAGGTGCGGTCTTCCTGCTTGCGGGCCAGGGCTTTCTCGTCTTGCCGCAGCGGGTGGGCGGTGTAGCCGAGCCCGGCGAGGGTGCCGACGATGTTTGAGAGGGCGACGGCGTCGTTGTTCCAGCGCAGACGCACCACGGCGCGGCGCATGTCGAGGCGGGCTTCGATGACACCCTTGAGCAGCCGGGGCAACCCTTCGATGATGCCCACACACTGCACACACTTGACGCCTTCGAGGGCGAGTTGGGCCTCGCGCATGGGGCCGCCGAGGTCTCGCACGAACGCCTCGCGGAAAGCGGGATCGTCGTAGCGGTTTAGCGAGTTGAGGTCGGAGGAGGGCGCTGGGCCAGCGCGGGGGGGCAGGGCGGGCGCGGCGGCGAAGGCGTCTTGAATCTGTGAGCGCAACGGGCTTGCGCAGCAGGGGGAACCCGGGCCAGGGGCGGCGGCTTCACGGGCAACTGTGGTGGCGGCGTGCGACTGTGCCCCACCCCCACAACAACCCCCGCGTGCGTTCGCATCTTGCGCCGTGCCGCGGCTGTCGGCAACGCCCCTACCGCTTTGACAGCACCCCGTGCTCACTCTGGGCGTGGCCACGGGTGGTGGCTGCGCTGAGGGCCGGGCGTGTGCGTCGTTGTGCGGGGCGGGGGGCTCGGCGCATCGACCACAGCACGTGCCTTTGACGCGCGAGGCGGCCACGGAAGGGGCTGAAGAGGCCGGAGACTCAAGGGGCATTGCACACCACCCGGTTGAAAGGGGCCGATTCTCTGGGGGTACAGGCCCCGTGCACACGAGAGACGACGGTCCACACGCCGATGCCGACAAGGCAGATCGCGGTGACCACGGGGAGCACGCCCCGTGCGCCGCCGAGGAGAGATTGTGCGTAGTGCCCGAGGGTGAGCAGGGCAGGGAGTGTTCCCATCCAGAAGACGGCCATGATGAGCAGGCCGAGGTGCCAGCCGCCCGAGCCTCCGGCGACGGCGACAAAGGTGTAGAGCCAGCCGCACGGGATGAGGGATACGAGCAGGCCCGCGCCGCCGGCACGCACAACAGGGGCCCACCTGGCGACTCGAAGCATGCCGCCGACGACGGTGCTGACCCACCATTTCGGCAGGTTCAGTCGCGGCGGGTTGTAGCCGGCCCGGCGGGCGAGGGTGGCCACCCCGAAGAGTGCGACGGCGAAACCCGCGATGATGGCCGCGCCGTTGGCGACGCCGGAAAGAGTGACGGCGTCATTGACAACCGAACCGAGCAGGCCCGAGAGCGCGCCGAAGATGGCGTAGACGATGAGCCGGCCGAGGTGGAAGGCGGCCTGCGGGGCGCGGGATGACTGCACGAGTTCGTCGCCGGGCGTGATGGCGATGCTCATGAGCGCGCCGCACATTCCCACGCAGTGCAGGCTGCCCAGCAGGCTCGCGGCGAAGATGCCCGCGACGAGGGAGATCATCCAGGGATCTCCGGCGTGGAGGTGTGCTGCTCAAAGCCCGCGGTGTTGTGCCGCAGGATGAGGCGTTCGGTCAAGAGGGTGAACGTGTCGGGCCCGCGGCGCACGGTGAGTTCGAAGGTCCACCAGCCGTCGCGGTCTATGGTGAGGGGGGAGCGGTATGCGCCGTCGCCCAATGGTGATGGTGAAAGGGTCTGCGACAGGGCGGGGTGTGCGTTGTGAAAGCAGCGGCCCTGCAGGGTGGCGCCGTCGAGCGGGGTTCCGTCGGCGGTTCGCAGGATGAATCGGGCGTGGAATGCGCCGGTGCCGTCGCGCTCGATATGGGGCTCGAGCGACCAGCGGAGTCGCGCGTTGGTCGCGGACTGGGCCTGCTCATCTTGCCAGCGGAGGGCTTTGGAGTAGTAGTCCTGGGGGACGTAGCCCTTGCCCTTGATCGAGAAGAAGACGGTGATGCCCACGATGACCATGTTCATGAAAAGGAGCGAAGGAACCGCGATGATCCACATAGTGCCTTGTTTCATGGGTGTTCTCCTCCTCGGTTTGGAGCCGGCTGGGCGGGGCCGACGAGGTGGTACTTTCTGCGGGCGATGGTCCGGCCGTCCTGCGACTTGACCAGGAGGTGAACGTCGGCGCCGGCGCGTGATAGACCGGCGGCGGGCACGGCCAGTTGTGCGCCGACGGTGAGCGACTCTGCCGGTGCGAGGGTGAGCGGGTTTGTCTCGGTGAAGATGACGGCGCCGGGCTCTTCGAGGGAGAGTTCGCAGACCAGGGGTGACGAGGTGCGGTTGATGAGTTTCACGCGCACGTTGTTGGCCACCAGTTGGCCGTCGTCGATGAGCGTGAAGGTGCTGCCCCGGGAGCGAAGGATGGTGGTATCGACGGCCTGACGCGACGAGAGCGCGATTATGAAGAGGGTGATGACGCCGGCGAGCAGCAACGGATATGCGATGACCCTTGGGCGGAAGAGGCGGGGCTTTTCACCCGCCAGCGCGGCCTGAGAGGTGTAGCGGATGAGGCCCCTGGGGCGGCCAAGTTTGGTCATGACCGCGTCGCAGGCGTCGATGCACTGTGTGCACTGGACGCACTCCATCTGCAACCCGTTGCGGATGTCGATGCCCGTGGGGCAGGTTGTCACGCACAGCCCGCAATCGACGCAGTCGCCCGTGCGGGTCGCCTGATCGACGACGGGGAGGGCGACATCGGGGGCCGGGCGCGCGCTGGCTCGCCCGCGCGGCTCGCCCCGCACCGGGTCATAACTGACGATGAGTGACTGGCGGTCGAGCATGACCGACTGCATTCGGCCGTATGGGCAGGCGACGAGGCATGTCTGCTCGCGGAAATAGCAGAAGTCGAAGAGCATGAGGCCCGTAACCGTGGCCATGATGAGGAACGGGATGGGGTGGTTGAAGGGCGACTGCACGACCCACTGGCGCAGCGCGTCGACGCCGACGAAGTAGGCAAGGAATGTGTGGGCGAGGTAGCAGGCCACCGCAAAGAACGAGGCGTATTTGAGCACGGTCGTGGGCGTGGTGCCCTGCCACGGCTTTTTGGCGCGGCCCGGTGAGCCGTCGAAAAAGCGTTCGATCGGGCGGAAGACGAGTTCCATGTAGACTGTCTGCGGGCACGCCCAGCCGCACCAGACCCGGCCGAGAAGGGCCGTGGCGAGGAACACAGTGAGAAAGACGCTCACCATGAAGAGCGCGAGCAGCAGAGTGTCGGTTGGCAGCAGGGTGAGCCCGAAGAAGGTAAAGCGCCGTGCGGGCAGGTCGAGCAGGATGAGCGGAACGCCGCCCAGTTTGATGTATGGGATAAGCGTGAAGAGCAGGATGAGCAGATAGCCGACGACGCGCCGAGCCTTGAGAAATCTGCCCTGGCTCAGGCGGGGCAGAAGCCACTTGCGGGAGCCGTCCACGTTGAGCGTGGAGAGCACGCCCGGGGCCGAGCCCGGTTGTGAGGTCGGCGAGGCGGGACGCGCCGGGCTGGAGCGGGGTTCATCGGATGATGGTCGCACGGTTGGATTCGCGGGAACCTGGAGGCAGTTGATGTGGTGGCCGCCGGGGGAGACCCCACCGCTACCTGGCTGCATCCCATGGTGGGATGACCTCACCCTCGGGCGCTCGCGGCGCGGCAGGGGTGCGACCGCGGAGCGAGGCGACAAAGGCCGCGAGCAGCACACGCTCGTTCTCGGAGAAGTTGGTGCGCCATGCGGGCATCGCGCCGTTGCCCGCGCCCTGGGTGATGACGGTGAAGATGTCCGGCATGGCTTTGACGGATTTGTAGTGGTCGTCGGTGAGGTTGACGCCGTTGATGCCGCCGCCGTCTTTGGCGTGGCACTGGGCGCAGTTCGTGATGTACATGCTCTCGGCGATGGCCATCATCTCGGCGCGCTGCATGAGCATGGTCATCGTGGGCGTGTCGGGGGAGAGGTCGCCCAGTTCGCCGAAGAACCGTTTGTACTCGGCGACCTGCGCCTTTTTGTGGATATCGTGCTCGGACCAGGCGAACTCGCTGTGCTCCCAGAAGAGGTAGTAGACGGCCGAGAAGAGGACGGTGGCGATGAAGATCGCGTGCCACCAGCCCGGGGTGGGGTTGTCGAGTTCGCGGATGCCGTCGTACTCGTGGTTGAGCAGCGAGTCTGTGTCGGTGTTGTTGTGCCCGGGCGTGTTGTGGTCAGAGTGGCTCATCGGGCGTTGCTCCCGTTGGTGAGGTCGCCGACCACGCGTCCGTCGTCGAGGGGCAGGCTGCCCGCGCGGTCAGTGTCGAGGTCGCGGCGGCGTGCGAAGATGAGCCTCGCCCCGACGCCCGCGAAGATGAGCGCGAAGAGGGCCATGGCGATGATGGGGAAGAAGGCGAGGTCGAGCCCGCCCATGATCTCGCTGAGTCTCACTGGTCCGCTCCTTTCTCCGGCTCGCCCGCGGCGTCGTCCGCCGGCCTGCTGATGTCGGTGCCCAGCCGCTGCATGTACGCCACCATCGCGATGATTTTCTTGCCTTCGAGGCCGTCGTAACCGCCCTGGGCCACGAGTTCTTCGGAGATGCGGCGTGCCTGCTCTCGGGCCATGTCGACGGCGCGGCCGTCGCGCACGGCTTCGCCGTAGGGCACGCCGAGCATGGCCATGGCGTTCACGCGTGCCTGGATCGCGGGGAAGTCGAGGTCGTCGCGCAGGAGGTGGGCGTAGGAGGGCATGATCGACTGCGGGACCAGTTGCTGGGGGTTCTCGAAGTGGCGCACGTGCCAGTCGTGGTTCTGCCGGCCGCCCTCGCGGGCGAGGTCAGGGCCGATGCGGCGGCTGCCCCACTGGAAGGGCCTGTCGTAGATGAACTCGCCTGGCTTGCTGTATTCGCCGTAGCGCTTGGTTTCGGCCCAGATCGGCCGGATCATCTGGCTATGGCAGTTGTAGCAGCCCTCGGCGATGTAGATGTCTCTGCCCGCGAGTTCGAGGGGTGTATATGGCTTGACGCTGGCGATGGTGGGCACGTTGCTGCGGATGAGGAACGTGGGGATGATCTCGAAGAGCGAGGCGATGATCACGGCCAGGGTCGTGAGCACGGTGAACTTGAGGGGCTTGCGCTCCCACACACGGTGGAACCAGCCCTGAAGCACGTAGGAATCGACCTTGCGGCCGAACTCGATGTTGCTGCTCAGACGGCTCTGGGGAACGGGCGGGTCTTCGTAGAAGCGGGTGAGCGCCGGGGCCTCGTGCACGGGCTCGGCGTACCGGGCCGGGCGGGAGCGCCACGTCATGAGGGCGTTGTAGCCGCAGAGAACAGTTCCGGTGATGTAGAGGAGGCCGCCGATGACGCGGATCCAATAGAGGGGCATGAGCACCACGGTTGTCTCGACGAAGTCGGGGAACTGCAGCACGCCCATGTCGTCGAAGGCCCGCCACATGAGGCCCTGCGTGATGCCGGCGGCGTAGATGGGGATGATGTAGAGGATCATGCCCGCGGTGGAGATCCAGAAGTGCATCGACACGAGGCGCGAACTCCAGATGTTCGTCTGGAAGAGGCGCGGCAGGAGCCAGTAGATCATGCCGAAGGTGACGAAGCCGTTCCAGCCGAGCGCGCCGCTGTGGACGTGGGCGATCGTCCAGTCGGTGTAGTGCGAGAGCATGTTCACCGTCTTGATGGAGAGGAAGGGCCCCTCGAAGGTGGCCATGCCGTAGAAGGTGATGCCCACGACGAAGAACTTGAGCACCGGGTCGGTGGAGACTTTGTGCCAGGCGCCGCGGAGCGTGAGCAGGCCGTTGATCATGCCGCCCCAGGAGGGCATCCAGAGCATGAGGCTGAAGATCATGCCCAGCGAACTGGCCCAACTGGGCAGCGCCGTGTAGTGCAGGTGGTGCGGGCCGGCCCAGATGTAGATGAAGACCAGGCTCCAGAAGTGCACGATGCTCAGGCGGTATGAGTACACCGGCCGGTCGGCCGCCTTGGGCAGGAAGTAGTACATGAGGCCCAGGAACGGGGTGGTGAGGAAGAAGGCGACGGCGTTGTGGCCGTACCACCACTGCATGAAGGCGTCCTGCACGCCCGCGTAGACGGGGTAACTCTTCATCATCAGTTCAACGCTGGGCATGGTGCCTGTGCGGAAGAACTCGACCAGGCCCACCGGCACCCACAGGTTGTTGAAGACGTGAAGAAGGGCGACGGTGACGATCGTGGCGATATAGAACCACAGGGCCACGTACATGTGGCGTTCACGCCGGCGGGCGAGCGTGCCGAAGAAGTTGACGCCGAAGAAGCCCACCCACACCACGGCGATGGCGAGGTCGATGGGCCACTCGAGTTCGGCGTACTCCTTGCTCTGCGTGATTCCCAGGGGCAGCGTGACCGCCGCGGCGACGATGATGCCCTGCCACCCCCAGAAGTGAAGTGTGCTCAGGGTGTCGCTGAAGAGCCTTGCCTTGCACAGCCGCTGGGTGGAGTAGTAGATCGCGGCGAAGATGGCGTTGCCGGCGAAGGCGAAGATCGCCGCGTTCGTGTGCACGGGGCGAAGGCGGCCGAAGGTGGTGTACTCGATGCCCAGGTTCGCGGCGGGCCAGGCCAACTGAACGGCGATCAGGAGGCCGGCGAGCATGGCGACCAGACCCCAAACGATCGTGGCCATCACAAACTTGCGCACGATGGAATCGTCATAGACGAACTGCTCCATCACGCCTTGGGGGGCGGCCAGTTGTTCGGTGCTTCCCATCCGTATCTCCGGGACGTGCGAGTGGATTTGCCAACAGACTAGAAGAGTCTAATATCATCTGACATACAGATCAAGTTGGTTGGTATGATTTCTTGCATGCTGTTCCCAGAACACGACCGGCACATTACTAGGTATTTTTACGGATGCCCAGAAGTGATGCACAGCCTCGGCGACGCGTTTACTGATTTTTGACGCACACTTCTTGACTTTTGTGTCCTGTTGTCTGATAATTACGCCGGAGTTCCGAATGCTCAGCCAAGCCGTTGGTTACGCCATTCAAGCGCTTGGCTACATTGCGTCCGCTGGGGGCAAGCCTGTCCTCGTGAAAGAGGTCGCTGAGGCGGCCGAGATCCCGCCGGCCTATCTCGCCAAGATCATCCACGCCTTGGCCAAACAAGGGCTCGTGGTCACGCAGCGCGGCATCGGCGGCGGGGTGACGCTGGCACGTCCGGCGACAGACATTTCCATGCTTGACCTGTGTGCCGCGCTGGCCGATCCCATCACCGTGCCCCGGTGCATGCTCGGGAGCACGGAATGCTCAGACCAAAGGTGCTGCCCGGCGCACACATTCTGGGTGGCACACCGAACGCGGATGCTGGATTTTCTCCGCGGCACGTGCGTGGCTGACATCGCCGCCTTCGAGGCCAGGAGGCGGTGGAAAGCCGCGGCGGCTGAAATCGGGATCATCCCTCATGACCCTACACGAGATCCGATGACCCCACCTTCGGGTGCGCTGCCCTGACTTGATCAGAGACTCGCCTGCGCCCGTTCCTGGTGCATGACCGTGCGCACGCGTGCCGATATCCGCGGCCTTGTATCGCCGTCAGCGTGGGTTGAGAGTTGTGATAGCCCTCCGAAGGGTCTGCCCACTCCATCGCGTGAATCCGGCTCGCGCAGCACAAGGTTGACAGGCGACAACGTGCGCCGCTCGGGCCGAGGTCTGCCCATTCAGTGTGCCTGTAGAATCCGTCTCTTCGCCCGATCGAGCGGGATCGGCGGGTGTGCAGCGCGACAAGCCGCTGCGCGATGTTGAGCGCGGAGTGAAGTGGAGCGGTGAGTGAGCGGTGAGTCAGCCGCGGCGACGGCGCAGGAGCAGCCCGGTGAGCGCGAGGGGCAGGCACCCGGCCGGAGATGGCACGAAGACCTGAATCTCGGAGAGTGAAGAGGCGTTGTCGCCGGAGACCGCGGCGATCCGGAGGGCATCGGTCACGCGCGGCGACGCGAACATGAAGACCTCAGCATCGCTCGCGGGGTTCTGCCTTGTCTGCATGCCGTTGCCGAAGCCATCCATGTTGGGAACATCCCAGAGCAGTTCGAAGTCGCCCGTCTCCATGTTGTGGTACCACATGCGGTAGGCGTCGTTGTCGTCACCCTGCACAATCGCCCCAACGATGCGAAACTCGCCCTGCAGGTCAATCTGGATGGTGGTTGTCAGCCCGTTCCAGTACACGGTGCCGCGTGTCCAGAGAGTGCCGCGCGGACGGATCACCCCATCAACGAGTGTCGGGAGGGGTTGACCGCTCGTTGCGCCCGCGACAATGCTCACAGGCTTGTCGAACGCGACATTCACCAACGACCCGTGCGCGGCTGCGCACGATACCAGCCCAGCAAAAAACGCGTACTTCATGTCTGCTTCTCCTCTGCCGACATGGTGTGCGCCGGGGAGGATCATCATGGACACGCCTGTACGCCTTTTCCAGGATTGCCGGGTCGTGGTGCCTTGAAACCGTGTTCGATGGCCACCTGCCAAGGTCAATGCTTGGCGGACTCCGCCTGAACGGCGAGCGGAACAGGCATGTCGCGCGACCCCTGGGGCTTCAGACCTCTGCGAACTTTGCCGTGAAGTGGCGGAGGACTTCGGGCGCATCGACGATGCGCAGGCCGCGGAGATGGGCGCGGGCCTTGAAGACCTCGGCGCATGCTTCGGCGACATAGTCGATGTGGCTCTGGGTGTAACTGCGCCGTGGGATGGCCAGGCGAACGAGTTCCATGTCTGCGTGTCGGGCGGGCCCGGCCATGACGCTGCCGATCTCGCAACTGCGGATTCCCGCCCATCGGTACAGGCCGCACACGAGAGCCTGGCCGGGGAACTGTTCGCGGGGGATGTGGGGCGCGAAGTGCGCCGCGTCGATGTAGATCGCGTGCCCGCCGGGCGGCTCGATGATCCTGATGCCGCTTTCAAGGAGCCTTTGTCCAAGGTACTCGACACTTCGTATGCGGTACCCGAGGTAGTCGGGCTCGACGACCTCGCGCAAGCCCTGCGCGATCGCCTCGAGGTCGCGGCCGGCCAGGCCGCCGTACGTGACGAAGCCCTCGGTGAGGATGAGCAGGTTCGACGCCTTCAGGAAGAGATCCGCGTTGCGGATGAGCAGAAGTCCGCCGATGTTCACCAGCGCATCCTTCTTTGCAGAGACCGTGGCGCCGTCGGCCAGGTCGAACATCTCGCGGGCGATATCCCGCGGGCTTCTGTCGGCATAGCCCTCTTCCCGCTGACGGATGAACCATGCGTTCTCGGCAAACCGGCAGGCGTCGAGGTAGAGCTGGATGCCGTGCGCATCGCATATTCGGCGCACCGCCTTGATGTTGGCCATGCTCACCGGCTGACCGCCGCTGGTGTTGTTGGTGACGGTGAGCATGACCAGGGGGATGCGCTGCCTGCCCACCCGCCCGATGAGCGATTCAAGGGCCTCGACATCCATGTTTCCCTTGAACGGATGACGGTTGGTCGGGTCGGCGGCCTCAGGGATTGGCAGGTTCACCGCCTCGGCGCCCGAGTGCTCGATGTTCGCCCGGGTGGTATCGAAGTGGGCGTTGTTGGGGATGACCATGCCCGGGCCGCCGACGAGTTCGAAGAGGATGCGTTCGCTGGCGCGGCCCTGGTGTGTGGGCAGCACACGATCAAACCCCGTGAGATCTTCCACCACGCTGCGGAGGCGGTAGAAGGATTCGCTGCCGGCGTACGACTCGTCGCCTCGCATGATGCCGGCCCATTGCTCGCTGCTCATGGCCGCGGCGCCAGAGTCGGTCAGCAGGTCGATGATGACGTCTGACCCGTGGATCAGGAATGGGTTGAAATGGGCGTCTTGAAGAATGGTCTCGCGCTGCTGGCGCGTCGTCATGCGGATTGGCTCGACCGACTTGACGCGGAAGGGTTCGATGATGGTTTTCACTGCCTGGCTCCGGGCTCTGGCGGGGCGCATGCCGCCGGTAATCTTCGTGCCCCGGCGAAAAACCGGGCGGCTGGGATATCTCGCTATTTTACTCCATATATCCGGCCGCCGCCACTTTTCCTGGGCCCGCGCACGATACGGTTCGTTCGGGCGCATCCATGAAAGGCGTCCTTGAAGGAGCGGCAAGGCATGGAAGACGATCTGGGCATGATGAGCGCGTGGTTCGGGGGCTCGAAGGCGGAGAACGGCCCCTGGTTCAGCGGGTGGATCTCCCGCATCGCCGAAGACTATCACGCGTGGCGGCGGAACTACTTTCCCGAGGACGGCGTGGTGGTCGATTCTGCGCTCCGTCGCGAGAATGAATCCTTCATCGACGCCTTCGACGACCGCCTGATGGAACTGCTGGCCAGGCTCAAGGCAGACGTTCCCTTTCAGAGCCCCCGGTACGCGGCGCACATGGTCGCGGAGCAGACACTCCCGTCGATCGCGGCCTATTTCGCCGCGATGCTGTACAACCCCAACAACGTCACGTCGGACGTGGCCCCGGTCACAGTTCGGCTCGAACTGGAGGCGGGGCGGTTGCTTTCGCAGATGATCGGCTACGGGAATGACGCGTGGTCTCACCTCTGCTCAGGGGGCACCGCGGCGAACATTGAAGCCCTGTGGGTCGCCCGTGCCGTGAAGTATCTCCCGTTTGTTGTTCGAGATGTTCGCGCCGCACTCGATCTGCCGCATACCCACCCGCATGACGAATGTCTGCGGGGATCCGGCGCGGCGTTGCTTGGCATGTCTCCATCGCACACCCTCGCCTGCTATCACAGGCTCTGGGGCGAAATCGCCACCTCGCCTGATCGAGACCGACTGAGCGTGGAAGCCCGTCAGGCCGCGGCGGCCTGCGCTTACAACGTCGGCGAACACGGGCTTGCCTCGGTGTGCGCGCGGGTTGGTTCATCGCCGGTGCTGGTCCTGCCCGAGTCGCACCATTACTGCTTTGAGAAGGCGATGGACATCCTGGGCCTCGGGCGCAGCGCCGTCCTCTCTGTTCGCGTCGACAAAGACTTCAGGGCACGGCCCGACGACCTTGAGGCCGTGCTCGACCGTGTTTCCCGCGAAGGGCGGCATGTGCTGGCCGTGGTAGCGGTGCTCGGCTCGACCGAGGAAGGCTCCATCGACCCACTCGACCGCATCGCCGCGCTGCGCGATTCCCGGGAAGCCGCGGGCAAAGGCTCCTTCTGGCTGCATGGGGATGCGGCGTACGGCGGGTATCTTCGCACAGTCACCATTCCAAAGCGCATTGGTCTGGGCGCCCCCACATCGACCGTGCGCATCGGCGGTGCGGTGCGTGAGATCACGCTGAAACTGCCGGAGCACGAAGAATGTGCCGCGCTGGAAGTGATGCACCGGTGTGATTCGGTCACCATCGACCCGCACAAACTCGGCTACATCCCATATCCCGCGGGGGCCATCTGTTTCCGATCCAACCTGGTCAAACCACTCATGAGGCAGGTTGCGCCTTACCTGGAAGACGCTCCGGGAGACATCGACACCGAGCGGTTCTCTGAGACTGTCGGGCTGTATGTGCTGGAGGGGAGCAAACCCGGCGCGAGCGCCGCGGCGGTGTGGCTGAGTCACACACTGATCCCTCTCGATACGACCGGTCACGGCCGGCTGATGCGAGAGAACATACGCTATGCGTGCGAACTCCACGCCCTGCTCGAGAACTACCCCACGCTGGCGGGCGGAGCGGGTCTGCCAACCCCCGCTGTTCGCGCGGTGTGCCTCTGCCCCCCGGGGTCGAACATTGTCTGTTACGCCTTTACTCCCGTCGTACGGGGCGCTTCGCTGTCGCAGATCAACCATCTCAACCGCTCGCTCTTTGACCGCTTCAGCCTCAACTCTGGCCAGCGGGTGCTTGAGCAGTCATTCTTTGTCAGCCGAACGTCACTGTCTGCCCGCCAGTATTCACACGAAACTGTCGGCGATTTTCTCTCCAGGCTCGGTGTGTCGTCGCAGGAGTATGCACGGCACGGGGTCTTCATGCTCCGCTCTGTGCTCATGAACCCTTGGTATGGCTACTCCAAGCGCAAGGGCCGATACTTCCTCTCCGAACTCACCGGCCAGCTCTACACCGCCGCGGGGGCCATCCTGTCGTCACCGGGATTCCGCTCGCTTGGTGAGGAGGCACCTTCCCCCGATACCGGCGGGTAACGCCGGCTTCCGCCCCACAACTTCCGCCTGTTCGGTCCTGGCACGCTCCAGCAATCCCCCGTTACCGCCGATACCTTGGCGTTACCGGCCTTTGGGCACACTCGGCAGGGCTTGCCCGGGCACACCGACGACTCGTACACTCTACCAGGCATGGCCACGTCTTTTTCCCGCATCTTGGTTGCGCTGCTCATCGGGCTTTGGTCGCCGATGTGCTGCTGCCAGGCAGCGCTGCTGTTGAGCGGGAGTTGCCGGGGTTCCGAAACACAGAAGGCGGCGCCGGCCTGCGGTGAACGCAGTGTCAAGCCTGCCTCGAAGACATGCTGTCCCAAAGATCGGCCAAGTAAACCCGCCGAGCCACCCACGCAGGCTCCCGAAGAACCAAAGACACGAACCACGGATCGAACCCCACCTCACGACTCCTGCACGTCGTGCGAAGCCTGCCAGGGTTCATTCTCTCGCACCGCATCGATCGAAGCGCCCGAGAAGGTCGAGCGGGTTGTGACCGTCGATGCACTGGCCACATTCCTGCTTCGATCGATGCTTGCAGAAAACTCGCAGAGCGTGGCCGGCGACCGAAGCGCCGCCTGTGAACCGCCGCCGCTCACGCCCGAGGGCGGACGGCAGATTCTGCGCATGCGCTGCGCGCTCATGGTGTAGCACACCGGTCACCACCCACACCCCGTGACCGCCCGGCGCTCCCGCGCCGGGGCAATGTGCATCCATGAACTCACCACACATCAGAGTTTCAGCATGAATACCTCGCTTGGCGTGCGCACACTCGCGCGCCATGACCACGCTGACACACGCGGTTTGCCTGGGCCTCGAACGCCTGGCACCATACCGCGCCCCAAAGGCCGCTGGTTCACGCGCGCCTTGGTGCCCGGGGTCATTCTCTTCGGCGCCGCGGGCTTGCTTGCCTACACCGCCCGAGACTTGGTGCGCCCGGCCATCGCGGTGACTGTCGTGCCGGTTGTCCCCAGGGTTGCGTCACTCCCGGCCGCTGGAGATGAAGACGCACCCCATCAGGCCGACCACGCGCCGGGCACGGTGAATGGCGTCGCGGTGCAGGGCGCTGTGCTGGCGCAGGCGCCGGGCTGGGTTGAACCCGCCCCGTACGCGACGAGCATCGCCGCGCTGGCCGAGGGTGTGGTGAGTGAAGTTCTCGCGCTCGAGGGCGAGCGTGTGGAGGCGGGCCAGGTGGTTGTGCGGCTGGTTCGCCAAGACGCGGCGTTGAGCGTGCGGATGGCAGAGGCAGCGCTGCGAGTCGAGCAGGCGATGCTGGCCGGTGCGCAGTCGGCGGTGGATACCGCCCGGGCGATGGCGCACGTTGAATTGTCTAACGCCGAAGAGGTGCGTGACGACCTGGACCGCAAGAAAGAACTGGTGCCGACGGGGGCCGTCGCCGCGGGGGATGTCAGAAGACTCGAAATCCGCCTGGCCGGGCTCGAAGCACGCGCCCGGGCCGCAGAGCAAATGGTTGTTGAGGCCCAAGCCGCCGTTCTGCGTGCCAATGCGGCGGTGGATGCCGCTCAGGCTTCGCTGGAAGAGGCCTCGCTGCGCCTGAGCCGCATGGAGATCGTGGCACCCGCCTCGGGGGTCGTGCTCTCGCGCGCTGTCGAGCCCGGCACACGCATCATGATCAACGCTGAGTCACCCGAGACTTCCGGCATGGCCGGCGTTGTCATGCGCGTGTATGACCCCTTGCACCTGCAGGTGCGCGTGGATGTTCCGCTGGCGGATGCCGCCAAGATCACTCTTGGCACGCCCGCGACCATCACCACTGAAGCCCTGCCGGATGCTGTCTTTCACGGCGTCGTCACCCGGGCGGTGCACGAGGCCAACATCCAGCGAAACACCGTGCAGTTCAAGGTGAGCCTGAGTGATCCATCGCCTGTGCTCAAGCCCGAGATGCTCACACGAGTTCGCCTGATGAGCAAGCCAGAAGTACGACACTCAGGCGGCACGCCGTCTTCGGCCGCCATCGACACCGCCGAAATCTTGCACCTGCTCGTGCCGGCGCGGCTGATTGATCCCGCTGCGCCCGCCGGTGTCTCCGGGCACCTCTGGCTTGTGGAGCGAAGCCCGGGGGGCACGGTCGCGCGGCGCGCGGCCGTTGACTTCGTTCACACAGAGATCCCCGGGTATGTACGGATCACGCGGGGCATCAAGCCTACCGACAGAGTCATCTCAGACCCGCCCTCAACGCTGAGAGACGGCGCTCGCGTCAGCATCGCCGGTGAAGCGATGATCCCGGAGGCCACCGAGTGAACTCTCACGCCACAATCCCGGGCCACACACACGGACCAACGCACCCCGAGCGCGCGGCGCAATCCGGCTCGCCCCTGATCCGGTGCGAGCGGCTCACCAAGTCCTACGCCAAGGGCGGCGGCTCGATCACACCCCTTCAGGAACTTGATCTTGAAGTGCCTGCCGGCGACTTTCTCGCGCTCATGGGCCCATCCGGCAGCGGCAAGACCACCCTGCTCAACCTCATCGCAGGGATCGATCGGCCCACCTCCGGCAGGCTGCTCGTGGGCGGGACAGACCTTGGCACACTCTCGCGTGGCCGCCTGGCCGACTGGCGAAGCCGGCACATCGGGTACGTCTTTCAACTCTACAACCTTGTGCCCGTCCTCACGGCCTACGAGAATGTCGAACTGCCCCTGCTGCTGCACGGCCTCACGGCCTCACGCAGGCATGAGATGGTCGGCACCGCGCTCGAACTGGTGGGCATCGCCGACCGTCACGACCACTTCCCACGCCAACTTTCCGGAGGGCAGGAACAGCGAGTCGCCATCGCCAGGGCCATCGTCACCGACCCCACGATCATCGTCGCTGATGAGCCGACCGGCGACCTCGATTCTGACTCGGCGTCGGCCATCATGGATCTTCTCTCCCGCCTGTGCACGGAACTGGGCAAAACGCTGATCATCGTCACGCACGACGCCCGATGCGCGGGCTTTGCCCGTAGAACCCTGTATCTCGACAAGGGCCGGCTGGTCCGCACCGAGTCGCTCGCACAACGCCCCACGCCCGCACGGCCGGAGGTGCCCTCGGCATGATCGCCCCCCGCTACTTCCCTGTGGTGCTCAAGCAACTGACCCGGCACCGTGTTCGCACCGCACTCACGACCGCGGGTGTCTGTGTCGCCATGTTCCTGTTCATCGCGGTGCAGTCGCTCCAGGACGGCGTTCGCAAGGCGACCGAAGCCGCCGCGGACGACACGACGCTCATCGTCTATCGAGAAAACCGTTTCTGCCCCGCCGCCAGCCGGCTGCCGGAATACTACCTCGACCGCATCAACAAGGTGCCCGGGGTGGCCTCGGCGGTGCCGATGAAGATCGTCGTGAACAACTGCCGCGCGGCGCTCGATGTTGTCACTTTCCGCGGCATTCCCCGCGGGTCTCTCGATGCGCCGGTCTCGCCGGCCACTGCGTGGGAAGTCGTGGATGGTTCACTCGCCGAGTGGCAACGCCGCTCAGACGCAGCGCTCGTCGGGCACTCGCTCGCCGCCAGGCGCGGGTTCAAAGTGGGCCAGTCGTTCGATTCATCCGGTGTGACGGTTACCGTCGCGGGCATCTTTCGCTCCGACGAACCCCAGGAACAGAACGTGGCCTATGTCCACCTCGATTTTCTTCAGCAGGCCGCCGGCAAGGGCGGAGGGCTGGGGGTGGTGACGCAGTTCTCGGTGCGTGTCGATCACCCCGACAACCTGGAGCGCGTCGCCGCGGCCATCGACGATGAGTTCCGCGCCGAAGCAGACCCGACCACAACACGCCCGGAGAAGGCGTTTGTGGCACAGGCCGGCGCGGACATCGTTGAACTCGTGCGTTTCACGCGCTGGCTCGGCTGGGGCTGCCTTGCGGTCGTGATGGGGCTTGTCGCCAACGCCATCGTGCTCAGCGTTCAAGACCGGATCAGAGAGCACGCCGTGCTGCAGACGCTGGGCTATCGCTCGAACCTGATCGCAAGAATGATCGTGTGCGAGGGAATGCTCATCGGCCTTGCCGGGGGCGCCCTTGGCACCATGGCTTCGCAGGTGTTTATCCACGCGGGCAACTTCAGCCTTTCGCAGGAGGGGCTCTCGATCACCGTCGGCACTTCGTGGAGCGTCGTGGCCCTTGGCCTGTGCATCTCGGCCGGTGTCGGGCTGCTCGCCGGCCTTGTTCCCGCGTGGAACGCGGGGCGGCGAGAGATAGCATCGTGCTTCCGCGCTGTCTGAACCGGAGACTCTCAACGTGCGACTGCTCCCCTTCGAATACGCCGTGAGGAACCTGGGAAGAGCCAGGCTGCGCCTCGCCCTGAGCATCGGCGGCGCGGCGCTGGTGGTGCTGCTTGTGCTCTCCGCTGGCGGCTTTGTGAACGGCATGAACCGTTCTCTGAAAACTACCGGCGGAGAGAACAACCTCATCATCCTCGGCGCAGGCAGCGAAGACAGCGTGGAACGCAGCGAGATCATGGCCTCTGTGCCCGGGATCGTCGCGGCGAGCATCCCCGGCATACGCACACGGGCCGGCGCGCCGTACCTCTCGCCCGAAGTCCACGTCATGCTCCCCGCTTCGCCCCTGCTCGCCTCGGGCCCCACCGCGGCTGCGAGGCAGGTTGTCATCAGGGGGGTCACACCCGCGGCAACCCTTGTGCATTCCTCGGTCCGGCTCGCCGAAGGGCGCTGGCCCCGAAACGGCGCGGATGAGGTGCTCATCGGCTCGAACGCCGCCACCGTGCTGGGGCTCAAGTCGCTGGCTCCGGGCGATCGCCTCACCATCGACAACAGACCGTGGACCATCGTGGGGAGGTTTGATGCGCAGGGCACCGTGGTGGATGCTGAAGTGTGGATGCCCCTGGAAGATATCAAGACCGCGACCAAACGCGAGACCATCTCCTGCGTCGTCATCACGATCGACCCCTACGACGCCGACACAGGCGAAGGAACCGAGTTTGCTGACATCGCCGCGTTCGCCATGACTCGGCCAGACCTCGAACTTGCCGTGCTCACCGAGCGTGAGTACTACAGCCGTCTCGCGGCCTTCTTCGGGCCCATCCGCATCGTCGCGTGGGTCACCGCGGGGCTCGTCGCGCTCGGCGGCCTCTTCGGGGGGCTCAACACGCTCTACGCCACGTTCGCCGCCCGCATACGCGAACTCGGAACCCTGCAGGCCATTGGCTTTCGCCGCGGAGCGATCCTCATCTCCATGGTGCAGGAGGCAACCCTGGCCGCCGCCACGGGCTCGCTGCTCGCATGCGCTGTCGGGGTCTTCCTGCTCGACGGCATCGCGGTTCGGTTCTCCATGGGCGCTTTCGGACTGGCGATCGATCACACCGTCATCGGCATTGGTCTGGCCGGCGGTCTTCTGCTCGGTCTCTTCGGCGCGCTGCCCCCGGCGGCGCGGTGCCTGCGCCCGTCAATTCCTGTCGCACTCAAAGCATCATGATCTTGCATCCGCATTCCACCCGCTCCTCATCCGTTCCGATTCGCCAACTCCCAGAAAAGGCACACATGGCACAGTTTCATAGCGTCTGGCAGACCCCTTCGTGGCGCCGTTCGTCGTTGGCCCGGCTCACCTTCGCCCTGCTGGCATGCATCGCTGCCGTCAACGGGCTTCCCGGCGCCGAGTTGCTGCCCGCGCCGTTCTCCTCGCTCGCTACGCGTGCGGGCCAGGCGCAGGTTTCAAGCGTGAATGACGTCAAGTCGCTTCTCAGCCAGACCCTTCCTGCCAACGCCATGGAACTCGGCCAGGCGTTTGCGGCTGCCCACCGCGGCGACACCATCACGATCCGCGGGTACATCCCCGCGGCCAGAGAGGCGTTCGACAGCCGCGCCGCGGTCTTCACGCTGGCAGCATCTGCTTCTGCCACAAAGCAGGGCGATGCTCTGGCGCACTCCGCCCAGATCCGAGTGCTCAACAACAAGCAGGAGACCCTCGCCGGATCGCTCAGCGGCAGGCACGGCCTGAAGCCAGGGGCCGAAGTCTTTGCCACCGGCAAGATCGAGAGCATCGCTGACGGGGTCTTGACGCTCACGCTCGTGTCGATGCATATTCCGCGCGACCCGCTGCCGGAATCACTCTTCTCCAAACACCCTGCACCTCAGGCGATGGACGTGTCGAAGGCCCGGCGCGAACGAATCTTCAAACGCGGCGAGGAGGTTGTTCTCGTGGGCAGGGTTGGCGGCAGCAAGCACCCCTTCGTGGCGGGCCGGCTTGTTTTTACGCTCATCGGCCGCGGGCTCAAGGCCTGCAACGAGATCCCCGGCGATAGCTGCCCGGAGCCATGGGACTACTGCTGCGATTCACGCGATGAAATCCTGGCGAACTCTGTCACCGTGCAGGTTGTCAACCACACCGGGCAGATTCTCAGGACCGACCTCAAGGGTCGTCGCGGCGTCACCGAACTCACCGAGATCATCGTCTCTGGAACTGTTTCGGTTGCCGATGGCAAAGCCGTGATCGTCAACGCCACACATCTCTGGCTGGCAGACGAACACCGCACCACCCTTCAGGGCGATGCCGCGCCTTCGCCCTGAGAGCGCCCGCACTCCGGGCACCGCAGGCCGCGAAGGGAAAAGCCGCACGCACGCACCGGAGCGCGGCGGGCGTCACGGCGCGCGGCCACTTCGAGCACCGTCCATGACGCCAGGAGCGCGATGGCAACCGCGACACTCGCGTAGATATCCGTTTCTCCGTAGGAAGGGAGCAGTCTCAAGAACAGGTCTTGCCGGATCAGCACAAAGCCGTACACGATCGGGCATGCCGCGCCCACCAGCAACCATCGTCGGTTCAGCATGTTGATGCCTCCAGCGGCGAGAATACCAGCGAGCGACTTCATCGCTCGGCGAATGGCCTGTACCTCTGAATACAACTTGGAGCACACTCAAGTTGCACGTGACGCGCTGGCATGCACACCAAGCCTCCATACCCCTTCATGCGTCTTCCTTGAACACCTGCTGCCACGACACGCCGAAACGAGCGAGATATTTGCGAAGCCGGTCCGCGTCGTTGG
This sequence comes from Phycisphaeraceae bacterium, assembly GCA_019636615.1. Taxonomy (GTDB): domain Bacteria; phylum Planctomycetota; class Phycisphaerae; order Phycisphaerales; family UBA1924; genus UBA2402. The sequence goes on along the minus strand of JAHBXF010000002.1, from coordinate 220,262 downwards.
GGGTCGTCTTCTGCTGACGCGAGTGCGCGAACAGTCTGCGCCCGGCGTCTGAGAGCGACCTGGACTGTCGGCACACGTTCAGGACGTCGGCGAGTTGCACGCGGTCGAAACGATCGAGCATCGCCGCACGCTCATTCCCCAGCAGTTGGCCGCAGATATCAGCGTGCTGCGCCCCTTCATCCTCCGTTGCTTCGCCCCAGGCGCTTGACAGCCGCGTGATTTCAGCAGAAACCACGTTCTCGATGATCCTGCCGGCGGGCGAGAGGGTGGCCATGCGTGTGACCGATGCCGAGAGGTCTCGGAAGTTGCCCGGCCAGGTCGCCGCGGGCGACGTCGCGAACTTCAGATAGCGCTGCCGCGCCTCGGCGCTGATGCTCACCGTTCGGCCGGTGCGCGTAGCATACTGGGTGAGTTCATACTCCAGGTTCGGCTCGATGTCTTCGCGCCGGTCGCACAGGCCCGGCAGTTTGAACGTCCACGTGTTGATCCTGGCGAGCAGATCCTCACGAAACTGTCCTTCCCGCACCCGTTGGGAGAGGTTGCGGTTGGTTCCCGCGATCAGTTGGAACTCACTCGTGGTCTCTTCGTCGGCACCAAGCGGCAGAAACCGCTTCTCTTCAAGAGCGCGCAGAAGCATCGCCTGTTCATCCAGGCCGAGTTCCCCGATTTCATCGAGGAACAGAATCCCGTCATTCGCGGTGCGCAGCAGGCCTGGACGGTCGGCGGCGGCGCCGGTGAACGCCCCTTTCCTGTGGCCGAAGAGGGTCGACATCGCGGTGTCTCCGCGCAATGTGGCGCAGTTCACCTCGACAAAGACCCCCTGGACCTGTCTGCGGTTCTTCTTGAGTTCGTAGATTCGGCGGGCCAGATGGCTCTTGCCGGCCCCCGTCGGCCCGGTAAGCAGCAGCGGATCAACCGAGTTGGCCGCGACATGCTCGATCTGCTCGATCAGCCGGTTGAACGCGCTGTTCCGCGTGGCAATGCCGGACTTGAGGCTCTCGATGCTGTCCTTGTGCTCTCGCTGGTGCCGGGCAGCGATGGAGTCATACTTGGAGAGGTCAAGGTCGATGATCCGGTACACCCCGGCGGGGTCGTTCGTGCGGACGCGCGGCCCGCTCTGGATGAGTTTTGCAGGAAACCTTCTCGTCTCCGTCAGCAGGAACAGACAGATCTGGGCCACGTGCGTGCCCGTCGTGATGTGAACGAGGTACTCCTCGTGCTCCTGGTCAAAGGTGTACGCCGCGGCGAAATCATGCAGCGCTGTGTAGACCTCCTCAAAGTCCCAGGGGTCGCTGGGGCTTACCACGTGCAGGCGAACATCCGTATGCGGCGAAACCTGAACGATGTCCGCCGCGACCTGCCGGGCCAGGGCTTGGCCACTCTCCGGATGAAGGAGTTCGAAGCGGTCTACGGCCAGATCTTCCTGCTGACAGAGCGAGACAGTGGGCCGCCAGCGGTCCCAGCGGTTGTCGCCGCGGCCGATGTCCAGTGTGGTGCCGAGCAGACCGATCACGACGCGGCGGGGCTTGTTGGGTTGGTTCGCCATGATGTATTTCCATGGATATGTCTTTAGACTATAGGATAGATATTGAACCCCCGCACGTCAGAAAACAGGAGCACAATCGCCCCCACGGGCCTTCAAGAGGCTTTCCGGTAGTTGGCACGCCGTGTGCAATATCCCCCATCGTGCCTTTCACCGCGGCTTGTAGCCCGGCAATGCCCCACCGTTCTCAAGCGAGGTGCCCGATGGCGAACAAACAACTCTTCTCCTCTGTCGGCGGCTTGAGCCTGTCACGAACCAATGCCCGCAACGAAGCCGGCGGGGTGGCGTACGCCTTCTCACCGCGGCACGCGCTGGCGCAGTACGCCGCGACGGGATGTCTGAACAACACGTACTACACGACCGCGGAGGAGCAGTTCCTGGAGATCGCCAACATAGCGCTGCGCTCAGAACCGGATTTTGTGGCCAAGGCCGCGCTCTATGCCCGCGCGAAGGGGCACATGAAAGACACCCCTGCGCTGCTGGTTGGGTTGCTGAGCCTGACCTCACCCGGGTTGATGGCAGAGGTCTTTGATCGGGTGATCGATACGCCGCGCATGCTGCGAACCTTCGTGCAGATCATGCGCTCGGGTGTTCTGGCACGCAAGAGCCTTGGAACACTCCCCAAGAGGCTGGTGCTGCAGTGGCTTGAATCTCGCTCGGACGAAGAGATTTTCAGCGCCAGTGTGGGCAACGCGCCCTCGATGGCAGACATCGTTCGGATGGTTCACCCCAAACCGACCACCCGCTCGCGAGAGGCGTTGTACGGCTACATGCTTGGCCGCGCGTACGACCATTCGGCCCTTCCAGATATCGTGCAACGCTACGAGTCGTTCAAGTCATCGCCGCAGAGCGCGGGCGCGGATGGAATGCCCGACGTGCCCATGGCGATGCTCACAAGCCTCTCGCTGACGCGCGAGCAGTGGGCACGCCTGGCGGCCACGGCCTCCTGGCAATCGCTGCGGATGAACCTGAACACCTTCCTTCGTCACGGGGTCTTTGATGATTCACGCGAAGTCCGCCGCGCCGCCAACCGGCTGCGCGACGCCGCGGAAATCAGCCGGGCACGGGCGTTCCCCTACCAGTTGATGGCCGCGTTCGTGAACGCGGACCACATGATGCCACGGGAAATCCGTGAAGCGTTGGAGCACGCGATGGAGGTTTCCATGAGCAACGTGCCGGAGATCGCCGGGAAGGTGTGGGTGCTGCCGGACTGCTCGGGTTCGATGCACTCGCCGATCACCGGGCACCGACCGGGCGCTACTTCCAAAGTTCGTTGCATCGACGTGGCGGCCCTCTTCGCGGCGGCGATCATGCACAAGAATCCGCGCGCCGAGGTGCTGCCCTTCGCGGAAGATGTGCGGCATGTGGGGTTGAACCGCCGCGATACGGTGATGACGAACGCTGAACGCCTCGCGGCGGTCGGCGGAGGCGGAACCGACTGTTCAGCCCCATTGGCGCACCTCAACCGCAAGCGGCAGCAGGCAGACGTTGTGATCTACATCTCGGACAACCAGTCCTGGATCGACTCGCGTGACCGACCCGCCCACCTTCGTGCGAGCCGGACGATGGAAGAGTGGCGGCGCTTGCGCAAGCGCAACCCCGGCGCCCGCCTGATCTGCCTCGATCTCCAGCCGTACGGGTCTACCCAGGCGGCCGAGAGTGAAGAGATCCTGAACGTCGGCGGCTTCTCGGATGCCGTGTTCGATGTCATCTCACGCTTCTGCACCGGGAACATCAATCCAGATCACTGGGTCGGCGAGGTTGAGAAGGAGGTTCTGTAATCTGCTGTTCGGCGCTCGTGCGCCGGACGAAACTCACCGCCGAGGCTCTCGGCGGCGTGCTCTGGGCCGAATGCGATCGGGACTACATTTCAGCATGTACGCGTCTCGGTAAGACCTTGTCGGCTCAGAACCCGCCCCCGCGGTCATCCCCAGCGGAAGCGGCGAATGCCAGGATGGGAGTACATGGCTGAGGCGGCCCCGGAAGGCGGCCGCGCGGGTTCGAATCCCGCATCGACGGCTGCGGCCTTCGATCTCTGCGTCGCGAGACGCTTCTCTCACCAACTTTGTCGCCGCGGAAGCAGGGAGCGGGAGTTTGTTGAATCAGACGGCACGCCCGAGGCGGGCCGAGTTGTGCGAGATCGCTATGAAAACGAACGAAACGACAAACGACGCATCCAATCTGTCACCAACGCCGGGCCAATCAGGCCGCTTCGTGGCCACGGGCGAGGCCACAGCGATCATTCCCGTGCTCGATGGCAAGGTGTCGCCGATCACCGTGATCGGCACGCCGGAGATCCGCGGCGGGTTTGACGAGACGTGCCTGAAACAGGCGATCAACTCTCGCCTGGCACCCGGCGTGACGCAGGTTGTGCTCAACCCCGACGCACACGCGGGCTACGGCGCGCCCATCGGCTGCGTGATGGTGTCGCCCACGCACATCTACCCGGGCCCCGTGGGGGTAGACATCAAGTGCTCGATGAGCCTCCTGCAACTCGATCTGCCTGCCGAGGCCGTGGCGGACAAGAAAACCCGAAGGGCTCTGATCAACGCCATCATCGACCGCACGCCCACGGGTGCCGGGCGCGGCATGCGCAAAGCCCCCAAAGCCCGCCATGTTCCGCTCGACCTGGGCAGGCGCATCGTGACCGAAGGGGCGACGCCGGACGTGCTGCGCGAACTCGGCGCGCCTGAAGCGTGGTCGGCACGCTGCGAAGACTCGCACCACACGGGCCACGACGGCTCGGTGGATGCGCTGCGTGCCCGCCTGGAACTGCTCACCACCGGGGGCAACTCGGGAGAGATCTTCCGGGGCAAGGTCAATCAACTGGGCTCATACGGCGGCGGCAACCACTTCGGCGAGTGCGAGATTGTGCGCGTGAATGAGACGCAGCGGGCCCGGGAGGCCGCGCAGGTCTTTGGCCTGCGCGATGGGCATGTCGCGTTCCTCTCGCACTGCGGCTCTCGCGGCTGGGGTGCCCTGCTGGCCGACGGGCAGTTCAAGGCCATGCAGAAGAAGTTTGAAGACTGGGGCATCCCGCTGCCGGGCGGCGACCGCCACATGGTGCACGCGCCGCTGGGTTCGCCCGAGGCGAACGCATACCTCGACGACATGGCGCTTGGGGCGAACTTCGCCACCGTGAACCACATGCTCATCAACGCGCTGGTGCTCGAAGCATTTCAGGAGGTCATCCCCGGTGTGCAGGGGTCGCTCGTGTACCTCATCAGCCACAACATCGCTCGGCGCGAGATCGTGGACAACCGGCCCGCGTGGGTTCACCGCAAGGGCGCGACGCGCGCTTTCCCCGGCGGGCACCACGCGCTGGCGGGCACGCCCTTCGCCCACACCGGGCACCCGATTCTGCTGCCCGGCAACCCGCAGGACGGCTCCGCGGTCATGGTGGCCGAAGAGGGCGCGAGCCTTTCGTGCTACAGCGTGAACCACGGCGCGGGCCGGCGCATGAGCCGCACCGCGGCGCACAAGAGCCTGGATCAGGAGCAGATCGACAGGAGCTTTGACCGCGCCGACATTCTCACCAACTGCCGCAACTATCCACGCGATGAAGCGCCGAGGGCGTACAAGGACTTCGAGGAAGTGCTGCGCAGCGTCAAACAGGCCGGGCTGGCGAGCGAGGTGGCCCGGCTGCAAGCACGGTTTGTCATCAAAGACGGCGACAAGGCGGACGACTGATCATGATCACCATCGATGGTTCACAAGGCGAGGGGGGCGGGCAGATCCTGCGCTCGGCGCTGGCCCTCTCCATGACCACAAGCCGCCCGTTCCGGATCTTCAACATCCGTGCGGGCCGCCCCAAGCCCGGCCTCATGCGCCAGCACCTCACCTGCGTCCAGGCGGCCGCGGCGGTGTGCGGCGGGCTTGCCCATGGCGCGTCGGTCGGTTCACAGGATGTCGAGTTTCACCCGGGCACCATCAAGCCCGGTGAGTACCACTTCTCCATCGGTTCCGCGGGGGGCACGATGCTTGTGCTGCAGGCCGTGCTGCCCGCGCTGCTCCGCGCTGGGGGCTCATCGCGCGTCGTGATCGAAGGGGGCACACACAATAAAGCCGCGCCGCCCTTTGAGTTTGTCTCGCGTGTGCTCGCGCCGCTCATCGAGCGTGCGGGCGCCGGGGTCAACGCGCGGCTGGAACGGCATGGGTTTTACCCCGTCGGGGGCGGACGCGTCGTGGTCGAGGTGCAGCCCGCGAGCGATCCTCGCCCGGTAGTGCTCACAGAACGGGGTGAGCGACTGGGCTCCAGGGCCACCTCGCTTGTTTCGAAGATCTCGCGGGAGGTGGGTGAACGCGAAGTGAAAGTGCTCGCCTCACGGCTTTCGCTGAACGATGACGAAATCGAGATCCGTACGGTCAACGATGCGCCGGGCGCGGGCAATGCCGCGCTGGTCGAACTTCACTACGAGCACATCACCGAGTTGTTCTCATCCATCGGCGAACTGGGCCGCCCAGCCGAAAGCGTGGCACGCAGCGCGGCCGACGAGGCCCGCGCGTATATCGCCTCTCGCATGCCCGTCGGACCCTACCTGGCCGACCAACTGATGGCCCCCCTCTCCGTGCTGGCCGGAGGGAGGTACGCAACCGGCCCGCTCACCAATCACTCGCGCACCAACATGGAAGTGCTGAGGCTCTTTGGCGCCGAGGTTCGCGCGTGCGAAGATGGATGCGTGGAGGTGGAACCGGTGGGGTGAAGCAAATGCCGCTCATTCGCCGCCGCGCTCCCAGATTGTCAGGAAGGCTTCGATGTCCGCACCGTCCACGCCGCCGTCGCCGTTGATGTCGGTCAGCATCGATCCATCCTGCCAGAGCAGCGTAAAGGCTTCAATATCCGCGCCGTCCACGCCGCCGTCGCCGTTGAAGTCGGCGATGTTGAAGATGAGTTCGGCGCGGTTGGAGAAGTATCGGATGGCGTAGGCGCCCACCGCGGTGCTGGGCAGGTCTGCCTCGGCGAAGTCGCCCGTGCGTGAATCGCCGCGCACCACGTCGAGGCCGAAGAGGATGTTGCCGAAGGCGGGGTCAAACCCGCCCACCGAACTCACGCGCAGGGTGCCGCCCGGGCTGATCGCGCCTGTGGCGCAAAAAGCGGCGCAGCACGCGACCGCGCCCGCTTGCGCTGGTTCGGGAAAATCATCACAAGTCCCTGGTTTTGCAGGGGTTTCGCGAGCAAGTGCGAGCGAGCGCGAAGCGAGTGCAAACAGGCGAAATGACCCCGATGGGATTCGAACCCATGTCCCCACCGTGAAAGGGTGGTGTCCTAGACCAGGCTAGACGACGGGGCCAACCTGCGCGGCGTGCCGCGCGGGGGAATAGTAGCCACGTTCTGGGCTTGCGGACACCATTCCGGGGCGCGAAGGCCATGCCACCCTGTACTCCATGGAGGTCGTTTTTCTGGCACGCCGCGGGCCCCGCGTTGCAGGGAAGATCAAGAGCCAGGGCTGCCGCCTTCCCGTCCCTGCAGCGCCCAGAGCCTCCTTGGGCTTGGCCCAGCGTTGAAAAGGGTGCTCGCGCGTCGGGTTCGCCGGATCAGATGGCAGCCAAGCCTCCTGGCCCTTGGGCCACGGTTTACCATGCCAGAACGATCGCCGGAAGCCGCTGGCAGGCTTGGCGAAGGCTGGCCCCAAACTCGTAGGATGGGCGGTCGCGGCGTGATTCTGACAACGCACCCGGCGCGGCCGTGGGGCCCCAAGGTGCTTCGGGAGGGAGACCCGCAGACTGGGGGAAGGTCGAATAGCGAAGGCGGATTGGGGTGCATGCTCCGAGCGTGGCCAAAGCGAGGTTTGGATCAGTGTGACGCTAATCCAAGAATCCGGCACGCTTGGGGTTCAAGGAGGGTGGCCCCCGGCAACCCGCTGAAGGCCATATCCCAGTCAGACGCGGGCGACTCTGTCAGGGCACGGAGACTGCACGCCCCAGCGATGGCCCGCCAGGAGAACGACCGAGACTCATGCCTGCAAACGCCGAAAATCCTGATTCATCGCACGGGACCAGGCTGCTTCTGCCCGGCGGGGCGGCAGGGGAAACACTGCCGGCGGCTCGCTGCGTTCTTCACGGGCAACCCCTTGCGCTGCCCGCAGGGGCACCGGTCGTGATGATGGGCGGGACATTCGACCCGCCGCACGCATGGCATGTCGAGATTGCCAATGCCGCGCGCCGGCATGTGTCACGCGAAACCGGAGACCAGCCTCAGTTGGTGGTGGTGCCGACTGGAGAGTCTCCGCTGAAAGGCCGCACGACCGACGCTGGCTCAGCGCATCGGGTGGCGATGGCGCGGATCGCATTCGCGGGTGTGCCTGATGCGTTGGTGTGGTGTGAAGAAGTCGGCCGCCCGGGCCTTAGTTTCACGTTTGACACGGTGGCGAAGTTGAGCGAACAGGTCGAGCCCGGATGCCGAATTTGGCTGGTGATCGGGGCGGATCAGGCATCGCAGTTTCACAAGTGGCACAGGGTGAAAGAACTGCTGTCGCGGGTCCAGGTGCTGATCGCGCCGCGGCCACCGTTGACAGACCCCCCGGCGGTGATCCATTCGATGCGAGCCAGTCGGGCGTGGAGCGAAGCGATGCTGGCGAGGTTTGGCGAGGGGGTGCTCGACCTACCCGTTTCTGAAGTGTCATCGACGGCATTGCGGGGAGCGGTGGCGGCGGGGATGCCCACTGATCTGGGCGCGGGCTCGCTCGCCACAGGGGTTGATGCGTACATCAAGGCCGCGGGTTTGTATTCGCGGCGAGTGGCCGACAATGGGTAATGGCAGGGGATGGACAGAGCCCGGGGGGTGGGGTCTGGGGCGGGGTGGAGGGGGGGGCAAAGCCGGGGCGAGTGACGAGGCGTATACTCGGGCCCAGAGTTGGGGAGGGGTCGTCAGGCAGATGTCCGGCGTGGAAGTCTGCGCCGGGGAGCCTCGGAATCCTGCAACAACGGTGAACGGAGATCAAGCGTGACCGAGCAAGAGATTGAAGCGAAGGTGATCGAGATCGTCGCGGGCCAGATGGGCCAGGACAAGGACAAGATCACCCGTGAGATGAGTTTCATGGGTGACCTGAACGCCGACAGCCTGGACCAGGTTGAACTGGTGATGGAACTCGAAGAAGCCTTCGAGACTGATATTCCCGACGAGGTCGCGGAGAAGATCAAGACCGTGGGCGACGCGATCGATTTCATCAAGAAGGCTCAGACGTCCCAGTAATCCGGGGCGGCCTGTCCAAGAATTTCATGCCCCGGCGGGAACGCCGGCGCATGGTTTCGGGGCCGCGTGCGGGGCACACTGCTGTAACTGGATACCACACTCGTGAGCAGCCAGCACCTCTCAGGCACGAAGCGGCGGGTTGTCATCACCGGGTTCGGCGCATTGACGAACCTCGGGCATGATGCGCCATCAACATGGGCAGGGATGCGCGAAGGCCGCAGCGGCATCAGCCCCATCGAGGGCGACGAGTTCCGCTTCTACAGCGACAGTTGGGAGATCCGCATCGCGGGGCAGATCAAAGGGTGGGACCCCACCTCCGTGATCGAGTTCCGCGAGGCCAAGCGGGTTGACCGCTTCTCGCACCTGGCCCTGGGCGCGGCGGCCGAGGCCGTGCGCCACTCGGGCATCGATTTCTCGAAGGAAAACCCCGAGCGTTGCGGCGTGGTGGTCGGGTCGGGCATCGGCGGGATCAAGACCATCGAGGACGGTGTGAACACGATGCGGGACAAGGGGCACGACCGCCTCAACCCCTTCACGGTTCCGCGCCTGATGGTGAACGCGGGCACCGGGAACATCTCGATCAAGTACGGCCTCAAGGGCCCCGCCTCGGCGCACGCCACCGCGTGCGCCAGCAGCGGGCACGCCATCGCCGATGCGCTGCACATCATGCAGCGGGGCGAGACGGACGTGATGATCGCGGGCGGGGCCGAGGCGGCCTGCACGCCGCTGTGTATCAGCGCGTTCATGGTGATGAAGGCCCTGTCGGCACGCAACGACGCCCCCGAAAAGGCCAGCAGGCCCTTCGACATCGACCGCGACGGGTTTGTGCTCTCGGAAGGCGCGGCGATGTACGTGCTCGAAACCGAGGAACACGCCAAGGCGCGCGGCGCAACGATCTACGCCGAACTGGTCGGCACGGGCAACTCGTGCGATGCAAGCCACATCACCGCCCCAGATGCGCAGGGCGACGGCGCCTCACGATCGATGCGGGCCGCGCTGCACGAGGCTGGCCTGAACCGCGAAGACATCGGCTATATCAACGCGCACGGCACCTCGACGCCGCTGGGCGACAAGGCGGAACTCGCCGCGGTGACCAAACTCTTCGGCGACCATGCCAGGGCATCCGCGGGCGGCACCCTGATGATGAGTTCAACCAAGTCGATGCACGGGCACTGCCTGGGCGCCAGCGGCGCGGTGGAACTGATCGCGTGCATACACGCGATCCGCGACGGGGTGATCCCCCCCACCATCAACCTTGACAACCCCGAGCCCGGGTTTGATATCGACCTGGTGCCCGGCACGGCTCGCGAGCGGCGTATCAGGTACGCGATGAACAACACCTTCGGCTTCGGCGGGCACAACGTGACGCTGATCGTGGGCCGGTACGACTGAAAATCATCCCCCGGCACCGGCGGGTCTCGCCTGCCAACGCGCCGAGCCTGTGAACCTGCCGAACTACGACTGCTGACCCGCGGCAAGGCGGGCCCGGGCCAGGTCAACCGCGGCGGGGTTGGTGTCAAAGCCGATGGAATGCATGCCCAGCGACTGCGCGGCGACCAGCGTTGTGCCGCTGCCGCAGCACGGGTCGAGCACTGTTGCACCCGGCGGGGCGCATGCCCTCAGCAACAGCGTGAGGAGTTCCAGCGGCTTCTGGGTGGGGTAGCCGGTTCGCTCACTGGCCATGTTGTTGAGGCTTGGAATATCGAGCACGTCGGTGGCTTTTTTGGTCTGCCCGCGCATGCGGCGGCTGGTGGCCTCTACGCGTGGCGGGGCAAAGAAGTAACCGGCTGGGTCGAGCGTGTACCACAGAATGTCGTCGTGCTTGCGTGCGAACCGGCGGGAGGAAGAGCCCCCCAGCCCGTACGACCAGATGATGTGGTTGACAAAGCCGGCCTCGCCGAGCAGATCATCGAGCATCAATCGAGCGTGATGGCAGGTGCGTTGATCGACATGCAGCAGCACGTTGGCGCAGGGCTTGAGCACGGGCAGCGTTCGCGCGAGGCATTCACGAAGCCACGCGACATAGTGGGCCATGCTGGGCCAGGCATCGGCGTAACTGGTGGCGATGTCCCGGCCGGCGCGCACGGCACCGGCGGGTGTTGATTGCCTGACGCCCGTGTTGAAGGGCGGGTCGGCGTAGAAGAGATCGACCGAGGCGGGCGCGAGCGTACCAACACCATCGCCCCAGTCGGCGAGGGTGACCTGTGATCGCGGGGCCTGTCGGTTCACGGCCCGGGTGCTCCCGTGCAGGGCGGCGGTGTGTCAGCCGGCCCGGACGGGCGAGCGGCCCACGCTGTAATAGGTGAAGCCCAGTTCACGCATCTGCGAGAGCCGGTAGAGGTTGCGGCCGTCGAAGACGACCTTGGACTTCATCAGGGCGCCCAGCCGGGCGAAGTCCGGGCTCTTGAACTCGTCCCAGTCGGTGGCGATGATGAGCGCATCGGCGCCTTTGACGCACTCGTACATGTCGTCGACAATGGTCGCGGCGGGGCCGAGTTCGGCGCGGGCGTTCTCGCCGGCGACAGGGTCGAAGCCGCTGCACACGGCGCCGAAACCGGCGGCCTTGCGCATGAGGGTGAGCGCGGGGGCCTCGCGGATGTCGTCCGTGCGGGGCTTGAAGGCGATGCCCCAGAAGGCGAGTTTCTTGCCCTGCAAGCCGGCGGGGCCGCCGCCGACGCCGGTTTTGCCGCCGAAGTGATTGACGATCTTGTCGAAGAAGCGCTCGCGCTGCTTCTGGTTGACCTCGTGCACAGACTTCGAAAGGCGAGCCTCGATGCCGGCCTTGTCGCCCATCATGATGCACGCGAGGGTGTCTTTGGGGAAGCACGAGCCGCCGTAGCCAAGGCCCGGGTAGAGGAACTGGTTGCCGATGCGCTTGTCCGAGCACATGCCCTCGCGGACCTTCTGGATGTCGGCGCCGTACGCCTCGCAGAGGTTGGCCATCTCGTTGATGAAGGAGATTTTGGTGGCCAAGAAGTTGTTCGAGGCGTATTTGACCATCTCGGCGCTGAGCACATCCATGATGTAGATGGGGTGCCCGTTGCGGACAAAGGGGTCGTAGAGTTGGCGGAACATCTCGCCCGTGCGTTCATCCTCAACGCCGACGACGACGCGGTCGGGCTTGTTGAAGTCGTTGATGGCGTCGCCCTCTTTCAGGAACTCGGGGTTGTCGGCGACGGAGAAGGGGATGTTGGGGCCCACAACCGCGGCGATTCGCTTCTTCACCTCGAAGGTGGTGCCGACGGGCACGGTGCTCTTGACCACAATCACCTTGGGCCGCTGGTCGGGGCCCAGCGACTTGATGACGGCGCCGATCTCCTCGGCGGCCTGGTAGACGTACTTCAGGTCGGAGTGGCCCCGTTCGTCGCTGGGCGTGCCCACGCAGATGAAGATCATCTCGGCGTCGCGGTAGGACTCCTGCTTGTCCAGGGTGTACTTCAGACGGCCGGCGGCGTTGTTGCGCTCCATGAGTTCGGTCAGGCCTGGCTCATAGATGGGGCACTCGCCGCGGCGGAGTTTCTCGATCTTGCGAGGGTCGACGTCGAGGCAGATGACATCGTTGCCGGTGTTGGCGAAACACACACCGGTGACAAGGCCCACGTAGCCGGTTCCGACCATCGTCAATCGCATCAGATCTGCTCCGATAAAGTGGCTGGGAGTATGCCCCGGGGTTTCTGGGACCAACCCCGGTTCAAGGGTGGGGATGAGTATACGACCGCCCATCCCATGAATCGTCATCGGGCGATGAAGGTTTCGTGTTCAGCGCGATCTTTCCCTTGCCGCGACGGGGGCGGCCATCGGGTGTTTGACAGGGCCCGCACTCCGTGCCGAACCCGCGGTTCATTGGGGCAACTTTGATCGATCCCGCTTGACTTCCGGCCGCTGAGGTTGGATTCTGTAGCCCTCTATGGCGAAACGACCCAAAGCGGCGCTCACGGCGAAGACGGCGGACAAGCACGTTCTCTACGAGGCCTCGGTGCAATGCCCCGAGGCGGAGATCGACTTCGTCGATAAGACCTTCCGACGGCTGCGCGGCAGGCACGCCGTCTCGCTGCGCGAGGATTTCTGCGGCACCGCGGCGACCGCCTGCGAGTGGGTGCGGCGAAGGCCGTCCAACACGTCTGTTGGTGTCGATCTGCACGGGCCGACCCTCGCCTGGGGGAAGAAGCACCATGTGGCCTCGCTCAGCGATGAGGCCAAACAGCGCCTGACACTGCTCAAGGCCGATGTGCGCAGCCCCGGCTCGCCCGCGGCCAGTGGCACCGACATCGTGCTGGCGATGAACTTCAGTTACTGGATCTTCAAAACCCGGCAGGACCTCATCGGGTACTTCCGCTCGGTGCACGCGTCACTGGGGAAAGAGGGCGTCTTCTTCCTCGATCACTTCGGCGGGTGGGAGGCCCAGCGTCCCCAGCAGGAACGACGCAAGCAGAAGGGGTTCACCTACGTCTGGGACCAGGCCGAAATCGACATGATCAGCGGCCAGGGAACGTGCAAGATCCACTTCGAGTTCAAGGACGGAACGCGCATGAAAAACGCGTTCACCTATTCGTGGCGGCTGTGGTCTCTCATCGAGATCCGCGAGGCGCTCGTTGAGGCGGGCTTTGGCCCCGTGACCGTGTACTGGGAAGGCGATGACGGCAAAGGTGGCGGCAACGGCATCTTCAAGCCCACCAAGAAGGGCGAAGCCTGCCCCTGCTACGTGGCCTACATCTCTGCCGAGAAATAACCGCTCCCTCAACGCACCACGACGCACGCTCACCGTAACAACCACACGGCCTCGGACGCCGCGCGTCCCGGTTCGTTCGCTGAAACCCTCGCTGTCTCAGTCTCTGACCAGCCTCATGGCGATGAGGTCTTGTACATCGAGGATTCCCACCGGCTTGCCCGCGTCATCGACCACGGGAATCTCGTCCTGCCTGTGCTCGCGGACCATCTTGACCGCGTCATTGACCAGCGCGGTGTGCGGGAGTGTGCGGGGCCGGCGTGTCATGACCTCGCTGACGGGCCTGGTGAGTTCGCCGGGGTCTCGCAGAATGAGCCGTCGCAGATCGCCGTCGGTGAAAATGCCCGTGAGCGCGCCGGTGTCGGGGTGCACCAGCATCATCGCGCCGGGCCTGCGGCCCGATTCGGCCGCGAGGCGCAGCGCCTGCCCCACCGAGACAGCGTCAGGGATGCAGGGCAGGTTCCTCCCCGCGACACACCTAAGCACCTCGGTGATGGGCCGGAGCATCTCGCCCAGCGCGCCCCCCGGGTGACGGCGGGCAAAGTCCTCAGAAGTGAACCTTCGCCGCCTGGCCGCGGCGAGGGCGAGCGCATCGCCCAGCGCCATGGTGGCCGTGGTAGAACTGGTGGGCGCGACGAACCCGTCGCCGGCCTCCCGCGACACCCCCAGCCCGAGCGTGACGGTTGCCAGCCGCTCCAGGCTTGATGGCGCCTTCCCGGCAACACTCCGGGCGCCGGTGATGGCGATGATGGGCAAGTTGTCTTGACGGAGCACCGCGGCGAGGTTTACGACTTCATCTGTCTCACCGGAGAACGAAATGCAGATGACCGTGTCTGCCTTCGTAAAACGGCCAAGATCACCATGAAAGGCCTCGGTCGGGTGGACGTTGTACGAGGGGATGCCCAGGGACGCGAGCGTCGCGGAAATCTTGGCCCCCACATGCCCCGACTTTCCTAACCCCGAAACGAGCACCGTGCCGCCCCGATCAGCGCAGGCGACGATAAGTTCCACAGCGCGCGTGAATGATGCATCGAGCCCGGCGGCCATCTTCTCGAGCGCCGCGGCTTCTTCGGTGATCACCCCGCACGCGAAGCGAAGTTCGGCCGTCTGATCGGTTTGGGCGGTATCGGGCATCCCCAAGCGTACCGCGCGCCGGGGGGCTCAGCGTCTGCGGCGACGGGCCACGCACACGCCGGCAACCGCGGCCACGCTCAGGGAGGAAGGCCCGGGCACGATGTTGGTCAGCAGGAACAACGCGTTGACCTGCGAGTTGATCGGCGGGTCGTTCGCCTGCCACGAGAGCGTCTGAAACCCGGTGATGGTGAAGGCCGGAAGGGTGGAGCCGTCGTCTTCGCGAAGGCGCAGGTAGTTGATCGTGCCGTTGCCCGTCGAGCCGAGATCCGGCAGTGCCGCCGCGTCCCCGACCGACGGGGTATACACCATGCCGCTCAGTTGAACGCTGCCCAGCGTGGCCGATCTCGTGCGGATGAAAATGTCCGAGAAGGTCCCGCCGAGTTGCGTCGAAGAAATCGTCTCGCCGCCGACGGTGTAGACAAGCCCCGCGGCACCGTCGTATGTCAGCGTGAACGGCGCGGGCAGGCCGCTTTGCCATGTCAGTTGGCCCTGCGCAAGGATCGGGCCCGTTTCGTTGCGACGCCACAGGGCTGTTTCCCACGTGCCCGCATCGATGCGGTTGCCGATCCGGGCCTCCGCCGCGCCCTGCTCCAAGAGACCGTTGCCGGTCAGCGTGTCGTAGCCGGCATCGCCGCCGGCGAAGGGCACCACAGTAATCCCGGCCAAAGACCGGGGCGTCACCATCGCGGCGCATGCGACAACACAGGCAATGCCGATAACACGTATCATGGTGTCTCTCTTCTCCCGAAGCGGCCGCGCCAATCACAGGACTTTCGCGCACCCTTCACGCTCATCCTACCAGAAGTCGGCGCGTGTGCAAGGCTTGGCGTGATCGATCGCGCGAGTAACCACGAATTGACGCGGCGTTGGGCCGGTTATTGACCTCAACGTGAGCGTGCGAAGCGCCCCATAAACAAACAACGCCCCCCGCATGAGGGGGCGTTGAAGGATTGATCGTGATGTTCGGAAAGGCCGCGCCGATCAGGCGGCGTTGGCCGCCTTCTGCTGACGGGTGTAGCCAAACTTGCGCTTGAGGGGCTTGACCACCAAGCCATTGCGGATGGCCTTGGCCGAGGCCCGGATGCGCTGGGGCTTGCCTTCAACGACGGCGTTGACATCCTGCAGGTTGGGCTTGAAGGTGCGGCGGGTGATGCCGGTGGGCTTCAGACCGAAGCCGCCCTTGCTGATGGCCTGACCACGCCAGGTGCGCTTCTTGCCGAAACCAGTCTTTTTGCCAGTGAAATGACACGTGCGGGGCATGTGAGAACCTTTCCTCTTCGGGTGGGACCGCAAGGTTAGGAGGTCAACCCGCGGCAGGCAAGCCGGAATGCCGCACGAACGCGGTCTGAAACCATACGGTCGCCTTGCTCGGTTCGAACCGCACTGCTCGGCCACGCTGTCGGGTGATGTTTGGGTTGGCCAAAGGGGAGATCGGCCACCCCAGTCCCTACCATGAGATCTGTCTGACGCGTCTGTGCCTCTTCGCGGATTGCCGCCGAGCGACCCGGACGGGTATCGGGCCAAGGGCCAAGCCCGCGGCGAGTGTTGAACATTGTGAACCAAGCCCACAGGGGAAACCGCCTTGAAAACTGCCCCGCACTCCACCCCCTCGAACTCCCCCACCCCCCCCACCTCTCATTCGGCCAACGGTTCGGGAGGGGCCGCCTCCGCGAGCACAAGCCGCGTGCCGGCCCGGCTGGCGAGCATGTGGCCCGAGCCGCGCGAACTTGGCGACAAGCCGTTGGTGTGGGTGAACGGGCGGCTGGTTCCCAAGAGCCAGGCAATGGTCAACGTCTACGACCACGGCCTGCTGTACGGCGACGGTGTCTTTGAGGGCATCCGTATCTATCAGGGAAAGATCTTCAAGTGCGGGCAGCACATCGAACGTCTCTACCACTGCGCCGAACAGATCTCGATGACCATCCCCATCACCAAGCAGGAGATGGAGGCCATCCAGCGCGAAACGGTTGCCGCCAATGACATCAAGGACGGGTACATCCGCCTGATCGTGACCCGTGGCGTGGGCACGCTGGGCCTCGACCCGCGACGCTGCCCGATGCCCGGCATCATCTGCATCGCCGACCAGATCCGCCTGTATCCGAAGGAGGCCTATGAAGCCGGCATGCGTGTGGTGCTGGCCAAGCGGCCCAAGACCCCCATCGCGTGCCTTGACCCCCGCATCAAGAGCCTGAACTACCTCAACAACATCCTCGCCAAACTCGAGGCCATCGAGCAAGGGTGCGACGAGGCGATCATGCTCAACCTTGACGGGTACGTCACCGAGTGCACGGGCGACAACCTGTTCATCATCAAGAAGGGCAAGATCTTCACCCCGCCCATCGAAGACGGCATGCTCGAAGGCATCACCCGCCGTTTCGTGCTCGACACCCTCGCACCGCAACTGGGTATCGAGGCGGTTGAATCCTCTCTCCGCATCGAAGAAGTGCTCAAGGCCGACGAGGTCTTCCTCACCGGCAGCGCGGCCGAGATCATCGCGGTCAACCAGATCGACGACGACCGCATCGGCCGCGGCAGCGAGGGCCCGGTCACCAAGCGGCTCCGCACGCTCTTCCGCGAGATCGTCAGCGGGCCCAACGTGCCCGAGGATTAAACCGCTCCGCGTCATTGCCCATGCCTCATTCAACCCGGCGCTCGAAGCGCCGGGTTTTTTCTGCGCCTTTGGCGCGAGGCGACCAACGCCGAGAACTCGCGGATCAGGGCCGGCCGTTCAGACCAGGCGGGCGGCGAAGAAGACCGCCGTGAAGGCCAGGTCCGCGATGACGATGGCGACGATGGACTGCACCACGGTGTAGGTCGTCGCGCGGCCGACACCCGCGGCGCCCCCCTCGACCGACAACCCGTTCGAACAAGCGATGACGCCGATCAACAGCCCGAAGACCGTGCTCTTGGCCACGCCGGTGGCGAAGTCGACGAACTTGGCCTGCCCGAGCAGGTTGTTCATGAACGTGGTGTAGGGTATCTCCAGAACCATCATGGATATCCCCAGCGCCGACGTGATCGCGACAAAGTCTGCAATCACCGCGAGAATCGTCATGCTGATCACGCTGGCGACAACGCGCGGAACCACAAGGAAACGGATGGGGTCGAGCGCCAGCGACTCGAGCGCCTCGATCTCTTCGCTCACGACCATGGTGCCCAGTTCCGCGGCGATGGCCGCGCCGGCGAAGCCGGTGAGCACAATGGCGCCGATGAGCGGGCCGAGTTCACGGAGCACGGCGATGCCCACGATGTTGGCGACCGATTCCTTCTGGCCGAACTCTTCCAGCGGGGGCGCCAACTGGAATGCAAGGATGAGGCCGACGCAACCCGAAACAAGTGAAACGATGAAGACAGACCGCACACCGACGCGGACCATCTGCGCGACGATGGCGGGGATACCCAGTCGAACCCCGGGGGTGAAGAGCCCACGCGCGATCCACCACAGGGCGGCGGCGAAGAGCCAGGCACCCGCGCCGACATGATGGAGCGCGGCCAGGGTCTTGGCCCCCAGCACCTCGATGGGAAAGAGGGCGGCGCGCAGCACAAAGCCCGCCAGCCCTCGGGCCGGCTGTGATGTGGTCGCCGATGTCTTGGTGCCGGTTGCCATGCGTCGGGTGCGATCAGGCCTTGGGTGATAGCGCGGACTGAAGATCTTCCGCGATCGTAAAGACGGTGTGGAGCCTGGCGATCTCGAAGACCGCACGCACCCGCCCCGAGAGCGCGCATAGAACCAGCGGCGTCTGCGTGCGTTTGGAGATCTGGAGTGCTTCAACGAGTGTGGCCAGCCCCGGCGTGGCCATATACGTGACGCCCGAAAGATCAGCGACGAGGCGTGCCGGCTTTCGGTCGAAGGCCTCCCGCAGCGCCTGGCGCAGCGTGGGCGCCTCGTGATAGCCTACTTCACCCTCCGGGGCCACTACCGCGGCGCCGTCGATCTGTCGGACATTGACGACGATGGGTCCCTTCTCAGCCACGGCAACCTCCCCCGGAACTGTCGGTGCAGCACGAACCCGTCGCACGCGCGTCGGAGCCGAGCAGTTTGACCATCGTCAGACGCATGCCCGTCGATTCTCGCTTCTCGTAGAGCACGGTATCCATCACTTCGCGGATGATGTGAACCCCAAGCCCCCCCGGGCGGATGTCGGCCAGGTCCCTGCTCTTAATCTGGCTGGGATCGACCTGTCGGCCCTCGTCTTCGATGATGATTCGGAAGCCGGAGAAGGCCCCTTGCGCATCAATGCGGTAGATGCGGAGCCAGATGCGGCCATCGGTGCGGCGCAGATACCCGTGGTTCATCACGTTGGCGAGTGCTTCATCCACCGCGAGGGCGATCTTGGATGCCTGGCCGTCGGGAAAACCAACGCGCCGGGATATGAGGTTCACCAGTTCGCGAACGCCGCAGAGGTACGCGGGGTTGCTGCTCAGTTCCACGGCGATATCCGGCGGTGCGTTCATGGCGCGGTCGGCTCCGGGTGGTTGTCTTCCAGCCACTCTCTCCACGCCATCACGGCGGGTGCACGGCGCGACGGTGGCGCCTCGTAGTTGTAGCCCAGCCTCGTGCCGGCCTTCCGCTCCAGCGTAACGATGGCCAGCAGCCGTGTCGCCGGGTCGTCGCTCTCAAGCATCCGCACCAGGTCGGGCAGGGCCTTGTCGCCCGATGGCTCGCCCGCGGCCAGAACAATCGCGGCGTTTCGCGCGGCCGGCTCGGGAGAATCAAACGATGGCCTGATGGCGCCGCCGCACCCGTGCATCGAGAGCACGGCAAGCATCAGGAACATGGACGGGTGGCGGTTCATCCACCGCGAGTGTACGCGAGGGTGTGCGGCGCCGATGCGATGCCCCAGATCCGAGAAAGGGGGCCTCATCGTGTCCGCCAGACCTCCGCCGCAGAAAGGTCGCCTTCCTCCTCGCAGAGTTTGATCATGGCGCGACACAGAACCCGTCGGCCCGGGTGTGTCGCGGGTGCGAGCGAGTAGTATCGCTCCCACAAGGCCTCGAGCCTGTCGCGGGCCACCGCCCGTTCACCGACGGCCAGCTCGAGCCTTGCACTCGCAAAGTCGATCTCGGCGAACTGATCGGCGGACATGATGGCGGAGTTCTTGTTGCCGGCCTCAACTGCCAGGGCAACGAGCGGGGCGGCCTCCGCGACCTGACCGAGACCGATCATGCACGAGGCCAGGCCCGCGCGGGCCATGGCGACGATGAAATGCTCTTCGCCCACAACGGCCACGAGTTCTTCGATGGCCGCGCGATATTCGGCCGTGGCCGCGGCGGCGAGATCTTCATCCATCGACATAAACCACGCGAGGCGACGCCGCGTGTTCGCGGCGAGCAGAGCGTCTCGGGCGGCGGGAGGGACCGCGCCCCAGATGCTCAGGGCTCTGGCCTCAACCTTGGCGGCCTCGCCGGGCTTGCCGGCGTACGCAAGCGCCGTTGAGGCATCCTGCAGGCACATCAGCACGGAAAGGTCGTTCTCGCCGAACCGCTGCGCCAGCAGTTCGGCCGCTTTCAGCCCGTCCTGATACCTGGAGTGATACTCCCCCGCCGCCTGCGCGGCACGGATGCGCGACCACAGGAACCCAACTCCCGACTGGGAATGTGTGCCAAGCAACGCGTTATGCAGCCGAATCACCCGCTCCAGCGAATCGATTCGTTTCCCCGATCGATGGCCGGGCAAGAGCCAGAAGTCCGGACGCGACAGAAAGGGAATGTCGTCGGCCACGGCCTTGACGATGCCGTCCGGCCCGGTCTCCCAGCATTCGAGCATCATCCGCGAGATGCGTGTGTCTGGTGCCCGGCTCGCGATCTCCGCGGCGTCGGTCAGCGATTCGATGAAATCGGGCTCTTCGGTGGGCAGCCACTTGATGCGACGCACCAGCGCCTGCTCGATGAGGGCCGCGCACTGCTGCGCGTCGGGCCCCGACAAGCAGATCGAAGACTTGATCGCGAGCATGGATGCCTGCATCAACTGGCCTTCGCGGTCTGCGCGGTCGTGGAGCGACCTCAGGACGGCGTCCGCCTCCGCGGCGGCCTGCCCGACCATCCCCCGCGAAATCATGATGCGGGCCAGGAGCGCCCGAGAATCTGTCGAAGGCGCGGCATCCGCGGTGTTGAGCCGGGCCCGCATCGCGAGCACGTCCCGGCACATGGCCTCGGCTTCAGCCAGCCGCCCCCTGAAGTGCAGCACAGACGCGAGTTCGTGCATGGTCGCGGCGATCTCGGGATGATCGGCGCCATGGCGCATCCGCAGCCGCGTGAGCCCGTACCGAAGGGACAACTCTGAGTACTCGACCAACGCCGGAGCTTTTCTCGCGCCGACACCGGTATAGAGCCCGCCCCACAGCCTGCGCACCGCGGAATCGAGTTCTGGATCATCCGCGAAGGCCCCGGTTTCGATGCGTGTGAACAACCTTCCTAGCCCCGAGCCAACGACCATGTTCGTCTCGGGCTGCAATGGATCGGCGCTGGGGAGCGCCTCGCGCAGGAGTTCCATCACCGCCCTGGCGCGGATGTTTTCGATGCGGGCGTGCTCCTGTTCCAGTTCGACCCGGCGCGCCGCGGTTGCCGCTCGTGCGCTGCTCACAGCGACCGCCCCGATCGCCCCGATCACAAGCAGGCACGCCCCGACGGCCCAGAACAGCCGAACGCGGTTGAGAAACAACGCCTTCCTGAGCAGGTACCACCCCGAGCCGCTGCGGGCATCTACCGGGACACCGGTGAGGAAGCGTTCGATATCCCGGCTCAGGCCGGCGGCGGACTGATACCGCTCGCTCTTCTCCTTGCGCATGGCCTTGAGGATGATCGACTCGAGATCCTGCGAGAAGCCGGGGAGAAATCCCCTGGGCGGCGTGGGCTGCTCCTGCTCGATGGTGCGGACAATCTCGAAGATCGACCCGCCCACGTCGTAGGGCATCCGTCCGCAGACGAGTTGATAGAGGATGACCCCCAGCGAATAGACATCCGTGAGCGCGTCGATCTCTTCTGACTTGCCCCGCGCCTGCTCGGGCGAGACATACGCCGGGGTGCCCGCGAACTCTCCCGTGCGCGTGACGCGCATCTCGCCCACACGCGCGATGCCGAAATCGATGACGACGGGGCGGCCGTCCGGCGTGACGAGGATGTTGTCGGGCTTCAGGTCGCGGTGAATCACGCCGTTGAGGTGGGCATGATGGATGCCCGCGCAGATGCTGATGAAAACTTCGAGCAAGGCCCTCTGCCGAGCCGCCGGAGTTTCACCGGGCGGCTTCCACGCGTCCAGGGGCACGCCGTCGATGTACTCCATCACCAGAACGGTGCGCCCCTCGGGCAGCGTCCGAGACTCGAAGACCGTGACAAGGTTGGGGTGGCGAAGCCGCGCGATGATCTCGGCTTCACGCTCGGCGCGTTGGCGGTGCCGCGTCGATACATCTTGCCCGCCGCCGAGGGCCTTGATGGCAACCACGCGGGAGGTGGCCGTCTGCACGGCTTTATACACCACGCCCTGCGCGCCGCTGCTGATGATGCTCCGGACGCTGTACCCAGGCAGACGCGGCGCCCCCTGAGGCGCTTGCGTATCGCCGACGAGCAGCCGCATACGGCTGAGAAACCCGGCATCTTCCCTGGCTATGTCAAGGCGCCGCCGACACCGCTCGCACACCTCGATGTGCCCAGCAACCCCGTCCGGGGCCGCGCCGCCCGCGGCCATGGATTCGATCACCTCTTGCCCGGGGCACACCCCGGCCTTGCCGTCCATGGCTTACATGTCCTGTTCGAACGCGGCCGTGAGTTCCTCCACAACGCGCCGCAATCGCTTGGTCACACGGGTCTTGGCAACATACACCTGATCGACGGTCATGGAAGATTGCGCTGCCGCTTCGGCGGGCGGCACGCCACGGATCGCTACCAGTTCGAACGCCAGCAGCGTTCGATCATCGATGCCCGACTCTGCCCGAATGAGATCCATGGCGTGAGAGAGGATCGACCGATCCCGCTCGTCAGTCCAGATGGTGCGCAGGGAGTCCTCGTCGGCGACGTCCGATACCTCGTCCATCCCGATCATTCCCCCGCGACGGCTTTCGCGTTGCACCCTCAGCGCGGTGTTGTGCGCTATCCCCAGAATCCATGAACTCAGCCTGCCTTTGGTGCGGTCGTACTTGCCATCGCGGTACGCGCGAACAAACTCGGCGAGTGTGCGCTGGGCCGTTTCTTCGGCATCAGAGTCTGATAACCCCAGGCGGCGCGCCAAACCGGCCACCACGGGCCTGTAGCGCGTATCGATCTGCACCCACGCAGGCTCGTTGTTGCCCTCTCGGAGCGCATCAAGAAGCTTGGTGGTGGTGCGATTGGCCAGGCTGGAATCGAAAGATGGCACGGGAGCCCCCTCACGCACTATACGTGTCGGCGGCGCCGAGTGTCTGAATATTCCGACGGCTGCACACCGCCGCCCCCCGGCGCCTCTTCACCCAGTCAGGCCGTTCCACCGGACGAACCCCTCGATAGCCTCGTATTCGGCCAGACCAAGGCGGTCATACACCTTCGCGGTGCTGCGGTTTCGGTCTTCGGCACGCTGCCAGAACTCTCTCGGGTCGTTGGGCCCGGGGAAGAGGGCAGAGTCTTTCTGGCTCTCGTGCTTGAAAATGGCGATCCGTTTGCGCATGACTTCTTCGGGCGACAGGGGCACGGCCATCTCGATCTCGTGGGGCTCCCACTCCTGCCAGGCTCCGCGGTAGAGCCAGACGATGCAGTGCTTCATCCAATCACGATCGGCCAGGCGCCGCAGGGCCTCAAAGATCGCCGCCAGACAGACCCGGTGCGTGCCGTGGGGATCTGAAAGGTCACCCGCGGCATAGACCTGATGCGGTCGCACCCGCTCGAGCAGGTCCATGGTGATCTGGATGTCCGCCTCGCCCAGCGGCTTCTTCTTGACGCGCCCCGTCTCGTAGAAGGGCAGGTCGAGGAAGTGGATGTTCTCCATCCGCACGCCGCTGTAGCGCGCCGCGGCGCGGGCCTCGGTGCGACGGATCAGCCCCTTGATGCGCTGCAGTTCCGGGCTGTCCGGCTCGCCGGGGTGCTTCTGGCTCAGGAATGTCTCGATGTTGGCTTCGAGTTTCTCGGTGAACTCACGGCCGAGTTGGGGGAACGAGGCCGCGAACTCGCGGACAAAGTCAACGTGCCTCAGCGCGGCCTCGTCCCAGACCGCGATGTTCCCGCTGGTCTGATAGGCCACGTGCACCTCGTGCCCCTGGTCGCACAGACGGATGAAAGTGCCGCCCATGCTGATGACGTCGTCATCGGGGTGCGGGCTGAACACCAGAACCTTCTTGGGGAAGATGCCCTCGCCCGGCAGGCCGCGCAACGGGCCGGTCTCGCCCCGCTGCTCACGGACAGAATCGGGCTTGCCGCCGGGCCAGCCGGTGATGGTGCGCTGCATGCCGCGGAAGATGTCGATGTTGAGGTCGTACGCCTCGCCCCTGGCGGCGAGGAGTTCCTGCAGGCCGTGCTCGTTGTAGTCCTCGTCGGTGAGTTTCAGGATGGGCTTGTCGAGGGTGCGGGCGAGCCAGATCACGGCCCGTCTGGTGGTTGGCGCATCCCATGAAAGCCCGAAATCTTCGATTGGGCCCAGAAGCCACGGGGTTTTGAACCGGGTGAGTTCGGCGGCGGACGCGGGGTCGAGCACGAACCTCGCGCACGGGTGCTTCTGCAGGTATGACGCGGCAACCGTGCTGGTGATCTCGCCTTCGACGGAGCGCTTGACGATCGCCGCTTTATGCTCGCCGAAGGCCATGAGGTAGATGCGGCGTGCGTCGAGGATCGTGCCCACGCCCATGGTGATGGCCTTGCGCGGCACGTTCCATTCGCCGAAAAAGTCGCTCGCCGCGTCCATGCGCGTGACCTTGTCGAGCGTGATGAGGCGGGTTCGGCTGTCGCGAGATGAGCCCGGCTCGTTGAAGCCGATGTGGCCGGTGCGGCCTACACCCAGAAGTTGGATGTCGATGCCCCCCGCGTCGCGGATGGCCTGCTCGTAGCGCTCGCAGTACGCCCCGACATCCTCCCTGGCGATGGTGCCGTCCGGCACGTGCGTGTTCGCGGGCGTGATGTCGATGTGATCGAAGAGGTACTCCTGCATGAAGCGGCGGTAACTCTGCAGCGCGCCGGGCTGCATGGGCCAGTATTCGTCAAGGTTGAACGTGATGACGTTCTTGAAGGAGAGCCCCTCGCGGTGCAGCCGGATGAGTTCTTCGTACACGCCCGTCGGCGTTGAGCCGGTAGCAAGCCCCAGCACCACCGAAAGCCCCTTCGACGCACGCTCACGGATCAGCGCGGCGATCTCCCCGGCGATGGCGGCGCTGGCCGCCGCGCTCGTGGCGTACACCGAAACTGGGATGCGCTCTCCCCGGCGGGCATGCCCTTCACCGTGAGAGAGATGGCCGGGAACCTCGGCAGTCTGTGTGTGGATCATGGCGGCGTCCGAATGTGTGCGAGCGTGCGTACCCGAACAAAGGCGAGATGCATATTCTATAACTAGGACCACGCTGAGTCATGCCCCGGGTGGGTACCTTTGACTCACAGACAGGTTTCTCTGCTTCGATGCCGTACTTTTGCCGTATATTTTCTCAGAAAGGTCTCCGACGGTCATGACCGTAACCCCCTCAATCCCGCTGCGTGTGGGCATCGTTGGCCTGGGCTTCATGGGCCGCACGCATCTTGGGGCTTTTCTGGCCGCGCAGCAGGCCGGGTACCCGTGTGTGCTCGCGGCGGTCTGCGACCCGAGCCCTGAGAAGCGTGCGGGGCGGTTTGAAGAGGCCGCCGGGAACATCGGCTCGGGCGCGGCTCCGCTCTTCGACACCTCGCGGGTGAAAGGCCACGCCGAGTTTGACTCGATGCTCGATGCCGAGATCGACGCGGTGAGCATCTGTACGTACACCGACACCCATGTGGCTCTCGCGACGAAAGCCCTGGCGGCGGGCAAGCACGTTCTGATTGAAAAGCCTGTCGCGCTGCACGCACCCGAGATCGAGCGCCTGGCCCGGGCCGCTCAAGACGCCGGGCGCATCTGCATGCCCGCGATGTGTATGCGCTTCTGGCCCGGCTGGCCCTGGCTGCGCGACCGCATCACGAGTGCATCGCCATTTGGCCCACTCCGCAGCGTGACCTTTCAGCGCATGGGCAGCGGGCCCTCGTGGGCATCGTCGTTCTACAAAGACCCTTCGCGCAGCGGCGGCGCACTGGTCGACCTTCACATCCATGACGCCGACTTCATCTACTGGACGCTCGGGCGGCCCCGCGCCGTGAGTTGTACAGGGGACAGCATGCACTTCTGCACGCAGTATTTCTACGACAGCCCACAAGCACGCCCGCCGATGGTGGTGGCGCACGGCGCGTGGGACCTGACCCCCTCCGCCGGGTTTCGCATGAAGTACCTCGCCACGTTCGAGCGGGCCACCGCGGAGTTCGACATCTCTGCCGATCCCACCGTGAAAGTGCACACCCCCGAAGGAACGTCCTCGCCGACATTGCCCGCCGGCAGCGGCTATGACGGTGAAATCCGCCATTTCATCGATGTGGTGACCAAAGGCGAGCAACAGCGTGCCACGCTCGCCGAGGCCGCCGGCGTTGCCAGACTGCTCGCGGCCGAAGCAGAAAGCATGCGCACCGGCAAGCCGGTGCCGGTCGAATAAAAAAGAGCCGGGATGGGGCTCCCGGCTCTCGACAGATTCACACGCGGTCGCGGAGGAACGCCGGTCAGGTGCCCCGCTTCTTCGAATCTTTCAGAGCATTGGCGAGGGGTTCGTCCATGTTCATCGGGTGGCCGATCCAGGCGATCTTGCCGTCGCCGCCCACGATGAACGTGCAAGGGATTCCGTCCTGACCGGCCGCGCGCAGCCAGGCGTTGACCATCTCGCGGTCAGAGTCGTACCCGACGCGGTAATCCATCGCGTCGCCCTTTTCGTCCACGAACTTCTTGAGGTTCTCGAGACGGAGATCGTCGCCTTCGCGGGGCTTGCGCTCGCTGCCGGCGATGCCCATCACCACGACATCGTTCTTGTGTTTGCGGGCCGTCTCTGTCATGTGCGGGATCGCACGGACACACGGGCCGCACCAGGTCGCCCAGAACTCGACCACGTACACCTTGCCCGGCTCGAAGGCCTTCACGGCGTCACCTTTGACCCAGGAGTCAACCTGAATCTCGGGAGCCTTATCGCCGACCTTGAGCGTGACCTCGGGCTTTTCAGGCTTCGACGGTTGCGTCGGCGCGATCTTCGCGGGCTGGGGCTGGGCCTGCGCGTGCCCCATGACGAGAAGGCCGGCGCCGGCGAGCAAACCGGCCGCGAGCGAGGGCACGGCGCGACGAATGAAAGTGTGAACCATGAGCGTGCGTCCTTTGTGAATGCGGATCACTTCCGCGAGACGACGCGGCGTGTGACTCGCAAGACTATAACCCCTTCGGCGGCTGGGCGTTACACCAGAGGCGGCTCTCAAGAGGCTTGCGGCCCCTGTGAGCGGGCCTTCTGGGCGGGGGGTTACTTGGTGCTTTCGAACGACGGCGGGAACAGGAACCGGAGGGCTTGCGGCAGACGTTTCGCCCAGGCCTCCTCGGTGTGCGTCGCCTGCGGATCGACATTCAGGAGCCTGCGATCTGGCCCCAGACCCGCCCTGTCGAGCCTCGCATCGAGTTCCCGTACTGCATCAACATACGCCTTGTTGCGGGCCGCGTTGGCAGACTCCGGGCCGGTTTCGGCCCCGCCAACCCCCAGGTACACCTTTCGCGGCCAAATCGTCACCGAGTCGAGGAACTCGGCCCATGTCTGATGGGCGCCGGTGCGCAGCGGCAGACTCTCGGCGAGCACCATTCCGAATGTCTCGGGGTGCTTGGCGGCGGCGTAGAGGCTGATCACCGCGCCAAGGGAAGACCCGCCCACCGCGGTGGCCTCTGGTCCCTTCGTCACCCGAAACGCCCTCTCGACTCGCGGCATGACCTCGCGCATCAACCACTCCACATGCTGCGCCCCGAGAGGTGTCACGCCCTCGAGCGCCGCCACGGGGAGGTACTCGCTCATTCGTCCCTGGCCCGAGTGCGGCACACCAACGATGATCATGGGTGATGCGAGGCCCTTGGTGATGAGTTCCTGCGCGGTTTCATCGGCCCGCCACTCGCCGGGAACACCCGGGAGTTTCTCAAAGACATTCTGGCCGTCGTGCAGATAGAGCACGGGGTATGTCACGCCGGCGTTTTTCGCGTCGTTGTACCCCGGGGGAAGCCACACCAGCACATCACGAACCCCATCGCGCGCAACCCCTGGCCCGCCCCGCACCTGCAACCGCCGGAGATCGCCCGTCGCGCTGATCGCGCGGTAGGGATCAAGCGCGGCACGTACCGCGAACTCGGGGCGTTCATCCCCCCAGCGGTGCACGACCAGATCGATGCGGGGGATAGAGCCATCCGCCACCGTGGAAGCGTCGATCAGCGGCAAACGACGGTTGGCGATCGGGGTAAGGTCCGGGTTGAGTTCTTCGAGTTCCCACGAGCCACGCGTGAACTTGAACTCGATGCGGTCGCTACGCCCCGGGGGCCGACGCACGTTGAGGCGCCAGCGCATGTCCGACTGCGGTTCGAGTTTCATCGCCCCGTCGGCGGGGTTCCAGTTCACGAAGTTGCTCGCAAGGTAGATCGGCGAGGCCGGGCTGGCCTTTCCGGAACGATCTTCAACCACGAGCAGGAACCCTTGAGGAAGGCTCTCGGGCTCGATCATCACCGGTTCGGCGGGCGCTGCTTGTGACGCGGCGTCCTTGTTCCGCGGCGTTTCTTCCGGCACGGCTTGCGGCACCGCGGATTCGGTGGGGCCTTCGGCGTCGCGCGGGCCAGAGACCGACCCGTGCTTGAGCCACTCGCCCAGGGCGTTGGCGCCGCCGGTGTTGCCCGCCCCCGCGCCGACAGGCACGTGCGGCTCGCGGATGGTGACGGCGATGGCCCAGCAGAGTGCGACAAAGAGCGCCAGCGGAAGAATGAGAAAGGTTGTCAGCGCGATATGCTGCCGCTTCATTGGCCACTCCGTTGACGTACCGACGGCGATCACCGCTCCATGGATCATGAGCGTACTACTCCTCTGCGCGTGGATGCTGCTGGTCACGCCGGATTTTCAGGCCCGGGCGTGCGACCGATCTGCCGGCACGGCGTTCGCAACCACCGACCGGGTTACGACCCCGCGAAACGCTCGGCCGCTTTGCCCCAGTTGACCACGTTCCACCACGCCGAAACGTAGTCCGGGCGGCGGTTCTGGTATTTGAGGTAGTAGGCGTGTTCCCACACATCAAGTCCAAGAATCGGCTGGCCTTCACACCCAGCGATGGCTTTGCCCATCAGGGGGTTGTCCTGGTTGGCCGTTGAGCAGATTTCAAGCCTCCCGCTGTTCTTGACCAGCCAGACCCACCCCGACCCGAACCTCCCGGCGGCCGCGGCGGCGAACTTCTCTTTGAAGGCATCGAACGAGCCAAAGGAGGAGTTGATCGCCTCGGCCAAAGCCCCGGTGGGCGATCCCCCACCGCCCTTGCCCGCCGGTGCAAGAAGGGTCCAGAAGAGGGCATGATTCCAGTGGCCGCCGGCGTTGTTGCGCACCGGCCCCCTTTTCTCCTCGGGAAGGTCTGCGAGTTTGCGGACAAGGTCATCCGCTGACCATTCCGCGAACGGGGTGCCTTCGAGGGCCTTGTTGGCGTTCGTGACGTACGCCGCGTGGTGCTTTCCATGGTGGATCTGCATCGTCGCGGCGTCAATGAAAGGCTCGAGCGCATCGTGCGGATACGCAAGTTCAGGGAGTGAAAGGGTCATTCTGGATCCTCCTCTCGGACCACCTATGCGGGTGGCGCCGGATCGTCGATGTGGGTAACTTGTCGAAAATGCGATTCGCTCTTGGCAAATCTGTCGATTTCTGGTAAACTGGTTAAGGGATGGACAAACGCCCGGGACGAATCAGGCTATCCGATTGTCGGCTGATAATCAACGTCTGAAAGCCCCGGCGAGGTCTCTCCCCAGAGCGTGAGCGGCTCGATCCAAAGAATGGGCGGGCCACAACAAACCCATGGCATGATGCCGAACCCAGGCGAGATTCCGGAACAAATTCCTTGCATGAGCGTACGAATTCCTGCTTGTTCCCGATGCCGATCGAACGGAAAAAACCCAAAGTCAGCGACTAAAAGCATCCGGAACCGCCACCGAAGCCACTGAACGGGTCAACCACAAACAAGACCCAAACACACACCGGCATATCGGGGCCAAGCGGCACCAAGGCGTACAGACAGAAACCTGAACGAAAGTAACGGGAGGAACCGGCAGAAAGCCCTGTGAGGGGCCGCGCCCGCCTACGGTCGCGGCCCTACGTCAAGAAAACGTTATCACGGGGCTCAAACCGTGCCGGAACGACCTCTCGCAAGGTGTCACGAGTCCTGAAACCACACGCACCACCCATCAGGAAAACAAGATCACAGAGATACGAACAAGATATGAAACCAGCGAGCGGTCTGAAGCGTACATCAGCACTCGCACCCGTTTGGCCGCGCCACGGCCCTGCGGTTATGTTAGGGTAAAGTAAGCACAAGGATCCGCCTGATCGGCATACTGCGAACTGCGGCAGTGGTCGGGTGGACAAGATTGCCAAGATTTGGCAAGGAATCACAGGAATGTCACAGGCCACCACGAAACGAGTTCTCACACCCATGGAGCAGGTCCGGCGTCGCACCCGGTCCGGCGTGGGCGCTGAGGGCACAGCCGAGACCGCGGTCGTCGGCAAACCCGGCACCTCGGTGCGTCGCAGGCTCAGCCTCGACGACGAGAAACTTCTCACCCAGATCATGGCCGGCGAGCAGGACTTCATCGACAGCCCCGCTTTCTACGAAGACGATGCGTCGAACAAGATCTACACCGAGGTGCCCGAAGTGCCCAAGCCGGACACGACGTGGTACCACCCCGTCATGGATGATCTCTCGAGCGCCCGCAACCGCACGGTGAAGAGCGCGCAGCAGGTCATCCTCACGGGCGCCGAAGAGAAGGTTCTTTTCCATCAGTTCAACTACGCCCGGTACTGCATCTGGAGGATCCAGCAGGAAGTCTGGTCGAGCCCCAGCCGCCAGCCCGCCCCTGACCAGGCCGAAGAGATCCTCAAGTGGCACCGCATCGCCGACCGTGTGCGCGAGCAGATCGCCGAGACCAACCTGGCGCTGGTTCTCGCGATGGCGAAGCGCACCCGCATGAGCGAGGTTGACTTCGCCGACCTTGTCAGCGAGGGGAACATGGCCCTGCTTCGCGCGGTCGATAAGTTCGACGCCGGGCGCGGCTACAAGTTTTCGACCTATGCCTGCCGCGCCATCCTCAAGGCATTCAGCCGCCAGGGGATGAAACTGAGCAAGTACCGCCAGCGGTTCCCGACCGACTTCGACCCCAAACTCGAACGCAGCAACTTCCTCGAGGTGAAGCGTGAGGGCTTTGAGAAGGACGCCGCGGAGGAAGTCAAGCGGATCGTGCTCGAGAACCGCTGCGACCTGTCCGACGTCGAACGCACCGTGATCGAGCACCGGTTCGGGCTCGAGAGCGGCGAACTTGAAAAGCCGATGACGCTCGAGCAGGTCGGCCAGATCATCGGCGTGACCAAGGAGCGAGTGCGTCAGATCCAGAACAAGGCGATGGAAAAGATCCGCCTGCAACTCGAAGCGCACTTCCTTGGCAACAAGGATGCGCTCAAAGCGCAGGAGGCCGAACTCCAGGCCGCGACGCAGGGATCTGAGCCGGTCGGCGCACGCTGAGGCCCATCAGGGCCGCCACCCCCTCGAACCCAACCCGCTTGCGCAACGTAGTCTCAACACCCCGCGCCGCCGTCGGCGCGGGGTTTTCATTCTTCATGGCCCCGCTCACGCCCCGGCTGTTGACCGCGGCGAGCGGGGTGCGCACTACCCTACCCGTACACCTCTTCAGGCCGCACATGGGCTGCACGCGATGCCCGATCCGCCGTCTCGTGCACCACCCTTTCAAGATCCTCTCTCTCCCCGAGAACCACCCGGAGACTCACGGCATGTCAGACGCTCAGATCAATCGTCGCGATGTTCTTTCCGCTGCCGGCCTGCTCGGCGTGAGCGCCCTGGCCGCCCGCGCGCAACAGCCCGCACACTTGCCCCCCACGGGGCCGCAGACAGTGCCCATCGCCACGCCGCGAGCCGGGGCCCCAGCCGCTTCTCCGCTTCTCTCGGGGTGGGACTCGGCGAAGGGTGAGTACGTGCTGCCGGCCTTGCCTTATGACCCCGGCGCGCTCGAACCGCACATCGATGCGCAGACGATGCAGATCCACCACGGCCGGCACCACAAGGCGTATGTCGACGGCCTGAACAAGGCGCTCCGGGCCCTGAGAGAGATCCGTGAGGGGGGCGATGCGGGGCTGGTGAAGCACTGGTCGCGTGAAGTTTCGTTCCACGGCTCGGGGCACGCCAACCACATCCTCTTCTGGCACATGATGGCCCCCGAGGGCAAGGGCGGCGGCGGGCGGCCATCCGGGGCCCTGGCCGAGGCGATTTCCCGCGACTTTGGCTCGTTCGAGACGTTCGCCGCCCACTTTTCGGCCGCGGCGGCGCAGGTAGAGGGCGGGGGCTGGGCGTGGCTGATTCTGGACCCGATGAGCAGGCGGCTGCTGATTGTTCAGCAGGAAAAGCAGCAGGACATGATGCCGACCGGTGCGGTGCCGATCCTTGGCGTTGATGTGTGGGAGCACGCCTATTACCTGAAGTATCAGAACCGGCGCAGCGACTATCTGGGCGCGTTCATGAGGGTCGTCAACTGGCCCTTCTGCCAGACGCTCTTTCAGACGGCGACCGCCTGAGAGGCGCCGCCGGCCGCTTCCCTACCCTTCAGCGATGCACCTCATCCTCGTCAACCCCCGTGGATTCTGCGCCGGCGTTCGCATGGCGATCGATGTTGTCGATCAGGTCATCGGCCTATTCCCGGGTGAGCGCGTCTATGTCTACCACGAGATCGTGCACAACAAGCACGTCGTCGACCGCTTCATCCGCAAGGGCGTGACCTTCGTTGAATCGCTCGATGAAGTTCCCAAGGGGAGCATCGTCGTCTTTTCCGCGCACGGCATCAGCCCCGCGGTGCGCGCCGAGGCGCGGTCTCGCGGGCTGACGGCCATCGACGCCACGTGCCCGCTGGTGACGAAGGTTCACGCGGAGGCCGTGCGGTATGCTCGCCAGGGGTATCAGATCCTGCTGGTGGGCCACAAAGACCACCAGGAGGTCATCGGCACGCTGGGCGAAGCGCCCGACGCGACGCAAGTGGTGGAATCGCCGGAAGACATCCCGCACCTTCAGATCTCAGACGCCTCGAAACTGGTCTACCTCACGCAGACGACCCTCTCGACCGACGACGCCACCGTCATCATCAATGCGCTCAAGGCCGCGTTCCCGAACATCAAGGAGCCTCCTTCGAGCGATATCTGCTACGCCACCACCAACCGCCAGCACGCGGTGCGAACCGTGGGCCCGGAGTGCGACGCCACGCTGGTCATCGGCTCGAAAAACTCCTCCAACTCGGTGCGACTCACCGAGATCAGCAGGAACATCGGCGTGCAGGCCTACCTCATCGACGATGTTTCCGAGATCGACTGGTCGTGGTTCGCCACCGGGCAGGAGCGGGTGCTCGTCACCGCCGGGGCCTCGGCCCCGGAGGATCTCGTGGCGGAGGTCTGCCGCACGCTGCTCGAACGATTCGGCGGGAGCATCGAGCAGCGCAACATCTTCGACGAGGATATCGAGTTCGCCCCCCCGGGTGCGCTGCGGAAGATCATGGAAACACGCGGGATTGATCCCGAGTCGTACCGCTTCAGGGCGGAGACGCCGGTGATCACACCCGAGTTGTACGGCGCGGTGCCGATGACCATCTCGGCCCCCCGCTGCGGCTCGCCCGCGTGAGCAACGGACGATGATTCCCCCGACCAACCACATCTTCGAGCACACCCCGGCAACCCTCGCGCTCTGGTGCGAGTCTGTCGGCATGCCCGCGTACCGCGCGAAGCAGATCCTTGAGTGGGTCTACCAGCGCGGCGTGACAAACCCCGCGGCGATGACCAACCTTTCGAAGGCCGACCGCGACAAGGCCGCGGCCGGGCTGGTCTTTCTTTCGGGCAGGGTGGTGCGGCACCAGCGGGCGACCGACGGCACGCAGAAACTGCTCGTGCAGTGGGAGACTGACGCATCGCTGCGCGACGTCGGCCCCGAGGCCCCGCTGGATGTGCGGGATGCTCGCGCCGGGGACGAGGCCGGCTCACCCCCGCTGCTGCCGATTCTCGGCCAGCACGACAGCGCCGGCGTGAACACTGACCTGGACAGCACGCGGCAGACCGAGTGCGTGATGATCCCCTCGGACGACCGCAAGACCGCCTGCATCTCGTCTCAGGTGGGGTGCCCGGTCGGGTGCAAGTTCTGCGCCTCGGGCATCGGTGGCCTTGATGCGAACCTCAGCGCGGGGCGGATTGTCGAGCAGGTATACCGGCTGGGGCGGCTGATGGGCGTCGGGCGCATCAGCAACGTGGTCTTCATGGGCATGGGTGAGCCCCTGAGCAATCTCGGGGCGGTGGTGCCCGCGATCCGCACGATTGCATCCCCCGACGGGCTGGGCATCTCGGCCCGCAAGATCACCGTCTCGACGGTGGGCCTGCCCAGGGCGATCGAGAACCTGGCGAGTCAGTTGGATCTGCCGATCACGCTGGCGCTCTCGCTGCACGCCCCCACCGACGAACTGCGGCGAGAGTTGATCCCCTGGGCCGAGTTCACCACGATCAAAGACCTGCTCGGAGCGTGCGAAGCGTGGTTCCGCAGGACAGGGCGCGAGGTCACGCTTGAATACACGCTGCTGCGTGGCGTGAACGACCGGCCGGAACACGCCCGCCAACTCGCGTCGCTCGCGCGAACACTGAGGGCCAACATCAACCTCATCCGTTACAACGAGGTTTCGGGAACCCCGTTCCAGCGGCCTGTCACCGAAGACGTGCTGGCCTTCCAGAAAGCCCTGCGGGACGCGCGCGTGAACGCGCACATCCGCGCATCGCGCGGGCGCGATATCGCCGCGGCGTGCGGTCAACTGCGGCACGAGTCTGCAGGCCGGGACGCCTGAGCGGGGCCCGCGCCCCTCTCGTCAGCGCGGCGGAAGAACAAACTCGGTGGGCTTGAGGGGGAATGTGGGGCCGGCGATCTCGCCGACATCGCGGATGCGCCGTGTGACCTCTGCGTTGGTCGGGTCGATGAAATAGGCCATGCGGATGCGCCTCACCTGGTTCGCGGTGTCGCCCAGCGACCCGTAAAAATCCGCGAGTTCCAACTGCGGGCCAAGCGACCGGCCGCCATCGAGGCGTGCCGCGGTGAGCAGCGCGTCCTTGGCCTCGTCCGGGTTGCCCAGCCGTGCCGACCAACGGCCCAGGCGGGTGTAGTCGCTCACGCGGCCTCGCTCAGAGGCGTTCTGCCGCAGGCGTGCGGTCAGGGCGTCGCGTTCACCCGCGTCGTACATGGCCTGCGAGAGCGTGTCCAGATAGGCGTCGTTGAGAGGCTTGACGTCCAGACAGATGATCATCTCTTCCATCGCCCGCCGGGGGCGGCCGGCGCCGATGTACGACCGGGCGAGTTCGTGCCGCATGTCGGCGTCTTCGGGCTTGCGCCGCACGAACTCCTCGTAACTCTCGATGGCCGCCTCGAAGTTCTGTGTGCGGTAGGCAAACTCACCATCCGCCTTGACGATGTGGAGCGGCTTCTGGCTGCCGCAGGAGGCAAGGCCCGCGAGCGTGGCCAAAGCCAAGCCCGCGGCGAGCGAGAACCGGCCGAGGTGTGTGGAGTTCATGAGAGATGATGATCGCCGCGTCATTGTGGTTTGCTCCGGAACTGTCGATGGGTCGCCGCGGCCCTCAAGACCGTGCGTCACCCAGCGTGCAGATGGTAGCAATTCGGGAAGACACAGGCCGCGCCCCTACGGTTGTTCGTCATGGGAAAGGCCGTGCTGCTGCGACACGATACACCCGGCGGCTCCGGTGGATTGCCCGGCGAGGCGCAGGAGTGGCACTACGACCTTCTGCTCGAACCCGATGAGCCCGCCCAAGCCCCGCTCATCGCCGTCCGCGTATGGGTGCGGCTTGACCTTGATGATGTCGCGGCCTTTGTCGGTCAACGCCTGCCGGCGCACCGCCGTCTCTATCTCGCCTATGAAGGGGATCTCTCCGGCAACCGCGGGCGTGTTGCGCGTCTGGCCGAAGGCTCT
This sequence comes from Phycisphaeraceae bacterium, assembly GCA_019636615.1. Lineage (GTDB taxonomy): Bacteria > Planctomycetota > Phycisphaerae > Phycisphaerales > UBA1924 > UBA2402. The sequence goes on along the minus strand of JAHBXF010000002.1, from coordinate 184,411 downwards.
TGCCGCGTGCTGCTCGACGCCCCGGGCGCCCTGGAGTTTGACCTGGAGATGGGGCATTTCCCGTCCCGGCGGGTGCGGGGTGAACCGATCGACGAAGCGCGATGGCGGTTCGATGTGAGGCGGATTCCTGTCGATCCGGGCGGGTGAGGGGTGTATGCTGGTGTGTTCAGCACCTGATCGCGATGCGCCGGAGACCACTGGGGGTGGCCGCCGGGTGTCGGCGAGTGGAGACACGCGATGAGATATTCGCTGCTGCTGTGTACGCCCGACTCTGAAACCGGGGCCCCTCAACCGGCGCAGTCGCCGATGATCCGCCCTTCGGCGCCGGGCATCACGGGGCCCAAGACCGGCATCGCCTCAGGGGGCGGCGGCGGCGAAGTGCCGCCCGAACCGCCGCCGCCGAAGATCCAGGTCTTTGAGCAGCGGCTCGGTGGCCGCAAACACGAAGAGACATGGTCTCGCTCTCCCAACGTGACCGGCACGGGCGCGATCCACGTCAAGAGTTTTCACTGCAAACTCAACGACGACAGCCTGGCGTTTCTCGACCAGCAGATCAACGAGTGGCTTGATGCGCACCCTCAATACGAGGTCAAGTTCGTCACGTCGAACGTGGGCGAGTGGCAAGGGAAGATGCGCGAGCCGCAGATGATCGTGCAGTTGTGGGTGTGAGCCGAGGCATCGGCGCCGGCTATGAACCATCAGATCGAGACGTACGGGCGCAGCCCGTGCACGCCCCCCTCACGCCCGAAGCCGGACTCTTTGTAGCCGCCGAAGGGGCTCGCGGGGTCGAACTTGTTGTAGGTGTTGCACCAGACCACGCCCGCGCGGAGTTTGCTCGCGGTATCGAAGATCTTGCTTCCCTTGTCGGTCCACACGCCCGCGGCCAGCCCGTAGGGAGAGTTGTTCGCGCGGGTGATGGCCTCTTCGGGTGTGCGGAAGGACATCACCGAAAGCACAGGCCCGAAGATTTCTTCGCGGGCGATGGTGTGCGAGGGCTGAACCCCGGTGAAGAACGAAGGGCGGCACCAGAACCCCTTCGCGGGCAGCACGCAGCGGTTGACATCGTTGAGCGTGGCCCCCTCCTGCACGCCCAGGCGGGTGTAGTGCTCGACGCGTTCACGCTGGGCCGCGCTGTTGATCGCGCCGATGTCGGTGTTCTTGTCGAGCGGGTCGCCCACGCGCAGCGATGCCATGCGTGTGGTGAGCCGGGCGATGACATCGTCCAGGATGCGCTCCTGCACGAGCAGCCTTGAGCCCGCGCAGCAGACTTCGCCCTGGTTGAAGTAGATGCCGGAGATGATCCCCTCCACGGCCTGGTCCAGGCTCGCGTCTTCGAAGATGATGTTGGCGCTCTTCCCCCCGAGTTCAAGCGTGAGGCCGACTTGTCTTCCCCGGCCCTGAGCCTTGGCGCGGGCGCCCGCGATGCGTTTGCCGACCTCGGTGGAGCCCGTGAAGGCGACTTTGTCTACTCCCGGATGGCTGACCAGCGCGGCGCCCGTTCGGCCGTCGCCCGTGATGATGTTCACCACGCCCGCCGGGAGGCCAACTTCCTGAAGAATCTCGCCGAGCCGGAGGGCTGTGAGCGGCGTTGTTTCGGCTGGCTTGAGCACCACGGTGTTGCCGCAGGCAAGCGCCGGGGCGAGTTTCCACGCGGCCATCAGCAGCGGGAAGTTCCACGGGATGACCTGGGCGCACACCCCGACAGGCCCCACGCGCCGGCCCGGAAAGGCATAGGCGAGTTTATCGGCCCAGCCGGCATAGTAAAAGAAATGCGCGGCGGCCAAGGGCACGTCAACATCGCGGGACTCTTTGATGGGCTTGCCGCTGTCGAGCGTTTCGAGCACCGCCAGTTCGCGGGCCCGTTCCTGAATGCGGCGGGCGATGCGGTAGATGTACTTGGCTCGTTCGATGCCGGGGAGCGCTGCCCACGACGGCAACGCCTTGCGCGCCGCATCCACGGCGGCTTGCACCTGGGCCTCGCTTGCCTGCGACACTTCGGCAAGGGGTTTCTCGTCGGCGGGGTTGATGGTCAGAAAGAAGCCTGCCTTGCCCTTGCCCATCACCTCGCGGCCGCCGATCAGGTGGCCGTATTTGGGAGCGATGTTCACTTTCACGGTTTCAGGGGCGGGGGCGTAGTCCCACGTTGGCTGGGCACTCTTGCGCGCCTGGGGCGTGCCCGCGGCCCGTCGCGGTCGCCGGGCGCGGGTGTGAACACCGTTGGATGTTGCGGCCGAGGTGCGGGGCTTCATGGATGGTTCCTTGGTGCGTGCGTGAACCGCCAACGGCATGTGCCGCGACAGGACACGATGGTAGAATGATCGCGCCTGCGCGGAGCATGCCCAAGAGCGTTCCGTGCCTTTACGGCGGGCCAGACGATCGGGCGAGGGTTTCGAGTTCGTGACGCTGGGTTTCGTTGAACCGACGGAGGGGATCCAGGCGCACCGCGTCGTCGGCGGCGAGGGCTCTGGTCGCGGCATCAGCGGCCGCGCGCGGCTCACCGAGCAGGCTCAGAGATCGGGCCAGACGCTGCCAGTGCATCGGCTCGTGCGGGGCTTTGTCCGCCGCGCGCTGCCAGGCATCACGCGCGGAGGTGTCCGCCCTGGTGCCGGCGATGCTCTCTCGAAGCGTCGCGAGCCACGCCCACGAGGGGGCGGTGTCGCAGAGGGTCGCGTGCTGCTCTGAGAGTTGTGCCGCGAGGCGTTCCATGGAAGCGGCACGAGGGTCGGCGGGTGGCACAGTGCGAGAGAGGACAAAGGCCAGTCGGGCGGCCGCGCGAACCGTTGGCAGATGGCGCGGCTGGGCACCGGCCGCGCGCGTGAGATGATCGAGCGCACGCTCACCCGAGACGAGGCGCACAAAGGCGATCGCCGCCTCTATATGCTGTTGAGAGGGGTTGACAGGGGCATTGAGCGTGACAGAAAGGTCTTTGGCAAGCGAAGACCAGGCATCCGCGCCCGCACGCCCCTGCACCAGGAGTTTGGCCCGCAGAGAAGCCTCGCCGGCGGGTTCGGTCGCTTCATAGGCTGCTTTGAGCGAACGCTCCCAGGTCCACAGGCCGCCGATGGCCGCAATGGTGACCGCACCGGCGAGCGCTGGTGGCGCGAGCCGCGCGATGCGAACAGCAGGGGCGGGAGTCGCCGGAGGCTGCGCGGCATCGACACCACAGCCCCGCCCCGCAGCCCCCAGCCCGACCGCCACGCAGCACCAGAGGGCCGATCCGAGTTGGATCGGTGTCATCTCGATCTGGCTGTGGGCGATCACGGCGAGCCCGGCGAGCGCGGCCCCGAATGCCAGCGGACGCACACCCATCGACCTGGCTGATTCAAAGACTCGCCAGAGAACAAACACCCCGAGCGCGATGCCCACGACTCGGACGAGGGTTGATTCGATGGTGGCGATCGGACGCTCGAGCCAGGCGGCGGCCAGCAGCCCGACCGCCACGGTGAGCGAGAGCGTTCTGAGCACGCTCGCTGAGGCCATCGCCTCATGCCTCTCGCCGGTCGGCGCGTTCGCGTCGTCAAGAGGCGGGGCGAAGTCCGCGGCGCACCTGCCCGCGGCGAGCGACCACAACAACCACACCGCCGCAAAGAGAAGCCCGCCCACGCCGAGTGTTGCGGCGTAGTCGAAGAGGATGCTGTGCGGGCTGGAAATATCTTCAGGCGAGAGCGGGTTCTTGGCCAGGAAGTACGCGTCTTTGTACCCGCCCGGGCCGGTTCCGGCAAGGGGGCTGGCGGCAAAGATCCTCACCGAAGCCTGCAGGTAGAACCAGCGGAACAGCAGGCTGAGTTCGCCGATGCGCTCGCCGACAAAGCCCCGGACCAGGAGAAGGGCCAGGGGAGCAACAACCGCGGCAATCCCCATCCCCGCCGCGAGCACACGACGGGCCGCCGAGTGCCGAAGCGCGGCAACGGCGAAACACCCGATGCCAAGCGCACACGAAAGCCCCGCGGCAAGAGGTGCACCCTTTGAGCCTGTCAGCGTCAGCCCGATCACCGATGCCCCGAGCGGGAGCACAAGCCAGATCGCGTGAAAGGTTGCGAGCCTGCGGCGGAGCATCCACAGCATGCCCACCGTGAACGCCGACCCAGCAGCGAAGAGCGTTCCGTAGACATTGGCAAGCCCAAACCAGCCGGTCGCCTCGGGCTGACTGATGCGGCGCTCATAGGCCAGTGCCTGCGGTGAATCGGGCGGCCAACCCTGCCCGGCGAGGAACTCGGCCTTGCTTGCCTGGTATTCTGCAAGCGTCTGCGGATGTTCAACCCACACCTGCACACACGCGCGAAGAGCCAGCAACGGCAGAATCGCCACGAGCACTCCGGTGAGGGCTGTTCTGAAGACCGGCGATGACATCGCCGCGGCTCGCACCGCGAGCCCCGCCACGATGGCCGCTGTCCATGCGCTGCCGGGCAACGCGTGGTCAATGTTTACCCGGGCACGCAGACATGTGTGCCACGCCACCCAGAGCGTGCCCGCGGCCGCGGCTGCCATGCCCCACCGGGAGAGCGCGTCAAGGCGCGATCGGGTGAGGAGAATCGCCGCGGCGAGCAGCGCGAGCAGATCGAGCACGAGAGACAGCACTGGTGTGATGCCAAAGATGGGTGAAGGGAGATCGAGCGGGTCGCCGCCCCAGCCCGGGAAGAGGTCTGTGGAAGTCGTCACGCGAATGACAAGTACCCCGGTGAGCACGAGCAGGCCCGCAAGATGTGCCTGCCCGAGGGTGCTGTGTTCGCCGGTGGCGCGCGTCATGGCAAGGGCACCTGTTTCTCGCCCGGCTCGATCCGAGACTCAGCATTCTGCCCCTTGAGACGAGGTGCCAGCCCGGCCTTGGGGTCAAAACTGATCGCGGGCAGGTTGCTCGAGGCGGCAAACTCAAAGATCGCCACCGCGCCGAGCATGCACAAGACCTGCACTCCGATGAGGGCGGCCTGCGTCGGGCTTGCCTGGGCCAGCAACAGCCCTGAAAGGCCCGTCACGGCGGTAAAGGCGTAGATCACGACGACCGCGCCGCGGCGCGAGAGCCCACGCCGCACAAGCCGGTGAGATAGGTGGTTGAGGTCGCCCACCATCGGCGACCGCCCGTGACGCAGCCGAACCAGAACCACGGCGGCGAAGTCATAGAGCGGGATCGCCAGAACGACCAGCGGCATGAGCGTGGCATACCACCCGCCAGACGCCGCGGCATCGGGCGAGATGTAGGTCGTTCGCGCGGTGAGGAAGGCCAGCGTGAAGCCGACCACCAGCGAGCCCCCATCACCCATGAAGATCCTGGCGGGCGGGAAGTTCAAGACCAGAAAACCCGCGAGCGCGCCGGAGAGCAGCGCCAGACACGCCGCGACGAACCACTGCCCGTTGAGAAGCGCGGCGACGAGAAAGAGTGCCGAAGCGATGGCGGCCACGCCGCCGCAGAGGCCATCCATGTTGTCCATGAAGTTCAGGGCGTTGGTCACGACCAGGAACCACAGAACGGTGAGCAGGATCGACAGCCACGGGCCGCCCGCGTGCGCATCCAGAAACGTGAGCAGCCGGGTTTGTCCCAGCGTGGCGACCAGCACCGCCGGCACGATCATCACGACGAGTTTCAGCCCTGGGCCCAGCGGCTTGCGGTCGTCGATCAACCCCAGAATGTGAAGCATCGCCACGCAGCCGACAAAGAGCGCGGCCAGGGGTGTCTGCTCGGCGATACCCGGCAGGTGCGGCGCCACGCTGGGCACGAACTGCTCCACGGCACCGGGCGCGAACCGCACCGCCAGCAAACCCAGGACGAGGGGCAAGGCCAATCCTGCGAAAATTCCCACGCCCCCGGTGTTGGGAATCGGGCGCGACTGGGCTTTGATCTGGCCGCTGATCGCCTGCGTATCGAGCGCACGCACACGAAGCCCGACCACCCGCGCGGCGACCGTCGCGGGAAAACTGATGGCCAGTGCGATGATGGCGAGGAGCGCAACGACTGTGATCACGACGGAGGATAGCAACAGCCAGAGCGGGCGAGCCACCCGGCGAAACTCACGAACGCGGGCTATTCCCCCGCCGCTTTCCCCCCACGCGGCGCGGCCACCCTTTGCCCGCGAGAGAACCACTCAAAGGGGGCTGTGAGCACCGCGAAGATGGCTAGGGTGATCGCCGCCATCACCGCCAATCTGCCCGGCCAAGGCCCGAGCAGGTCGAGTGTGGGTGGGCTGGTCGAAGTCGTGCGGCCGATGTACCCATAGTTCCAGCCGGTCAGTTCATTCACGGGTACAACGATGGCCGCATAGGCGACAAGCACTCCCATGGCCTTGGTCATGGTGCGCCAGGTGGGGCGGAACCGAAGAACGACAAGGTCGTAGGCCGCGCTGGCAATGATCTGAAAATGTGTTCCCCAGAAGAGCCAGAATCGCCACGTGCCCGGGCCTTCATCCAGCGTGGGCGTGATGTACGCCTGCGTGGAGAGCCCGAACCCCCAATAAAAAAGCAGGATCCTCAGCCAGCGGGCCCGGGTGTGAAGGGCAAAGGCGGCCACCCAGCCAGAAAGGTCGCACACATGTAGCGGCAGCGATACCCCGAGGGAGAACCGCTCGGGCGCAAGAAAATACACCACGTTGCACAACTGCCAGACATAGACGCTCGCGATCCACACGCCGCGCAGGCGGGGTTCGTGCGGGCCCGCCCGCCGGCCAGCGACGCAGAGGGCTGCCCCAAGGGTCACTGAGCCGAGCGCCACGGCGAGGTGGGTAGTAGAAAACGGCTCGAACGACATGCGGGATTATCCCCAGCCGGGTCGCCCCGGGCGTGCAGACGCCCAACCCTTGACCCAACATCCTGAATGGAGCCCCTGGCGGCGGAGCGCCCCGCCACACTCCGGCAGACAAACCCGGCGTGTCTGCCGGGCGCGACACACCGGCCCATCACAGACGATGATCGCGTCGATCCGCACCCGTTACCCGACCACACCACCTTGCCACCATCCACCGCACGGCACCATCCCTCCTCTCGCCCGACCTCGGGCATTGTCTGGCCCGCGCTGGGAACACTCGTCGTGGCGGTCTTTGTTGCCGTTTCCTACTTGCCCTGGTGGCGAACCTTCATCGGTACAGATCTCGGCGTGTACTGGGAAGTATCGCGTCGTGTGTGGGAGGATGGCCGGCTGATCTTCGGCGGCAACGCCTGGGATCACAAACCGCTGGGCATCTATCTCGCGCTCGCCCCATTCCACTTGTTCAACACCGATGCACACGAGTTTCTCGGCCTCAAGGTGGGCACGCTGGCGGTGTATACGGCCGCCTTCGCCGCGCCCACGTGGCTTCTCTCTCGCGCGGCGGGCGGGGCTGCTTGGCCAGTTCGGGCTGTCTGTTGTGTGCTGAGTGCTTCTTTGCTCGCGGCGGGGCTGAGCCTCTATGGCCCGCTCGACGCGGCGCAGAACGGCATCCTTGTTGTTTCAGCCGTCTCGCTGGAAGTGTGCGGGCTTGCGTTGGTGTGGCAGAGCGTGCAGGGCACCCCGGGGCGTCGCAGCGTGCTGCGGGGTGTGCTCGCCGGGGTGTGCATCGGCAGTGCGCCCTTCTTCCGCCCCACCGCCATCGCCGCGGGGCTTGTGCTGCTGGGCTTGTTTCTGATTCAGACGCTCTCCTTGCTTCGAGCCCACCGCGGCCACGCGGCGATCCGGCACTCTCTGGCGTCTTCGCTCGGCGCAGCAACCGTGAGCGCGGGGCTGACCGTGCTGATGTGGCTCGGCTTCACGGTCGCCCTCGGTACCCCGCTCGATGTGTTGTGGCGGGTTCTGGTCGTCTTCAACGCCGAGTATGGCGCATACTACCGTGCACACACATCGGTTGCAGACTACCTCACGCAATGCCCCGTGTGCCTTTCTTCGGCGGCGGCCGGCTGGATCGCCCTGGTGTGGGCAGGCGCCACGCATCTGCGCGGCGCCACTCGTGCGTGGGGCGCAACGAGCAGAGACGTTGCACAGACCGGGGCGACGCGTGACGCGGATGTGCACGCATGGGTGATCCTCGGCGCAGCGGCCTACGCCGCGCTGTGCTTCGCGCTGGGGCTCTATGCCCGCAAGATCCAGTCCTTTTATCCCTATCAGTTCGTGCTGCCCGCCCTCTTCGCGGGCGGGGCGGCCCTGGCGTTGCTCGCGGGCAGGGCTCCGCGACGTGCGGGCGTCTTCGCGGGGCTCTGTGCGCTGGCGGGCTTGAGCCTGACATTCCATTCACTGCGGTATTGCCTGCCGGTCATCGGGGGCAATGACGTAGCGAGCAACCAGCGGATGGCCACCGGCCTGATCGTCGACGCCCTGGCCCGATACAACGTGCCGGACCCTGCGCAGCGCACGCTGTGGGTGCAGGGCAACCGCGCCCCGCTCTATGCGCAGGCGGCGCGGGTCGGCATCGCGCCCTACGACTGGACAGTCTTCGACACGGCCGTCTACGCGGCGAGCGATGCGGCCTTTGAAACGTGGATCGAACGGTTCCGACATTCGCCGCCTGGCTTCATCGTGCGGCTCAACAACGCCCAGTCTGTGCCGTGGATGGAGCCCTCGCGCGTTGTGAGCCGCTCGGCGACGATCCAGGCCGTCATTGATACTCGCTTCGAGCAGATCTCGGTTAACACCTCGGGGCAGAATACCTGGCCGTACGGCTACGACTTCACCGTCTACCGTCGGATCGATGCGGGAATCGCGCCCGCGTCGCGGCACCCATGATGAACGCCATTCCCTCACAAGATCCCCCACTCACCGTGATCTGCCCCGCCTACAACGAGGAGGGCGCGATCGCGCAGGCGGTGGAAGACGTGCGGCGGCACGTCTTTCCTGTGGTTCCCGGGGCCGAGTTGATCGTCGTGAATGACGGCAGCCGCGACCGCACAGGGCAGATTCTCGACGATATCGCCGCCAACGACCCTCGCGTACGGGTTATCCACAAGGTCAACGGCGGGCATGGCCCGGCCCTTCGAACCGGGCTCGACGCGGCGCGCGGCGCCTTTGTCATGCTCATCGACAGCGACCGACAGATGCCCCTCGACGGGTTCGCACAGCATTGGCGCGACGTGCAGCCGCGGCACGCCCTCTTCGCGCTGCGTCACAACAGAGACGATCCCGCCGTGCGGCTTGTGCTGACCCGGTGGGTGCGGCGCGTGGCGTGCATGCTCTTTGGCGTTCGCACACCCCATACGCCCGATCTGAATGTGCCCTACAAGATCGTGCGGCGCGATCTCTGGGAGGCGGCCTCCCCGATGATCCCCCCCGAGACGCTCGCCCCGTCACTCTTTCTGGCGATTCTCGCCCACGCCGGGGGCTGGCGTGTTCAACAGGTTCCCGTCACGCACAAGCCACGAACAACAGGGGTCGTCTCCATCCGCCGCTGGCGGCTCTTCAAGTTCTGCGCCAAAGGGCTTGCGCAGTTGATCGCGCTGCGCGTGCGTGCCTGGAAGCGCGGGATTCCACGACCAGCGCCGTCCGCCCCCCCTCCCGCAGGGACCGACGCCCGCGAATCTTGAGGGTGAGCGTGCACGAACCTGTCTGTGGCGTGCCGGGGCGGCTTGCCCTGTCGCCGCACCTGCGAATCCCCGGTTCACACATGAATCGCGGCGTGGGGCCCACCCCCTCAAGCCACGGCGGAGGAGTCTCTACAGGCCATGAAAGCACTCGTCTGGTTCAGATCTGACCTTCGCAGCGTCGATAACACCGCGCTCCACCACGCCTGCGCCACCAGCGACGAGGGGGTCATCGGCCTCTTCGTGGTCTGCCCGGGCCAGTGGCGGAGCCACGACGTGGCCCCGGTCAAGGTCGAGTTTGTCCTGCGCACGCTGCGGGAACTTTCAGCATCACTGGCGGCGATCAACATCCCGCTGCTCATCGCCACGGCGGACGAGATCGGTGATGTGCCGCGTGTGGTGCTCGATACAGCCCGCACGCACGGTTGCCACAGGCTCTTCTACAACCGCGAGTATGAGGTAGACGAATCCCGGCGTGACCGCGCGGCCGACGCGCTCTTCCGCCACGACGGCAGAGAAGCCCACTCTTTCACCGATCAATCTGTGATCGAGCCGGGTGAGGTTCTTACAGGCGAGGGCCGTTTTTTCTCTGTCTTCACGCCGTTCAAGAAGGCCTGGGTGAGAGTCGTCACCGAACGCGGAGGTATTCGAACCACGCCCGCCCCCAGGAAACAGCCTCCGCAAAAACTGCTTCCTTCGCCCGTGCCGAACTCGCTCACCGGCTTTTCCAGCGGCGTAGATCCCTCCCTGTGGCCCGCGGGCGAGAAGCACGCACAGAAACGCCTGAAACTCTTCGCCGAGAAACACATCACAGCGTACAAAGCACTGCGTGACAGCCCAGCCATCGAAGGCACCAGTCTTCTCTCCCCGTACCTGGCCGTTGGTGCTCTTTCGCCGCGGCAGTGCGTGAAGGCCGCGGCGGAGGCAAACTCCGCCTCTCGCTCACCCCTCGACAGCGGCAACGAGGGCGCGGTCCACTGGATCTCCGAAGTTGTCTGGCGTGAGTTTTACATTCACGTGATGGTTGGCTGGCCCCGCGTGTGCATGCACAGGTCATTCCAGCCCGAGACCGAGGCCATCCGCTGGAAGGCAAGTGACGCACACCTCGATGCCTGGCAAAGGGGCATGACGGGCGTGCCCATCGTGGATGCCGGCATGCGGCAACTGCTCTGCACCGGATGGATGCACAACCGCGTTCGCATGATCACGGCGATGTACCTCTCCAAGAACCTCTTTCTCGATTGGCGGCTCGGTGAGCGCCACTTCATGCGGCACCTCATCGACGGCTTCCTGGCGAGCAACAACGGCGGATGGCAGTGGTCCGCCTCGACCGGCACCGACGCCGCGCCCTACTTCCGCATCTTCAACCCCGTCAGCCAAAGCCGAAAGTTTGACCCCGAGGGGGAGTACATCCGCCGGTATGTACCCGAACTTGCCGGGCTCGATGACGAGACCATCCACGAGCCGTGGATCGCATCTCCGCTGGCCCTGGCGGGGACAGATTATCCGAGACCCTTGGTAGACCTTGGTGCAACGCGGCTCGCCGCGATCGAAGCCTTCAAGCGGCTGCGCGGGTGAAGCGGGGGCGCGAGCCCGCCGGCCACGCCGCTTCTGCACGCCGCAGCGTTCCACGGCCGATACCATCCCGGGTATGCAGGAACCGGCATCAAGAATCGGGTTCGGGCTCGTCCTGCTGGTGCTGCTCTGGATCGGCGTCTATTGGTTCTGGCCGGCCGAGCAACCCGCGCCCATCTCCTTCGCCGACACAGCCCGGCCATCCGCACCTCGCACCGGCACATCAGACGCCCCGACACCGCCGGCCGGGCCTCGGGGTGAGTCAACGCGCACCGCGATTGACCATCCGCCGAGTGGCGATAGGCCGATTCCGCCCGCACCCCAACAGCCCCGGCCGACAAGCCCCGAACCGGGCGGTAATCGTGGCCCCGGCACCATCGCCGTCATCCCCCCTCAGTTTGTCGATCATGTGATCGAACCGGGGGAAACCTTCCGAACGATCTCGGTCAAATACTTCGGGACATCGGCGCACGCGTCGGCCATCGCGAGGGCGAACCCGTTCATGAGCCCCACCTCGCTGCGTCCCGGACGGGTCATTCGTGTCCCGGTCGATCCCAGAAACATCCAGGGACTGCCTGTCGAGGACGCGGACGAACAGCGCGGCGGAACCGCCGAGTACGTTGTACAACGTGGAGACACACTCTCTAAAATCGCCTCGGTGGTCTACGGAGATTCAAGACTGGCCGATCACATCTTCCGCGCCAACCGTGACACCATGGCCGACATGCACTCGCTGAGAATCGGCCAGAAACTGCGCATCCCGCCAAAGCCGGCCCCCACCAACCCGTGACGCACCCACCCGCTCAGACATTCCGCAGCGATTGCCTGATTCTCGGGGGGGGTGTGGCCGGGCTCTGGCTGCGCTGGCGTCTGCGCCGCGAGGGCTTGAGCGTGACCCTGCTCGACCTCGGCACTCACGACAACGCACGCCAGAGTGTTGCCTCGCAGGGAATTCTGCACCGCGGCGTGAAGTACGCGCTCTCTCCCGGCGCGGCGGGCACTCAACGGGTGCTCGCCGAAGCCATGGACGATTGGACCAGAGCGCTTGAATGCGCCGATTCGGTCTCGGCTCCGGCTTTGGCCGGCGTTCGAATCTACACACGCACCATGCACATGTGGGCCCCGGGCGGCATGCTCGCCGGGGTCACCGGGGCCGCGGCGTCTTTGTCGCTGGTTTCCGGGGTTCGCAAACTCGATCCCAAAGCAGCGCCGCGGGTTCTGGCGTCCGCGGGCTTTTCGGTGTGGGAAACCGATGAAACGTGCATCGACGCCGCTTCGTTGCTCTCGAGCCTTCGTCGCGCCGCCGATGGCCCTCTCCTGTCGATTGATGCCGTTGAATCGATCGATGCCACGGAGGGAATCGTGCGCGCGGTCTGCGGCGGTCAGTCCGTGACCTTCAGCACCGGCGCCGTGTATGGGTGCGCCGGGCTGGGCAACGAACACCTCATGGCCGCGGCGGGGATCGATGCGAGTTCGGTCTGCCAACGAAGGCCCCTGCACATGGTCATGCTCACTCCGGCACCGTCGCCACTCTACGCGCACTGCATCAGGCCCCTGAGCGACAAACCCCGGCTGACCATCACCACCGCCTACAACAACAGCGAGCCGATCTGGTATATCGGCGGCGACCTGGCAGAGACCGGCGTCGCGCGAGACAGCCAGGCCCAGGTGCGTGCCGCGCGCGAAGAACTCGCCCGCTGTCTTCCCGCGGCGGATCTTTCAGCAGCACACATCGCGCCGTGGCGGATCGATCGCGCCGAAGGCCGCACGCAGGACGGGGCTCGACCGGATGGCCCTGTGGCCCGCTCCTTCGGCAGGCTCACGTTCATCTGGCCCACCAAACTGGCCTTGGCCCCCATCGCGGCCCGCCGCGCCGTGGCCGCGCTCTTCGGCGGCGAGCACGCGCCGGCCACGCGTCAACCCGGTGAAAGCGCAGAGACCGTCGCGCCGCCCTTCCCCTTGCCGCCAGAGCACCTTCCTCCGTGGCAGCACAACAATGTGACATGGAGGAACCAGTGAACGACGCTGTGGGCTCTCTCCCTTTGCGCCCGCTGGGGCGCACGGGAATTCTGGTCTCGCCGCTGGGGCTTGGCACCGTGAAACTCGGGCGCAACACCGGCGTGAAGTACCCTTCGCCCTTTCAACTGCCCACAGACAACCAAGCGTCTTTGCTTCTCGGCGCGGCGTTGCGCGCCGGGATCAACCTCATCGACACCGCGCCGGCGTATGGCGAGGCCGAGGCGCGGATCGGAACGCTGCTCCAAAGGTCGCGAGACGACTGGGTCATCGTGACCAAAGCTGGCGAAGAGTTTGAAGCCGGCCAATCACGGTTTGACTTTTCCGCCGCGGCCATCATGGTCAGCGTCGAACGCAGCCTCGCGCGGCTGCGGACAGACCGGATTGACGTTCTGTTGATTCATTCGGATGGACACATCGAGAACGACCCGGGCCTGCACGAGTGCCGCGGCGCGCTCGAACGACTCCGGGATGTCGGCAAAGCGCGCGCGGTGGGCATCTCGACCAAAACCCCCCGGGCGGGGCTCGCGGCCCTTGAATGGGCGGATGTTGTCATGGTCACGCTCAACCCCCGGGCCGTTGACGAGCTTCCCGTCATCGAGGCTGCGCGAGAACGGGGTGTGGGTGTGCTGGTGAAAAAAGCGCTCATCAGCGGCCACGTGGCCGGCGCCGTGACTGGCCCCTCCATTGCTGCCGCCCCCGACCCCCACGGCGAATCCATCCCGACGCCGACAGCCGAGGAGTGCCTGACGTACTGCGTCACGGTCCCGGGCGTTTCGAGCGTGATCGTGGGAACGGCAAACCCCACCCATCTCAGTCAGAACGCCCTGGCCGTCACCAAAGCCATCGCGTCCATGGGCCGATGAACGTGCACGACGGCACCGTGGCCATCGATGCCCGCCGAAACCGGGGACCCGATCACCGCCGTCTCGGCCGCACCCACCAGCACTCGATACCCCGCACACCACCCGCCACGCGACGTACACTCCGCCTTCACCCGACGAAAGGCCCATGAGCATGAAACTGCGGCGAATTCTGGTCACCGGCGGAGCAGGCTTCCTCGGCTCGCACATCTGCGACCGGCTTGTGAACGAAGGGCACGATGTCATCTGTGTCGACAACTTTTTCACCAGTCAGAAATCAAACGTCGCCCACCTGCTCGGCAGGCCGAACTTTGAACTGGTCCGCCACGATGTGACGCACCCTCTGTGGCTCGAAGTGGATGAGATCTACAACGCCGCCTGCCCCGCGGCGCCGGGCCACTACCAGTACAACCCCATCAAAACGATGAAGACCTCGGTGATGGGCGCGATCAACGTGCTGGGCATGGCCAAGCGTTGCCGCGCCAAGGTGTTGCAGTTCTCCACCTCAGAGGTGTACGGCGACCCCACCGAGCACCCGCAACGAGAGACCTACCGCGGCAACGTCAACCCCATCGGCCCACGCGCCTGCTACGACGAGGGCAAGCGTGCCGCGGAAACGCTCTTCTTTGACTACCACAGGAGCAACCGTGTGAACATCCGCGTGGTGCGGATCTTCAACACCTACGGGCCCCGGATGCACCCCTTCGACGGCCGCGTGGTGTCAAACTTCATCCGCCAGGCCCTCCACAACGAGGACATCACCCTGTACGGCGACGGCACACAGTCACGCTCGTTCTGCTTTGTTGACGACCTTGTCGACGGCATCATCCGCATGATGAACGGCCCCGATACGTTCGTCGGCCCGGTGAACCTTGGCAACCCTGTCGAGTACAGCATGAAGGAACTGGCCGAGCAGATCATCAGCCTGACCAACAGCAAGAGCCGCATCACTTTCAAGCCCATGCCCGAGGACGACCCCCGCCAGCGGCAGCCGGATATCACCCTTGCACGCCGGCACCTGGGCTGGGAGCCCCGCATCGCGCTGAAAGACGGCCTCTCCCGCACCATCGACTACTTCTCGAAGTTGAACCTCGACCACTTCCGCCCGCCTACCCCGAACTTCTGACCCCGGCCGGGCAGCAGGCCGCACGCACCACACGGAGGGACCGCCTCATGGGCACTTCCCTGCGGCTCTTTGTCGCGGTATACCCGCCCGCCGAAACTGTGGCGCACCTTCGCTCGCTCGCGGCCGCGCACCCATCGCTGCCCCCGGGCGTCTTCACCCCGGCCGAGCAGGTGCACCTGACATTGCTCTTCATCGGCGACAGCCACGAAAACCGGCTGAGCGACATCTCGGAGTCTGTGCGTCGTTCGTGCGCGGGCATCTGCCCATTCTCGCTGCGTGTTGAATCGCTCGGCACACTGCCGCACAAAGGCAGCAAGCGGCTTCTTGCTGCGATGGTTTCATCGCCACCGCCGCTGATCGAGCTTCAACGCCGGCTCTCCCACAGGCTGGCGCGCCGGCCGCACGCGAAGCGGGGCGAAGAGTTCTGCCCGCACATCACCCTGTACCGTTTCCGCCCGCAGGCACCGAACGATGTTGGTGTCGCACGCGCACCCCACGGCGGCGAGGCCGCTTCATGCGACCGGATCGAGTTTGAAGTTCAGCACGTTGCGCTGGTGCGCAGCGTCATCACCGACGCCGGCGCAGAACACCGAACGCTGGAATCGTTCCCGCTGGTCTGACCGCTCACACGCCCATCCCCCGCTCAGGGCTGCTGCACGCTCTGGACTCGCCCACCCTGCCGCACCCACTCGTCGAGCCCACCATCCATCAGAAAGACACGGTCATAACTGTTCGCCATGAAGCGTTTGACCAGTCCGCGCGCGGCCGGTGAACCGGGGTTATCCCCGTACACCACGATCCGCCGGAATCGCTCGATCTCCTGGGAACGGCCCGACTTGGGCTGCACTTCTTCAAGGTGCATGTTCCGGGCACCGGGAATGTGGCCGCGTGAAAACGCGGTGGCTGGTCGGGGGTCGACCAGCAGCAATGTATCCGGGGCCGCCCCAGACTGAGAATCTTGCCAAAGGCGACGGACTTCCCCCACCGAGATCATCTGGATCTTGGAGTCGTCGGTGGTCACATTGCACCCAGAGAGGCCCGCCAGGATGATCGTGGCGAGCATCATCCGAACAGCCAGAGCAAACGAACCCAGTCTCGTCGCGTTTCGTATCATGAGGACAGAGCGTACCCCCGTTTGACAGGGGTATCGACGCCCGCTCAGTCCCGATCTTGCCCAAAGACCCGAACGCGATACGATCATTCGTTCGGAACACCATACCCTGCGGCTCGATCTGCATACCCCCACCTATGTTTGCAATCATCACATCAGCGTGCATGGCGGTTTTCCCGGCACTTGCTCACGCCAACGCCCTCCGCGCCGAGCCAGACAGCGACAAACTGGTCACGCTCAGCCTTGCCATCGAGCACGAACAAATCCCATCCGGTGGCGTGACCACACTCGCCGTTGTCTTCACCATCGAGCAGGCTTGGCACCTCTACTGGGATGGCCTGAACGACACCGGCTTTCCACCCTCGATCGAACTGGAACTGCCCGAAGGCTGGAAAGCGCTCGACGCTCAGTGGCCCGCCCCGAAGCGCTACATCTCGCAGGGGGGCATCCTTGATCACATCTACGAGAACCAACTCGTTGTGTTGATCCCCATCGTCGCCCCGCAGGGGGCCCCTTCAGCCACTTCATCACTCTCCTTCGGTTCACGCTGGCTGGTCTGCAACGAAGCATGCCTGCCCGGCCGCAGCAGCGGCTCCATTTCCCTGCCCTTTGTCGCCAAAGATGTTCCGGCCAAGGTAAACCCGAATCATTCGACCCTGTTTACCAAGGCACGCGAGGCCATTCCTGTGCCGCTCGACAAAGCCCCCGAGGGCTTTCAGATGCGTGCCACCACGACCGAACTCGAGTTCGGCCACCCGGGTGCATCACAGGTCGCCTTTTTTCCCTCGCGCGATTGCGCGATGCCAACCCATCTGCTCGTGGACGGCCAATCCACCGGGCAACGGGTCATTCTGACGTTCAACACCACCCCCGACATGATCGACACCACCCACCGTTACAAGGGCATCGTGGCGGTCACCCCCAAGGGTGCAAACAAACCCTACCACGTCTTTGTCGATGTCCCCATTTCGAGCAAGGGCAGCCTCTACCCGCCCCCCGCACCAACGCTAAAAACTCCCTGAGGCTGAAATAGAAACCGCCCGGGAGCGTACCAGTACACGTGGCACGCGGCCGCCACCCCACACGCCGCGAATGTGTTCGTTTCGGACCAGTCACACACAGGAGATCCCCATCATGACGAAAACCGTAAAATCTCTCTTCTGCGCCCTCGTGGTCGGTGCCATCGCCACCTCGGCCTCTGTCGCCGTGGCGCAGGACAAACCCGCCAAGACCGAGTACAAGGAGCGGACCAAAGAAAAGGTGAAGGAAACCGTGGGCCAGGAAGCCGGGCAGGAAGGCAAGGCCAAGGGCAAACTCGAGCCCGCGAAAGTCGGCCAGCCCGCGCCAAACTTCACGCTGACATGCACCGAGGGCAACACCTTCAACCTCACCGAGACCGTGAAGTCCGGCAAGATCGTCGTGCTCGAGTGGTTCAACCCCGACTGCCCTTTCATCGTCAAGCACCACAAGAACCACAGCACGCTCAATGATCTGCACGCCAAGTACAGCGACAAGGGCGTCGTGTTCGTGGCGATCAACAGCGGCGCGCCGGGAAAGCAGGGCGCCGGCAAGGCCCGCAACGCCAAGGCCAAGACCGACTTCAAGATGACCTTCCCCATCCTGATCGATGAATCGGGCGACACCGGCCGCGCCTACGGCGCCCGCACCACCCCGCACATGTTCATCATCGACAAGAACGGCGTGCTGCTCTACAACGGCGCGATCGATGACGACAGCGGCATCGACAACCTCGGCAAGACGAACTACGTCGCCAAGGCCCTCGACGAGATCCTCGCCGGCACCACCGTGAGCACCCCCGAGACCCGCCCCTACGGCTGCTCGGTCAAGTACTGATCACACTATCTCACTGTCATCTGACGCTGCAAGGGCCCGGTGCGAGTGCGCCGGGCCCTTTTTCTTTCGGCCGGTCTCAGTTGTTCGAGGCCCCGGGCTCGGCGGGCGAGTCTGAGAGTTCCCGCATGGCGTCGAGCGCACGCCGCAGCGTCGCCGGGTCGGCCTTCACCGGTCGCAGCGCGCCCGGCTTGCGGGGCTTGCGCACCGTGGGCTGCGCCTCGGCCATCACCGCCTCCGGCGGCCCGCCGGCCATCACCAGCGGCGGCTCGGCCCCGGCGAGCGCGGCCGGCACCGCCTCGCCGGCGCGGGCGGGCACGCGGATCTCGCCGTTCTTGCCCACCTCGTCAAAGCGCACACTCACGCGGGTGCTCACCCCGCGCTCCTGCATCGTGACGCCGTAGAGCCGGTCTGTCGTCTGCATGGTGCGCTTGTTGTGCGTGATGACGATGAAACTCGAACGATCGGTATACTCACGCACCACGGCGTTGAACCGGCCCACGTTGCCCTCGTCCAGCGCCGCGTCAACCTCGTCGAGCACGCAGAAGCAACTGGGCTTGCTGCGGAAGATCGAGAGGAGCAGCGCCACCGCGGTGAGGGTTTTTTCGCCGCCAGAAAGTTGGCTGATGCTGCGCGGCTCTTTGCCCGGCGGCTTGGCGATGACCTCCACGCCGCTCTCGAGAAGATCCACCTCGTCTGTCTCGACCTTGCGCACCACCCCGTCGGCGTCCTCCACCTCTTTCATGAGCGGCATGAGCCGCACCTCGGCCTTGCCGCCGTTGAAGAGTTTGCGGAACATGCCCTGCTCGCCGCCGAAGTTCTCCTGGATGAGCCGGAACGTCTCGCCGAAGAGGTCCCGCGACACCGTGTTGAGTTTCGTGATGAGGTCGGTGAGCTGCTCGCAGGCCTGGTCGATGTCGGCCACCTGCCGCACCAGGTCTTCGTTCTGCTGCTCCAGCGTGGCCTCTTCATCGATGGCCTCGATGTTCACGCTGCCGAGTTTCTTCACCGCGTCGCGGAGCACCTCGATCTCTCTGGCGGCCTCGTTGGTGTCGATGCGGCCGATCACGCCGTCGGCCATCACCTCGCGGTACTCGGGATACTCGGCGTTCAGGTCGAGCCCCAGTTCTTCCCCCGCACGCTCTTCGGTGTTCTCTCGCTTCACCTCGAGTTCACGCTTCGACACTTCGAGCGCGTGCCACGAGCGCTCGATCGCCGTGTAGGCCTCGCGGGCCTCGATCACCTGCCGGCCCTGTTCCGCGGCGAGTTCTTCGAGCGTGCCCACCTCACGCTGGGCCTGGTCGGCCACCGCCGCGAGGCGAACGGTGTCCGCCTGCGCCGCCGCGACCTGCGCGAGCGCCTCGTCGATGCCACCCTGGTGCTCGCCGATGCGGCCTTCAAGGCGCACGACGGCCGCTTCGCAGTCTCGCATCTGGCGGGCCAGGTCGTCGCGCGCCATCTCCAACCGGCTGACCTCCCGACGAGCGGACGCGAGTTGCTCGCCGACACGCCCCACCTCGACCTTGGCCGCCGTCATCTGCTCCCCGGCGGCATCGGCACGCATCTGCGCGGTGCGCACCTGCGCCTCAAGGGCCACCGCCGCGGCGTGTTCTTCTTCATAGAGCCGCGCCAGGCTGTCTGCCCGGTCGCGCAGCGCGGCCGCGTCTTCTTCGAGTTTCGCAAGCCTGGCTCGCAACTGAGAAGACTCCTGCTCCAGCGTGCCCGCTTCCCGCGTGAGGCGGGAGAGATCGGCCTCCAGGCGTTCGCCGCGGCTCTGCTCCTGCACCAACTGCCTCTGCCGCTGCGCGAGCCTGGTGCGCAGGTCGGCCGCCTGGGCGCTCATCGAGCCCGCCTCGGCGTCGACCTCTTCCAGCACGCGCCGCTGACGCAGCAGTTCATCGCCGACCTGCGCCGCCTGCGTTTCGAGCGACTCCATCTCCGCACGCCTGCGGAGAATGCCGGCCCCTTCGCCGCCCGCCGCCCCCGCGCCGACGAAGACCCGCCCCCGGGCGTCGACGATCGCGCCGTCGCGCGTCACGAACGAAGCACCGACGCCGCGCATGGGCCCTGCGCCGAGCAGCATCGCGGCATCAATGTCGCTCACGAGGTAGACCCGCCCCAGCAGCCTGTCGAGCAGTTCGCTCAGATCAGCGTCGTCCTGCCATGGGCCCCGGGCCCGGACCAGTGATCGCAGCGACACCACCCGCGCCGAAGGATCGGTCACGCGGAGCGCGGCCAGGGCGCTCTCGAGCCCGTCGGCGTGCTCCACGCTGGGCACAACTCCCCTTTGGCCATCGCCCATGCCCCGCATGGGAAGGAACGTCACACGCCCCTTGATGGCGCGTGCCTGTTCATGCCCGGGCAGGTCGGCCACGGCACGAACCACCAGGCCCTGCAGGTCGGCGCCCAGGGCGGCTTCGACCGCCGCGGCGGCGTCGGTGTCTGCGCCCGCGTGGGCCTCGATCATGTCGGCCAGCGGCCCGAGCACGCCCGCGAAGTCGGGCGAGCCGGCCTCACGCGCCGCGAGCACCTCGCGGACTGATTCATCAAACCCCGCCCGCGCCTCGATCATTTCTCGGAGTGTGCTCAGCCGGCTCTCGATGCGCACACGGTCCTGATCCAGTTTCGCCACCAGCGCGCCGCGCTCGGCGCGACTTTCGCCCAGACGCTCCATCGCCCGCTGCGCTTCTTCCAACTGCTTCTCGAGCGTGTCCGTCTCGGCGGCGAGCGTGCCGGACTGCGCCCGGCTGGCTTCAAGTTCGGCGCGCGCCGCGCCCGTGTCGTCTGCGAGCGTCGATTGCTTCTGCACGATGCGCGAGATGGCCTCTCGAACACTGTCGGCACGCTTCGAGTCGGCCTCGATCGAAGCGACAAGCCCGATGCGCTCCCGGTCGATGCGCGCGGCGGCCGCGGTCTTCTGCCCGCTCGCCTGCCGCAGTTCGCTCAGTTCCTCGAGCGCCTTGGCTCGCTGTTCGCCCGAGCCGGCAAGGCGTGCCTCAGCCTCGGCCGCGACCTCTGACAGCGCCGCGATCTGCGAGCGTCCCCGCTCGATGCCCGCGTCGGTCTCGTGCGCGCGTTCGCGGATCGTCCCGAGCCGCTCGCGGTCGGCGTCCATCTGGCGCACCGTCTCCGCGATCGTTCTTTCGAGCATCACCCGCCGCTGCGACGCCTGCTGCTCAACGTGCATGGCGGTCAGGCGCTCCTGCTCGATCTGCCTGTGACGCGAGGCGGCCTCGTGCCGGCGCAGTTCCGTCTCCTGCTTGATCGTCTCGAACTGCGCGAGTTCAGAAGCAGCGCGTTCGCGCTCGCTGCCCAGCCGCGAGTGCTCGCCCACGAGCGAGAGGATGCGCCGTTCAAGGTCGTCGTACTGCTCGAAGGCCAGCGCGAGCCGCCAGGCACGAAGGGCCGAATCGAGTTCCTGGAAGCGCCTGGCCTTGGCGGCCTGACCCCGCACCAGCCGCAGGCGCCGGTCGGTGCTCTCCAGTTCTTCCCTGGCGGTTTTCAGGTTCGTCTGTGCGCGGTCGAGTTTGCGCTGCGCTTCGATTCGCCGCTGCTTGTACTTGGCGATGCCCGCCGCCTCTTCGAAGATCGTTCTGCGTTCCTGCGGGCTGGCCAGCAGCATGGCGTCTACCTTGCCCTGCTCGATGATCGAGTACGCGTCCGCGCCCACGCCGGTATCAAGAAAGAGTTCGCGGATGTCCTTGAGCCGCGCCTTCTTGCCGTTGATCAGGTACGCGCTCTCGCCGTCGCGATAGAGGCGGCGCTCGACTTCCACCACGTCGCTGTCGAATGGCAGGGCGCGCTTGCCGCGCAGCGTCGCATCTACCAGCCCCGGCTCTTCGGGCGCCGCCCCGGGCTGCGCCGCGGCGTCTTCACCCGCCGCCCGGGCTTCGGCCGCGGGTTCGGCGGGCGGCTGTGCCGCCGGGCTCGACTCCGCGGGCGAAGGTTCAACAAGAACCGCCGCCGGGGTGGCGATGACCGGGTTCTCGAATGTCAGAACCACGCTGGCCATGCCGCTGGGCTTGCGGCCCGCCGAACCGGCGAAGATCACGTCGATCATCTCGGTGCCGCGCAGGCTCTTGCTCGACCTTTCACCCAGCACCCACTTGATGGCGTCCACGATGTTGGACTTCCCGCAGCCGTTGGGGCCAACCACGCCCGTGATGGGGTGGTCAAACGTGAACTCGGTGGTGTCGGCGAAACTTTTGAAGCCGCTGAGTGTCAGTTTGGCCAGACGCATATGTGGGGAACCTCCGTGCATAACCACGCCGGGGCGCGGCGTGCCCCATCCCTGGGGCACTCACTGTCATACAAGATATCGTGGGTACCCCGCCAAAGTGTCTAGGATCTTGCGTCCAAGGGGTTTTTTTTGCGGTTGCGCGAATACCCCCAACTACCCACATTGAAATTGTGGATAACCTGACGCCCGCCCCGCCCTGCCAAGGCCGTTTACTTCTTGGTAGGAGGGGTGATCGGCACCAGTTCGGGACGCTGCGCCCCATCCCCAAGGGGCACCGTCTTTTCCTGCATCACTTCCGGCTGCCTGAGCACGACAACATCCCGATCCGATTCGGTCTCGGGGCGTTCGGGCACGTTCAGCGTGGCCACCGCCGAGAGCAACTGGGCCTTGAGGCGGTCTGTCTCGGTCGTGAAGGCCGCCGGCGACCCCCCACCGCTGCACACGGCGTAGATCGCACCCACGACCTCCGAGTACGACATATTCAGCCCCGGGCGGGGGTCGCCCATCACGGGCCGACGGGCCATCATGGTGATCAGCCGGTCGAGGGGTTCAAGCCCCCGCGCCTGAGTCGTCACCGGGCGGTTGCCTTGCGCATCCTGGTAGTAAATGCGGACGGTGTCGTCCCCCTGGTCGGTCACGATCATCAGCCTGTCTGACCATGTGCTCACCACCGCCGGGCGTGCGAGCGAGACATCCTCACCGAAGAGCACGATGCGTGGCCGGCCCTGCTGCGTCACATACACCAGCGGCTCGCCGAAGGGAACAAGATCAAGCAGGAACTTGCCCTCGATCACGCGCCGCTCGATGCCCTGCACCGTGTTCCCCGGGAACTCGCGGCCCGCGAGCATCTCAAGGTGTGTGGGCGACAGACGCGGCGCGCCGGGGTCGCGGTTTGACTGCTGCATGCGCGTCAGGCGGGCATACTGCACGCGCTCGGCACGCTTGGCAAGCCCTTCATACGCCGCGACACGCACCACAAGATCGGGGTCTGAAAGCAGATCGCGCAGGGCCATGTCCACCGACGGGCCCGCGTCAACCTCGCTCAACAGTTCGATGGCTTTCACCCGCACCGCCCCGTGCGAGGTGCGCGCCAGCAGACGCAGGTGCGGCGCTGACTGCGGGTCGCCCAGCCTCGCGCCCGCGCGCAGCGCGGCCATGCGCGGGGCCAACTCGGGATACTCGTACAACTCCCTGGCGAACGGCAACGATTTCTGCCCGATGGCTTCGAGCGCCCACGCCACGCTGTCGGCCAGGTACGGCTCTGCCTTGACCGCCTCGACACACCGGCGGGCGAACTGCTCCTGGCCTGTCTGATCCACGCGCACGTGGCGGACCAACTGCAGGAACTCGGACGCCTGCGTGCGGTAGCGCGTGGGAACACGCAGCGCGATGGTGCCGCCGGCCGTTGAACCGATCTCAGGCCCCGAACGCCCGCGCGCCGTGGGGCCCGGGTCGCCGGGCCCTTCGGGGAAGCGGCTGTTGATGGCCGAGACAATCGTGCGCGCACGCTGAAAACTGGTGTTGAGCAGCACCATCTCGATCTGCAGGGGGTTGCTCACCGCGCCGCCATCCAAAATGCGCCCGGCGTTGCGCGTGACACCCGCCGTTTCTTTCCCCGGCTCGGCGAACGGGTTGATGAAGATCGGCCCGCGCGCCTTGGCGATGGTTCTCGCCTGCGCCTGGCCGAAGGCGCTGGGGCCGCCGATGCGCAGGTCGGTGGTCCACAGCGTGCCACCCTCAAGGCTCGATGCGTTGATGGCTCGCACGTACACATCAAAGGTCGCCCCCGCCGGCGAGCCGGGCGGGATCGCGGCCTGCACCAGCACCACCGCCACGTTGCGGTCTCGAAGCAACTGCCGGGGGGATTTGCCCTCCACGGCGGTTCCCTTCGCCTCGCCCGCGCGGCCGATGCCCATCAGCCCCATCTCGCGTTCCATCGTCGCCGCGATATTGTCGGGCAGCACATCGCCGCCGGTGCCGTTGAGGCCCACCACCAGGCCGTAACCAGAGACCAGCACGGGCTCGATTCCCAGGAAGTTGACCTCAGCCCCGATCGTGCCGCGCAAGAGCGGGGGAACATCGTTCATCGGGGTGACATCCACCTGGATGGGACGCGGGGGTTTCTTGCCGCCGCACGCCCACAACGCCGCCGCCGAGAGACACAGCGACAAAGCCACCAGACAGCGAAGCGAAAGGGCAGGAAAGCGCATGAACGAAGACTCCAGATCGTGATCAAACCGGCCGGGCCGGCCGCGGGGTGCGTCAATGTACGGGGCCTCTGGCCGCCGCGCTGCACCCGCCCGGCGCCCAAAGGTGCCGCCCCCACCCTTTGGGGGGTGGGAAGGGGCATCAACCCCAGACGAATTCTGGGGGCGCGCAAGTTGTGAAGATTCGGGGCCTTGCGCGCAACCGACTGGTTGTCCACAGAAATGCCACAGCATTTTGGGCATTCTCCTCTTGAACCCACCACAGATTGTGGTATGCTGTACCTGTGGCGGTGAGTCATTCCGACTTACCGATTGTCTGGGTGGATTTTGTACGGCAACTCGGCTCGGCGGTTCCCTCTCTCTTCGCTTTTTCAGGAAGGGAGAGGATCACAGCCGCGCGGTGGGGCCAAGACAAGGGAGATTCCGGTGGGCGTCCTCAGCGATGGACAGATCCGGCGGCAGGTGAAGATCGAGCCTTTCGAAGAGGCCGTGAAGCGCCAGGGCCGCATCTCGTACGGCGTGTCGTCGTACGGGTATGACGTGCGCGTGGGCACCCGCTTCAAGATCTTCACCCCCACGCCGCGCACCGGGCAGGTGACCATCGTTGACCCCAAGCGGTTCACCGACGACCTGATGGTGGAGATCGACACGGCCACGCTGGGCCTTGACCACGTGGTCATTCCCCCCAACTCCTTCGCCCTGTGCGAAACGGTGGAATACATCGAGATCCCGCGCGACGTGCTGGTGATCTGCGTGGGCAAGAGCACCTATGCCCGCTGCGGCCTCATCGTGAACGTCACACCCCTCGAGCCCGAGTGGCGCGGCAAGGTCACGCTGGAAATCAGCAACACCACCCCGCTGCCGGCCAAGGTGTACCCCAACGAAGGCATCGCGCAGTTCATCTTCCTGCGCGCTGACGAACTGTGCGAGAAGAGTTATGCGGACAAGGGCGGGAAGTATCAGGACCAGGGCGGGCTGACGTTGCCGAAGGTGGATTGAGGGGCATTAGGCATTAGGCATTAGGCATTAGGCATTAGGCATTAGGCATTAGGCATTAGGCATTAGGCATTAGGCATTAGGATTTTGTACCTTGCAATGTGGGTTCAACTTGATCGCATGGACGGGAGCATCGCGTGGGAGTCATCAAGTCACATCGCGATCTGCGGGCCTGGAAGTTGAGTTTCGATTTAGCGATTCGTGCGATGAAGGCAACCGCCACTTTCCCTCCGTCGCAAGCACTCGGACTCGTCTCGCAGATGCGCCGCTCTGCTTTGTCGGTCCCGTCAAATATTGCAGAAGGATTCGGGAGAGGGAGCAAGAGGGACTACATCAGATACTTGAAAATTGCAAGGGGCAGTCTGTTCGAGTTGGACACACATATGTTGGCCGCCAAAGAGTTGCGGTTCCTGACCTCCGAGGGATACGAAAGCCTCTTTTCAGATTGGAATGAAGTCAGTAGAGTGTTGGCTGGTTTGATCAGTCGTTTAAGTACGGCACACGAGAGAGGCGACGGCCCGAAGTCAGTTTGACGAATGCCGAATGCCGAATGCCCAGTCTTGATACTTGTCAGTTCATCGCCTTACGCGTACGAGGGCCGGAATCATGAAAATCTCCCGCAAGTTCACCACCGCCGGCACCGACCCCTTCGCTTCCGTGAAGTGGGCTCAGCGTTCCTCCAAGATCACCAACCCCGACGGCTCGGTGGTCTTCGAGATGAAGGATGCCCACGCACCCGAGGGGTGGAGCCAACTCGCCGTGGACATCATGGTGAGCAAGTACTTCCGCAAGGCGGGTGTGCCCCAGTTTGAAGACCCCTACGGCCTGCCCGGCGCTTCACCGGCGAAAGTCAAAGACGGCAAACCCGTGACCGGGCCCGAGCGAAGCGCCAAACAGGTCATCCACCGTCTGGCCGGCTGCTGGCGGCACTGGGGCGAGAAGCACGGCTACTTCGACACCAAGGAGGATGCCCAGGCCTTCTACGACGAACTGGTGTACATGATGGTGCACCAGATGTGCGCCCCCAACAGCCCGCAGTGGTTCAACACGGGGCTCAACTACGCCTACGGCATCACCGGCCCCTCGCAGGGGCACTGGATCGTGAACGCCAAGACGGGCAAACCCGGCCTCGCGGCCGACGCCTATACCCACCCGCAGCCCCACGCCTGCTTCATCCAGAGCGTCTCGGACGACCTGGTGAACGAGGGGGGCATCATGGACCTGTGGGTGCGTGAGGCCCGCCTCTTCAAGTATGGTTCGGGCACGGGCACCAACTTCAGCACGCTGCGGGCCGAGGGGGAAAAACTCTCGGGCGGCGGGCGTTCCTCGGGCCTGATGTCGTGGCTCAAGATCGGCGACCGCGCGGCCAGCGCCATCAAGAGCGGCGGCACCACCCGGCGCGCCGCCAAGATGGTCTGCCTCGACATGGACCACCCCGACATCGAGAACTTCGTCACCTGGAAGGTGCGCGAAGAGATCAAGGTGCAGGCGATGGTCGAGGGGCTCAAACTGCTCAAGAAGCACGACAGCGCCCTCACGCAGCAGTGCAAAGACCTCAACCTTGAACTTGATTACGACTTCAACGGCGAGGCCTATCAGACCGTCAGCGGGCAGAACAGCAACAACTCGGTGCGCATCCCGGACGAGTTCTTCGACGCGGTTGATGCCGACGGCGACTGGGTGACGCGTCACCGCGTCTCGGGCGAGCCCGCCCGCACCTTCAACGCCCGCGAGTTGTGGGCGAAGATCGGCTCGGCCGCCTGGCGCTGCGCCGACCCGGGCGTGCAGTACGACACCACGATCAACGCGTGGCACACCTGCCCGAACGCGGGGCGCATCAACGCCAGCAACCCCTGCTCGGAGTACATGTTCCTCGACAACACGGCCTGCAATCTGGCCTCGCTCAACGTCATGAAGTTCTACGACGCCGAGCGTCGTACCTTCGACGTGGAGCGCTTCGAGCACGGCATCGACCTGTGGACGATCGTTCTGGAGATCAGCGTGCTCATGGCGGCCTTCCCCAGCCGCGAGATCGCCGAACTTTCGTACAAATACCGCACGCTGGGCCTGGGCTACGCCAACCTGGGCGCGATGCTCATGCAGGCGGGCGTCGCCTATGACAGCGACGAGGCGCGCGCCGTGTGCGCCGGGCTCACGTCGATCCTCACGGGCCGTTCGTACCGCGCCTCGGCGCAGATGGCCAAAGAGCACGGGCCCTTCCCGGGGTACGCGGCCGACCGCGAGAACATGCTGCGGGTGATCCGCAATCACAGGCGGGCCGCGCACGGCGTGGGCCGCGATTCGAACGAGTACGAGAACCTGCGCATCCGTCCTGTGCCCATCGATCACGCCCTGCTCTCGTCGGGCAAGGTGCGCATCGCCAACGCGGGCGCCCTTCTCTCGCACGCGGTGAAAGCGTGGGATGAAGCGCTGGCGCTGGGCGAGAAGCACGGCTACCGCAACGCGCAGGTGACGGTGATCGCGCCGACGGGCACCATCGGCCTGCTCATGGACTGCGACACCACGGGTGTCGAGCCCGACTTCGCCCTGGTGAAGTTCAAGAAACTCGCCGGCGGCGGCTACTTCAAGATCGCCAACGAGAGCGTGCGGCCGGGCCTCAAGGCACTGGGATATTCCGACCGCCAGATCACCGAGATCATGACCTACATCCTCGGGGCGCTCACGCTCAACGTGAACATCCCCGGGGGCAAAGGCACGCTCTCCGAGTGGCTGGCCGCCAAGGGCATGAGCCCCGAGAGCATGGACGCCATCGAGGCGACGCTGCCGGGCACCTTTGACCTTGGCTTCGCCTTCGCCGCGTGGGCCATCCCCGCCGAGACGCTCAAGGCGTGCGGCGTAGACCCCGGCGCGGCCACGGCCGATCCCTCCTTCAACCTTCTCAAGCACCTGGGGCTCTCGGCCCGGCAGATCGAGGCTCTCAACCTGGCCATCTGCGGCACGGGCACCATCGAGGGCGCCCCACACCTGCGTGCCGAAGACCTGCCGGTCTTTGACTGCGCGAGCACCTGCGGCAAACTGGGCAAGCGGTTCATCGCCCCCGAGGGGCACATCAAGATGATGGCCGCGGCGCAGCCCTTCATCAGCGGCGCGATCTCGAAGACCATCAACCTTCCCAACCACGCCACCGAGGAAGACGTTGTGCGGTGCTACCGCCTGTCGTGGGAACTGGGCCTGAAGGCCAACGCGCTCTACCGCGACGGGTGCAAACTCAGCCAGCCCCTCTCGGCCACCACCGACGAGGCGAAGAAGGAAGCCAGGCAGGAGTCCGGCACCGCCGAGGAACCCGCCGACCACCCTACGCCGGCCCAGACCGCGCCGAGCACGAACGGCAATGGTGCCCTCGCGGCGGTTGCGGCGGTGACTGACGGGCAAGGCGTTCATCCCTCCCCGCCGCGCGCTCACCGACGCCGCCTGCCCGACACCCGCCGCAGCGTGACGCACCGGTTCAACGTGGCCGGGCACGAGGGGTATCTCACGGTGGGCCTCTATGACGACGGGCAGCCGGGCGAGTTGTTCATCACGATGAGCAAGGAAGGCTCGACCATCGGCGGGCTGATGGACTCTCTGGGCACGGCCACGAGCGTCGCGCTGCAGTACGGCGTGCCGGTCAAGAGCCTGGTCGACAAGTTCAGTCACCAGCGCTTCGAGCCCGCGGGCATCACCGAGAACCGCGACATTCCCCTGGCCAAGAGCCTGGTCGACTACATCTTCCGCTGGATGGGCATGCAGTTCGTCGAGGGCTATCGCGAGGCCAACGCGCCCCGGCGCGGCGGAGACCTTGCACCCGCACCCGCACCGGCCCCACCACTGGCCGCGGCCCCCGAACGCCGCACCGTGGTAGACACCGCACCGGCCTCACGCTTCTCGGGCGCAAGCCAGACCGGCGACGACCCCACGGTCTCGACGCACTTCCACCAGTCGGTGGTGCAGGTCGAGAGCAAAGACGGGGTGGCCAAGTCGATGACCGCGACCCTGGATGTGTACATGGAATCTGTGGGCGATGCGCCCGCGTGCGATGTCTGCGGCACCATCACGGTGCGCAGCGGCACCTGCTACAAGTGCGTCAACTGCGGCAACAGCATGGGGTGCAGTTGAAGCCCGCCGCCCGTACCGATCATCACGCGACACCAGAGGAGAAACCGCCGCGCTGAGACCACCAGCGCCGCACCCGCCCACAGCACACGCACAGCAGCAGACGTGTGGGCCGGTGGTGCAAGAGGAAGGCTGAGCACACACGATGTGGACGACGGTGCAACCGAGCCCGTGGACCAAGCCGCCGGTAAGTAGGAAGACCGGCGGGGCGGCAGCTCGAGGACCGACGCCGACCCATCGCTCGGCCGTCGCGAGGACAAACGGCGACCGCCCCCGCGTGGCCATCCGCGGAATGTCCGCGGGGCGGGCACACCACGGGGCCCGGCGCCGGCCAGCGCCAGGCTCTCCAGCCACGGAGTATCTCGCGCGTGCACGAAACGGGTTCGGGAACACCGCGCCTTGTCCGCATGCCAGCCTTCCTCTTCATCTCCGGCCCACCACAGCAGGGCTCAAGTCGTGCGGTCCACCCCCGCCGGTCTGTTTCTAGACCCTTGACCCTGCACCTCCCCGAGCCCCCGGGTTCCCACCGCCCGGGGGCTTCTTTTTTTGAAGCATCCGCGGGCTCGGCCGCTCCCACCGCGGCGGTGGCTCGCCCGCCCCTTCCGTACCATGGCCCACGTTGACAGCGCTCGAAACCATCCTCTCCGCCTCGGGCCCGATCGCGGCGACGCTGGGCGATGGCTTTGAGGCCCGCGCCGAACAACAGGCGTTGGCCCAGGCGGTCAACAGCGCGATGGAATCTCGCTCGCACCTGCTCGCCGAGGCGGGCACGGGCATCGGGAAGAGCTTCGCGTATCTGCTGCCGGCGATTCTGCGGTGCCGCGCGGGCGAACGGGTGGTGATCTCGACGCACACGATCTCGCTGCAGGAACAGTTGGTGCACAAAGACATCCCGCTGCTGCTGCGGGCGCTGGGGTTGCCCCTTGCGCCCGAAGAACCGCCGATGGCGCTGGGCGAGGGCGCCGTGGCGTGGCCCGCCGAGATGCCCGTGCGGCCGATCCTGGCCAAGGGGCGGGGCAACTATCTGAGCATCAGGCGGCTGCAACTGGCCTCGCAGCGTCAAGACCGTCTCTTCGGCGACCCGGCGGCCCGGCGCAGCCTGCACGTGGTGGAAGACTGGGCGTATCAGACCCGCGAGGGCACGCTCTCGTCGCTGCCTCGCCTTGAACGCCCGGCGGTGTGGGACCGCGTGCAATCTGACAGCGGCAACTGCATGGGGCGCAAGTGCCCCACCTATGAACAGTGTTTTTACCAGAACGCGCGGGCCCGCCTCGACGGGGCGAACCTGATCGTCTGCAACCACGCCCTCTTCTTCGCCGACCTGGCCCTGCGCACCCAGGACTTCTCGATTCTGCCCGAGTATGACCACGTGATTCTTGACGAAGCGCACAGCGTGGAAGACATCGCCTGCGAGCACTTCGGCGTGACACTCTCCGAATCCCGCGTGAACTTTCTGCTGGGCACGCTAGTGAACCCGCGCTCGGCGCGGGGCGGATACCTGCCGCAGTTGGTCGTGGGCGAGGGCGAGAACGCGGCCCTCGACCGCGCCATCTCCCTGGCCTCGCGCGCCATGACAGCCTCTCGCGCGTTCTTTGAATCGCTCGTGTCGCACCTTCGCGCCGTGAAGCGGGAGGGCGGCGGTGCGCCGCGCCGGCCCGGCGCCGAGTTCACCGAGAGCGACAACGTGCTGCGGCTGCGCACGCCGGGGGCCGTGGCCAACACCCTCACGCCGGTGATGCGCGAACTCGCGCTGCGGCTGCGTTCGCTGCAGCAGGCCGTGACGCAGGACGCGGACCGCTTCGAACTCAACGCCTATGCCCAGCGAGCCGAGGCCATCGCCGCCGATGCCGACGTGCTCTTGTCGCAGGCCTTGCCCGACTACGCGTACTGGATCGAACTCAGCGGCTTCGCCGGCGACGACGAGACCGGCCCGGGGGCCAGGCAATCGACCCAGCGCGTGTCGCTGGGCTGCGCCCCGATCGAAGTCGCACCGATCCTGCGCGAACGGCTCTTCCGCCAGAAGTTCAGCGTGGTCCTCACCAGCGCGACACTGGCGACCAGGTCGATCAAGCCGGACGAAACCCAGGAGACCGCCGAAACCGCTTTCGCCCACATCATCGGCCGCCTCGGCTGCGAAGGGGCCAGGGTCTTTCAGGCCGGCAGCCCGTTTGATTACGCGGCGCAGGCGTCGATCCACCTGGTGCGCTCGTTAGCCACCGGGCCCCGTGGCGGAGAAGACTCGCAGATCGAGCCCCGCCCGCTCCCATTCAATCAGGCCCTGGCCGCGCACATCCTGCATCATGTGCGCGAGACCGACGGCGGGGCGTTCGTCCTCTTCACCAGTTTCGCCTCGCTCAACGCCGTGGCCTCGGAACTGGCCGAGCCGCTGGCCGAGATGGGCATCCCGCTGCTCGCGCAAGGGCGCGACGGCTCGCGCACGCACATCCTCCAGCGGTTCCGCGAGAACGACCGCTCCGTGCTTCTCGGGGCCGCATCATTCTGGCAGGGGGTCGATGTCCGCGGCAGGGCCCTGCGCAACGTGATCATCACGAAGTTGCCCTTCGACCCTCCCGACCGCCCCCTCACCCAGGCACGACTAGACCGGATCGAAGAGAGGGGGGGCAACCCGTTCATGGAAGAATCTCTGCCGCGCGCGATCGTGCGGTTCAAGCAGGGTTTCGGCCGGTTGATCCGCAGCAAAAGCGACACTGGCAGGATTGTGGTGCTCGACCCACGCGTGCTCACCGCCCGTTACGGCAGGGCCTTTCTCGCGGCCTTTCCCCCGGGCATCCCAACATACACCGAGTAAAATGCTCTGCTTTGCACCGCCCGGGGCCTCTCGAAGGTCGTGAGCGAACTTCCCGGCCACCGGCAACGTCCAATCTCTGCCCGCGAACGAATACCAGCACGACCCCGCGCTCGAGACCCGACATGAATGTGACCCGCGACACCCCCGCTTCTGCTTTGGCCAGCAACGCAGGCCGGATTGAGGCCCACAGATGAAACCCACAGCCCTGTTCATTCTTTTTCTCTGCGCCGCCTCGGCCGCCGCGGCGATGACCTTCTCTCTGACACGGGACAGCGGCCCCGAAACCGCACGCCCCGGGACCAAGACCATGACCGACAACGCCAACGCGCCCAAAGGCCCTTCATACTCGGGCACGATGCACGACATCACGCCCCTGAGCAAAGAACGCATCGAAGAACTCGCCCGCAACCTCTCGCCCGAAGAGGCCCGGGTGCTTCTGAAGAAGGGAACAGAGCCCGCCTTCTGCGGCAACCTGCTCGACAACAAGAAAGAGGGCGTGTATGTGTGCAAACTGTGCAGCCTGCCCCTCTTCGCCAGCGACGCCAAGTTCAACTCAGGCACCGGCTGGCCGAGTTTCTACAAACCCTACGACCACGCCCACATCGCGACCGTGCGCGACACCTCTCACGGGATGATCCGCACCGAGATTCTGTGCGCCCGCTGCGATGGCCACCTGGGCCATGTCTTCGGCGACGGCCCGGCCCCCACGGGGCTGCGCTACTGCCTCAACTCCGCGTCGCTGACGTTTCATGAGAAGGGCGAAGAACTGCCCCCCGCCGCGCAGCCCGTGAAAACGCAGACCGCGTACTTCGGCGGCGGCTGCTTCTGGGGTGTGGAAGACCGCTTCCAGCAACTCCCGGGCGTCATCGATGTGGTCAGCGGCTACCAGGGAGGGACCGTCTCGAACCCCACCTACAAACAGGTGTGCACGGGCCGCACCGGTCACGCCGAGACCGTGCGCGTGGTCTTTGACCCCGCACGCATCACCTACAACGACCTGCTCAAGCACTTCTTCCGCTTTCACGACGCGACCCAACTCAACCGCCAGGGCCCCGATGTCGGCACGCAATACCGCTCGGCGATTTTCGCCGACTCGCCCGAGCAGTACGAACAAGCCCGGGCGTATATCGCGCACCTGCGGGAGAAACTCTACTACAAGACGCGCCCCATCGTGACGCAGGTAGTCGCGGCGCCCGCCCCCACGTTCTACCAGGCCGAGGAATATCACCAGGACTACCACGCCAAGAACGGCGGACACTGCGCCCTGCCCGTCTTCGACGAAGACTGAACCCCGGTCAGGCACGCCGCGCTCAACGGGGCGGGGCCATCCGCTGCTGGATGCGCCTCTGAATCTCGACCGCTCTGGCCTCGGCCTCTTGAGCGCCCTTGATGTCGCCCATCTCGGCGAGGGTTTCGATCAGTCGGATGTGGAACACGAGCTGCTCTTCAGCCAGTTCGGTGGCGCGGCGCAACTCCGTCACCGCTCTGGGAAGATCGCCGCTGAATCGCGCGGCCTGCGCCAGCCCCGCGCGGAGCAGGGCGACATTCGGGCGGGTGTTCACCGCCCGTTCCATGGCCGTCAAGGCGTCGCGCGGACGCCCGGCATCGATCATGATCTCGGCCGCGCGCACGAGGTCTCCCGGCAGCGCGGTGTCGGCCCGTTCAAGAACCATCGCCGCGTGCCTTGCCGCGATGTCGCCGCCGCCGAACTGCAACTCCATCCCCGCGAGGGCCACCCGGACGACATCGAGCCTGGGGTTTTTCTCCAGCACCCGTTCGTACAGGGCCTTGCCGTCCTGCGGCGGCCGGCCCGAGAGCATGTAAATGCGTGCGAGAGAAAAGACCATGTCGCCGTTTGGCGTGCCCTCGTCGATGGCCTGTGTCAGCCGACGTTCGGCCCATTCAAAGTCTCCAGCGACGGCGTGGAGCCACGCCATGCGCACCTTCGTCGCGGGGAGGTGCTTCCAGCCGATGCCCCCCTCAGCCGGAGCCCCCGATCGTTCGAGGTGTGCGAGCGCCCGCTCGGCGAGCGCCTTGTCTTCGGGGCGTGGCGCATAGCCGGGGGCGAAGACCACTTCGTACGGCACCGCCACGCGTGTATCGAGCATGTCGCCCTGCCAGCGGTGGTAGTTCACCGTTCCACCCCAGACCGCCACGGCGAGCATGAGGAGGGTGGCAACGCCGAAGACAACCCCGGCGGGACGCAGCGACCCCTTGTTCTTCAGCAGCAGGCTCTGCAGGCGCACGTTGGGGCTCAAGATCAGGTGCCAGAGTTTCCACGCGCCGAACGCGCCGATGGCGGCGATGCCGCCGGCCATGAGCAGGGGCACCATGTCGAACATGCCACGGAAAGAGACAAAGAGCCCAAGACCCACCGTGAAAAGCGCCAGGTCCCCCCACCACGTCAGGTCATAGGGAGGGCGCTGCGTGGCCCCCGCTTTGGCGGCCTCGGTGCGGCCCCGGGTGAAAACCGCGGGTGAGGCGAACGAGAACTTCAGCGCATCATTCGGGCAGATGCTCACGCAGTCGAGACACTTCATGCAGCCGGGGTCAACGATCTTGCCAAAGTCTTTCACTTCCTGGTGAACACGAACGTTGGAACTGCACACCGCCGTGCAATGACCGCAACCGTTGCAGGCATCGGTCACCACGATCCGGCCGATGGCCACGCGGTCAACGGGTGCAAAGAACCCGCCGTATGGGCAGCCATAAGTGCAGAACCCCTTCGACCCGAGGAAGTAGACAGCCGCAAAGCCGCACACCGCCAGGAAGGGAATCGCGACATACCAGGGGGGGAATGTCGCCCAGAAGTTTTCAACGAAGAAGTGCGGCGTGATGCCCGGGAAGGGCGGAGGTTCTTCAAGCCAGTATGGAGACTGCACCCCGGCCCAGCGCAGGAGCGGGAAGAGGGCCTCGCGCTTGAACGTGGGCCAGACGAACATGTAGAGCGCGAGCAGCAGCGGAGCCCACATCAAGAGCCTGGATCGGAACGGTCTGGGCCGAACCCCGAGCCTGTTCATGAACCACGTGCAGGCATCCTGCAACGCGACCACGTGGCACCCCCAGCCGCAGAAGAACCGGCCAAAGAGAAAAGTCGCCGTGAGCGCGGCCACGAAGAAGACAAATCCGGGGTTCAACTCCCCGCGTTCGAGGGTGTACATCGCTTCGGATGGCTCGACCGGGCCCAGTGTCATGCCCGTGATGAGCCACTGGATGATGTGCGCGGCCATGAGCACATTGACAAGGGCCAGAACGACCGCTCGCCACTTGCCCATGCGCGACTTGCGCACCTGAGATGCACCCGCGGGCCCCTGCGGCCTGGCGCCGCCGGGCAGCACCTGAAGCGGCAGGGTGCGTCCGCTCCGGGCAGCGGTGGCGCCACCCTCTCCACACCCGCCCGCATCGTGTCTGGCCGTAGTCATGCGACTCAAAGGTATGAGGCATTCGCCCCGGCACCAGCGAGCGGGATCGACGGGCAGGGCATGTCGCCACGCGGTGGGCCTGCGCGCCAAAGCCCAGACCGGGTAGAAGCCGGCCGCGCGGGGGGCAGACGACCAGACGAGTCGCCGACTCTTCGACCGTGCGTGATGGCGAGGCGAGCCATTGGTTGCGACGGCGATCGATGCTTCGACCAACTGATCACTCGCGCTCAGTTCGGATGGCGGGCGCATGACATGCGAAGTACGAGCGCAAGTCGGATGCAAGACACGCACACACATGTGCGCGAACAGTTCATGCCAGGCCGAGTGAAACAGCGATGAGAAGAGACAGCAGCCTTTACGCGACAACAGGGTCTCATTCCTGCCCTGCCCGGCACGCCCCTTGGAACTCAGAGCAACTATCATTCGACGAGCGGCGTGTCAATTCAAGACCTCTTGGGATGTATATACAGCCCAGTTTTGAAGCGTCTGCGACCGCTCATGGCGATCGTCCAAAGGTTGCCGCGCGGGAAGGGGAGTCGGCCATGCTCGAAGACTGTCTGCTGTGCACACCGGCGGAGGGTGGATTTTTCAAGAACCTCTTTACCACCGACTTTGTGGCGCGTGCCAGGTGCGTCGGCGACCGCGCCGAGATCATCTGGCTGCATGTCGTGTCTGATGCCGTGATCGCGATGGCGTATTTTTCAATCCCGGTCGCGCTGGCGTTCTTCATGCGTCGCCGCAAAGACCTGGCCTTCCGCTGGCTGTTCGGCATGTTCGCGCTCTTCATTCTTTTCTGCGGCACCACGCACGTGCTGGGGATTGTGGCCTATTGGCACCCCATGTACCGATTCGACGGGGTGATCAAGGCGGCGACGGGCGCGATCTCCATCGCGACAGCCGTGGCCCTCTGGCCGATGATCCCGCACGCGCTGCGGCTGCCGAGCCCTTCGGAACTGAGCCGAGCGAACGACTCGCTGGCCGGGGAGATATCCCGGCGGGCCGAGGCCCAGCGCCTGCTCGAAGAAAACCAGCGGCTGCTCGAGACCCGGGTTCTCGAACGCACGTCGGCGCTCGAGCAGGCCGTCCGCACGCAGAAGGCCGCGGAAGAGCACACGTTGCTGCGGCTGGCAGAACTCGAAGCCGTGTACGCCTCAACCCCGACGGGGTTGTGCTTCCTCGATACCGAACTGGCCATCCAGCGGATCAACTCGATGATGCTGAAACTCGCAGACCGTGACAGCGGGGCGAATGTCGTCGGCAAGCCGTTCCTGACAGCCCTGCCCGAACTCGCGCCGCACCTGCACCCCATGTGCATGCGGGCCCTGACGACCGGCGAAACCCGCACCAACATCGAGGTGTCGGCCATGATGCCCGGTTCGGCCAACCCCCGGGTCTGGCACGTGAGTGTTCAGCCGGTTTTCAGCGGTTCCTCGGGTGTCATCGGTGTCAGCCTGGCGGTTCATGATGTGAGCGAGCGTGCGATTCTCGAAGAATCGCTGCGGCAATCGCAGAAAATGGACGCCATCGGCCAACTCGCCAGCGGCATCGCCCACGACATCAACAACCAACTCACCGCGATTTACGGCTACCTCTCCATCATTTCGTCGCAAGTACCCGACGACAGCCCGCTCACAGAATACCTCACGGCGCTGCGGCTCGCGGCCGAGCAAGCGGGCCAGACGACCAAGTCGCTCCTGACATTCGCACGCCGCGAACCGACCGTGGCTGCGCCCACAAACTTCAGCGAAGTGATCACCGATACACTGCACGCGTTCAAGGGCCTCTACCCGGCGCGGATCACGGTAGATTCCTCGGGAGTAGACCCCAATGTCTGGGTGCTGGGCGACAGGGGCAAACTCCACCAGTTGGTGCTGAACCTCATGCTCAACGCCCGCGACGCCATACCCGCATCGGGCAGGGTCGCGATCGGCCTGCGCCAGGCTCAGGGCGACCCCTGCTCGTGCGTGCTCACGGTCGCCGACTCAGGAGAGGGCATCCCGCCCGAAGTCATCAACCGTGTCTTCGAGCCCTTCTTCTCGACCAAGCCCAGAGGGCAGGGCACGGGGCTGGGCCTGGCGATTGTCTCAGGAATCGTCAAGCAGCACAAGGGCGATGCCAAGGTCGCCTCGATCCCCGGACAGGGAACCACCTTCACCGTCACACTCCCCAGGATCGATCCTTCCGAGATCCCCGACAAGCACAAGGTGGACGTGGTCACACGTCTTGCCCCGATGCACGGCGGGGTTGTCCTGGTCGCCGAAGATACCCGGGCCGTGCGCGACCTCATGGCGATGAGGCTCAGCGCCCTCGGCGTGCAGGTGGTCACCGCCAACGACGGGGCCAAGGCCCTCGAACTCGCGATGGAACTGGGCGACCGGGTCAGGCTGCTCATACTCGATCAGGACATGCCCGTGATGAACGGCTCTGAGACTCTGCGGGCGCTGCGAGAGAAAGGCTCGCGCGTGCCGGCGCTCATGATCAGCGGCGGATCGGTCGACGCTATTTCCGGCGACACCCGCAGCATCATCCTCGCCAAGCCCTTCCGCTTCGAAGAACTCCTGGAGTCCATCTCGGCCGCGCTCGCTCTGGCTGATTCTCCCTCCTGAGGCCGCGGCCCCCACGCGGACCCACGGCTCTCCTTATAATCCGCGGCATGACCAACCAGCCCTTGCCGCTCGAGCAGATCGACTCCGGACCCTTCGCGGGCATCTACACACTCACGCTCGAACAGCCGGGCAAACCCGTGGTCGTGCTTGATCTTTCGCTGATTCAGGAACTCGATGCCGCGCTCGCGCGTGTTCCCTCCTCGGCCCGGGGCCTCGTCCTGCGGTCGGCCTCCGAGCGGGTCTTCGTCGCGGGGGCAGACCTCAAAGCCATTCAGGAACTCGACGACGATCAACTCGACCGTTATCTGGCCTACGGATCGGCCGTCTTCGGTCGGCTCTCGCAACTTCCCTGCCCCACGGTGGCCGCGATCAACGGCGCGGCGTTGGGAGGCGGGCTCGAACTCGCGATGCACTGCGATGGTCTCGTGGCCGCCCCTCCCGCCGCGCGAGACGGCCAACCCGGCAAGCCTTACCCGGTCGGCCTGCCCGAAGCGGGCCTCTCGATCTGCCCGGGCTGGGGTGGCACCAACCTGCTTCCTGCAAGAATGGAGCCCGAGGCCGCCATATCGATGACCATGTCGGGCACCCCCATGCTCTTCGACAAAGCGTGCGAGGCGGGGCTCTTTGACGCGGTGGCCGCGGACTCATCTTCCCTTCTCGACGAGGCGTGCCGATGGCTGGTCGCCGCCGAGCGGCTTGCCCCCCTGCCCCGCGACGGAGCCCCCCTGCGGTGGGTCGGCCGGTCGAGCACCGCCCATCCATTGGTCCGCCCCCACACGGCGCGGCAGAGTCTGGAATCACTCCAAAGACTCCAGGCAGCCGACACCCAAGGTCCGAGAGCCGCCGTCCTCGCGGCGGTCGATGCGGGGCTTTCACGCGGCTGGCAGGCGGCACTCGAAACCGAGCGTCGTCACCTGATACGATTGCGGAGCACCCCGGCCGGGCGTGAAGCCATCGCAAACTTCTTTGCGAAGGCTACTCCCAGGAAGTAACCCCTCGCCCCCCGGCCGCCCGTTCCCTCTGCCCGAACTCCACACCACGTCAGGAGCGTCTCCGCCATGTCCAGCCTCAAAGACCTCAAGGGCATCTCCGCCGCCGACCGCACGCTCATCGAGCAGGCTGAAGAATGGCTCGGCGCCGAACCGACCAAGATGGGCCCGGTGAAGAACCTCTTCTGGGGGAACGTGAAGGAAGAGTTCTACTTCCCATACCCCACAACCACCGCCCGTGAACAGGCAGAGTGCGACCAGTTGCTCGCCCGCCTCGAAGAATACCTGCGCAACGAGCACCCCGCCATCCTCATCGATCAGGAGCAGGAGATCCCTCGCTGGGTGATCGACCGTCTCTTCCAGCTCGGCGTGCTCGGGATGACCATCCCCAAAGAGTTCGGCGGGCTGGGCATGGGCATCACGTCGTACAACCGGGTGCTCGAGTGCATCGGCCACTCCTGCGGTTCAACAGCGGTGCTTGTCTCGGCGCACCAGTCCATCGGCTGCAAGGCCGTGATGCTCTACGGCACCCCCGAGCAGAAAGCCAAGTGGCTGCCCCACCTCGCAAAAGACTGGCTCAGCGCGTTCTGCCTCTCCGAGCCCAACGTCGGCTGCGACGCCGGCGGGCAGGAAACATACTTCGTCAAAGACGGCGATGACTTCCTGGTCTACGGCGAGAAGAAGTGGGCCACCAGCGGCGCGATCTCGGGCCTCTTCACCGTCATGGCCCGCGAGAAGCGCGACGACGGCCAGGGCAAGATCTCCGCGCTGGTCCTCCACCCGTGGATGGATGGCGTTGAAATCTACCAGAAAAACCGCAGCAAGTGCGGCATCCGCGGCACGTGGCAGGCCCGCATCCGCTTCCACGGTGTGCGCGTGCACAAAGACCACCTCCTGGGCAAAGAGGGACGCGGCCTTCAGATGGCCCTCTCGTGCCTGAACTACGGCCGCTGCACCCTCTCGGCGGGCATGCTGGGCGGCGCCCGCAAGGCGATGGACCAATCCACCAAGTGGTCGCGCACCCGGTTCCAGTTCAAGGCCCCCCTGGCAGACAAAGAACTCGTGCGCGTGCGCGTGGCGCATATGGCCGCGCTCACCTACGCCATGGACGCCGTGCTGTACATGACCACGGGCATGCTCGACCGCGGCGACGAAGACATCCAGGTCGAAACGGCCATCTGCAAGGTCTTCTGCTCCGAGATGGGCTGGCGGGTCGCCAACGACGCCCTGCAGATCATGGGCGGCGAGTCGTACATGACCGAGAACGAGGTGGAGCGCGTCTTCCGCGATTCCCGCATCAACCTCATCGTTGAAGGCGCCAACGAGGTGATGCAGTCGTACGTCTTTGGCTACGGCGGCAAGCAACTGGCCGAGATGATGCTCGGCGTACGCAGCGCCCTGCTCAAGGAAGAGGGCGAGTCGTTCGGCGCGTTCGTCGCCAAGGCCCTGCGCAACACCTTCCGCCCGGCCGTGATGAAACGGGCCATTCCCCTGGGCCTCGAAGTGTTCCTGGGCGTGCGGCCCGCGCTCAAACGCCTCACCAGGATCAAGTCGGCCGAGTTGGCCGTGCACGGCGAGCGTCTCGCGGCGCTCACGCGCGAGCACAGCCACAAGTTCAAGGTGATGAGCAAGAAGTACGACGTGAAGATGCTCGAGCGGCAGGCGGTTCAGGCCCGCATGGCGGATGTCGCCATGTACCTCCACGCTTTCGCCTGCACCCTGGCCAAACTCGACGCCGACCTACAGAGCCACGCGGGCAACGGCTCGGGCGACACCGAGTTTCTGCGGGATAAAGCCGCCGCGCTGCACTTCTTCGACATCGCCGAAGTCGAGATCCAGCACCGCTTCCGCGACCTCTACGAGAACAGCGACGACACCATGCTCGCCGCCGCCGACGCCGCC
The DNA here is from genome assembly GCA_019636615.1 of Phycisphaeraceae bacterium. GTDB lineage: Bacteria > Planctomycetota > Phycisphaerae > Phycisphaerales > UBA1924 > UBA2402. Next base: position 143,114 of record JAHBXF010000002.1, on the reverse strand, counting down.
ATCCGTCACAACGACACGCTGCCCAACAGCGAGTTCGTCATCCCCGAGCGCAGCCCCGTTGCCAAGGGCACCGGCCGCACCAACAAGCAGGACGGCATCAAGCAGTTCCCCGGCGAACAGGTCCACGCCCCCGCCGGCCACCAGAACTGACAACGCCCCCGGCCACAACTTCCTTCCCCACACGCTCCGCCCAGGGACGATGCCACAGCACCCCAGCCACCCCTCGATCCCGCTCGCCCTGGCCGTCGCCGCGGAGGCCCTTGAGAGTTTCCGGCGGGATGAAGCCTCCCTCGCGGCGGTCGACGCCGCCGCGTCCACGCTCGTGGCGACCCTGCGCGCGGGCGGCAAAGTCCTGATCTGCGGCAACGGCGGCTCTCTCTGCGACGCGGCACACTTCGCCGAAGAACTCACCGGCCGTTTCAGGGCAGACCGTGCGCCGCTGGCCGCGATCGCCTGCACCGAACCCGGTCACATCACCTGCACGGCCAATGATTACGGCTTCGAGCACGTATTTTCACGATGGGTGAAGGGTCTGGGCCGCCCCGGCGACACCCTCATCTTGCTCTCGACAAGCGGCAACTCTCCCAACATGCTGCGGGCCCGCGAAGCCGCATCTGAGATGGGCATCGCCACCATCTCGCTTCTGGGCCGTCGAGGCGGCGAGATGGCCGGCAGGTGCACGCACGAGATCATCGTGCCCGGCGCCACCAGCGACCGCATTCAGGAACTGCACATGTTGATCCTTCATGCATGGGTAGAGGCGATCGAGGCCTCGCTCTGAAGTTGTAGCGTTTTTTGCGCGCCGATTTCTAGCGATGCTTCTCTCTCGTTGGACTCCCCGCCTTCTGCCGGGGATCACCCGAGGAGTTCAGCATGCCCGACACAGACCGGCCAGAAACACCCGATCCGGGGTCACCCACGGGTGACCTGTCGTCGACCGCTCCACAAGCCGATACGAAAGCCCCGGCCGGCGGCTATTTCAGCTCTTTCCTTGCTTGGTTGTTTGGGAAGAAGGATGATCGTACAAAGTTGATCATCGCTTTCCTCATGTGGTTGCTCATCTTTGGCGTGGGCCTGACCATTCCGAGCAAACCTTGGCGGGATGTCATTGTGGCGTCATGCTTCAAGAACCTCGAACAGCCCGCGGCCCCAGTCATCTGTCAAAGGAACATACAGCAAGTAGCCTCGGCACCCCTGAATGCGGTTGCGACCGGGCACCGCCCGGAAGAGGTGGGTCAAACCGCGCACTCTGAAACGCAGTCTGGTGGCCACAATCATCATCTGGCCGGCTGCAAGAACTGCGCGGAGTGCTACACAGCGATGTGCGCCATGCTCGCACCCCTGACCTCTGGGTGCGTATCGAACGGCGTAGCAGGATGCCGTCTTGAGAACGATGAATACGCCCAAGCCGCGACCGCATTCCTGACGAAGTTCATGCAGGCTCGGCAACAAACCCAATCGAAGAACGGCAGCCCGATGATATTGCCCTTCTGGCAACTCATCGTGTGTTTCCCCTTCTATCTTGCGGTAATCATCCTCAGTTTTACCCCCACCAATCTTCTCATGCTCTGCGTGTTCGGTTCCGTCCTTGGAACCTACGGCATACGCCTCTTACGGCCGAACGTGACTGCTGTTGCTCATCTGCGTTCGGGCACCGCTGTGCTCCATGGCCTGTGCGTGTACCTAGGCATCGCCGCGGGACTCATCGTGGTTCAGGGAGAGTTGCAGTTTGACGTTGCCGAACCCACCCTCTACTTGCGGCTGAGCGCCACCGCCACGCTCTTGAGCGTCGCCGCCGGCGCGAACCCCTACTTCCTGCGGAACGTTGCGAGCCTCTTCCGCATCAACCCCACCGAGGGTGCAACCCGCGCGACGGTCTGATCCACCCAGCAAAGCCTACCGCATCCGCTACCCCCCGGGCACTCGCTCCCAGGGGGTAGGTGCGCGCTCCGACCGGTCCCGCAGCGGATAAAATCAGTCGTCAAGGCCCCCAGAAGGAGCACCCCAGATGCCGTACTACACCAAACTCGGTCTGTTGCCCAGCAAGCGGCACGTTCAGTTCCGCCGCCCCGACGGCTGTCTCTACTCCGAGGAGGTCTTCGGCACCGAAGGGTTCGCCGGGGCGACCACCACCATGTACCACATCCATCCGCCGACGCAGGTCTACGGCTGGACCAAACTCTACTCGACCGCTGTTGAGTACGTTGAGACCGACGTGATGCGCATGCGGCACCTGAAATCAGCGCCCATGTCGCCGCGGGGCGACTTCGTCACCGGGCGCGTGGTGCTCTTCGGCAACGCGGACTGCGAAATGGCCGTGGGCAACCCCGCCGAGCAGATGGCCTATCACTTCAAGAACGGCCAGGGCGACGAGTGCATCTTCATCCACTTCGGCTCGGGCGTCTGCCACACCATGCTCGGCACGCTCAAGTTCGGCCCCAAAGACTACCTCGTCATCCCCAAGGGGGTCATCTACAAACTCATCTGGAACAAGCGAGAGAACGGGGCGGACGGCAAGCCTACTGACGGCGGCCCGCCCATCGATGCCTGCCCGTTCGGCAAGTTCCTGCTCATCGAAACCTGCAACGGCAGCCACATCCAGCCGCCGCGCGGGTATATGAGCAAGGACACCCGGCAGTTCCTCGAGCACTCTCCCTACTGCGAGCGTGACCTGAAGATCCCCGAGTTCCCCATGACCTGGGACGAAAGGGGAGACTTCGAGGTACGCATCAAAGCCCGAAACCTTGTTCACTCATACATCTACCACTACCACCCGCTCGACGTTGTGGGCTGGGATGGCTGCTACTACCCCTTCGTCTTCAACGTGGACGATTTCAGCCCGATCACGGGCAAACTGCACATGCCCCCGCCGATCCACCAGACCTTCGAAGCGCACAACTTCGTGATCTGCTCGTTCTGCCCGCGCATGCTCGACTACCACCCCCAGGCCATCAAGGTTCCCTACAACCACAGTAACCTCGACAGCGACGAAGTGCTCTACTACGTCGAGGGCAACTTCGGCAGCCGCAAGGGCATCGAGGTCGGCAGCCTCACGCTACACCCGCAGGGCATCCCCCACGGCCCGCACCCCGGCACCATCGAGGCCTCTCTCAGCGCCACCTACACCGCCGAACTCGCCGTAATGTGCGACACCTTCCGCCCGCTCTTCCCCACGCGCGCCGCGCTCGAGATGGACGACGAGAAATACCCCGCCTCCTGGCAGGGCGAGCACTTCCCGGGCCTCTCCACCGGTTCGCTGCACCTGAACGGCACGAACGGCACCGCGCCCCCCGCTGGCGATAAAGTCCCGGTGTTTGAGCATCGGCAGGTGAGCAACGTCTGGGCACCCTGACCGCCCTCGCTTTCCTTTCTCTTCCCCTGCGCACGTTTCAAGATGGCCCGCCTCTTCGGCGGGCTATCTTTTCATGCGCTCACACACGCGGACTCTTTGCCCGCCGCGCGCCGGAGGAACCTCAGCGATGCTGTACACGATTATCGGCGTTCTGCACTTCGTTCTCTTCCTCATCGCCGCCTTCGAGGTCCTCACGGGCTCGAAGCCGCTGGGCCACAAAGTGCTGTGGCTGCTCCTCATCCTGCTGCTGCCGATTGTCGGGCTCGTCCTCTACTACCTGTTGGGTCGCGACAAATAAGCCCGCCCGCCGAGCGCTTCAAGGTTCCTCTTTCACGATCGGCAGCCTCACCCGTGCCGTGACGGGCCAGTGATCGCTGGGGTACCGCCCATCGGGCATCCGCCGGTCGATGGCCGCGCCAACGGTTCGAAACTGCCGCGTCACCAGAACCGCGTCGATCTTCTCGCTGTTCTTCGTGGCGCCAAAGCCGTTGAACGTCCCTACGTCATTGGCCTGGGGGAAGATCGATCTGAATGTATCGAACAGCCTCGGCCACTGAGCGCTTTCCGGCTCGCTCCCTTCGCCCCCCAGCAGCAGCCGCATCGGCTCGCTCCCTTCGCCCGCGTTGAAGTCTCCCAGCACGACAACGGGGTCTGTCCCCGCAACCGCCGCGATGTGGTTCCTCAGCGCCTTGGCGCTCATGGCGCGGCTGGGCGCGCTGGCGTGATCAAAGTGTGTGTTGTACACCCAGAAGGCCGCGCCGCTGGAAGCGTGGACAAACCGGGCGAAGGTAACGACCCTCGGGATGGTGTTCCCCCAGTGGCGGCTCGCGGGAACATCGGGAGTGTCTGAAAGCCAGAACGTTCCGCGGGAGGTCTCGTCCGCGTGCAGCGAAAGAACCCTGGCATCGTACAGAATCGATGCGTGTTCACCGGCATGCACACCGTCGTCCCGCCCGGCGCCGAAATCGCGGTACGCCGGCAAGGCCGCCAGAACTTCGACCACCTGCCCGCGCAGCGCCTCTTGAAGGCCGATGATCTCGCAGGCTGACTCCCGCATCAGATCAAAGACCAACCCCTTGCGGCGGTCCCAGTGATTGTCGCCATCGCGGGCTGTGCCGTAGCGGATGTTGAAGGACATCAGCCCGAGTTCTACCTCCGCGGGCTCAGGAGCCTCCGCGGCCGGCGGGGGTTCGGCGGCGGTGGCCGAGCCCGCCCCGCACAGGCCAACAGCCGCCAGCCACACCACCCTTGCCAGGAATCCCGTGCTCTTCATGCGTCATCGTTGCACCCCCGTGGAGTCTTCGCGGGGGCAGGCCGATCTCGAAAGGTCGACGCGCAAGATTCCGTAGGCCTCGACGCACACTCGGTGAATCGTGAGTCCTTGACAACCGCTCCGGAGGGGGCCGGCCCGGGCGCTTCCTGCGCCCGGGTTCTTCAGCGCGCACAGTGCCGGGAACGCGCTTAGCATCCGCCCCATGAGCCATCCGGGTCGAACTCATCGGCGTGCTTTGGCGCGCATCCTCGCGGCGGGTGCCGGCGCGGCGGTTTCGCTCTTCTCCACCGCCGCCATCGGCGCCCCCGCCGTGACCCCGGCCCCCTCCGCCCCGCTGCGGATCGCGCCCGACTCTGCATTCCTCGGCACACTTTTCTCTCAGCCCGTGGTGCAAGGCGCCATCGATCTGAAAGCCCAGCGGGCATGGGTCTGGCGAGAAGGCGCGACACGCCGTGTGATGCTCGCCGGGGATGTGCGTGTGCGCCTGGCTACCTATGAGTTCATCGCCCAGAGGGCCTCGGTCTGGATGGAGCGGGTCTCTGAACCCGGCCAGCCTGAAGTGCAACAGGTCTTTGTCGTGTTCGACGAACTGGGCGACCCGGCCGCCCCCGCCGGGGCCGGCTTTCAGGCGCGGCAACTCCCCGTGAGAGCCGTGATTCAACTCTCGTCCCCCGTCCGGCTGGAATCCGACTCTGTTGTCAGCACCCAGCCCGACCCGCGCACCTCTGGCGATATCGTCGCCTTCTCTTCGGCGGCCGACGCCCTGCTCGCCGCGGCCATCGCCCGACACCAGGGGCAAGACCCCACCCCTCGAGTCGCGACGGGCGTGCCCTTTGTCCGCCCCGGGTCAGCCCCCTCCCGCCAGCCGGGCCACACGCCAGCCGGCACGGCACCGCCGCAAGAACCATCAGGTCCCGCATCTCGGGCCGTCGCCGCCGGGCGCGATGAAGCCGCCGCCCAGGAACAGGCCACGCGCACCCTGGCCCGGGCACCGGGTGAACCCATTTTCGCCCGAGACGGCATCGTTTCGTTCGGGGCCGGCGACATCACCGTCACCTCCGGCGAGCATGAGAACACCATCGTCGCGAGCAACGGCGTGACGGTGCAGTACCAGGACCTTCGCACGGGGCGGTTCCTGCAACTCACGGCTGAGCGCGGCGTGATCTTCACGCAACCCGGCCCGCTGGCCTCGATGCAGCAGTTTTCTGCCGAGCAGGTTCTGGGTGTGTACCTCGAGGGCGATGTCACCGCGACCGACGGCACATACACCATGCGAGGGCCGCAGGTCTACTACGACTTCCAGAACAACCGTGCCCTGATGCTCGACGCGGTCTTCTGGACATACGACGAGCGCCGGCAACTCCCGCTTTACGTGCGTGCCGGGGCGGTGCGTCAGACCGCCGCGGACCAGTTCCGCGCCGACCGCGCCGTGTTCACGAACAGCGCGTTCTTTGAGCCCGAACTCGCCATCGGCGCCTCGAGCGTGACGATCACCCGAAGGCAGGAAGAGGTCGCCCCGACAAGCCCGCTCGATTCCAAGGCACCGCGCCAGACTGTGTCAACCACCTTCGTGGAGGCCACCGACATCACCGCGCGGGCCGGCGGGGTGCCCTTCTTTTACTGGCCCAGATACTCGGGCGACCCGAGCATGCAGCCGATCCGTGACCTGCGCATCGAGAACCGGTCCGGCTCGGGCGGCGCGATCCGCGCGACCATCAATGCCTATTCCCTGCTCGGCCTCAAAACCCCGAGTGACACACGCCTCGACGTGCTGGCCGATTACTACTTCGAACGCGGCCCGGCCCTGGGCGTGCGTTCGCAGTGGGCCAACGAGAACTCGCGCGGCGGCATCTTCGGCTACATGGTCCCCTTCGATTTCGGCAAAGACGTCCTCAAGAGCGGCGAGAAACGCGACCGCGACCACGAGTTCCGCGGGATTCTTCTGGGCGAACAGCGCTGGAAGGTCGACGAAGCCTGGTCGATCTTCGCGGAAGGCGCGTACATCAGCGACAGCACCTTCATCGATGCTTTCTACGAAGAAGCCGGCGAGACCCGGCGCGAGTTCACCAACAGGCTGCGTGCCGACCGGATCGAGTCCAACACCGCCCTGAGCCTTGAGGTCAAGGGCACCTTCAACGACTTCATCTCGAACGAGTATCTCCTCCAGAGCCAGGGGTACAGCGTCACCAAACTCCCCGAACTCGTGTACGTGCGCCAGGCCGACGACCTGCTGGCCCAAACACGCCCGGGCCTGCTCAGTTACTGGTCTGAATACCGCGTCGGCCGCCTCGAACTCGCCCTCGACGAAACAACGCCCCGCGAGAGAGGCTTCTCCTCCGAGTTCCTCTCCCGCCGCGCCATGGGCATCGATCCCGACCAGAGGCTCAGCGATGTTCTGAGGTCGCGGGGGTATTTCGAGGAGCCGATCTACCGCGCCGACACCCGCCACGAACTCTCGCTGAACATGAACGCCGGGCCGGTGAAAATCACGCCGTTCGTGGTGGGGCGTGCGACCGCGTACGACAACGAGTTCAGCGCGTTTTCGCCAGACAACGACGACAACTTCCGACTGTGGGCGGCCGCCGGCGTGCGCGTCTCGACGACCGTGCAGCGGGTCTACGACAACGTCGATTCATCCCTCTTCGACATCCACCGCCTGCGCCACATCATCGAGCCCAACATGACCGTGTGGCACGCGGGCACCACGGTCGACAGCGAAGCACTGCCGGTCTACGACGACCAGGTCGAGGCCCTCAATGAGGGCAGCGTGGTTCGCGTGGGCGTCACACAAATCCTTCAGACCCAGCGAGGCGCCCCCGGGCGTTGGCACACTTCCGACCTGCTCACCCTCAGCACCGACCTGGTCTTCTCCTCGGGAGAAGGCTACCGACGCGGTCCCATCGGCAGGTTCTACGACTATCGCCCCGAATACGCCAACGCGGGCAACTACTTCGTCGGCGATGTGGTCTACCGACTCACCGACGCCACCGCGCTGACCGGCGGCATGGTGTACGACCTCGACGACAGCCAGCAGGCCATGAGCATCGGCGGCGTGAGTGTGCGCCACTCGGCACAGTTTTCCACCTCCGCCGACATCCGCTACATCAACGAACTCGACTCAACCCTGATCAACGCCGCCGCGCTCTATGAACTCACGAGCAAATACACCGTCTTCGCGGGCGCATCCTACGACCTCGACGGCGGCGGTTTTCAATCCACCGGCGTTGAAGTACGCCGCAAGTTCTCGTCGCTCGAGATGGGTGTGAGCATCGAATACAACGACATCACCGGCGAAACGAGCCTTGGCTTCGTGCTGCGCCCCTTCGGGCTCGGCTCGGGCACCCGCATCAACAACGCCGGAAACCCAGACTCTCTGGGAATCTGACCGCCGCGCGTGTCAGCGCCCGGTGTGCCGCGCGGCCGACCCCGGCTCAGCGCTGCTCGTTGTCGAGTTCTTCGGCCAGCGCGGCCCCCAACCGTTCATACTGAGCGGGGGTGTTGTAGTGCTGCGCCGAGATCCTCAGCACGCGCAGGTTGGCTTCGCCGAAACGCCAGACCGGCGCCACAACGCCGTGCCGCTCGAGAAGCGCATCCTGGAGCGGGTCGTCGTATCGGGTCGGCATGGCCGCCGCCCTCGGGCCCGGCTCGGGCAGGATCACGCTCGTCATCGTGCCCACCATCTCGGCGGGCGCGGTCACGGCGGTGATGCGATCCCCCAGCATCCGGGCCAGCATCGCCCGCGCGCTCAGCACCGTCTCATGATTGCGGCGCAGCAGCGCGGGCCACCCGCCCTCCATCAGGCCCCCCACCGCCTTGATCGAGACCGGCAGCGTGAGGATGCCCGAATAGTCGTCGGTGCCCTGGTAGTCAAAGTCGCGAAGGTACAGCGCCCTCTCGGGGCGAACCTTGTTGGCGCGGCTGGAAAGTTGCAGCGGCCTGAAGCCCCGTTGCTTGTCCGCCCGCACATACAGAAACCCGGTGCCCTTGGGCCCGCAGAGCCACTTGTGCCCGCTTCCCACGTAGTACGTCGGGGCCAGCGCCCTCACGTCGACTGGAATCTGCCCCGGCGCATGAGCGCCGTCCACGCAGATGTCGATGCCCAGCCGGTTGAACTCCCGCACGATCGCCGCCACGGGCAGAACCAGCGAGGTGCAACTCGTCACGTGGCTGATGAACGCCAGCCGCGTGCGGGGTGTAACCCCCGCCATGAACCTTTCCACCACCAACCCCGCGTCGCCGACCGGGAATGGAGTCTTGGCCCGAACGATGACCGCTCCGGTGCGCGCGGCCACCCGCTCCAACTCGTTCACCAGCGACTGATACTCGTGGTCGGTGATGAGGATCTCATCCCCGGCTTCAAGCCGGGTGTTCGCGAGGATTGTGCACAGCGCCACAGTGGCGTTGGGCAATGGTGCCAGATCAGCGGCCCGGCAGTTGATGAACCCGGCCAGGTCTTCGCGCATCCCATCCAGCAGCCCCTCAAGGTCCGCCTTGTAGAACCGCACCGGATCCTGCTCCATCCGTTGGCGCAGCGATGTCTGGAACGCCATCGCCTCGCGCGGCAACGCCCCGTACGACCCGTGGTTGAGAAACGTCAACGCCGGATCGATCGACCAGAACGGCGCCTGCTGCGGCGCGGCATCACGTCGCTGGCGCGGCGTCGCCAGAAGAGCGGGAGGCGGCTGGGAAGGATCGATCACGGTCGCTTGATTCATGGCACCCCTGTATCGGTTGTCTACGGGAGGCGAGCGTAGAGAAGTTTGCAGGAGAATCAACCGATTCCACGCCGAGATCCGCGGCGTTGAAATTCTAGAATTTGCCCGCCGGCCACCGCCTGTCGCCCGCCGAACGCCGCCTCGATACGCCGCGACTGGCCGGCATCATTGCCGCCGCCGCTACAATGCCCTGGTCGTGTTCCGCTGGCCCTTTTCGAGCGTCCTCCTAGAGGCTTCACATGAGTGTCGCAGCCACCACCGCGGCAACCTCTGCCGCCGCCGCCGCGGTGATTCAGGCCGTCAAAGCTTCAGGCGTGATCGTCACGATCAACCCTGAGGACTTCCTGGCCATATTGGACCTCAACGACGAACCGCTCGCGGTGCATGCCAAGGGCGGGTTCTTTGCAAAGACGCACCACTACCTCACCAGTTACCGCGGGCTGGCGTTTTTTACCGCCTCACCCACGTCGCTGCCGATCCCCACGCACTGTCAGTTGATCGAAGCGAAGAAGATCTGGATTCCGGGGTAACTCCCGCCGCTCAAGGCCCCGGGCTCACCCCTCATCAGGTGCGCATCTGCTTGACCTCTTCATAGGCCTCCATCACCTTGTTGCGCAGGGCCTGGAGCATCTTGAAGGCGTTATCTGCCTTCTGCGCGGCCACCATCACCCCCTCGATGTCGTCGCGGCGGCCCGTCTGCAGATCTTCCACGGCCATGGTGGCCTCGGTCTGCGCGCGGTGCACTTCATCCACCGCCCCGCGGAGAACATCCTTGAATGGGGTTGCACCCACCGGAGTGGGCCCGGCGGGCAGGCGTACCGCCTGTGCGGCGCCGTGGCTGGCTGATACTAGTCCGAGCGGGTCGCTCATAAGGTCACCTCAGGAACAAACGAGGGTTCGAGGGGTTGCTCCGCAGTCATCGGTCCGTTGCTCCGCAACGGAAGAAGATTCGGCTTCATGGTGTCTCTCACGCCAGCAGCCGCAGGGCCTGGCTGATCATCGTCTTGGTTGCTTCCGCAGCGACGGCGTTCGCCTCATACGCCCGCCCCGCCTGGATCGCGTTGATCTGTTCCACGACCGGATTCACGTTCGACTCTGCCACGTACCCCTGACGGGGCCCTTCCTTGGCGGCCATCGGGTGTGAAGGGTCGTACCTGTAGTTGAACGGGCGAGGGTCGTCTTCGATCTCCCGCACGTGCACACCCCAGGCCTTTCCCTCTTTGGTGGCGGCAGAGCGGTCGCCGGGCGCAAAGTGCACGAGTTTCGCCCGGTACGGCGTGCCGTCGGCCGAGACGCTGTGCCTGTTGGCCACGTTGGCCGAAATCGCGGTCATCCGCACCCGCTGGGCGATCATGCCGCTTGTCGAGATGTCGAGGGCTCCGTACATGCGTGCTGCTCCTCCTGCTCAACCACCCGATCAGACCCGCTGGCTGATGGCCGTGCGGAGCAGGTCGTTCTCTCGCCGCCACAGATCACCCGCCACGCGGTAGGCCAGTGCGTTCTCCGAGAGCCCCTGCATCAGACGTTCCACGTCCCGGTTGTTCCTGTCGTGGTACAACACCCCCTGCGAAGGGGTCCGGGGTTTGAACGCCACTCGACCATTCGGGCCCGGTTCGATCTCATCCGTCGTGGGCATCACGAGTCGCCCTGCCGCACCGCCCCCCGCGGCACGTCTGCGGTCTACGGCCTGCGCCAAGGCCGACCTGAAACCCTGCACCGAAAGATCAACGGGTCGGAAGTCGGGGGTATCGATGTTGGCGATGTTGTGCGCCAGCAGCCGCTGGCGCGCCCCCGCGAAGGCGAGCGTCTGCTCTAAGACCGGCATGCTCCCAGCGTGTCTCAGGTCTTTGATCATGGCGACTCTTCCCCACTACCCGCAAACGACGGGCCGGATCGGATCGATGCCGGCCGCACACCTTCACAGGGGACTCTCGATCACGATGCCTCGGCCAGCACCCCGTCATCTTTCCACTTCTTGAGTTTCAACCCCAGCGTGCGCACCCCGATCCCCAGGGCCGCGGCGGTTCTCTGCCGGTGTCCCTGAAACGTATTGAGCGCCGCCAGAATCGCCTCTCGCTCCAGGTCTTCAAGCGGGCGTGTTGCCGTACCTCCATCGCGCCCCGGCTCGCGGCGCATCGGTGCCGGCTCGATCATGACCGAATCCGCGGCCCGCGGAAAAGCCTCACGGCTCGCCGGCGCCGGGGCAGCGGTGCGCCCGCCAGCCGACGGGCCCGGCTGCGCCAACCACGCTTCGACCAGTTCGTGGCGGATGCACCCGCCGGGGCTACCCACCGCGCTGAGCACCACCGCCCGCTCGCAGATGTTCTGCAGTTCCCGAACATTGCCGGGCCACGGATACGCCTCCATCACGGCCACGGTCTCTGGCCTGATCTCCACCGTTGGCCGCCCTTCGCGGGCGCAGGTCTGCGCTATGAAGTGCCGGGCCAGCAGCCCGACATCCTCCGCACGCTCGCGCAGCGCGGGCACCGAGATCGGCAGCACATTGAGCCGGAAGTAGAGATCCTGCCGGAAATCACCCTTCGCCACCGCCTCGGGCAGGTTGCGGTTGCTGGTGCTCAGCACACGAACATCCACCCCGATGGTGACGCTTGAACCCACCCTTTCGAAGGCCCTTTCCTGAAGCACCCGCAGCAGTTTCGCCTGAACAGCCGGGTCGATCTCGCTGATTTCATCGAGCAGCAGCGTGCCGCCGTCGCTCAGTTCGAACCGCCCTTTGCGCAGTTTCTCCGCCCCGGTGAACGCCCCACGCTCATGCCCGAAGAGTTCACTCTCGAGCAAACTCGACGAGAGCGCGGCACAGTTCACCGCCAGGAACGGCGCCGACTCTCGCGGGCTCGATTCGTGAACCGCCCTCGCCACGACCTCCTTGCCCACGCCCGATTCGCCGTGGATCAGGATCGTGCCGTGCGACGGCGCCACCGCCAGCACCTCGTCGCGCAGCCGCTTCATGACATCCGATACGCCCAGCAGCCTGGCCACCCCCCGCGTCGGCGCGGCCCCTTCACCCGTGCCGGCCGGGCATGCGTCCGGCGCGCTGCCCGGGCGTGCGCTCACGCGCAGCAGTTCGTTCTCTCGCAGCAGCGTTCGGTGCTCGATGGCCCTCTTCACGGCGATGACGAGTTCATCGCCCTCGAAGGGCTTGGTGAGATAGTCGTACGCCCCCAGCCGCATCGCCCGCACCGCCGCGTCGATGGCGCCAAAGGCCGTCATCATCACCACGGGAAGTTCGTCGTCGATCTGCCGGATGCGCCCGAGCAGTTCCAGGCCGGTCATGCCCGGCATGCGCATGTCTGTCACCACGCACTCGGGGCGGTTGGCGCGAATGCTCGCCAGCGCGGCGTTGCCGTCCTCGGCCGTGCGCGCTTCAAACCCAGCCCGCGAGAGCGTCGCCGCGACGCTGTCGCGCATCAACTCTTTATCGTCTACGACAAGAACAGATCTCATGCTGCGTGTCCTTTCGCCGATTGCGGCCTCGCCTGCGTGTCGGCCTGCACCGCGCCCTCCGCGGGGGTCATGGGAATGATGAGTTCGACCGTGGCGCCGGGGCCCTGTGTGTTGTTGCTCACGCTCACGCGGCCGCCGTGCGCATCGATGATCCGATGAACAATGGCCAGCCCCAGGCCCGTGCCCGCGCCGCGCGTGGTGAAAAACGGGTTGAACATGCGGGCGACGATGTCGGGCGTCACGCCCGGGCCTGTGTCCGAAACCGAGAGCACCGCGCACCGCAGCGTGCCGCCGCCGGCCCGGGCAACCCGCCGCTCGCCCGCCTCAAGCGTCAGCCGGTTCGACCGCGCGCCGCCCTCTTCGGCCATGGCCTCGAACGCGTTGCGCACAACGTTGATCAGCGCCTGCCTGAGCAGCGAGCCGTCCGCGACCAGATTCATCCCGTCGCAGATCCTTCGGTCGATCACCACGTCCTTCCACGCCGGGATGCTCTGCGGAGCGCACGCCTCGACCACCGCGTCGAACAACGCGCCGGGCTCGACGTTGTCAGGCCTCACCCTGAGTTCTCTGGCAAACGCCAGAACATCCGATATCACCGACTCCATGCTCCGGGCCGCCGCCGAGATCTTTCTCGCCACGGCGGCCTGCTCGGGCCGATCGGCGCGAAGGTCTTCATCGAGCATCGACGAGTACAGGTTGATGCAGCCCAGGGGGTTGCGCACCTCGTGCGCGATGCCCGCGGCCATTTCTCCCAGCGCCGCGAGCCGTCTCGCGCGCTCCAACTGCGCATTGGCCTCGCCCAGTTCCTGCGTCAGCCGCAGAACCTGGTCCTGCAGTTGCTGGTGCGACACCTCCAGCCGCGAGGCCGCGTCGTTCATCACGCGCAGCAGCGAGGCGAGGTCGTCGGGCGTGGGCGGCGTGCGCTCGCCTTCCAGGGTTGATCCTGAGGTCTGGGCGCTCATCCCGCGAGGTCCTGATAGCGGGGCGTCGCGGCGGGGCGCGAAACACCGTACACACGTGCCGCGTGCGCTCCCTGATCGGCCAGAGAGAGTTCCCCCGCGATCTGGTCGCGCCGGCGGCGCAGCGCCGACAGCGCCTCATCGCTGAGCCGCGTGGCCTCGTCGCGCAGCCGTTCGATGCTCGCGATGAGATCGTCGGCCCGCTTGATCTGTGCCAGCGAGATCTCGGGTTCGTCCGCGACGGCATCGGCCGCGCGCCGGCCCCAGTGAACCGCGGCGATGACGAGCGCGTCCCGCTTGCCGGCCGCGTCGGCGGCCGCATCATCATCCCCCGAACGCAGCGCGTCGAGTTGCAGCCGGGTCACGTCGGTCAGTTCGACCAGCGCGGTGTGCTGGCGGCTGAGGGCGTCGATGAGGGAAAGTGCCGGTGTGGTGCGTGTGGTCATCCTGACCGCTCCTGTGTTGCATCCTGCGTATGAAGAAACTTCAATCCGACGGTTGTCCATCCGCCGCGGCCGCCGCCAGCGACGACTGCGCCGCGAGCCACGCCTCCCACTGCTGTCGCGTCATCGGCAGCATCGGGTCGTCCCAGACCGAGTCGGGGAGTGATTCGTACATCCGGCGGGCACGCTCGTTGGCCGTGGCCGCCTCCGCGATCCGCCCCTGCTCGAGCAGCGCCCGCACGATCTGCACCATCGCCACGAGAATCGCCGGGTCTCGCGGGAACCGCTCGCGGGCGCTGTCATAAAACCGGATCGCGTTGTCAAAGTCGCGGGATTCCATCGCGCAGTCCCCCAGCGCCAGGCACGCGTTGCGCAGCCGAAGGTCTTGATGGCCGCTGCGGCGTTCCATGCTCAGGAGCGCGTCTCGCACCTCAAGATACAGGTCTGTCGCCCTGGCAAGCCGCTGGGCCTGCACGCGCTCCAGATCGCGCCGCTGCTGGTCGGGCATCGCACCCTTGAACGACTCTCTGATCCCCTCGGCGCTGCGCTTGTACGACTCGGCGAGTTGATACTGCGCGTCGGCACGCTCGTGCGGCTGCAGTTCTGGCGAACGCCCGAGATACTCCTCGAGCCGCTCGATCGTTCGTTCGTAGTTCCCCCGTGAGAACTGATACCCCGCCATCTCAAGAAGCGCCGCGCGGTACGAGTGCGTCTTGACTCCCCCCGTTGCGCCCGCGAGCACCTGCGAGAGCAACTCTTCCGCCTCCGCATCATTCTCGGGCTTTCCGTCCGCCAGCAGCGTCTGCGCCAGGGGCACATACGCCGCGTCCGCCAGCGGGCCCGAACTCTCTTCCCGCTGCGCGATGAGCCCGCGGAAGAGTTGCTCGGCAGATCCGAAATCACCCATCGCACGGAACGCCTGCGCCAGGCGATAGGCGGCCTGCGCCCGTCGGGCATCCGCCGGCGCGTCGGCCAGAAACTGCTGAAACGTGCGAACGCACGAGCGAAGGTCGCCCGCGCGGTCGAAGGCATCACCCGCGGCCCACAGCGAGTCGAGATACCCCGGCCCGTCCGACGCCGCGATCCGCGACGCGTGCAGCCGATAGACCTCGGCCGCCGCGATCAGGTGGCGACGTGCCTCCTGCTGCGTCGAGGGGTCGAGTGCCGAGAGCGGCAGGGGTTGGCCGTCCGGCCCCTTGATCAGTTCAAGGGCCAGGCCGCTCCTGGCACGCGCGATGGCG
Organism: Phycisphaeraceae bacterium; assembly: GCA_019636615.1. Taxonomy (GTDB): domain Bacteria; phylum Planctomycetota; class Phycisphaerae; order Phycisphaerales; family UBA1924; genus UBA2402. The sequence goes on along the minus strand of JAHBXF010000002.1, from coordinate 127,666 downwards.
TGCAGAACGTCGGCCGGTGCACCGCCCAGTGGGTCGGTGTGCTCCGCCAGGCGGCGAGCGCTCTCGGCGAGCCGCAGCGCCGCGAGGTACTCATGGCGTTCCAGCCGATCACCGGTCTGCGAGAGCATGCTCGCAATGACTCTCGCCGGCGTGGGCTCGCGCGGCGGCCTGGGCGACACGAGCCTCTCCACCAGTTCGCTGTACTGCTCAACCGCCTCGTCGGGCGAAGACACCTCGTTGCGGCTGGCCCGCAGCGCGAGCACTTCGGCGTGCCCGAGCATCGCGATGCACGCCCTGGCATCGCCGGCATAATCGCTCAATACCTGCGCAAACCGCTCCTGCGCCGACCGCAGGTTGCCCTCGCGCCGATCCACCTCCGCCTCCAGCAAGAGCAGGTGCGGACGGGCTTGATGCCCTTCCGGCAGCAGGTTCGCCGCCCGTGTCAGTTGTTCCGCCGCGCGCTGCGGCTCGTCGAGCCGCATATATGCCTCGGCAAGAGAGAGCAGAACCTCGCCCAGCGCCGCCGGCTGCGCGTGCTGCAGCCGGGGCATCGCCCTCAGAATTCGTGTCACCGCTTCGTCCGCGAAGCCCTCTTCCAGCAGAACCACCGTCTGATTCCTGAGCACCCAGACCCGATTGTCGGTGTCCAGTTCTGGGTCTGCGCTCAGCAGCGTCAAGAGGTCGAGCGCCTCGCGCAGCCGCGCCGGACGGGCGTTCATCGACGCTTCCACCGTGCGCCTGGTCAGGTCCAGAGACTTCGCCTCGTGCGTCGATCCGAGCGTCGCCAGCGAGTCGTGCACCCGCTCCCAATCGCCAAGCTCCAGCGCGCACCGCCCGATGTAGTACGTATCGGTCGCGTTGAAGTGCGCCGAGGCCTCGCTCGCTTCGCGGTACTCACGCAGGATCGCACGGTAGTTTTCTTCCCGCGAGATCCCCAACTGCTCCTGCCCGAGGAACATCGCCCTCGCCCTGAGCACGTGGAACCTCGCCCGCTGCTGCTGCGTCGCGTGCCCCTGCGCGATGATCGGCAGCGCGGCCGCGTTGAGCACGCCCAACGCCTGCTCGTGCCGGTGCTGCTCGGTCAGGCGTGTCGCCTGCTCAAGCCAAGGCTCAACCTGGGGCGACGGCGCCGTTCTCACGCCGTGAACAATCGCCAGCGTCGCCGCGATGAGCCCTGCCCCGATCGCCGGAATCTGCCACGCCGTGCGCCATGACGCCGCGGCCTGTTCGACCGGCGCGGGCGACTCCCCGTCTTGGGGCGGCTGCACCGGGTTGATGTCTCCAGCGTGTGGCACGTGCGTTTCCCGTGCCCGCGGCATGCGGGCCGCTGGATATCGGGAAAGAGTGCGCAGTGATCGCAGGACAGGGGCGCAAAAACCGCCGATGGTCCTAGAACGTATCCTCCACCCATGGGGAACCGACACCCACCCGGGTGATCCGCCATCACAACCGCGTCATCGCCACATACTTCTGGTACCGAAGCGTCAACTCTTCCGGCGACAGCGTGGTGAGCCGCTCAAGGCTGAACGCCTCGATGTTGAAACTCGCAACCACCGTGCCGTGCACCAGCGCCCGCCGGATATTCTCGTACGAGCCCGGGTCTTCCAGCGGGCCGCTGCGCCACCCCGCCGCGTGCCACCCCTCATCGCCCGCCAGCGCCCCCATCATGCCGCCCGCGAACGTATCCCCGCACCCGGTGGGGTCGATCACCTGCTCGGTGGGGTAGGCCGGCAACGCCGCCAGGCCGTCTCTGTGCACCAGCAGCGCGCCGTGCTCGCCCTTCTTGATCACCACAAAGCGCGGCCCCATGGCCAGGATCGCGCGTCCCGCCGTCACCGGGTTCCTCTTCCCGGTGAAGAGTTCCGCCTCGTCATAGTTCAGCACCAGGCCGTCAACCCGCTCCAGCAGCGCCGTGAGTTCGGGCCTCGCGATGTTGATCCACAGATCCATGGTGTCGGCCACCGCCAGACGCCTCCTGGGCAACTGTTCAAGCATGCCCATCTGCACGCCCGGGTGCGTGTTCGCCAGGAACACAAACGCGCTGTCGTGGAACACCGCGGGCACCACCGGCGGGGCCTCGGCGAGCACGCCCAACTCGGTAAAGAGTGTCTCTCGCGTGTTCATGTCAGCCATGTACTTGCCGCCCCACGCGAATGTCTTCGACCCCGCGCGCGTCTCCAGGCCCGCAAGGTCGATCCGCGGGAACTTTTCGAAAACCGCGCGGTGCTCGCCCGGGAAGTCATCCCCCACCGCCGCCACGAGGCGAACCGCCCCGTACAGCGAGGCCGCCGCCGCGAAGTACGTGCACGATCCGCCAAGGATGCGTTCCGCGTGCCCGTTGGGTGTGACGACCGTGTCGATGCCGATGGTTCCGGTGACGATGAGGCTCATAAGGCCGCAAGGGTAGGAAACCCGCGCGACCCTCCCGAGCCCGTCAGAGCCGGAAAAACGCCTTGAGCCGCTCCACAACCGAGAAATGGGCGATGTCCTTGACATCCCCGGCGGCCATCAGCACCCCCCCGCACACCGTGCACGTCTGGTAACGGATGTGCGGCTGGTTGATGTCAGACACATCGATCAGCGGCGACGAATCCCGCGGGCACACCCGCTGCTCGTGCTCGGGAGACGCGGTCGAACGCAGATCGCCGCCGATGTCGAACTTCTCCACCGGAACTTCGTGGGCGAGAATCCGCTGCAACTCGGCCAGATCAAACCAGATACTCCCGCAGGTGCCGCAGCGGTCAATGATGTACTCGCCCGCCTGCACTTTTTCCATCTTCGTCCCGTCGTTGGGGCAGCGAAGAATAAAGTCCGGCGTTGTGTCAGTGTCTGCCATGCACCAGAGTATGGCCCGCCTCCCCGTACGGAGTCACCCCCGTGTGGTTTGATGCCCACCTCGACCTCGCCTGCATCGCGCTCAACGGCCGCGACATCCGAAGCGCAGACCTCTCCACCTGCGGCGGGCAAGACCTTCCCGCCGCGGTCACCCTCCCCTCACTGCGAGAGGGCGCTGTCACAATCTGTCTCGCCACCATCTTCACAGAAGCCGACGGCGCCGATGCGGTCGGCTACCCGGCGGGCGATGCCGCCGCCGCCCACGCCAGAGGCCTGGAGCAGGCCGCCGAATACCACCGCTGGGCCCAGGAAGGCCTTGTCGCCATCCACGGGCTCGGTTCGCTCCGCGTTGGCCAGCCTTCCGCGTCGCTTCGTATCGGCCTGCTCATGGAATGCGCCGACCCCATCCGCACCCCCGACGAACTCTCCGAATGGGTGGCGCGCGGCGTGGTCGCTGTGGGCCTTGCCTGGGCCAGAGGCTCTCGTTACGCCGGCGGCAACACCGACACCAACCCCCTCTCGCCCGCCGGGCGAGCCCTCGTCGCCGAGATGGACCGACTCGGTGTGGTGCACGACGCCGCGCACCTCTCCGATGTCGCGCTCTCCGACCTCTTCGAGGCCACCGACCGTGCGGTCATCGCGTCGCACTCCAACTGCCGCGCGATCATCGACACGGATGGAGAAGTTCGCCAGCGTCACCTCACCGACGCCACGATCCGCGAAATCGTGCGTCGCGGGGGCATCATCGGCCTGAACGTTTTTTCACCCTTCATCCTTCCGGCTGGCAACCGCCAGCGGCGCGCCACCCGCGCCGAATGGGCCTCGCACGTCAACCGCGTGTGCGACCTCGCGGGCTCGCGTCTGCACGTCGGACTGGGCAGCGACATGGACGGGGGATTCAGCGCCGCGATGATGCCCGAAGGCGTCGATCGCCCCGCCCACCTCACGCGCCTGTGCGAGGCATTGCGTGACACAGGCTGGTCCGACACCGAGATCCTCAACTTCACGCGGGGGAACTGGGCCCGATTCTGGCAGTCCCGCGCCCCCGGCCTCGTGGCCGGTTGAACCGGCGCACGAAAAACCGCGCATGAACAGCCGCGAGTGAAAACCCGCGCACGAAAAGCCGCGCGGGGGGAACGTGCGTCGATCCCCCGCGCGGCGTTCATGTCCTGATCCCGTGGCTCGTTCAGCCACGCTTCGCCAGCAGATCACGGATTTCGGTCAGCAGTTTCTCTTCGTTGCTGGGGCCCGCCGGCGGCGGCGGGGCCTGCTCCTTCTCAAACCGCCGGCGCGCCGTGTTGAACAACTTGATGACGATGAAGATGCAGAAGGCCAGAATGATGAAGTTCAGCAGCACCGTGAAAAAACTGCCGTAGGCAAGCACCGAGCCGAACTTGCGGGCCTCCTCGAGCCCCAGGTTCGGGTTCGCCTCGATCGCCTCCCTGGCGCTCGTTCCCAGCGCAATAAACCTGTTGCTGAAGTCAACATTGCCCGCCATCGTGACCACGGGCATGATCACGTCCTTGATCATCGACTGCACGATGCCGCCGAAGGCGCCACCGATGATCACACCCACCGCCAGGTCCAGCACATTCCCGCGGAGCGCAAACTCTTTAAACTCTTTCAGCAACGGCATGCAGCACCTCTGTTCTGGTGAACCCCACCCGGGCCGACACGCGTCGCGCCCGGCAAGGATCAATGCTATCGCGCATCAGCACCGGGCAGACTCAGCCCTCAGAAGTTCCACCCGATCACCATGAAGTACTCAAAGTCGTTCTTCTTGCGGTCTGGCCCGGGGTTGTGGTTGTAGCGGTTCTCTACCCCCACCTTCAGGCTCATGTTCACCTCCGGGTCGATCAGCACCTCCCACCCGGCCCGCGCGTTGGCCCGGTATTCCCAGAGTTCGCTCAGGTCCGGCAGCCATTCGGCGCTCACGAACACTTTCTGCCGCTCTGTGAGTTTGTGGTCAAAGTCAAAGCCCACGAGCCCCTCGGGGATGATCTCGTTGCGGCTGCCGCCGATCTCTCTGGTCAGACCCGCGCCCACCCTTCCCAGCAGGTTTGTCCGTTCGCTGCGGATGAAGTAGTACCCCGGGCCCACAAACCCCGAGAGCCGCCAATCCCAGTCCTGAAACTCGTCAAACTCCACCTTTCCCTGGGCGAAGATCACCCATCGCCCGGTCAGGTTCCAGTCATTGCGCGCTTCAAGAACAGCACGCGACTTCGTCTTCTCGCCGTCGCTCGTGGCATAGGTATACCCAAGCGATGCCGATGTTTTCATCGCCCGCGTGTCGCGCACCCCCGCAACCCCGAACCGCAGGCTCATGTTGTCGCTGTTGCCGCTCGACCCATTCAGCCCTCCCTCCACGTTCCCCTTCCAGCCGCGGAAAAATGAACGCTCAGTCTGTGCCGCGTCAAGGCCCGCCCCCGCCTCGTCCTGATCAGCCGCGATCACCTCGTCACTGATGCCCGCGGGCCTGAGTTCGAGCGTCGGTGACGCGTGCGCTCCCGAAGGCAACGCCAGTGCGAGCACCACCACCGCCCACGAAATGCCCCGGGACAACAACACAGCCGAACGATCTGCCATCGTGCGCTCCTTCCGCCGGAACTGAAAAGTGTGAGGCCGCGAACCTACGCAGCCCCGTGGAAAAGCACTGTTCGCACCCGCCACCCCCGGCGATGCCGTTGACGACGCAAAAAGCCTTGAATTCCACCGCTCCAGGCGCGAACACCCACCCCGGCCGTCGCTCACGCCGCCCCACCGCCCGCTACACTCGCCCCGCATGTATCAGATCCTGCTCACCCGCCGGTACCTCGTGAGCAAAATCATGCCGATGCTGGCCGCCGCCGCGGTGCTCCTGTGCACCGCGATGGTCCTCATCGTCTGGTCGGTGATGGGCGGTTTCCTCACCATGCTCATCAACAGCGGCCGAACCGTTGTCGGCGACGTCATCATCGCCTGGCCGAACGCCGGTTTCGCCCATTACGACGACCTCATCAATCGTCTCGAGCAAGACCCTCAGATCAAGGCCGCCACCCCGATCATCGAGACCTACGGCATCATCTCACTCCCCGACGGCCGCAAGGAAACCATCATCCTGCGCGGCATTGATGGCGAGAGTTACGCCCGCGTCACCGCCTTCGAAGACACCATCTACTGGAAGCCCCTCGACGCCCCGCTCGAAAAAGACACCGCACGCCTCGATCCACGCCTCGACCTGCTCTCCGGCGCCAGCCTCCAGCGAATGCGCTCCGAGGGCCTCACCCTCACCAAGATCGACCCCAAAACCGGCGCAGAATCCGCCGCGCTCGTCATGGGCATCGAGGTCTCTGGCTTCAACCGCCGCCGGCCCGAAGGCTACTACATCCCCATCCAGCGGGAACGAACCACGCCCGACGGCGAGGTGGATTGGATCGACACGTTCCTTCCCCGCGACGGCCGCCTGCTCGTCAGCGTGGCCCCGCTCAACACCGAAGGGGCAGGGGCCGATGTCGTCAGCCTTGCCAGCCGCTACTTCCCTGTCGCCAACGAGTTCCAGAGCGGCCTCTTCGAACTCGACCAGCGAATGGTCCTCCTGCGGCTCGACGCCTGCCAGGAAATGCTCAAACTCGGCGAAGCACGCCGAATCGTGCGCGATGCTCAAGGCCCTGTGGTCTTGCCCGATCCTACCGACCCAAGCGAAGAATCCTTCGACGAACCCGGCACACGCACCGTGGTAGACCCCGCCCGCGTCACCCACGTCTTCGTGCGCGGCCAAGGCGACATGTCTCGGGGCGATGCCGCCATAGCCCTCGCCGACCGATGCCGCGCGATCTACCGGCAGTTCGCCGCAGACCACGGCGGCCAGGTGCCCCGCGCCGGCGACATCGTCATCCTCACGTGGGAAGACCGCAACCGCACGATGATCAACGCCGTGCGGCAGGAAACCGCCCTCCTTCTCTTCCTTTTCATGATCATCTCGCTCGTGGCGGTCTTTCTCATCCTCGCCATCTTCTGGTCGATGGTCGCCGAAAAGACCAAAGACATCGGCGTGCTGCGCGCTGTCGGCGCCAGCGCGCCGGGTGTCGCGGGCCTGTGGATCGCCTACGGCCTGGCCATCGGCCTTGTCGGCGGGGCCCTGGGGGTGGGCCTGGCCTACCTCGTCGTCAACAACATCAACCCCATCCATGACTGGCTCGGCCGCACCCTCAACATCGTGATCTGGGACCCCGCCGTGTACTACTTCCCCCGCATCCCCAGCGAGGTAGACCCAGCCAAAGCCATCATCGTCTTTGTCGGCGCTGTCATTTCGAGCGTGCTTGGCGCCTTCGTGCCCGCGGTGCGTGCCGCGTGCATGGCGCCCGTCCGTGCGCTGCGATTCGAGTAACCAGTACCCCTTGCAGGCCCAGGAGCCTCCCCCTTGACCGCGCCCGCGCAGGAACCTCACACGACTCCTTCCACCGGCACTCACCAGCAGGTGGGCGGCGCTGCCCACGCGCCCGAAACCGTGCTCTCCGCCAGCGGCCTGCGCAAAACCTACCTCCTCGGGCGTGTCAAAGTGCCTGTCCTCCACGGCGTCGATTTCTCTCTCTCCCGGGGCGAGTTCGTCGCGGTGCTCGGCTCTTCCGGCTCTGGCAAGAGCACCCTGCTCCACCTCCTCGGCGGCCTCGACTCACCCGACACACACAACGGCGGCACCATCTCCTACCGCGGGAAAAATCTCCGCAGTCTCTCCTCACACGCCCTCGACCGCTACCGCGCCCGGGAAGCAGGCTTCGTCTTTCAGTTTTATCACCTGCTGCCGGAACTCACCGTGCTGCAGAACGTCGCCGTCGCGGCCATGGTCCGCTGGGGGCTGGGCTACTACCGCGAAAAATCCCGGGTGCGCTCCCAGACCCGCGCCCTGCTCGAAGAAGTCGGCCTCGGCCACCGCCTCGAACACCTCCCCTCCGAACTCTCCGGCGGCGAACGCCAGCGGGTCGCCATCGCCCGCTCCCTCATCAACAACCCAAGCCTGCTCCTGGCCGACGAACCCACCGGCAACCTTGACCGCGCCACGGGAGACACCATCCTCGACATGCTCTGCCGCCTGCGCGCCGCCAGAGCCCTCTCCATGGTCGTCGTCACCCACGACCCCCACACCGCCGCCCGGGCAGATCGCGTCGTGCGCCTTGTCGATGGCCGGGTCACCGATGCCCAGCCGCTCTAAGCCCCCCGCCACTGCCCCAAACTGCCCCCCAACGCATTTACGGGAACTTCGCGCGGCCACTGGGCACGATGGCTTAGTAGGCACTATCATGGGCCCGGTGAAGATCGAAAGCGACATCTCGTCTTTCACTTCGACCGGAGCCGAACGGGCCGGCGGGGTGACACTCACCGGGCTCGCGGGCGTGCCGGTACGGGCTGACGTCGTTGACATGGGACTTGGCAAACCCGTGGTCTTTCTCCACGGGCTCGTCGGCCTCAACGACCACTGGGAAGATGTCGCCCGCAAGTCGTGCGATGAGGCTCGCTGCATCATGTTGCAACTGCCCCTCCTCGACCTCTCGGGCGACGATTGCTCCATCGACGGCGCCACAATCCTCACCATCCGCTTCCTCGAGCAGTTCGTCCGAGAGCCCGCCGTCATCGTCGGCAACTCTTTCGGCGGCCACGTCGCCCTCAAGATCGCCATCGGCCGCCCCGACCTCGTCCGCGGCCTCGTTCTGGCCGGCAGCAGCGGGCTCATCGAAAAGAGCATGGTCAGCGACGTGCAGATCCGCCCCTCCCGCGAGTGGATGGAACGCAAAATCGGCGAACTCTTCTACGACCAGAGCAAGATGAACCCGGCGGATGTCGACCGCGCGCACGGCGTCCTCTCGCAGCGAGCCCAGGCACGCGCCATGGTCCGCCTCTCGCGCAGCGCACGCCGCAATCATTTGGGCGACCTCATCCACCGCATCACCGCCCCCACGCTCATCATCTGGGGCCGGCAAGACATCGTCACCCCACCCGAAGCCTGCGAGCAGTTCGCCAGAGATATCACCAACTCGCGCGTCGCCTGGCTCGAAGAGTGCGGGCACGCCCCGATGATCGAACGCCCCGATGAGTTCGCCGCCGTTCTCACCGAATACCTCCGTTCGCTCGAGCCGTGAACACCCTCACTTCACCCAGTCACCCCGCCCAGGTGCGACCGGAGCCCGCCCCACATGCCCGGTGACGGCGCCCCGCGTACACACGGTTCCTGGACAGGCCTCGTAGGGCTCGGCCTGCGTACCTACCTCTCTCGCCGCATCCGCCTGCTCTCCAACACCCGCCACTGGCAGCGCAACTCCGCGGGCATCCAACTGGCCCAGCTCCGCAACCTGCTCCGCACCGCCGCGCAGACCAGCGTGGGCAAACGATTCGACTTTGCTCGCCTCGCCTCGCTCGACAACGCCGACCTCCTGGGCGCGTACCGCAGCACCGTCCCACTGGCCGACTGGTACGCCTACCGCGACGACATCGCCCGTATGCGCGAGCAGGCCGCGCCCGACGTGCTCTGGCCCGGCCTGGTCCGCGACTTTGCCCAGACCAGCGGCACCACCGCCGGCGACAAGTTCATCCCCGTCAGCGCCCAGATGCTGCGCAGCAACTTCCTCGCCTCCCTCGATATCTTCAGCCACCTCGCCCGCTTTGGCGTCAGCCTCACGGGCCTGCTCAGCGGCCGTTCTCTCTTCCTCGGCGGCTCCACCAAACTCGAAACCAGCCCCCAGGGCATCCGCACCGGCGACCTCTCGGGCATCGTCACGCCCCTCATCCGCTGGCCGATCAGCACCATCTACCTGCCGGGCCCGCAGATCGCCCTCATGAGCCACTGGCCCAGCAAGATCGACGCCATGGCCCAGCGGTGTCTCGCCGAAGATGTCCGCATGATCAGCGGCATGCCCAGTTGGGCACTGGTCCTCTTCGAACGCGCGATGCAGATCGCCCGCGAGCGAGGCCGCAAGGCAGACACCATCCGCGATGTCTGGCCGAACCTGCGCGTCTTTGTCCACGGCGGCGTGAAGTTTTCTCCCTTCGAGGCACGCTTCAGGCAGATGTTCAGCGGTTCTCCCCAGGGGGACGACATCCCCGTCCGCCACGAGCTCTACCCCGCCAGTGAAGCGTTCGTGGCCATGCAGGACACACCCGCGGACCCCGGCCTGCGGCTCAATGTCGATCATTTCAACTTCTTCGAGTTCGTGCCCCTCGAAGAGATCGACTCCCCCAATGCCCGAGCCTTCTCCTGCGAGGCCGTCGAAAAGGGTCAGAAGTACGTCGTCGTGCTCAGCACCTGCGCCGGCCTCTGGCGCTACATCCTGGGCGATGTCGTGCAGTTCGACACCATCCCCGACAAACCGCCCCGACTGGGCGGCGGCGGCGGCGACGGCCCCTGCCGTCTGCGGATCGTCGGCAGACACAGGCACTTCATCAACGCCTTCGGCGAGAACCTGATCGTCGAGCACATCGAAAACGCCGTCTCTCACGCCGCGAGCGCGACCGGCCTGATCGTCGGCGAGTTCACCGCCGCGCCCGTCTATCCGCAAGGCGCCCTGCGCGCCGGGCTCGAACTGGCCGTAGAACTTCAGTCATCCCCATCCCCAGAGGCTCTCGCCGCCTTCGCCGCCGCCTTTGACGATGCGCTCAAGTCACAGAACGTCGACTACACCACCAAGCGCACCGACGGCGTGGGCATGGCCGCGCCGACCCTCACCCCCCTCCCCATCGGCACCTTTCACCGCTGGCTGGATTCGCGCGGCAAACTCGGCGGCCAGCACAAGTGCCCCCGCTGCGCCAACAGCCGCGAACTCATCGACGCGATCCGCTCGTTCTCCCAGTCTCCACGGCAGGCCTGACACCCGCCATCAGGCCGCGATGGTCACAAGGTCCGGCGCGATCACCAGTTCGGCCTCGGTCTTGGCACGCACCTCTTCGGCCGTCACACCCGGGGCGATCTCGCGCAGCACAAACCGGCGGCGGTCCTTGTCCATCTCCAGCACGCACAACTCGGTGATCACCATGTCCACGCACCGCTTGCCCGTCAGCGGCAGGGTGCACTGGCGCACCAGTTTCGGGGCCCCCTTGGCCGTGTGCTCCATCGTCACGATCACCCGCCGCACCCCCGCGACCAGGTCCATCGCGCCGCCCATCCCCTTCACCATCTTCCCGGGCACCATCCAGTTCGCCAGGTCACCCTCCTGCGAGACCTGCATCGCTCCCAGAATGCACAGGTCGATGTGCCCGCCACGGATCATCGCGAAGGAATCCGCCGATGAAAAATACGATGCCCCGACACGCGCCGTCACCGTCTGCTTGCCGGCGTTGATCAGGTCGGGATCGATCTGCGCCTCGGTCGGGAACGGCCCGATGCCCAGCAGCCCGTTCTCTGATTGCAGCCACACATCCATCCCCTCGGGAACGTAGTTGGCAACCAGGGTCGGCATGCCGATCCCAAGGTTCACGATGTACCCGTCGCGCAGTTCGCGCGCCGCTCGCCTGGTGATCTCTTCGCGGGTCAGTGGCATATCTCTCACTGTACGGCCCGCACACCCCGGCGGGAACGGCCCCGGGCGCGCCGTACACTCGGCCCGTGCCAACGGAAGGGCCCACAAACTCAGACCCGCAACCCCCGCCCGCGCCCTCACGCCCGGCCCCCGCCGCCCAGCACATCCCCGCAGATTCCGCCGGCCACCTCGCCTCGGCCGTCTGGCTCATCTCGGCCCTCACCCTCCTCTCCCGCGTGGCCGGCCTGGCCAGAGACGTCGTCACCGCGCGACTCTTCGGCGATGCCGCCCTCGCCTCCGCCTTTCGCGCCGCCTACGCCCTGCCCAACCTCTTCCGCCGGCTCTTCGGCGAAGGTGCTCTTTCCGCAGCCTTCCTCCCAGAATACACCCGCCTGCGCCAGACCGACCAACGAACCGCCGACGGCCTGGCCACCGCCACACTCTGGCTTCTCACCCTCGCCACCGGCGCGCTCACCGTTGTGGTCGAGGTCATCCTTCTCTCGCTTCTTTTCTTCACCGCCCACGACAACGCAGACCGCGCCCTCTCTTTCAAACTCATGATGCTCATGCTGCCGCTCATGCCGGCCGTCTGCATCACCGCCATCCTCGGCGGCATCCTCCAGGCGCACGGTCGCTTCGGCCCCACCGCCGCCGCCCCCATCATCCTCAACCTCTTCCAGATCGCCGCCGGCGGCCTCTTCACCCTGGGAATCCTCGCCGACACCGTGACAACCGCGTACGCCGTCGCCGCCGCCGCCGTTTTCGCTGGCCTCGTGCAGATCCTCTGGTCCCTCGTCGCGCTGCGCGGCCGCGTGCAGTGGCAACGCGCCTCGGCCAAGGCCCGCCGGCGCGGCGCGAGGGTCTTCCGGCGGTTCATCCCCGCGATGATCGGCCTGGGCGCTATCCAACTCAACTCGATGATCGACATGATCATCGCCATGTGGCCCCTCTGGGTCGGCCCCACGTTGCTGGGCTTCGCCGTCACCCTCGATGAACGCTCCAACGCCATCCTCAGTTATGTCCAGGCCCTCTACCAGTTCCCCCTTGGGGTCTTCGGCCTGGCCGTCGCCACCGCCGTTTTTCCACTTCTCTCCCGCGCCGCGCCCCGCAAGGACGAGTTCGCCGCGGTCCTCCGCAGAGGCCTCCGCCTGAGCCTCTTCATCGGCCTGCCCGCCGCCGTCGGTCTGGCGATCGTCCGCGAAGACCTGGTCTATGTCATCTACAGCGGCGGGCGCGGCGGCTTCACCATGGAGGGCGTCCAGCGCGGCGCGGCGGTGCTCCTGGGCTTCGCGCCCGGCGTCTGGGCCTATTCGCTCAACCACGTCATGACCAGAGCCTATTACGCCTCACGCAACACCCACACCCCCATGCGTGTCGCGATGGTCATGGTCGTCATCAACATCGCGCTCAACCTCACGCTCATCTGGCCCCTGCGTGAGGCCGGCATGGCCTGGGCCACCGCGACCAGCGCCATGCTGCAGGTCACCTGCCTCATCGCGCTCTCCCCGCGTCACCTGGGTTTTTCCCCCATCGACAGCACAACCCTGCGTGCCTTCGCGCGCATCGGCCTTTCCGCGGCCCTGATGGCGCTCGCCGTCGCGGGTGTCTCACACCTCTTCACGGCCGTGGCTTCTCTGGGTCCAGAACCATCCTGGCCGGCGCGCGCGCTGCGCCTGGCCGCGTGTGTGATCGCCGGCGCCGCGGCCTACACCCTCTTCGCCAAGGCCGCCCGACTCGAGGAACTCCGCTGGCTGTTCACCCGCCCACCCAAGGGTTCAAAGACAACAATGCACTTGGAATAGCCGCTCCCCTCGCACACCCCCGAGTTCTAGGACCCACAAACTTTCGTCTTTTCCCGCAAGACCCGCAGAGGATCACAACATCTTCTTTCTGATCATCTACAACAACCAAAGCGGCGAACCGGCTTCTGCCGTGCCGCTGCCGATCGGGGGGCAACGGATCAACCCGGATGAGTTTTCTCGGCTGTACCGTGAACATCACCGTTCACTGTGGTACGTTGCCGCATCGGTCATCGGGAACAAGACGTACGCGGAGGACGTGGTGCAGGAAGCGGCCATCATCGCGATGAACAAACTCGGGGAGTTTGATTCCTCGACCAGTTTCACCGCGTGGATGTCGCAGATTGTCCGCTTCGTCGCCCTCAATGAAGGCCGCAAACTCCAGCGCCGTCGCCCCAAGGCCCCGGAAGAAGTCCTCGCCACACTCCCGGCAGACACCGCCCCTTCACCCCACGCCGCGTTCGACGCACGCGTCAGCGCCGCCCTCGCTCACCTCGAAGAGCGCGCCCGCACCTGCCTCATCCTCCGTGTTGTCCACGGCATGAGCCACGCCGCCATCGCCGCGACGCTGGGCATCCCGGAGGGCACGGTGATGAGCCACGTCCACCGCGCCAAAGCAGCCCTGCGCCGCTCCCTCTCACCACAGAACGGGGGTGATGCATGAACGCCCCCACGCCACCGCCCAACTTCCACGACCAGATCGATGTCTACCTCGACGGCCTGCTCAGCCAGGAACAGCGAGAACGCTTCGAGTCCGCGCTCCGCGATGATCCCACCCTTCGCCACGCCGTGGCGTTGCAGGGCCAGATCGACGAGTCCCTCGCGCGCCTGTACACCTACCCCGGCCTGGGCGATATCCCTTCCCCCGAATCGCAGCCGGCCGCGAGCAAGCCTCTCCCCGCGCCCCGGGCACAAGACCGTTGGTACCTCAAACGCACCTCCTGGCTGGGCGCGCTCGCCGCGTCGCTTCTCGCCGCCGCGGTCTATGTCTACTGGCCCCGCGCCGAGTTCACGCTCATCCCCGCCGAGCGGGTCTATCAGCGCACCCTCGCCACAGGCTGGAACCCGGCCTTTGTCTGCGATACCGATGAAGAGTTCGTCCGCGTCGTGGCCGAACGCTTCGGGCAGGGCCTGCTCATCCCATCAGCCACGCCCGGCGTGGTGCTCAACGGTTGGGCCTACAGCGACGACTACGCCGGCTCCCCCATCAGCCCTCAGACCATGATCCTCATGGCCCACGCCCAGGATGCGCCCGTGATGGTGCTCATGGACACCGCACGCAACGACCGCAAGGTCGATGTGCCTCCCCAGTCGGGCCTGCGCGTCTTCCGCAAGCGCATCGGCCGGCTTGTTCTCTACGAACTCACCCCGCTCGACCGCCCCATCGTCATCGAAGCCGCTCGCCTGACTCAGTAAACCGCCGCCGCCCTCACACCCGGTTCTCGCCCAGCACGCGGATGGGACGGGGCCCGCGCCGCGCTTCTCGCTCGTGCATCGACAACCCACGCATCACCGCCGCGATCGCCACCGCGGGGTCGTCGGTCACCGTCAGCAACTCGACATCCGCGGAATCGATCGTCGCCTGCCGCACCAGCGTCTCCCGGATGAAGTCGATCATCGGCCCCCAATACTCGACCCCCATCAGCACGATGGGGAACGACTCGATCTTCTTCGTCTGCACCAGCGTGAGCGCCTCGAAGAGTTCATCCAGCGTGCCAAAGCCCCCGGGCAGCACGATAAAGGCGTACGAATACTTCACCAGCATCACCTTGCGCACAAAGAAGTACCTGAACTCCACAAACTTGTCCAGGTACGGGTTGGGCTTCTGCTCCATCGGCAGTTTGATGTTGCAGCCGATCGAGTGCCCGCCCGCCTCCTTCGCCCCGCGGTTGGCCGCCTCCATGATCCCCGGGCCCCCACCCGTCATCACCGTCACCCCAAGGCCCGCCAGACGAGCACCCACATCCCGCGCCACCCGGTAGTACACGTGATCTTCCGCAAACCGTGCCGAACCAAAGACCGTCACGCACGGCCCCACAAAGTGCAGCGCGCGAAACCCGCGAACGACCTCTCCCAGAATCCGTAACGCCCGCCAGAACTCTGTCAGTCGCGAGCGAGGCCCCGCCAGAAACTCCGGCAGTTCCCGGTCGCCACGCCCCGGCCCCCAATCAACCTGCTTTTCTGGACTCGCGGGAGGGGCGGGGGGAAGTGCCTCGCCGATCTCTCCGCGCGGCCCGCTGCGGAGCATCGGGTCATCCTCCCCCGCTCCTCCACGTCCCCTCATCTGCCCATCTCCCATGCGCCGTGGAGTGTCGTTGTCATTCATTGACGGCTCAACCTCGAAAAGTCGCAACCCCCGACGAGTTCTCTCCCGCCATGAGAATCCATGAATCCCCCGGCATCGAAACAAGCGTAGTGGGCTTCAACCGAGAGCCCTTCGAGTCAGTTTCCTTGAAACAGGATGCACTCCATGCGCGCAACCAATGCCCTTCAACGCAACGACTCCATCCGCACCCCTCCCGACTCCGGCTTCAGCCCCTCCACCGAAGATCTCCAAGTCATCTGGAACGCTCTCTGTCACGACAGCGCGAGTGCTGTCTGCGTGCTTTCCACCTCTGGGTTCATTCTCTCCCACAACGCCGCTGCCTCCAAACTCCTCTTCGCCAAGCCCGGCTTTGACGCCACCGGTGCACCCTTCTCCGCTTTCTTTGATGAAGCCTTCTCCGCCGAACGCGCCAGAATCCTGGCCGAGGTCGCCTCGTCCGGCAGCCCCGCCATCGTCGATGGCCTGGTGCGCGGCCGCCTCCTCCGCTGCTCCTACCGCCCCATCTCTCACGGCGACACGACCGCCATCCTGCTCGTCGCACGCCTCGTCGCCTCGGATGCCCAAGCCCAACTCCCGGCCCGCCGCGCCGCCGTCAACCACACCGGCCCACTCGAAGAACTCACCGAGCGCGAGTTTGAAATCCTCGCCCTTATCGGGCAGGGGCTTTCCACGGCTGATATCGCCTCCAAACTCGCCCGCAGCGTGAAAACCATCGAGTGGCACCGCGTATCGCTGGGCGAAAAACTCGGCGTGACCAATCGGGTGCAACTCGCCCACGTCGCCATCGCCGCCGGGCTGGTTCCGATCCACGAAAACCCCGCCCGCACCCCCGTGCCCGCCACGCCTCAGGCGTGATCGCAGATTTCATCGTTGTCGGTTGACTTCTCACCCCCCTGCTGCCTTCAATCTATCCAGTGAGAACGCAATCTCAACAAGCCGCTCGCCCCGAGCAGCGCCTGCCGATCATCTTCGGCGTGCTTGTGGGCTTGCTCTTTGTTGTGGCGACGGGGGCCGGCCCCGCGTGGCACGCGCTCACGGCGCACGCGCCGCACACCCACGACGCCGCGCACACATGCAGTGGCGCAGCGCACCGCGGTTGCCACCACTCACACCATCACACGGTCACGGTCAACGCCTCGCTCCCGACCTGCACGCAAGACTCTCAACCGAGCACCCCAGCCGAATCTTCTCAGGTCTCAGGCCCGCAATCCACCACACCCTCTGTCCCCGCTTCTCTTCCGTCATCACCCGATGATGGGTGCTGCGACATCTGCTGGGAGTTCTTCCTTTCAAAGACCGCCGCGCCGGACCTGAACCTGTGTGACGCGCCCTTGATGGAGCGTCTGCCAAGGCTTCTTCCCGGCGCACCACCGCACGCCGCGCCAACCCGCGCGGTGATCGCGGCCCGCTCACGGGCCCCGCCGGCCACGCTCTAAACGCCCGCTTCGCGCCGGTTCGCGCCTCCACCCAGGGCCCACCCATCGCCCCCAGCGCAGAACCGCCGCGTCGCACGCTGTTCACGCACGCCCACGCGCCGCGTGACAACCCCACTCAATTCAAACTCAGCCCGCAAGGGGCCACCGCGCGAACCTCCTCCCGCCCTCAAGCCGAGGAAACTTCCACGCTCGCCCCCATGCACAGGATGCACCCATGCACCGGCGCGCCTTCACACTCATCGAACTCCTCGTCGTCATCGCGATCATCGCGCTGCTGATGGGGCTCCTGCTGCCTTCCCTGGCCAAGGCCCGCCGCAGCGCGTGGACGGTCAAGTGCCTGGCCTCACTCCGCTCTCTGCAGACCGCCCAGCAGATGTACGCCGACACCTACAAGGGCTCCCTGATCGATGTCGGCCTCGCGCACGGCGGCGTTGGAGATGAATCAATCTCGTGGACCAACACACTCGCAGAGTTCTACGGCGCGCCCATCTCGATCCGCAGCCCGGGCGACCGCAGCGCCTACTGGCCCCTCGATGACGGCGGCCAGGGCCTGGCGATCAACGGCAAGCACCGCACCACCAGTTACGGAATGAACAACTACCTCTCGCGCACCTTCAACCCCGGGATCTCGCCGCGCGAGCCCTTCGACCGCCTCGACAAGATCGACCGCCCTTCGCTCACCGTGCAGTTCCTGCTGATGACGGAGGACGGCCCCTACGCCGTCTCCGATCACACCCACGCCGAAGGCTGGGGCGACGCCTCCCGCGCCCCGGCGACCGCATCAACGCAGGTTCACATCAACAAGTACGGCGGCCCGCCCCGCTCCCGCCAGGGGCTTTCCAACTACGGGTTCCTCGATGGCCACGCCTCCACCCTCGCCTTCGAGCGCGTCTACACCGACCGCACCTCAAACGCCTTCAACCCCGAAGTAGCCCGCCTCTCGCAGTGACCCCACGCACACCACGTCGCCACAGGAGACCAACCCATGAACACCCTCCGCGCCGCCGCCGCAACCGCCGGGCTCACCTTCTCATCCCTCTGCGCGGCACAAGCCCACTCGGGTGACATCCTGCTCACGCTCTCAGACAACAAGATCGTGACCGGCATCTTCGACAGCACAGGCAGCCCCCTGCCCGGCGAACGTGTCTTCCTCGCACGATTCGGTTTCGTGGCGCCAAACTTCACCCCAGACCCCGGCTTCGACTGCCTCCCGGGCACATTCCCTGTCGGCACCCGCAACGGCTTCCGGCTTCTCAAAGCACTGCGCGTGTGGAACGGCTCAGACTTCTCGCAGGTCGCCCAGCCCCGGATCGAAGTCGCATTCGCCACACTCTCGGCCCTCACCCCGGAAATTGATTCTCCGGTCGATGGGTTTCTTCTCAATGTCGGCAGCAATGGGCAGTGGCATCGCCACTACGACTACACCCTGCTCGACCCCGCCGGTGACGGCGTCTACCTGCTCGAGATGTCGATCTTCAGCAACGCGCCGTCTATCCAGGAGAGCGATCCATTCTGGATCGTCTTCAACCAGAACGCCCCGAACGAAACCGTTGGCCTGGCCGCGCAGTGGGTTCGAGACAACCTGATCGCGGGCGAACCATGCGTCGCAGACTTCAACCAGGACGGCGGCGTTGACGGGGCGGATGTCGAGGCCTTTTTTCTTTCGTGGGAAGCCGGCGACACCCCGGCGGATGTCAACCAGGACGGCGGCGTCGACGGCGCCGACGTCGAGTATTTCTTTGTTCAGTGGGAGGCAGGCGGCTGTTGACGCTGCCTCTGACGGGTCTTGACCCAACGCCGTTGTGACACGCGCGTTCGGGCAAGGCGTGACATTTCGGGTCTTTGTTCCGCATCACTCGCCCCACCGCCGTGGTGGGCGAGGGCGCTGTGACTGTGCTCACACCGCCCCGGGTTGTTTCCCCCGGTGAGTGCCCATCGGGTTCCGTGTTCGTTTTTTCAGGAGAAGACAGAGTATGAACAAGTTCACCGCATCGTTCTTCGCCGGCGTCGCGCTCGTGGCCCCGGCCTTCGCTCACCCCGAGCACGGCGACATCTGGCTCTACCCCCAGAACGGCCAACTCCGCACCGGCCTCATCTCGGAAGATGAATCCGAGACAACACCCAACGTCCGCGTCTTCTTCGCCGAGTTCGGCGAAGACGTGCCGAACTTCTCCGACGAGCCCGGCTGGCTCTCCCCGGACGGCACATGGAGCGGCGAAGGCTCGCTCTCATTCACCATCACCCGCGCCCTGCGTCAGTGGAACGGGTTTGACTTCTCGACCGTCGCCGCGTCTCGCATCGAAATGACCTTCGGCCCTCTGGGCCCCATCGCCACCCCGCTCACCGACACACCCGTCACCGGCTTCGCGCTCCCCATCGACGACGAGGGAGGTTTGCACGATCACCCGGACTATTTGTTGACGGGTCCGGCCTCGGGCGGCGTCTATCTCCTTGAACTTGTGTTCTCGGTCAACATCGACAACGTCACCCCTTCTCTGCCTGTCTGGATCCTCTTCGGCCAGGATGCCGACGAAGAAACCATCGACGCCGCGTACGACTGGGCCGTCGCCAACGTGCCGGGCCCCGGCGCTCCCGCCCTCTTCGCCGGCGCAGCGTTCGTGGCCATGCGCCGCCGCCGCTCGCGCTGATCCGCACACGCCGCAGAACCCCTTGCCCTGAACGTGTCTCAACCAGGGCGAGGAAAACCAAACTCCCTAGTCGCCCCGCGTTGCCTTCATGGTGGCGCGGGGTATTCTTTTCTCTCCCCCGCGACCCCGCGCCCGCTCCCGCCCCACCATGACCACACCCGCGCTTCACATCGACCGTCTCACCTTCCGCTACTCACGCACCACAGACGCGGGGGCAGAGCCCTGGACACTCTCCGTCCCGGCCTATGAACTCGCCCCCGGCGAGCAGGCGCTCCTTGTCGCACGCAGCGGACAGGGCAAGAGCACACTCCTCTCCCTCATCGCCGGGCTCATGGAACCCGCCTCGGGACGAATCCTCGTCAACGGGCAAGACGTTCACGCCCTGCGCGGCCCGGCACGCGACCGGTTCCGCGGCCGCACCATCGGCATGATCTTTCAAACCTTCAACCTCCTCCAGGGTTTCTCCGCCGTCGAGAACATCCTGGCCGCGATGATGCTCGCCGGCGCTCAGGTCGATGCCGCCCGCGCCGCCTCGCTCCTTGATTCCCTCGACATGCGCCGCCATCGCGCCCCCGTGGAAACCCTGAGCATCGGCCAGCAGCAGCGCGTCGCCGTGGCTCGGGCCCTGGCCTGCGGCCCCGCGCTGGTCCTCGCAGACGAACCCACCGCGAGCCTCGACCCCGAGAACGCCGCTGCCGCGATCGACCTCGTCCGCGGCGCGTGCCGCGAGTCAGGCGCCGCGCTCCTGTGCGTGAGCCACGACCCCGCCATGCCGCAACGCTTCGACCGCGCCGACCGAATGACCGACGGCCTTCTCGCGCAGCCCGCCCCCGGAGCCTCAGCATGAGCGACTGGACCATCATCCTCCGCTCGCTCTTCACGCGACGATTCTCCACCGTCACCACGGTTCTCACCGTGGCCATCGCCGTGGCCCTCATGCTTGTGCTCCTCACGATGCGCGAGTCCGGCCGGCGCGCCTTCGAGCGCGGCAGCGGCGACATGCACCTGCTCATCACCGCCGAGGCCAGCCCGCTGGCCTCTGTCCTCAACGGCATCTTCTACGCCAGCGCGCCGCGCCGCCCGCTCACCTGGGAGAAATACGAACAACTCTCCCGCGCCTTCCCCTGGGCCTACGCCGTGCCCACACAGCAGGGCGACAGTTACCTGGGCCAGCCCGTGCTGGCCACCAGCCCCGAGTTCTTCTCACGCTTCCGCCCCAACATCGGCGAGGCGTGGGAACTCGCGCAGGGCCGCTTCTTCGAAAACTCCTTCGAGGTGGTCGTCGGCGCCAGAGCCGCCACCCTCACAGGGCTCAACGTCGGCGACACGATCTTCCTCACCCACGGCACCGGCTCTTCCCGCGCCCGCGCCGGCGAAGCCTCTGAAGCGCACGTTCACTACGACTTCCCCTACAAAGTCGTCGGCATCCTCCGCCCCACCGGCGGGGCCCACGACCGCGCCCTGATGACCAACCTCGACAGCACCTGGATCATCCACGCCCACGACCGCCGCAAGAAAGAAAACCCCGCCGCGGGCCCCACAACCACCGCAGACCTTCTCCCCGCCGACAAACTCATCACCGGCATCTACGCCCGCCTGGTCACGCGCGAGGGCTCGAGCGCCCCGGCCATGCTCCCCCAGGTCTTCGACGCTCTCCGCAGAGATCCGACCATCACCGTCGCCTCCCCCTCTGACGAAATCCGCAAACTCGACATCATCGTCGGCAACATCAACACCCTCTTCGTCGCCGTCGCCGGTGTGGTCATGCTCTCCAGCGCCGTCGCCATCATGCTCGCGCTCTACAACTCCATGGAGCAACGCCGACGCCAGATCGCCGTCCTCCGTGTGCTCGGCGCCAGCCGCGGCCGCATCTTCGGCCTCGTCGTCACAGAGTCCGCGGTCATCGGCATCCTCGGCGCGGCCGCCGGCGTCGCCTTGGGCATCGCCGGCTCCATGATCGCCAGCATCACACTCCAGGCACGTATCGGTCTCGTCGTTGACGCCATGCCCGATCCACGATCGATCATCCCTGTTGTGGTCGCCACTGTGCTGCTGGCCTGCCTGGCCGGCATCGCCCCCGCACTGCTCGCCTACCGCACCAGCGTCGCGGCCAATCTGCGACCGCTCGGGTAACCACCTCCCCTCATACCCCCACGCACCCCCTCACACCCCCACGAGCCCGCCTCCACGCGCCCGCGCCACCTCCAGGCCGGCCCACCACGCACTTTCCCCGGCCTGCCCCGCTGGGCCCGCAGAGCGCCAACAATTGCGCGTCCGCGTCGAACCGGCCTCCCCCCGTGATCGAACGAGTTCTGTGAGCCCACCACGATGAAAACCTTCTGGATCATCCTCCTCCTGCTCACCGCCGCCTCCGGGGTGTACTACTTCATGCCCGCGGCGGATGTCACCCGCGAAATCAGCCGTGTGAACGAGAGCACACCCATCGCCACGCCCCCCGCCGAACCCGTCGCGCCGGCACCCGCCCCCGCGGTGACACCCGACACGGTTTCTGCGCACCTCAACGCGGCCCTGGGTGTGCAGACCCCCGAACCCCAAAGCCCCGCGCCATCACCCTCAGACGCACAAGGCACTGCGCCCGCCGACACACGCATCGCCACCACACCAACTCCGGCAGAGGTCGCGCCCAGCCAGGCCGCCGCGCAGCCCAGCGCCGAACCCGCGGCGGTCATCGGCTCCATCGGCGGCTTTGAGGTCTCCGCCGGCAAAATCCAGCAGCCCAACCCCGGCACGCTCGTGGTCGACGACCGCCACACCATCATCGGTGAAGGCACCGAAGACAAGCCCTACCAGATCACCTGGGAACTCCTCACCAGCGTCGAGCAGGACTTCGATCCGCACTCGGGCCGCCGCCAAATCCCGCAGCGCGTCGCCATGCTCGACGGCAAATGGGTGAGCCTCAGCGGGTGGGTGGCCTTCCCCATGGCCGTGCAGCAGCCCAAAGAACTCCTCCTCATGCTCAACCAATGGGACGGCTGCTGCATCGGTGTTCCCCCCACGCCATACGACGCCATCGAAGTCGTGCTCGACAACACCGTCACCGGCGAAGCCCGCTTCACATCCACCGGCGCCATCAAAGGCCGGTTCGGCCTCAAGCCGTATGTCGTCGGCGACTGGCTCGTCGGTCTTTACATTATCGATCAGGGCTCGCTCACCCCCCAGATGTTCAGCGGCGGCGAGAGTTGAGCCCCCCCGAGCACCCGCGTAATAATCCCGTTCACCCCCACCCTCACCGCCGCCCCCCCGCGGCGTGCTTCGTTGCACACCCAAGGAGCCGCGCATGAACCTCACCGCTATCCAACAGCACATGCGCGACCAGCGCATCGACGCCTGGCTCGTCTACGACTTCCGCGGCTCCAACCCGGTTCTCGCGCAACTCCTCTCCGGCAAGCGGCACCTCACCCGCCGCGTGATGCTCTGCATCCCCGCGCACGGCGACCCGCGCCTCCTCGTTCACCATATCGACGCAGGCCAGTTCCGCAACATGCCCATGCCCGTCGATCTCTACCTCACCTGGCAAGACCTGCGCCAATGGATCACGCGCCTCGCCGAAGGCCGCGCACGGGTCGCCATGGAATACGCGCCCGGCGGCAGCCTGCCCGTGATGGGCATCGTCGACGCGGGCACCATCGAACTCGTCCGCAGCGCCGGCGTTGATGTTGTCTCCTCGGCCGACCTCGTCCAGACCTCGGTCGCCATCTGGTCCGCCGCCGCCATCGAAAACCACCGCATCTCGGGCATCAAAACCGGCCAGATCATGGCGGACGCCTGGGGCCTCATCCGAGACCGCCTCGCCTCGAACACACCGGTCCACGAGATCGACGTGCAGCGATTCATCCTCGAACGTTTCGACGCCCAGGGCCTCGAAACCCCCGACCCGCCCATCTGCGCCGTCAACGCCCACAGCGGCGACCCTCACTTCGAGATCACCCCCGAAAACTCCGCACCCATCCGCAAAGGTGACTGGGTGCTCATCGACCTCTGGGCACGCGTGCCCGGCGAAGAAAACCCTTACTCCGACATCACCTGGATGGCCTACGCCGGCGCCACCCCGCCGGAGCACCACGCCAAGGTCTACGCCGCCGTCAAAGCCGCTCGCGATGCCGCCGTCGGCTTCGTCCGCGACGCCTGGAACGACAACCGCCGACTCGTGCAGGGCTGGCAAGTCGACGACGCCGCACGCGAGCAGATCGTCCGCGCCGGGTTCGCGCACGGCATCAAACACCGCACCGGGCACAGCCTCAGCGGCGGGCCGCGCGTTCACGGCGTGGGTGTCAACATCGACAACCTCGAAACCCGCGACACCCGAACCGTCCTCCCGGGCATCGGCTTCACCGTCGAGCCCGGCGTCTATCTGCCCGAGTTCGGCGTTCGCCTCGAGATCGATGTCTACATGCACCCCGCCAACGGCCCCACCGTCACCAGTTGCATCCAGGACGACATCGTCCGACTCGCCTAGCGTCGCCAACCCCCGACGTATCATGCCCGCATGCCCCGGCGACCCCGAACCCCCGCACTCCTCGGCGCTCTGTTCGCGGCCATCCTCTTCGCGGCCGGCTGCACGAGTCAGTGGGAACGCGCCTTCGTTCCGGCAACACCCGACCGCCACCCGCCGACGCCAACCGTCACGCTCCACCCGCTGACCAAGTCTGAACTCGGCGCCCACCGCGATCCGCCGGACATGCTGCGCCTGGGCGACAGCCGCTTCCTCGCCGATGTGCAGCAGCACCCCAAGATCTCAGATCTCATCCGTTTCGCTCGCAGAATCGGCGCAACAGATGTCTATTGGACTTCCTATTTCTCGCACCGCCAGAACCAGTGGGAAACCATCCGCACCCCGCGAGAGGTCCAGACGCGAAGCACGGGCACCATCCGCGATGAAAAGGGCCGCGAGCAGCGCGTGACGCTCACAAACACCACAACCTATTACGACACGCGCGAGGTCGAACGCACCTATATCTACTACGTCTATCTGGCGACTTTCTACCGCGCCCAGAGCGCCGACCCCGCGGTCACACCCTGACACCCGCGCCGAATCGCGCCTTCACCCGCTCGACGATCTCCGCCACGGGGCCGTCGGCCTCTTCGTGGCGCAGTGTTCGCGCCGCGTCCCTGAACGTCAGCCGCACGGTCACGCTCTTGCGCCCCTTGCCGATCTGCTCCCCGCGATAGGTCGCCACGAACGACCGCCCCACCAGCAGCGGCGTCGGCTTGTCCCCCACCTCACGGCAGATCTCGTCCCACGTCACTTCCTCGGTCACAACAAACGACACATCGCGCTCGATCCCCGGGAACTGCGGCGGGAGTTCTACCCCGCCCCGCGCAGACTCCGCGTTCAGCAGCCACTCATAGTCCAACTCGCACGCGATGCACGGCGACGCCAGGTCGTACGCCCGCGATGTCTCATCGGTGACCAGCGCCGCGTAACCGATGTCTCGCCCGCCCACGCTGATCCGTGCATACGCCGCGCCGTCGCACCCTTTGCAGTGCGGTTCCGCGGCCTCAAACGCCACCGGCGCACCCGCGCCCACCGCCTCTCGCACGATCGCCTCAACCGCGCCGCGCATCAGCCTGAAACCCGCCTGCACCTCGGTCACGCCCCACTTGCGCCCCTGCACGGGCACATCCAGCAGCAGGCCCAGCACCTGCCGCTCCACCGCGGCGCCCGCGCCGTCCTGCGCGAACACGGCCGCCGTCTCGAAGAACCTCACGCCGCCAGCCGGCTTCACGCCGGCGTGCTGGTTCGCCCTGCGGCTCGCCAGCAGCCCGGGCACCACGCTGGGCCGGCACACCGGCTCGGCCTTGCGCTGGTCGTCGTGCACTTCGATCACGCTCATCCCCCGCGGCACAAAGGCGCCCGCCGCCGCGTGCGACACGAAACTGAACGTCACGGTTTCATAAAACCCAAGCCCCGTCAGCAGCGTGCCGATCGCCCGCCGCCGCGCCTCGCTCTTCTGCGGCGCGCCCGGCGTCACTGGTATCGCCGCCAGCGTCGGTATCGCCGCCAGCCCACGCACACGCGCCACTTCCTCGATCAAGTCCGCCTCGCGCGTCAGGTCCGGCCTCCACACCGGCACGCGGCATCGAATCGGCCCATCTCCCTCGCACTCAATCTCCAGGCTCCTCAGCGCGCCGAGAATCTCCGCGACAGTCAGCGCTACGCCCAGCACCGCGCACACACGCTCGGGGCGCAGCGTCACCTGCGCCGGCGCATCCATCCCGCGCCCCGCGCTCAGCACGCCCTTGAGAACCCGCCCGCCAGCGACCTCCACAATCAATCCCGCCGCGCGCTGCGCCGCCCGATCGATGGTCCTCGCATCCACAATCCGCTCGAAGCGGTACGAAGCATCGGTGCGCACCAGGTGCCGCCTCGATGCACGCCGCACCGCGACCGGGTCCCACGTGGCCATCTCAAGCACGATGTCCGTGGTGCCCTCGCTCACCTCTGAGTCAGCCCCGCCGATCACGCCCGCCAGGCTCTGCGCCCGCTCGCCATCGGCCACCACAACCTCGTCGGCCTTCAGCGTGCGTGCTTTGCCGTCCAGCGTGGTCAACTTCTCACCCTCTGCCGCCATCCGCACCACCAGCGCCCCGCCCTTGAGTTTCGCAAGGTCAAAGACATGGCACGGGTTGCCCAACTCAAACGTGATGAAGTTTGTCACGTCCACGACGTTGTTGATCGACCGCTGCCCCACGGCCTCCAGCCTCGCGCGCAGCCACGCCGGGCTCGGGCCCACCTTCACCCCTCGGATCACCCTCGCGGTGAACAACGGGCACGCCCCGAGCACCCTGTTCTCGAGCGAGAGCATTTCCGAAATATCGGACGCTGCTTCACCATCAACACCCGGCACGGGCAAGACCACCCGCACCCCCGCCCTCGCCGCGATCTCCCGCGCCACGCCGACATGGCTCAACACGTCCCCTCTGTTGCTCGTGACTTCCACATCCAGAACCGTGTCGGTTCCCACCGACGAACGGGTTTCGATGGGGAAGCCCAGGCTCATGAGCGTTTCTTCCGCCTCGTCGGCGGTCACGGCGTGCTCGGGCGGCAGGTACTGATTGATCCAGGCGACGCTGATATTCATGGGGCAAACAGGGTAGCGGCGGCCCGCCCTCGCCGTGTACTCGGACTCTGCCCATCATCCCTCCCCTCCGAAAGCCCCTCCGCCCGCACCGTTCTACACAACTATGTCGATTATGCCGACTTTGCCTTGACAGATCCCTTCCCATGGGTCACACTGTGTTTGCGGGAGTTCTGTACCCCCCGCATCGTGACCTTCTGCCCCGGCGCAACTCCCGCGACGGGCGCACCATTGAAAGAGAGGAACTTCATGGGTTTGTTTTCTAGATCCGCTGTTTCAGCGCTCGCTGTCGCTGCGCTCGCGGGCGCGGCCTTCGCACAACCGACCAACGACGATTGCTTCGACGCGATCGACATCTCCAGTCAGACTTTCCCCTTCCTGACGACCCCCGAGGACATCTCGCTGGTCAACCCCATCTCCGAACTCGCCATGTGCGGGGCCGGGGCGTACACCATCTGGTACAAAGTCACGCCCACGCTCTCGGGCTTGATGACCATCTCCACCTGCGCCATCGACGCCCCCAGTTGCACCGTGGGCGACACCGCGGTCGCGGTCTACTCGGCATCGGACGGCACCTGCAACTCGCTCGTGCAGGTCGCCTGCATCGACGACTCGTGCGGGCTGCGTCAATCCATCTCGATCAACGCCACCGCCGGCACCACCTACTACGTGCAGGCCGGCAAGTTCGGCTCGGCCGCGCCGCCCGCCGGCGCTCAGATGCAGTTGCTCTTCACCGCGCCCACACCACCTCCGGCCGACCGCTGGGTCGAGGCCGGTGAAGCGGGCGACCTGCCCGTCACCGCCGACATTCCCTTCGGCGAAGGCACGCTGGGCAGCATCCAGGGCAACCTGGGCGTCGGCGACGCCGACATGTACCGCATCGAAATCTGCGACCAGTTCGGCTTCAGCGCCACCACCGTCGGCGGCACCACGGTCGACACCCAGCTCTTCCTCTTCGACGAGTTCGGCAACCCCGTCACCTTCAACGATGACTCGGTCGGCCTGCAGTCCACCATCACCAGCGCCTTCATCCCCTCCACCGGCATTTACTACCTCGCTGTCTCTCAGTGGGACAAAGACCCCCTCGATTCCGATGGTCTCGAGTTCTGGATGGATACACCCTACGGCGTTGAGCGCACCCCGGACGGCCCCGGATTCGGCACCATCCAGAGCTGGTCCTCCACCACCGGCGCTGGCGGGCCCTACATCATCAACCTTCTGGGAACCTGCTTCCCGGGCGGCGGTGGCGGCGGCTGCCCCTCCTGCGCGGCCGACTTCAACGAAGACGGCGGCGTCGACGGCGCCGATGTCGAAGCCTTCTACATCGTCTGGGAGTCTGGTGAAGGCTGCGGCGATGTGAACGAAGACGGTGGCGTCGACGGCGGCGACATCGAGTACTTCTTCGTTCTGTGGGAACAGGGCGGCTGCTAAAGAGCCCACCGCTCAACCCCGTGGTGCACGCCCGGTAACTCACCGCTCGTGCCCGGGCAGCGTTCTCTAGCCTGTTTCTCCGACGGCCCCGTACCCACATGGTGCGGGGCCGTCTTCTTTGCAAACCCTTGTGTTTCTGATTTCGCTCGCCACTTTCCCGGCTCTTGTCTCAACTTCTCTTGACAGCACCCACCTTTTTCTGGTACGCTCTACGAACAACGGGCGTCTCGGAGCAGACTCGCAGCATCCGGCACGCCCCGAGAAAGCGAGGAGCGATGCACCGGTTCTGTCTGTGCGCGGCCGTGGGCCTTTTCATGGCCCTCTGCCCCCCCCTTCTCGCCAATCCGAATCCCGAGTTTGAGCCCAACGACTCGAAACTGCAGGCGACCCTTGCCGACACCGCCGGCGCCGGCATGAGCACCGGCGATTTCATCACCGGCACCACCACCGGCACCGGCTCGGGCGGCGGCCTCAACTCCGCCGATTACTTCATCGTCGAAACAGCGCCAAACTCCTACGGCTTCTACCGCCACCAACTCGTCATCACCAGCGACACGCCCGGCCATTCTCTCACCATCCGCGGCCGCTCGCAGTTGAACGGCATCATCAACACCTCCAGCGACGTCACCTTCCAGAACAGTTTTCTCAACTACCCCGGCACCCCGGCAGAGTCCCGCACCATCGTCTGGTACGGCTTCGGCAAACGCGAGCGGATCTTCATCCGCGTCACGGGTAACTCTTCCACCACCGCCCCCTACCGCGTCGAACTCACCACCACGCCGGTGACGCCCGTCTCGTTCACCAGCACGATCTACGAGGGCGGCATCACCATCGAGCGAGCCACCGGCAACACCGCCAACACCGACTTCTGGGTGTACAACGCCGCGCTCTTCCCCATCCCCGGCTACGGCAACGACGAACCCCGCACCCTCACTCGCCCCTACAGCCCCGGCTTCTACTACGTCGCCTACGGCAACGCCAACACCGCCAACGACCAGCCAAGCCCCCCCGACGACCTCAACCGCAACGGCAACGTGCTCGACTTCCCCAACGCCGTCGCCAACAGCAGCACCTCCACCATCACCAACCTCAACATGCGCCTGCTCCACCCCGGCGGCGCGGCCATCGCGCCGAACAACAAGCCCAACCCCTTCGATGTCCCCTTCTACTGCTTCTTTGTCTCGGCCTCCATCGCCCCAACAGGCACCGCCATCCTCGAACCCGTCGAAGTCGCCAACTGCGGCGCGGGCGACGGCGGCAACCTCGTCGGCGAAGACGGCAAGTTCTGCATCCGCGTCGCAGTCACGCCCGGCGAGAATCCTCCGAGCACCGGCCTGCGTGTGCTTCTCGATCTGAGCGAAGTGGGCCACCCAGACTTCGTCGAAATGCACGACGACGGTTCAGGCTGCGACCAAGCGCCCGGCGACTTGGTCTTCGCATACTCCGCGCAGGTGCCCGAGGGCCTCCAGCCCGGCCCGCGCGTCATCCGGTTCCTCGTCATCGACGACGAAGGCCGAAGTTCCCCCGGCGAAACAATCATCGACGTGCGCGCCTGCCGACCTCTCAACGACCTCTGCGAGCGACCGATCCACCTCCGCCCCAATCAGCCCACGCGCGGCACCACCGTCAGCGCGCAGCGTCCGCAGGGCCTTGTCAACTGCCTCGGCGGCCTCATCTCCTCTCCAACCGCCTGGTACACCATCACCGGTACCGGCACGCTCATGGTTGCTTCGCTCTGCGAGTCTCAATCGCCATTCGATGCACGCCTGAGCGTCTACTGCGGCGGCTCTGGCTGCGAATCACTCGGTTGCGTCGCCGCGGGCGACAACGAGTGCGGCCCCTTCCCCCAGACCGCGTGGTGCTCCCAGCCCGGGGCAACCTACTACATCGCCGTGCACGGCGCAGGGCTAGCCACCGGCGATTTCACGATCACACTCTTCGACACCGGCCAGCCCTGCACCCCATCACCCGCGTGCGTACCCAGCGGCGCATGCTGCACCGAGGACGGCTGCATCACCACCACCGCGCCCCTCTGTGATCAATCCGGCGGAACCTATCTCGGCGACGGCGTTCCCTGCGTCGAACTGGCCAACCCAGACCAGATCGGCTTTGTCGAAGGGCCCCTGCCGCGGCCCATCCCCGACAACAACCCCAGCGGCGTTGACATCACCCTGGTCGTTCCCGAGCCCGCGGGCCTCGCAGATTACCTCGGCGTTGCCATCTCGCTCCAGCACGGGCGAGCCTCCGACCTCTACGTCACGCTGAGCAAGGCCGGGACCACGGTCCTTCTCTTCGCCGAAGAGGGCGGAGAGGCCGAACTCTTCGGCAGGTACGAACTGCGCGACGATGCGCCTCACTTCCTGGGCGACCCTCCCACCCCCAACCCCATCCCGCCGGGTCTCTACCGCCCCCGATCCCCCCTCTCCGCCTTTGCGGGACAGCCCTTGGGCGGACGTTGGACCCTGCGCGTCCGCGACCGCGCCCCCGGCGGCTTCGGCGCGGTCACCGGGGCGCAACTCATCACCTTCAACCCCGCCAACGCCTGCCATGGCTGCGCCCCTTGCCCCGCCGATTTCAATCAGGATGGCGGGATCGACGGAGCCGATGTCGCCGCGTTCTTTGTGCAATGGGAGTCCGGCGACCCGTGCGGCGATATCAACCTCGATGGCGGCATCGACGGGGCAGACGTCTCTGCTTTCTTTGAGTTCTGGGAAAATGGCGGCTGCTGAGCCCCCTCGGCACCTCGCAGCGCCCGAACATTTTCCCCAGACTTCTAGAATCGATTAGCCACGCCGCGCCCGTGGCGACCCCTCATCCTCTGTCTCCCCAGTTCCATTCAAAGTCGAAATTCGAACGAATTCGTGTTATCTGGCATTGCAAGCCCATGCCATTTCCTGTATGCTGGGTTTAGGGTCGCCCCGCATTCCACGGCATCGCTCGTTGCCGGCGGGGCCCTCTCGCACCGTCGTCTGCCGTGTGCGCGACGAGCTCGTTTGGGGTTCACAGAAAGAGAGGATGTATGAACTGGAAGAAGCACCTATTGGCGGGCTGCGCACTCGCCGCGGCCACCGCCACCGCGTTGGCCCAGCCAACGCCCGAGATCGACGAGGGCACGCTCGTCTCGAGCACCTATTTCAACACCGTCACGTCCATTAACGCCGGCGCCGGCATCCGTGTCGCCTGGGTCAAGTTCACCATCCCCGGCGTCAGCCGCGCCGCCGGTGACTTCCTCGACATCGACACCACCTCCGGCACCCTGACCGGCGGCGACTCCATGATCGGCCTCTACGACGCCTCCGGCAACCGCATCGCCTTCGACGATGACGACGGCCCCGCCCTCTGGAGCAGCCTCTCCTTCGGCGACAACATCAACACCCGCCCCGCCATCGGCACCGGTGTGGTCCACAACGGCCGCGACGGCGCCGACCTCGCCCCCGGCGAGTACTGGCTGGGCATCACCGGCTTCGGCGGCACCTCCTTCGGCCTCACGGGCTGGAACATCACCTCGACCCATACGCGTACAGGTACTGTCGATTACCGCATCGAGTATTACCGCGGCGTCGATCCCTCCAACCCCAGCGGCGTCGGCTCTGCCACACCCGCCACAGCCCGCAACGACCAGAACACCTTCGTCACCTTCCAGGTGAGCGTCGTCCCCGGTGCCAACCCCACCAGCACGGCTCACACGGTCACCGTTGACCTCTCCTCGCTGGGCATGGGCAGCAGCATCTCGATGACCGAGTTCTCACCTGGCATCTTCCAGTATTCTGACACTGTCTCCTCCGGCTTCGGTGCCGGCACCTACAACCTCCCCTTCACCATCCAGGAAACCGCCCCGCAGAGCCGCACCGGCTTCGGGCAGATCACCTTCAACATCATCAACCCCCCCTCGGGCGCCTGCTGCACCGAGGACGGCTGCTTCTTCATCACCGAGTCTGACTGCAACTTCGCCGGCGGCACCTACATCGGCGACGGCACAACCTGCACCGGCTGCATCTGCGCTTCGCCCACTACGCCAGAGAACGACTTCTGCGTTGATGCCATCCTCATGAACATCGGTGACTTCGTGAGCGGCAACACCTGCAGCGCGACCCCCAACCCTGAAGCCGGCGTCTGCGCCGGTCAGACCCTCAGCAGCGGCGGCCTCTGGTACAAAGTCATCGGCAACGGCAACACCCTCACCGCCGACACCTGCTCCAGCAGCGGCGCGATCTACGACACCCGCCTCTCGGTCTACTGCGGCGATTGCAACGCCAGCCCCATGACCTGCATCGGCGGCAACGACGATTCCTGCGGCCTGCGCTCCCGCGTCACCTTCTGCACGCAGGCCGGCGCCACCTACTACATCCTCGTCCACGGCTTCAGCGCCGGTCGCGGCGACTTCACCCTCACCGTGCAGGATTCCTTCAACCCCTGCACCCCCACCATCCAGTGCGGCCCCATCGGCGTTCCGACCGGCACGGGCACGGCCACACCCAACTTCGGCCGCAACGACCAGAACACCTTCGTCACCTTCCAGGTCAACGTCACGCCCGCCGTCAACCCTGACAGCACCGCACACACCGTCACCATCGATCTCTCCTCGCTGGGCCTCTCGGCCTCGCAGACCATGATCGAGACCTCCACCAACGTCTTCCAGCACTCCGACACCGTCGCACCCGGCTTCGGCGCCGGCGCGTACAACCTTCCCTTCACCATCCAGGAGACCGCCCCCCAGAGCCGCACCGGCTCCGGCAGCATCACCTACAACGTCATCAACCCCCCCTCGGGTGCCTGCTGCACCGAGGACGGCTGCTTCTTCATCACCCAGGCCGACTGCACCTTCGCCGGCGGCACCTACATCGGCGACGGCACGGCCTGCTCTGGCTGCATCTGCGCCTCACCCACCACCCCGGAGAACGACTTCTGCGCTGATGCCATCCTCATGAACATCGGCGACTTCGTGAGCGGCAACACCTGCAGCGCTTCGATCAACACCGAAGCCGGCGTCTGCGCCGGTCAAACCCTCAGCAGCGGCGGCCTCTGGTACAAAGTCATCGGCAACGGCAACACCCTCACCGCCGACACCTGCTCCAGCAGCGGCGCGATCTACGACACCCGCCTCTCGGTCTACTGCGGCGATTGCAACGCCACCCCCTTGACCTGCATCGGCGGCAACGACGACGCCTGCGGCCTCCGCTCCAGCGTCACCTTCTGCTCGCAGGAAGGCGCTACCTACTACATCCTCGTCCACGGCTTCGGCGCCGGGCGCGGCGACTTCACCCTCACCGTGCAGGACACCTTCAACACCTGCACCCCCACCATCTCCTGCATCCCCACCGGCGCCTGCTGCCTCGACACCGGCTGTGAAACCCTCACCGCCGATGCCTGCAACAGCCGCGGCGGCTCTTACCTCGGTGATGGCGCTGAATGCCGTACCATCGGTCAGGGCGTTGTGCTTGGCACATCGAACGACCCCTTCCCGCTGCCGATCCCTGACAACAGCCCCGCCGGCATCCAGTCCTTCATCTCCTTCAACAGCGGCACCTTCACCAGCGGCACCGCCGTCTGCGTCGGCCTCACCCACACCTGGGTTGGCGACCTCATCATCACCATCCAGTCTCCCAGCGGCACCATCGTCACCCTCATCGACCGCGTCGGTGCGCTCATTCCTGGCGCAGTCGGTGACTCCAGCAACCTCGGCGGCGTCTACTGCTTCAACGACAGCGCCGAAGGGGACATCTGGGCCGAAGCCGCGCTGGGCGACACCGCCTATGTGCTCCGCAGCGGCCTCTACCGCCCCGCCCGCGCCCTTGACGGCGGGCTCCCCTTCCCATCGCTCGCCGACTTCGACGGCGAGAACCTCACCGGCACCTGGATCCTGACCGTCAGCGACAACGCGGGCCTCGACCTGGGCACCGTCAACTCCTTCTCCTTCGAAGAGTTCGAAGTGACCGACAACTGCGGCGGCGGCTGCCCCGCATGCGCGGCCGACTTCAACCAGGACGGCGGCGTCGACGGTTCAGACGTCGAAGCCTTCTACATCGTTTGGGAGACAGGTGAAGCCTGCGGCGACGTCAACGAAGACGGCGGCGTCGACGGCGGCGACATCGAGTTCTTCTTCACCCTCTGGGAGCAGGGCGGCTGCTGATCGCAGTCCCGATAACCACGCTTCTGTGTCACTCCTGGCCCGGCCGCGCATCCGCGCGGCCGGGCCTTTCTGCTTTCGCCCGGGCTTCCGGTCAGATTTTTGCAGATTTCGTTGCTATTTGTGCATCATCTTGGTATTCTGGGGGAACCGGGGCTTCCTCCACGTCGTGTTGGTCGGCCCGGACTCGTTGTGCGCCCTCGCGCGTTGTTCTGGTGTTAGTCCGTCGTTGCAAAGAGAGGATCTATGAGTCTCAAGAAGTTTCTGATGGGTGGCTGTGCGCTCGCGCTCGCCACGGGCACCGCGTTGGCCCAGCCGACGCCCGAGATCGACGAGGGCACGCTCGTCTCGAGCACCTATTTCAACACCGTCACGTCCATTAACTCCGGCGCCGGCATCCGTGTCGCTTGGGTCAAGTTCAC
This sequence comes from Phycisphaeraceae bacterium, assembly GCA_019636615.1. Lineage (GTDB taxonomy): Bacteria > Planctomycetota > Phycisphaerae > Phycisphaerales > UBA1924 > UBA2402. Next base: position 93,059 of record JAHBXF010000002.1, on the reverse strand, counting down.
CATCCCCGGCGTCAGCCGCGCCGCCGGTGACTTCCTCGACATCGACACCACCTCCGGCACCCTGACCGGCGGCGACTCCATGATCGGCCTCTACGACGCCTCCGGCAACCGCATCGCCTTCGACGATGACGACGGCCCCGCCCTCTGGAGCAGCCTCTCCTTCGGCGACAACATCAACACCCGCCCCGCCATCGGCACCGGTGCGGTCCACAACGGCCGCGACGGCGCCGACCTCGCCCCCGGCGAGTACTGGCTGGGCATCACCGGCTTCGGCGGCACTTCCTTCGGCCTCACGGGCTGGAACATCACCTCCACACACACGCGTACAGGTACTGTCGATTACCGCATCGAGTATTTCCGCGGCGTCGATCCCTCCAACCCCAGCGGCGTCGGCTCTGCCACACCCGCCACGGCCCGCAACGACCAGAACACCTTCGTCACCTTCCAGGTGAGCGTCGTCCCCGGCGCCAACCCCACCAGCACGGCTCACACGGTCACCGTTGACCTCTCCTCGCTGGGCATGGGCAGCAACATCTCGATGACCGAGTTCTCACCCGGCATCTTCCAGTATTCTGACACTGTCTCCTCCGGCTTCGGTGCCGGCACCTACAACCTCCCCTTCACCATCCAGGAAACCGCCCCGCAGAGCCGCACCGGCTTCGGGCAGATCACCTTCAACATCATCAACCCCCCCTCGGGCGCCTGCTGCACCGAGGACGGCTGCTTCTTCATCACCGAGGCCGACTGCACCTTCGCCGGCGGCACCTACATCGGCGACGGCACGGCCTGCTCTGGCTGCATCTGCGCCTCACCCACCACCCCGGAGAACGACTTCTGCGCTGATGCCATCCTCATGAACATCGGCGACTTCGTGAGCGGCAACACCTGCAGCGCGACCCCCAACCCTGAAGCCGGCGTCTGCGCCGGTCAGACCCTCAGCAGCGGCGGCCTCTGGTACAAGGTCATCGGCAACGGCAACACCCTCACCGCCGACACCTGCTCCAGCAGCGGTGCCCTCTACGACACCCGCCTCTCGGTCTACTGCGGCGATTGCTCCGCCAGCCCCATGACCTGCATCGGCGGCAACGACGATTCCTGCGGCCTGCGCTCCAGCGTCACCTTCTGCTCGCAGGAAGGTGCTACCTACTACATCCTCGTCCACGGCTTCAGCGCCGGTCGCGGCGACTTCACCCTCACCGTGCAGGACACCTTCAACACCTGCACCCCCACCATCTCCTGCATCCCCACCGGCGCCTGCTGCCTCGACACCGGCTGCGAAGTTCTCACCGCGGCGCAGTGCGATAACCGCGGCGGCTCGTACCTCGGCGACAGCGCCCGCTGCAACGAGGTCTCCCTGGGCGACACCTTCGATTCCCAGGACTCCTTCCCCATCGCCATCCCTGACTTCGCCGGCGGCGTCCCCGGCTTCGCCTCTACCAGCCTCAACGTTTCCAACGGCGGCACCGTTGGCGTCGTCCGTGTCTGCGTGGGCCTCACCCACACCTTCTCCGGTGACCTCATCGTCACCCTCACCAACGGCTCTCAGTTCGCCCGCCTCATGAACCGTCAGGGTGCCGGCAATGATCTGGGCGCCGTCTACTGCTTCGAGGATGCCGCTTCAGGCACCCTCCCCCTCGTCAACCCCATCCCGGGCGGCGTTTACCGCCCCTTCGATTCCCTCGCCGTCTTCACGGGTGAACCCACCGACGGCACGTGGACCCTCGAAGTGACCGACAACGCCGGTCTTGATGTCGGCACCATCAACTCCTTCTCCATCACCTTCGGCGACCTCATCTCCAACTGCGACGGCGGCGGCTGCCCCTCCTGCGCGGCAGACTTCAACCAGGACGGCGGCGTCGACGGCTCCGACGTTGAAGCCTTCTACATCGTCTGGGAGTCGGGCGAAGGCTGCGGTGACGTCAACGAAGACGGCGGCGTCGACGGCGGCGACATCGAGTTCTTCTTCACCCTCTGGGAGCAGGGCGGCTGCTGATCGCACCCGTTCGCTCACACACAGCGCCCTACCCGGCGCTCTGATCTAAAATGAAAGCCCCCGGCGGAGAGATCCGCCGGGGGCTGTTTTTTTACCGCTTCAAGATTGCACGCGTCACGGCCCTTGCCCTTCACGCACGAATCACGCCGCGCGTCAGGCCTTCTCGCCGCCAGCCTCGCCGGCATCGGCCGTATCGCCCGTGTCGGGGCCTTCGTCCGCGCCGTCGTCATCATCGCCGACATCCTGCGCGGCGAGTTCGGCCTCGAGTTGTTCGAGGCTCTTTTCTTCTTCGACCTTCAGGCCCGCGGCGATCTTCGCGGCCTTCTCCTTCTCGATGCGGCGCTTCACCGCGTCGATCTTGGACTTGTCGGGCGCGAGGATGATGCTCGCCTGCTTGCCCATCCAACGCGGGGTCTGCTCCACCTTGGCGATATCGGCCAGTGCGGTCGCCACGTCGCGCAGGTTCTCAAGCCCAAGATCGCGGTGAGCAATCTCGCGACCCTTGAACCGCTGGGTCACCATCACCTTGTGGCCGTGCATGAGGAACCGGCGCGCCTGGTCGATGCGCACCTGCACGTCGTGCGGGTCGATCTTCACGCTGCGGCCCAGGCGCAGTTCTTTCATTTCCGTCGACTTCGCCGCGGCGCGGTCGCGACGCTGCTTCTGCGACAGTTCGTACTTGTACTTGCCGTAGTCCATGATCTTGCAGACGGGCGGGCGCACGTCGGGCACGATCTCGACCAGGTCAAGACCCTGCTCCATCGCGCGGCGGAGCGCGTCCGAAGTTTCCACCACACCCACCTGCGTCCCGTCAGATTCGACAAGGCGGATCGGGGTGATGCGGATCATGTGGTTGACGCGGGTGCGCTGCACAGGCGGCCCGCCGCTGTCACGGCTGAAACGTCCGAAAGCGATGGCTGAGACTCCTTTCAAAGAACCAATAAACCGGCCTGACGCAGCGCCACAGCGGCGCGCGCCAAGCGCACAAACATGAAACGGCTGGCGAGCATGCTCGCCGCACCGGAACCAACTGCACGATGGAAGCGCGCCGCCGTCATGACCCGTATTTCGCGCACGTCGCAGGGCCTGGGCACGCGCACGCCACGCCGGCCGATCGCCGGATACAGGCCCGCGTGCCGACACGTGATGTCCCGCTGTGGGTCATGTACCCATAAGCCTAACACAAGTCTGCCGAGGAAGCAAGAGAATTTTTACCAGTCTTGCCGCAAAAATCAGGAAAATGTACGGCATGGCACCGGGCGTGCCAGAGCACCTCGCCCCGGCAATCTCAACGGCCCATCGCGCTGCAACCCACGCCCCGTCGCACCCGCGAGCCTCTCCCGCGCGAGGTGACATCACGAGCCCGACGAGCTCCCGACCAGCAGGAAGATGTTGAACATCACGCTGACGATCAGCAGGATGCCCAGCGTGATCACCAGCCAGTTGCTCAGGCCCGCGGCGGGCGTGGTCTGGCTGACCGGAATATCCCCATCGGCGCTCGCCGCGGCCTCGGCCTGAACGATCTGGGCGAGGTCGGCCGCGCCGAAATCTTTGTGCGCTATCGGCGGGGCCTTGCCCCCGCGGATGGCGATGAGATCAGAGATCACGTCCTGGCAGGAGCGGTAGCGGGCCTTGGGGTTCTTGGACATCATCATCTCGATGACTTCCGAGATGCCGCTGCTCAGCCGCGGGTTGACGTGGTCGGGTGCCACAAGGTCGGCCTTCAGGTGCTTGTGCATCACGGCCGATGGGTTTTTGCCGTCGAAGGGCACCGCCCCGGTAACCATGTGGTAGAGCGTGGCGCCCAGCGAATAGATATCCGCCGCCGGCGTGATGTTCAGGTCGCCGCGGATCTGCTCGGGGCTGATGTAGTAGGGCGTGCCGAAGGCCTTGCCCTGCTCGGCCTCCGCGGCTTCTTTATCCGAGATCGCCCGGGCCAGGCCCATGTCGGCCAGTTTGGCGATGCCCGAACCTGTGATCATGATGTTCTTGGGCTTCACGTCGCGGTGGATGAGCCCGCGTTCGTGCGCGTGGTGCAGCGCTTCGGCCACCTGAATGGCGATGTTGATCGCCTCAGACTCGGTGTAGCGGCGGTTCTTGACGATCTCGTCATACACCGTGCTCCCCTCCACATACTCCATCACGAAGTAGTGGTAATCACCCGCCTTGCCCACGTCATAGGCCTGCACGATGTTCGGGTGGTTCAGTTGCGCCGCGGCGCGCCCCTCGGCGTAGAACCGCTCGATGAACTGCGGGTTGCTCGTGAACTTGCGCGGCAGCACCTTGATGGCCACGATGCGGTCGAGGCTCAGTTGCTTGGCCTTGAAGACCGTGGCCATGGCGCCCGCGCCGAGTTTGCTGATGATCTTGTACCCGGGGATCTTCTGCCCGCTCTTTTCGGCGTTGGCCATCTCGCGCAGACGGGACATCTGGCGCATGGTCACATAGTCGTTCTCGATGAGCAGTTCGGCCAGCGAACGCTGGTTGCGCTCTTCCGCCAGGGTCTTGGCCATCGTCAGGCAGTGCTGCACCTCTTCGGGCGTCGCCAGTTGGTTGTCGATCACCATCCGGCCCAGGATCGTGTCGATGTTCGAGCCCTGCTTGGCCACTTCCTGCCGGACTTCATCCGCCGTGGGAACCACCATGCCCGTCGAGCCGCCCGAGTTTGTCCCCTCACCGCTGCGCGTTGAATCTGGCGCGGAGATGCGTGAGGCTTCCATCTCGGTCGTGTCGCTCTCCGGCGTCTTGGGGCGGCCAGCCGCATCCCCCCCCGACGAACCCTTGCCAGATGCATCGTGATGGGTGCTCATGGGCGCGACGCCCTCGGGGCGCTCCGGCCGCGCGTGGCGCGGCGGGGATGACTCGCTTCGCCCAGTCTGTTCGGAGTTTCGACGGGTTCCTTCCACGTTGGCATGCACCCCATTCTACACAGGCCTCGGCAGGCTTCGCGTGCCCGCTCTCATCTGATACGTATCGACGAACCGTTGGGGTTCCATCACCCCCCTCCGCGGCGGGCAAGAACCGAACAAGGTCGGGCTTTCATGCGGGATATGCGCCGGGTTCTCGGGCGGGGGATGGCGAGTCATACGAGCGCCGGCTCTTGTTTCCGCGAAGGTGAGCAATATCGATGCTCCTCGAACCGCCCGTCGCGGCCGCGGCCATGGGAAACTGCGCGATCAGCACGGGTGCGCGGCGACACTGGCCCTGCCGGCACGACCGGCTCAGGGCATCTGCGTATCCGCGGTTGCATGGAACTTCGCCGACAGAAGTTAGAGGTGGTTCACGGTGAGGGCCCGCTCGCCGTTGAGAATCTGAGAGCCCATGCCGGGGTGAACGCCCAGATGCCGCGCGAGATCAAAGGCGTTCATGGTGTGATCCAGCGGGCGGGTGTATGAGCGTATCGACGGCGTCGCTCGGCTCCGCTGTGCGTGCAACGCGGCCGCCGGCGCCGAACTTGCATGGGCGGCGCCATCAACCCGATCGGGCGGTGCATGAAGCGCGGGCGCCGCAAGAAGCCTCGCGAGAAGACCGAAAGAAATGAATGATGAACCGAGGGGTGGCCGTGGCGTGCGAGCCGCGCGGCGGGGAGTGTGCGACCGGATCACCTCCTTTGGTTTCTGCGGCTTGGTACGCGTGGCATGGCGAGGGAGTGGGAGTGGGAGTGGCTGGGGCGTTTTCGTTCCCCGGTAGGTGCCGCGCGGCGTGGAGATGGTGAAGGAGGGTTCTCGGGCGTGGCGCCAGCCAAACTGGCCGAAGGTGAGGGCTGTTCCTATTGTTGAACAGGCCTCTTTCGTGGGCGGTCCGAGGTTTAGAGCACCAGGTTCGAAAGGAGTCGCCATGTCGTCAACTCAGGAGTATGTGCAGACCGACCGGGAGCGTCTCTTTCTCGAGCGGGTGGTGGACACGCAGTACAAGCGAGAGATCATCAACGGGCTGGCGCCGTTCATCGACGAGCGTGCGCCGCAGGACATGATGAACTTCTACAGCCGCGACGAACTGGTGAGCCTGCGTGTGCTCAAGGGAGGCGCGCGCGACGTCGAGAAGCGCATGCCGGTGAAGGTGACCAGGCACTACTTCGACCTTGCCACCAAGAGCAAGCCGATGCAGCGCCTGGTGAAGGCCAGCCCGGACGAAACGATCGATCTTGCGGGTTCGGAAGACCCGGGCCACCAGATGGACTACAGCCCCGTCGAGGGCCTGCTGCACAAGTACGAGATGGGCCTGCTGTATGTGGTCTCGACGTGTTCGGCCCACTGCCGCTTCTGCTACCGCGAAGAACTGATCGCGCGCAAGGAGATCGAGCGAAAGGACGGCACCGTCGCCAAGAAGGGCCTCGCCGAGATCCCCGCCGTGACCGAGTACATCCGCGATTTCAACGCGAAGGTGGCCGCCAACGGCGGTCGGCACCCCGACTCGGGGCGCGAGAAACTCCGCGAGATTCTTCTCTCGGGGGGCGACCCCATGGTGCTCAACAACTCGAAGATCGCGGCGTGGCTGAGCGCGCTGGCCGAGAGCGGCATCGAGTCGATCCGCATCGGCACCAAGGAGATGGCCTTCTACCCCAAGCGTTTCGACGAGACATTCCTGGCGATGCTCGACGCGTTCCACGAGACATACCCGGATGTGGGCCTGCACCTGATGGTGCACTTCGAGCACCCCGACGAGTTCCTGGTGAAGGACGACAACGGCGACTATGTGCAGGACGAGAAGGGGTTTTATCAGTGGGTGCCCGACACGGGCGCGGCGATGCGGGGCATTCTATCCCGCGGCTGGATCACCGTTGAGAACCAGACGCCGATCATCCGCGATATCAACGACGACCCCGACGCGCTGCGGATCATGCAGCGAGAGATCAAGCGCGTGGGCGCCGACAACCACTACTTCTTCTGCGGACGCGATATCGTCGCGTACAAGGCGTTCAACATCCCCATCGAGCGAGCGTGGCACATCCTCAACGAGTCGCAGAAGGGGCTTTCGGGGGTCGAGGCCCACGCCCGCCTGTCGATCACGCACTACAAGGGCAAGACCGAGGTTGTCGCGGTCACCAACGAGCCCATCCCCGGGCTGGCGGGCTCTGAGCACGGCGTGGTGATCTTCAAGATCCTGCGCAGCGCGGGGAGCGCCCCTGACCGCTGCAAGGTGTGCATCGTGGGGCGCAACCCCAAGGCCATCTGGTTCAACGACTACGAGGACCGCGTGCTGTTCGACGAGGCCGGCCTCTACGACTATTCCCGCGTGAAAGACGCGACGACCCTGGCCGCACACTGAACGGCGACGAAGATGATCGACAAGCGAGTTCAAGACCCCACGCGGGCCGTCGCGGACATCCACGACGGTGCCACGGTGATGATCGGCGGGTTTGGAGAGGCCGGGAGCCCCATCGAACTCATCCACGCGCTCATCGACCATGGGGCGCGCGGGCTGACGGTGATCAGCAACAACACCGGCAGCGGTGAGGTGGGCTTGGCCGCGCTGCTCAAGGCCCAGCGTGTGGCGAAGGTTGTCTGCTCCTTCCCCCGGACGGCGAACTCGACCGTGTTCCCGGAACTTTACCGGCAGGGAAAGGTGGAACTGGAACTGGTGCCGCAGGGCACGCTCGCCGAGCGCATCCGCGCGGGCGGCGCGGGGGTTCCGGCGTTCTACACGCCGGCGGCCGTGGGCACGCCGCTGGCCGAGGGCAAAGAGTCTCGCCTCTTCGACGGCAAGGAATACCTGCTGGAGCGATGGCTGCGGGCTGATTTCGCGCTCATCAAGGGGCGTCGGGCCGACCGATTCGGCAACGTGGTGTACAACAAGACAGCCCGCAACTTCGGGCCGATCATGGCGATGGCGGCCGGGGTGACCATTGTGCAGGTGAACACGGTTGTCGAACCGGGGGGCATCGATCCTGAATCGGTCGTGACGCCGGGCATCTTTGTCGATCGTGTTGTTGAGGTTGCCACGCCCTTGCACGAATCAGAACTTGTCGCGGCGGGGGCGACCTATCCATGAGCACGCACGGCGAGGAGGCCGGCTGGACACGCGACGAGATGGCGCGCCGCCTGGCCCTTGATATTCCCAACGGCTCGTATGTGAACCTGGGCATCGGCATCCCTGAACTCGTCGCCAGGTTTGTGCCCGAGGGCCGAACGCTCATCTATCACACCGAGAACGGCCTGCTGGGGATGGGGCCCTCGCCCGCGCCCGACGCCGGCGACCCCGAACTGATCAACGCCGGCAAGAGGCAGGTGACCGCGCTGCCCGGCGCGGCATACTTCCATCACGCAGACAGTTTCGCGATGATCCGCGGCGGGCACATCGACCTGTGCGTGCTGGGCGCGATGCAGGTAGCCTGCAACGGCGATCTCGCGAACTGGTCGACCGGCGAGCCGGACGCCATCCCCGCCGTCGGCGGGGCGATGGACCTTGTCGCGGGCGTCAAGTCTGTTTATGTGATCACCCAGCACTGCACAAAGACGGGCGAGCCCAAACTCGTGGAGCGCTGCACCTATCCGCTCACGGGGCGCGGGGTCATCAACCGCGTCTACACGGAACTCGCCGTGATCGACGTGACCCCCGAGGGCTTTCGTCTTGTTGAACTCGCTCCCGGCGTTGAGTTTGAGTATGTGAAGGAACGAACCGCGGCCCCTCTCCTGCGGCGCTGACGCGCCACCCCCATGGGATCCACTCTTTATGAGCACGCACGTTGATGTCACCCGGAGCGCCGCGCTGTATGAGCGTGCGCTGGGCATTCTTCCCGGCGGTGTCAGCCGAAACGCCGCGCTGCAAGACCCCCACCCCCTCTACGTTGAGCGTGCGGAGGGGTGCCGCATCACGGACATCGAGGGCGTGACACGCCTGGACTTTGCGAACAACATGGCGTCGCTCATCCACGGGCACGCAGACCCGGACATGGTTCGCACCGTGAGCGAGCAGTTGCGCCGGGGCACGGCCTTCAACGCCGCGACCGAGGTTGAGGTGCGGTGCGCCGAACACCTGCGGTCGCGCAACCCCGGCTTTGAGCGCTTGCGCTTTGTCAACTCGGGCACCGAAGCCACGATGGTGGGCGTGAAGATCGCGCGTGCCTTCACAGGCCGCCCGATGATCGCCAAGGCCGAGGGCGCGTACCACGGCGGGTATGACTGCCTGGAAGTGAGCCAGACACCCACGCCCGCCACGTGGGGAAACCCGGACGAGCCGCGACGCGTGCCCCTGGTGCGCGGCACGCCCGAATCGGTCGTGAACGACGTGGTGGTGATTCCCTTCAACAACACCGACCGCACCATCGAACTGCTTGAACGGGCCAAGCACTCGCTGGCGTGTGTCGTGCTCGACCCCATGCCCCACCGCATCGGGTTGAACCCGGCGGACGCCGCGTATCTCGAAGCGGTCAAAGACTGGACAAGCCGCAACGGCGTGCTCCTGTTCTTCGATGAGGTCATCACCTTCAGGTCAAACTATGGGGGGCTTCAGCAGCAGTACCGCGTCACGCCGGATCTCACCGCGCTGGGCAAGATGATCGGCGGCGGGTTCCCCATCGGCGCGGTGGCCGGGCGGGCCGAGGTCATGGATGTTCTCAACCCACGCTCGCCCCGCTACGTCTACCCGCACTCGGGCACCTTCTCGGCCAACCCGGTCAGCGTCAGCGCGGGCCTTTCGGCGATGGAGAAGTTCAGCCGGGCGGAGGTTGACCGCCTCAACGGGCTCGCGCGGCGTGCGATGAAGGGAATCGAACAAGCCATCCGCGAGACCGGCGTTGCCGCGAGCGTGACGGGCGCGGGATCGATGTTCCGTGTTCACCTCAAGCCCACGGCGCCGCGCAACTACCGCGAGGCGTACCTCACGGCGGACGAGAACAAACGGCTCAAGGCGCTGCTGGGGCACCTCTTTGACGACGGCTTCATTCTCATCAACTCGTGTTCGGCCGCGCTCTCGACGCCTATGACCGAAACCGAGATCGATGCGCTCGTTGCGTCATTCGGTGCGGGCTTTGAAAAAATCGCCGCGATGGCCTGATCGCTGGCGGCACGCGGCGCATGATGCCACCCCCACCCCCCCTACCAACCCCCCCGCGAATCCCCCGCACACGCCAGCATTCGTTCCCCCACTCACTCCTCCCGCACGTTCCGAGAAACACGCTTGTGTGCGCGAGGGCAGAGCATGAAGCCCAGGCGGTCAATCGCGTTCAAAGACGGTCGCCAGCCCCTGCCCGACACCGACGCACAAAGAAGCGACGCCGCGACGAACGCCGCGACGTGACATTTCGTGGATAAGCGTGGCGGCGATTCTCGCGCCGCTGCACCCCAGCGGGTGCCCCATGGCGATCGCGCCGCCGTTGACGTTGACGATCGATTCATCCAGGCCCAGTTCGCGGATGCACGCGACAGACTGCGCGGCGAAGGCCTCGTTGAGTTCGACAAGCCCGATCTCGGCCAGGTTCAGGCCCGCCCGCGCGAGCGCGCGGCGCACGGCGGGCACCGGCCCGATGCCCATGTGCGCGGGGTCTACCCCGGCCGAAGCGCTCGCGCCCACGTACGCGATGGGTTTCAGGCCCAGCGATGCGGCGCGCGCGGCCTCCATCAACAGCAGCGCGGCCGCGCCGTCGTTGACGCCCGAAGCGTTGCCCGCCGTGACAGTGCCCTTGTCGTCGCGTGCAAAGACCGGGCGCAGTCTGGCGAGTTGTTCGGGCGTTGTGTCGGGGCGTGGGTGTTCATCGACCAAGACCACGACCGGCCCGCCCTTGCGCTGCGGGATTTCAACGGGGACAACCTCGTCAGCGAAGAGGCCTTTCTCGTTGGCCGCGGCCCATTTGCGCTGGCTGGCCAGCGCGAAGCGGTCTTGTTCTTCACGGCTGATGCTGTGGGCACGCGCGACATTCTCGGCGGTTTCGCCCATCGAGTACGGGTGGTGCATCGCGGCGAGCCTGGGGTTGACAAACCGCCAGCCGATGGAGGTGTCTACCAGTTCCTGCTCGCGGTCGAACGCGCTCTGGGCCTTGCTGAGCACCAGCGGCGCCCGGCTCATTGACTCTACACCACCGGCGATGAAGACATCGCCGTGGTCGGCCTCGATCATTCTCGCTGCGATGTTGATGGCCTCAAGCCCGGATGCGCACAGGCGGTTGACGGTGCTGCCCGGGACGGTGACCGGCAGGCCCGCCAGGAGCGCGCCCATGCGGGCGACGTTGCGGTTGTCTTCGCCCGCCTGGTTGGCCGCGCCCATGTACACGTCGTCAATCAACGCACCATCGATGCCGCTTCGTGCGACGACAGCGCGGATGACGTGCGCGGCCAGGTCATCGGGCCTGACCGAAGAGAGTGCGCCGCCGTAGCGGCCGATGGGGGTTCGCAGGGCGCATATGACGGCGGCTCGCCTTCTCATGGCGGGACGGTATGCGTGCGAGACGAAAGCCTGAAAACTGCCCGTGCACGCCCGCTGAAGACCGCCAACGATTGTGCATGGCAGTCATCAGATATTCCGGCTGTGTGTGTTGCATGGTGGGCGCAGCGCTTGTGGCGATGCTCAGCGTGCTGCCGCTTTCTGGGTGTCGGCGCGAGCCAGAGCCCGCCGGCGGCCGGGCCGGCGGCACGTCCGCGGGGCTTGGCCCCGCCGACCAGAAGTACACCACCCGTGCGCTGGTGGTCGCGCTGCCAGACGCGGGCTCACGCCAGCCACTGATGCTCCACCACGAGGAGATCCCCGAGTTTGTGGGCAAATCTGGCGAGATCATCGGCATGAAAGAAATGGTCATGCCCTTCGAGCAGATCGCGCCGGACATCTCGCTCGATGGTGTGTTGCCGGGGGACAAGATCGGGCTTGACTTTGAGGTTCGCTGGAAGCAGCGTCCCCGCACGCTCGTGACGCGCCTGGAAAAACTCGACCCCGCGACGGTGCTTCACATCGCGCCAAAGTCGGGCGGGGAATAACCGCCGGGCAGTCTCTCACCCGCGGGGTGTCAAGAGCCGCGCAGACGCTCAAGAACTTCGAGCACTCCAAAGATCTCTTCGCTGCTGGCCACCCAGTCCGCCCTGGCCTTCAGGTCGGGGTCGGCGTTGCTCGGGCAGGCGAAGAAAGAGACGCTATCACGGATGGCCATATCGCCGATGGTGTCGCCGATGCCGGCGGTGCGTTCGGGTGTGAGGCCGGTCATCGACATGAGCCGCGCGATGCCGGTGGCCTTGCTCACGTGGCTCAGGTCGCAGTTGATCCATGCCACCGTGTTCGAGACACGCAGCGGCCACCCCTCGGCGGCGAACCGCTCGACGAGCGCGGGCTTGAGCGACATGAGCAGGTCGGTGCGGGGGTGCCACAGCGAAATGCTGGCGGTCTTCCCCGGTTGAATCACCACCCCGCGGGGAACAAGTTCACGCTCGACCCACAGCGTCGCCTGCTGAACGGCCGCGAGGTGCGCGGGCTGGATGGCCGGATCGCGCAGGAACCTGTTTTCCCGGGGGTCGTAGAGCCACACGCCCATCTCCGCCACGCACGGGAGGACCGAGTTGCCGATGAGCCTGCAGATCGCCTCGGCGTAAGGCTGCGGACGACCGGAACAGAGCGTCACGACCGGTCGGTCGCCTTGCACGATCGCGGCCCGGTTGTAGCGTGCGAGCACCGCCAGTTGATCCGCGTCGAGGGGGGCGTGCGACTCGGGGCCCAGGCACCCGTCGATGTCGCAGATCACAGCGTCGTACGTGCGGCTCATGAATCCTCGGCGGTGCGGGTCGCGTCTGCATGCTCAACCACCGCGGCGGTGGAGTGCGGGCCCTGAGGGTAACGCGGGTTGCCCCGCTGCCGGCGCTCGGCACTGAGCCAGCATGGTCACCCGGCCAGCCCGGAGTGTGGCGATTTGGAATCGAGGAAGGGGGGTAGACAATGACCCGAACAGACCTATCATACACCTTTCATATGTCGAACGATTCGCGGCAGAATGTGGATCGTGATGAAAGGGAGGCAACCCCGGGCCCGCTGTCGCTGCGCTGCCTGTTTCTTGACCTCAACTCATACTTTGCCTCTGTCGAGCAGCACCTTGACCCATCCATCCGCGGCAAGCCTGTGGCGGTGGTGCCCGTGATGGCAGAGAGCGGTTGCTGCATCGCGGCGAGTTACGAAGCCAAGGCATTCGGCGTGCGCACGGGCACCCGAGTGCGCGAGGCGCGCAGACTCTGCCCGGACATCGTCCTTGTCAAGGCTCAGGCCCGCCGGTATGTCGAGGTTCATCACGAGGTGGTGGCGGCGGTCGAGCGGGTGATGCCGGTGGAAGGGGTCTACTCGATTGATGAGATGTCCGCACGCCTGCTCGGGGAGGAACGCAAACCAGAGCGTGCCGTGGAACTTGCCCGCCGCATCAAAGCCTCCATCAGCGACCGCATCGGCCCGACGCTGCGGGCCTCGATCGGCATCGCCCCCAACAGGTTTCTTGCCAAGGTTGCCTCGGATATGCAAAAGCCCGATGGGCTTGTGGTCATCCGTCGCGAGGACCTGCCCGACGCACTGCTCGGCCTCAAACTCACGGACCTGGCCGGCATCGGCAACCGGATGGAAGAACACCTGCGGCGCGCAGGGATCACCAGCGTTCGTGACCTCTGCGCGCGCAGCGCCGGCGATCTTGAAAAGGCCTGGGGCAGCATCCTGGGGCGATACTGGCACCGCTGGCTGCGGGGCGAAGAGACCGACGAACGCCCGCAGTTCCGCCGAAGCGTGGGGCACCAGCACGTGCTGCCGCCGGACTGCCGCAACGAGGCCGGGGCGTGGGGCATCGCGCTGCGCCTGCTTCACAAGGCCGCCGCTCGCATGCGTCACCTTGGCTATGTCGCGGGGCAACTCTCGCTGACCGTCGGCTTCGTGGGGCAGCAGCGCGGCACGTGGGGCAGCCCCGCGGAGCGTGAGGAACGCAACCGCCCGTGGCACGCCAGCACGCGCCTTGAAGGGGGCACGCAGGACACCCTCACGCTCAACACGCGCCTGCGCCACCTGTGGGACACCCGCGCGGCGGGCACACCTTCGTTCGTTGGCGTCACGCTTTCAGACCTCTCGCCCCTGTGCAGCGTGACGCGGCCGCTCTTTGCCGAAGAACAGCGGCGCGAAACACTCTCGCACCTGATGGATGAACTCGACCGGGCGCACGGGCCGATGACCGTCTATCCCGCGTCGATGCAGGAGGCCCGCAAACACGGCAAAGGTGGGATCGCGTTCAGGAGCATACCGGATCTGGCCCTGCCCGATACACTCACGTCACTGGCCCCGGAAGATCAGCCCGACCACCCCGGAGGCTGAACGCCATGGCCGAATGCCCGCACGCAGAGGAACTGATCATGACACACACGCACGCCGCACGCCTGTTTGTTCTCTGGGCCTTTCTCGGATCGCCGGTGCTGATGGCAGGGTGCGCCAACACCATGATCGCCGCGAAGGAGGCGATGGGCATTCCCAAGCGGGATCAGATGGTGGCCCGCGTGGAGGACGCCCGCGACAGCCAGACGGCGGCCAAAGAGGAGTTCGCCTCTGCCCTTGATGAGTTCCTGGCAGTGACCAAAGCCGACGGTGGAGAACTGGAGAAGGCCTACCGGCGTCTCTCCGATCGGCACGAGGCGAGCAAGAAGGCGGCGGCTCGGGTCACGTCACGCATCAGCGACGTGGAGCGCGTGGCCACGGCGCTGTTCCGCGAGTGGGAGAAGGAACTCACGCAATATACCAGCGAATCGCTGCGTGCCAAGAGCCGCGAACAACTGGATCAGACACGCACCCAGTATGACCGCCTGCTTGCTTCGATGAAGGCGGCCGAGGCGAAGATGCCGCCCGTGCTCGCGGTGCTCGGGGACCACGTGCTCTTTCTCAAGCACAACCTCAACGCGCGGGCCATCGGGTCGCTCTCTGGCGCGGCGGGCGAAGTCTCGGCCGAGGTAGATCGGCTCATCCGCGACATGAACGCCGCGATCGACGAGGCCAACGCCTTCATCGGGCAGATGAACAGCGCCGGCACATGACGCCAACGAAACGGCCGGCCCCCGTGAGGAGGCCGGCCGCTGATGCGACACCATGATGAACCTTCGGGCCGGCGGCGGCGGGTGACGCGGCGCGTCACGGGCCGCGGCGGATCAGCACTCGCCGGACTCCCAGGCGATGAAGAATGTCTCGACGTCGTTGCCGTCAACGCCGCCGTCCTGGTTCACGTCGGCCCCGGATTCGCCCAGTTCCCAGAGAACAAAGAAGGCTTCAACATCCTGCCCGTCCACACCGCCGTCCTGGTTGAAGTCGGCGATGCAGGGGATCTCGCACTCGTCGGGGATGCCGTTGCCGTTGGCGTCGATGCTGGTGCCCGCGACGATGTCGCACGCGTCGCTGCGGCCGTTGTTGTTGCAATCAACAAAGCCGTTGGCGTCAACGATGCGGTAGACGATGCCCACGCGGTCGGTGAAGTAGAGTTCACCCAGCGCATCCTCGCCGAAACTCGACACGGTGTAGATATCGAGGTCGCCCGGGGGATCGAGTTGATCCGAGCGAACGACGTAATCTGTGATGGCGCCGTTCGACTGGCGGCGGAAGGAGAAGATGTTGCGGCCGCAGTAATCGGCGAACCAATAGGTGCCCACCAGCCAGGGCATCGAGCAACCGCGGTAGACATAGCCGCCGGTCACGGCGCAGAGGTTGCCGGTGTGGGCGTACTCGAACGCCGGGGGCACATACGGCCCCGGTGCGCACGAGCAGCCCGAGAGGTTTGTGCACAGCGTGCCCTCGCGGCAACGCCAGCCGTAGTTGCGGCCCGCGAAGTTGGGCGGCGAGAAGTTGATTTCTTCACGGTCGTTCTGGCCCACATCGCCGATCCACATGTCGCCCGTGACGCGGTCGAAACTCATCCGCCACGGGTTGCGCAGGCCGTAGGCCCAGATCTCATCCTCGCCGTCTGCCCCGACGAAGGGGTTGCTCGGGGGGATGCAGTAGTTCTTGTCTGGGTTGCCCGGGAAGCAGTCGTCGTCCGCGTTCCCGGGGATGTTGTCCGCGCCGTCAACATCGATGCGCAGGATGGAGCCGTACAGGTTGGTGATGTCCTGCGCGTTGCCCAGGCCGGGGGTGTGGCCCGGCGGCAGGGTGTTGGGGCCGTTGGCATCCCACTGATATCCGCCGTCGCCCAGCGCGACGTACATGAACCCGTCGGGGCCGAAGCCGATCCAGCCGCCGTTGTGGTCAGGATCGGGCTGCACAAGCCGCAGGATAATGTGCGCCGACGACGGGTCGGCGGTCATCGAGGCGGGATTGCCGCCCGTGGCGCGGTAGCGTGCGATCACGGTGTCGCCGGCGGTCACGCCGGGCACCGCCGCGGAGGTGTAGTGAATGTAGAAATAACCGTTCTGTTGAAAGTTGGGGTGGAAGGCCATGCAGAGCAGGCCCTGCTCGATGGCGGTGCCCAGGCCGCTGACCGTGAGGTAGGGCGTTGGGGCAACGGTCTTGGTGGCAAGATTGAGAACCTTGATCGCGCCGGTGCCGGTGCGCCGGCCCTGCTCCACAATGAAGAGCCGCTGGGTGTCGCCGGGCGGCGCCACCATGTAGAGCGGGTCTGTGAGGCCTGTGGCCATGATCTCAGGGCGGACCTCCTGGGCGTGGGTCCGATCAACGACGGGCCCCAGCGCGAGGGCCGCGAGGCACGGCACGAGTGTTCTCAGGTTCATTCTCATCAACTCTGCTCTCCTTTGTACTATGAGACCGTGGCTATCTAAGCCCTGTGATGCTGCCTGCTCAACCCTAAGCCAACCAAACAAAGACTGATTGCTGTCTTGCCAAGGCCTTCGTTGAGGCATGAACAGCCCCCCGGCCTTCGATGCACTAGGGCTTCCCCGCGTGCGAAGGCTCGCTGCTGACGCCGTTGAGGTGCGAACCGTGCTGGCCGTTCGCCCCGGCGGTGCCATTGAGGCCCGCGCCCGGGGGCAAAGACCCGTATTTACGGATGGCGTAAGCACGGTAGATGCCAGTTGCCTTGATCGCCTGGATCACGCGGTAAGAGCGGCTGGCCTTGAGTCGCGTGAGCCGCCGCTCGGCGGGCTCGCTTGCCTCGGCCGCCGCCGACCAGCCCGAGCCCCACCGCAGGCGGGCGATGGCCCGGTAGACGGGCGTTGCTTTGGCCGCCCTCACCCAGCCGAAAAACCTGCTCTGCTCGATGGCGGCCAGTTCCGCGGCCGCGGGGCAGGGCCTGGCCTCGATGAGCGAAGATGGCGTTCCGCCGCTCCCCGCGCCGTGACCGGCGACAAGCAGCCGCAACGATTCGCGTTCTCGCCAGAGATAATCCGCCAGGTCGTGCAGCCGGAGGTATTCGATGCCGCGCACCGCGATTTCGTGCGCATCGCTCACGGGCATGGGAGGGCGCCCCTCGCCCCGCGCGGCGGCCTGCGCGGCACGGCGGAGGAGGGTGTCCATGCGGTCGCCCATGTGCGAGAGTTGGAAGTGATCGATGATGCGGCGTCTGCCGGCCTCGCCCATGCGGCGTGCCAGGCTGGGATCGGCGGTGAGGGGCGCGAGGGCCTCGACATACGCCGCGGCCTCTGAGGCGGGCGTGCCCCTCTCGATGAGTGTGCCGCACTCTGGAGTGACGAGTTCTCGCTGGCCGCCGACATTGGCGCCGATGATGGCGAGCCCGGCGGACATGGCCTCATAGATCGCCAGCGAGATGCCCTCCCAGAGCGAGGGGAGGAAGAAGATGTCGGCCGCGCACGCGAGTTCACGCACGCGGGCGTTGCTCACGGCACCCAGGAGAACCACGGAATCTTCGAGGCCTTCGCGCGAGACCGCTTCTTCGATGATGCCGCGGTCTGGGCCGTCGCCGGCGATGACGGCCGTGAACTCGCAGCCGCGGCGGCGCAGGCCGGCGAGGGTTTCGCAGAGCACGCGCGGCTGTTTCTGATCGCAGAGACGGCCGGCGTAGAGCAGCACCGCGCGCCCGTCGGGGATCGTGAGTTCGTCGCGCACGCGCCTGCGTCGCTGGGGGTCGGGCTTCCACTGCTCGGGGTCTTCGTTGGTGGTGCACACTTCGACACGCGCCGCGTCGGCGCCGCGTTCGACCATCCACGATTTGAGGTGGTGGGACGATGCGATGCTGAGGTCGAGCATGGCGGAGGATGCGGCCGAATACCGCGGGTATCCGCCCTGTTTCCAGTACGCCTCCTCCATGTGGTTGTAGTCGGCGAAGGCGGTGCCTGGGCTGTGGGCACGCAGGTACGGGAGCGTGAGATACCCCATCTCGCTGTGGCTCATCAGCACCACATCAGGCCGGCGCGACTCGATAAGGTAGCGGAGAAAGAGCGGGCGGTCGGCGAGGGAGAGAAAATCAGCGAGGACGAAGATGTCGGGCGTGAGGCGCGCAAACTCGGGCAGCCACGACTGGTCATTCGACAGGGTGGAGGCGAGCGAAACTTCCCAGCCGCGAGCGCACAACTGTTCGACGAGCCTGAGATTGAACTTGTCCGCGCCGCCCATCGCGAACCATGGCACGATCATGAGCAGGCGTGGACGGCTCTTGGCCAGCGGGTTGCACAAGGGCAGGTCGCGGGGGATATCGTCGTAAGGAAGCGGGGGTCGCGCCTGGGGTTGCGGGATGCGTCCTGCGAAGACGCCGCGGAACCGATCACGCAGGGCTTGATGGAAGGCCTGCTGCTTTTCACCGTTGTCCCAGTTGCTCCATCGGCCGGCGTGGCAGGCTCTGCGCCGGTACCACGCGAGGTATTCGGGGATGGTCTCGCCCCACATGCCGTGGTGGGCGCAGCGCAGCCAGAACTCCCAGTCTTCCATGCCGGCGCGGTTTGATTCGTCGTACCCGCCCGCCCGGGCGTGCGCCTCGCGGCGCACCATCACAGCGTGGGCGCCCACGGGGCATTCTCGCAGGAAGAGATCGCGCGAATGGAACCCGTGCGTCCACAGATATTCCTGAGCGCCGAAACCGACTTCGTACCCCGTGCAGAAGGAAAGATCTGGCCGGCGACTCAGGAACCAGGCGCACTTTTCGATCGCCGTGGGCTCGATGAGATCGTCGGAATCTAACTGATAGACCAGCGGGGCCCGCGCGGCGGCATACCCGGCGTTGCGCGCGGCGCTGGGGCCGCTGTTGACCGCCAGATCGATCACACGCACCCGGGGGTCGCACCGGCGGTATTCATCCAGCGTGGCCAACGCCTCGGGGTCTGTGGAGGCATCGTTGACGATGAGCCACTCCCAGTTCTGGAGCGACTGGGCGAAGACGCAGCGGGCGGTTTCGTGAAAGACCGGGCCCGTGTTGTAATAGGCCGAGAGGATCGTCACCGCGGGCCCGCCGGGCCGGTTTTCATCGGCCGACGGCGCATACCACGCACGCGGGCGCAGGGCGCTGGCGGGCGTGCAGCCATAATCCGGCTTGGCGGGGTCGATCATACTCCGTCCCGGGGGTTGTACATTCCGGCGACGCTCCGCCGCCGATGGGGCAAGGGTACGCGCGCCGAGCCGGGACCGCCCGCGCCGGGGGCTGTGGCCGGGCCTGCTTCAGGCCACCACGCGGCACAGCAGCGTGTGGGCGTTGTTGTTCCACCAACTCCGTTCGTCGATGCATTCAAACCCGCACGATTCGGTCATTCGCTTGAAGGCGTGCGCGGTGGGCAGGAACCACCACGGCCCGAAGGCCGTCGCGTTCAACTCGGTCAGGTGATACTTCGCGGGGTGTGTGATGCCCTCGGCCGCCACCTCGAACTTGGCCCAGTAACGCGTGAGCACCGCGCGCTCGCGCGCCGTGAGCGCGGGGATGAAGAGCACGCCCGATTCGGGCACTTCCACGCGCCCTTCTTCGTTCTCGATGTGCGTCTGGGTGATGGCCGAGGTGAAGACGAGGTATTCGCCCGCCATGCGCCGCAGGCCCGTGATGATCTGCAGAGGGTTGGGGTGGTGGTAGAGCACGCCGGCGCAGTGAACAACGTCGTAGCGATCGCCGGCGTATTCGGCCACGTCGCCCACGCGGCACTCGCACTCGGGCACGCCCTTGTCTTTCAACCGTTCATGGAACCGCTGCCAGAGCGTTTCTCCCTCGGGCGTGATGTCGAACATGCCCACGCGCGAAGCGCCCGCGCCCCAGGCCACAGAAGGCTTCTCGGCCACGGTGCCCCAGAGGCCGCCGACATCGACGAACGATCGGTCCTTGACAACGCGGGAAATGAACTCGTCACGGGGATCTGACATCGGCATCGCTCCCTGGAACTCTTCCTTGACACTCTCGCGTCCACGCCGCGGGCGAGTGGGCAGTGTAGACCCATTACCCGGCGCGGCCTTCATCGGCCTTCATCGGCCTTCATCGGCCTTCATCGGCCTTCATCGGCCTGCACCGGCGCCCGCCCGCCCCGCCAACGCTCCCACGCGAACTGATGGATGCGCAGCGACCGCACGCGGGCCAACTCGGCGCGAAGGCTCGCCATCTCCGCCTCGGCGGTGCGCAGGCTCTGCGCGAGGGTTTCTTCACGCTGGGCCAGGGCACGGTTTGCCTCTTGCCCGCGCTTCGCCATCGACTCCCAGGTGTCGCGCTGCGACTCGAACCATGCACGCGCTTCTTCGAGCGACGCGGCGTGCGCCCCGAGCGAGCGGCACTGTGATTCGAGCCACGCCGCTCGCTCGTGCTGCGCGGCCAGTTCCTGCTCTCGCTGCCGGCAGAGGCCCGTGGCCTGTTCGAGGGCTTGGCTCAGTTCGGCGGCGGCTTGTTCAGACTGGGTGAGCGTGCGTGAGAGGGCTTCCCCGCGTTTGTGCTGCTCTTCAACGAGCGTGCGGAGCGCGTGTGATTCTTCCGCTGCCCGCGCGAGGTCGGCCCTGAGGGCTTCACGTTCGCTGCACACCTCATCGAGCGTGGCCCGCACGCCGAGGAGTTGCTCGCCGGCGGTTCGTGCGTGTTCTTCCCAGGTCTTTGCCTGCGACTCGTGCCACGCTTTGCCCTCTTCCAAGCCTTTGATCCACTCGGCCTGCCCGGCGAGCGCGGCGTTGGCCGCGGCGACTGACGCTTCAAGGCGGGCGCGTTCCTGGGTGTGCCACTCGGCGGCGCTGGCGAGTTGGGCGTTCCACGCGCGGAGTTCTTCGGCCTGTGACACGAGTGAAGCCGCGTTTTTCTCCCAGGCCTGGCTCTGCCCTTGATGCCAGTCGGCGGCGTGATTGAGTTCATCGCACCAGGCTTCGAGGCTGCTGATGTACGCGGCCCGCTGTGACGAGAGCCGCTCGCGGTCGGCGAACGTCTGCCGCGTCGCGAGCATCCACGCCGTGCCGGGCTGCCACGCCGCCCGCTCGCACGCGTTCATCCACGAGGCGCAGAGGCTGCCCGCGTCGATCACCTGGGAGAGTTCGTGCATGCTGTAGGGGTGCGGCTGGTGCGGCAGTCCCCAGACGTTGGTCCACGGCGCCACCACCACCCGCCGGCATTCTTCAAGCCCTTTGACCCAGGCCGCCCGCGCCGCGGCCGTGTTGCCGTCGAGCAGGCTGATGACCCCCGCCTGGCACCACGCGTCCACGGTTTTCGTGGCCAGCAGCGGGCTGAACCGCAGCACATCCATCCCGCCACAGGCGACAAAGTCTGCACGCGCGCCCGCGCGGTCTCCCAGCGCCAACTTCACCTTCGCCGCGGCGTACCGGTTTGAGATCCGCCACCTCCAGGCGTGGGGCGAGCCGTCCGCGAGCGGTTCGTACTCGTCGATGAGCCGCAGCGACTCGCGCATGGCGTCCGCGCTGCCCGCCAGCGATGCGTAGGCGAGCACGCACACCGCCGCGCCGTGATCGGGGCTGCCCGGGCGTGCCGAAGCGAGCACCTGGCGGGCCATGCGCACCCGCTGCGCGTCGTTGCCCATGCGCGGGCCGATGCACACCATCGAGCGGAAGAGCCATGGGTTGTCGTAGTCTCTGGCGAAAGCCGAAAGATCGAAGCCTTCGAGGTGGGAATAGTCCGGGAAGAGTGTCTCGCGGTACCCGTGCTTGCCGGCGCCGACGGGTGATTTCATCGCCGCGACGATCAACCACTCGGCGGTCCCCGCGGCCTGCGCCGAAGGCATTCCATGCTCGCCGAGTTCAACGGGCACCTCTCGCAGCGCACGGTCGAGGTGCTCAAAGCCCGGCGTAGTGCCCGCCACTTGCCTCCACATCCGCTCGGGGATGAAGCCTTCACCAAGCCCGGGCGCGAGCCAATCCCACCCCTTTGCTGTTGCCGAACCGGCGCCATGGCCGCAGAGCAGCACGCGGCCCCCGGGCGAGAGAACACGCGAGAGTTCTTTCATCAGCGGCCTGCCGAGCAGAGAGACCGCCCCGGGGCTGATGACGGAGATGAAATCCACGCTCGCGTCGGCCAGCGATGAGAGGTCCAGCGGCCGATCGACGGCGCGGAACTCGAGCGGGGCACGCTCACGCCGGAAGTTGGAGAGCGCATACCGCACCGCGTCGCGCGAAGAATCAACGCCGATCACGCGCGCGGCCTCGCTGCCCGAGGCGATCATCCAAGCCCCGTGCCCTGCGCCGCAGGCAAGGTCGAGAACCACATCGCCGGTGCGCACCATCTCGGCCGCGATGAGGTAGCGCGCGGTCTGGGCGTCCGCCTCCCGTCCGCACTCTCGCAGCGCGTCGGCGTGTTCAGCGCCGGACTCATCCTTGATTCGTCCCCGTGGGAACGCCGCGAAGGCATCGACGGGTATCGGCTCTCCGATGAGCGTCAACGACCCTCGATCGACATCCAGTGAGGTGTAGTAGGTCCACCGCTGCGTGAGCGGGTGTCGGCGCAGCCCGCAGGCGAACATCCTCGCTTCCCACCACGCGCGGGCGCGCTGCGCATCGGGCGTGATCATCAGCACGACGCTGCGCGTCGCGAGCGCAGCTAGCGCGTGCAGCGTCCGGGTGAGGCCGTCGCTCTCCGATAGATCCTCAAGACCGCCGGCCACCACCACATGATCGAATCTCACGGCGAGCCGGGGGAGGTCGCCCAGCGTGCCGGCGACATATCGGGTTGGGTCGATGCCGACCGGGTGTTCTTCATCGGGCGAGAGGATCACCGCGTCAACTCCCGCACGCCAGAGCGCCTCGGCGAGCCCGGGCCACCCGACAACCAGCGTGCGCCCCGCGCCGCAGATGCGGATCAGGCGGGCCGCGACCTCCTGCGGGCGGGCATCCAACTCACCCCCTTCGCGGGGTGACGCGCGGAGTGCGGGGGCGCGCTCCGATGCCCCCCCACCGTCCTGACCCGGATGGGCGGGCTTCGCCGGCGATGGTTTATGTGCGCGGGCCTTGGACACTCGCGGTCATTCTAAGGTCGGTCACACCGCCGAAGAAATACTCCTCCTGATGGACGATGACCTGGAAGAAAGCGGCCTCGTCTACCCAGTGGAGCATGTGCTGGTCGCGGTAGAAGCGGTCGTGCTCTTCTGAAACATGGGCCTGCACTTCGTAGAAGTTCATGCCCAGGGTGCACTCGCACCGGAACTCGACCCGAACCCGCTCGCCTGCCTCGAACCATCGCTCCCACACGGGTTCGCCCCCCGCCCGCCCGCTCCAGATGGATATGTCCTGATTCAGCGTTCCCCACGAGTACACCTTCACACCCTGCTTGTTGCGGATGCGCAGGCCGATGTTCACGTGGTTCATGCGCCTGTTGATCACCGCATCGACCACGATGCGCACTTCTTCGCCCGGGTGAAAGACACTCGTTGCCTCGCCCGCGCTGTTGTAGATGCCGACAGATTCGACCTGCGCCTCGAGGCTGCCGAACTCTCGGCGCGGGGAGGCACGCTGGCCGTTGCTCGCCGGCACCGCGCGCGGCAGCGAGGCCGCCTGCGAGCGCCCCCACGCCCGCTCTGCCTCGTGCAGCAGCCGGCGATACTCAAGGATCACCTCGCCCGAGGGGCCGCTGGCCCGCACGCGGCCCTCGTGCAGCAGAAGAGCGCGGCTTGTGAGCGTGCGCACACTCTCCTGGTCATGGCTGACAAACAGAAGCGTGACGCCGCGGTCGCGGAGTTCTTCGAGACGTTGGAAGCACCTCTTCTGAAAGAGCGCGTCTCCCACGGCCAGCGCTTCGTCGATGATGAGGATGTCGGGCTCTACCTGCACCTGCACCGCGAAGGCCAGCCTCACCAGCATGCCCGACGAATAGGTCTTGACGGGCTGGTCGATGAACTCGCCGATGTCGGCAAAGCCCGCGATCGCGTCGAAGCGGTCATCAACCTCGCGCCGCGAAAGCCCCAGCACGGCGGCGTTCAGGTAGACGTTTTCTCTGCCCGAAAACTCGGGGTTGAACCCGCTGCCCAGTTCGAGCAGTGCCGCCACGCGCCCCGCGACGCTCGCCGCACCCTCGCTGGGCGCCAGTGTGCCCGCGATGATCTGAAGCAGCGTGCTCTTGCCGCTGCCGTTGCGCCCGATGATGCCGACCGACTCGCCGCGGGCGACTTCGAGCGAGACACCCCGCAAGGCCCAGAACTCGCGGAAGTACGTGCGCTTCCAAAGAAAGAGAGCCTGCTTGAGCCTGTCGGAGGGCTTGGCGTACATGTGGTAGCACTTGCCCACATTCTCGATGCGGATGACGCACCCACCGCGGTCGTGCCGCTCGTGCGCCGCTCTCTCGGGCGGCCGCTGCGCCTGCGTGCCGTCAGATGACATCCGCAAAGCTCCGTTTGCTCTTCATGAAAAAAGCATACCCCAGCAGCATCACCAGCAGCCCCACCAGCGTCACCAGCCCGAGGCTGGCCCAGTCCGGCTGCACTCCGTACAGCACGGTTCGGCGTGCGTTGTCCACGATGGATGCCATCGGGTTGAGCCGAAGCACGCTCTGGTAGGGATCAGGCACCCGCTCCAAGGGGTAAAAAATCGGCGTCATGAAAAACATCACCTGGAGCAGCAGGCCGGAGACGATCTGCCTCAGGTCGCGAAGAAAGACCCCCAGCGACGCGACGAACCAGGCCAGCCCCGCCGTGAGCGAGAAGAGCGCGGGAAGCACCAGCGGGAAGAGCCACAGCGTGGGCGACACGCTCCCCCGCAGCGCGATGTTGCCGGCCAGGAGCACCAGCAGGCTCACCCCGGCCACGAACGCCGACGCGCCGATCTGGGCCAGCGGCAGCACCTCCAGCGGGAAGATCACTTTCTTGACGAAGTTCGTGTTGTTCACGATGATCGTGGGCGCGGTTCCCACACCGCCGGAGAAGACTTCCCACATCACCAGGCCGGCAAAGACGCTCAGCGCGAACGCCCCCCGCCCGCCCTCATCGCCCCCGATGGGCAGCCATCGCGCCTGCCACACAATCGCAAAGACGAACGTGTAGACCCCCAGCATCATCAGCGGGTGAAGAAAGTTCCACACCACCCCGAGCACGCTTCCTTTGTGGCGGGCCGCCACTTCGCGGCGGGTGAACTGCACGAACAACCCGCGCAGCGACCACAGGTGCGCGGCCATCGCCGCCGGGTTCAGCAGCATGCGCACCGAGACCGGGGCAGAAACTCTCCGCAGCGGTGCTGTGGGCGTGGATTCCATGCAAACCGTATTCAAACGCTCCGCCGACTCTTCCCCGTGGCATTCACGCGGCGTCACGAGCGGCCGCGTGCGGGGATTCCACCTCCATCGTACCTTCCATGCCGATCATACTTGAGCCGCGGGGGCACCGCGTGCGAAACCCACAAGCCGTTGCGAAGCAGACCTGCAAGCGACCGGGCCGCCCTCTCTGGAGGCGGCCCGGCCGGGATCGCGACTCTTGGGAAGGAGATGACCGGCCATGCCGTCAGCGTCGTCGGCGCAGCGCCAGGATGCCCCCGCACACCCCGAGCACGATCGTGCCGGGCGTGGGGATCACCGAACTGCTGCCGGTGAACGCCGTGTTCGCGGTGAAAGACTCAAAGACCCCGCCCGCCCCGATCACATCCGCGTTGCCATCAAATGTCTGCACGTTGGTGAGCGCAAAGGCCCCGTCTTGAGCGCCCGAGAGCGTTCTGCCCGCGGGCAACAGCGCGGCCAAACCCGGCCCGGCGGTGTACGAAAGCCCAAGATTGCTGTTGAGCAGGATGGTGTGCGTTGAACCGAACCGAAGGAACGACCCGCCCGACACCGTGCCGATGAGCAGATCCTGGCGCGCGTTCCCCGAATAGTCATAGATCGTGAACGTTCCCGTGACCGAAGCGCGGAACAGGCCCTCTCCCAGGTCAACCGCCGGGCTGAGCGTCATGAGCATTTCCATGCGCGCGTTGGGATAGTTCACCACCCCGAACCCCTCTTCGGTGCCATCGATGGTGAAGTTGAGCGCCGCGTTCTGATCGAAGGCCATGAGCCCCGTGTTGACCGATGCGCCGTTCGCCACGTTGGTCAGGGTTCCGCCGCCTGGCGGCGGCGTGAACGTGAAGGTAATCACGCCCCCGTGCGATGCGGACACCGCCGCAAGCCCGCAGACCGCCACAATGACACCGGCGCTTTGACGAATGGACATACCGCCCTCCTTGGCCGCGGGATCCTCCGCGGCGTGAGCCACAGCCCCGCCCCGGCAAGCCCAGGGCGGCCGATCAGTTTGTCTGCTCTCGCCTGTAGAAGGCCCGCCCGGAGCGGCACGGATGTGCGCTGTGCGTGGCTACTTCAAGATGCCTCACGTTACCGGCCTTGGCAACTAAAACCGGCAAGAATTCTGCCGATTGCGCCGAAGGCCCGTGCCGCACCTTTCCTGCGCTCTGGCGGCGGTGCTCACCCATCGCCCCGCCGCGAAGCCATTGAGATTGCTAACCTCCGCCGAGAGTCACCTTCGCGGAACAGCCCCATGACCAATCGCTCGCAACCCGCCCATCCGGCCTCCCCTCCCCCGGCAACCTGGGACGACATTGTCTCTTCGCTCGTCTGGCCGCTCATCCTCCGCGCCCCTCGCCTGGCCCTGCGACCTTCGCGGGTGCTTGTGGCCCTCTTCACGCTCGTTGTGGTTTCGTTGACCGACCGTGTTCCAACGCTCTGGAACCCCGATCACCCGGGAGTCATCGGCACTCTGGTCGCGAGCGCCTCTCGGGTGGCGGAATCCTGGTCGGCGCCGGGGTTTGCGGGTCTGTTCCCTTCGCTCACACATTTCACGCTGATCACGCCCTGGGAACTCATCCGTGGCTCCCCCGTCGCAACGCTGCTGGTGCTGTTGGTGGGCGTGCCGGCGTGGGCATTGGGCACGCTCGCCGTGTGCCGCTCGGCCGTGGTCGAACTCGCCGGCGCTGCGCCCCTGCCTTGGCCGCGCACCGTGGCCTTCGGGCGTGAACGCGTGCTCAGCGGGATGGGTGTGCTCTTCACCCCGTGGGCGCTCTACTGGACCCTTGCCGTGACCATCGCCGGGCTGGGGTGGCTGATGCTGCGCGTGCCGTGGCTGCAGGTTGTGGGCGGGGCGCTCTTCTTTGTGGTTGTCGCGCTCGCCGCGCTCACCCTGCTGGTGCTGCTGTGCGCCCTGGCCGGGTCGCTGCTCTTCATCCCCGCCCTTGCCACCGAGGCCACAGATGCCCTCGATGCGATGCAGCGTGTCGGGGCGTATCTCATCGCCCGCCCGGTGCGTTTCGCGGCGTACACATTCGTCGCGGTTCTGCTTGGTGTTCTGGCGATCGGCGTCGTCTCTGTGCTTGCCGGCGGCGTGCAGTGGCTCGCGGCGGGCCTTTCCACCTCGTGGCTTCCGCAGCACCTTTCCGCCGCGATAACCGGGATGGATGAAGGTGCATCGTCATCGGCCCGCACCGCGGCCAGGCTCACGGCCTTCTGGCTGCAACTGCCCGCCTTTTTCGTGCTGGGGTATGCGCTGTCGTACATCTGCTGCGCGGGCACCGCGGTGTACATGGTCTTGCGGCGGGTGTGCGATGGGCAGGACACCTCGGAACTCTGGGAGCCGGGCAGCACGCCCGTCGCCACGGCACGCACCGATCTTGAACCCGCGCGTTCCACGAGCGAGGGCGAAGCATGACCCCGGCCAACGCCCGCGCCGTCGCGTTGGCGGGTGCCCTGGCCGAACTCGGTGTGACTTCCCTGCTCATGGAGCGAGGCGGCACAACAACCATCCTCGCCGCGCGCGCGACAGACCTTCCCGGCACGCTGGCCCTTGGCGGGTGCGTGCTTCGAACCGACTCCCCGGCTCTCGTGGTGACATGGCAGCCCCATGGCGCATGCCCCGTGGCCGCGGCAGACCCGGCGGCCCGAGCGCTACTCGAAGCGGCTCTGGCTCAGGGCAACGGCTGACCCTCGTGCCAGCACACGTACGGCGCCGGGTCGAGCAGGTGGCTCTCTTCGAGCACATCGGGGAGCGAGGCGAGGGGCCTGGCCCGGCTGATATCAAACGGGCCCGAACGCGTGCGTTCCAGCGCTGTGAGCATTCCACCCGCGCCCAGGGCCGCCCCCAGATCACGCGCCAGACTGCGGATGTACGTGCCTTTGCCGCACTCGACCACCACATCCATCCGCGGCCAATCGACGCGGAGGATCTCAAAGCGAAAGACTTCAACCGGGCGAGAAGCGAGTTCCTGAGGCTTTCCTTCGCGGGCCAGGTCGTAGGCGCGTCTGCCGTCAACCTTGATGGCCGAGACTGCCGGTGGCCTTTGCATGATGACCCCGACAAAGCCCCGCACCGCGTGATCGATCTCCTCGCGGGAAGGCGACGCCCGCAGATCCTGCACCGGTTCAATTACTCCCTGGGCATCGTCGCTCGACGAGCGGTGTGCACAGTCGATCGTGGCCCGGTACACCTTGCGCTGGGCCATCAGCGAGTTGCACAGCGGGGTTGCCTTGCCCACGAGCACCACCAGCACCCCGGTCGCCATAGGGTCTAGCGTGCCCGCGTGCCCGACTTTGAGCCGCTTGGGAGCCCCGCCCCGTCGAAACCTCGCACGAACCATCGCGCACACATCCATCGATGTCGGGCCGGTGGGCTTGTTGATGATCATCAGTCCGTTCAGGGGCGCGCCGCCCACGGCGGGTACGCCCGGGGGTGGAGTTTCCTGGTTCACTGCGCCCGCTCCTGCGGCGCATCATCGCCATCTGTTGGCGCCGCGACTTCAACCAGCGAGAGATAGACACGGCGCCCCTTCGAGTAGTTGATGCCCTGCACCCCGCCCAGGGAGCGCAGCGCGGGCCTGGCGTCCAGTTCGGCATCCGGCATGATGACGAGCCCCAGCGGATTGGTGCGTAGCCAATCGTCGATCTCCGCCGCCTCGATCCGTTCGATTCCCCCTCGGAACTCGAAGATGACGCTATCTTCGTGAAACACCGCCGCGGCAAGCGGTCGCTGGCCCGAGGCGTCGTGCAGCCTCACGAGTTGGCCCAGCGACCGCGACACCCACAGCGCGTCGAAACGGGGAAGCGAGACCCCCACCATCACCAGCACACAGCCCGCGCACGCCAGCGAGAGCCCACGCAACCGCCCCCACGCTCTTTGCCGCACCCATGTGCGGGCCAGAACAATGATCCCCAGCACGACCACAACTCCCACGCTGTCGATCAACAGACCCAGGCCGCCGATAGACTTGCCCCGGGTGATCGATGCCGCCGCCGCGGCAAACCCCGCGATCACATACAACGCGAGCACCGCAACCCAGAGGACCAACCCCGTCCTGGCCCACAAGGGGCGTGTCGTCAGCGTCAACCAGCCCGGGAGCATCGTCGCCGCGCGGGCGCAGAGCAAAGCCAACGCCGGGTATGTGACCATGGTGTAGTGCGGCAGTTTGGTCGACACCGCTTCGAAGACGATCCACACCGGCACCACCCAAGCCAGCAGGAAGGCCGCCGCGCCCCCGCGGGTTGATCGCACGCCCGTGGGTGCGCCGGCACGTTCGCGGCGTGCGTGACGCACTGCCCACCGCAGCCCACCGACGAGGTACAAAGACGCCGGGAAGAGCAACGCCCACACCAGCGCGCTGTGATACCCCGGGGGGCCCCAGTGCCCTTCTTTCGGGGCCAGGCTTCTGCCCAGCGTCTCGTCGAGCACCGTCTTCCAATACACGTCAGGGCCTACCCGTTGCATCACCGCAAAGAGCCACGGCGCGGCCACAGCCACCACCACGACAAGCCCGAAGATCGGGGCGGTGTGGCTCAGAACCGGCCGCCATCGGCGAACCCAGCACGCCCAGGAGATGCCCGCGAGCAGCACCACCAACGGTGTGATCGGCCCCTTGGTCAACACGCCCGCGGCAACGCCCCCCCACAGGAGCGCCAGGCCCCAAGGGCTTGCGCCCGTGCCGGCCCCGCGTCTTCCCCCGTTGATGCACAACCACAGGCCCAGCATGCTCGCCGTGGTGGCGGCCAGCAGCACCATGTCCGACCTTGCCTGCCTTGCCTCCCACCATACCACGGGTGAGAGCGCGAGCATGACGGCCGCGACCATCCCCACGCGAAGCCCAAACATCAGCGTTCCCAGCCGCAGCACGAGCAGCACACTCGCCACCGCCGCGAGCAAACTGGGCACGCGGTACATCCACGCGCTGTCCCTCACGGGCTCGCCGAGCGTCAAGGCCCCCGCGCTGGCCGACTGCGCCCAATAAATCAGCGGCGGCTTGTTCAGGCGGTCGCGCCCCTGGATCTGGGGAACCACAACATCGCCGCTCTCGAGCATCTGCCGGCTCGCCTGCGCAAAGCGCGCCTCGTCACGGTCTACCACCGGCATCGCAAAGAATCCCGGTAGATACACTGCTAGGCAGATCAGCGTCACCACCAACGCCCATTTCAGACCGCCTTCGACACGCACCGAGATGTCCGCATTGGAGCCACTCATCGCCGCCGACTATACCGCACCAAACAACGCCCCCCGCGCGATTCTCCTTCGCGCGGCCCTTCTGCTTGGCTGTGCCGCGCTGTGCGTCCCCCTTGATCCGGTCGCCGCAGGCCTTGTCCGAAACCTCCAGCCGGGCGGCCGTTACGCGCTTGGGGGCGACCTCCGCCGCGAGATGGAGTTTCTCCAGCAGTTCGGCGCCGTGACCTCGTGCCTGATCTGCGCCGCCGCCATTCTGCTGCTCGACCCGGGCAAACTCCGGCGTCTCGCCGATGCTGTCGTGTCCATCATCGCCACGGCCCTCTCGGTCTGGCTGCTCAAAATGCTGCTGGCCCGCCCCCGCCCGCGCCTTGATGACCCATTCCACTTCGGGGGACCGTGGACAGCCTACGAGTTTGAACGCGGCGGAACAACCATCACCCGGTACGCGTGGGAGTTCTGGAAAAGCGGCACCAGCGACCTGTGGTCTGTGCCCTCAAACCACACGGCCGCCGCGTGGGCTCTCGCCACCGTCCTGGCCACGATGTACCCCCCGCTCAGGGTGCTGGTGTACATCATGGCGGGCCTTGTGGGCCTTTTCCGCATCCTGTTTGGGGCTCACTACATCTCGGACGTGATCGTGGGCGGTGCCCTGGGGTGGAGCGTCGCAACGATCATCATGAATGCCCGTTGGGCCAGCGGGCGACTGCAAGCCGGCGGGCCGGGCCGGGCCTGATCCCCGCATCGAGGGCGTCGGGCCTGAAGGCACTCGTCACAGCATCAGAACCTGGACTGAGGCACCGAGGGGAAATTCCCGATGGGTCTCCGTATACTCCGGGCCCAAAACCAGACGCCGGAGGGGTGTCCGAGCGGCTGAAGGAACGCGACTGGAAATCGCGTATACGGGAAACCGTATCAGGGGTTCGAATCCCCTCCCCTCCGCTTTCCAGACAACGGCTCCCGACGGGGGCCGTTGTCGCTTTTGGGGGAACTGCCTGCTTCACCGTATACCCTTTCACCCCCCGGGACGTGCCCTCCCGGCCGGTGGGTTTCGCTTTGTCATGGCCCTGTGTCGCGGGGCGAGCGAGCCACGCGCTCCGCGCAGCGTGCCACCCCCGGCCCGGCAGCCACCGCCCCGCGGGCCAGGAGTGCCCCATGTCCGATCCGGCGTCCCACGATCACTTCGGCACACGCTGCATCCACGCTGGCCAAGAGCCCGACCCCACCACCCGCGCGATCATGACGCCGGTGTACATGACCTCCACCTACGTCCAAAAGAGCCCGGGGGTCTTCATCGATGGGTACGACTATGCCCGGTCGAAGAACCCGACCCGCACCGCGCTGGAGGCGAACCTCGCGTCTCTTGAAGGTGCGCGCCACGGCCTGTCGTTCGCCAGCGGGCTGGCCGCGATGGCCTGCGTGCTGCACCAACTCAAGTCAGGCGACCACGTGGTCTTGAGCGATGACGTCTACGGCGGCTCGTTCCGCCTCATCGACAAAGTCTTCAGGCACCAGGGGATCGAGTGCACCCGCGCGGACCTGACAGACCACGCCCAGGCCCGTAGCGCGCTGCGCCCCACGACGCGGCTGATCTGGCTCGAAACGCCCAGCAACCCCATGCTCAAGGTCATCGACATCGCCGCGATGAGCCGGCTGGCGCACGGGGCCGGCGCCATTCTCGTGGCCGACAACACGTTCGCGAGCCCGTACCTGCAGAACCCGCTGGCCCTGGGGGCCGACATCGTGCTGCACTCGTGCACCAAGTACATCGGGGGGCACTCTGATGTTGTCGGCGGCGCACTGCTCACGAGCAACGACGAACTGGCCGAGCGGCTGCGGTTCACGCAGAACGCCGTCGGCGCGGTCCCCAGCCCCATGGACTGCTTCCTGCTGCTGCGATCGACCAAAACCCTGCACGTGCGCATGCAGCGGCACTGCGAGAACGCGATGGAAGTTGCCCGGTGGCTCAGCGCCCATCCGCGCGTGAAGCGCGTGATCTACCCGGGCCTGGAGAGCCACCCGCAGCACGCCCTGGCCAAGTCTCAGATGCGCGGCTTCGGCGGCATGATCAGCGTGGTGGTAGATGGCGGGCTCGATGCATCCCGCCGCATGCTCGAACGCGTGAAGCACTTCGCCCTCGCCGAGAGCCTGGGCGGGGTCGAGAGCCTGATCGAGCACCCCGCCATCATGACCCACGCGAGCATCCCGCCCGAGGCCCGCGCCGCGCTGGGCATCGACGACGGCCTTGTGCGCCTCAGCGTCGGCATCGAGGATGTCCGTGACCTCATCAAAGACCTCGGGCACGCGATGTCCTGAGCGGGCCCGCACGCACACGGCCACGATCCATGTTCACCGGAATCATCGAAACCACCGGCGTTCTATCCCAGACGATGGCCTCCGAAGCGGGCCTTCGTCTTGTCGTGGCTGCGCCGCACTGGGCCTATCGCGCCCGTCGCGGAGATTCGGTCGCCGTCAACGGTTGCTGCCTCACCGCCATCGCCGACGTGGGCGACGATGGGAACATGGCCTTCGACGCCATCCCCGAAACGCTCGCAAAGACCACGCTCGCCGGCCTGCTCGCCGGCGAGCGCGTGAACCTCGAACACGCGGCCACCGCTTCAACACTCCTGGGCGGGCACCTTGTGCAGGGCCATGTCGATGGGGTCTCTCTGGTGGAAAAAATCTCGACGCGCGGCGAGTGGCGCGTCAGGCTGCGCCCGCCCGCCGAGATCATGCCCTTCCTGGCACCCAAGGGCAGCGTCACGCTCGATGGTGTTTCTCTCACACTCGCCCAGGTCTCTCCCGCCGAGGGCTGGTTCGAGGTCGCGCTGATCCCAACGACGCTCGAAAAAACAACCCTCGGCGCGTGGATGCCCGGCGCACGCGTCAACACCGAGGCGGACGCCATGGCCAAGACCGTAGTGAACTTTCTCAGGCACTTCGCCGCGATGCGCACCACCGCGTGACCGGCCGCGGCCTCAGCCGCCGATGGCCGACATCGATCTGGCGGGCTGCTCGAAGCCCGACGCGCTGATGCCGTGCCCGGCCTGTTTGGTCCACGTCACATCGATCAGAAACTCTTCGATCTCCCGGTCGCCGGCCCCGCCCCGCAGCAGCGGGCGGAGGTCCCACTCTTTCAGGCTGAAGAGGCACGGCCGCACCTTGCCGTCCGCCGTGATGCGCAGACGAGCGCACGCGCCGCAGAACGGCGCCGTGACGGGCGCGATGACACCGATGCGCCCCGGGGCACCGTCGGCGAACTCGTAGACCAGCGCGGTGCTGCTGGGTTCGTCCCGCCCCACTTCGCGCAGCGGCGTGACCGCGTTGATCCGCTCGATGATCTCCGCGGCGGGCACGAGCAGCCCGGGCTCCCACGCGCGGCCGGAGTCGAGGGGCATGTATTCGATGAAGCGCATCTCGATGCCCAGCGTGCGCGCCAGCCCCGCCAACGCCGGCACCTCGTCCTCGTTCAACCCGCGCACCACCACCGCGTTGGCTTTCACGCGGTCAAAGCCCGCCCCGCGCGCGCAGTCGATGGATCGCACAACGTCCGCCGCGCCCGTCGATGATCGCGTGAGCGTGCTGAACTTCTCTTCGTTCAAACTGTCGATGCTCACCGTCAAGCGGGTGAGGCCCGCGGCCTTCCACGCGCGGCATTCATCCCCGCCGATGCGCCAGCCGTTGGTGGTCATCGCGATATCGCCCACGCCCGTCGCGGCCACGCCGCGGATGATCTCTTCCAACGCGGGGTGCAGCGTGGGCTCGCCCCCGGTGATGCGCACCTTTTCAACACCGAGCCCGACGCACAGCCCCGCGAGGCGTGCCATTTCCCGCGGCTGGAGGAGTTCTTCCGAGGGCATGAACCGCACTCCGGGGTCCATGCAATACACACAGCGGAAGTTGCAGCGGTCTGTGATCGAGAGCCGCAGATCGCGGATGGTGCGCCCGTGCGAGTCGATCATCCGACGCTGGCCGCCGGCCGGTGCGCGCCCGGGGCGGGCATCGTCCGCCTGCGGCTTGGTGTTCATGATGGGCAGCGAGAGTGCGATGCGCGATGGTACGGCCCAGGGCACGCGCCGGGCCTGTGCACGCTTAGGCCCACTTACCCATCCTGCCCCGCGAACCCGGGCCAGCGTTTCTCTCCTCAAGGCCGCGGGCGGCGATCAAACCGCCGGGCTCGCTCGTCTCCTTGCCCGTCGCCCAGAACGTCGACAAGGTGCAGGTACTGCTCTTGACGCGGGTGCGGGGTGATCCCCGAGACCCGGTGCGGGTCGAACAGGTACACCTGCACATAATGGAAGATCGGCGCCATCGGGACATCGCGTTCCATCAGCAGCCGCTCTGCCTCAGACAGAATCCGCATGCGCTTCGGGGCGTCGAGTTCATGCGCCGCGCCCTCCATCAGCGACTCGAACTCGGCGTCGGCGTACCCGCGGTCGTTGTTGCCGTCGCCGGCGCGGCTGATATCCAGGAACGTCGTCGGGTCGCCGTAATCACCGAACCACGTGCCGCGGCTCACCATGAAGTTGCCGCTCTTGACCTGCTCTCGAAACACCCGTATTTCTTTCTGCCCCAGCGTGACATTCACGCCCAGTTGCCGCTGCCAGTCCTTCGCGATGGACTGCGCGATCAGTTCATGGCCGCCGTCCGCGTTGAAGATCACCTCCACCGTCGGGAATGGGCGGCGAGGCCCGTACCCGGCCTCTTCGAGCAGCGCCCTGGCCGCGGAGGGATCAAACCCCAGCCCGCTCGGGGATTCATACCCCGGCAGCGAGCCCGGCGGGATGAGCGTGGTCGCCGCCGGTTCGCCGCTGCGCCGCACATGCTCTACCAACGCCGCTTTGTTGATGCTCATCGTGAACGCACGCCGCACCCGCGCATCCGCGAAGGGGTTCGGGCGCCCGTCGGAGAGCCGCTCGCGGCAGTTGAAGTTGTAGAAATAGGTGCCGAACGCCGGGAACGCGTGGATGTGCGCCCGCGGGTCACGCGGCAGCCGGCGGTCGATCTCGATGGGGTCGAGCCCCTGCGCCCTCATCGACGCCACTTCCTCCGCGTGCTCTTCATGAAACGCCCGCTTGGCCGCCAGCATGTCAGCCCGGTACGGCGGCAGAACGTCGCTGGCCCAGTCGATCACGCCTGTCCGAAAGGCGAGCACCGCGCTGTTGCCGCTCTCGATCGTCGGCATCGAAATGCTCGATATCGCCAGCGCGGACTTGTTCCAGTACGTCGGCGATGCCTGAAAGCGCATCTCTCGCTTGAAGGCCCACCGTGCGAGCACAAAGGGCCCGTTGCCCACCAGCGTGCCCGCCTTCGTCCACGCCGGGTCTGTGCGCAACTGCGCCGAATCAGGATCGACCGACTCATACGCCGCCACGATCTCGCGCGGCAGCGGATAGAAGGGCGCAAAGGCCGTGAGCGAGAGAAAGTACGGTACCGGGCGCGCCAGACCGACACGCAGCACCCGCGGGTCTGTCGCGTCGATCGCCACCATCCGGTCGAAGGCCGCGAGTGTTTCGTGCCACACACTCCGGGCCCTGGCGGCGCGCTCTTCGCGCGAGAGCCCGGCCGACTCTCCAGCGAACGCCGCGAGACGCGCCAACCGGTACTGGTAAAACTCGTCGGCGCCGCGCAGCAGCCGCACGAGTTTCGCGTAGTCTGCGCCCAGTTCGGGCAGGAGCATGCGCCGCCACGCAAACTTGAAGTCCTCCGATGTCACCGGCCGCCCGTTCGACCAGAGCGCCCCCGCCCTGATGACGAAGACGTATTCGAGCCCGTCGGGTGATACCTCCCACGATTCGGCCGCCGCCGGGATGGTGTCGTACCCATCGGAAAAGACGTCGCTGGCCGTGAGACCCTCGAAGATGAGTCTCGCCGCGCGGAAGTCCTGCAGCCAGGACATCTGCGCCGGGTCGAGGGTGCTCACCTCGCCGTTATTCACCGCGACAAAGTCGGCGCGCGGCAGCGGCCTGTCAAAGGCCAGCGCCAGGCCGATCAACGCCACCAACGTCAGGAGCGGGAGTGAGATGCGCCACACAACGCTGAGCGTATGAGGCCCCGCGGCCACACCCGCAGACCGGCCCACCACAGAAACCACCCCGGAGTCGGCACGCGCACGAAAGGAGGCCCGCCACCGAGGGTGAGAGGGGGAGTTGGCTTAGGAGTTGTGGGCCTGAGGGGGCGAGGTCAGTCCATGTTGGCCGAGCGGTCAAACTCGTGCCATGCTTCACGCACGACTTCAGGATCCGCGGCTTCTTTGTCGACGGGCAGACGCAAGGCCAACTGGCCCGCGGGGTCGTCGTACCAGTGGATGGTGAGGTCAGCGCGGAAGAAGTTCACACCCACCCGGTGGTTGTAGTCTGAGCGGACGCGCATGCCGTCAGCGATCAGCGAGGAATGGGCCGGATCGATCGCCCACAGCAACCGCGTGGTGCGTGCCGGGGCGTTGCGGATTGAAGTGGAAACGGGGCCCTCGCCCCGGTAGTGATAGTTCGAGACGATCTCGCCGCGGTTGCGCAGCCAGTTGTCGGCAAACTTGGAGTATGGGTTTTCGCCGCGGTGCGATGGGCAGTAGTACACCTTGGCGACATCGACGTATTCGGTGTGCACCAGCACACCCAGCCCATCCCACGCTGACATCACGGGGATCTCTTCCACGAAGGGAACCCGCAGCGTGAGCATCTTGTCGGGGCGTGGGGCAACACGGCCGCCGTACGGGCCGTTGGGCAGGTAGCGGCTGGGGGGCAGGTAGCCGCCGTAGTCGTTGGCGTACATCACCACGCCCAGCCCGAGTTGACGGACGTTGGACTGGCAGACTACCCGCCTAGCCGTTTCATTCACGGCGGAGAGGCTCGGGAGCAGGATGCCGATAAGCACCGCGATCACCGAGATGGAGACCAGAAGGTCGATAATGGTGAAGGCACGCGGACGCGTGACAGACTTCGCCCCTGTGTCACCCACGGGAGAGGCCACGGGCGACGCCAGTGGCGCAACACACCCCTTACAAGGCACTGCCTTGGGCCGAAGTCCGGTTTGAGGACTCCCACAGTTCTTCACACGAGCACCCCTATCTCATGCCCGCGCTCTTCGCAGGCTTACCTGAGCATACCCAAAACTCATTCTAAACACAAGCCCATTTGGCAGAAATCGGGTAGGTACTTTGCCCCTCTTGAGCCGCAAATCGGTCTTGTTTTTGTTTGGCGTCTATCGCTGGGTCTTCTCCACTTCAACAACCTTCACCCCTGAACTAGTGGATCTCGAGAGTCTCTCGCAAAGCGGCTGAAACTCGCATCCCCCCGCGGCAGCGGCCCGTATATTGCCGCGGGCTGGTTGTTCCAGTCTCTTTCGCACGAACCGGCCTCCAAGATGTTCAGCCGGTTCGCGAGAGTCTCCACACACGCCGCGGCACGCGGCGGGAACGGACCCGAGCCATGGGGGATCGACAGGCACATCCCGGGGGCGCTGAACGAAGCGACTTCGACCTGATGCAGCGTGTCGCCGCCAACGAAGAGTCCGCCATCGGCATGCTCTACGACCGCTTCGGTTCGCTCGTCTTCAGAATGGCCTATCAGTCGATGCCTTCCCGGGCCGAGGCCGAAGACGCCGTGCAGGAGATTTTCGTCAGGCTGTGGAAGACCGCCGGCCGTTATGACCAGAACCGCAGCGCCCTGGTGACCTGGGTCATGCTCATCGCCCGCCGGCACCTGGTAGACAAACTCAGGCGGACCAAGGCCCGCCTGCGGACAACCTCGATCGAACAGCCCGCGGCGGCCAATCTCACAGCGGCCCCCGAGCCTGAATCACGGATGGATGTGGATGAACGGATGGCGGTGTTGATGCAGCGTATCGAGTCTCTGCCTGAACTGCAGAGAACTGTCGTCACCAGGGCGTACCTGGGAGGACAAACGCTGCGGCAGATCGGTGAGGAGCTCGACACGCCGCTGGGGACGATCAAATCGGCCCTCAGCCGCGCGCTCGTGCGACTCAGGGAACGGAGCGGCGAGGAGTTGGCATCATGACGTTGCGTGAGTTGCTTGAACATGCACATCTCGACGCCCTCGGGTTGCTCGACGACGACGAACAGGCACGTTTCAACGCCTCCTTCGCCGGCGCGCCGCCCGAGATCCAGCGGGCCATCCGCGACGAGCAGGCCAGGTGGTCTGTCATGGACATTCTCCTGCCGGACGTGCAGCCCCCCCAAGACCTCAAGGCCCGCGTGCTCGCCTCGATCGCGACGCAGATCGCCGCTTCAGAAGCCCGCGTCAGCGCCGCCGTGCTCGCCGACCCGCAGCCGGCCCCCGGCCGTGTCTGGCGCGGCTGGCGTGCCTCGGCCATCGGTCTGATGGCCGTCTCCGCCGTCCTCGGCGTTGCCTTTGTCAACGTCATGTCGCTCAACGACAACCTCAGCCGGCAGATGCAGAACACCGAAGTTCAGCGCTCCCTCATGGTCATGCTCGGCGCCGACCACCTGCAGGATGCCCTCTTCAGCGAGCACACCGTCCGCGCCCGCTTCGAGCGCCACAACGGTTTCGCCGGGCAGGCCGCCGTGCTCTTCAACCCCGACTGGCTCACCGCACGCGTGTCATGGTCTGATCTGCCCGCCGCCGAAGGCATGACCTACCGCCTCTGCGCCATCGACGCCGACGGCAACGTCACCGAAGACCTTGCCACCCTCGGCACCGGCGGCGAAAAGGGAACCCAGATGATCCAGATCGCCGCCGATCGCATCGGCATGGGCATGCGGCTGGCTGTGGTGTCCGCGGCCCGCGGCGCCGCCTCCGCCACCGGCACCGTGCTCATGACCGCCACCATCCGCGCCTGATTTTCAGCCTCGGGCGCACCATCCCAGAACTCAACGCGGCCGGATCGTCTCTCAGACAGTCCGGCCGCGGTTCGTTTTGCCCTGTGCATCGCGCCGCGCTGCCCATCGCCGGCTCACCGCGTGTCACGCCTCGGGGGTGCGCCAGCGTGATTCATCGAGCACGCCGCTGATGGACGTGTCCTGCTCAAAGGCCGACTTTTCACGCGTGAGCCTGCGCCAGACAAAGACGCCGAAGAAAGCCGACGCCGCGAACCCCGCACCGAAGATGCCCCCAGCGTAGATCACGCGCACGTTGTCGATCGGTTCAGTGCCCGCCGTGGCGTGCTGCGCCGCCACAGTGATGCCGCCGTCGATGCGCTGGGCGTGCCCGGAGTTGGCGTAGGCCATGAAGCCGGCGGTGAATGATTCGAGCAGCCGGCTCGTGGCCTCGGCGCCCTTGCCGGCCAGCCGCAGTTTCAGTTCCCCCTCGGCCATCGATTCGGTCGTGATCCGCTCTTTGACAAGGTCGGCCACGCTCGATGCGCTCGCCAGGCTCACGATCCCCTGTCGCCGGAATCGATCCGCGGCCGCCTCGTGGAACCTGGGATCGCGCAGCAGCGCCTCGTGGAAGCGCTGCCATTCGCGCAGTTCCGGCTGGCTCAGCGTGCGGTCGCGCCCTTCGGCTTTGACAACCGACGTCGCCTCGAAGGCCGCCGGGGCGACTTCCCGGGCGATGGCCCAGCTCAGGCCCAGAAGCAGCGAGAGCACCCCCGCCACGCACAGCAGCGTCACCGCGGCGCGCGAGGCCGCCGTCTGGCGCGACACCCGCTGCTCGGCCTCGATCACCCGTTGGCGCGCCGAGGCCAGTTCGGCGCGCTGCGCGAGCACCTGTTCAACCTGCTCGATGCGCTTCTTGATCGCCTCGCCCGCTTTGCGCACCTTGCCGGCCTGCCGCCGGACCGTGTCGCGGTAGAGCCGCAGCCGCTTGCGCCGAAGTTCGAGCGACCTGGCCGCGCGCGACGAGCCGAGCGCGCCGCCGGGTTGGCGGGTGCGCAGTTCCTCGATTTCCTTCTTCAGCGACGAACGCTGCGCATCCCATTCCTTCTGCGCGTTGCGGGAAGTCTCGATCTGCGCTTTAAGGCGTTCTTTAAGCCCCTCGATCACCGCGCCCACGCCAGCGGCTTCCTGCAGGGCCCGCGCCTTGATGTCCGCCGCGTACCCACGCTCGACCGTCCACAGCGCTTCATATTCCTCGATCACGCCGAGCATCGCACGCTGCCTGGAGAGCGAGGCCTCCAGTTCG
Organism: Phycisphaeraceae bacterium; assembly: GCA_019636615.1. GTDB lineage: Bacteria > Planctomycetota > Phycisphaerae > Phycisphaerales > UBA1924 > UBA2402. The sequence goes on along the minus strand of JAHBXF010000002.1, from coordinate 52,311 downwards.
GCCCGGATCGAGTCGGCCTCATCCTTTTCGACGTGCGCGGCCTTCTGTGCCGCCATCTGAACGGCCTTGGCCTCGTGCGACATCGCGCCCGTGCGCTGGTCCATCTCCTTCTGGCGTGCGGTCAACGCACGCTCGAGCGAGGCCAGGTTCGCCTGCGCCTCGGCCAGCGATGATTGATCCTGCGCCAACTGCTGCTGCGACGAGGCGAGTTCTCGCTGGCGCAGCGCGAGTTGTTCGTGCGCGGTCGCTAGGTCGCTCGTCTCGGCGGCGATCTGACGGCGCAGGGCTTCGAGCCGCGACAGGTCGGCCGCCAGCCGCTGCTCGCGCTCTGAGAGTTCCCCGAGCCGCTGCGCCAGCACGGCCTCGCCCTCGGCCAGCAGGTGCGCCCGCTCCTGAGCCGCGTGCTCCCTGGCTTCGACCTCTTCTTGTCGCTTCTTCAGTTCGCTCGCCCGTGCCTGGGCTTCACTCGCCGCGGCGGTGGCGTCCGCCTGCCTGGCCTCGATCTCGCCGGCGAGCGCTTCCAGCGCGGCACGGTCGTTGGCGATGGCCGCCAGAGCCTCGTCCAGCCCTGCCCGCTCGGCCTCAAAGGCCGCACGCTGGGCCTCAAGGGCCGTCCGCTCGTTGTCAAGTTCTTCCCGCTCCGAGGCGATCGTGCGCTCCAACTCGGCCTTCGAGAGTTCGCACGCGCCAAGCGATTCCGAAAGTTCTTCCTGCCTTCGTGCCAGTTCGGCCTCGCGCGCCTCCAGCGCCCCGCGAAGGTCCTCGAGTTCCTGCGTGCGCTGCGAGGCCCACTCCTTGAGTTGCGCCACTTCGCGCTCGCTCGCGGCGGCTCTGGCCTCGCGTTCCTGCAGCGCGTCCTGCTTGCGGCGAATTTCATCTTCAAGGGCCTGCCGCTGCGCGTAGAGGTTCTTGAGGCTCGCCAGCCCCGTCTCAAACTCGGCCAGTGTGCGCAGCACCTGATCCTCCGCCGCGCTCGCCGTGCGGCCCTGTGCTGCCCCGTCTTTGTGCTGCAGATCGCTCATCTGTGGGATTGCCCTTTGGTGCGTGCCGGCACTCGGCATGGCCAGCATCGGACGGAACTCCGGGCGACTGAAACCCACCCGTCCGGGAACTCCCCCAATGTGCTCATTGAGCCGATCTACCCCCCTCCGGACTGCGTAAACTCTTCAACACGGAGGCATTCATGCGCAAGCGTCGTGGTATCGGTCTCATCGGTTCGATTGCCGCCCTCGCCGGGCTTGGCGCCCTGGGTTTTGCGGGCTTCAACGTGGTCCGCACCGGTTGTCCCTTCGGCATCTGCGCCGAGAGCGCGGCCGGAGAGGCCGACGCCTGCTGCGCCGCCGCCAAGATTGACTGCGCCAGCGAATGCACCGGCTACGAAGCCGCTACCAAGCCCGCGAAGGGCGCCTGCTGCGAACTCATGGCGGATGATGATGCCGAATCCCCCTCCCAGGCCGGGGACCAAGGCACTACCCCGTGAACGCACGACAGGCGGGGAGTGTGTCGCTGGGTGATCAACCCGGCCTCTCACCCGTCGCGAAGGACATCCACCTCGGGGCAGGTCGCCTGCACCTGGCCGTACGCCCCCACCTCGGCGGGGGCGTTGCTTCATTGGCCGCGGATATCGCCGGCCAGCGGGTTGACCTCATGCGTCCCGCGCCGGCGCACACGACGCACTTCAACGATCTTTCCTGCTACCTGCTGGCTCCCTGGTCGAACCGTGTACGGGGCGGGGCTTTCCCGTGGGCCGGCGCCGAGGTTGCGCTGCGCAGAGACTGGCCAGACGGCACCGCGATCCACGGCGCTTTCAAGTCTCTGCCCTGGGAGGTGACAGACCGCTCCCCGTTCAGCCTCCGCCTGCGGTGCGACACCTCGCGCCACGCAGACGTGAACTGGCCATGGAGCACCATCGCCGTCGTTCGCTACGAACTCGACCCTTTCGGGCTCGGCCTGCAACTGGCCGTGACGAACGCCGACACGTGCCCCTTCCCGGCGGGTCTTGGGTTTCACCCTTTCTGGCGGCGAAGGCTCTCTCCCGGCGACGAAGCCGCGCAGGTTGTGGTGCCCGTGCACGGAAGATACCCGTGCGAGGGGATGCTCCCCTCGGCCCCGGCGGAAGACGACCCGGCCACGGCCGCGCTGCGCCGGGGCGTGTGCGTCGATGCACTCGATCTCGATGATGTTTTCGCCGGAGGGGGAGGAGAGATCCGCTGGCCCTCGCGCGGCGTGAGCGTCAGGTACGAATGCGGCCAGACGCTCACGCACACCGTTGTCTACGCACCCCGGCCCCCTTCGCCTCACGCCGAGTTTTTCTGCCTTGAGCCGGTGACGATGGTCAACGATGGTTTTAACCTGCTCGCCCGCGGATGGCGCGATACCGGCGTGAGAACACTCGCCCCGGGCGAGACGCTCGAAGCGAAGTGGCGGCTGCACGTGTCGCTGCCTTGAACCGGTTGTGGCCGCGCCGCACGCTCTCGAAGACATATGCCCACGTTTCTCTTCAAAACCGAGCCAGACGAGTTCTCGTACGAGGATCTCGCCCGTGCCACACGCAGCCCCTGGAACGGCGTGGCCAACCCGGGAGCGCTGGCGCACCTTCGCACCGTGCGGCAGGGCGATGACGTTCTGATCTATCACACGGGCAAGGAGAAGGCGGTTGTGGGTCTGGCGCGGGCCGTGAGCGCCCCGTATGAAGACCCCGATCGCCCCGGCGTCAATGACGCGGGCCTGCCCAGGTGGGCCGTGGTTGACCTTGCGCCGGTAGCCAAAGCGAAAAAGCCGGTGACCCTCGCGCAGATCAAGGCCGACGCGCGCTTCGCCGCCTTCCCCTTGGTCACGCAGGGACGCCTGAGCGTGATGCCCGTGCCGGCGGCTCTGGACAAAGCCCTGCGTGCGCTGGCGGGCCTGTAGACACCGCCTGCCCACACCTCATGCCCACACCTCACGCCCCGGGGGCGAATCGCACGAGCAGCACGGACTGATCGTCGCTGCGCCGGCCGTGAGTGTCTGCGAGCGTGAAGAGCCGCTCGCAGATTTCGCTCAGCGGTGTATCGGCGTGCGCCGCGAACGCATCGCGCAGCGGCGCAAGGCCCAACTCGTGCCCGCCCACCCGGTGACGCACCTCGGTCAGGCCATCGGTGACAAAGAGCAGGGAATCGCCGGGCCGCAGCGTCGCTGAACCGCTGACAAAGACCTCGTCGTGCGTGATGCCGATGGGCAGGTTGTCGTTGGCGAGTTCTTCGATGCGCCGGGCTTTGCCCTCCGCCGTGGCGACGATGATGGGCAGGTGCCCCGCCAGCGCGTATTCCACGCGCCCGTCTTCATAAATCCTCGCGCACGCGACCGTCGCGAACATGTGCTCGTCGGTGAGGTCGGTGAGCACGCCGTTGATATCGGCCAGCAGCGTGGCCAGCGGCACGCGCGAGGTGAGCCGGGTGCGTATGGCGCTCTTGAGCATGCTCATGACGATGCCCGCGCCCACCCCATGGCCCGAGACATCGGCCAGGATCACCTCGACGGCCCTCGCGCCCGGGGCCGCGATGGCGTCGATCAGATCTCCGCCCATCTCTTCGGAAGACCGCGACCGGCCCAGCACCTCGATGGGCCCCTGCCGCAGGTCGATCGGCGGCGCGACGCGGGCGTGGATTCCCTTGGCCACGCTCAGTTCCGCCCGCGCACGCTCGGCGGCCCGGGACTCTTGCCGGATGTACTTGACAATCAACACGAACCCGACCGAGATCAGCACAACCACCATGGCCGCGAGCACCGCGCGGCGCGCAAAAGGACTCCATTCGTAGCCAGCGTTGAAGAACCTGAGCCGGTAGAGGGTGCTGAAGATAAAGGGGGGGAACAGGATCGCGAGCAGGTTGATCGGCACGAGCAGCCAAAAGCGCCGACGCTGGATCGCGTGCAGCCACCCCGTGGCGATGACGCCCGAAAAGATGACCAGCGCCAGCCCGATCACCCACCCGGCCGGCTCGGGCTGGATGAGCCCGACGAGCACACCGATCGGCCCAAAGAGCAGAAAAACGCCCCAGTACAGCAGCGGGCTGACGGCATCACCCTGGGGCTCGCCCGCTGATGTGTGTCTCGGCTTGCTCATGCAGCGGGCAGGATATGGCCCGAAGGCCTCAACCCCCGGCGGGCCGCACGCGTGCCTCGCGCTCGCTCGCCACGGTGGTGAGCACGTCCGCCTGGTGATCGGCGTGGTAACTGCTGCGCACCAAAGGGCCGCTCTCAACAACCTTGAAGCCGCGCGCAAGCCCCTCTCGCTTGAACGTGTCGAACTGCTGGGGCGTGACCCAGCGATGGATGGGCAGGTGGTTGCGTGTGGGCTGCAGGTACTGGCCGATGGTGAGGATGTCGCAGGCGTCAGGCTCAGCGCCCCCCACCCGGGCCCGTGTGGCACGCTGCACGTCATCCATCAGGGCCAGCACCTCCTCATCGCGCTCGCCGATGCCCACCATGATGCCGGTCTTCGCTACCACCCCCTGCTCCTTCACGCGACGAAGGAGTTCGAGCGAGCGGTCAAACTTCGCGCTCGGACGCACCGCCGGATACATCCGTCGCACGGTTTCGAGGTTGTGGTTGATGATGTGCGGGCGGGCGTCGATCACCATCTGAAGAGCGCCCCAGTTGCCCTCAAAGTCAGGGATCAGCACCTCGATGCTCATTCCAGGGCAGGCCTCGCGGCTGCGCATGATCGTTTCGGCCCAGATCGATGCGCCGCCGTCGGGCAGTTCGTCTCGGTTCACACTCGTGATGACCACGTGCTTGAGCCCAGCGCCCTCGTGCATCAGCCGCAGCGACTCGGCCGCGCGCCGTGGCTCGTCCCGGTCGAGCACGGGCGGCCGTCCTGTCTTGACGTTGCAGAACCCGCAGGCCCTGGTGCAGGTGTCGCCCAGGATCATGATCGTGGCGACGCCGCGCGCCCAACACTCGCCCATGTTCGGGCAGCCGGCCTCTTCGCAGACCGTGTGAACGCGGTTCTCGGTGAGGATGCCTTTGAGGCGCTGATACCCCTCCCCACCGGGCACTTTGGCCCGCAGCCAGGGGGGTTTGCGCTTGACCGCCATCTGATCCTTGGCCCCATCGGCGTTGTTGAGCACCATCGCGCTCAGGCTCACCAACGGCCCATCGATCACCCGAAGCGGATCTCCCCCCAAGGGACGGGGGTGGCGCATCGCCGGTCGGGGAGCGTCGGGGGCTGGGGTTGGTGAAACGGGCAGACCGTGGTCCATGGACCCAAAGTTTAGGTAGGCCTGACAAACCAAACGCCCCCCACCCGCGTAGGTGGTCTGCCCGGCCCAAAGGCACATCGCTTTGTGTTTTCGGTCCAACCTAGGTAAAATGGGCTGCCGGGTTCAATACGATCTCGGTACCCGGTCGATCTGTCTCGTCCGGGAACTACACTCCCCGGGGCCCATCCCGGCCGGTCCGGGCTCGGTGGTGCCTTTCGGTTCATGCCCCCTTCACGGGTGGGCTCGGCCTTCGTGCGGTATTGCTGGGTGGGCAACTTTGCCCCGCCCGTTCGGGTTCGACACGCCAGTGAGAGCGAGCAAGGAGATGTGCGTGGTACCAGGATCTTCCGGTGGCTTCAATCCGCTTCTCCCGCTCCCCCGGGCGACGCGCCTCATGGCTGTGTGCGGCCTGGCCGCGGCCGTGACCGGCCTTTCGGGCTGCACCGATTCCTTCATGGATCCCAGCATCTCCGGCCGCTGGGAATACACCCCAACGGTCGTGCCGATCCTTGACCGGATCGCCAGCATCGAAGACGACGACACCTCGGCGCTCGAGTACTCAGACCCCGTCGCCGAAGACCTGCTCCCTCAGCCCGCGTCCTACCGCGTCACGCCCGGCGACGCGTTGACCCTCACGCTTTATGACCTCATCGTGACGGATCGGCCTGATTCGTACGACGTTCTCGTCGATCAGCGCGGCTTTATCGATGTGCCCCAGTTGGGCCGGTTCATGGTCGCCGGCAAGACGGTCGAGCAGATCCGCCTTGAACTCGAACAGGCGATGACCCGGTTTGTCAGCACCCCGCTGGTGCAGATTCTCCTGCTCAACGCCCGGGGCGAAACCTTCAGCATCGTCGGTGCTGAACGGCCCGGCCAGTACCCCATCCCGAACTCAAACCTGCGTCTGCTGCAAGCCCTGACCTATGGCGGACGCTTCGACGAAACGGTGCCTGAGATTCTGGTGATCCGCCAGGTGCCCCTCTCCGACGCCGCGACGGGCATGCCCATGCCCGAAACGCCCGCGACTGGCACCCCCACCTCCCCCACGCCCCCCACGGGCGTCTCGCCCACACCCCGAACCCCCGAAGACCTGCTCAACGTCATCGACGAACTCACCGGCCAGGGGGGGGCTTCCCCTCAGAGCCCGGGGCTCTTCGCCACGGGTCTTTCCGCCCCCCGCGCGGCCATTGGCCAGCCCGATTCGCCCCCGGCGGGCGATGGCCCCGACCCGGTGGTCGATCTTGTCGATCAACTCCCCCCCGCCGCGCCTCGAACCACGACCGCGAACGGTGCTTCGAACTCGGGCTCCTGGGTCTTCCTCAACGGCCGTTGGGTCCAGGTGTCTCAGGGGCAGGCACAGGCCGGCGCGGCCCCGAGCGCACGCCCGGGCACACCCCCGGGCCCGGTGCAGAACATTCTGACCCAGCGGATCATCCGTATTCCCCTCCAACAACTTCTGGCTGGCAATCAGTCCTATAACATTGTGATCCGCCCGGGGGATGTCGTCCGCGTTCCGCAGAATCCCTTCGGCTTCATCTATCTCAGTGGGCAGGTGGCGCGGCCGGGGCCGATCCAGTTGCCTGCTTCCGGCGGGCTGACTCTGCTTCGTGCGCTCGACGCCGCGGGCGGGCCCAGCGCCATCGCGATTCTTGATCGGGTGGACCTGACCCGCATGATCGGCAACGACCGTCAGGCGACGATCCGGCTTGATGTCAAGGCGATTTCTGAGCAGACACAGCCCGACGTGTTCCTCAAGCCCAACGACCGCATCAACGTGGGTACCAACTTCTGGGCCTTGCCATTGGCGATTGTTCGCAACGGCTTCCGCGCCAACTACGGCTTTGGCATTCTGGTTGATCGCAACTTCGGCAACGACATCTTCGGCCCACCGCCCGAATCGGTGCGGCGCTTCGAGTGATCGGGACTTGGCGTGATTCACTCTCGCCACGCCGTCGCGGGCCGATACAGAGTCTGGGCAGTTGGCGACCGCGGGCCCGAAACGAACCCGCGCACACCATGCCCACGTAAGGGGAGGAGGGGCGCACGAACACGCGCCCGGTTGTGTTTATGAGTTCCGCGGCACCGCAATCCACACACGCTCTTCCCGGCACGGCTGTGCAGGGTCAACGGGCGCGCGCCGAGACCGCCGATACAGGCGTCTGGATCGCGGTTGGTCTGCTCGCCGTGGCTTTCGCTGGGCTCTTCTTCCGCTGGATTCTCAAGCAGCACGAGCACAGTTCCAACGCCATGGAAGATTGGGGGCATGCGTATGTCATTCCCCTCATCAGCGGGGCGCTAGTGTGGCAGGCGCGCAAGAAACTCATCGCGTGCCCGGTCCGCGCTTTCTGGCCCGGCCTCCTGCCGTTGCTGCTGGGCATTGTGTGCTATGTCTTCTTTGTGGTGGGCGTGGCCAACCACATGCTGCAGGGCGCCTCGATGATCCTCACGCTCGCGGGGGCGTGCCTGTTCATCCTGGGGCCGGCGGCGTTCCGGCACCTCTTCCTGCCGATCCTGTATCTGGTCTTCACCATCACGCTCGCCGAGCGGCTGATGATCGAGATCACGTTCCAACTTCAACTCATCGCCAGCAAGGGCGCGTGGATCATGCTGAGCATGGTCGGCGGCGTCTTTGGCTTCATGGTTGACCTGAGCGGGAACGTGCTGAGCGTGGGCGGGCACAAGCTCAACGTGGCCGAGGCCTGCTCGGGCATGCGCATGGTGGTCGCCTTCTACGCCCTGGCCGGCGCGGTGGCGCTCTTCTCGTGCCGCCACTGGTGGCAGCGCATCTCGCTGATGCTGCTGGCTGGCCCGGTGGCCATCTTCATGAACGTCATCCGCGTCGCGGTGCTCGGGCTTCTTTCGCTGGCCGATGTCAACTTCGCCGCCGGCGATGCCCACATGCTCATCGGCACGCTCTTGCTCATCCCCAGCCTGGGCCTCTTCATGGCCGTGGTCTGGGCGCTCAACAAGATCATCGACGAGCCGTCGGGGGGCGCGGCATGAATATCGTGCGCTTCCTCCGCCGTCCCGAATACCTGGTGACCCTGTGCGTGCTTGTCTTTGCCGCTGGCGGGATGAGTTTCGCCATCAACTACTTCAAACTCTACCTCAACAAACTCCCGATCTATCCGCAGGACGGCCGCCAGGTGCGGGCCATCCCCGCCGAGAGCGCCTCGTGGGTGCGGGTCGGGGCCGACCAGCGCATGCCCCCGGAGGTTGAAGAGGTTCTGGGCACGCTCAACTACGTCTCACGCACCTACACCCGGCGGCAGACACCCGCGGGCCAGGAGCCCCTCTTCATCAACTTCCACGCGGCCTACTACACGGGCATGATCGACACCGTGCCCCACGTGCCCGACCGCTGCATGGTGGGCGCCGGCCTGCAACTCGACAAAGTCATCGGCGACATCCCCATCCCCCTCGACACGTCCAACTGGATGCCCAACGAGGACGTGCCCGAACACCTTCGGGGCCGCATCTACCGCGCCCGCACCGGCGAGCAGCACACCGACCTGCCCAACCAGCGCATCAACCTCCCCCGCGATGCGCAGGGCCTGAAACTGCGCGTGATGCGTTTCACGGGCGAGAGCCGCCGGCCCATCTACGCGGGCTACTTCTTCATCGCCAACGGCGGATGGGTGGCCGGGGCCAACGACGTGCGACTGCTGGCCTTCGATCTGAAAGCGACGTACGCCTACTACATGAAGATCGAGTTCCAGAGTCAGTCCGTCAACTCTGCCGAAGAACTCGCCGCGGTCGCGGGCGAGTTCCTCACCGAGTATTTCGCCGAGATCATGCGCTGCGTCCCCGATTGGGTCGAGGTCGAAGCCGGTCGCTACCCGCCCGAGAGCACCCGTGCCGCGGGGCAAACCTGAATCATTCATCGCACGAGGCGTCCAGAACCCGGGCGCTTCCGTGAGGAGTTCTCCATGGCAGGCAGAGTCAACGTCAAGTTCGTCGTCACGCTCAGCGCGGGGCTGCTCATCGCATTCGGGGTGGTCGCCACCTCCGCCGTGCTGCTGCTGAAGAACAGCGCCAAAGACCTCGCCATCGCGGGGGACAAGGCCATGGCCGCGGGCGAGACCGCCAAGGCCATCGAGGCCTACTCAAAGGCCGTCAACAAAGAACAGACCAACTCGGTCTACATCGACAAATGGCGTGACGCGCTCCGCCGCATGGCCCCCGAGAACCCGGTTGTCTACCGCGATTACTTCGACCAGATGCAGATCGCCAATCGGCAGGCGGCACGCATCCGCACGGATGACGTCAACGAGGCACGCCACTACCTCCAGACCCTGCGCGAACAACTTCCGCAGCAGGAGTTCAGCCGCGCCGCTCAAGACCGCCTGATCGAAGAATCCACCGCGCTGATCAACCTGTTCACGTCGCAGGGCAACGCCAAGGGGGCCGATGTCGTCCGCCGCTTCCGCGGCATGTCACGCCTCGAGATCTTCGCGTTCGTGCCCGACTCACGCCCCGAGGTCGCCGACGAGGCGCTGGCAGACCTCGCCGCCGCGCTCGCGGCCGACCCCGCCGACCACGAGACCGCCGCCTCGCTCTACAACCTTCACCTGATCCGTGCCGAACGCCTGGCGGAGCGGGGACGGGATGAAGAGGCGCTCGCCTCGGAGGCCGCCGCAGACAAAGTGCTCACCGACTTTGTCGCCGCGAACCCCGATGAGCCCTTCATGGCCCTTGTCATGCTGCGCCGCGACCTGAACCGCGCCCAGCGGCAGGCGGCCCTCTCGCGCGGCGACACCCCTCTCATCGACATCATCCGCAATCTGCAGAACGATTACCGCCCGCGGCTTGACGCGGTCATGGAGTCAATCCGCCGCAACACCAACGCCCAGATCAACGGCCGCCTCATCGATCTGCTGCGCGGCGTGGAATCATTCATCGACCCCTCGTCGCAACTGGCCCGCAGCGAGGAAGTCTGCCGCCTGGGCATCGAGCGGCAACCCTCCAACTTCACGCTCATCCTGTCTCGGGCGGATATCGCTTCTGCCCGTGAAGAGTTCATCGTGGCCAACGACCTGCTGCAGCGGATCGTGGACGCGCCCATCCCCACGACCTCGCTCGACGGCCTGCGGCTGTTCGGCCTCAAGACCAGCGCGATCTTCCTGCAGATCATCAACACCTCGAAGGCGGCGATGGCCGCCAACGCCGACGAGAAGCCCGCCCTGGTCGCCAGGGCCAAGGAACTCCGCACAACCTTGGCCACCCGCGAGGCCGCCGATTCAGCCCCGATGCTCTTTGTTGACGCGCAGATCGCCTTCGTCGATGGCGACTTCCCTCGCTGCAACCAACTCCTCGAGCGTTACTTCCGCATCACCCGTGAACGCACCAACCCCGAGGCGCTCATGCTCGGCGCGATGGTCGCCGACCGTCTGAATCAGACGGGCCTGGCCCGCACCCGCCTGGATGAACTCCTCAAGGTCTCGCCGGGCCGCCCCGCGGCCGTCGCCTATCTGGCCGACATCGAGGCTCGCCTGCAGAACTTTGACCGGGCCCTCACCCTTTACGAGCAGTTGCTGCAGATCGCCCCCAACAGCGAGCCGATCCGCCAGCGCATCGAGGCCATCCGCGTCATCCAGGGGCGTGCCGTTTCGTCCGACCCCGTTGTCGCGACGCTACGCCAGGCTCAGGATCTTGTTGAGCCGCCCGCCGGCCGCCAGGCCCGCCCGGAAGAACTCATCCCGTTCCTGCGACGAGCGATCAACGAGCACAACCACGATTGGCGCATCGTCGTTTCGCTGGGCAACGCGCTGCTGCGTGACGGCAAGCGGCAAGAAGCCGCGGCGCTCGTCAGCAGAGCCCTCGAGATTCACCCGAGCAGCCCGCAGTTGCTGCAGTACCAGATGGCCGTGAACGCCGAAGACGACATCGCCGCGCGCATCGCGGTGATCAACTCCAGCGATGCGCCGGAACTCGACAAGGTGATGGCCAGGTACGCGATTCTCCGCGGCGCGGGCCGCGCCGAAGAATCGAAGGCCGAAATGGCCCAGGCGGTCCGGCTCGCGCCCAACGACCCCCGGGTGGTCGAGTACCGGTTCCTCGACGCGCTCGACGACAAAGACTGGACCCTGGCGGGCTCGCTCACCGACATCGCCACCCGCGCGAACATGGACAACGCGGACGGCCTGACCTTCCGCGCTCGCATGCTGGCGGCGCAGGGCAATGTTCGCGAGGCGGTCGTGGCCATCGAAGCGGCCGTCGCCAAGGGCGGGGCACAGCCCGAGGTGTGGCGCCTCAAGGGCCGCATGGAGAACGTCTCGGGCCGCAAGGCGGAGGCCGTCGCCTCGTTCCGGCAGGCCGTTCGTCTGCAGCCCGACAGCGTCGCCACCATCAACGACCTGATCATCGGCCTGACCGACCTTGGCCGCAACGAGGAAGCGCTCGCCGCGGCCAGAGAGTTTGAACGCTACGCCAGGAACGACGCCAACTTCCTGAACATGTGGATGGCGCTGGAAGCGGCCGTGGGGAACAAATCCGCCGCGATCGACCGGCGCGAGGTCATCGCGCGGGCCACCCCCACCGACAGGGCGAACCTCATCGCGCTGGCCTCGCTCTATGTGAGCGAACGCAACTGGACCAAAGCCCGCGAGATCATCGATCGGGCCCGCACGCTCTCGGACGGGGCAGACGTTCTGAGCCTCGACGCGGCGGTCTTCTGGGAGCAGGGTGAGCGAGAGCGGGCCCGGGGCCTCTTCGCCGAGTTCCTGCGTGCATCGGCCGAGACCGAGGCGCTGCGTGCGCACCTGCTCTACGCCCAGTTCCTCGCGCAGCGCGACGACTTCGAGAACGCGGTGGCCGTGCTCGAGCGTGCCCGGACCCTGCAAGACCCCAAGAACGCCGAAGCCGACCGCGCCCTGATCGATGTCTTCATGCGCATCGGCAACTACGAACAGACCTCGCTGATTGCCCGGCGCATCATCACCGCGGGCAGCGACACCCCCGACCACATGTACCGCAAGCGGCTCATCGAATCGCTGGTGAAACTGGGCAACTTCGGCGACGCCGAAACAGAACTGGGCGCGCTCATCAAACTGGGCGAGCCCGACATGCTCACCCTGCTCCTGCAGGCCGACATCCAGGGCGGGCTCAACGACGCCCGCGGGCAGCGCAACACCCTCGACCGCGCCACCGCAAGGTTCCCCAACGAGCCCATGGTCTTCCTCAAGCGGGGCCAGTCGCTCCTGGGCGACCCCCGCACCGCCCGCGACGCCATCTCAGACTTCAACCGCGCCATCCAACTCCGCCCCGACATGTGGCAGGCCTTCAGAATGCGGGCCGCGGCCAACGTCACGCTTGACCAGGTCGAAGAGGCGGTCAACGACCTGCGCTCCGCGCTCAAAATCGCCCCCCGCAACGACGAACTTCTCTACGGGCTTCTCTCCGATCTTCTCCGCATGGGCGGGCGCGTCAACGACGCGCTCGACATCGCCACCCAGGCTCTCTCGCAGCGCCCGCGCGATGTCACGGCCATGGTGACCATCGGCCAGATCATGGCATCCTCCGGGTTCAACTCTGAGGCGGCCCGCTTCTTCCGGCAGGCATTCGAGATCGATACCTCCGACGCCGTGGCCCAGCGCTACCTCGACTCGCTCCTCAACGCCAACCCGCCCGATGTGAACGAAGCACGCCGGGTTGTCGACCGCCTCGGCCCGCAGCGCGTCACCCAGAACCCGGGCTTCCTCATGGCCCTGGCCAAGATCTCCATGCGGCAGAACCGCGTGGCCGAGGCCAACGCCGCCGCCCGCGACGCCCTGCGCCTGCTCCGCACCGATGAGCCCATGGTCATGCTCGCGTGGTTCAACGACCTGCGTCGCCTGATCCCCAACAAGCAGAACCTGCTCAAATACCTCGACGACACCTCCAAACTCGCCGCGGCATCGCGCGCCCAGGAGTGGCTGCGGTACTTTGTGGTGAGCACCAATCTGGACGATCCCGAGACACGCTCGGCCACGATCCCGGCCGCGAGAGATCTTCTCAACGAAGCCGAGGACATGTCCATCCGTCAGCTCCTCTACCGCTCGATCGGTTCGGCTTTGTACGGCGGAGGTGAATATCAGGAGGCCGCGCGCCTGATGCGCGAAGGCCTTGGCCAGTTCAGCAACGATGTGGAACTCACCAACAACCTGGCGTTCATCCTCGCCACCAAACTCGACCGCGCCCCCGAGGCGGTTGATCTGGCCGAGAAAGCCGCCTCGCTCACCCCGGCCGTGGCCGATGTTCAGGACACCCTGGGCACGGTGTACCTGAAGAACAAGCGGTACGACGATGCCGCGGCGGCCTTCCGAAGGGCGATCCTGCTCGCCAGCACACCCCAACAAACCGTAAACTTCACGTTGCACCTTGCCGAGACCCTCTTCGAGGCCGGCAAGCGTGAAGAGGCCCGCAGAGCCCTTTCCGAGGCCGCGAAGGCCGCTGAGGCAGACGCAGCCCAGATCGGGGATGAACTCCGCGAGCGTCTGGGTGAACTTCGAAAGAAGATCGAGGCCCCATAAGACTCTGGGGCCCAGCCCCCGAACAATCGCCACTCTACCTACATCTCCCCGATACTCCCCTTTGACATCCCCCCCGGCACGATCTCCATGGATCATGCTCGCCAAGATCCGCCGATAGGAACTCAACGATGACGACGCTCCCCACCAACCCGCCCGCCGCGATCAACCCTGCCAACCGATCGGGCGGGGCCGCTACCGCCGCGCAGGCGGTGACGATCGATCCGGTCAAACTGCTGAACCGGCACAAGTGGCTGCTGGTGGCCGCGGCCGGCCTTGGAGCGCTGCTCGGCGTGGGTGCTCACTACTTCTGCGAACAGTTCTTCCCCCGGTGGAAGCCCATCGCGGTCTTTCAGGTCACCCCGCCCGCGGAAGACATCACGACCACGGTGGGTATCGTCAACGCGGAGGAAATGAACCGGTTCATGCAGACGCAGATCCGTATTCTGACCTCAGACCCAGTGCTCACGCGTGTGGTGGACGACCCCTCGCTGCAGCAGAACGCGGCGAACTGGACATCGCGCTACATGCGCACGGATCCGCAGACAGGCGAGAGGCGGTTCAACTCTGCCCGTGCGCTGCGTGTGCTGAAGAACGACCTTGGCGCCCGTGTCTATCCGAACACCTCGCTCATCGAACTCTCGTACAGCCATCGCTACCGCGAAGACGCCACCGCCATCATCGGCCTGGTGCGGGAGAAGTACCTTGCGGTGCTCGCCAACCAGGGGCAGATCGAACAGGACGACCGCACCAAGTCACTGCGCGACACCATCACCCGCATCGACAACGAAGTGGCCGGCCTTCAACTGCGCCGCCGCCGCATCATCGAGAGCGACAAACTCGAATCGATCGATGAACGTGTCAACGCCACGCAGGTTCAACTCCAGGGCATCAATGCCCAGTCCCTCACCGTGCGACAAGACCTCACCGCGGCCCGCAAGCAACTCTCGATGATGCGTGACGAACTGGGCAACCCCCAGGGTTTCTCGTTCGCCGATGAGTACCGGGAGGCAGCCGAGCGTGACCCGATCGTGCTTGACCTCAAGGGCACCCTGGGCAGGCTCGAATCAGAGCAGCAGGGCCTGCTCAACCGCGGCATGGGGCGGGACCACCGCGAGTTCCGCGCCGTCGCGGCCCGCATCGAAGGCGTGAAGCAGAACCTTGCCGAGACGCTCAACAACACGCTGCGCCGCATCTTTGACTCTCAACTCGACCGCCTCGCCAAGGCCGTGGCCTCGCTCGAAGCGCAGGAGGCCGAACTCGTGCAGAAGCGCGAGGAGACCACGACGCGCCTCGTCTCCCTCGCGCAGCTCCAGACCGAAATCCTCGATATCGACCGCCAGATCGACAACCTGCTGAGAACCAAGGGCGAGAACCAGGCCGCGCTGCAGAAGATCATCAGCATGAGCCAGCTCACACGCTCGAACCGCGTGATCGAGTATCAGCGTGAGCGGGTTCCCTCCGAACTTTCCTTCCCGCAACTCAAGTTCATGATCCCGCTGGGGATCATCGTGGGCATCGGCCTTGTCGGCGGCATCATCGTCATCCGTGAGATCGCCGACCAGCGCGTCAAGGGGCCCGCCGACATCACCCTCATGCCACGCATGAAACTCCTGGGCTGGGTGCCCGACGCCGCCGAAGACCCCGAGGGCACGGGCTCTCCCGAGACGGCCTTCCGCGACCGCCCGAGAGGTGTCGTCGCCGAGAGTTACCGGCAACTGCGCTCGGCCCTCTCCAAGCGCGTCGAACACGCCGGCCACCGGGTCATTCTCGTCATGGCGGGCATGCCGGGCGCCGGCGCATCCTCTGTCACCGCGAACCTCGCGCTCGCGCTGGCCGCGGCCGACAAGAAGGTGCTTGTCATCGACGCCAACCTCCGCCGCCCCTCGCTCCACCGCGTCTTTGGCGCTCAGGAGGCCCCGGGCCTGGCCGACATCCTCTCGGGCAAGAAAACGCTCGAGCAGAGCGTGCAGCACACGAGCATCCCCAATGTTGACCTGCTCTCTGCGGGTGCGAAGGAGTTCCGCGTGGTCGAGCGTCTCTCCGCCGCCGCCAAGGGGGACGTGCTCGCCTTCGCCAAGGCCAACTACGACATCGTCCTTGTCGATGTCGCCCCCGCGGTTGTCGCGGGTGATGGCCTGGCCCTGGCCCAGCGCGCCGATGCCAGCATCCTCGTCGTGCGTGCCATGAGCGACAAGCGCGGCATGGTCGCCCGCCTCCGCAACGAACTCGCCGATGCCCGTTCCGAGTTCCTCGGGGTGGTCGTCAACGGCGTGCGTTCCTCGGCCGGCGGGTACCTCCGCGGCAACATCCGCACCGCTTCTGAGTACACCAAGGCGTGACCACGCGGGCCGACGACTCCCCCACGGGGCGCAACCCCCGCCGCGTGCTTATCACCGGCGGGGCCGGGTTCATCGGCTCACACCTCACGCGCCTGCTGATCGCCCAGGGTGCTCACGTCTGCGTCGTTGACAACCTCAGCACCGGGCGGCGCATCAACCTCCCGGCCCAGCACCCGCGCCTGCGGTTCATCCACGCCGACCTCTCAGACGCGCTCGCCGGCTTCGAGCCTTCGGAAACTTTCGACGAGATCTACCACCTGGCCGCGGCGGTGGGTGTGAAACTCATCCTCGCCGACCCCATCGGCGCGATCGATACCAACGTGCACCAGACCTCCGCGCTGCTGCGGTTCGCCGTCAGCCGCGGCCCCGGCGGCGCCCCGGCGCCGACGCTCATCGCATCGAGTTCTGAGGTGTACGGCAAGTCTACCAACGTGCCTTTTTCAGAAGACGACGACGTCGTGTACGGGCCCACGACCATGCCCAGGTGGTCGTACGCCATGAGCAAGGCGCTCGACGAGTATCTCGCGCTGGCCTATCACGGCACGCGCACACTGCCCGTCGTGGTCGCCAGATTCTTCAACACCGTTGGCCCCGGCCAGGTGGGCGACTATGGCATGGTGCTGCCCCGCTTCATCGCCGCCGCCCTCGCCGGCGAACCCCTCGATGTCTACGGCGACGGCGAACAGACAAGGTGTTTCTGCGATGTCCGCGACACCACCCGCGCCCTGCCCCGCCTGCTCGAATCCCCCGGCGCGGCGGGCACCGTCTACAACGTCGGCGCCGACCAGCCGATTTCGATGAACGATCTGGCATCCGCCGTCATCCGGGTGACAGGGTCAAAGTCTTCCCCGCGTCACCTCCGATACACTGAGGCGTACGGGCCGGGTTTCGAGGACTTGCGCCACCGCAAGCCCGACCTCACCCGCATCCGACGCTGCATCGGGTTCTCGCCGGGAATCCCGCTCGATCAGACCATCGCCGATGTCGCGGCGTGGATCCGTTCGGGGCGGGGCCCCGCGGCGGACTGGTCAACGCTAGAGCACGCCGGCACCGGCCCGGCCCCGGAGGTTCGCCCGTGATCCCGCTCCTCGCCCAACTCGACCCCGGCTTCATCCCCGGACTGGGGCTTGAGGGCCTCCCGGCCGAGAATGCCGCGAGCGGCCCCGCGCATGAAGGGCGTCTCGCCATCTTCGAGGGGTACATCGGCGTGCTGGTGATCTCGTTCCTCGTCGCGCTGCTGGCCACGCCGCTCATGCGGCGTCTGGCGGTCGCCAACGGCGTCATCGACCGCCCGAGCGAGGCACGCAAGGTTCACCGCATGCCCATCGCCTATCTGGGCGGGGTGGCGGTGTACCTGGGCATACTCGCGGGCATCTTCTACTCCTACGTCGCGGCCAAACTCCCCGACGTGCTCATCCAGTGGCACCCCACGAAATACCTCAACGACAGCAACCTGCACTTCCCCGTTCCCCTGTCGATCCTGCTGGGGCTCACGATCATCATGCTCGTCGGCGTCATCGACGATGTCTCGGGCATCAGCCCCCGTGTGAAGATCGGCGGGCAACTCATCGCCGCCGCGGCCCTGGCCATCGACAATGTCGGCGTGAAACTGGCGCAGGGGATCATGCTCCCGCTGGCCAAGGCGGTGGGCATCCCCACCACCATGCACGCGGGGTATGAGACGCTCATGGTCACCATACCGCTGCCGGTGGCCCTCGGCCCGGTCGACGGCATCCCCATCGACTTTGTCTATTGGATCGGCACGGCGATCATCGCCATCTCGGTGCTGGGCCTGTGCAACGCCTCGAACCTGATCGACGGGCTCGACGGGCTTCTCAGCGGCGTCACCGCCATCGCGGCCATGGGCCTGCTGGTTGTGGCGCTGGGCCTGGCGTATATCGACGACGGTTTCCGCGATGCGCAGCGCATCATCCTGTGCCTGGCCCTGCTGGGCGCGTGCCTGGGTTTCCTGCCGCACAACTTCAACCCGGCCACGATCTTCCTGGGGGACGCCGGCTCTCTCATGCTCGGGTTCTGCACGTGCGCGATCATTCTCACGCTGGGCGACACCGGCAAGACCTTCCTCGTTGCCGCGGGGCTCATCATCTACGCCGTGCCGATCATCGACACCAGCCTGGCGATTGTCCGGCGCAAGATGGAAGGGCGGAGTATCTCCGCCGCGGACGACCAGCACCTGCACCACATGCTCAAGCGAGCGCTGGGCGTGAAGGGGGCGGTCGCCTCGCTCTACGGCATCGCCATTTCCTTCGCGGTGCTCGGGGCGGCGGTGACGCTGCTGCGAGCGCGGATCATCTATGTGTTGACCCTGATCCTGGCGGCCTTCATCGGGGTCATTGCCATCAAAATCGCCCGCAAGAAGTCCATCGAGGCGCAGGCCGCTGCTGTGGATCAACCCGCCGCGCAGGCGGCCGCGGCACTCCCCTCCGCCTCGCCGGCCGTCGTAGGCAAAGATCCGGTTGCCGGGGCCGCCCGCTAGCCGGTCGGCCCGCTGAGAGATCCCGTCCATGCCACCCGGCCCGGGGCCGCCCGGGGCTGTATCCTTGCCCCGAATGCAGCAGACGCCGCCCAAACCCGTACGCCAGATCGCCCTGATGAACCAGAAGGGCGGCGTGGGCAAAACCACGACAACCGTGAACTTGGCCGCCGCGCTCGCCCGGTCGGGGCGGCCCACGCTTCTGGTCGATCTTGACCCGCAGGCGCACGCCACGTTGCACCTCGGGGTCGACGCCGACGCTCTGACGCACAGCGTTTTTGACGTTCTTGTTGACGACACCGTGTCCCCCGCGGCCGTTGTGCGTGAGGTGGGCGAGAATCTCGCCGTTCTTCCCAGCCACACCGACCTGGCCGCGGCCGAGACGCAGTTGGCAAACCTGCCCGATCGCCAGCACCGGCTCGAGCGCGCGCTGGCGAGTTTCGGCGGGCGATTCGAGTTCGTGCTGATCGACTGCCCCCCCTCGCTGGGCCTGCTCACGATCAACGCCCTCGCGGCCGCGCGTGAAGTGATCATCCCCATGCAGGCGCACTTCCTCGCGCTGCAGGGCGTTGGGAAACTGCTCGAGACCGTCGCCGCCGTGAGCAGGTCTGTGAATCCGCGTCTTCGGGTGACAGGCGTCGTGCTGTGCATGCACGATGCCTCGTCATCGCACACGCGCGAGGTGGTTGCCGACCTCGACCGGTTTTTCGAGGCCGCGCGGGCGCAGGAGTCTCCGTGGAAGTTCGCCCGGGTCATACGCCCGCCGATCCGCCGGAACATCAAACTGGCCGAGTGCCCGAGTTTCGGGCAGACGATCTTCGACTACGCGCCGGGTGCGCCGGGCGCAGAGGACTACCGCGCCCTGGCGGAAGGTCTACTGCGCGAGTGGGACGCGATGCTCTCCCGCCGAACAGCCCAGCCCGCGCCGCCACCCGCGATGCACACGGCAGAGCCGCCGGTACCGGAGATCGTCGTTCCCTCGCCGCCCGCCGCGGCGGAGCAGCCCCGCTGATGGCCGGCGCTGTGGCTCGCATCACGCAGGCACTCACGGTGCGCCGGGTGCGCATCGTTTTCTGGTGTTACGCGGCGCTCGTCTTCACGCTCACGCATTGGCCCGCGCTGCAGGTGCCAAACCCGGTGCGCCGCACGGACATCATCGCGCACCTTGTTGTCTTCGGCGGGTGGACCTACATCGCGTGCGCGTGCGGGTGGTTCGGTGCCCGATGGTCGTGGCGCAACATCCGCTCGACCGCGATGGTCTCGCTGGCCTACGCCGCCTTTGACGAGGGCACCCAGGCGATCCCGTGGATCCGCCGGCACGCCGGCTGGGACGACTTTCTGGCCAATGTGCTGGGCGTGGCCGCGGGCTGCCTCGCGGCGTGGCTCACCGGCGTTCTGCTCGCACGATGGTCCCCCGATCTCAACCGGCCCGAACGCTGACCGTTGGTGAACCCTGCGACAGCAGCCTGCCGTCGAAGGCCCGCAGCGTGAATGCCGGCGTGCTGATACCCAGCGTGGAAGGCCTGAAGACGAGAGACTGCCCCGGCGAGAAGAGGGTTTGACCCGGTGTCACGCCGACTCCATCGATCGACAGCGTACCGCCCTCGAACACAGACTCGATGCGGAAGGTGATCGCGTCTTTGTTCCTGTCCTTGGCGTTCGAGTTCTTCAGCATCAGGTCGAAGGGAATCACGACATCCCCGAGTTCATCGGGCGCAAGGCGGAAGAGTTTCACGGAGGTCAATGTCGGCGCGGCGTTCACAACGATGGTCACCGGCACGGCTTTGAGCGTCCGTCCCGCTCCATCCGTGGCGAGCACGGTGAAGGCACGCACGTTGCCCGAGGCTTTGGCGTCCGGCGTCCACACCAGCGACTCGCCGGGGCCGATGGTGGTTGTGCCCGCCGTCACCGGCGCCCCGTTCCTGGTCAGCACACCCTTGGTGACGCGCATGATGATGAACGAGATGTCGTCGCCGTCCGTGTCGCTGGCGTTGCTGGCCGCGAGCAGCGCACCGTGCGTCAACGTGAAGGGCACACCGGCGTCGGCCCCTGCGATCGGAGCCACCGCGGTGAGCGTCGGCGCGGCGTTGAAGGCAACTTCCAACTGGTACCCGCCGGTGCTGCCGGGGACGGCGGTGCCGATCTTCCTGGGGTTGTACGCACGGGGTTTGTCGCTCGAGCCGCTGACGCCGATGAAGTACGTCTTGCCCGCGCGCACGGTCGCCGCGGCGAAACTGCCACGCGTGTTCTCGTCGCGGTCGTCGTTGAAGGCGAGTTCTTTGCCCGAACTCTCGAAGATGCGCAGCACCGTGTTGGCCGAGAACGCGTCGAAGCCGTCGGTCAACGCGGAGAGCACCCCGTTGGCCGGCGCCACAAAGCGGTAGAGGTCAACGTCGGCGTTCCCCGAGACATACCCGAGGTCATCGCCCAGGATGCCGCGGATTGTGTCTCCCGCGGCGACGGTCTGGATACGGCCGTGCGAGATGGCGTCGTCCGACACCATCTTGACGGAAGAGGCCGAGAAGAGCCTGCCCGTGATGCGGTAGGTGCCCGTCTCGCCCGGCGTGCCGCTGCCCGAGGCGAACGGGTCGAAGGAAGAGTTGCCGAACCCGGCGACCGCCACGAAATAATCCGTGTTGCGGTCGGCGACAAACTGCAGCACAGGGTCGAGCCCGATGAAGTCGTCGTTGGTGGCCAGCAGTCGGCCCTGCGCGTCGTAGAGAAAGAGCACCGCGTCGAAGGGAGACGGGTTGTCTGGGAATGACCCGCTCGATGCGTTGACCTCGATCTCGACGAGGCTGGAACGCTGCACGCGGATCCGGTAAAAGTCCACGTCTTTGTCGCCGACCTGCTGGAACCCACCCGCCGGGCTGGGATCAACGCCGATCGAAGACACCAGAGGGCCAAAGGGCAGGAAGAGCGGCGCCGAAGAAAGTGACTGCGTGATGGTGCCGTCGGAATCGACCGACACAAACCGGAGCAGAATGTCATAGAACCCGCCCGGGCCGGTGGGCAGACGCCCTTCCAGCGTGGTCGGGTCGTAGGTGCGGTTGGCGAAGTCGGAAACCGCCACGTAGTAGGTCTTGCCGCGCTCCACGTTCAGGGCGACAAAGCTGTCGGTCTGATGACCGACAAACGCGCCGGCGCCCAGCCGAAAGACGCGGCCATCGAGGCCCACAAACTCGTCGGGGGCGAGGTCGTCGTCGCTGAAGGTCAGTTCGTTGCCCCCTTCATCAAAGATCCGCACGTACGAATCGACGAAGCCGTTGAGGAACGGCGTGTCGATGTTCACCACCAGTGTGCCGGTGTCGGGCGCGACGACCTTGAACATGTCGACATCCGACGTGCCGACAGGCTGGCCGTAGTCTGCGCCGATGAAACCGGCGAATCGCGTCGGGGTGCGGTCTGTGCCGAAGTCTACTTCAACCGCGCCGCTGAAGAGCCCGTTGGGGTCGCTGTTGGTCAGCGAGAACTCGATCACATAGTTGCCTGTCTCGCCGTTCTGCCTGCCCCCGCCCGCCGGGTTGTACGTGCTGTTGCCAAAGCCGCTGACCCCAGCGAAATACGTGCCCGGCGAGAGCGCGATGCTGATCGTCGAATAGCGATCGTCGCCCACGTCGTCGTTGAAGGCGATCTGCGATCCGCTCTCGTTGAAGAGCCGCAGCACCGTGTCAAAGTCGTCACGGTTGCTCAGGTCCGGCGTGAGACGGATCGTCACCGTTCCCCCCGACAAGAGCGAGAAGCGGAACATGTCAACGTCGGCGGGCCCCACCTCATTCGTGCCAAAGTCCACGCCGATGCGTCCCGCGGCGGTGAGCGTCTGCGATCCATCCAGTCCGGGTTGCATCAGGAACGCGCCCGCAATCGTGCCGTTGGGATCCGGGTTCGCATCTCCACCACCACCACCGCCGCCGCCGCCGCCGCCACCGCCACCGCCACCACCCCCGCCACCGCCACCGCCACCGCCATCATCGATGCCGGTGAGCAGCCGGCGCACTTCCCGCAGCGCGGCGTAGACATCCAGCCTCGGGTAGTTCACGTTGGTGTTCTGCACATTGTCGTCTTCGTCGTCGCCGTCGAAGATCGTCACCGCCGTTGAGGTGATGATCGTCCGCACCTCGCTGGGGTCAAGGAACCGCCCGCCAAACTGCTGCGCGGCCTCCTGCATCAGCGCGACAGCGCCGGCCACCACGGGGGCCGCCTGGCTTGTGCCGCCCATGTTGTCGAAACGGTTGCCCGGCACCGTGCTGCGCATGAACGCGCCGGGCGCGAAGATGGTGTTGGGCGCCACCAGCCGCTGGCTGAAACTCGTGATGCGCCCCGCGCCCGTGGTGAAATCCACCGCGCCGTCTCCCCAGCGAACGCTGCGTGCTGTGCCGTCTTTCCACAGCGCGCCGACCACGAGCGTGCTGTAGATGCCCGGCGCGGCGAAGTTCTGGTATTCGTTGTTCTTAAACGAGTTTCCGCCCGCCGACACCACCGTGATGCCCGCGGCCTCGAGCCGGCGCACCTCAGAGAGCAGAATATCGCCGCTCACCTGGTTGATGCTGGTATAGAACCCGCTGCCCAGCGACATGTTCACAACTTTGATGTTGAACTGGGTTCGGTTGTCGTACACCCAGCGAAGCCCGTTGCGGATGTCGGTGAAGGTGCCGCGCCCGTCGTCTCGCAGCACTTTCACACCGATCAACCCGGCATCGGTCGCGACCCCGATCTCAGGGTCTCTGGCACCGATGATCCCCGCGACGTGCGTGCCGTGGCCGTCACGGTCGATCGGGTTGTCACCACCATCGGGTATATTGCGCCCCGCCAGAAAACCGACTGACAAGAGCGTGTGGGTTCTGTCGACACCCGTGTCGAGCACGGCCACGCCGATGCCGCTGCCGTCGATGCCCGCGAAGACCGGGTCGCTGCGCAGTTGCGTGAGGCCGATGAGGTCAAAGGCCGCGTTGAGCAGACAGCGGGCCTCGAGCGTTTCAATAAACGGTTGGGGGTACGTCCGCATCAAGGACTGTATCGGACGGATCCCACCCCAAGGGCAGACTTCTCACCCACCATGGCTCAATCTCGGGGGGCCTGCCACGGCCCACCCCCTCGAACGCACGCCCTTTTTGCCGGCTGGGAGAGCAGCGGGGCGTGCACCACGCCCATCGCGCCCCATCACGCCGCCGGAATCGCACCCCTGATCGCGTCCACCACCGCGGGAGAGGTCATCTTGGCCACCACGCCGCTCATGTCCAGGAGTGTTCTGGCGGCATGAACATCGCACGCCTTGATCACCCCGGTGGCCTGGTCGGCGAGCCGATCCCCGGCGGGCACCGGCACGCCCGCCTCGGTCGCGGATTCAGTCATCACCTCGACGGCGGCGGCCATCCCCTGCGCGGCACGAACAACACCCTGCTCACCCAGCACGCCCAGCACCCCCGCCATTCCCGCTGCGGTGTGCGCCCTTCCAACAGGGCCGGAGAGAAACTTCCCGAGCGTGCCGACCGTCGCGGCGTCGCCGACAAACGCCGCGCTGGCGGCCAACCGCTTGGCGAACTTCGTCCATTCGCCGCTGCGTGCCGCCATGGCCATCGCCGGGGCGTTAGCCGAGAGAAAGGCGGTCTCGGGCCTGTAACGGGTGGGGTATCGGCGGCCCATGATGAACTCGGCCTGCGCGAAGCGTTCGCCGTCGTGTTTCGCATCGGTCAGGTGACCAAACCACATCAGTGTGGGGCCCGCGTTGAACTCGTGCAGGCCGCCGGGCGCTTCGAAGGATGCATCAAGATGCACCTCGCACACCCGGGGCACCGGCTCATCAGTGAGAAAAATCATGGTGGAAACCGACGCCAGCGACAACGCCTGGATCAGCCCGACCTCGCCCTTGTCGGTCTGTTTCACCCCTTTGTCGATCTCGTCCAGGCTCCACGTGTGACGGTTGGTCGCGGGGATGTTCATGAACTGCGCCAGCGAGTTGTTCAGCGGCGTAGCCAGTTGCACAAACCCCAGGCCGTGCCGCTCGGCGCATTCCACCGCCCGCCTGATCACGCCCTGCACGATGCCCGCCATGGAGGCGTGCGCCTCGATTTTTCCCTTGAACCCCTGAGTGAAAATCACGTGCATCTTCGCCGTGATGTTCAGGTCAGGGGTTGGGCACAGGGCCGGCATGGCCGCGCTGCCGCGGAAGGCGTGCCCCACCACGAGCGACGCCGGCTTGGTCTGATACATCGCCTTCGAGATCGTCGGCGTGGCGACGCAGCGACGCACCTTGGCGAGAATGCCCGATTCATCGATCGGCGCCCCGCCCGCGGCCAGAGGCTGGGCCCGGGTGTGGCACCACCATGTCTTGCCGTCGCGCGAGGTCACCCCAGCCAGACTCTGCTGAACCTGTGAAGAAACGCTCTGCACTGTCGAAGCCATGGTTCCCTTTCCCGACCTTTGTCTACGCCCCGCGAGGCAGGGCCCCGCGCCCTGATCACCTGTCATGGAAGCAGTGTACCTCCCTCCGTGCGGGCTCTGCTCGCGACACGGCGCGCCCGCGCTGGCGAACAGACACCGTGCGAACATGCCAACCCGGCCCGCCCGAAGAGACAGCCCGACCGAACTCGAACACACGCGTGGCGCACGCTCCGAGCCCCCTACCCTTCACAAACTATTATGCCGATTCCCCGGGTAGCAATCGTCGGACGCCCCAACGTGGGCAAGTCTTCGCTGATGAACATGATCGCGAAGTCGAAGGTTTCCATTGTCGATCCCACGCCAGGCGTGACACGCGACCGCGTGAGCGCCATCGTTGATCTCGACCCGCCCACACAGGGTGAGCCCCCCAAACCCGTCGAGTTCGTCGATACCGGCGGTTTCGGGGTCTACGTGGCCGAGGGCGAACGCTTCGACGAGATCGGCAACGACCTGGCGCAACTCACCGAGAGCATCGAGTTCCAGATCCAGCAGGCGGTGGAAGGGGCCGATGTCATTCTCTTCGCCGTGGATGCGCAGGCCGGCGTGACCGCGCACGATCGCGAGATCGCCCGCCTCCTCCGCGAGCACCGCCTGGGGCCCCGGAGCGGCAAGAAACCCGGCAAGGGCAAGAAAGCCGCCGAAGAGGGCGACGGCACGGGCAAGACCGCGACAACACCCCAGATTCACGTCGTCGCCACCAAGGTGGACGGCCCGCGCTGGGAGTCGCACGTTCACGAGATCGCGGCGCTGGGCTTCGGCGAGCCGCTGGCGGTTTCGGCCAAGAGCAACTACTTCCGCCGGGACTTCCTCGAAGCCGTGTACGCGATGCTGCCCCCGGTGAGCGAGCACGCCATCGAAGAAGCCCGCCCTGACCTCTCGCTGGCCATCATCGGCAAGCGCAACGCCGGCAAGAGCACGCTGGTCAACACGCTGGCCGGCGTGCCACGGGTGATCGTCTCCGAGATCCCCGGCACCACGCGCGACGCGGTGGACGTGCGCTTCGAGATCGACGGCCGCAGCATCGTGGCCATCGACACGGCGGGGCTGCGCCGCAAGCGCAGTTTCCAGAACATGATCGACCACTTCGCCTTCGACCGCGTGCAGCGCGCCGTCGACCGCGCCGACGTGTGCCTGCTCATGCTCGACGCCACCGAGAGCATCAGCCAGGTCGACGAACAACTGGGCATGCTGGTGACCAAGGCCTACAAGCCCTGCGTGATCGTCGTGAACAAGTGGGACCTGGCCGAGGGCCAGATGGACGACCAGGGCCGCCCCGTCACCACCCGCCGATACGAAACGTACATCCGCGAGGAACTGCGCGGGCTCTCGCACGCGCCCATCGCCTTCATGTCCGGCCTCGAGGGCCGCAACGTGCGACAGACCATCGACCTGGCCATGGAACTCCGCGTGCAGGCCGCCTCCCGCGTGACCACGGGCAAACTCAACCGTCTCCTCAAGGCCATCATGGAGACACGGGCCCCCACCGACGAAAAGGGCACCTTCGCCAAAATCTACTACGCCGCGCAGACCGGCATCGAGCCGCCGACCATCACGCTCGTGGTGAACCACCCGGAACTCTTCCGCCCCAACTACCTGCGGTTCCTCATGAACCGCTTCCGGGCCGAACTGCCCTTCGCCGAGGTCCCCATCCGCATCGTCGTGCGGGCCCGCCGCCAGCGCGAAGACGACCTCTTCGAGGGCGAAGGACCGGCGAGAATCTCCCGTGGACGAAAGGGCGTCGATAAACGCCTGCAGACCCCCGCCAGCAAGCCCGTCGCGGTCGAGGACATGGGCGAAGAGATGCTCGACGACGCGCACTCCAGCCCCACCGACATCGACGCCTTCAGCGGCGATCCCGACGATTATTTCGACGACGTGGACGACGGCGGCACCCAGGCCTGACCCCCGGCACGTCTTCTCGACATAATGTTTCTCCACCGCCTTCGGGGCGTGAAACTCCCCGGGGCGTTCACCGACAGAATCAGCGCGGCGGCCGATGCTCTGTCCCGGCCCGCCCGTGCCATGTCCGTCCGCTCGCGCCCCCGCACGCACCCACCGCGTGCCCACCGCCAGGAGGTTGAGACCAGTGGAAAACTTCATCAAGAAACTCAAGGGCGAGTTGATCGACATCGTCGAATGGCTCGAAGATTCTCGCTCCACGCTGGTCTACCGCTTCGTGCGGCACCAGAACGAGATCAAGAACGGCGCCAGGCTTGTCGTGCGCGAGGGGCAGGCCGCCGTCTTCGTGAACGAGGGCCAGACCGCCGATGTCTTCACCCCTGGCACCTACACCCTCGACACGGCCAACCTGCCCATCCTCTCCACGCTGCGCGGCTGGAAACACGGCTTCAACAGCCCCTTCAAGGCCGAGGTGTACTTCGTCAACACCCGCCAGTTCACCGACCTCAAGTGGGGCACCATGAACCCCATCATGCTGCGCGACCCCGAGTTCGGCCCCGTGCGGCTGCGCGCTTTCGGCACCTACGCCATCCGTGTGATCGATCCCGGCCTGCTCATCAAAGAAATCGTCGGCACCTCCCACCGCCTCTCGGTCGAAGGGCTCACCGACCAACTCCGCAACTTCATCGTCAGCCGTTTCGCGCAGTCGCTCGGAGAGTCGCAGATCCCCGCGCTTGACCTCGCGGCCAACTACATGCAACTCGGCGGCGTCATCGTGCAGTACATCCGCCCGGAGATCAACGCCTACGGCGTCGACCTGACAACGCTGCTCGTCGAGAACATCTCGCTGCCGCCTGAGGTGGAGCAGGCCCTCGACACCCGCACCAAGATGGGCGTGATCGGCGACCTCAACCGCTACACGCAGTTCCAGAGCGCCCAGGCGCTGCGCGACGCCGCGCAGAACCCCAGCGGCGGCGCGGGGTTGGGCCTCGGCGCGGGGCTCGGGGCGGGCATGGGCTTCAACATGGCCCAGCAGATCGGGGCCCAGAACCAGGCCGCCATGCAGCAGGCCGCCACCCCGCCCCCGATCCCGCAGACGGCGGCCTTTTTCGTCGCCCTCAACGGCCAGCAGGTCGGGCCCTTCGACCTCACGACGCTGGCGGCCATGGCCCAGCGCGCCGAACTCACGCGAGAGTCGCTCGTGTGGAAACAGGGAATGCCCGCCTGGTCGCCGGCCGGATCGGTGCCCGAGTGTGCCGCGGCCTTCGCGGCCGTCCCCCCGCCGCTGCCACCGCAGTAACGAGCCCGCACACCGATCCGCGGGCACATCCGCACAAAGAGGCTGGCAGGCTCGCCTCACATCAAACGCAGGCCCCACCAGCCCCACCAGCCATTGGCCACGCTGACGCGCTTCGACCATGCCAGTCGCCACATTTCCATGCACATCCTGCGGCGCGGAACTGGAGTTCGCACCGGGCACCACCAGCCTGACGTGCAGGCATTGCGGCGGCGCCAACGACATCCCCGCGCCGGTTGATGACGACAGGAGCCACCTGGAAGAACTGGACTTCCTGCGCACGCTCGAAGAACTGGCCGAGAAGGGCGAGCAGGACGACCGCATCGTGGTGCACTGCGATTCGTGCGGCGCCGACGTGAAGATGCCCGACCGCGTCACCAGCAAGGCCTGCTGCTTCTGCGGCAGCAACATCGTGGCCACGGGCCGCTCGCAGCGGCTGATACGCCCGCGCGGGCTTCTTCCCTTCCACATCGACCGCGACAAGGCCCGCGACCTCTTCGCACGCTGGCTCGCCGGGCGATGGCTCGCCCCTTCAGACCTGGCACGCCACGCCATGGTGGAAGGGGATGAAGCCCTGCGGCACGGGTCCGGCATCACCGGGGTCTATGTGCCCTACTGGACCTTCGACTGCGAGGCCACCACCTCGTACACCGGCCAGCGTGGCGATGATTACTACGTGACAGTGCCCGTGGTCACCACCGTCAACGGCAAACGGGTCACGCGCATGCAGCGGCAGCGCCGAACCCGCTGGCGCTGGGTGTCGGGCGTTGTGCACAACTCGTTCGATGACATCCTCGTCCGCGCCAGCACCACTCTGCCCGCAGAGCACCTCGAGAGCATCGGGCGCTGGGACCTGGCCAACCTCGCCCCGTACCGCGACGAGTTCCTCAGCGGGTTCCACGCCGAGAGTTACAGCGTCGATCTCCCCGCCGGCTTTGTCGCCGCCAAGCAGGCCTCTCAGTCGGCCATCCGCGCTTCCATCCAGGCGCAGATCGGGGGCGATCATCAACGCATCGCCTCGATGAACCCTGTCTATTCCGACGTCACTTTCAAGCACATCCTGCTGCCGGTGTGGGTCAGCGCGTACCGATACCACGGCAAGACCTACCGCTTTCTTGTGAACGGCCGCAACGGCTCCGTCTGCGGTCAGCGGCCATACTCGTGGCGCAAGATCACTGGGCTAGTCTTGGTCGCACTGACCGCGATCGCATTGATCGCGCTCGTGATTTCCATGTCATGATGCGTGCCGCGACGACCCGATCGGGACGGATACAAACCGGCGAATCAAATCAACGGAGAAGTCGGGCCTTCAGTCTGCTGCCCGTTGACGGAACAAGACGCCAACTGCATGGGTCTTCAGATCGGAGGCCCCGGATGTTGCAGACGCCCTTCGTACGGCCGATAATCGGTCCCAGCCCTCGAAACTTGCTGCGGATTCGCGAATCGGCCAAACCCAGACATGCGCCTTGACGAATATAGCCGATATGGAATACTGTGATGTGGGAAGTCGAGTATACGGACGAGTTCGAAGCGTGGTGGCAAACCCTCCCCGAGGATGTCCAGGAGTCGATCGCCCACGATATCGGTATTCTCGAAGCGGTCGGGCCCGGGCTTGGGCGGCCGCACGTTGACACGCTGAAAGGCTCGCGGCACGCCAACATGAAGGAACTCCGGACCCAGCACGAGGGTGAGCCGTAACGCACGTTCTTTGCCTTTGATCCACGCCGGTGCGCGATCCTGCTCATCGGCGGCAACAAGACCGGAGACAAGCGGTTTTACGACACGTTCATACCCCAAGCCGACAGACTCTACGACGAACACCTCGCAGAACTGAAGCGCGAAGGACTGATCTGAACCGGGAGCACAGCGATGGCGAACAAGTGGAACAACCTGAAGCGAAAGATGAGCCCCCAGGCGCAGACACGCGTTGATTCGCGCGTCAAGGCAACGCTCCAGGCGATGCCGCTGGCGGAGATCCGCAAAGCGATCGGCATGACTCAGGCCGATCTGGCCGGCAAGCTGGACGTCGCCCAGGGAAGCGTGTCCAAGTTTGAAAACGCCGCCGACATGTACCTGACGACACTCCGCAAATACGTCGAGGCGCTCGGGGGCGAGCTCCACCTGACCGCGAAGTTTGCCGATGGACGCGAACTTGAGATTCAGCACCTGGCAGACATGGCCGCGCGGTAATCAACTCGTGCGGTTCAGGCCTGCGCTCTGCCGCACCATCGCTCGCTCCCCCTCGTGCGTCAGGCGGGCCAGCGCCTCGCCCGGTGCCAGCCACTGCACCTCATCAACTTCGTCCCCCGCGATGATCGGGCCGGCCGTCTCGAGCCGCATCGACCAGAAAAAGACAAACTTGGGGCCCCGCGGTCCCATGTAGTGAACGGTGCCCAGGAATCGCTCCGGCGAGGCCAGGCAGCCGGTTTCTTCCCACACTTCGCGCACCGCCGCGGCCATCTCAGATTCGCCCTGATCCAGGTGCCCCTTGGGAAGGCACCAATCGCCGTAGCGAGGACGATGGATGACGGCGATGCGTCCCTGCGAGTCAACAACCACGCCCCCGGCGGCGAAGACCCCTCCGAACTTTGGCGGTGTGCTCATGGACAGAACCCGCCGGCAGGCACGGGGCCACGGATGGGCCTCAACGCGGCGGCCCCTTGCGGGGCCTGCGACGGAAGAAGTATGCTCGGCGGGAGTCGAACCCACAACCTTCGGCTTCGGAGGCCGACGCTCTATCCAGTTGAGCTACGAGCACATCACGCTCCGGGCACCCCCGCGCACGGCGGCGGGGGTTTCCGGCACACCATGCTACGATCCCTCAACGCACGCGGCAAACCCGCCGAGACACACACGCACCATTCACGCCCGGAATTCCGGCGAGCAACCCTCCCCCTCGCTCCATGCCCGCCCCCCACTCCCCACCCATGCCGCCCCCGCACGGCGCGGCCGCGGTTCTTCTCTCTCCCGGGCCGACCTCCACCCTGACGGTCTCGACGTTCACCTTCCTGAACAGCCTGGGAACGGGGGTCGTGACCAACGGCATTTTTTTCCTGACCTCCAGCCCGGCCTACGGCTTCAGCCGAACGCGAAACTACGTGCTCGGGGCCGTGCTGGGCGTGACCTACATCCTCGCCGCCTCGCTGGCGGGGCGCGCGGTGGCACTTCTTCGCCGTCGGTTCAATCTTTCCTCGCGGGGGGTGCTTGCCTGCATCATGATTCTCATGGCGGCCCTCTGCTGTGTGCCCTTTGCCACAATCCCCGACCCCGCGTCGGGGCAGAGCGCGCCCCAGTGGCCCCTGTGGCTGCTGGCGGTGCTCTACAGCCCGCTCACGGGTGTTCTCTGGCCCATGGTGGAGGCCTATGTCAGCGGGGGGCGGGCCGGGCAGGAACTCCGCGCGATCATCGGCCGATGGAACGTAGTGTGGTCTTCGGCGATCGTTGTTTC
This sequence comes from Phycisphaeraceae bacterium, assembly GCA_019636615.1. GTDB lineage: Bacteria > Planctomycetota > Phycisphaerae > Phycisphaerales > UBA1924 > UBA2402. The sequence goes on along the minus strand of JAHBXF010000002.1, from coordinate 20,643 downwards.
GTACTGGGGGCTCGCGCCGCTGATCGAAGCCCACGCGACCATCGCGATTCTTGCGCTGGGGGGCTTCCATCTGGTGGGGCTCGCGTTGCTGGCTCGCTTTACCCGCGAGCCCGCCCCGCACGCCCACGATGACGGGCACGAGCCCGCGCCGGCCGAATACGTGCGTCTGCTGGCGACGTTCCGCCTCTTGCTGCCCCTGAGTTACATCGTTTTGAGCACGCTGGGCCCCTTCCTGCCCGGCGCGCTGGAAAGGCTGGGAGTTCGTTCCGGCTGGGCGGCGGCCATCGCCTCGGTCTGGCTCGCCTCGCGCGTGCTCACCTTCGCCCTTCTGCGGGCGTGGCACGGCTGGCACGGGCGCTGGTGGGCGGCCATCGCCGGCGCTCTGTTCATGATCGGCGGGTTCTTCGGCTGTGTTCTTTCCCCGCTGCTGGGCCCCGGCAGCGCGGGCATCGCCTGCATGGCCGCCAGTCTCATGGTCTTTGGCGTCGGCATGGCGGCGATCTATGCCTGCGCTATTTACTACGCGCTGGAGGTTGGCCGGGCGCAGGTTGATGCCGGGGGCACGCACGAGGCGCTCATCGGCGTGGGGTATACGGTGGGCCCAGCCGCCGGGCTGGCGGCCAGCGCCGCGGTCGACGGCGGTGCGCTCGCCGCCGGGGCGTTCGAGCCGGTGCTGCTCACCACCGTGGCGGGGGTTTCGATCGGCGTCGCCGCCGTTGTGGCCCACCGATCAAACCAACAACGCAGAGCAGAACGGGAACCGGGGAGCGTTCGGTAACGAATCCGCGTGTGGGGCGGGTCCGATATGATGCCTGAGAGGCAGTCTGTGATCCGCCACTGACGGCGACGGAAAACGCGACCGATGGAATCCTGACATGAAAGGCCTTGGCGGATGGGCGCGGGTGCGCGTTCAGCCCTGAAGGCATGGAGGCGATGCATGGCTCACTGGCTCCGTACTTCCCTGGTTTCCGCCGCGCTCTGCGCGTCTGTGCTTTCCCCCGCGTTGCTGGCCGGCCGGGCTCAGGGCCAGGCGCAGGTCGTCGCCGCGGCCGACACGGGCGCCAACCGATCCCTCTGGTTCTCGGCCCGTGAGGGAAACTGGGACAGGTTCCACACCGCGCTGGCCGAGATCGCCGGCAACGACCCCGCGGCGGACGGGCTGGCCCGTTCGGCGATGTCGCTGCGCCACAACATCGAGCAGCGCGAGGCAGAACGCCTGCGCCGTCAGGGCGAGGTGCGTGAGCAGTTCGCCAAGGCCCTCGAGGGCGAGCAGACGGACATCGGCCTCTCCAAGGCGCTGCGCGCCGCCATCGAACTGCAACTGCTTTCCACCGACCGCGAAGCGCTGCTGGCCGACCAGCAGATCCGCGAGGTCATCGAAAAGTCTGAACGCGCCGCGCGAGAGGCCGAGACCCGCGCCGACCTGCTCACCTCGTTCGAACTCTTCTCGCTGCTCAACACGATGATGGAAGAATCGGGCGTGTACAAGGCCGACGCCCGGCGTCTGAGCCAGCGGCTGGAGATGATCCGCCTGTACGTGCCCGAGACACTCTGGACGCTGCGCAACGAGCGTCAGATCGCCGCCGGCGAAACCCCCCTTCCCCCCTACAACAAGTTCGGCGATGACTTCGAGGTGAAACTCGCCAGCATCGATCAGACCCTTCTCCGGCGCGCCTTCGCCCGGGCCCGGCTGCACGTCGAGCAGGTTCAACTCAACGAGGTCATGCTCGGCGGGCTCGAATCTGTCCGCACCATGGTGACCACGCACCACCTGCGCCAGGCCTTCCCCACGCTGGCCGAAGACTCGCCGCGCGAGCAGTTCATCCAGGCCATCGACACCGAGATCGCCCGCGTCAACGCCATCAGCACACCGATGGACGACGCCCAGATCGAGATGGTCATCGACCGCGTCCGCAGGGCCAACGATCAGACGGTGCGCATCCCCGCCCCCGCCCTGCTGCACGAACTGGGCAACGGCGCCATGGGCCGCCTCGACGAGTTCTCCGGCATTATCTGGCCCGACGAAGTGCGCCGATTCAACAAGATGACCCAGAGCAGTTTCGTCGGCGTGGGCATCCAGATCGAGTACGACGAACTCTCCAACATCCGCGTGGTCACCCCGCTGGAGGGCACCCCAGCCCAGCGCGCGGGCATCCACCCCGGCGACATCATCAAGCGCGTCGACGGCCGCAACATCTTCGGCCTCACCCTCGACCAGGCCGTTGACGTGATCACGGGCCCCCAGGGCACCAATGTCACGCTCACCATCGAGCGAAAGACCGACGCACAGGCCGACGACGGCAACCCCCAGAAAGAAGAGAAAGACTTCGTTCTCCGCCGTTCTGTCATCAACGTGCCCACCGTCAAGGGCTGGAAGCGCAACGGCGACCGCGAGGACGACTGGGAGTGGTTCGTTGATGCGCCGCGCGGCATCGGGTATGTCCGCCTCACGCAGTTCTCCGAGAACTCCAGCCGCGAACTCGACAACGCCGTTCGCGCCATGCAACTCACCGGGCTCAACGCCCTGATCCTCGACCTGCGTTTCAACCCCGGCGGTCTGCTCGACCAGGCGGTGAAGATCTCCCGCCGGTTTATCAAGACCAGCGGCGGCTTCGTGGTGATGATGCAGGGCCCGGGCGGGATGATCTCTTCGCCCGAGTACACCATCCCCTCCCAGGCACGCCTGGCCGACATCCCCATCGTGGTGCTCATCAACGAGGGCTCGGCCTCTGCCAGCGAGATCGTCTCGGGCGCGATCAAGGCCTACGCCAAGGGCGGCCCGCTCAAGGGCGACCTCGATGTCGTCGTGGTCGGCGGCCGCAGTTTCGGCAAGGGCAGCGTTCAGAATGTCTGGGACATCACCAGCAACGCCAAGGTCAAGGTCACCACGCAGTACTACATGCTCCCCGACCGCAGCATCATCCACCGCCGCCCCGGCGCCGCCGCGTGGGGCGTCGAGCCCGACCTGAAGGTCGAGATGCTCCCCAAACAGACCGCCGACGCGCTGCTGCTGCGCCGCAACGCCGACATCCTCGCGCTCAACGAGGGCGGCCGCACCCAGGCCGACTTCATCAAAGAGGCCAACCCCGACGACCTCATCACCAAGGGGCTCGACCTTCAACTTGAGGCCGCGCTGGTCATGCTTCAGAGCAAGGTAGAAAGCATGCGGGCCGCCCAGGCCCCGCCCCGCTGACCCCCGATTGCCCCCCCCAGAACCCACCCATAGATTCCACCTGCGCCCGGGGAGACTTCCCCGGGCGTTGTGCTGGGGATATCCACCCCTCTGGCGGGTGGCTGCGCATTCTGCTATCATCATGCCGGAGGTCTCGCGGCCGGCCACACAGGCACCGCACAAAGCCTCAACACACAGACCTCCCGCCACGCCCTCACGGGCACGACAGCAACCCAAGGAACGTCCATGAGCACGACCGCCGCCGCCGAACGCACTGGCTCGAATCTCGACCCGCATGTCAACGGTGCCGGCCACGCGCAATCACGCCCCACCCCGGCCGACCTGCTGCCAGACAGCACGCTGGTCAAGTGGCTGCGCGACATGTACCTTATCCGCGAGTTCGAAAACCGCTCCGCCCAGGCCTACCAGCAGGCCAAGATCGGCGGCTTCTGCCACCTCTACATCGGCCAGGAGGCCGCCGCCGTGGGCACCATCGGCTCGATGGAGCACGACGACCCCATCGTCACCGCCTACCGCGACCACGGGCACGCCCTGGCGCGCGGCATGACCCCCGAAGCCTGCATGGCCGAGATGTTCGGCAAGATCACAGGCTGCGCCAAGGGCAAGGGCGGCAGCATGCACATGTTCGACAAGCCCAACTGGCTCTTCGGCGGCCACGGCATCGTCGGCGCGCAGACGCCCCTGGGCACGGGCCTGGCCTTCGCCGCCAAGTACGAGCGCGAAGTGCTCAAGAAATCGCTCTACACCGAGAACCCGCCCCGCAAGAAGGTCGCGCTGGCCTACCTCGGCGACGGCGCCCTGAATCAGGGCGCACTGCACGAGGCCATGAACCTCGCCGGCCTCTGGTCGCTGCCTGTCATCTACATCGTCGAGAACAACGGGTACTCCATGGGCACCGCCATCGAGCGCGGCACCACCATGGCCCACGACCTGCGCAAAAAGGCCGACGCCTACGGCATCCGCGGCGAGATCATCAACGGCTTCGACATCATCGAACTCTACAACCACTTCAAACCGCTCGTGGACTGGTGCCGCGAAGAGCAGGCCCCAGCCTTTGTCGATCTCAAGACCTACCGCTACCTGGGCCACTCGATGTCCGACCCCCAGAAATACCGCACCAAGGACGAGGTCGAACTCTTCAAGTCCAAGGACAGCATCGACAACCTCGCCTCGTACCTCATGGACGCCTCAACCCCCCGCGCCAAGGCGCGCGGCTCGGCGGTGCTCACCGAAGAGCAGTTCATCGAGATGCAGACCGAAGTGAAGGAAGCCGTGCGCCGCAGCGTCGAGTTCGCCGAGCAGAGCGACACGCCCGACCCCGCCACCGAACTCTACAGCGATGTCTTCATCAACCCCATGAAGAACCTGAGCCCCATGGGCGACTACATCCACGGCGTCCGCAACCCCTTGATCTGAATCCCCCCCCCGGGCCAGCACGCACGCACGTTGAATCGACGCTCAAGCCCGGCCATCCAGCCGGGGCGGGTTTCAGCCGCCCATGGCGGGGCCGTCCGCGGTCACGCGCGCGTTGAGCCACCGATCGGCCAGCCGCACGATGTCCTCGTGCAACTGCAGGGTGTCGCGGTGCTGCTCATCGGTGCGGATGTTGTTCACCAGCACGCTGAACGTGACAAAGCGCCCGCTCGCCTCGTGCGTGACGGTGCCCGAAAGACATCGCACGCCGTTGAGGTAGCCGCTCTTGGCCTGAAGCCGGTTGGTGAGTTTCGCGCCCTGGAACCGCCGCCGCAGTGTGCCTTCGCCGATCTCCGCCATCGAGTCGCGGAACGCCTGCCCGACCGCTTTGTCCAGGGAGATCGACCGAACCCATCGCGTCATGGTCGATGGGGTCACCGCGTTGCCGCGGCTCATGCCCGAACCGTCCGAGATCACCGTGCTCGCCGCGGCGTCGGCCCCGATGCGCTCAGTCAGCAGCATGCGAACGACCGCCGCCCCGTTCTTCCACGAACCCGGCTCGTGCGTGACGTCGTGGCCGATCCGCTTGAGCATCGCCTCGGCGTACAGGTTCGCCGAGTCGGCGTTGCACCTCTTGAGCACCTCCGCCAGCGGCGTGCTGATCATCGCCAGCACGGCCCCGGCCGAGAGCGTCTCGTCGGGCTGGGCCAGCCTCACGCGTGGGTTGGACCCGAGGGTGACGCCGCCCCGTTCCAGCCGTTCCGCGAGCAGATTGCCCAGGAACATCGCGGGGTCGTGCACGGTTACCTCGATCGGGGCGAGGCTGCGGTGGCGCACATCGCCCCGCAGCACAAACCGCGAGCCGTCGGCATCGCGCGTCAGCCATGGGCTGTTGCTCCCCTCGGCCACGGTCCTCGCCCGCACCTCGAAGCGCAGCCAGGGGGCCTCGGGCTGAAGGGTGTACACCGCCGAGTGCCCGGGCCCGCTGGGGCTGGGCGCGGGGAAGACGTGCAGCACGTTGGCGTGGAAGTTCACCCCGCTGACCTGGGCGCAATACCCACGCGTCAACTGATCCGCCGGCCACATCGGGTGCACCAGTTCGCGGTCAAAGACCCGATCATCGATCACCAGTTCGGAGGCCCTTGTGATGTTGGCCTTGGTCGCGGCGCCCACCATGGCGTCGAGCATGTCGCCCACCGTCAGGCGTGGCGTCATTTTTTCAAGGATGCTCGGATCGGCGAGTGAAGGGTCGCCGCTGCCGCGGAAGATCAGCCGTTCGCCGTCGCTCACCAGTTCGGTGCGGAAGGCGAAATCCGGGCCCAGGATGAGCAGCGCCGCGCCGCTGGTGAGCAGTTTCATGTTCGAAGCGGGGATGAACGCCTCGTCGGCGCGGTGGGCCGCCAGCACGGCCCCCGAAGCCCCGTCCATCATGCTCACGCCCACCCGGGCTTCGCCGAACTTCTTGGCGGCGATCAGCCGACGAACATCATCCGCCAGGTCGCCCGCCTGCAAGGCCAACGCCGGCGGCGATGCCAGAACCGCGAAGGCCGATGCGCACCACGCCAACACACCCACACGGCTTCTTCCGGTAGTTTGCGACATCTCACCTCCCGCGGGGAACCCGTCCGCGCCTGCGATTCTTTCCCTGCCGCCTGACGGGCCGCAGGGGCCGGCCGACACTTCGGGCGGCCACAACCGTGTGCGGCTCTATCGGCAAAAACCCCTAATCACCTGCATTCCTCAACCCCGGATCGGGGCGGGCAAACTTCCATCAACCTCACCCATATCGGTTGCAGGTGCTTTCAGTTCGCACAGGGACAGCAGTTCCTCGGCCTGAGCCTTGTTCTGGAGCGTCCAGACCGGCCAGCGTGCCCCGTTCACCACCGGGGCCTGAGAGAGCATCTCGCGCAGTTCTCGGGTCAGCCGGCGCGCTTTGGGCGTGCCCAGCGACACTTCCGGCATCGGGATGCACAACCGGGGCCGCTCCGGATCTGGCACCAGAAAGGCCCACGCACGCCCGGGCTGGCCGCGGTGCGTGTACACCAGCGTCCACTTCCACACGCCCTGCCACTGCACCTGCTCGCAGACGCCATCGACCGAAAGAAGGCGCTTGCGCACACACGCCAGGGTCGGCCGAAGCGAGCGCGCAACGGCGTCGGCCAACTCCTGCGCGCCGGGCGTCACGAAGCGGTTTTGCCAGCAGCACCCCTCTCTCCGAAGAGTCGTGGCCATGTGCGTGATATTCTTGGCCGGTTCCTCGCCCCTCGCGGCGAGTTCTCGGAACTTCCCCCGTGTGCCCCCTCGCGTGAAGAGCGGGGGCTGGCCGATTCCTTCCCGTCACCCCTGAGGCCACGCCATGAGCAACACGAACCCAGACGCCCCCTCGCCCCGCGCTCCAGGCCAGGACTTCGACGTCTCGGCCTGCAACGTGCTTCTCGTCGACGACAACGAGCAGAACCTCGAACTGCTGCTGGCCTATCTCGAAGAACTCGGCTGCACGCTGCGCACCGCGGCCGACGGGCTCGAGGCGCTGGGGGCCGTGGCCCGCCAGCGGCCCGACCTGATCCTGCTCGACATCATGATGCCGCGCATGAGCGGTTTTCAGGCGTGCGCCAAAATCAAGGCAGACCCCGCGACGGCCGACGTGCCCATCATCATGGTGACCGCCCTGAACGAAGTTTCAGACGCCGAGCGTGCCGTCGAGAGCGGGGCGGATGACTTCCTCACCAAGCCCGTGAACAGGCTGGAACTCATCACGCGTGTCCGCAGCCTGCTGAAAGTGAGCATGCTGCAGCGGCAACTGCGCGAGACCGTCGCCGAACTCAAGCGGTACACCAACGGCGGCTGAACCCGCGCCCGCACCGCCGCGTTGTTCCGGCCGCGCTCACCCCACGCTCATGTCCGCGCCGTTGGCCGAGATCACGCCGGCGTACCACTTCGCCGACTCTTTCAGCGTGCGCTTGAGCGTGGTAAAGTCGACGTGGATGAGCCCGAACCGCTCTTTATACCCCTGCTGCCACTCGAAGTTGTCCAAGAGTGACCAGTGGAAGTAGCCCCGCACGTCTACCCCGTCGCGCCACGCCCGAGAGAGTTCCGCGAGGTACCGCCGCGTGTAATCAATGCGCGCATAGTCGCGCACCTTCCCGTCGGCGTCTACCCAGTCCAGACCCGAGAACCCGTTCTCCGTCACATAGAGTGGCGTGCGGTATCGCTCGTACAGAAACTTGGCGCCCCAGTAGAGCGCCTGCGGCACCAGAAACCACCGCAGCGCGTTCTGCGGGTGCCCCGGCGGAAACCCCACCACCCGCCCCTCGCCCCCGGGGCCCGCCTCAACCACCTCCGCGTCGTACACATTGATCCCGTAAAAATCGAGCGGCTGGTGGATCGTCTCCATATCCCCCGGACGCACCCGGGGCATGTCCGCGCCGTACAACCGCACGCCATCTTCCGGATAGCGCCCGAGCAGCGCGGGGTCTGCAAACCAGGTGTTCGTCCAGAAGTCTTTGGCCTTCACCGAGAGCGTCAGCCGGCGCGCGGCTTCGATGTCTTCGGCGCGAGGGCCGCCGCCGTGCTCCAGCGTGGGCCCGCTGGGGTCGAAGTTCCAGACCGAGGGCGAAGCGGGCACCTTGATCCGTCCCACCAGCGCCCACCCGACACTCGGGCGTGCCTTCGCCTCGGCGCGGATCACCTGCACGCTGCGGCCGTGCGCCATCAGCGTGTGGTGGGCCGCGAGCAGCCGCTCGCCGTGGCTCAGGCGGTTGCCCGGCGGGTGAAACCCCTCCCCCTCCGATGGTCCGAGGAAAATCTGCGGCTCGTTGATCGTCATCCAGTGCCGCACGCGGTCGGAGAGTCGCGACACCACCACGCGCGTGTACTCCTCGAACCACCCCACGCTCTCGCGGTTGAGCCAACTCCCCCGCTCGTGCAGCGCTTGCGGGTAATCCCAGTGGAACAACGTGACATACGGCGTAATCCCCGCCGCGAGCAGTTCATCCACGAGCCGCTCATAAAACGCCAGGCCCGCCTCGTTGACGCGCCCGACACCCTCGGGCATCACGCGCGGCCACGAGATGGAGAAGCGGTAGGCCTTGAGCCCGATCTGCTTCATGAGGCCCACGTCATGCGCCGCGCGCCCGTAGTGGTCCGCCGCGACATCGCCCGTGTGCCCCTGGTAGATCATGCCCTCGCGCCGGCAGAGCGTGTCCCACACCGAGGGCCCCTTGCCGTCGGCGTTCCACCCGCCCTCGATCTGATACGACGAGGTCGCCGCGCCCCACACGAAGTTGCTCGGAAAACCCAATGCCTCTCTCCTTGCTGTGGAAAACCCCCGGCGGCGCGCGGCGAACCGATCGGCCGCCCCGCCTCGCCATCATGATTCAGAAAAGTCATACCCGGCCATGTACACACCCCGCCGCAACCACTCCAGTTGGCGCAGGATGTCGTTGCACAGCGTGCTGGCCCCGAAGCGGAAGTACTCCGGCGTGAGCCACGCCTCTCCCCCCTCCAGAAAGCCCAGCGTCTCACGCACCATGACCAGATAGTGCAGCGCCTGCTTGGAGGTGCGGATTCCACCCGCGGGCTTCATGCCCACCTTCCGGCCCGTCCGCACGTACCAGTCGCGGATCGCCTCGAGCATCACCAGCGTCACCGGCATCGTCGCCGCGGGCTGAACCTTGCCCGTGCTGGTTTTGATGAAGTCCACGGGCGCGTGGGCGAACGAAACCCCCTGCGCGGCGTATTCGTCGTCTACATCCGCCATGGCCCTGATCGCCATGTCAGAAGCCCTGCGCACATCGTCGAGCGTTTCGAGTTCGCCTGTCTCCAGAATCACCTTGAGGTGGGCGGGATGAAACTCTTTCGCCGCAACGCCCCTGGGCGGTGTCATGCAGGCGCGCTTCACCGCCCGGACCTCGTCGCAGACTTCATCAAACCGTCCCGCGAGGTAGGCCCCGCGGTTGATCACCATGTCGATCTCGTGCGCCCCGGCGTGCACCGCGCGCTTGACGTCCTCGAGCCGCACCTGGATCGGGTATTGCCCGCTGGGAAAGCCCGTGGCTACCGACGCCACTTTCACGCCGCTCTCGCCGAGGGTTTCTCTCGCCACCGACACCAGCGACGGATAGACACACACCGCCGCGACGCTGGGCAACTCGGGCCGGTTGGGGTCTGGCAGCACGGCCTTGCGGCACAGCGCCCGCACCTTCTCTGGAGAGTCCTTCCCCTCCAGCGTTGTCAGGTCGAGCATGGAGAGCGCCAGAAGCAGGCCCGCTTCCTTCGCGCCTTTCTTGATCGATCGTTTCGTGAACGATGCCGCGCGCTCTGCGGCCATCACCGCGTCAACCGTCGGACTCTTCGCCATGCCTCACTGTAGAGAGGCTTGCGTGGCCGTGGCGGAGCCGCGCTGCCCGCACAGCCCCTGCACAAACTGCTCGACAGCCCGGCACACCCCGTCGCGCACCTCTTCACGCGTCCACAACCCCCAGTGCCCCACGCCCGCCAGTTCATGCAGCAGGCCCCGGGGGCCCGCCGCCGCCGCGATCGCACGCCCATCTTCGATCGGGCTCAGTTCGTCGCAGTCTCCGTGCAGCACCAGCAGCGGGCACCGTAGCCTCGCGGCGTGCGCCGCCCGGTCGAAGGGCTCTGGCCTTGCAAAGTCACCCCCCGCCCCCACGCGCAGGCCCAGCAGCCTCAGCGCCACGGCAAGCGTCACTCGGTGCGGCAGCCCCATCACACGAAGCATCCCGCGTGCCGGCGTGACTGGCACGCGGTAGGGCGACTCGGCCACCACACCCGCGATGCCCGCCGGGGATCGCGCCGCGGCGGCGATCGAAACCCCCGCGCCCAGCGACCACCCATACAGCACCAACGGCGCTGCCCGCCCGAGCGTGTCGAGAAGGGCCACCAGGTCGTCAACCTCGCCAACGCCCAGGTCGCAGCGGCCGGGGGCCTCGCCGTGCCCCGGGCTTTCCCACAGAATCAGGCGAGAGGCCAACCCCACCAGCGTCGGCACGCGCGTCAACCCGCCGATGCGCGAATCACCCCAGCCGTGCGTGAGCACAACCACGGGCCCATCAGCCTTGCGGCCGGCGATGCTCCACACCGGCAATGCTCGCCCGCGTGAGCGCACCTCCCACGCTTCCCACGCCAGGTCGTGCCCCTCAACCTCTGACGGGTCTCCCGCACGCCCCTGCGCCAGCGCCACCCCGTAGGTGCGCCGGGGCGGGTTCCGAAGCGCGTGATAGGTAAAGCCGATCAACCCCGCGGCGAATATCACCCCGCCCACCAGCAGCAGGCCCGCGGTGTCGGCCAATGCCCCGATCACCTCGCCCAGCGTGAGATCCAACACGACGCACCTCCAGGATCAACCAGCGGCCATGGCCCGGCACTTCACAGCCCCAGCAGGTTGCGCACGTCGTTGAATGTCACGAAGAGAAACACGCACAGGATGAGCGCCAGGCCCGCCAGCGTCGCCACGTTCTGCACCACCATGGGCGCGGGCTTGCCGCGGATCTGCTCGAAGAGCAGGAAGAGGAACTGCCCGCCGTCTACCACGGGCAGGGGCAGGAAGTTGATCACCGCGAGATTGACGCTGATGAGCGCGAAGAAGAAGAGCAGCCAGATCATGCCCCGCCCGGCGACCAGCGTGCCAAGGTGCGCGATGCCCACGGGCCCTTTCAGGTGCTCGATCTTCACCGTGCCCTGAAAGAGCCTGGCGAACGTCACGTACGTTGACAGCATCACGCGGTGTGTCTCAGAGACACCCATCGAGATCGCCTCGCCCACGCCCGACGCTTTGAGAAGTGCCTGCTCGAGTTCAAAGATACCGCCGCCGATGGGGCTCTCCCACCCCAGCGCGTGCACCTGCGCCACTTCTTCGCCGCTCAACTTCCACTCCACCACCTCCGCGGGCGCCTCGTCGCGCGGCATGCCCTCCACGGGCCTGCGCACACGCACGCGTACCGTGCGTTCGCCGCCGTCGCGCGAGGTCGCCTCTCGCAGCGCCGCGCGAACATCGGCGAAGTTCGCCACGCTCGTGTCGTTGATCGAGATGATCCGCGTGCCCGGCGCCCGCACCAGGCGGGTGGCCGCGGGCACGAACTCTCCTCGCTGCCCGGGCCTGCTGAGTTTTTCAGGCGGCATCGCCAGGAGTGTCTGACTTTCGGCGGTATCGATCACACCGAAACCGATCTGCCCCTTGCGGTTGACTGTCACGGCGTCGAGCGTGACTTCTTCGAGCCCGCCCTCGGCGCCCCGCCTGAGCACAACCACCGGGATGCGCCGGCCCGTGTGCGCTTTGATCTCTGATATTCCCTGGGCGATGCTCGGGTACTCGACCGTGCCCAATCTGGCGAAGATGTCCCCTTCTTCAAGGCCCTTGCCCCGCGCCTCTTCGGACACGGCGTCCACTTTCATCACCCCCGTCAGGCCCAGCAGGTGCTCGACCGGGCTCACCACGCCGCCGGCCCGTATCACGTGGTCGGTCTGAAACTGCGGACGCGGCGTGATGGTGACATCAACCCCCCGCCCTTCCTTCTCGAAGCGGGCGACGATGGGGCGACCCTCGCCCTGCACCGCCGCGGCGAAGAGCGCGTTGCCCTCGCTCACGGGTGAGCCGTCGACGCGGGCGAGCCGCATGCCCGGCTCCACGCCCGTCAATCCCACGCGGGCCAGCGACTTCGCGAATCTGTCACGCTGTTGTGCATCGGCAAAGTCGGGAACCTGCGCCGAGCGGCTGGGCTCAACGCCCAACTCAAAGAGGCCCGACGACGCCCCCACTTCAGGCCTGATGAGGAATGTGAGCGGCATCGACACGCCGGGGCGCTCGACGCGCAGTTCGATCGGAACCTCGGCCTTGGCCATGGCCGTGGCGAGCACAAGATCATTGAACGACCGCCTCGCCTCGCCGTTGATCGCAAGGATGCGGTCTCCCGGCTGCAGACCCGGCCGTCTCACACCGGCTTCGGGCGCGTTGATGGCCGAGGCACGCGACGCGGGCGAACCGGGCGCCACCGCACCGACCTTCAGCGGCTCGGCCCGCAGCCCCACCATGAACACCACCACAAAGAGCACCGCCGCCGTGATGAGGTTCATCACCACGCCCGCCGAGATCACCACCATGCGCTTCCAGGGCTTGCACACCTGATAACTGTCCGGGGCGTCACTCACCGCGCCCGGGTTGCCGTCTTCCTGCCCGAGCATCTTCACATACCCGCCGAAGGGCAGGTAGTTGAGCCGGTACTCGGTCGGGCTCACACCCTCGGCACCGTCCTGTTCGAGCCGCCGGAGATACTCCGGCTCGCTGCTGCCCGCCTTGAAGCCCAGCCCCTTGCGGAACGACACCAGCGCCGGGCCCAGCCCCACCGCGAACGCCAGCACCCGGATGCCCGCCCATCGCGCCGCGAGAAAGTGCCCCAACTCGTGCACAAAGATGATGAGCCCGAAGCCGAAGACCACAAGAAAGAGATCAAATGCGCGTTCAAGCATGTGCGATGAATTGTCGGCGCGCTCCGGGCGCTGCGCGGCCCCGGGCGGGCCTTTCTCGCCCATTTCTTTCCTGCCTGCCGCGGCCTCAACGCTCGCGCCACCACCTCACCGGGCGGATGGATCAAGGGGCGCTTCGAGCCTGCCCGTGAGGTCTTGCACGCGCGCCACGCCCTGGCGCGAGGCCCAGCCGGCAAGCCCCTTCGCCACGTGCAGCGGGCACCGGGGATCGACAAACAGCCCCGTGCCGATCTCCACCGCCGACGCCCCCGCGAGGATGAACTCCGCCGCGTCTTGCCACGTGAGCACGCCCCCGATGCCCACGATGGGTGTTCCCGTGTCGCGGCAGACCCCCGTGTACGCCTCGTGAACCAGTTTCACCGCGATGGGGTGGATGCCCGGCCCCGACAGACCCCCACTGCCACGCGACAGCCGGGGCCGGCGCGACTCAACATCGATCACCATCGCCGGCACCGTGTTGGCGATGCACAGCGCATCGGCGCCGGGCCGCTGGTTCGGCCCTGTCGGCGAAGAGCCCCCGGGTTCGATCGCCGCGCGGGCTACCGCCACCACGCCCGGCACACCCATCACCACGGGGCTGAGTTTCACCAGCAGCCTGCAGCGGGGAAGCACGCGCCGAACCTCTTTCACCAACTCGGCCAGCAACCGCGGGTCAGACCCGAACTCGCACCCGTGGTTCACATTCGGGCACGACACGTTCAACTCAACCCCGGCCATGCCGGGAATCTCGCCCAGCGCCCCGGCCACCGCGACAAACCCCTCCACGCTGAACTCCGACACCGAGCCCACGACCACCGTGGGCACCCCGGCCACGCGGGGGCCATACTCACGAACGAACGCCTCAACACCGATGTTCGCCAGCCCCACCGCATTGAGCATGCCGTGATCAGTAGGAATAAGGCGCCACGTGGCGTTGCCCTCGCGCGGCTCCCGGGTGATCGACTTGGTCACCACCCCGCCGACGCGGGAAAGGTCTATCACGTCGGACATCTCGTCGAGTGTGCCGGCCGTGCCCGCAGCGAGCAGCACGGGCGTGCGCAGGCTCAGGCCGCACAGATCGGTGCAGAGGATGTCGATTCCGGCCGTCACGCGTCAGGAATGTAGGGAGACGCACGCACGCTCGACGCACGCCCCTACCCTTGCCTCATCATGATGGATGTTGCCCAACGCATCGCCCAGTTCGAGACCATGGTCCGCCCAGAGGCCGACCCGAACAACGACATGGCCTGGTTCAGCCTGGCGCAGGCATACGCCGACGCAGGCAGACACGCCGACGCCGCCACCGCCTTCCTTCGCTGCACTACGCTCAACCCTGTGATGTCCAAGGCGTACCAACTCGCCGGCAAGGCCCTCATCGAGAGCGGCCAGCGTGACCAGGCCGTGTCGATCCTCACCGACGGGTACAAAGTCGCGACCCGCCGGGGAGAATACCTGCCCCAGAAGGGCATCAAAGACCTGCTCGAAAGCCTGGGCGCCCCGGTGCCCGAGGCCGAAGCGGCGCAGGTCCCCATCGCCCCGGAGGGCTCGTTCCTTTGCACCCGCACCGGCCGCCCCGGGAACAAGATGGCCCGCCCACCCTTCCGCGGGCCCGTCGGCGCGTGGATCGCCGAGCACATTTCCCAGGAAACCTGGGACGACTGGGTGCGTCAGGGCACCAAGGTCATCAACGAGATGCGTCTGGACCTCTCCCGCGACGAAGACAGCGAAACCTACGACCGCCAGATGCGCGAATACCTGGGCATCGACGACGCGCTGCTCGAACAGATCCGTTCGAAATAGCCAGTGCCGCGCCGGGCCCACCATGCGCCCGGGCATCACCCCACCACGCCACCGCGGCGCATCGTCCGCAGGAGCAGGTCGGGCATGGGCGTTGATGTCTGCACCAGAAAGTGCGCCACCCCGCGCGACACGCAGCACTGCTTCACGCGTGCCAGGTGCGCTTCGAAAGCGGCGCGATACCGCGCGAGAGACTCTGGCGAAATGGTGACTTCCGCCGCGCGCCCCGTTTCGGCATCGGTCAATCTCAGGTCGCCGTACACCCCGGCGCTGCGCGCCGTGGCGGGGTCGTGCTCCTGCGGCGAAACCAGGTGCACGCACGACGTGTCAAAGGCCCCGCTCATGGTCGCCGCGCCCAGGTACGAGAGGCCCTCTTCCAGCCCTTCGCTGAGCAGAAAGTCGGACACCACGATCATCACCCCGCGCGCCCCGGGCGCACGCGTGAGCGACCGCATCGCCCCGCTGAACGTCTGCCCGGGGTCGATCGTCGGCCTGATCCCCCGTGTCGCCTCTTTCACCTGCGACAGCAGGAACGCGCCGACCCGGCGCATGCCAGAACGCCCACGGAGCGGGCTCAGCCGGCGCGGCGTCGACGCCTGCCCGCTTTCGCCAACCCCAAAGACGCTCACCCCCACACGGTTCTGCTTCACCAGCCCGATGTACGCCAACGCGGCCGTGAGCCTCGCGCCGTAGATGAGTTTGGATGGCGTCCCGGAATCCATCGAGGGGCTCAGGTCCAGACACAGGTGCAGCGCAAGGTCTTCTTCTTCGCGGAAGAGTTTCACAAAGAGACGATCGAGCCTTGCCAGCACATTCCAGTCGATGTGCCGCAGATCGTCCCCGGCCGTGTAGTCGCGGAAGTCGTCGAACTCCACGCTCCGGCCGCGCCGCTTCGACCGTCTTTCGCCGGGAAGTTTGCCCGAGAGCATCTTTCGTGAGGTGACATCGAGCCGCTCTAACTGAGCCGCGAGTTCAGGGCCGATGAGTTCCTCTACGGTCGCCGGGGGCTGCTGCTGGGTTGAGGTGCCGACGATCACACCCTCAGCGTACGCCTTCGGCCCCATTCTCTTCGCTCTCGGGCCCCCGCGAGGCCCCCAGACCCCCGCCAGGGGCCCTGAAACCGGCCGCCTCCCCCCTGGGTCAAGTATCAAGCCCGTGGCGTTGCTCCCCGGCACCAGAATTCGATGAAATTGCTCCCGATGCGCTTCCACCCCTGTCAGGTTTCTGGTATACTGCTCTGAGGCCATTCGGCCGTTTTGGGGCACCTGTACGCGAAGGAATCGAAATGCAGCACCGCCAAGGCATCTCCGTGCGCGCCTTCACGCTGATCGAGTTGCTGGTTGTCATCGCGATCATCGCCCTGCTGCTCGGGCTCCTGCTGCCCGCGCTGGGCAAGGCGCGCGAAGCCGGCCGCATCGCCAAGTGCCTCTCGAACAACAAACAGTTCGGCACCGCGGCCGTTCTCTACGCCATGGACTTCAAAGACACCATCTGGCCGATCTCCAAGCGATGGTCGTGGCCTAACGGCGACCGCTACTGGGACCCGGAAACCAACCCGCCCCCGCCCCCGGCACCACCGGCCACCAACGTCGCCCAGTGGGCGCAGATCATCGAGAACGGCGTCCGCCAACCCGGCTTCATCTATCAATACGTCGCCAACGCCCACCAGGTCAGCGAGTGCCCCAGCAACAAGCGCCAGCGCATCGACGGGCAGGAGTACAACAACATGTGGGCCTCCCGCACCGGGGTAGACTTCGACTACACCATGCTCGACGAGGTCGAGGGCGCCAAACTCGGCGCACAGACAAAGATTGGCTACATCCCCCCGCAGATCTACACCGACACGCCCGAAACACTCCCCCCAAACCACGTCGCCTCCCTCACCCTCTTCCACGACATCCCCATCTTCTTCGAAGAATCCACCCGCTTCTACAACCAGGAATACCGCGACGGCATGTTCGGCAACTGGGACCAGCAGACCAACCGGCACGCACGCGGCGGCCACGTCGCCTTCCTCGACGGCTCGGCAACCCTCTGGAAGCCACCCTCCGACGGCATCGAATACCGGCGCGGCATGCCCCCTGAAGAAGGCCGCAACCGCCTCGCCGACTTCGAGTGCAACGACCTCTACGCCAACCGCGGCAACATCAACACCCGCTGGCGCAAGGTGAGCAAAGACGGCGTCGCCTACCCCTACGGCTGGATCAACAACCCCCGCTGAACCAACTCAACACTCCCGCCCTCTCAACCCGGTTATCAACAAGGCCCCGCCACTTTCATGGCGGGGCCTTTTCGTGGACTACGTTGTCGCCCGCGACATTCTGCACGGGGCGCCGGCCCCTTGGCCGCCGAGACTCAATCCCGCCGCGGTTCGCCGCCCGCGGGGCGTGCCGTCGTGGTTTCATCCTTCGACACCAGCGTCTCCAGAATGGTGCCCACAAACGCCGCGTTCACGCTGTCGCCGCTCACGCCGCTACCCCCGCCGTTGATGAACACGCGCGGCGTGATCTGAATGCCCTTCTCGCCCACGATCTTGAGCATCTCGATCATCGCGGCCTGCGTGCTGCCAACCTGCTCGGCGATCAGCCTGTAGGCATCCGCCTGCGCTTCGGCGCGGATGCGGATCGACTCGGCCTCCGCCTGGGCCTCGGTCACACGGGACTTCTTCACCTCGTCGGCGATTTTCACCGCGTACGCCGACGTGGCCAGCCGTTTTTCTTCCTCGGCTTCCTGCTGGGCGCGGGAGAGTTGCTTCTTCTCCTCGGCCGCGCGCTGCTGTTCCTTGAAGGTCAACTGCTCCTGCTTGGCGATCTCGCGGTCGGTCTGGGTCTTGAGAAGCAGGCCCAGCGACTGCTCGTCGCCCACGTTGCCGATGCGCACCGCCGTCACGGTGATGCCGTACCGCGAGAGTTCCTCGGCCAGGTTCGACAGCGACTGCGACTCCTGCTGCGAACGCTGCTGCACGTAGTCCAGCGCCCGGACCGTCTCGGCGTTGTTGCGGAATGTCGCCCGCACCGCCGAGTTGAGCACGTTGCGGAACCGCTCGCTCTCGTCATCACCGAGTTTTTCCACCACGATCGGCGCGTTGCGCGGCTCGATGATGTACTCCACGCGCACGTCCACCGGGAATGTGAACCCGTCGCTCGTGCGAACCGTGATCTCCTGCTCTTCCTGGATCGAAGGGCCGCTCGATGACGACGATGGGTTTGTCGCCACGCCTTTGGTGTAGTGCGCCACCATCTGCGTGGTCCACACTTCCGTCACCGTGAACGCATCGGTGTTGATCGGATACTTGCCCGGCGGCAGCACGTCGCGACGAACGCCCATCTCGCCCGGGCCCGCGAGCCGCACGATCTGCTCGTCATCCCCCTCGGCGATCACGCCCGAGCCCACCTGGCCGATGCGCACCTTCTGCGTGGGCGGCGTGCCGTAGTTGGCCTTGAGCACCGCCACCTCACCCGCGACCACCTCGGTCTGCTTCACCGCTGTCACCCGGAAGAGTTCCGTGTTGATGCGGTATTTGCCCGGCGTGAGCACCGACGCCTGCTTGCCCTTGCGACCGCCCCCCTCCGTCAGGAAGTACCTCGCATCGAGCATCCGCTGGAAGTTCTCGCGCGGCCACTCGGGCGCAAAGAGCTGCCCATCCTCGAGGGGCAACCCGTCGCGGGTCTCGATCAAGCCGACATTGTCCGACTCGACCACCGTCAGCGGTACCGTGCGCACGGTGTACATCACCGGCCAGTATCCGACATGCCAGCCGGGGGCCAGCACGTCGGCCTGCACGCCCATCTCGCCATCCACGGCGATGATTTTGCCATCCTTCAGGCTCGGGCCCAGCGCGTTGCGCGTCACGATGCCCACCTGATCCGAGGCGACATACTGCACACTGCTCAGCAGCAGCCCCCCGAGCAGAAAAAATACCGCGCCCACCGCGCTCGCGCTGCGGGCAAGCGCCGAAGGGCCCTTGAACGCCCCCACCAGGCACAGCACCGCCATTGTGATTCCGACGAGAAGAAAGGTTTCACCCATCGAGTCCTCCTTGCCCAGAAGTGATACTGCCAAGCCCGGGCGCCCACCGTGCCCGGTTCTGTTCGCCGCCAGCCCCCGGAGGGGACCGAATCCCCACGGTCAGCATTGCATTCCGAAAACGAGCCGGCCGGTTGCACCCACGGGGGGGCCCCCGCCGCCGCTACCATCGTGCCCCACCTCACACGGAGACACAGTTATATGTCCTGGTTGCACGTCCAGCACGCATTTTCAGCCCCAGTCGGCACCCCGGTCACGATCAAAGGCTGGGTGCGCACCAACCGTGAATCAAAGGCCGACGGCGGCCTCTGCTTTGTCGCCGTCTCCGACGGTTCGTGCTTCGAGCCCATCCAGTGCGTGATCCGTGCCTCTCTCCCGGGGTTCGATCAGGCCCAGCGCCTCACCACCGGCTGCAGCGTCGAGGTCGACGGGGTGCTCGTCGCCAGCCAGGGCAAGGGGCAGGCCGTGGAAGTGCTGGTAGACCCCGCCCAGGGCGGCGCGCTCCGCGTCGTCGGCTGGGTCGAAAACCCCGACACCTACCCCGTCAGCAACAAGCGGCACACCTTCGAGTACCTGCGCGAAGTCGCCCACCTCCGCGTGCGCACCAACACCTTCGGCGCGGTCGCGCGCGTGCGCCACTGTCTCTCCATGGCCGTGCACCGCTTCTTCCACGAGCGGGGCTTTTTCTACGTCCACACGCCCATCGTCACCGGCTCCGACTGCGAGGGCGCTGGCCAGATGTTCCGCGTGAGCACCCTCGATATGCTCACGCGCCCCCTCACCGATGACGGCAAGGCCTGCGACTTCTCCCACGACTTCTTCGGCAAGGAAACCCACCTGACGGTCTCGGGCCAGCTCAACGTCGAAACGTACTGCAGCGCACTCTCCAACGTCTACACCTTCGGCCCCACCTTCCGCGCCGAGAACAGCAACACCAGCCGCCACCTCGCCGAGTTCTGGATGATCGAGCCCGAGATGGCTTTCTGCGACCTGCAGCGCGACAGCGAGATCGCCGAAGACTTCATCAAGTTCCTCATCCGCGCCGTGCTCTCTGAACGCGCCGACGACATGAAGTTCTTCGACGAGCGCATCGAGAAGGGCCTCATCGCCCGCCTCACCCACGTCCTCGACACGCCCTTCCGCCGACTGCCCTACACCGAGGCCATCCGCATCCTCGAAGCCGCCGCGGCCTCGGGCACAAAGTTCGAGTTCCCCATCCGCTGGGGCGCCGACCTGCAATCCGAGCACGAGCGCTACCTCACCGAAGTGCACTTCAAGCAGCCCGTCATCCTGATGAACTACCCCAAGTCCATCAAGGCCTTCTACATGCGCGTCAACGACCCGGGCACCGACGGCGCCCCCGCCGAGACCGTCGCCGCCATGGACGTGCTCGTCCCGGGAATCGGCGAGATCATCGGCGGCAGCCAGCGAGAAGAACGCCTCGACGTGCTCGACCGCCGCCTCGACGAGATGGGCCTGAACAAGGCCGACTACTGGTGGTACCGCGACCTGCGCCGATACGGCACCGTCCCGCACGCGGGCTTCGGCCTGGGTTTCGAGCGCCTCATCCTCTTCGTCACGGGCATGCAGAACATCCGAGACGTCATCCCCTTCCCACGCGCCCCCAAACAGGCCGAGTTCTAAGCGCCCCCATTCGCCCTCGAACACACCCGCCCGCCCGGCCCGCCCCCCCCCCCCCCCCCCCCCCCCCCCCCCCCCCCCCCCCCCCCCCC